>CAVTQM010000057.1:0-521733 GCA_963736805.1 uncultured Chloroflexia bacterium
AGTGCATGGTATGGTAACCAAAGAAGATCTTATCTACCGGCAGGTATTTACCCTGAAAGATGGGGCACGGATCTTAATTCGTCCACTGATCCAGGATGATCGCCAGGCATTGATCGATTTATTCGGACCGGTCTCATCGGATGATGTGCGATACATGCGCCATGATATCAGAGATAGCCAGGTAATAAATTCATGGGTGGAAGCTCTGGATTACACCAAGGTATTTCCATTGGTGGCTGTTTTTGGCAGCCGGATTGTTGGGCTGGCATCTTTGCATCTCAACCAGGGACCTTCCCGCCACCGGGCGGAGGTCCGTGTATTTCTTCCCAAGGATTTCCGGCACCGAGGTGTGGGTAGCAGGCTGCTTCAGGGATTGGTTGAATTAGCCAAACGGCACAATCTATACATGATTGAAGCTCAAATCCCAAGCGACCAGACACCCATCATCCGTTCCTTCCAAAACCTTGGCTTTGAACCAAAAACGGTATTTGATGATTACTTCATGCTACCCGATGGTGATTTACGTGATGTAACTCACTTAATTCTACGTTTAAGAGCATCGGATGATCAATTTTAACCGCATTCTATTTAGAAAATATGCAACATTATCAGGAGGAAGAATTCATACACAAAACATTATTGTTATCTATCAATTTCTGTTGATAAATCAATGCCTTTGGAGGAATTTATGCAAAAAGTAACCTATGAAACCCCCTCTCTCTATGGGGATCACCATGTAATAGAAGTTAGACGTATCTTATCAGCGTTACCCGGTGTCAGCGACGTGTATGCAAGCAGTGCATTTCAAGTCGTCGAAGTGACCTATGACCCTGAAAAGATAAATGATTTAGAGATTGCCATGAAATTAGACGAGGCTGGATATTTGGGTGAGTGGACGGTCCCCATTGAAGCTGGGGTTACAACCTATCATGCTGCTGCGGGACTTAAGCCATATTTTCGCCATTCAGCTGCGTATGAACAAACCCGTCTGGTGGTTAGCTTTGCACAAAATGTTTCCTACCTGGGAAGGCCACTCTGGCCATGCCCTGGTATGGGCGTAATTTCTAAGCCGGTGGAGGAATAAGCGATGGTACTTAAAGGTAAACGAAGTCAAGAGGAAAGAACATCAGACCCAGCCGCTCAGGAGATGCTTATCCGGGCAGATGAGCTGGGTATCGGAACAGCATTTAGCCGGGCAGAGGAGATGGCTCCCTGCAATATTGGTGGAGCGGGTATGTGCTGTAAGCAATGCGGCATGGGACCATGCCGGTTGACCAAAGAAGGACAGGTTGGGGTGTGTGGTGCCACAATCGATACCATTCAAGCCCGTAATCTGGTACGCGCTATTGCAGCCGGTTCAGCTGCCCATTCGGATCATGGGCGTGATATGGCATTCACGCTTAAAGCTGTTGCGAATGGTGCAACAGAAGGATATTTGATCCGCGACGTTGCAAAATTACGCAATACCGCAGCTATCTATGGGATCAAAATTGAAGGTCGTTCTCCCAATGAAATCGCTAATGAACTGGCGGACTTATATATCAGTCAGTTTGGTCAGCAAAAAGGTGAGATTGTTTGTATCAAACGGGCACCTGCCAAACGCCAGAAATTATGGCGTGAACTGGATGTTATCCCACGCGGGGTCGACCGAGAAGTCGTTGAAGCATTACACCGTACCCACATCGGTGACGACCAGGATGCAATTCATATTTTGAAGCATGCCATCCGGACTGGGCTGGCTGATGGTTGGGGTGGTAGTATGATGGCGACAGACATTTCCGATATCTTGTTTGGCACCCCAGCACCTGTGCTTGGACAGGCCAACCTGGGTGTGTTGAAAGACGATATGGTCAATGTTGTTGTCCATGGTCATGAGCCCACGCTTAGCAACATGATCGTGGCTGCCTCACAGGATCCTGAAATCATCGAATATGCCAAACAAGCTGGCGCAAAGGGAGTGAACCTCTCAGGGATTTGCTGTACCGCCAATGAACTTCTGATGCGCCAGGGTATCCCTGCTGCAGGGAATTTTTTACACCAGGAATTGGCAATTATGACAGGCGCAGTCGAAGCCATGATTGTCGATGTGCAATGCATCATGCAATCCCTGGTGGCATTAGCCAGCAACTTCCACACGAAGATTATCACCACCTCCCCGAAAGTTCAGATCAAGGGAGCTACCCACATCGAATTTGATGAGCATAAAGCTCTAACAATTGCCAAACAAATCTTACGTGCTTCAATCGACAACTATAAAAACCGCGGCAAGATTCATATCCCCCAATTTCGCGAAGATCTTATCCCAGGTTTTTCGCATGAATATATCAACTATATGCTTGGTGGCAGCTATCGTGCTTCCTTCCGACCGTTAAACGATGCAATTATGGCAGGTCGCATCCGCGGTGTGGCAGCCATTGTCGGCTGCAATAATCCACGCAGCAAACAGGATTACCTCCACACCTATGTTACCCAGGAATTGCTCAAACAAGATGTACTGATTGTGGAGACAGGTTGTGGTGCCATTGCTTCAGCCAAGTTGGGATTGTTGCTCGGAGAAGCAGGGTTGGATAAGGTAGGCCCAGGTTTACGGGAAATCTGCGAGACTGTGGGTATCCCCCCCGTCTTACATATGGGTTCGTGTGTGGATAATACCCGTATTCTTACTGTTCTAACCCAAATGGTTGCGGAAGGTGGCTTGGGAGATGACATTGATCAAATCCCGGCCGTCGGTTTAGCACCAGAATGGATGAGTGAAAAAGCACTGGCTATTGCCACTTATTGTGTGGCTTCTGGTGCTTACGTCATCTTCGGAGGCGCAAGCCCAATCAGTGGAATGCCCGATCGCGTCTCGGATAGTGACATCGTTCTAAAATACATCAGCACCGAAGGCTGGGAAAAGCTGTATGGTGGCAAGCTGGAATTTGTAAATGACACCGATGAGATGATCCGCAGGACTTTGGAGCATATTGATAAGAAACGCGCTGCCCTTGGATTACCAGTATACGATCCCGCACGCTTTGGTCGCAGTGGAGACGCACGTATGCTCGAATATGAAAAACTGCCCATCGCTGAGCGCCGGCAGAAAATCTACGGCACCGCTGCCGACTAAGCGGGAATAGACAATCCGGAGGACCTATGTCACGATACATTGCTACAAGAGCCATCCGGGGTGCCAACGCCCTGGTGACCGAAGCAGAAATAATGTTAAATCAAGCATTGATGGAAAAAGGACCGGACACGCCTGTCTCTTTCCCAAATACTGCATACTACATTCCGGTTATTGGTGGTATGACTGGAGTACAGGTTGAAAAGCTAGGTCAGCTTCAACAAGTAATCGACCATGCGCGTGGTTTGCTTCATCCTACTCCGTCCGATCATAAATGGACTCCCTACCTTGGGGAAACCCTCGACAGTGGGATGGCAACTCTGCTCGCCGCTGAAATAATTGAAGTGGTCAGATTTATATATGGTTTACAGCCAGAACTAATGCCCGGTATCACCTTGGCCGGTGCAACCCAATATGGAGAGCAAAATGGCTCTGGGCATCTCAATGGACCCATTGATGATATTCGCTTGCGTGCTTGGGGTATTCAATTGGTTGACGGTCGTATGCCGGGGTTTGCAGCCATTGTCGGTGCAGCCAAATCCAATGAAGTTGCGGTCAAGATTGTTCGAGAACTACAACGCCGTAATATCTTGTGCTTCTTATCGGGTAACGTAAATGGTCGAAGCATTATCCACCAATTGATGGAAGAAGGGGTCGAGTTAGGCTACGATACTTACACGGTTCCCTTCGGCACTGATACCATCAGCGCAATTTATGCACTCGGTTTTGCTACCCGCTCAGCGCTGACCTTCGGCGGGCTAAAAATGGGCCAGTCACGCGAAATCCTGCTCTACAATCGAGAGCGTGTTTTCGCCTTCGTCCTGGCTTTAGGAGAAGTCGATGACCTGAAGTATGCAGCTGCTGCGGGAGCAATCAATTATGGCTTCCCAGTTATCGCAGATACCGTCATCCCCGAAATCCTACCCACCGGAGTGACCACTTATGAGCATGTGGTCAGTATGCCGTTTGAAGAAATTGATGGTAAGGATGATCTCGAGAAGGCTGAAAGACTTGTCCAAAAATGCATTGAGGTGCGCGGTGTCAAGCTTAAAGATGACCGAAGTACCCATTCCGGTTCCATACGGCTCCGCCTTTGAGGGTGAAGTTGTTCGCCGGAACGATATGCGCGTCGAATTCGGTGGAAAGAATGCCCGCTGCTTTGAATACCTCGAGATGGCTGACCTAGAAAATGTAGTGGATGGAAAAGTGGAAGTGGTAGGACCTGACTTCACGAACATTCCTCCACAAGGCTACATGGATGTGGGTATTGTTGCCCAGGTTGCAGGCCGGCAGATGCAAAAAGACTTTGAGCCAGTGCTTGAACGCCAGTTTCATTATTTTGTAAATGGAGCATCAGGCATCCAGCACATTGGTCAGCGTGATATTACTTGGATCCGTATCTCAAATGCTGCAGCCGATAAAGGATTTAACCTCGAACACTTTGGTAAGATTTTGCATGCCCGTTTCCACGCGGATTTTGGCGCTATCGTCGATAAAGTGCAGGTGACTATCTATACCGATCCTGTAAAAGTTGATGAATGGCTCAATAGAGCACGGGCTGCCTATGATTACCGAAATAAACGCCTGGCAGATTTAACCGATGATAGAGTAGAAGAATTTTATTCCTGTACTTTATGCCAATCCTTTGCCCCCAACCATGTTTGCGTGGTCAGCCCCGAACGCCTGGGCTTATGTGGCGCATACAACTGGTTGGATTGCAAGGCTTCCTTTAGTATCAATCCGACTGGACCAAACCAACCCATCAAGCTAGGAAAAATGATTGATCTGAAGAAAGGCTACTGGAGTGGGACCAATGAATATGCTGTTATCGGTTCGCACGGCGTAGTCAATGAAGTCTCCATGTATTCAATCATGGAAAATCCGATGACAGCCTGTGGTTGTTTTGAATGTATTGTGATGTTGATTCCAGAGGCTAACGGAGTAATGGTGGTCAGTCGCGAGGACCCAAGCATGACCCCGGCCGGAATGACCTTTAGCACCTTGGCAGGTATCGCTGGGGGTGGCTTGCAAACACCGGGTGTGATGGGTGTAGGAAAGTATTATCTCACCAGCCCAAAGTTCATTACCGCAGATGGTGGTTTTAAACGTGTGGTTTGGATGAGCAGCGTCTTAAAAGAAATGATGGCAGATGAGTTCAAGATTGTTGCACAGCGCGAAGGTGATCCTGATTTACTTGAAAAGGTTGCGGATGAGCGTAAGGTAACGACGGTTGATGAGCTTTTAACCTGGTTGACAGAACACGAACATCCTGCCATGACCATGGAGTCGATGTTCTAACTTCAAACTTGATTTAAAAAAAGGAGTGAGACATATGCCTATAGATATACCTAAGGATAATTGGCCTGGCACAGTCCGAACGGTTTCGATTGGTGCCACAGTTGCCGATGGTGGAACCCGTAGTTCTACCATTGTTGTGGGTGGTCAAAAAAATCTTCCCTTCTTACATTTCGAAAACAAAGCACCTAATCGCCCGGTGGTAGCCGTTGAAATCAAGGACCGCCGTCCTGATGATTGGTCAGCTTTATTGCTCGAGGCCTGGGGGGATGTTGTCAATGATCCTGTAAAATGGGCGAAAGCTGCAGAAGCTGCTGGTGCTGACCTGATCCAACTTTCTCTCAGCCTTACAGATTCGGCTGGCAATCCATTGAGTCCAGACTCTGCGGTGAAAACGGTTAAGGATGTCTTAGCCGCAACCGGACTGCCTCTGATGGTTTTCGGTCCTGGGCAGGCAGAAGCCGATAATAACCTGTTGGTTGCAGTTGCTGAAGCAACCAAGGGAGAAAGATTGGTATTGGGCATTGCAGAGGATAAGAACTATCGTACCATCATAGCTACTGCCATGGCAAATGGTCACCTGGTGAGTGCACGTTCTCCAATGGATGTAAACCTTGCAAAGCAATTGAATATCCTCATATCTGATATGGGGATGCCCCTCGATCGGGTCTTGATGGATCCGACCACTGGCGCATTGGGATATGGTATTGAGTACGGTTTTTCAGCCATGGAACGTCTACGACAGGCTGCCTTACAAGGTGACGCAATAACTCAACTGCCCATGATCGTTACACCTGGCTATGAAGCCTGGAAAACAAAGGAAGCAAAAGTGGAAACAGGTGTACCTTCAGCTTGGGGTGACTGGTTGGAACGTTCTATCAACTGGGAAACCTTAACTGCAATGACCTTGATTGAAGCAGGTGCTGATGTAGTCGTCCTGCGCCATGCAGAAAGTGTCCGAAGGATTAAGTTAGCGGTAGCAGACCTGATGGCTGCTACATATTCGCTTTCATGATCCTGAGAAAGCAGAATCAGACAATAACAACGGAGATGGAATATGGCTCTGACTGGTATTCAAATCTATAAGTTACTACCCCAAACCAATTGTAAAGAATGTGGATTTCCAACCTGCCTGGCGTTTGCCATGAAACTGGCAGCTAAACAAGTAGAATTATCTGCCTGTCCATATGTCACCCCAGAAGCAAAAACTCAGCTGGCTGAATCAGCTGCGCCCTCCTATCCGCCTTGTAACGATAAAATCTGGTAATTATGAAGCAAAGGCAGGTAATGAGGTTGTCCTCTTTAGGCATGAAAAAACCTTTTATAACAAGCCAGGCATATTTATTCGGGTCTATGATAATCAACCTGTAGATACAATAAAGGCAATGGCTGCTGAAGCCAACGGATATGTAGTTAATTATGTCGGTATGGACCTGACCGTGGATGGTTTTGCAGTTGCTTCTACATCTGGGGACCCAAATGCGTTCAGTGCTGCAGTTCAAGCAGTACGTGAGGTAAGTAAACGTCCAATCATCTTGATGAGCCGCGATGCGAATGTAATTAAAGCCGGATTGAATAGATTGAAGGATGAAACACCATTGATCTATGGGGCTGATGTCAATAATTGGGAAGCATTTGCTAATTTAGCAAAAGAAAGTAAATCTGCTTTAGGCCTTGTAGCCGGATCTTTGGCAGAATTAGCTGAATTAACCGAAAAAATCAAGGCAGTCGGAATTGAGGACATTGTAATTGATCCCGGTGGCCGTGATCTCGGATCAGGATTAGCAATCGGTACAACCATCCGCCGCCTGGCGGTAAAGAAGAACTTCCGTGCACTCGGTTTTCCAGTGATAACCTTCCCAGGTGATGTCAGTGACCCAGGGATGGAAGCCGTCCAGGCAGCTCAGGCTATCGCAAAATATGCCGGTTTTATCGTTCTGGATCACTTCAACCCATCCACGATATACCCACTGCTGGTCCTGCGGCAAAACATCTACACCGATCCGCAAAAACCCATCCAGGTACAACCGGGTATCTATGAAATTAATGCTCCTAAACCTGAATCGCCTGTATTGGTAACAACCAACTTTAGCATCACCTATTTTAGCGTCGCCAATGAAGTAGAAGGATCAGGATTACCTGCCTGGTTATTGGTAACAGATGCGGAAGGAATGAGCGTTTTAACCGCCTGGGCTGCGGGTAAATTTGATGCCGAAAGGATTGCCAAAGCCATTAAGGGATTCAATGTTGCCGATAAGGTTTCTCGAAAACGGGTTGTTCTGCCTGGGCATGTAGCTGTCCTCTCTGGTGAATTGGAAGCCGAATTACCCGATTGGGAAATCCGGGTTGGTCCCCGTGAAGCTGTTGATTTACCTGGATTTATGAAGCAGGCACTCTAGCATCAAGATAAATTAGGTGTTACCCATTATTCAAATGATCGGTAATTGAGAGTAGCTGTTATATCTGCATGACTGATCACACAGTGATTTTTGATACCGCAAAAAAGCCAGTGCGCGTTCCAACGGGTACCTTGCTCAGTGATGCAGCGCGCCTGGCTGGAGTGGATATCGGGCAACCGTGTGGTGGACAAGGTCGTTGTGGCCGTTGTGCCGTACAGGTTTTACAAGGTGATGTACGTAGGCGTAGTTCTTTACGATTAAGTCCAGAAGATGTTGCCGATGGATTTGCACTGGCTTGCCAGTCCGTTATCGAAAGTGATATATCGGTTACTGTACCACCCCAGGAAAAAATCGAAAGACGGCTGACCACCGACCGGACTGCGATCGAAGTATCAATTCCACCGGATTATGATTTCTTATTCTCACAAACAATCCGTCGTTTCAGCCTCAGGCTCTCACAACCTCGCATGGATGACCAGACCGATGACTGGGGTCGATTAAGCACCGCTTTGCGCCAGAAAACTGGCATTGAAAATATCCAGATATCGCTGAATCTCTTACAGCAAATTGGTAGCATTCTGCGGGAAGGTAATTGGCAGGTGACCGCTATTACTGATGCGCATGTTGAGCTTGATGGACACAGGTCAGATGAAAGACTGGTGACACTGATTGCTGACATCGTACCCGAAGAGGACCCATTGTATGGCCTTGCCATAGATATCGGCACGACAACCGTCACTGTCTGGCTTGTGGATATGATTACAGGAAAGGTTGAAGCACAAGCCTCAGAATATAATGGACAGATCAGCCGGGGTGAAGATGTAATATCTCGCATTATTTTTTCCAGTAAGAACGGTGGGCGTGAAGAATTACAGAATCGAGTGCTTGACACGATTAATCAGCTGATTGTGCAGCTATGTAAAAAGGTTAAGACAAAACCAAATTCGATCGTAAAAGCCACAGTTGCGGGTAATAGCACCATGACCCACCTGTTCTTAGGAATCCCGGCCTCCAGCATTCGATTATCACCCTTCATTACCGCAGTTAATCAACCCCCTATCTTAACGGCTGGCATAATCGGTTTAGCAATAAATTCTGAAGCAACAATCGATTGCTTACCTGGTGTGGCAAGTTATGTCGGAGCAGACATCAGCTCTGGTGTCCTGGCTTGTAAGATGGATGAAACTGAGAAACTGACCTTATTCCTGGATGTGGGAACGAATGGTGAGACTGTTCTCGGAAGCCGTGAGTGGTTGGTCACCTGTGCCTGCTCTGCTGGACCTGCATTTGAAGGCGCTGGCGTTCTTTACGGCATGCGGGCAACCAAAGGGGCGATCGAAGAATGTTGGATTTCAGGCGAGAATTCTACTCACCCATACGAGCCTTCCTATCGGGTAATTGGGAAAAGCAAACCGCGGGGAATATGCGGAAGTGGATTAATTTCTCTGCTCGCCGAAATGTTCCTGACCGGCGTGGTTGATAAAGGCGGAATGATCAACCTGGATCTGGCTGATGTCAATCCCCGCATCCGAAATGGAGAGCATGGTCCTGAATATGTTGTTTCCTGGGGTAGAGAAACCGAAAGTGGTCAGGATATCGCCGTTAATAATGTTGACATCGATAATCTGAAACGTGCCAAAGCCGCGATTTATGCGGGTTTTACGGTATTAGCCCAAAGTGTGGGTGTGCCCCTGGAAATGGTAGAACAAATCATCATCGGTGGTTCATTTGGTAAATATATAAATGTAGAGAAAGCAGTCCAAATCGGGCTGCTCCCCGATATGCCCTGGGAGCGTTTTAAATTCTTGGGAAATACTTCGGTTCAAGGCGCTTACCTGGCATTATTAGACTGGCGGAACCGTGATCGGATTCGAGACATTGCTTCACAAATGACTTATATTGAACTATCGGCTGATAACACTTTTTATGATGCCTTTATGTCGGCAATGTTCCTGCCACATACAAATTTATCCAGTTTTCCGAGCGTTGCAGCAGCAGTTGAAAATAAAACCTAAATTTCAAAAGTCTAAGGAGGTCATATGTACATAATTGGAGAAAATATCCACATTCTTTCAGATAAGGTGAAAGAAGCCATCAAAGTAAAAGATGCAAAATTCTTTCAGGAGCTTGCTGTCCAACAAGTGGAGGCAGGGGCGCAAGCGTTAGATTTAAATTTGGGTATACGCAAAGCCGATTGGATGGATATGTTCCCCTGGATCATCAAGACCGTAGAAGCGGTCGTGGATGTGCCCCTTTCGATCGATACGACCAATATCCTGGGGGTTGAAGCAGCCCTGAAGACCGTCACCAAAGCCCAGCCCATCATTAACTCCGTTTCTGATGAACCAGAACGATTGGAAAAAGTTCCTTTGTTGGCAAAGCAGTATAACGCCCGTTTGATTGCCCTAACCATGTCAACCAGCGGAGTTCCAGTGACGGCGGATGAGCGCGTCAATATTGCAGTTGAGAAGCTCATCCCACGCATGCTGGAAATTGATTACCCGGTGGAAAACCTGATCATTGATCCATTAGTGCTGACGGTCTCAGGTTGCCAGCAATATTGTCCACACCTTATTGAAGCTATCCGTACACTTCAATTCGCATGGGATCCACCTCCAGCAATCTCAGTCGGATTATCGAATGTCTCCAATGCCGTCCCTCGTGAAGGAAGACCATTGATCAATCGAGTTTATTGCGCCATGTTAATGGGCGTTGGCATGAATATGATGATTGCTGATCCACTCGACAAAGAGCAAAATGAGGTCATCCGCATCATTGAGCAGCGCGATGCCAGCACAGCTGTTGGACGTTTATATCTGAAGATCGCCGACCGAATAGCTGCGATGGAAGAGCCACAGATGGAAGACGTGGATATGACTGATCCATATCAGGCGGAGATCTGGAAGACTATCCAAATATTGCTCGATAAAGTTATCTATGCTGATGGTTATTTGCAACAATAGGAGAATCATTATGACCAATCAAAAACAATTAAATGTAGACGAACTTCTGGCAAAGGCGAAAAAGCCAGCAGCAGATGCCATGGTCCTGCATCCCTTCTACAAAGGTAAAGTCGAGACCGCTCTAAAATGCTGCGTGCGTGATTTCAATGATTTCGCCATCTGGTACACCCCGGGTGTGGCTGCACCGTGCCGGGCAATTGAGGCGGATCCAGAAAAAGTATACGAATACACCAACAAATGGAACACCGTGATCGTCGTCAGCGATGGCACACGTGTGCTTGGCTTAGGAGATATTGGACCCAAGGCGGGTTGCCCGTCATGGAAGGCAAAGCGCTGCTTTATAAATATCTCGGTGGTGTCGATGGGGTTGCCATCATGCTTGATACCAAAGACCCGGATGCCATCATCAATACAACCTTGATGCTTCAACCAGGGTTCGGTGGGGTTAACCTGGAAGACATCTCCAACCCGAAATGCTTTTATATTTTGGATACGCTGCGTGAAAAAGCAGAAATCCCTATCTGGCACGATGACCAGCAGGGGACCGCTACCGTTACCCTTGCAGGCTTGATCAATGCCCTCAAAGTGGTCGGCAAGGATAAGGAAAAAGTTAAGGTCACATTCATTGGTGTTGGTGCCTCAAATGTGGCAATCTCACGCTTGATTTTCAGCTGGGGGGTGGTCCCAGCCAATTGCTTGATGGTGGACAGCAAGGGCATCCTTGGTAAGCATCGCAAGGACCTTGAAATGCGGAAAGCCGAATATGTGGATAAATGGAAATTATGCCAGATAACCAACCAGGAAAATCGCGAAGGTGATATACCTGATGCCATCAAGGGTGCAGATGTGGTTGTTGCCCTTTCCCGCTCCGGTCCAGGTGTGATCCTGCCTGAATGGATCGAAACGATGGCCAAAGATGCAGTTTTATTTGCTTGTGCAAATCCCGTCCCAGAAATATGGCCATGGGAAGCCAAGGCAGCCGGTGCAGCTGTAGTCGCAACGGGTCGCTCTGACTTTGATAACCAGGTCAACAACTCACTCGGCTTCCCGGGGATTTTTCGGGGAACCCTGGATGTACGCGCCCGCACCATCACAGATGAAATGTGCTTTGCTGCGGCAAAAGCCTTGGCAGATCATGTCGGGTCAGCTCTCACCAATGAGCACATTTTACCCACCATGGATGACTGGGAAGTATTCCCTCGTGAGGCTGCTGCTGTAGCTGTCAAAGCCCAGGAACAGGGGCTGGCACGCATACAGATGACCTACGACGAGGAATTCAAGAATGCAACTGACATCATCGGACGTTCACGAAATCTGACCCAAATGATGATGAAAGATGGCTTCATTGGCGAAGCCCCGGTATAAAAAGAGAGGATATCAACGAGGTGAACTATGTATGATTTAATTGTCGTCGGTGGTGGACCAGCGGGCTTGACTGCAACGATCTATGCCATCCGTAAGCGCTTGAACGTCCTGCTGATCACAAAGGACTTAGGTGGTAAAACAAATTTCCGCCTCGCCCTACCTTGGGTGGAAGATTACCAGGTTATCAAAGGTCTGGAAATCGTTAATAAATTCAAAAGTGAGCTAGAGTACCTGGAATTTGCCAGGCATATGGAACCTGCGGATAAGATTATTCGCAAGGAAAAAGGATTTATCGTAAAAACTCGTGGGGGTGGTGACCTGGAAACCAAGGCTGTGATCATTGCAACCGGGACACGCCAGCAACTATTGAACGTACCGGGTGAAAAAGAGTTCATCATGCGCGGCCTGTGCTATTCTGCTCTGAGCTATGCACCATTATTTATTGATAAGGAAACAGTCGTCATCGGTGATGGTGACCTCGCCCAGAGATCAACCGCTGAACTTGCCACGGTTGCCAAGCATGTCACCCTGGTCTGCCCCTCAGATAAACTTAGGGTGACCAATGTTAATGAAAAATTGAAGGTCTCTCCCAATGTCACAATATTGGAAGGCCATCAGGTCATCGAAGTAAAAGGTGACGATTATGCCACAAGCCTGATCGTGAAAGATAAACAAGGCAAAACAAAGGAACTGAAGGCCGATGGTACCTTCGTTGAGATGGCTTTGGTTCCGAATTCTCAGATTGTATCCGATTTTGTTGCGGTAGATGAACAGAAGAGAATCATCATTGATTGTGGAAACCATACCAGTGTACCCGGTATCTATGCTGCTGGTGATGTGACGAACACTTATGCTGAACAGGTCTTGGTGGCAGTTGGTGAAGGTGCAAAAGCGACATTGAGCGCTTACGAATATCTTCTACCGTTACTATAATTTAGATTTCAATAGGGGAGTGGTAATGGTTACACTCCCCATTAATTATATTTTTTTCGCATTGGAGGACAAATATGCCTGGATTTACCCCTGCTAGAAGATGGCAGCCACCTTACCATCCATTTAAAAGAGAACCTTATGGCACACGGGTATTGGAGTCGGTCGAAAGAGTGATAAAAGGACCGCTGTTCGGATGCCGGATGTGTGGGAATTGTTTGCTTCAGGAGACTGCATTTATTTGCCCGATGGAATGTCCCAAAGGTGAAAGAAATGGTCCATGCGGTGGTTCAACCACTGAATATTGTTACGTCGACAAGACCCGCCCGTGTGTTTGGTATAAAATATATGATCGCGCCTTTAAAATGGGTCGGCAGGAGATGCTGATGGAAGTGCTGCCACCCTTGGATTGGGATAAAACAGGTGGCGAGACCTGGGCTGATGTTTACCATCAAGTTAAAAAAGTGGGTGCAAAATCTTTTTTGGCGGGGTGATATGCTGGTGGTGAGAAGCGCAAAGTTGCATGGAGCTCGGTTTTTCGCCCGATTCGACAACCGGAATGGTGGAATGGTGATGCTGAATTTCACGCACCTGCATATACTGAACCAGTTTCTAACCTTGAGCGACGCTTGAAAGCCGGCGAATTCGTTGTTACTTCCGAAGTTGCCCCACCGATGACAGTTGCTACCAACAAACTCTTGAAAAATATTGAGCTTGTTAAACCATATTCAGCGGCAATCAACTTCACGGATTGTCCATCAGCCTCACCGCGTATGTCTTCCTGGGCTTGCAGTGCGCTGACCGTTCAAGCCGGTGCTGAGCCCGTCATGCAGATTGCTGCGCGTGATCGGACACGTATTGGTTTACAGGCAGAAGTATTGGGATCAAATGCACTGGGTGTGAGAAATATACTATGCCTATCGGGTGACAGCATGAATATGTCCAGCATCCCAAAAGGAAAAATGGATATCCTCGATATGGACTCAATCCATATGCTCTGGATCCTACGACGTATGCGGGATGAGGCAATCTATATGGATGGCCGTGCAATCAAATTCCCACCAAAATACTTCTTGGGTGCTGCTGGTTCTCCATATGCATCGAATCCACGTATCCAGGCAATCCGTGAACACAAGAAGGTCAATGCAGGTGCACAGTTCTTCCAGACCAACCTGGTTTATGATCCTGACCGATTGGACGATTGGTTAGAAGCGCTGGAAAAACGTGGAATTTTGGATAAAGTTTATATTCTAATTGGCATTACCCCACTCAAGAGCTTAAAAGTAGCCAAGTATATGAATGAAGAAGTCCCCGGGGTAACCATTCCAGAAAAACTTGTTAAGCGAATGGAAGCTGCAGGTGATAAAGCTGAAGAGGAAGGGGTTCAAATTGCACTTGAGCTTATCGAAGCTGTTAAACATAAGAAAGGTGTCAATGGCATTCATCTGATGGCAGTAGGTTGGGAAGAAATTGTTCCTCGTATCGTTACTGAAGCAGGTATTTTACCTCCCGACTTCACTCCACCGGTTGCCTCTCCACCAAAACAATAACCTGTTTTTTTACGAGTGTATTCATATTTATCGGTAATTTTTCTTCATGACATTACGCAGGTTGATTCTTACTAAAACGGGGCAAGATATAAGCCGCTGCCGTGGTTGTCAGCTATGCGGTGGTGAATACAGCCATGACCAGGATATTCCCCTGGATAGTTTGATTTAGCTCGTAATTATGAATGACGAAGAAGTATTAACCTCCAGAACCCTTTGGTCAGATGAAGTGCTCCGTTGTGCTCATGATGCCTGTGTTCGTGAGTTAGATTTGGAGAAAATTCTGCTTGTCTTAAGGGAAGAAGCAATTCGGCGTGGTTTAGTTTCTACTGGTGATCCTACGGATAGATTATAATTCGCTCCACTTCAAGGAAATATGGTGATTTTATGAAACTCGCAATAAGCGGAAAAGGTGGCGTTGGAAAAACAACCCTGGCAGCATTGTTAGCCCAGGTGTATGCAGATTTAGGTCGTCAGGTACTTGCAGCAGATGCTGATCCATCGCCTTGTTTAGCTGGTGCCTTGGGCTTCCCCGATGCATTACGTTCCCAACTTCATCCCATTGCGGAGATGGACGCACTGATCGAGGAACGTACTGGAGCCAAACCCGGAACCATTGGTGGCTTTTTTACCCTAAACCCACGTGTTGATGACATCCCCGAACGTTTCAGCGTCGTCTATAAAGGCGTCAGGTTGCTTGAAATGGGATCCGTGGAATTGGGAGGATCAGGGTGTATCTGCCCGGAAGCTGCCATGTTAAAAACACTTTTCACACATTTACTCTTCCGCAAAGATGAGGTATTGATCCTGGACATGTATGCTGGGGTAGAGCACCTCGGTAGAGCGACTGTGGATTTTGTGGATGCTATGCTCATTGTTGTAGAACCCACACGCAGAAGCCTTGGAACGGCCAGCCAGATTAAGCAGCTGGCGAATGACATCGGTCTTACCCAGTGTTGGTTGGTGGGTAACAAAGTACGCAATGAGGATGAGAAAGCGTTTCTTGAAAACGAGACACCCGGATTACCCTTGTTAGGTTTCATGCCCGCAGACCTGGGTGTTCAGGAAGCAGATCGTCTTGGCATTCCGGTTTACGACCATGTTCCAGCTTTACGCCAGTCTGCACAATCCATGGCCCAAACATTGGATGACCAGCTTATGAAAGGTACAACGGAATGACAATAACCATTGCCCTTGCTGGTAAAGGTGGAGTTGGTAAGACCACCATTTCAGCTATGGTGATCAAATACCTGGTTCAAAATAGACCCGGTCCTGTCCTTGCAATTGACGCCGATCCAAGCAGCAATTTAAATATGGTTCTTGGCCTGGATTTGGATTGGACTGTGGGTGACATCCGTGAGGATATGCTTGCACAGGTGAAAAGTTCACTCTTAATTGGAGGTGCCGCCATGGGATCACTGCCTGGTGGTATTTCCAAGCATGATTACCTGGATCATAAGATTAGATCCTCACTGTCTGAGGGGGAGGCATTCGATCTAATCGCCATGGGACGTTCCGAAGGAACCGGTTGCTATTGCGCTGTCAATCACAACCTGCGTGAGGTGATTGATTCTATCAGTAAGAATTATAGGTACATCGTGATTGATAACGAGGCAGGAATGGAACATCTAAGCCGAAGGACCACACGTGATGTACAGCACTTATTGATCGTTAGCGACCCGACCCAGCGAGGGATTGTAGCCGCAGAACGGATTTCTTCTTTCCGAAATGAGATGGATATCTGTATCGAAAACGCCTATCTGATTATCAATCGTTTACCAGGAGAACTACCAGCTGCACTTCGATCAGAAATAGAAAAATTAGGCATACCTCTTCTAGGAACAGTGACTGCAGATGTTGAGTTAAGCAGATATGAATTCACCGGGAAACCCCTGGTTGATCTGGGAAATGAGTCTCCAGTTTATCAGGCTGTTGCAGGCATGATGAGCAAGATACTATAACATTCTATAGAGATATTCAACAATTTACTTTCTGATAAAATGCTTCCAATCCACGGAAGCATTTTGTACTTAATTTATGACCAACCTGATCTTCACAATACACCACATCCGCGCCTGCATCCTGCAAAATACCGACACTCTTCCTTGCCCGCTCGATCGGAACAATATCATCCTCTGCTCCATGGGCAATAAATACAGGTAGTCCTTTGAGATGGTCAGGCTTCAACAAAATAGAAACTCCATCTGGGAGAAAACCAGAAAGACCAACCAAAGTTGTTATCTTCATAGGATTCATAATAGCCATCATGTACCCTAAAGCTGCACCTTGGCTAAAACCAATAACATGAAGCTCCGAGATATTCGCTTCTGGAATACGAATTGTGGAAATAGCCTTCACCAACTCTTCCACACTGGTTGAAAAGTCACCAGCCTGTGGCCATTGCATCGTAATATCAGCATGCCAGCTATAACCTGAGCTTATGGTTTTATAAATACCTCTTGGGGCGATCAATATGGCATTCTTGAGCAAACGGGGAGAGAAAATCCACATTGAATTTTCATCGCCTGTCCATCCATGAAGCATCAACAAGACAGGATAAGGGCCTTTTCCAAGCGGCTTTTGAATCCGCATGACTAAGTTATTAATCGCAATTACTTCATTATTATCAGGCACGCCCATGTTTATTCCCGGTTGTTTCGGTGGGCGATCCATTCAATAATCCATAATGCAATAATAATCAGAATTATGGGCGCTAGACCTGCCATTAAGCATATAAAACCCATAATTGCTGCCCCTTGTCCGATAAACAGGTATATCAAGCCATCACCGATTACAAATAATACCAGGAGAAATCCGATGATCAGCCTTATATTAGTCTGTTTGGCATACTTACGAAGATCGCGGCTCATTTTCTATAAACGTTAATTGATTATTCATTTAACTCATTGTATCCAGTCAATGATTTATGGTCAAGGAATGGTAAAATTTTGCTATGCATCCGATAAAAAACTGGAGAACTGACTTTACACACGAAATCGATCACGCCCTCTCATCCCGTAATTCTGGAAATGAGGGTATGGCACGTGTGTGTGCCCGTCGCGCGGCTGGCATCATCATTGGGGAGTATCTAGTACGACGAGGTTATCCATCTAAAAGTGATAGTGCCTATGTGCGCCTGTCAGTTTTTATCTCTCTACCAGGATGTAGATAAAAATTCCCAGGAAATTGCGAACCATTTCTTATTAAAAGTAGAATCTGATCGTACGTTTCCAAAAGATATCGATCTTATCGTTGATGCACAATGGTTGGCTAAGAATTTATTGTTGGAGATACAAAATTGACAATGCGCATCCTTGCCATCATCAATAGCGATTACGGGACCAGGCATCTGGCTAACATCATTCAATTCGCTCCTGCCAACTGGATCATTAACCAATGGAGGGCACCGGTTTTCTTCCCATTGGTAATTGACTATCCAGAAGATTTTCTTCCCAAGGAGTTACCTGAGACGGACCTGATCCTTTCATTTGCTGAACATAAAGGTGTTGCTGAGTTGATCCCGGATATGGCAAAAATGACGGGAGCCAAGGCTGTAATAGCTGCCATTGATAATGAAAATAGCCTCCCCAGGGGATTAGCCAGGCAATTACGAGGCTGGTTAGAAAAAATGGATGTCGCCTGTGCAACCCCCAAACCCCTCTGCTCTTTGACAGAAACAGACTATTGGATAACAAGGCGTCAACGTATTGAACATAATAGTCCCCTTATAGCAGAATTTGCCAGGTATTTCGGGAAACCGGAATTCCTTAATCCAGGTTGATGAACTTCGACGATCAATAATTTCTGTTGAAGTTAAACGGGATGCGGTGTGTGGTTGTGCTCGTTATGTCTCTCAAAAATTGATTGGGATGTCCATCGATATTGCTGAATACCAGGCAGGTATGGATCATCATCATTATCCATGCCTGGCTAGCATGGGAATCGATGTTGATTATAGTGACACCTTGCTGCACATATCCGGAAACATAATGAAGGATAACGTAGCTGAACAATTAAAACCATTTATGCCGGTTCAATATCTAACACCAGGTATTCGTAGTGAAGAATGATCCATGTAAAAAAACCTGAGCCAAAACGATAATGACATGGCTCAGGTTATTGGATGAAAATATATAGTCTTAAAACAGCATTTATTCCAGGTTTTCGACCTTATTTTTGTTTTGAAGATTGTATCATCCCCAAAGTGCTGATGATCACAACAATGATCCGCACCCATAGTGAAAGAATAAATACCAGGCTTGTAAGTCCGATAATACCGAAAAGAATTATCTTCTTTAATTCAGGCTCAGAAGATTCGATTTGTGGGAATGTATAATCCATCAATCCCCTTTGTAAGTTCTGGATGAATTCAGGACGGGGGGAAACAGGTTTTAGACTCGACTGTAAGATGGTTTCAATATCGAGTAAATCACTTCGATATTGCTTTCGTTTTTTTCCCATAGCGTTAATCGTATTCCTGTATTCTAAATTTATACCGCTTCGTATGCAACAATTCCGATCGTACCAGGACCTAAATTAGCAGCAATTCCAATCGACAAATCAGTCAGTATTAATTCATTTACATGAAAGGTCTCACGGACTTTTTTTATTAACTCCTTGGCTGTTTCAATGGATTGTGAATGGACCACAGCTACATTAACGAGCCGATCATTAACTCGACTATGAATAATTTCTATTACTCGATCAATTGCCCTTTGGCGGGTTCGTACTTTTTCCCGCATATCTAGTACTCCATCTTTTAATATGATCACTGGTTTAATTTTTACAAGAGACGCTAAAGAAGCCTGGACAGCCTTAACCCGACCGCTGAGCCGTGCGTATTCCAATGTATCCAGGGTTAGCACAATATTCACACTTTGACGGATTACATTCAAACGGGTTAATATCACTTGTAGTGTCGCTTCTGATTTTTCAAGTTGGCGGATCTCTTTGCACATGAAACCAATTGCCGCTGAACCGGAACCAGAATCAAAAGGGATAATATTAAGTTTATTTTTTAATTCTTTAGCCGCTAATACCGCAGAGTTATAGGTACCGGACAATTTGCTGGTAACATGCAATGACAGGATCGTATCACTCGCCTGGGCAATCCGCGTATAAAATTCCACAAACTGTTGCGGTGTGGGTTGTGATGTCTTGGGAATAATACCCGTTGTTTCCACTAGATGGTAAAAATCATCATTGCTCAGATCAACACCCTGGAGAAATATCTTGTTGTTAAAATGAATATTAATCGGTATAACCTGAATATCATATTTTGATAACCAATCCTCTGGGATATCTCCCGCGCCATCCATGACAATTCTCAACATTACATATTACCTTTTGGTTCAAGCTGTTCCTCTGTAGATAACGGATCCATTTCAACCCGTAGGGATAGAAGTGTCCGATGATAAAGACTTTTAACTGCTCCTTCGGTTTTACCCATGATTAGGCCAATTTCAGAATTTGACATATGCTCAACAAATTTTAAAATGATCAATTGCTGCCTGTCCGCTGGTAAATCTCGTATTATGCGTAATAAATGATCCTGTTCCTCTAGATACAACAAGGTTACTTCAGGATGTTCAGAATGAGGGATCGCAGTAAACCCCTCATCCAAAGATATTTCTGGACGTCTTCCACGGTCACGATGCCAGTTGGCAACCAGGTTGTGGGCGATCCGATATAACCAGGCAGATACAGGTAAGCCTCGTTCCTGGTACTGGGGTATTCTGCGCATTGCCCTAAAGAATACCCTGGCAGTTAAATCTTCAGCGTCGTGTTGGTTCCCAGTTCGGTAATAGACATAGTTAAAGATCCGTTCGACATATTCTTCATACAACTTGCCGAATGCTTCATGATCTCCCTGAATTGCCCGGTTAAGGGTTAGATTCTCATTATCATTTGCCAAAACTGAACCTTTTTACCGGTGGGAGTTCTTAATAAGAGAACCCCATCCACCAAAAATAGTTTCTGGGAGTATAACATGCATAGTTTTTGATTATTAACTTGAATGCTGATCATTCTGTGTATTCGGATAAATAATAAACTATTTAGAGGTGACAATTTACATTTTTTGGAGGAAAGAAAGAGTGATTCCATCATTATTCAAGTTATTCCACCCTCACCTGGTACTCTCATGACGATCTCTATTAACAATCGCAAGTTGATATATTCGCTCAAGCCCTTCAGTTAATATTCGTTTGAGGATATTGGCTGTATCTACATAGTCTTCCAATTCACCTCCTATTGGATCTGCAACATTCATTGTTGATCCAACCAATTCACTGAGCATGAAGATCCGGTCGGCATACCCTCTAAATTCAGCAATCATTCCCTCTTTGTGATTATTCTCCATCGTCAGGATCAAATCAAATCT
This sequence comes from uncultured Chloroflexia bacterium, assembly GCA_963736805.1. Classification (GTDB taxonomy): domain Bacteria; phylum Chloroflexota; class Anaerolineae; order Anaerolineales; family UBA4823; genus FEB-25. Next base: position 20,988 of record CAVTQM010000057.1, read on the forward strand.
TTTAATTAAGTCCTGGCTAACAGGTTGGGATCGGTGGGTGCCAATGTCCATTCCCATCATTTGCATCACGTATTGCGATAATTCTGCAGCCTTGTATCCACTACCTGCCCATGTGCCTGCTGATTCAATGTGCCATTCGGCTGCATCGGGTCGTTTGGAGACTAAATCCTTAAGGATTGCCTCTGCCATAGGCGATCGACATATATTTGCTGTACACACGATCAATATGGATAACATAATCGAATATTATAAAGTCAGTTTATTAAGTACTGTAATGTTTTACTAGAAAATTGAGGCTTCATAACGCAAGACCTTTGGATTAGAACTGTACATCAAGTAAAATCATTCGCAAATGAGTCAAAGGGATAATCTTGGTTTCAACAATTAATATTATCAATCAGCTTGAAATCTGATTCAAAAAAGGATAACTACCTTTACTTTTTTGCTTGCAGATGGCTGGCGTCCAGCTCTATTGGAACATAGCGGTTACTTAAAAACTGAAGTAATACCCTTACCCTTTCTGTCCCCGGAAGTCTAATATCAAAAATCGCTTCATACCCGTCAAAAGGACCATAGTTGATTCGTACTGCATCTCCTTTATGCAAACCATCAAAAACCTCACCGCCAGCTTTTGCGATTTCCTCAACCCGTTGGCGGATTGCATAAATTAGATTATCAGGCACGGGTGAGGGCTCACCTCCAAAGCTGACCAAACCGGTTGTATGAGGCAGCCATTGGAAAGTGGATAAACCAACTGCATCAACATCTGCTCGAATAAAGAGGTAACCTGGAAAATATGGATGGTACTTACGCGATCTCGGATTTACCGGATTGACACGCAAGCGTGGATAAAACACCTCAAATCCACGCTCGTTTACTTGTTTCCACACGACATCTTCTTTTCGAGGTTTGCTCCGCAATGCGTACCAATGCAATGCCATAATTTCGCAGATCTCCTTATACGAACTCATCGAAGCTTGCTTTTTTTATAAATTACCTAATCATACCAAAACTTTTGAGGTAATTTATACACATAAATGAGTTATTAATAAATAATCGATAAATCATCATACCACCTGATACCCCGATATTCGTGAAAGTAGTTTCCTTACCAGCCATGCAGGCGGCAACAACAAAATATGGATAAATATCGTGATACCAAAAACGATCATAATCGCATCCATTGCTGATTGAATGATTGTTTCAATTCTCGAGAAGACCCACGGTCCTGCTCCGATAAGAAGAACGAATCCTGAAATGATGATAATCACAGTAATAAGTGGTAGCCAGGCTTGCCTGTCTGATGAGGATGGCATCATCGTGCTGCTTACGGTAAAAACAAGATAAAACCATAACCAAAAATCAGGCTGATCTGAGATGGATTTAAATCCCAAACCAAATGAAGTTGCCTGTTCAAAAATCAGGTTTTCCCACAGGGTATTTAAATCTAAACGGGTTATGCCAATCACTCCCACAAACAACCCGCCTGCTAGCAATGGGGCTGCACCGATCAAAGCATCTCTAAAAAAATCCGTGGTTGCAGTCTCTACATATCCAAGTTGAAGCTTCCCGTCGCCTACTTTCTTTGGAATCAGGGAAAACCTTCCAGTTTTAACGCCTAATAGATGAGCCATCAGATAATGGCTTGTCTCGTGCAACAAAATACCCGGGAAAAACAACAAGGAAAATAATACTGTTGATACGTCTGGTTGGTGTGTAATGAGTAGGAAAATGGATTGAATTTCACGTTGTAAGAATCTTGGGAGGTAGACAAGCGGAATCAAAAGCAATATCAGGTACAACAAACTCTGTAAACCAGCTTGATCCATTAACCAGCAGCAGCTTTTACAATCGGGATGAATTCAGTTGGTTTTAAACTGGCACCTCCAACTAATGCACCATCAATATCACCCTGCTTGAAAAATTCGCCGGCATTACTTGCTTTCACTGAGCCTCCATATAAAATCCGTACTTCTTGAGATATGTTCTCCCCGTACATTTGTCTCAATAATATATCTAATAATGTTTGCGATGACATGATTGGCGTCTTCAGTGGTAGCTGCACGTCCGGTTCCTATCGCCCATACAGGCTCATAAGCGATAATCACTGAAGGAATTAAAGTTGAACTCGATACCCTCCAATCCTGCCTTTAGCTGGCGGGTTACAACTTCCTGGGTGATTCCTGCTTCGTTCTCTGATAACGTCTCGCCAACACAAAAAATGGGTATCAGCCCATGGTTCAACGCAGATTTAACTTTCAGGTTCACATTTTGATCCGTTTCTCCAAAGTATAACCGGCGTTCGGAATGACCGATAATCACATATTTACAATATTCCGCCAGCATGGTTGGTGAAACCTCACCCGTAAAAGCCCCTGATTCTTCCCAGTGCATATTCTGAGCACCAATGCCAATGCTTGTTCCTTCCAATATCGCAGCTACCGGTAGAATTGAAGTATAGGGTGGACAGATAACGATATCAACGCCTTCAACCTCAGTCAAACCGGATAATAATTCCGTCATTAACATCCGTGCTTCTGATACGGTCTTGAACATTTTCCAATTTCCAGCAACCAATGGACGACGCATACACACCTCTTTTATCACTCTAAATATGGTTATGCCATGAGCAGATCTTGATTATTTTAGTCGATCGATAAATTGAAATATATATAAAAATACTTGGAATAACCAACCAAATTATTTTGATAAATATACTTAATTACTTATTTGAGCCCTTGGGAGAAGATCAATTGATAGAACTGCATCTCCTCAAATAAACCTTCGTCTTGGGGAGATGCAGTTAATATTTCGTTATTTATCTTGTAAAGCCACCAGCCCGGGTAGGTCAAGACCTTCCAGCATTTCTAGCGAAGCACCACCTCCGGTGGATATGTGGGTGATTTCATTCGCTAATCCTGCTTGATTGATCGCTGCCACCGAATCACCGCCTCCAATGATCGATACTGCCTGACTGGCAGCAACCGCCTTTGCAATCCCGAACGTTCCCTCAGCGAAGCGTGGAAACTCAAAAACGCCCATTGGACCATTCCAAACAATTGTTCCAGCGCCAGCGATTGTTTTACCAAAGCTAGCAACAGTTTCGGGACCAATGTCAAGGATACGCCAGCCATCCGGCACATTACCTAACCCCATAACCTTCTTTTCTGCTTCAGCGTCAAACCGATCACCAATCACCACATCAATCGGCAGGTGCAGACGAGACGTGCCTGACTGGAGTAACTGGTGTGCTGTCTCCAGAGCCTCTTCTTCATATAAAGAATCTCCCACTTTATAACCCTGGGCTTTAAAAAATGTGTTTGCCATCCCTCCCCCGATTAAGACTTGATCGGCTTTGATAAGCAAATTTCGGATAACTCCGATCTTGTCACTTATTTTTGCCCCACCCAGAATTGCAACAAATGGAAGTTTTGGATTGGCGATCGCTTGCCCAAGATATTGAATTTCCTTTTCCATTAAAAAACCTGCTACTGCAGGTAGAAAGTGGGCAACACCTTCAGTCGAAGCATGTGCACGATGGGCAGAACCAAAGGCATCATTTACATAGATATCTGCCAGTGATGCCATTTTCTTAGCCAGCTCCGGATTATTTTTTTCCTCTTCCGGATGGAAGCGGGTATTTTCCAGAACAAGAACTTCACCAGGTTTAAGTGCCTTGGATGCAGCTTCAGCTACAGGTCCCACACAATCGTTAGCAAATGCAACTGGTTTTCCTAACAATCCACTAAGATGGGCTGCAACGGGTTTCAGTGAATATTTCGGATCTGGTCCACCCTTCGGGCGACCAAGATGGGAAAATAGGATCACCGCAGCACCATGTTCCAACAGATACTCTAAGGTCGGCATAGCTGCAACAATTCGGGTATCATCAGTAATCTTGTCATCCTTGATTGGGACGTTATAGTCCACGCGCACCAGGACTCTTTTTCCCTTCACATCAATATCTGTAACGGATTTCTTATTGAACATAGTCACTCCAAAATATCATGGTAAGAATGCGGATATGCTGAGACATATCCGCATTCAATTGTTTTTTATAGAGACTTCGCCAGTAAAGCAGCCAGATCTGCCGTGCGGACGGAATAACCCCATTCGTTGTCATACCAGGCTACAATCTTGGCGAAATTATTCTTTTCCTTACCTAATACCATTGTAAATGGCAAATCCACAGAAGAGCTATGTGGGTCTCCCTTGAAATCGATACTCACAAGGGGTTCGTCAACTGCTTGTAAAATCCCTTTTAATGGGCCGGCAGCAGCATCACGGAATGATTGGCGTAGCTCATCGGTTGTTGTACTGACTTCCAATTCAACTGTTAAATCAATCACCGATACCGTGGATATGGGAACGCGCAAGGCATAACCGTCCATCTTTCCTTTAAGATCCGGGATCACCAGGCTGATCGCCTTAGCAGCACCTGTCGTTGTAGGAATTATGCTCATGGCTGCCGCACGGGCGCGACGTAAATCACTGTGCGGAAGATCGAGGATTTTCTGGTCATTTGTATATGCGTGAATCGTGGTCATGAAACCCTTTACAATCTTATACTTATCATGAACGACTTTCACTGCAGGGGCAAGACCATTCGTAGTACAGGAGGCGTTCGAGAGAACATGATGAATCTTGGGATCATACATCTTCTCATTCACACCTAAGACCACCGTTAAATCCTCTCCTTCAGCAGGTGATGAAATGATGACCTTTTTTGCACCGCCTTTGGTGATGTGATTCTCGGCTCCTTTCACGAGTTTGCCTTTTTTGTTAACGCCATCACTCTTAATGGTAAACAATCCCGTACTTTCAACGACGATTTCCACTCCAAGTGAGGCCCACGGGATGTTGGATGGGTCGGTTTCCTTGTATACTTTCACTTCCTTCCCATCTACGAATAAAGCACCATCTTTAATCTCGACAGTACCATCGAATCGGCCATAATTGCTATCATACTTCAGCAAATGTGCCATGGTTGGCAGGTCACCGATATCATTAAAGGCTACTACTTCCAAGTCATTAGGATAGTAATCCCGTATCGCTTTTAATACCTGTCGTCCTATTCTTCCAAATCCATTAATACCTACTTTTACTGACATTTTTACCTCCGTACAAGATTATATTCAGTAGGACAAAATTCTTGTCTAACTACTGTGGTTGAAAAATTAGAATGTTTCAATTGATTATTCTACCAGAGGACCTGTTCGTTCTTGATATAAATCCATGATTACCTTGGCGAGTTTTGTCGAATCATGCCTCCAAGGCTGGATATTATCTATTAAATCTGCGCTATAAATGGGATATTCACTCTCTTTTCCTGGAATTGTCCTCACCCATTCAATTCCTGGGGATAATTCTCCTTCAAATTGATTATTTACGACTACGATATCAAAAATAGATTCACCGACATGTTCTGCGATAACCTTGATATGCTGTTCACAGCTATAACCTTCAGTTTCACCCAATTGAGTTGCCACATTGCATATGTATAGTTTTAACGCCCGACTTGCCCTAATTGCTGCCACGATATCAGGAACGAGTAAATTAGGCAGAATGCTTGTAAACAAGCTGCCTGGTCCGATCACGATTAAATCTGATGCCAGGATAGCTTGGATAACGAGTGGGTATGCAGCCGGATTGCTGGGCTCTAGCCAAACTCTTTGAATATCTCCCGGGAATTTAGGGATGATGCTCTCGCCTTCTATTCTTACTTCACCATTACTTTGGGGCAGCTGAATATCTGCAAGTAAGCGTACATCATGTAAAGTTGCTGGAAGAACCCTTCCTTGAACTGCCAGGACTTTACCCGATTCAACAACGGCTTCTTCAAAACTGCCTGTGATCTCTGAAAGCGCACTGATGAATAAGTTACCAAATGGATGCCCGTCCAGCTCTGGATTTCCTTCTGAAAACCGGTATTGGAATAGCTGGGTCATTAACGCTTCATCGTTTGATAAGGCTGCTAAACAATTACGAATATCACCAGGAGGCGGAATTCCTTGCGACCTGCGCAACCGACCTGATGAGCCTCCATCGTCAGCGACAGTCACAACCGCCGTAATATTATAGCTATAGATTTTTAATCCACGTAAAAGGGTTGAAAGTCCATGCCCACCCCCAATGGAAACAATTCGTGGACCACGATCTCTTTTCCGATGCTCTGCAAGGTCATCTATAACCGTTTTTCCAGCCCGGCGATATGGTGCTAAAAGCGATCGATAAATGCCCCATATTCCAGTTAGTATTAATCCTGCACCGATCCCACCAAAGATCAAAAATCGAAGAGGGCGGCTTAGGATTCGCAATGATGCGTATGATAAAACCGGCAGCCACCAGGGAGCAGTCGCGGTTCGATATACTTCCAGTAAGATTATCGCTAAGCCAACACCCAATAGGGTGGTGCCCAATAATATTAATAAGATCCAACGCTTGATCCCTATGCCAGGAACAAGCCATCGTAGCCGATTTGAAAATTGTTTCCACGATATCCTAGATCGTGGACTATTATTCTTACCCATTCCAAACGTAGATGATAGCAGTCTTTAGATATCTCGTCAACAATAAATTATGCTATACTTTGCTGCATGGTTGGAAACTACATCGTTGCTGACGTTGGGGGTACACATATCCGCGTGGCACGTTTCCCAACCCAAAGCCATAAACCAACCATGATAAAAAGGATTCTTACCCAAGGGCAAGAATCACCCCACGAGCGATTGATCAAATTGATAGAATCGATCATTCCTGTCAATGAGGAAATTGCAGCAATTGCTGTTGCTGCCCCCGGTCCATGTGAACCCTATGAAGGGATTATTTATGAAGCGCCCAATATCCCTGGTTGGACAAATCTACCGCTTAAAAAGTTGATCCAGGATCATTTCAATATTCCAGTTGCGATAGGTAATGACGCTAACCTGGCAGCTCTTGGCGAATGGCGCTATGGCGCAGGGATTGGTCATCACCACCTGGTTTATATTACCGTTAGTACAGGCATCGGAGCTGGGGTTATTATTAACGACCAATTATTGCTTGGTTATCATGGACTTGCTGCAGAGCTTGGTCATATCACCGTGGTTCCTGATGGACCTCTCTGTGGATGTGGTAAACGAGGTCATCTGGAGGCTGTCACATCAGGACCAGCGATTGCTCGTTGGGTAGAACAAGAATTAAAGTCCGGTGTTAAGTCTTCATTACCTGATAATAAGCAAATTACCGCAAAAGATGTATCCATAGCAGCTAACAATGGGGATAAATTATCCCAGGATGCATTGGCTCGAGCCGGCACATACCTGGGAATCGCAATTGCGGATATGCTGCATGTATTTAATCCTAGCATCGTTATCATCGGAGGGGGTGTATCCCAGTGTGGTGAGGCAATCTTTTGCCCAATTAGAGAAGCGATGATCGAGCATGTCATTTCGCCCAAATATCTGGAAGGGTTGACTCTTACCACATGCACTTTGGGGGATGAGGTTGGATTGATGGGTGGCTTAGTTCTTGCCCAAACATTGGATGCTCCTTCACCATGCCAATAATCACAAAACGTTGGGAGGTGGCACCACCCCCTCCTCCTGAAGTTGTTCAAGCATTGAGTGGTTATCCGCCTATACTTCGTCAAATATTATGTAATCGCGGGTATCGAACCCATGAACAGGCACAAGCGTTCCTGGAAGCGCAACTTCCTTCTGGATCTGATCCGAATGTTTTACTCGATCTACCTAAAGCCGTAGGTCGGATCAATTTCGCTATACAAAATAGTCAGAATATTGTGGTCTATGGTGATTATGATGCAGACGGAGTGACTGCCACAGCCTTACTATATTTGGCTTTAAAATCCTTAGGAGCTGAGGTCAGAGAATATATTCCGAACCGGTTTGATGAGGGATATGGACTGAATCTGGAAGCATTACACACGCTCCATGAGCAAGGAACAAATTTAATCATAACGGTTGATTGCGGTATCCGATCCTGGGATGAGGCTGACTTTTCCAGTTCAGTTGGGATGGATTTAATTATTACGGATCATCATTATCCGCTTGAAAATCTTCCTCCAGCTTTTGCAATAATAAATCCAAAGCAACCCGGGGATAGTTACCCGGATAAAAACCTTGCTGGTGTTGGATTGGCTTATAAACTCATCGAACTCCTTTTCCAATCTCAGGAAAATCCAATCGACCCTCGAGAGTACCTGGATCTGGTCGCCCTTGGCACGGTCGCGGACCTGGTTCCGATCACTGGCGAAAATCGTTCACTCATTCGCGCCGGTATGGAATTCATTCGCAAACCTCACCGACAGGGATTAATGGCATTGATCGGGGTTTCAGGGTTGACTGCATCCCGGATTTCCACAACCGATATCAGCTTTGCCCTGGCTCCAAGATTGAATGCGTCTGGCAGGTTGGAGTCTGCCTTGGCTTCTTTTCAACTGCTTACTTCTCAAGATATTAGAGAAGTAGGTCAGCTTGCACAATGGTTGGAGATCCAAAACCGCGATCGCCAAAAGATCACGCGCGAGATCCAGGCAAAGGCGGAATTAATGATCCAGGCGGATGACCAAATCCCCCTTCTCCTTTTTGCAGCAGATCCGGCGTTCAATCCTGGTGTAGTCGGGCTTGCCGCATCCAGGCTAACTGAACAATATTATCGCCCATCGATCATCGCCAATACCGGAGACAAATACACCCGTGCTTCCTGCAGAAGCATCCCAGAATTCCATATCACTCAAGCATTGGACCAATGTAAAGATTTACTTGAGCATCATGGAGGTCATGCTGCTGCAGCAGGGTTTACTGTTAAAAACGAACTCCTTCCCATTTTGATCGAAAAAATGCGGAAGATCGCCGCACAACAACTTATGGATAAGGACTTGCGACCAAAAATCTTTGCGGAGACAGAGCTTCCTCTCTCTGAACTGAAACCCGAATTGCTGAAATATCTTGAATGGTTACAGCCAACTGGCATGGGTAATCCCGCACCTATATTCATGTCCAGTGGGTTAAAGGTAACCCGCCAAAGAGCAATTGGCAGCGATGGTTCGCATTTGAAATTATCAGTTACCGATGGGAATATTACCTACGATGCAATTGCTTTTCGTCAAGGTCATTGGATTGCTCAGCTACCCCCATATGTCGACCTCATGTATACATTTGAACTCAATGAGTTTAATGGTCAAGTGTCTCTACAGTTAAATGTTAGAGATATCAGACCATCCATTAAGTAGGATTCTCCAAAACTCAGTCTACAATTCGATATTTAAATAATGTCCACATGGCGATAAAGGCATCCTTCATCTTAATCTTTTTTCCCTCCGAGTAATCACGTGGATTAAATGTTATTGGAACTTCGTAAATGCGAACCTTGCTTTTAAGAATTTTAGCGGTAAACTCCGGTTCAAACTCAAAGCCATGCGCATGTAATGTCATGTTTTCCACGACCTCTCGACGGAAAAGTTTATATCCCGTTTCCATGTCGGTAAGGATATTGTTGTAAAGGATATTTGTGACCAGCGTCAGGATCTTATTGGCAATCATATTCCAAAACAATGCCGGTCTGCGACCTGCACCAAGAAATCTCGATCCGTACACAACATCGGCAATTCCCTCCTGTATTGGGCGCAATAAAATTGGATATTCCCGTGGGTCATATTCAAGATCGGCATCTTGAATGATAAACAAATCACCACTGGCATTCTGAAACCCGGTGCGTACAGCTTTACCTTTGCCTTGATTTGAATCATGATAAATGGCTTTCACAGTACCACTACCCACAAGTTTGGTTAAAATCTCTCGGGTACCATCCGTAGATCCATCATCAACTACCAGGATTTCATCAGCCAAACCTGTCGCCATCACTCGGTGAATTAACTCGCTAATGGTTTTTGCCTCGTTATATACAGGAATAATCACAGATAATTTCATCAAAGTTTTTATCCTCAACTTAATTTTATCCTATAATTGCATTAGGTGATTCCGATAAATATTGCTTGCCATGCTATAATCATTTAAGGTTCATGTTTTATGCCGATTTAAACAGGAGGTATATCAATGGATGCAGCTACACGTGGAAGACCAATTATTGGAACTGGAAGCGGTGTGTTTACCCCTCCCATTCTTCAAAAAGTTGAAGATACTGGTTTGTCAGCCCTTTGGCTTCAGGATCTCGCCTTAAAAATCTTATACTTCCAGGGATATCTCACTGGCTTTAAAGTTGCAGAAGAAATGGCGTTGCCGTTCACCGGAATTGTCGACCAGCTCTTAGAATCAGCTAAACGCGATAAATTTGTTGAAGTAAAGACCTCACAAATGGGGTTAGGTGAAGGAGCATATTTGTACGCAATCACTGGTGCAGGTAGTGAACGGGCTCGTGAAGCATTGGAAAGAAGCCAATATGCAGGACCAGCGCCTGTTCCAATCCAGGTATATAACGAGTTAGTTCTACGCCAGGCTCAAGGTCGGCCTACTGTAACAAATCGTTCAATTCACCAGGGCCTTTCACATCTGGTTCTCGATGAACCAACCTATCAGCGTATTGGTCCTGCGGTTAACTCCGGAACATCCATTTTTCTCTATGGACCACCTGGGAATGGTAAAACAAGTGTCGCACGAGCCATTGGAAATATGATCTTGCACGAGAGCATGTATATCCCTTATGCAATCTTTATCGATGGTCAAGTCATTAAAATGTATGACTCCGTTAATCATCAATTGTCAACTGAGGATACTACAGGATCAAGCAGCACAGGAACAAAAACGAATGGTCGCAGGGATTTACGCTGGGTTCGAATCAGACGTCCTTTCATTGTGGTCGGAGGTGAATTAACTTTAGCCGGATTGGATTTGGTATTTGATGATGTTCATAAGTACTATGAGGCTCCATTCCAAATAAAAGCAAACGGTGGAATTTTACTTATCGATGATTTTGGAAGACAATTAGTCCGTCCCCGAGATTTATTAAACCGCTGGATCGTGCCTCTCGAAAATCGAATTGATTTCATGACCTTACACACTGGTCGCAAGATTGAGATACCATTTGACGTCCTGGTAGTTTTTTCCACAAATTTACCACCCCGCGACCTCGTTGATGAGGCTTTCCTGCGACGATTAAGGCATAAAATCGAGCTTGGTGATCCAACCTTTGATGATTACCGTGAGATCTTCAAACGCGTTGCTGCAGCCAAAGGCGTTCAGTATATTGATGAAGGCTTGGCATATCTTCTCCAGGAGTGGTACATCAAGCGGGCGCGTAAGTTACGCTCTTCACACCCGCGTGATTTATGCGATCAAATTCTTGATATTGCCCGTTATCTCACGGTTGAGCCTGCTATGACTCATGACTTACTCGATAGGGCAGCAAGCGCTTACTTTGTTGAGTTGTAAATCCTGATAATGGCAGACCAACAGAACATCTTAAACTATTTTGATTTAAAAAGACCCGCAATTTTCGCCCATCGGGGTTCAAGTGCATATGCGCCAGAAAACACTCTAGCATCGTTCAACCTGGCTGTAGAACAACATGCCGATGCGATTGAGCTAGATGCAACACTCACTGCTGATGGGCAGGTGGTCGTGATTCATGATGACACGGTCGACCGCACTACCAATGGGACGGGGCATATAAAATCATTGAACCTGTCTGAATTGAGATATTTGGATGCAGGTACCAAATTCGATCCAGGATACCAATCGGAAAGAATTCCAACCTTGACGGAAGTATTTGAAACTGTCGGTCAGCAGATACTTATCGATGTGGAATTAAAAAATTACACTTCTCCAACCGATGATTTACCAGATAGAGTGATCACTCTTGTGAAGAAGTATGCATTACAATCGAGCGTCATGTTGTCTTCTTTCAATTTAATAGCATTGATCCGCGCCCGCTCGCTCTTACCAGAGATCACCCTTGGTTTAATAACTGTTCCTGGTTTAGCAAGTCTCACCCTCCGTTCAAGGTTGGTACGATTAGGTCCACTTTTCGCGTTACATCCCAACTACCAGGATGTCACACCAGCTTTGGTCAATGCTGCTCATCGAATCAAATCCAGAGTTCATGCATTTACCGTTAACCATCCTGAAGATATGCGGAAATTATTTAAGGATGGTGTGGATGGAATTTTCACCGCCGACCCACTCATGGCGCAAAAGGTTTTCGCTGAAATCAACTGAATACGCCCATGATTCCTTCAATCTGGCTTGAACAAGCTTACGAGCGAATTGCTCCGTTTATTAATAAAACCCCATTTACGTATGATTCAGCAAATGATCTGTATTTTAAGTGGGAAAACCATCAAGTAACTGGTTCTTTTAAAATTCGCGGAGCAATTAATAAAATACTGTCCCTCCAAAACTGGGAGCTGGAACGTGGACTGGTGACTGCCTCGGCTGGGAACCATGGTCAGGGTGTTGCGTTTGCAGGAAAGCTTAAGCAAGCTTCGGTTATCGTATTTGCTTCTGAACATGCGACTCCCAACAAAGTTCAAGCCATGCGGGAGCTTGGGGCAGAAATACATTTGGTTCCTGGCGGGTATGCAGAAGCTGAACTCGCTGGTATTGAATATGCCCGGACCACAAATTCCACCTGGATCTCACCATATAATGATGGAATGGTGATTGCCGGTCAGGGAACTCTAGGTTTGGAAGTGTTAGAAGATCATCCAGACCCATTGCCTAAGCTGTGGGTCGTTCCGGCTGGAGGTGGAGGCTTAGTATCAGGGATCGGATGTGCCATCCAAAATATGGTACCGCGACCTGGATTGGTGGCTGTGCAATCTGAAGCATCACCATTTCTACATAATATATTTCATCATGGAACACAAACTGGGGTGGTAGAACTCCCCAGTCTTGCAGATGGCTTGGCAGGTCCTGTTGAAGAAGGTGCTGTTACCATCCCTATGGTCATGAGTCTCGTGAATGATATTCTGTTGGTCACTGAAGACGAGATAAAAAAAGCAATCAAATACGCATGGAATGTATACCATGAGCGCATTGAAGGATCGGCTGCTGCCCCTTTGGCGGCTATTCTTTCAAACCGAAATATGGCCAGACCAGCAGTGGTCATAATAACAGGTGGGAATATTAACCCCTTAGAACACGCTGAAATTGTGAATAACAATGCAGTTGGATCTTTTTAGGGATTAAATTAATGGATTTCACACCTGATGAAATTATGGTTGTGTGCATGGCACACCAGGTTAGAGATGGCGAATTAGTAGCACAAGGTATTGCAACACCTTTAGTTGCTGCAGCATACCTGCTTGCCCGTCATACCCATGCTCCCAATATTTATTTCGCATCCGCCATTGGTCAGGGTATATGCAGGCATCCAGCTCCCTTAAGTTTAAGTCATATTGAACGCTTATGGCTCGATCGCTCTCTTGTAAATATCGGCTTTGCCAGGGCAGTCAGTGAAGTGTTACCATCTTTACGACCTCTGGAGTTTTTCCGCCCTGCTCAGGTTGACCCGAGGGGTAATTTCAATAATATTGCCTTCGGTAAAGATTTCTATCATCCCAGGTTAAGATTACCTGGTTCTGGTGGCATACCAGATGTGACAACTTACCTGAATGATGTAATGTTATATGTACCAAGACACTCAAGGGTTACCTTTGTTACCCAGCTTGACTTTTGTTCTGGACTCGGGCATAATTCCGCACGAAAACATGGTGATGGACCACGATATCTCATCTCCGATCTAGGACAGTTCGACTATGCAAATGGAACAATGAGATTAACCTCATTCCATCCAGGAGTAACAATCGAAACAATCCAAGCCCATACAGGATTTCGTTTTGAGATATCAAAAAACGTTATGGAGACTGTATTACCAACCCTTGATGAAATCAATCTTCTTCGCAATGTAATCGATCCGCTGAATATTCGTCGCCTTGAGACTCTGAGTGGTGCTGCAAGGCGTGAGTTAATCCAAAAGATTATTATTGCTGAAAAACAATATATATCAATGAATTGATCATACCTGCGTTCAGGCTAACATGAAATCCATTTTTCATAAACTCCTCCTTTGTGCTCAAATAATTTTCCTTATCCTTCCTCTATCGATAGGTCAGGCTGCTCCATCTGCCCAAACTGCCTCAAGTTCTGAAAGAGCACAGATATTATTGGATACATTAACCCCTGAAGAACGGGTAGGTCAACTGTTCTTAATTACATTTTACGGTCCAGAAGCAGGCGTAGGTTCTGCTACGGGTGCCCAAATCTATGATTTGATTGTCAACTATCACCTTGGTGGAGTGATCCTTAAAGCAGCAAACGATAATTTTGTTGGTTCTGATCGAACATTAGAAATTACCCAGAGCCTGACAGGACAGCTGCAGCGTGATGAATATGCTGCCTCTCAAGAGCAGCAAACCAATCCAGAAACATCGGAAGCATTTACCCCAGCATATATTCCGTTATTTATAGGGATATCTCAGGAAGGCGATGGATATCCATATGATCAAATCCTGAATGGAATGACCACCCTGCCGAGTGAGATGGCAATCGGCGCAACCTGGAATACCGAATATAGCCAGGAAGTTGGTGGGGTCATTGGCAGTGAACTCTCCGCTCTGGGTTTCAACCTGTTACTTGGACCATCATTGGATGTATTGGAAGTTCCAAATGCAGAAAGTGGAGATGATCTGGGAGTCAGGGCTTTTGGAGGCGATCCATTTTGGGTTGGCGCATTAGGGCAAGCCTATATATCAGGTGTTCACCAAGGAAGTAATGGAAAGATGGTTGTGGCAGCTAAGCATTTTCCTGGTTTCGGTGGTTCTGATCGATTACCTGAAGAAGAAGTGGCGACTGTCCGTTCGTCCCTGGAACAATTAAAACAAATTGATTTGGCTCCATTTTTTTCTGTTACTGGCAATGCAGCGGATCCTCAATCGGTAACCGATGCCCTGCTTGTTTCACATGTTCGTTATCAAGGTTTTCAAGGAAATATCAGGGCGACAACCAGACCTGTAAGTTTCGACCCTCAGGCGTTTTCTCAACTCATTTCTTTACCACCATTTGATTCTTGGAGACAAAATGGTGGGGTAATGATCAGTGATAATCTTGGAAGCCGTGCAGTACGCCGCTTCTACGACCCTAGCGGTCAGACCTTCAATGGTCCGCTGGTAGCCCGCGACGCCTTTCTTGCTGGAAATGATCTGCTTTATTTGGATAACTATCTCTCAAGCGGTGATCCTGATGAGTACACATCTTATATTCGAACACTTGGTTTTTTCGCACAGAAATATCGGGAAGATCCAGCTTTTGCTCAGCGTGTTGACCAATCCGTATTACGCATTCTGACCCTTAAATATCGGATCTATGGCAACTCCTTCGTGGTCTCAAACGCTATACCTAAAGAGGATAGTCTAAACACGATAGGTTTATACAGCCAGATTACTTTCGATGTTGCCCAACAATCCGCCACGCTCATCAGTCCCTCAATTGATGAACTCAATATTGCACTTCCTTCACCTCCAACTCGCGAAGAGCACATCGTTTTTATCAGTGATTCAAAAGTGTTCCAGCAATGCAGTACATGCCGGCAGCAATATACTTTTGAAGTTGATGCACTTGAAAATGCTGTGATCCGCCTTTATAGTGGAAGCGGTCAGGTTATTCCGAATAACCTTATTTCATATAGCTTTCAAGAGCTTTCAGATATGCTCAATGCAGGAACCGGTGTGCTACAAATCGAGAATGATTTGCGTCAAGCCGATTGGATTGTGTTTGCCATGGATACCGTATCCACGAATATCCCCAACTCTCAAGCATTATTACAATTTCTCGATTTACGTCCCGATCTCATCCAAGGCAAGAATCTGATCGTTTTTGCCTTAAGCGAACCATATGCGCTGGATGCAACCGATATCTCAAAACTAACTGCATATTATGCACTCTATAGTCGATCCAGCTCTTTTATCGATATTGCTGCCAGAATCCTGTTTCATGAAATACAACCATCAGGTCACCTGCCTGTATCTGTACCAGGTATCGGTTATGAAATTCTTGAAGCGACCTCACCAGATCCAAATCAGGTGATTCATATCTTTATCGAAACTCCTGCTGATTCACTTGGCGAGACCACCCAAACCCCCGGTGCAACCCCAACCGCGGAACCTCTACGTGTCGGTGACACGTTATCCGTTGAGACAGGCATCATCGTTGATCATAATGGAAACCAGGTACCTGATGGCACAATTGTTCGTTTCGTCCTTTACCATGATGCCGAGAGTGTACCAGCACAGGTGGTTGAGTCTCAAACCAAACAAGGAATCGCTCAAGGTAATCTGGTAATCGACCAATCTGGAGAAATTAATATTCAGGCAGAGAGTGGTCAGGCAGTAACCTCAGATGTAATAAATATTGAAATCCCCCCTGAATTGGTCACAACCACACCTCTACCTCCCACTCCAATACCTACGTCAACGTCTACACCTACCATTATTCCAACCAATACGCCATTTCCAACGCCGACCATGACTCCCACTCCTATAACTGTAACCAACCAGGGAAGTATAGATTTTGGTGATTGGATAGCTGCTCTTCTCGTAATCGGTATTATTAGCGGTGCGAATTATTGGATGGTCAATACAAAACGTGGATTGCGTTGGGGTGTTCGAGCTGCTTTACTTCCCATTATTGGTGGAATGCTAACCTATATATATTTGGCAATCAACATGCCAGGCAGCGAGACTATGATCCAAAACCTGGGTACTTGGAGTATCGTATTATTTTCGATAATTGGATCTGCAATCGGGGTCGGAGCTGTTTTAATTTGGCATTATGTCGATTATCGAAAAATAAAATCAGCCTGAACTTAACGAGTCAGGGTGATCAGCAGACTCAAGACCAAAAGTCCTACCGCCACCCAGAGTAATATTCTTTCGTAAGTAGCAGAAAATACCAGCCTCAAAGAAGGGGGTTGAGATTTCCCAACCGGCCGAATGGGTGGTACCCAATTACCAATTAATGCCTGTTGAAACGATTCAATATCTTGGGGACGTTCATCAGGATGTAAGTTCATCGCCCATAAAACCGCTTTTTCTGTGCGTATATTAACCTCTGGATTTATTTGCCTTGGAGGTATCAAACTTTCAGGATGTAAAAATCTTTCCCGCGCTTCAATCGGCGCTTGATTGGTGAGTAGATGATATAAGGTAGCCCCAAAAGCATAAATATCACTGCGCCGATCGGTATGTCCTGTATCTCCGCCATATTGTTCCAAAGGTGTATATAAAGCTGTTCCTCGCCCTTGCAGAATTGTGATGGTCATTTCTTCCGATGCCAGTAGTTTAACCAGACCAAAATCAACAAGCTTGATCAATCCACTCGGGGTCACTTTCAAATTGCTGGGTTTAATATCCCGGTGTAAAATTGGCGGCGTTTGATTATGCAGGTAGGTTAATGCATCGGCAAGTTGGTTTGCCCATGAAATCACCTCAGTTTCAGGTAAAAACTCACCCCGCTGTCGCGCCTCCATCATTAAAGTACGCAAATCATTACCCGGAACATAATCCATAGCTAAATAATCCCGAGGACCAATAGAAAAGAAATCAGATACTTTTGGCAGATTGGGATGGTCCAGGCGCGCTAAAACCGTCGCTTCACGAAGGAATTGATCACGGGCTTGACTAACAACCTCCTGGGGCAATGTGCGGTCATGTTCAACTTCCTTTAATGCACATTGCCGCCCCTCAAGGCGGAGATCATCCGCGAGGTATATGCTGCCCATGCCCCCGTGACCGATAATCCGGCGAATTTTATAGCGATTTCTCAGGACTTCTCCTGCTTTTAAGGGCGTCGGCATCTTCTTTTTGTCCGTTGGCGTTACGGATAATGATATTATACCTTTGGTTGAAAATTGTATAAAAGTATTGAGACTTCGAATCGCGTGTATTTAATAAACGTTATAATTATACAAATGCTTCCTTCTCATTCCTTTCTTACACGCCGAGGTATCCCATTCGCCACTGAATCATTCCCTCCAACCACCCAAAAAGGAGCTGCAAATGTAGCAGCGATCTTGGGATTACAAGAAAACCAGACCGTAAAAACTCTTATTTTTAGTACGGATAAGGAAGAACAAATACTTGTAATGGTTGGTGGTAACAAGAATGTTGTTTCTGGTCACCTTAAAAAAGTGGTTGGCTCCCGAAATATTCAGCTCGCAAGTCCAGAAACTGTTATAAGCATCACTGGGTATCAAATCGGTTCCATTCCTCCATTTTCATGGCAACTCGATGGCTTCCGTTCCTTTTTAGATTATGATTTAATGTGTCAAACCATCCTCGCCGTTGGTGCTGGCGTTTGGGGCAACGAAATATTGATTACTCCGCCAAATTTACTTAGCGCAAGCTCGGCAGTGATAGTAAACCTTACCAACCGGGATCTGCCAATTTATATCCAAAATTAAAGCTGTGGTATATTTATTAATCTCAAACGATATGATATATTGCTATTCATCGGAATGATGTAGATGAAGATGACACTGGACAACGAGGATTATCCGTCATTGGTTGCCCAAGCAGGACCTCTGAATGGAATGCGATGGACTTTGAAAGGTGATATTATCATCGGTCGGGATGATTCTTGCCAGGTTATCATTCAAAATCGTCAGGTCTCCCGTTATCATGCAAGGTTTATAAATTTATCACATGCAATTCAATTGGAAGACCTGGGAAGTAAAAATGGAACCCATGTAAATGGGCAGGAGATAACCGAACCGGTTATTCTCCAGGATGGGGACGTAATCCAAATAGCATTCGCTCAACAATTTCTTTATTTGAGCTCAGATTCTACTATTCCGTTAGAAATTCCTTCTACAGTAACCCATGAAGCTAATGCAATACCAAGATTACTACGCCTAGATAAACGTTCACGTCGTGTCTGGATTGGTAACGATGAGCTACTTCCCCCACTATCAGTCTCCCAGTATCAGCTCTTGGAATTATTATCAGATAATCCAGGACGAGTAGTTACCCGTGCAGAGTTAATCCAGGCAGTTTGGGGAAAAGATGATGTGGTTGGCATCTCGGAGCAAGCATTGGATGCATTGATTAGACGTCTGCGAGATCGCTTGGCAACGATTAATTCTTCACATCAATTTCTGATCACGGTACGCGGTCATGGATTAAGACTTCGATAACCCCCCAATTAAATAAATGAATCAAAAAGGCCGGTGCTTATTCAACCACCGGCCATATTATTATTTTAGATTCGCAGACATTGAGAAGCGGAGGACTGTGCTATAAATTAGGTTGAGACGGTTCTTTAGCTCAATATCATCTTCCGCTTCTGTCCTTGCCACCAAATTTGACAAAATGTCTATAAACTCCGGCGTAATCTCTGCTTTATGTTGCTCTAGTTTTTTAAGCAATTCAGTTTCGGAGTCAACAGCTTCCAATAACTCCTGGATCAATGCCACCTCAGGTGGAGGAGCACTGGCTTTTTCAACCACCTCTTCAATTTGCTTTAGTTTACTGATCTTTTCGAGATCACCAGCTTTACGTGCTACATCCATTTCTTCATTAAATGCTTGAACGAAAAACTCGTCCACCATTGCCAGATTTTGCAGCATTGTTTCTTTAATATCTTTAGCTTGTGCAATTGTGGTTATATTTTTCTTTGCCTGTAAAAGTCTATCTTGCATTTGCTTATCGATGGCTTGTGTCATCTCAAGCAATTGATCGCGCAGTTTAATTAATCGTTCTCTGCCATCCCCTCGTGCACGATCAATCCGGTCGCTAAGCATCGTAAAGAACTGATAATCCATTCCAGGTCTGCCCAAACTCACCAGAACACTCAGTTGGGTGTCATTAGGTGCTTTAATGACCATCTCGAGTAATTTCTCACGGGTTAATGATTGGCCAGCTGATTGTATTTGTTGGATCGCGGCCTCAACATCTTTAGATTGTTCCTGGATTTGACGTCCAAAAGTCGTCTTTGGTAATAATTTCTTTTGCAATTCACCCAACTTTCGGGCAGATTCCTGGTCTCCATTCACAGCAGATGCTTCAATCAACCGATTTAATAGGTTATAAAAATCACTATCAAATAACGCATCTTCCTTAACAGTGATTTCATCGATATTCTCATCGGAGGCACTCATCAGCCGCTGTAATAAATTCATCCGGTCTTGTTGTGCCTGGATCATTTCTTTCGTGATTCCGTCTGCTGCTAAGATACGTTCAACCATCGTCTGTAAGGTCAACATGGACTGAGGCTGGAGCAGATATGCTTTTCTCTTTTCTTGAGGTAAGCTGTTGGTTATCCTGGTAATCAATGGACCAATAATTCTTTCTTGCTCATTGACAGGTAATCCGAGCTCGGGAGGAAAATATGTCAACAACAAGTCTTTGTTGGGATCATGATACACAATTGGAGTGGCAATCATGCCTTGGTAACCGCAATTTGGGCATGCAGCAATATTAAATGAACCTGCAAGAATTTTTTGTTTGGCTGTTTGATCTTGACCAACATCGAATAATTGGTCGATGTCTGCCATCATCGGTTGTCGGCAGTTTGGGCAATTAATACGCGTTTTTGGCATGAATCTCTCCTAATGGATATGCCCATAAAGTCTTATTGGGCAGTAATCTATTAATACTTTGTGGATATGAGGTGGTTTAATTTCTAGGGATGGAAAAACAAATCCGCGCCCCATAACCTGGTTGCGGGTCCACCCAAATTCGGCCACCATGGGCTTCAATTACAGCCCGCGCCAAGTATAAACCTAAACCTGCACCTTTGGTGGTTCGTTTGGCATTTGAGGATCGATAAAAGCGATCAAATATATGGGGAATGTCCTCTGGCGCAACCCCAGGACCAGTATCACTGACGCAGATAATCACATTTGACGGGCGAACCTGTCCACTGATGACAATTTTTCCCCCTTGGGGTGAATATTTAATCCCATTGGAAATCAGATTTGCAAGCACCTGATCCAATCTTGTTTCATCACCTGTTATGATCGGAAAATTTGGTGGGAAATCCACGCTGATTTTATGAATAGAGGATTGGATCTGGAATCGCTTGGCGATCATGTCAGCAACTGCATCTAAAGCCACATCCGACAAATTTAATGAGAGGCCACCTGCTTGTAAACGAGATGCATCCAGGAGATTCTCGATCAATCCAGTAAGCCGGTCAGCTTCGTCTTCAATCACCGCCAGGCTGTCCTTCACAATTTCACGATCCCAATTTGCGTCCTCTCGCCTCAGGGTCCCTACATACCCTTTGATGAGAGCAACAGGGGTCTTCAATTCATGGCTGATAACAGAAATAAACGTGCTTTTTAACTCCTCCGCTTCCCTAAATCTGGTTATATCCCGCACAGTCGCAATGATATTTAGTAAATTACCTTCAAGTGATACAAGCGGCGCATAGGTGATTCCAACAGGTAGAGATACCCCAGAAATCCGTTGCAGGTCACCTTCGACGTACAATGTCGCATTTGGGGTAAGAGGCCACCCTCCTGCTTCTGCCTGTTCCAGTGTAAGCATATCTTCGTGGCAGGTTAAATTGATCGCCTCTTCGTGTGATTTACCGGCAATATTTTCAATCGGCGCTTCCAACATACGCGCAAATGCTGGGTTTGCGCGTGTAATAATATGCGCTGGTGATATGATCAGGATCCCATCCGCAGCAGAATCCAACAAAGCATCCATGCGTTGTTTTTCCTGCCTAACCTGCTGGTAAAGTTGGGCATTATCAACCGCAATGGCTGCCTGGTTGGCGAAATCCTGTAAAAGGGCTCGGTCATTGGATGAAAAAATCCCCGCATAATTTCGAAACACAAAGATCACCCCAATCACTTTCTCGCGCGTGATCAAAGGTAAGCCTACTCCCGTGAAGAGACCTAAACCGACTGTCCGGGCTATATTTTGGAGAAGGCGGTTGACTTCGGGCAGCTCGAAACGGGCAGGATCTTGATTATCGGGAATTTCAGCCAGTAATGGTTCTAAATAGCGCCCCAGGCTTGCTGGAATACCCAAGCTCGTTGCTACCTTCCAGCCACCTTTTTCTGAGCGTAAAGCAATCAACCCACCCTGACCAGCCAGCATTTCTGCAGAGATGTATAGAATGCGCCCCAGGAGCTTATCTAAATCAAGCTCCTGGGTTAACGCACGGCTGATTTCCAATAAATAATCGCGTTGTCGAACGCGAAAATCAGGTAACATTAGAAATTTGGTATTCCTTCTCGGCTAATGTAATCGATTCCTCGAAAATCTCAAAACCATCGTCCAGCTCACTTTTAGTGATGCTGAGTGGTGGTGAAATCCTGATTGTGCTTTTGCCACATCCTAAACTCAATAAACCACGTTCAAATGCTCTTTGCACAACTCGCTCACTTAAATCATGGGCAGGTTCTTTGCTCTGCTTATTCTTGACAAATTCTACCCCAATCATTAAACCAATTCCACGGACCTGACCAATCGATGGATGCCTCGTAGCAATCTCGTTTAATGCGTCTATGGCATATTCCCCAACGTCTTGGGCATTTTGTAAATACTCATCCTGGATCAGATCTAACGTAGCTAATGCGGCTGCACAAGCAATTGGATTGCCTCCATAGGTATTCCCGTGAGAACCAAGCGGCCAGGTTACAATGCTTTTCCGGGCAATAATCGCACCGAGGGGAATACCGGATGCAATCCCCTTCCCCACGCAAATAATATCCGGCTCAATTCCAAAGTGTTCGATCGCCCACCATTTCCCCGTTCGTCCCATACCAGATTGAACTTCATCGGCAATGAGTAATATATCATGTCGGTCACACATATCTCGCAGGGCTGGGAAAAAACCTGGAGACGGTATAACATAACCCCCCTCACCTTGTATAGATTCCACCAAAAGACCTGCAACATCCTCTGCAGGTAATAATTTCCCAAGTACTTGGTCTTCAATATACCTCACGACAGTTTCGCCATAATCCTCACCAGGTTTTTGATTAAACACTGGTCTATAGGGATCCGGATATGGGACATGAACAACCCCGTTCATGAGAGGGTAAAAACCTTCGTGGTACAAAGGTTTACTGGCAGTGAAGCTTAATGAACCCAAGGTTCGGCCATGAAAGGCACCAAGAAATCCTATGAACTGACTTGCACCCGTATGATAACGAGCCAATTTAATCGCTGCTTCAACACTTTCTGTGCCTGAATTGGTCATAAATGAGACTGCGTCTTCCTTAAATGGAGCAATTTGGTCCAATCGCTCACCCAAGGTGACCCAGGAATCATGATAAAAATCTGCAGAAATATGGAGGAATTTTTCGGACTGATCTTTGATTGCTTGGACAACCTTTGGATGGCAGTGACCGGTAGCAGTAACTGCAATCCCCGCCGCAAAATCCAAGAATCTGTTCCCATCCACATCCCAAACTTCTGACCCCTTGCCATGATCCATTACAAATGGATAGGCACGTGCATATGAAGGTGAGATAACAGCAGAATCCCGTTCTATAATCGCTTTTGCTTTCGGACCCGGTAGATCATATATTTGCATATTCTTCTCCTGTTTTATTCCTGTAAACCTCTTCCTGAACTTTAATACACAACTCCCACTGGAGGCACCAGCTGTTCGTTATTTACAGGTTGATAAGTGGTATCGTATTTCGCCCGATGCCAAAATTATAACACTACCGTATCGGTTATAATCATCCTTCGTGATGAGCAACAGCTTCCAATTCGAAATTCTTTCCAAAGAAGGTCGAGCCCGCGCTGGTATATTTACAACTCCGCATGGTGATCTTCCGACACCTATCTTTGCTCCTGTCGGAACGCAAGCTTCTGTAAAATCTGTCTCCCCTGCCCAATTGTTAGATCTTAATGCGAACCTGGTTTTGGCAAATACATACCATCTTTACCTGCGGCCTGGTGATGAATTAATTGCTAGCCTGGGTGGATTGCACGAATTCATGCATTGGGATCGCCCAATCTTGACCGATTCAGGGGGATTCCAGGTATTTTCATTAGCAGATAACCGGAAAATTGATCCAGACGGCGTAACTTTTAAAAGCCACATTGATGGTTCCACCCACAGGATTACCCCTGAAAAAGCCATATCCATCCAGGAAAACTTGGGGGCAGACATCATTATGGCTTTCGATGAATGCAGCCCACCCTACGATCTTTCTCATAATGAAGTTTCCCTTGAACATACGCATACCTGGGCAGAACGATGCTTAAAAGCAAAAACTCGAGAAGACCAGGCTTTGTTCGGCATCATTCAAGGAGGAATTTACCCCGAGCTTCGCAAACGTTCGGTTGAATATCTAACCGTCACTGGACTTTCCTGGTTATGCCATAGGTGGATTATCTGTTGGAGAAACAAAATCAGAAACCCACACAATTTTAGAGTTGGTGGATGCCAATTTACCGGAAAATAAGCCTCGCTACTTAATGGGAGTTGGATCTCCGGACGATCTGGTCAATGGTGTTTTGCGTGGGGTGGACATATTCGATTGTGTTTTACCAACCCGTCTGGCACGTCACCATGTCGCCATCACACGCACTGGACGAATGAATATTGCCAATGCCAGATACTCTTCTGATGCTTTACCGATTTATGATGGTTGTCCTTGTTATGCCTGCCGGAATTTCTCCCGCGCTTATTTGCGGCATTTAATTATGGCTAAGGAAATATTGGGTTCCACCTTATTAACCATCCATAATCTCCATACGCTTGTATCCCTAATGTCTGATATTCGCCTGGCGATCCAACAAAATCGATTTCAGAATTTTGCTTCTAACTTCTTGGAAAACTGGAAAAGTTCATCATGACTCTTTTACAATCCATAATATTGGGAATCATCCAGGGTTTGACAGAGTTCTTACCCATATCTAGCTCAGCTCATCTTGTGATCACGCCATATCTATTGGGCTGGGAAATACCTGCTCAGGAAGCTTTTATTTTTGATGTCTTGGTCCAGCTAGGAACACTGTTGGCGGTCATCGTTTTTTTCTGGAAAGATCTTTACAGCATTATCATCGGTGTTTTCAATGGTCTTATTCATAAAAAACCGTTTTCTGAGCCCGCCTCACGCCTGGGTTGGTTATTGGTGCTAGCAACCATCCCAGCTATACTCGCAGGGGTGCTTTTTAAAAATCAAATCGAACTCGCCTTCAGTAGCCCAATTACTGCTGGAATTCTTTTATTCGGTACTGCTGCACTATTGGTGATTGCGGAGATTGTTGGTAAAAGGATTCGGCAAATTGAAGCCATCTCATGGGTGGATGCATTAATCATCGGACTATTTCAGGTAATTTCTCTTCTGCCTGGCATCTCCCGTTCTGGTTCAACCATCAGCGGAGGGATGATCCGTAATCTCGAACGTCCATCAGCAGCGAGATTTTCATTTCTAATGTCTATTCCAGTGATGCTAGGTGCAGGCACGCTGGCTATTGTTGACTTGATCCAATTACCAGAATTTTCAGCGCAAATCCCGACCCTGATTGTTGGCTTCATTACATCTGCTGTTGTTGGCTACTTTACTATTCGTTGGTTATTAACCTACCTGGTTACTCGGCGTTTATTCCCCTTCGCCATATATTGTGTTGCTTTAGCTTTTATTGTCATTATCACATCATTTCTACGGTCCTGATTATGAAGCGATTGTTGTATCGTAGTGCTGATTATATTTTTGGTATCCTGCAGCACACCTGAGTTAAGTACCCCTGCCTCAACTCCAGAACCAATTCAAGTTATCTTCTCACCATCGCTTTCACCCTGGGCAGATAAAATTTCAACCTGTGCATCCAAAAATCCCCTGATCGCGCTCTACTATAATCCATCTCCAATCGTCGATATGAATATCAATCCGAATTCTGTGGTTTTACAATTAGGTGAGTCATCAGAAAGTGCTGATAATTCATCCCTCTCGCAGATCGGTTGGGAACAGATCAATGTTATTTCCAACCAAGAACGCGATTTATCTCAACTGACGAGAAGCGATCTTCAGTCTATTTTTTCCGGTATAACAAAAAGCTGGGATGGAGATACGACTCAGCCAATCCAGGTATGGGTTTTTCCAGTTGAGGAGGCTGTCCGAAAGTACTTTGATCAGGCTGTATTACAATCCTATCCAATTACAACTGAAGCAAGATTGGCTCCAGATCCTGATGCGATGCTCCAGGCAATCTCAAATGATCCCAATGCCATCGGATACATACCTGCATCGATGATATCTAGCAGCGATCCAGCTTTGGTATCCAAAGTAAAAATCCTCCAAGTTGATAAATCACTTCAAGATGAATTGCATCAACCAGTCATTGCCATTACCGAAAACGAACCTGAGGGTTTACTTCGAGAGTTGTTAGTCTGTGTTCAGTCTATAGCTCCTTAAAATCTAATTCCTGGCTTAATGGTACCCCCTATAAATTGATATTCAGTATTACTCCATCGCGTAAACTATACGACTATGCGCAGTGTTTTTTCCCACGATTTTTCATTGATCATCAATCTTTAGTTCATCGATTATTGATTATGGATGGTAGCCTGCCATACAAAAACCAATATTCATTTTTTGGAAATCCTGTCTGGATTTCTGGCTCCCAAATGAATTTATCAGGTATCAGGATCCTTTTTAAATAACTATCCAAGTCTGGCAACATATCTACTTCTTTTCGAAATTGCCGCCCTAATTCAGGTTTTAATAATTCAAGCATGACTCTTACCCGCACTTCATACGGATACCGGTCAGCATTTTCGAGCTGGTTATCCTGATACTCTAGGATAAAACTCTGCCACATCCGCTCTCGAACCTGGAAGCACTGGCTGGCTTTCTTCTCCCAAGCGACACTCCACTTTGAGCGATAAAATTCCAGGTTGGAAATCACCGCTTCGACTCGCTCTGCCTGCTCGGGAGATAATTGTCGTCCTGTCAATCTTGCATGTGTCAGGAGCATGTAATCAAGCGTCAATTGAGGAAAATCCGGCTCACCTACAGGTGATTTTGCATTAATTGCCCAAAAAACATCATCCGAAAGCAAATACCTCTCCAGGATTTCTAATCCTGCAGAAAGGTAACCAAGGTCATAATCGAAGGATTTCATCGGACAAATCAGATATAGAAATGAACTTTGATTTACTTATGCAAGCAATACGGCATCTCAGCCAACCCATAAGTTATCCAATGATCTAGATAATATAACAAATAAAAGATGTCGGTTTACTAAACTGAAAGCAACAACCTTAATGGTTCCTCAATGTATTTCGCCAATGACTGAAGGAACCTGGCTCCCTCCGCACCGTCACTGATGCGATGGTCCACGGAAAGGGTTGCTTTCATCCGAGTACCAATTTTTATCTCGTTGTTCACCACTACTGGAACTTGCCTCGCAGAACCAATTGCCAGGATAGCAGCTTCTGGTGGATTGATGATTGCCACGAACTGATCCACATCAAACATCCCGAGATTGCTCACAGTGAAGGTGGAACCTTCAATATCTTCCGATCGAACTTTTCCTTCCCTTGCCCTTTTTACCATGCCTTTTAATTCGGCTGATATTTGAAAAATGGATTTTTGGTCAGTGTCGCGGCTAACAATCGTGAGCAGTCCATTCTCCACTGCAACAGCTACACCAACATTGATCTCTCCATGGAAGATTACCGATGTTTTTTTTGTATCAAGCGAGGCATTTAAATTGGGGAAGTCTAATAATGTCAGTGCCACAGCCCGTACAATAAAATCATTGACGGATAATTTGTCTTCTTCAGCCAACAAGGAATTAACCTCTTTGCGTCGGTCGGTCAACGCGCCTATATCATAATCATGCGTCACATAAAAATGAGGCGCTTGCTGCTTTGCCTCCGTCATCCTGCGTCCAATGGCTGCCCTTAGCTTCGGTAATGGCACCGTGCGGGTTTCATGGATAAATGTCCCGGGTGCTGCAATAGATGGTTTGGCGGGTGTGCTTGATGTTTTAGCTAGCTGTGAGACAGGCTGCATCGGTTGGAAGGACACGATGTCCTTTTTGGTAATCCTGCCTCCAGGACCAGTCCCACGAACCAGGCGCAGGTCAATGCCCAAATCTGCTGCCATCGAACGGGCTAATGGAGATGCATGTGGTTTTTCCTGGGAGGTAGGTGCTACCGGTATTTTAAGAGCCTGGCTTGGTTCAGGCAATGTACCGGGTATCTTCTCTTTTTTCAATCCTTTATCAACTGGTGACTGTTCCTTATCTTGATCAGCAGCACCAATTTTGATTTCTTCACCCGGTTCGCCAATCACAGCAATTGGATCGTTTACAGGAACGGTAGTTCCTTGGGGAACAAGCTGGCGCAGTAATACACCATCATAAGTGGATTCCACCTCTACGGTGGCTTTATCGGTTTCTATCTCAGCCAATACAACGCCTTTCGAAACCTGATCGCCTTCATTAGCAACCCACCTTACCAGGGTGCCTTCTGCCATATCGAATCCAAGCTTCGGCATGTTTACAGTTTGAGCCATTAGAGTACCTCCCTGATCGCTCTAATAACATCTTCCACCTGCGGGAGTGCAAGCTGCTCCAATGCCTGGTTGTATGGAAGTGGAACTTCTTTCTGTGCCACGCGTTGGATGGGTGCATCGACAAAATCAAACGCCTCCTCGTATATCCTGGATGCTATTTCTGCTCCCACACCGTACGATTTCCATCCTTCCTCAACAATTACAGCACGGTTTGTCTTCTTGAACGAATCGATGACAGGTTCCATATCCAAAGGTCGTAACGTGCGCAAGTCGACGATTTCTACCTCAATGCCTTCCTTGGCCAGCAGATCAGCTGCTTTTATTGAGGTTTCCAGCATTTTGCTGTAAGTCACAACCGTCACATCCTTGCCAGGACGTTGTATTTTAGATTTTCCGATTGGAATTAATTGCTCACCATCGGGAACTTCTCCTCTTACCTGGTAAAGGGTAGCGGATTCAATGAATAGCACCGGATCATCAATTCTGATTGCTGATTTTAAAAGACCTTTCGCGTCTTCTGGCGTGCCCGGGGCAACAACTTTCAAGCCTGGAAAATGGGCAAAAATCGCATCCGGTGTTTGTGAATGGGTAGCTCCCAATTGCCTTCCTCCACCACTGACAGTGCGAATCACCATCGGTACTTTCATTTGCCCGGCAAACATGTGATGCAGCTTGGCAGCCTGGTTCACAATATGATCAAATGCTGAGAATGCGAAGTTGATTGTCATTAACTCGGCAACAGGTCGTAAACCCGTGAGAGCTGCTCCGATGGCAGCACCAATGATGGCTGATTCGGCAATCGGCGTATCTTTTACCCGCTCTGGTCCAAAATGGTCGATAGAAGCCTTTCGTGACAGCATAGCTTCCACCCCATACGCCCACCTCTTCACCCAGGATAAAAACACTTGGGTCACGTTCCATCTCTTCCCATAATGCCTTCGATATTGCTTCACGCATTGTGATCCTAGCCATCTCTACCTCGTCTTATTCAGCTTCTACGTATACATGTTTAAAAAGATTCTCAGCAAGTGGTTCAGGGCTGCTTTCAGCAAATTGCACTGCCTCCTGCACTTCTTGTTCAGCGGTCTTTTCTACCAGATCCAATTCTTCTAGGCTGGCAATTTTATTTTCTAATAGATATTTATGGTAAATACCAATCGGATCTTCTTCTTCCTGCCAGCATCTAACCTCATCAGAGGTGCGGTATCGTTCCGGGTCACCCATGGAGTGACCCCGGAATCGGTAGGTTTCAATTTCAAGGAAATAGGGTGTTTTATTCACCCGGACTGTTTCGATGGCTTTTAGAGAAGCTTCGCGTACTTTTATTAAATCCATTCCATCCACATGACCGTTGGGTATTTTGTATCCCTCAGCTTTCTGACGGATCTCAGATACAGCGGATGCACGTTCAACTGCGGTTCCCATACCATATAGGTTATTTTCACACACCCACAACACGGATAAATTCCATACCTTAGATAGATTAACCGCTTCATGGAAGTATCCAATATTCGTCGCGCCATCTCCAAACATGCAGATGGTTACTGAATCTTTTCCCTGGTATCGATCACCAAGAGCAAGACCAGCTGCAATTGGTAAATGAGCTCCGACAATTGCATGTCCACCCCAGAAGTTCTTGGTAACATCTGCCAGGTGCATCGAGCCACCCCGCCCTTCAGAACAGCCTGTTGCTTTACCAAGCAGCTCAGCCAAGACCACCTTGGGAGGAATTCCACAATTAATGGCCACACCATGATCACGATAAGCCGTGATAACACGGTCCTGTTCCTGCCGAGCAGACACCAATCCTGTACTGACCGCCTCTTGACCGATATATAGGTGTAGAAATCCGCCAATCTTACCTTTTTGGTACAAAGCTGAAGCCTGGTCTTCTACCAGGCGGATCAGGATCATCTGTTTGAATAAATCCATGAACTCATTCTTTTCCATCAAAAAACCTCCCATGGAGCACACATGCTAATGACTAATAATTTCTCGCTATTAAACCATAACAAAAATTATACCAACATTAACCAGTATATTAATGAATTCGACCATTAAATCACCAATTTCAACCCAACAATCCCAAGCGAAGGAAAAAGATACTTTAATAATGTATAATTTTTAGCATGGATCTGGTCACCATCACCAATTTTCTAAATTGGTTCTTGATGATAGCTTTACCCATCCTCCTGGGTATTTTCTTGACCATTAAATTTCAACTTGGCTGGAGAATATGGCTTATAGGTGCCTCCACCTTTATCTTTTCCCAGGTATTACATCTCCCATTTAATAAATATATCTTGAATCCACTGCTTGAAAATATCCAGCAAACACTTCCAGAGCTTACTGCCACTTTAATCATAGCTATTTTACTTGGTCTTAGTGCAGGTATTTTTGAAGAATTATCCCGATTTGGGATGTATCGCTGGTGGTTAAAAAATGATCGTACCTGGAAGAAAGGCATCCTGGCTGGAGCCGGTCATGGTGGTATTGAATCGATTATTTTGGGTATTCTGGTCATGTTGACCTTTATCAATCTGATGGCTTATCGCAATGTAGATCTCAGCTACCTCAACCTTGCCCCTGAAAAATTAAGCATCGCCCGTCAACAGATCCAAATGTATTGGAGTCTTCCATGGTACGACAGCATGTTAGGTGCATTAGAACGCACAATGACGATGCCTTTCCATATTGCAGCATCAGTACTGGTACTGCAGGTATTCACCCGAAATCCAGCGCACCTGAAGTATATCTGGCTTGGTATTGCTATTTTGTACCATGCTATTTTGGATGCATCTATCGTTGTTATCGCCAGTCAATCGGGTGTCTATTCAGCTGAAGCATTTTTAGCTGTCACAGTTGTTTTGGATATCATTATTATTTTTATCCTTCGCCAGCCTGAACCTTCCGAACCCACCCCTCATGTTAATCGTAAGTGAACCAACCGGGTTTATTCCAACCCAAATTGAAGAAACCTCAGATAATCTGGAGCAGACTCGCTATCAGTAGGTTAAAATTAGTTAATCTAAATAAACAGCCAAAGTAAAAATAAGCTATGGAATAGAATACAAACTATGATCAAGACAGATAACTTATCAAAAAAGTTCAATACTACCCTGGCAGTCGACAATCTCAACCTTGAGGTGTCCGAAGGTGAGGTATTCGGTTTCCTTGGACCAAATGGTGCAGGCAAGACCACCACGGTCCGTATGCTCACCAGCTTGATTGGACCAACTACAGGTTCCGCTATCGTCAATGGTTTTCAAACCGGCAAGCAGGATACCGAAATCCGCCGGAGTGTCGGTATACTAACTGAAACCCCGGGGATGTATGATAACCTGAGCGCTGAATTTAACCTTGAAATCTATGCCAATCTCTATGAGGTCAAGGATCCCAAAGGTCAGGTGGAAAAATATCTGCGCATGCTGGGTTTGTGGGACAGACGCATGGATGCAGCGGGTACATTTTCAAAAGGTATGAAACAAAAGCTTGCCATTGCCCGAGCCCTATTACATGAGCCACGTATCCTATTCCTGGATGAGCCCACCGCTGCCCTGGACCCTGAAGCAGCTCACCTCGTGCACGATTTCATCACTGAACTGCGGAAAGAAGGCCGCACCATTTTTTTGTGCACGCACAATCTGGATGAAGCTGACCGGCTGTGTGACCGGGTTGGGGTGTTCAAGACCCACCTGCTGGTTTTGGATACTCCAGCCAATCTACGCTCTGAATTATTTGGGCGTAGGGTTGTCTTTCATCTTGCAAGGGCTGATGAAACCATTGCTTCTTCCATTAGATTTTTACCTTTTGTGCGCGAAGCTAAAGTAATTGAGAACAAGCTTCTCGTTAGCCTTGAAGATCCTGAAATCCACAATCCAGAAATCATCAGGACACTTGTCGGTGCCGGTGCTGATATTCAATTCGTTGGAGAGCTGAGGCACTCACTTGAAGACGTCTATCTAGAGCTGGTAAAAAATGCCTGAAAAGCATCGATTTCCCATAATGGAAAACTTCTATGAATAAGATAAAAACGATCGTTCGAAAAGAATGGGCTGAAGTATTCAAAAATCGAATGGTGCTATTTTCCGTGATCTTCCTGCCTTTGTTTTTAAGCGTCCTGCCCCTGATCATCTTATATTCAATGGGTGGTTCTGCTGCTAACAGCGCCAACGCTGATTTGCCTGCCCAATTTCAGCAGTTCTGCAAGACAGATATGAATGCTGGACAGTGTATGCAGTATTATATAGTGAGTGAGTTTCTGATCATGTTCATGTTGATACCTTTATTTATCCCTGTCAATATAGCTTCTTACTCCATCGTGGGCGAGAAAACCACCCGTAGCCTCGAACCATTGCTTGCTACACCGATAACTACCGGTGAATTGCTCGCCGGGAAAAACCTGGCTTCGGTCATCCCAGCCATCATCGCTACATGGATCGGTTTTGCTATCTTTGCTATCGGCACACTGATAATAACCGGAGGAGATGCTCTTGCTTCCGCCTTACTTGACCCCATGTGGTTGATCGCAGTTTTTATTGCAGGTCCTCTCATGGCAGTTCTCTCAGTAAATTTCAGCATCATGGTTTCATCAAGGGTTAATGACCCACGTGTGGCTGAGCAATTATCAGCAGTAATCATCCTGCCATTGCTTGCGGTGTTCTTTGGGCAAATCGCCGGCTTATTCATCCTTAACAGCACGCTGATATTGATCATGTGCTTTGTTCTCCTGTTGGTAGATGTGCTTATGGTCTACCTGGCTGTACGCCTCTTTCAAAGGGAGACTATCCTGACCCGTTGGAAATAACCCTATTCAATTAATTGGATCATCCATTAAGGAAATCTCCATATGCAAAAACTATCTTCCGTGATAAAAATTTTTATTGCATTATTCCTGGTCTTCACAAGTACTGCCTCCGCCCAATCGCCCAACGAGCTTGAATTGACATTAAGTCGGGATTTTGGTTATGGTGGTTTCAATAATGATATCCAGGGGCTTTTTTCGATGAAAATTAAAGCCCCCCCTGCTAACCTTGTAAAAGTTATCTTCCTGATCGATTCCACCGAAATGGGAGAAGACACTCAATCACCATATAATCTACAATTTAATACCGATTCCTATTCATTAGGAATCCATAAACTGAGTGCGGTTGGTTACACAGCAGATGGTAGCGAGTTAAATTCAAATATTATCCAGGTTGAATTTGTCCCTGCTGGATCAGGCATGGATACGGTCATTAAAATTATTGTACCGGTTATTTTGTTGATCATTTTGATCGCACTTCTCGCAGTTTTCATCCCGCTGATATTAAGTAAAGGAAAAATTTCTTCCACACCACCGGGAACTCCTCGTAATTATGGGATTGGAGGTGGCACAATTTGCCCCAGGTGCAATCGACCATTCCCTCTTCGCCTTTGGTGGCTCAATGTAGGATTTAAGAAAATCGATCGCTGTCCCTATTGTGGTAAATGGTCATACATTCCTCGCCTCTCAATGGATGAGTTACGTAAAGCTGAAGCTCTTGAGCTTGCTAATTCACATCCCGAACAGCCTGTTGGTGTTGAATCTGACGCTGATAAGCTAAAGAAGGAACTAGACGATTCGCGCTTTCAAGATACATAAAATCCCAACCTCCCCGGGTAAGAAACCCTGGGGAGGTTTTTATTTCTCAACCGATCGCTTTGGATCGGTAATCCACTCGCTATATGAACCAGCATAAAGGCGTGCTTCACCCATCCCGGCAATCATCATTGCCAGGATATCGTGGGTTGCAGTAACACCAGACCCGCAATAGCACACTACATTTTCGATGGGCACATCCCCAACGATTTTCTTATATCTTGATTCTAATAATTTGTTGGAGCGAAAAGTCCCGTCCGTATTCAGATTACCTGCATAGGCTGCAGAAACTGCACCTGGAATATGTCCGGGAATAGGGTCAATCACCTCATTTCTGCCTCGAAATCGATCATCAGAGCGGGCATCTAGCAACCGAAAATGAGGATTTTTCCGAATTGCATCCACTTGTTCAGTGGTGACAATCAGGTCGTTTCGGGGATGAGGGATGAATTCGCGTTCTTGTCGTGTTTCGTTGCCATTTTGTACCAAAAATCCCTTGTTCATCCACTGCTGCCAGCCTCCATCCAATATTGCTACAGCCTGATGCCCCAGCCATCGTAATAACCACCATACCCTGCCAGCAGCCAGCGCTCCACCTACATCATCATATGCCACAACCTGAACACTTGAGTCAATTCCAAGCCTGGAAAATACCTTGACAACTTTTTCTACTTCCGGTAATGGGTGCCTACCAGTGACACCTCTAACAATGGGGCCTGATAGATCATCATCTAAATGGGCATATTCTGCGCCTGAGATGTGGGCAGTTTCATAATCGATTCTGCCTTGATTTGGATCGGCGAGCTTAAACCGGCTGTCTACGATAATCCAGTCTGGGTCATCAATGTGGCGTACAAGCTCATCTACGGAAACGATCGTATTGAATGTCATAATCTCAATAAAATCCACAGGTTGTAATGGTATAGTTTTATTTATATCGTATTACAATTAGTTGGTCAATGAATGCCATCAATACCTGGATTGCTCATTACGCCAGATACGGGATAACTTATAATTCAGGGTATCATGAATTCTAAGCATAAAAATTTTCAGCTAAGCATCTTGTTTATACCTTGACCTAAGCTTTTTCTGATTTTTTCCACAATCATGAACAGGAGACTAATGTCAACAGACCTTATTCCAACCTATGAATTCCATATCTCACGCTATTCACGCGACAGGTATAAATTTGATGAAGTAATATTCGGATTAACCGGTAATGTCATTTTTGCTAATTTCCATGCAGCCCGGCTTTTTGCAGCGAAGATGAACCAAAAGAGGGACGTGATCAATTTCCCTGAAAACGTGGTTCGTGCCGGGCAAATTAATGCCATGGGTTTAATCGATGAAATCCTGCATATGGTCGTACAAGAATACCGGCAGCAAATTAATCCCATGGCTATGCAAGATGCTTTGGATTGGTTAAATGGAATGCTTGGAAAAGATACAATCGATGCTACCTTGCTCCGATTCATTCAGGAATTTCCTCCTGTGGCAGTCTACCGTGATGGGATAAGTCCAGCAGATTATTTAGAAGCAGACAGTGATGGTTTATCTCATCGACAAGTTGCCTTAGAAGAGCTCCTTATGTTATGGCTTGCAAACGTTAATCCAGCTTTTTCGCCATTTCAGGAATTATTCGATGACAGCCACCTTGTTCAGGATACCGGATATAGTAAAATCATTCCTTTGTTACACACATTCTTTGAAACTCAGCCACCCTTTGGACCTGATAAGCAAAACTTAGTGGATATGCTCCGCAGTCCGGCTATCCATGCTCCTTATTCATTATCAGCCCAGTTGGAATTCATTCGCCAGCGTTGGGGGGCGTTTTTAGGAAAATATCTATTTCGTCTCTTAGGCAGCCTTGATCTGATAAAAGAGGAAGAAAAAGCAATTTTCTTGGGTCCTGGACCCTCTCGCGTATACGAATATTCTGGCATGGAGGGTGAACCGGAACGATACAGTCCCGACAAAGATTGGATGCCCAGCCTGGTGTTGATTGCGAAAAATGCTTATGTCTGGCTCGATCAGTTATCCAAGATCTACCAACAACCTATCCAGCACCTGGATCAAATTCCAGATCAGGAGCTGGATACATTAGCACATTGGGGGTTCACCGGTCTATGGTTGATCGGATTATGGGAACGCAGCTCAGCCTCCAAGCGAATTAAACAGTTGCGTGGCAATCCGGAGGCTGTGGCATCTGCTTATTCATTACTTGATTATCAAATCGCCGGAGACCTTGGTGGTGATGAAGCCTTCCAGAATTTACGGCAGCGCGCTTGGAGTAGAGGCATCCGCTTAGCCTCAGATATGGTCCCCAACCACATGGGGATCGACTCCCGCTGGGTGGTTGAGCATCCAGATTGGTTTATCTCGCAGGATTACAGTCCATTCCCGTCTTACTCCTTCAATGGACCCAACTTGTCCTCGGATGAGCGGGTTGGGATATATTTAGATGACCATTATTTCAATAATACCGATGCAGCCGTCGTATTTAAACGGGTTGATTATTGGACTGGCAAGGAAAAATATATTTATCACGGCAATGATGGTACTTCTATGCCGTGGAATGATACAGCCCAGCTGAATTACCTGATCCCTGAAGTCCGAGAAGCGGTAATCCAGACCATCTTACATGTCGCCCGGAAATTCCCAATCATTCGCTTTGACGCAGCCATGACCCTGGCAAAGAAACATTTCCAACGCTTGTGGTTTCCCGATCCAGGGACAGGTGGTGCCATTCCCTCGCGTGCAGAGCATGGGCTGACCAGGCAACAATTTGATGCTGCCATTCCGGTGGAATTTTGGCGTGAAGTTGTCGATCGGGTTGCCCAGGAAGTTCCAGACACCCTTTTATTGGCGGAAGCATTCTGGTTAATGGAAGGGTATTTCGTACGCACCCTCGGTATGCATCGGGTATACAATAGCGCCTTCATGAATATGCTTCGTGATGAAAAAAATGCAGAATACCGTTTGGTAATTAAAAATACTTTAGAGTTTGATCCGGAAATCTTAAAGCGTTATGTTAATTTTATGAACAATCCGGATGAACGCACGGCAGTGGAGCAATTTGGAAAGGAAGATAAGTATTTTGGCATTTGCACCTTGATGGCTACCTTACCCGGCCTGCCGATGTTCGGTCATGGTCAGGTGGAAGGTTTCACTGAGAAATACGGGATGGAATACCGGCGTGCCTACTGGGATGAAATTCCTGATGCGCATTTAATCGAGCGTCACAAACAGCAGATTTTCCCATTACTCAAGAAACGCTACATCTTTTCTCAGGTCCAAGATTTCTTGTTGTATGATTTTTACTCTCCTGAAGGTTATGTAAATGAGGATGTATATGCCTACTCGAATAAATCTGGAAGTGAAAGGGGGCTGGTTGTCTATCATAATAAATTTGCCTCTGCCCGAGGTTGGATACGCACATCAGCCGCGTATTTAGTCAAAACTGATCGTGGTGAAAATATTCTTGTTCAAAAACAGCTTGGAGAGGGATTAGGTTTACCATTTGATGGGAACAGGTATTGTATATTTCGTGATCCAATAAATGAGCTTGAGTACATCCGAAATAATAAAGAACTTCACGAGCAAGGTCTATATATCGAACTGGAAGCGTATAAATGCCAGGTCTTCACCACATTCCGTGAAGTACAGGATAATGAATGGCATCAATATGCTAACCTTGCATCTTATTTGAACGGACGTGGAGTGCCAAACATGGATGATGCCATGAAAGAATTATTCCTTCAGCCCATCCACAAGGCATATCAGGAGCTCGTGAATCCGGGCTTCTTCCAGTGGATCATCTCAAATCGGTTTTCATCAGAATTGGATAGCAAAAGCCGTTTACTCCTCCCCGACAATGTAAGCGCATTACTCAATGAATTGGAGGAAAAATCAATCCAACTTTTACAAGAAGTTAATAACAATACCCCTGGTGATGGAGATATTATTTCCATCGCCGGGTTGATTAATCAATACATGCTTGCCATTTTATATCTGCCCAAATTCTCCGAAAGATTTCCATTTCCCCATTCCAGGAAATATCAGCATGCTGAGACATATATGCACCGAGGTAGCCTAAAAATTTCTCCTTGGCAAAATGGTGATCCTTACACATGGGGAGTAATCCTTGGGTGGTTGACGTCTGCTTTTCTGGGAAAGATTATCTCCAATATTGAATACGAAGAGATCAGCCGAAGTTGGATTGATGAGTGGATGTTAAACAAAATTCTCTCTACCACCCTCAGCGAACTTGGATTGGACGATCGATTAAGTTGGCGTGCGGTCACCCTGATCAAATTGCTTACTTCCCATCATTCCTGGTGGACAATCAATAATACTTCTGGCAATGCAAATGAAAAAACTGCTTACCATATCTTGACCAGTATATTTTCTGATAATGATGCACAACTTTTCCTGGGTGTGAATCGCTATCAGGATATACTATGGTTTAATAAAGAATCCTTCGAAGACTTATTGTGGTGGTTGTTTATCATCGCATCCGTGGATATCTCCCGCCAACACCTTCAAGACGATCAGGATGATATCGTTGGCAAGAATATCTTACAATGCTATAAGGTAATCACTTCCCTTGTAGATCAAGCTGAGGCTTCAGGCTATAAATTAGAAGAGCTATTGGATTTCATCAAATAAATGCACTGGAAGTGGTTTTTGGATTTCTTTCAATAATACATGATCCCCTCGAAGGTTTGTCTTCTGACTGTTTACAAATTTTAAATCATCTAAAATCTGCCCCGCTAAATCCACCCGGGTAGCCATATATGTCAGTCGTACGGCTTGAGCTGCATAGGCGAGGTTATTCCTTGGCTCAATCCGTGAAAAATCATCGAAGAACCATCCACACGACGTAAACATCCTTTGTCGTTCCCATTGGGCCAATAGTAATAAGCGAATTACCGACACTGCACTTGATTCTAATTTTCGTCCTGCGAAGTGATATATCAATTCATCAAGCGTTTGTTCACCTAAAATTACATGGATAAATTCGTTCCGTAATCTCCAGGGATCTATATGATATTCCGCCATATGAGTAATATAGATTTTATCAATTTCATGTGCCAGGTGGTTAAATGCCTGCCTGAGATAACCCTT
The DNA here is from genome assembly GCA_963736805.1 of uncultured Chloroflexia bacterium. Taxonomy (GTDB): domain Bacteria; phylum Chloroflexota; class Anaerolineae; order Anaerolineales; family UBA4823; genus FEB-25. The sequence continues at coordinate 60,190 of CAVTQM010000057.1, forward strand.
CCACCGTCCGTCCCCCTCTGTGCACGCGCAACCGTTTTTCCACCGTTCAACGCCATGCATGCAAGACCAGGATGTATCTTCCCGAATAGTTATCCATCTCTTAACGGGGTAATTTTTAAGCCATAATGCAGGAAAAGTTGTATCAACTCCCATCCTTGAGCTGGCACCATTGACCAAATGGGCTAGAAAACGATCTCGGAACTGTTGGTGATGCCCATACAGCTCTCCATCGGACGCAATCAATAGCAGTTGGGGTTCACCTTTCTGTTGTTTTTCTCCCTGGTAGCTCGGTAGCACTGAACGAGTAATAAACTCGTCAGCATTAAGCGTTAACTCAGGATTGAAACTGATTCCAGTGCTCAATCCTTGATGGTAGAAAAAAATAGTAACACTTCTACCTGTAGGTAAGGCAATCCGGTATGGCTCAGTAATATCGAGCTCGGCACTTTCTGCTTGCCAGGGAGCCAGAATCGTGAATTCTAACCCGTGTTCAGCGAGGATATTCAATGTTTCGAGGTCTACTGCTGTTTCCGGCAACCACATCCCCATCGGTTTCCGTCCAAACTGTTGTTCGAACGCAGCAATCCCCCATTCCACCTGGGTAATCTTATCCTGCTTAGTAGCTAAAGGCAGGATTGTGTGATGATACGGTTGAGCAATAGCATTCCCAACACCGGTTTGTTGAATATTTGCAAAATCTTGGTCGATGATCAAACGTGTGGTCGCTGGATCAAAGGATTTCATCCATGAAAATAACGTCGGACCGATGTTATAACTTATTTTTCTGAAATTCCCCAGCTGTGCATTCGGCAGGTAGCATTCTGAGTGGATACGTTCGTTCCAATTTGCAAATGGCGATGCTCCCGCTTCCTTAGGGATCAAACCGTTCGTTGGATCCTCTCGGGGGGGTTGATAGAAATGACCATGAATTGAGATCGCACAAACCGACACGATATTATCAAAACCCCCATCTAAAAGCACGTATACTATTCATCATTACCTGATTTGTAATACAAATATTAACTTTACGCAAGTGAGATAATTACCTGATTAATAATTGATTCTCATTCACAAAAAGCAGGAATGGATAAATCGTGTAAAATAATACTGTCCCTAGCAAGCATATGACCGACCACACTAAAATTAAAGTCCTGTTCCTGGCGTCTGAAGCTGATCCACTTATCAAGATTGGTGGATTGGGAGATGTGGCTGGATCACTTCCTCCTGCAATTCGGAAAGTTGGTATATCGAAAAATCAACCACCTGTTGATGTAGATGTCAGGCTGGTACTACCATTTCATCCTGCCATTCACAGGGACCTCTACTCAATCCATCCGGTTGCTGAGTTTAAAGTCCACGCTCGTGGAAATGATATTTTGACCAAAGCATACGCCCTGGAGGTTGATGGATTATCAGTCTATTTGATTGGAGGCGCGCCCATCGAGCAGGAATCAGGGGTTTATTCATCTAATTTAGAAGAAGATGGATATAAATATGTCTTCTTTTCACAGGCGGCATTAAACCTTGTAAAAGCGTTGAATTGGAGACCAGATATTCTGCATGCCAATGATTGGCATACAGCTTCAGCAGTATACTCATTAGCATTAAATCGACTAACCGATCCCTTTTTTAGGCAGACTGCCTCTCTATTGGCAATCCATAACCTGCCATATCTAGGAGCGATGACCAACAAAGCGCTTGATGCATTCGACCTGCCCCAGGCCGAGAATACAAGCCTTCCATCCTGGGCAAGTCATATGGCATTACCCTTGGGTTTGCTAACGGCTGATGTTATTGTAGCTGTATCACCCGGGTATTCCAAAGAGATAATGACCAAGGAATTCGGTTCTGGATTGCATACTTTCTTAAAAGCACATTCAAGTAAAGTCACCGGGATTCTTAATGGGCTGGATACAAAAAGGTGGAATCCAGCCACCGACCAAGAATTGGTTGCTAATTATACAAATGAAAATTTACAGGAACGACTTATCAATAAAAATTTCCTTCAGGATGAGCTGGGATTAAAATGCGACCCTTCCATCCCCCTGCTGGCAATGGTAACCCGTATGGACCCTCAAAAAGGCGTGGACCTTGCTATCGATGCACTCCGTTGGATCTTAGAATCACCCCCACCATCCACTTCGCAAATTCAAGCAGTTTTTCTCGGCACGGGTGACCCAATTCTCGAGCAAGCAGTGCGCCGGCTTGAGCTGGCTTATCCAGATTCTGTACGTGCTCGTATCACGTATAACGAAAAGTTAAGCCGCCATATCTATGCTGGTGCAGATATTTTATTGATGCCATCCCGTTATGAACCGTGTGGGCTTTCCCAGATGATTGCTATGCATTATGGATGCATCCCAATTGCTCGAGCTACAGGAGGTTTATTGGATACAGTCCAGGATCCGGCAATTACCAGCCCGGGAACAGGTTTCCTTTTTAAACAAGCCTCACCGAAAGCATTGGTTGAGGCTATCACTCAAGCTTTAGCGATTTTCTCACGTGACAAACAGGGTTGGCAAGCCATGCAGATATGCGGAATGCAGCAGGATTTTTCCTGGGATCGATCGGCTATCGAATATATCAAACTATATAAAACGCTCCTCGAAAAATATTCGGCTTAGTGAATAATTAACTGAAAATGTATAATGCATATTGTACAAACAGGAGGTAATTATGAAAACCCGTGGTGTCATCCTTGCTGGTGGAGAAGGTTCCAGGCTAGGCACATTAACTTCGAAACGGACAAAACCTGCTGTACCTTTTGCAGGTAAATACCGCATCATCGACTTTACGTTATCGAATTGTGTTAATTCCGGTATCTTCGATGTGATGATCATCGCCCAATACCGGCCTCACTCCTTGATTGAGCATATTGGTGCAGGCGGTCCATGGGATCTAAACCGTGATTTTACCGGTGGTGTACGAATATATACCCCCTATAAGGCTCGGGGAGCATCCGATTGGTTTCTTGGAACCGCCGACTCAGTTCAACAGAACTTCCGTTTTATCAAGAATTCCTCCCCCAGTTTTGTGCTGATCTTATCTGGTGACCATATTTATGAAATGAATTATGCCTTGATGATCGATGCCCATATAGCCAGGCAGGCAGATTTAACCCTGGCAACCATCACCGTGCCAATGTTGGATGCTTCACGCTTTGGTATCGTTGGGATTGATGCTGAAAATCGTGTGACATCATTTGTGGAAAAACCTGCAGAACCGCCCTCTAACCTGGCTAATATGGGTGTATATCTATTCAACACCGAGATACTTGATCGATATTTACTGGAAGACCACAACCTCACCAATTCAAGCCATGATTTTGGAAAAGATATCCTCCCCAATATGATTGCAAATGGAGCTCGCGTTTTTGCATATCCATATAATGGATATTGGATGGATGTTGGAACTGCATTATCTTATTGGAAAGCCCATATGGACCAGCTGGAAGACAAGCCTCCATTCGACTTAAACGACCGCTCATGGATCATCCACACCCGCACGGAAGAGCGACCTCCAGTTTGGATTGCGCGGAATGCTTCCATTGAGAATTGCATGATCTGCGATGGTTGCGAAATCGCCTCCGATGCCAGGGTTATCCGCAGTGTACTTTCACCAGGGGTATTGATTAAATCGGGAGCGGTGGTTAGGGAATCCATCATCCTGACGGATTCTGTCATTGATTCAGGTGCGATTGTTGAGCGCGCAATTATCGACAAAAAAGTCCACGTCCAAGCTGGTGCAAGAATTGGGGGTATCACAGATGTCAGGCGAGCCTGTCCTGACAATGATTGGAAAGAATAGCCTTGTACCAAAGGGATTTACGATTGAACCCGGCGCTGTGATCGGTACTGATGTGATCGAAAGTGACTACTCCGCCCAAGTAATTCGTGGGGATGATTATATTCTTACAAAAAGGTTGGCTCATGAAGTATAAGCGCTCATCTGGTATTTTGCTGCATCCAACCAGCCTCCCGGGATCCTATGGGATTGGAGACATTGGTCCTGCTGCCCACGCATGGCTCGATTTTTTAAAAGCCTGTGGTTGTGGTCTGTGGCAAATTCTTCCCTTGGGTCCAACTGGATATGGCGATTCACCCTATCAATGCTTTTCTTCCTTTGCTGGGAACCCATACCTGATCAGTCCTGAAGCCTTATTAAATGATGATTTACTGCATCCGGATGACCTGTTCGATAGGCCTTCATTTCCAAATAACCAGGTAGATTTCGGTCAGGTCATTCCCTGGAAGTTGGGTTTGCTTGACCGTTCATTCATTCGCTATCAGCATTTACATTCCGCCAATTTAAAAGCAGAAATGGAACAATTTCGTGAGAAGCAGTCCACCTGGCTGGAGGATTTTGCTTTATTCATGGCTCTCAAGGAAATGCATGCCGGTCAGCCCTGGCATACCTGGGAGGAACCACTTAGAGACAGGCAACCAAACGCATTAACCCAAGCGCGTAAAGATTATGATATCGGTATCCAACGGCAAATTTATCGCCAATTCATTTTTTTCCGCCAATGGTCAAAGCTGCTTAACCATGCACATGCCAATCATATCCAAATCATCGGTGATATTCCAATTTTTGTCGCCCATGATAGTGCTGATGTTTGGTCAAATCCAGATTTGTTTCATTTAGACAAAGCCGGTAAACCAACAGTTGTTGCTGGTGTACCACCCGATTACTTTGCGCCAACAGGGCAATTATGGGGCAATCCGTTATATCGCTGGGAAGTTCACACCAAGGATGGCTATAAGTGGTGGGTGGACAGAATCAAAGCGACGTTGGATATTGTCGATATCATCCGCATTGATCATTTTCGTGGATTTGCCGGGTATTGGGAAGTTTCAGGAAATGCGAAAACTGCTGAGTTTGGTCGATGGGTACCTGGTCCCGGTAAAGATTTCTTCCAATGCATACTCCAATCCTTGGGCGATTTACCCTTCATCGCGGAAGATTTGGGTGTCATCACCCCAGATGTAGAAGATATGCGCAATTCATTCAACCTGCCTGGGATGAGAATCCTCCAATTTGGATTTGATAGTACACCCCAGGATCCTTTCCTGCCCCATAATTTTCCAGAGAATTGTGTCGTCTATACAGGCACCCATGATAATGATACAGCCCAGGGTTGGTATCAGCGCGTCTCGGAGAAAGACAAAGCTTTTTATAGAAGTTATTTGAACCGTGATGGGAGTGATTTCAGCTGGGATCTTATCCGTGCTGTTTGGTCATCAGTAGCTGTATTTGGCCTGGCACCTATGCAGGATTTTTTAAATATGGGGAACGAAGCCAGGATGAACTATCCGGGGAATCCAAGTGGTAACTGGACCTGGAGAATGTCTAAAGATGATCCCAACCTGAAGCTGGCAGAAAAGGTGAAGGAATTGAATTATTTATATAGCCGGTTGAGTAATCCCGAGTAAATAATCCCTGATTCTTCCTGGCAATTAGGAAAATAATAGAATATGACCTCACAGACTCCCTCAACACCCAACCGTCGGTTGCATCCAAATATTTGGTTCCTGACCATTGGGTCGTTTCTGACCGATATTTCATCGGAAATGTTGAACAATCTAATACCTCTCTTCCTCTTTAATGTATTAGGGGTTCAGACCAGTATCATTGGGTTGATTGATGGGATTGCTGAAGCTACTGCCAGCCTGGTAAAGGTATATTCAGGCGCATTATCTGATCGGCTTGGAAAACGTAAAACCCTGACTGTGCTGGGTTATACAATATCAACCATTGCCAAGCCTTTTTTATATTTTGCCACCACCTGGCAGGTGGTACTGGGAGTTCGTTTTACCGATCGGGTAGGTAAAGGCATCCGCACTGCTCCTAGAGATGCCTTATTGGCAGGCAGTGCCAAATCTGATCAACGCGGTCTTGCCTTCGGTTTACATCGTGCTGGTGATACTGCGGGTGCCTTTATTGGTTTGGGTATTGCAGGATTGATTATTTGGCTGACACAAAAAGGGTCCTACGAACTCACCCAGCTCACATTTCAAACGATCGTACTCGTGAGTATCATCCCTGCCACCCTGGCAGTATTGGTCCTGGCATTAGGGGTGAAAGAAGTGGAAGCTGCCAAGAAAGATGGCACTGCACTGCCGTCATTTCACTTAAAAAGCTTCGATAAACGCTTCCTGACCTTCCTGGTTGTGGTCATCATCTTCACCCTGGGGAATTCCTCTGATTCCTTCATTATCCTTCTAGGCCAGGATCGTGGATTAAATGTGCTGCAAATTATTGCCATGTTGATGACCTTCAACCTCATATACGCCCTTTTAGCCGGTCCTTTCGGGTCACTTTCCGATCGAATTGGTAGGCGCAAATTGATGGTTGCAGGTTGGACGCTTTACGGGTTGGTCTATCTGGGATTTGCAATTTCCCATACCGGGGCACAGGTCTGGATTTTATTTGGTATCTACGGCATCTACTATGCTCTCACGGAAGGAGTGGCAAAGGCATTGGTTGCTGATATCGTTCCACAAGAGCAGACGCGGGACTGCCTACGGATTGTTCAATGCTGCCATCGGTTTAACCGCCCTGCCTGCTTCGTTGATAGCGGGTATCTTATGGCAGACCTTCAGTCCAGCAGCACCGTTCATCTTTGGAGCTTCCCTTTCACTCGTTGCTAGTTTGCTTTTAATTACCTGGGTAAAATAAATGCAAGAAGCTGTCCTAAAATGGGGACAGCCTCTTGTGACGAGCCGGTAAAATGAACCCCACCGTGTCGTGTGCTGCGAAGTTCTGAACCTGCCTTCGCAGGTTGGTGTCCTCCCCGGAGGATCCGCCTTGGCCCAAGCCTATCGCGTCACCTTCGTGAGATTGGACCCCTTGTAACTAGTGTTGGCTCAGAACGCTAAAGCAACAACACGTGCACAGCAGGGCAACTATCTTATACCACAAAAAAAGTCGCATGAGTAGATTTTATTACATTAGAGCAATTAACAAAAATATCAGGTAATCCCGCTTCGCTGCTGATGAAGCCTACGGATAGACCCGTTTTATGGTTCTCGGAAATGGGATAGCCTCGCGAATATGCTCGATCCCACACAGCCATGCAACCGTTCTTTCCACACCCATCCCGAAACCTGAATGCGGAACGCTTCCGAAACGTCGCAATTCGAGATACCACTTGAAGGCTGCTTCAGGTAGGTTGTGTTGTTTGAGTCTATCGAGCAATAAAGCGTGGTCAGAAATACGTTCACTTCCACCGATGATCTCACCATAACCTTCCGGTGCCAGAAGGTCCACGCTTTTACAAACTTCCGGCCGTCCCGGCCATGGTTCCATATAAAATGCCTTTACCTGGGTTGGATATCCATAAACAAAAACTGGTTTTTCATATAAACTGGTCAATTCTGTCTCATGTGGCGAGCCAAAATCCATCCCCCAATCAATCTTAAGCAATTCCTTTTTTTCAACATCCTCGGTCTCAGCCCGAAGTTTATCGATCATCTTGACTGCATCATCATACGAAATGCGTGGGAATGGGGGTGAAATTTTTTCAAGCTTAGTGGTGTCTCGTTTTAAGGAATTTAATTCTGGCCCGCATTGTTCAAGCACTCGCTTTACAATATGAGATACAAATTGTTCTTCGATCTCCATGAGCTGGTCGAGGTCGCAGAATGCCACTTCCGGTTCTACCATCCAGAATTCCGTCAGATGGCGGCGGGTTTTAGATTTTTCAGCCCTAAAGGTTGGGCCAAAACAATATACTTTTTTGAATGCAAATATATCTGCTTCATTGTAAAGCTGGCCACTCTGTGCCAGGTAAGCAACTCCTTCATCAAAGTAGGATGTTTCAAATAGCGTGGTCGTGCCTTCACACGCAGCCGGTGTGAGGATGGGTGTATCCATCCCAACATAACCATTCGTATCCAGCCATTCACGGATGGCTCGAATGACAATTGCCCTTACTTTTAGGATTGCCCATTGGCTGGGCATGCGCAGCCACAAATGGCGGTGGTCAAGTGCGAAATCCACACCTTGCTCTTTGAGTGCCATCGGATAATCGACATCCGCCGCCTGTAAGATTTCAACACTTTTCACTCCCACCTCGTATCCACCGGGGATACCTGGAGCCCGTGAATCTGCTCTAACCACCCCCGTAACAACTACGGATGATTCCTGCGGTAAACGGATCAGGCGGTCAAATAAATCAGCATCAAGGTCTCCCTTGAATGCCACGCATTGTACAAAACCATATCCATCCCGAACTAGTAAGAAAACCAGTTTTCCTTTATCTGTCCGGTTATAAACCCAACCCTGTAGCATAACTTCCTGATCAACATAATCAGCGATTTTATCTGCACGAATGATAGGTGTCATCTTAATTTCTCCCTGTCTCTTATAGTTCCAGCTTGATATGTAATTCACGCAGCTGTTTTGGTTCTGCTGGTGATGGCGCATCTGCCATTAAATCACGCCCGGTTTGGCTCTTTGGGAATGCAATGACTTCACGGATGTTCGGTTCATCTGCCAGGATCATACAAATTCGGTCAATACCCGGAGCAATTCCACCATGGGGGGGCGTTCCATATTCAAAAGCTTCCAGCATATGCCCAAAACGCTCGCGCGCTACTTCGGGGTCCAATCCGATCAACTTGAATACCTTCTCCTGAAGGTTTCGTTCGTGAATTCGAATTGAGCCTCCACCGACCTCATAATTGTTCAATACCAGGTCATATTGCTGACCACGGGCTTTACCCGGATCAATATCCAATAATGGGATATCTTCTACCATCGGGGAAGTGAAAAGATGATGGCTTGGATCCCAGCGTTTTTCCTCTTCATTCCAAACAACAAATGGGAAATCAATCACCCAACAAAATGCCAGAACGTCTTTATCTATTAAACCCAATCGCTCAGCCAGGAATACTCTCAATCTCCCTAAGACTTCATAGACTATGGCTGGTTTATCTGCAACAAATAGAAGCAAATCACCGGGTTTTGCATTCATCCTTTCCTGTATAGATTGAAGAACCTCTGGCGGGGTAAATTTCGCAAAAGAAGATCGTTGTTCACCATTTTGCGTTATCGCGATATATGCTATTCCTTTTGCACCATACTTCTTCGCAAATTCGGTTAATTCATCGATCTGTTTTCGGCTGTATTCTCCCAATCCAGTCGCATTAATTCCACGTACATGCCCATCATTTCCGACAGTACTTTCAAAAACCTGAAAGCCAGATTTACTCGCCAGGTCTGTGATATCTTGCAACTCCATACCAAAACGAATGTCAGGATTATCCTTTCCAAACCGTTGCATGGCTTCCGAATAGCTCAGTCTCGGCCATGGGCTGGAAAAGAGTTGTTTTCCTGGTACGACCTCTGCGACCAGCCTGGTAAACATCTCCTCTACCAACTGCATGATGTCTTCCCGCTCGACAAATGACATTTCCAGGTCAAGCTGTGTGAACTCGGGCTGACGGTCTCCCCGCTGGTCTTCATCACGAAAACACCGGGCAATCTGGAAATATTTTTCCATGCCTGCCACCATAAGTAATTGTTTCAATTGTTGTGGGGATTGAGGTAAGGCATAAAATTCACCAGGATAGACTCTGGATGGAACCAGATAGTCGCGTGCGCCTTCAGGAGTAGTCTTGAATAAAATCGGAGTCTCAATTTCTAAAAATCCCTTCCCATCCAGGAAATTTCGAATGAATTTAATCACCTGGTGACGTAGGATGAGGTTTTTACGCATCCTCTCACGACGTAAGTCCAGATAGCGATAGCGCAGGCGGATTTCTTCATTCTCTCCTTCCTCCTTACTGATCGTAATCGGGGTTGTTTTCGCCTGGTTAAGGACTTTGACATGATTAGCTAAAACTTCTACCTCGCCTGTGGGCATGTTGGGATTCGCTAATCCCTCCGGGCGTAAGCGGACCATCCCCTTCACCTGGATCACCCATTCCGGGCGAACTTCTTCAAGCGCTTGGTGGATTTCAGGGTATATGGTTGGATCGGTGACCACTTGGACCATGCCAAATCGATCTCGTAAATCAACAAAATTGATGCCACCCAGAACTCTCCGGCGGTTCACCCACCCTGCCAGTGTGACTTCAATCCCTGCATGGTTGGATCTCAGCTCTCCGCATGTATGTGTCTTGTACATTCATAGCCTCCAATGATCCGAATCGCTCTTATCTGCCGGCAAAATAAATCGCCCATCGCAAGATGCGTCGGGCGATTGTTGATGTTTTCCTAGGCTCAGTTTTTTTGCAGCCTTAAGCCTCTCGCCTGACGCAAGATTGATTATTATTATCATCATACAACAAAAATAATCTTGGTAAACATAATAATCGATACCTGTTAATTTTCAGCATTATACACGAGAAAAGGTTAGCATGGAAGGAAAAGTAGTGTAAAATACCTCCCGCAGATTAATAATACGTTAGTGAGGAGCTTATTATGGTTCGTAAATGGATAATCTTTATAGGTGGGATTCTTATTCTCTCCTCGATATTAGCAGCCTGCGCAGGACCCCAAGGAGAACAAGGCTCTGTTGGACCGGCAGGTCCCGCAGGTCCTGAAGGTCCAGCTGGACCCATTGGTGAACCTGGTCCCGCGGGTGAGCCTGGTCCGACAGGGGCTGAATATGTGGGTGACGAGCTGTGCTCTGGGTGTCATTACGACCTGGCTCAGGTGTACATGAAATCTGGACATCCATGGAGCCTCACACCTGTCACCGACGGTAAAATTGCAGACTATCCATTTACTCAAATCTCATCCCTCCCCCAGGGTTATTCCCCAAATGATATCAGCTATGTGATTGGTGGTTATAACTGGAAAACAATTTTTGTAGATTCTCAAGGCTATATCATTACAGGTGCCCCTGGTTCACCAGATGACCCAACCTATCTAAATCAATTTAATCTAGGAAATTCAGCTCTGGGATTAAGTTCAAGTTGGACACCTTACCACGCAGGTGAAGCAGAATATTCATTTACCTGCGGAACTTGCCATTCCACTGGGTTCGATAACGGTGGAAATCAGGATAATCTTCCTGGTATCGTTGGCACCTGGACACAGCCTGGAGTTCGCTGTGAGCGCTGTCATGGACCTGGTAGCCTGCATGCCAGGACCCAAAGGGTATCCGTATGCAAATTGAACGCGATTCCGCCTCGTGCCGGGAATGTCATCTGTATGTACCCCCTGCTTCTCTTGATATTAAAAGATGGTTTTATTCAAAATAGTGACCAATTTGGAGACCTTTCGCAAAGTAAGCATCAAATACTGGACTGCCTCACCTGCCATGATCCCCATTCGGGGGCAGTGCAATTGAGGATGGATGGTCAACAAACTTCTCGGCTTTTATGCCAGGATTGTCATTATCAAGAGGCGCAGTTCCAGAACAATCCCAGGCACGTAGCTAGTGGTATTGGCTGCACCGATTGCCATATGCCCCGCCTGATTCAGGTGGGTTCTGCAAATCCGCAGTCTTTTACTGGTGATATGCGTACCCATGTCATTGCGATTGATCCACTCCGCGCAAACCAGTTCAATGAAGATGGCACTTTGGCAACCGGTCAAATTAGCCTGGATTATGCCTGTCGGCGCTGTCATGGAGTTTCCATGCCTGATGCTGAACTCATCACTGCTGCCACCGGTTACCATGAAATTGCAGCTGATCAGCAAATTCCATAATCCTGTTACCTTACGATCCTATTTGATTTACCAAAAAATTGCGAACGAAATGTTCGCAATTTTTTTTCTTTCTGAAAACCCAATTACATTTGACAAGAATTAAAAATGACATTATTAACTACAAATTTCACTAGTTTCAATTATTATGATAATAGGGTAAAATAGCCAAATTCTCATCTTATATTAATAGGGCAAATAACCTATGTGGAGACAAATGCGATGAAAATCAAGAAGGCGATCCGGAAACACCGTGTTTTGTTTGTATTTAGTTTTATATTTGGTACATGTGTGCTATTAGGTTTATTCCTGGCAGTAATCCAGCCAGTATCTGCAGCTCCAGCAGAAGAAGCTTCATACCAGGTACAAGGCTATGCCGGTTCCGAATCCTGTGCCCAATGTCATGAGAATATTCATTCTGCATGGGTGGGTACACGTCATTCACAGGCTTTCTCTGCCCCCATTTTCCAGCGTGACTGGAAAGAACTTGGTAACCAGGTTTCTTGTTTGGAGTGCCATACAACTGGCTACGATGCACAAACAGGAAATTACGCCGAGCAAGGAGTAACTTGCGAAGGGTGTCATGGACCTTTCCAACCGGATCATCCACAATCTCGCATGCCTATCACCCCCAATGCTGAATTATGTGGCACGTGCCACAAATCCACGACAGATGAATGGCATGCTTCCGTGCATGGCCAGGAGGGGATCCAATGCCAGGCTTGCCATAATCCACACTCGCAAACCCCTAAAGCCAATTCGGTAACTGAATTATGTGTTACCTGTCATCAGGAACGTGGTGATTCCTTCACCCACAGCACGCATGCCAGTGCTGGTCTGGAATGCAGTAATTGTCACATGTTCACAAGCCCACGGACAAATGATCCAATCATGGGCTTAGTCCCTACGGGTCACACATTCAGTGTAGGCTCCGATGCCTGCATAGCATGTCATCAAGATACTGTCCATACCCGGGATGAGATCGTCAAATTAACCGGTGAAGTAGCGGCGTTGGAGTCTGTAGATGCTGCCACACTCGAGCAAACGGTGCAATCCCAAGATCAAGAGATTAGCGATTTAAAAGCCCAGAGTGCCAATCGCCTTTATATTGGTCTTGCTCAAGGAGCAATTGTTGGTCTGATAACCGGTGGGGCAGTTGCCTGGGTAGTTAGCCGCGGCATACGTGTCGTGGAGGTGAAAGAAGATGAGTAAAAAGAAAACCAAGATCAAGCTAGAGCTCACCAGGCGAGATTTCTTAATTGTTGGTGGTGCAGCTGCTGGTTCTGTTGTGGCATCACAGCTTCTCACCACAGGACCCCTTTCTCCCTTTGCTAACTTTAAACAAGAGCAAGTAGAAGGCATCGAAGAAGCCAGCGCAAATGTTACGGGGCATCGCTGGGGAATGGTGATCAACCTTGATAAATGCATTGGATGTGAGTATTGCCTGAGAGCATGCTCCGCAACCAATGATGTATGGGTGGATATACCAAGTGAGAATAACGACCCAGAAAAAAAACGCCCAGAGAAACCCTGGAATATTGTTGTTAACGAAAAAACAACCGCAGGAACACCTTTCTTTTTTAGCCGTCCATGCCTGCACTGTGGCGATGCCCCGTGCGTCGAAGTATGCCCTGTAAAAGCGACTTATCACCGTGAAGATGGGTTGGTAGTCATGAACTATGATCGATGCATTGGATGTCGATATTGCGAGATCGCCTGCCCTTATGATGCCCGAAAATTTAACTGGCAGGAGCGGACGGATGTTAATCCATACATCCCAACCTGGGGGATTGCAGAAATTCCACGTCGTCCACGCGGAGTTGTGGAAAAATGCACTTTTTGTATCCATAGGATAGACGCTGGATTAAAAGCAGGCTACATACCTGGTGAGGATCTCGAAGCCACACCCGCTTGTGTCAATATCTGCCCAGTAGGCGCTCGAGTATTTGGTGACCTGAATGATCCAAATAGTAATGTTTCTCAAGTCATATCCGCTGAAACCACTATCCGATTGCGGGAAGAGTTAGGCACAGAGACAAGCGTTTACTACGTCATTCCCAAGGAGGGCTTATAACCATGGCTACCAGCACTGCAGGCGGACAAAAACGCTTTTCTCTTAATCCGGCAACCTTAGCCTGGATTGGATTGATTATTCTCTGTTTAGGGATCGGGATTATTTCAGCCCTGGCAGTTTTTTGGAATGGACTGTATATCACCAATATGTCCGACTCTGTTCCATGGGGATTGTGGATCACCATTGATCTTTCAGCCATAGCTTTGGGAGCAGGTGCATTTACACTTTCTGCGGTTGTCTACCTGTTTGGATTGAAGCGATTTCAACCCATTGTCAGGTTTGCAGTTTTCATCGGCTTTATTGGTTATTCCACGGCACTATTGACCCTGGTTATGGATATCGGACGTCCAGATCGATTCTGGCATCCCTGGGTATATTGGAACGTCCATTCAGTCCTTTGGGAAATTACCTGGTGTATTACGATTTATCTAGCTATTATGCTGGTGGAATTTGCCCCGGTGATTGCTGAAGCAAAATTTTTCGATCGCTACCCCTGGGTCAGGAAAATCGCAAAATATCTACATAAACTCGCACCATTTCTTGCCTTGCTCGGTTTGGGAATCTCATTGCTTCATCAGTCTTCTCTGGGTGCCACATACGGTATCGTAAAATCACGCCCGATATGGTTTAAACCCAGTATGCCGATCATGTTCATCCTTTCAGCGATTGCTGTCGGTCCCGCTCTAACCATGGCAATTGCTTATATCACGGAATGGGTAACCGGTAAGAAAGAGTGTTCCAGATGATGTTTTACGCTCTATTGCCCGTTTTAGTGGGTTTGCCCTCTTGGTATATGGCTATATCCGCTTCTGGGATCTTGCTGCGGTCACCTATTATGGACGCACACCTTCGGTTAGCGAAGCATTCAACTTACTGCGCCAGCATACGCCCTACAATTTTTCATTTTGGGTGTTTGAAATATTCGTGGGTATAATCCTGCCGGCAATCCTATTCCTGACCCCACGTTTTAACCGCAATCCGGGGTATTTGGTTATGGGGGCATTATTCTCCGTTACGGGGATTGTCATCAATCGGTGGAACGTGACCGTGGGTGGTTTATTTGTACCACTTAGCTATTCACCAGGCACACTATATCAGCTTGAGCCTGGAAAATATTTTCCTGGATTACCTGAATGGGGTATTGCAATTGGCATCATCGGCTATGGACTGGCTATGCTCACCCTGGGTATTCGGTATTTACCACTATTTTCAAAAGAAGAGCATTCCTGAGAACGTTTGTCAGTGATAGGTTATACTTAATAGTGAAAAATTTCTTTTATGTAGAGCTCATCTCCCTGCATATAATCGACCATGCTTGCCTGGATGGGTTTGCAAGGATTTGTATAGCACGTGGAGGATTTGAAAATGGGTGATCCATCTGCCAATCCAGTCTATGTTGCCGCGCTGTGTATCGGGCGTTGCCTGATTCCGCTGCTGATATTATTTGGGATTTCCTATCTTCTTCGTCGATTTGGGGTTGTTGCCAAACCTGCTCCTCCCCCAGCTGAATATGAAAAATCGGAAGACAATGGATATTAAGGAGGACCGGCAAATGTTAAAGCTACAACATGTCTATAAATTGCCCGGTGTGTTCCTGGTTGTAGGTATCCTGATCCTGGCAAGTTTATTATGGTTTACACCCACCCTTGCACGGGATTATGCTCAAGAAACAGAGCAATATTGCTTAAGCTGTCACTCAAATCCTGATTTAGAAATGACACTCCCGAGTGGTGAAACCTTATCGCTTTATGTTTCCCAAGATCAAATAAAAGATTCTGTCCATAGTCCTAACGGCATTGAATGTGAAGCCTGTCATACCAATATCACTACCTACCCCCATCCAGCGATTGAATACCAGAGTGTTCGTGAGTTATCCCGCTCGTATTATGCAGCTTGCCAGAAGTGTCACCCCGATAATTACACGAAAACGCAGGATAGCATGCATGCCCAGGTGGCTGAAGCCGGTAATATGGATGCTCCCATCTGCACAGATTGCCATGGTTCCCATTATGTTCAACCTCCAGACCAGCCACGCACGCTAATTCCTTCTACTTGCGGCAACTGCCATACCGAGGAATACTCTACATACCAGTCAAGTATTCACGGTAATGCTTTGAACTCAAGAATCTAATCCGGACGTGCCCGTTTGCACAACCTGTCACGGAGTGCATAACATTCAAGATCCACGTACCCAGCAATTTCGTGTGGATGAACCGGATTTATGTGCCAGCTGCCATGCTGACCAGGAGATGATGAACAAATATGGATTGTCCGCAGATGTCTATGACCTCTACAGCCTCTCCTGGCATGGAGTGGATGTTTCTGTATATGATGCTCGTTGGCCAACCATCCAACATAATTCAGCAGTATGCACAGATTGCCATGGAATTCATGATATTCTAAATCCCGACGATCCAAACTCGTCGGTCAACCCCGATAATCTTTTAACAACTTGCCAGAAGTGCCATCCTGGGGTAAGTCCAAACTGGACTGGTGCCTGGACAGGACATTATGAAATAAGCCTGGAACGCACGCCATTCTTGTACTACGTGGATTGGTTCTACTCAATCTTTACCCCATTGATCCTTTGGATATGTGGGATTTATGTTGCACTACAAATTATCAGGCTGGTTGTGGATCGGGCGAGGAGGAGTCTAAGATGAGCAAATCAAAACCAACCCCTTCCTCCATGAAAAACCGCGTAAAGATCTTACGGACTTTCCCACGCTTCAATGTCAGTCAACGTTGGGAGCATGCCCTTTTGCTTGTCTGTGTTGCGATCTTACTTTTAACTGGGTTGCCTCAGAAATATGCATCCTCCGCTTGGGGTCAGGTAGTCATTTCTTCACCCGAACGATTAGCCATAATCCAGCAAATTCACCACATTTCTGCGCTGGTCCTGACCGCATTAGTTTTATATCACCTGGGAAAAGCTTGCTATCTGATCGCTAAACGTAAATTACCTGGTGACATGCTTCCAACCCTACAAGATATTAAAGATGCCTGGAATATGCTGCTATATCTGGTTTATATAAAGAAGCAAAAACCTGCTTTTGGAAAATATAATTTTGAGCAAAAAGTGACTTATTGGTTCCTGTTTTTTTCAATTGGGATTTTGATCATCTCTGGATACACCATGTGGTTTCCCGAAACCATCACCCGGGTTCTTCCCGGGGGGGTCATTCCTGCTGCAATGATGGCCCACAGTACCGAAGCGATTGCCACAGCCATATTCATCGTGATCTGGCATTTCTACCATGTTCATCTCGAACGCCTTAATCTGAGCATTTTTTCCGGCTGGCTTAACGAAGAGGATATGCGCACTTATCACTCGCTTGAATATGACCAGTTAGTTCGAAAGCCTCGTTCCAATCAAGATTCTGGAGATATTAATCCATGAGGCGGTTCTACAGGCATATTTTTATATCTTTGAGCTTTACATTTTTCATATGCAGCCTTTTGCTGTTGATTTCCGTATATTCAGTCCAGGCTGCACCGGTTTTTCTAAACAACGATGTCTCACTTCAGGCTCCGACTGGTTCATCTTCTGTAATACCAATTGTTAGTAATGATGTCTGCCTTGGTTGCCATGGCGAATCCGGACTTACTATGACCCTCTCCAATGGGGATATTTTGGATTTATACGTAAATCCGGAGCTTTACGCGAGTTCGGTTCACGGTGAGGGTGGATATGCCTGTGTTCAATGCCATACCGATTTGGAAAATTATCCTCATCCAACTTTCACTGCCACTGATTTAAGGGATGTCACTCTCCAGCTCAATGATGTCTGCATCCGCTGCCATTCTGGTCAGTACAATCGAACCATGGATAGTGTCCACGCAGATGCACAAGCAAATGGCATCCGTGAAGCTGCTGTTTGCACGGATTGTCATGGAGCCCATAATACGCGCCGATGGACCGATCCAGAAACCAATTCCCTTCTACCAGAAGCAAAATTGGAAATTCCAGCCACATGTTCCAAGTGTCATTTTGAAATTTATCAAAAGTACGAAAAGAGCGTACATGGTGCTGCATTAACCAACGAAGCGAATACAGATGTTCCTACCTGTATCGATTGTCATGGAGTTCACGATATCGGAAATCCAACCACCAACGCATTTCGGGTGAATTCACCAGTGCTATGTTCCAAATGCCACACCGACTCGGAATTAATGGACAAATATGGGATTTCAACCCAAGTGCTGAATACCTATGTGTCTGATTTCCACGGAACGACTGTAAATCTGTTCGAGAAACAATCCCCCGACGCCCCAACCAACAAACCCGTTTGTTATGACTGTCACGGCGTCCATGATATCTCCCGTGTCGATGATCCTCACAGCGGTATCGATATGCAAGAAAATCTTCTTGTCCGTTGCCAAAAATGCCACCCAGACGCATCTGCAAACTTTCCTGATGCCTGGATGTCGCATTATATTCCTTCAGCCAGTAATTACGCATTGGTTTACTACGTTAACTTATTTTATAAATTTTTTATCCCTATCGTTTTGGGTGGGATGCTTGCCCTGGTTGGTTTGGATGTTGGTCACACAGTCTATGTGAAAGCAAATAAGGGCAGGCATTCATCTCAACCACCAATTTCTGGATCTCAATCCCCTACCCCCGATGAAACTCCCCCTGTCCCTCCTCAATCTGAACAGAGTGAAGAGGAGGCACAAAATGACTGATACCTACATGGAAACGGCACCTAAATCCACGCATTCGGATGACAAGATTACCTACAGGCGCTTTGAAATTTCACAGCGCCTGGAGCACATCCTCTTCTTATTATCCTTTTCCATCCTGGGTTTTACTGGTTTGATCCAAAAATATTCCGCTTATCCGTTAAGTGAATACTTCATTTATGCCTTGGGTGGGATCGAAAGGGTGCGTATCATCCATCATTACAGCGCAATCTTGATGATGATCGTGAGTGGTTATCACGTCCTTGTTCTAACTTACAAGATTTTTGTATTGCGTGTCAGATGGACAATGATGCCACTTCTTGAGGATCTGCAGCATGTTTATCAGGATGTTTTATATTTCCTTGGATTTCGCAAGCATCGTGCTTATTATGGTCGTTATAATTACGCCGAAAAGGCTGAGTATTTAGCAGTTGTGTGGGGAACGATAATCATGGGTTTAACGGGCTTCATGATGTGGAACCCGCTCTCCACTACCCAATTATTACCGGGTTCTGTGATTCCTGCTGCAAAGGCAGCCCATGGCGCTGAAGCAGTCCTGGCTGTCCTGGCAATTATTATTTGGCATTTCTACCATGTGCATTTAAAACATTTCAACAAGAGTATGTTTACTGGTAAGCTTACTCGTAAAGAGATGATGCATGAACATCCAGCTGAGCTTGCCCAGATTGAAGCAGGGCAAGTATACAAGCGACCCTCATTGAAAGTACTTAGGCACCGCCAAAAAGTATTCTTCCCAGTAGCTGTAGTATTTTCCCTCGTCTTTGGATTCGGAGTTTTTAAATTTGCTAATTTTGAAGTGACCGCAATCACCACAATTCCTCAGGGTGAAACTGCGCAGGTTTATGTTCCTGTTACCCCCACCCCAAGACCATCACCCACACCTCCACCAACCTCAATCCCCGGAGCTGAAACAGCTTCAATGACCTGGGATGGGTATTTCTCTGGCTTATTCAGAAATCGCTGCAGCAGTTGTCATGGAGTGACCAGTGTTGGAGGATTAAGCCTTTCTACGTATCAGGATGCACTTAAGGGAGGCGTTTCAGGTCCAGCCATTATCCCTGGTGATCCTGATAAAAGTATCCTTGTCTTAAAGCAATCTGCTGGAAACCACCCAGGGCAGCTCACCATCGATGAGTTGGATCAAGTTATCGCTTGGATCATCGCGGGTGCCCCTGAGAAATGATGGAGTACACCTTATGAAAAATTTCTTCCGACGCATCGGAAAATCACTGCATAATTTCTTTTTTCCACCTGCTGGCTCAAAGATGTGGGTTCGCGTGTTGCCTTATGCAGTTTTAGGCGTCCTGACCATCATCGTCCTCATTGGAGCTGCCTATGGTTGGCAATACACCAACAGCCCACAATTCTGTGGCACCACCTGCCATACCATGCCACCTGAATATACTTCCTACCTTGCTTCACCACATGCCCGTGTCGATTGTGTTGAATGCCATATTGGACGCGGTTTCATTGGCAATCAATTCACCCGTAAAGCAGGTGATCTTCGCCATGTTACTGCTACCATATTTCATAATTATGAATATCCCATCTATGCCAATAACATGCGTCCAGCGCGTGACACCTGCGAAAAATGCCACAATCCTGATAAATTTTCTGATGATAGCTTGCGCGAGGATAAGCGTTATCAAGATGATACGGCTAATACTCCTTACAGCATTTTCCTGAGCTTAAAAACGGGTGGAGGAACCACACGCCAGGGTCTTGGCAAGGGCATCCATTGGCACGTGGAAAATCCCGTTCAATATTATGCCACCGACGAATTACAACAAAATATCCCCTATATTCGTGTCCTTAATGACGATGGTTCTTATACTGAATATACCGATATTAGTTCCAGTTTTGATCCTGCGAGTCTCAACGAATTGGATTTAAAGGAAATGGACTGTGTGACTTGTCATAATCGGATTACTCACCTTGTGCCAATGCCGGCTGACCAAATTGACACTGCGTTATCACTTAATTTTATCGATAAATCTATCCCTGATATCCGTGCGAAAGGCATTGAAGTCCTAAGTGTACCCTACACTTCCCAAGAGGAAGGTCTAAATGGCATCGCCGGATTGGATAATTACTACCAGGCATATTATCCGGATTTCTATGCGTCAAACTACGACAGTATTCAAACCGCAATTACATATATCCAGGAGATATTTACATCTTCAGTAAATCTGGATCAAAAATCTGATTGGAACGCTCATCCAAATAATCTAGGACATTATTACTTCGCAGGTTGTTTTCGTTGTCATGATGGAAAACACATGGACCCAAATCAACAAGCTATCCGGTTGGAGTGCAATCTTTGCCACACCATTCCAGAAGTAGCCGGACCTTCTGATTTTGTTGCCAATCTTGAAATATCCCGCGGACCTGAACCTCAGTCTCACCAGAACTCCAATTGGATCGCTATGCACAATCAGGTATTCGATCAAACTTGTAGTGACTGTCACACAACCAGCAATCCGGGTGGTACGGATAATTCCTCCTTCTGCTCGAATAGCGCATGCCATGGTATTGCCTGGGAGTATGCTGGTTTCGATGCCCCAGCATTACGTGAGACAATCATTAATACACTTCCTCCAATCCCAACGCCTTCTACTGTAAATTTAACGGGTGCATTAACTTATGATGCCACCATCGGCCCATTATTTCAATCTCGCTGCGCATCCTGCCATGCTCAGGATGGTATCATGGGATTGAATTTAACCACCTATCAAGGGGCAATGCAGGGAAGCTCGAATGGTCCAGTGATCATACCTGGTGATGCGGAAGGGAGCCTCTTGGTTCAAAAGCAATCAGGTGATACACCGCATTTCGGCCAATTAACCCCTGATGAATTAGCACTGGTAATGGATTGGATTTCAGCAGGCGCACCTGAGAAATAGTATGGATGGCTGATTTTTTTACCAAAAATCTCATCATTGTATATTTTTTTTACGGCCTGTCCTTCTTTGTTATGGGGCTGGCAGTCCTGCTTGAAGTAGGGCATTCCTCAAAACTCGATTTTTCACGCGCCCTTCGCCCTTTAATTGGTTTTGGGTTGATCCATGGATCTCACGAATGGTTTGAGATGTTTCTGATTATCAATACACGCATTTATGGAACCAGTAATCCTCCCTGGGTTTTACCTGTCCGATTATTCTCATTGGCTTTATCATTTTTATTTTTAATTGCCTTTGGAGCTCGTTTAATTACTGGCGTAGAAAAACGCAAGTTGTACATCATTATGTTATCCACCATCACAGCCATATGGGTGATCGGGTTGGTTGGAGTCCTTTTAAATCAATCAAATAGTCAGATGCGTGCAATCGCAGCGGATGTATATACCCGCTATGCACTCGCAATTCCTGGGGCAATCCTTACAACCTGGGGTCTCTTACTACAAAGGCGCCGCTTTATCCAGATCGGCATGCCGAGTATCGGTCGCGATGTATTATTTGCTGCGATCGCTTTTGGACTGTATGGCCTGGTTGGACAATTATTCGTCTCACCGAGTATTATCTTCCCATCGGAATATTTAAATTCCGAAGCATTCCTTCGTTGGTTCGGTATCCCGATTCAGGTTTTTCGTGCTCTTACTGCCATGATGGCTTCTATATTCATCATTCGTTCACTGCGTGCGTTTGAGGTAGAGAGCAATCAAAGGATTCAAGAATTACGAGATGCCCAGCTTGCAGAACAGCAGCGCTTGGAGTCTTTAAAATCTGAATTGCTTCATCGAACTGTAATCGCCCAGGAGACTGAAAGACAACGAATCGCCCGTGAATTGCATGATGAAACGGGTCAAACGCTGACAGCCCTAGGAATGGGCTTGCGTGGAATGTCGGAGATGATTACATCCAATCGCAATCGGGCAATTGAGCAGGCGAACCAGCTGGAAAAACTTGCTGAGGATGGGATTGAACAGCTTCAGCGGATGGTTTCCGGTTTACACCCACCCCAGCTGGATGATTTAGGCTTACTTGCAGCACTCCGCTGGTACACAAACGATATCAAGGATAGAACTGGGATTTCAATCAATATCATCAACCACGGAAGCAAACCGACTTTGTCTTCCGATGTACGGGCTGTCGTTTTTAGGATAGCCCAGGAAGCCATTACAAATGTTATTCGCCATGCGAATGCCACTAAGATTGACCTTCAGCTCGATTATTTACCTGACAGTATTTATCTCCGCGTTGAGGATAATGGCCAGGGTTTTAATACCAAAGATGTACTAAGCAAGCAACCTGGAAAACCAACTGCCTGGGGATTGATGGGAATGGTTGAACGTGCTTCTCTTGTAGGTGGAACTTGTAATATTTTCTCGCATCCAGGAAAAGGCACACTTATCGAGGTGAATGTACCCATTATTGGAGAGACTAAAGATGACTGATATAAACCTTTTACTCGTAGATGATCATCAAGTTGTTCGAACCGGTTTGCGTATGCTTCTAGAAGGTCAACCAGATATGAAAATTATCGGAGAAGCAGAAAGTGGTCTTCAGGCACTGGAGAAAGCCAGAGAGCTCTCACCTGATGTTATTGTGATGGATATTACCCTTCCAGATATCTCGGGTATTGAAGCAACAAAAAGGATCAAAGAATTATTTCCTGAAATATCGGTGGTTGCACTGACTATCCACGAAGATGAGCAATACTTTTTTGAAATGCTGCAGGCCGGGGCTTCCGGCTATGTCCCAAAACGGGCTGCCCCCGAGGATCTAATCACATCCATTCGAGCTGCCTCAGTTGGTGAAATTTATATCTATCCCTCCTTGGCAAAAGCCTTGGTAGCAGACTATCTCAGTCGACCATCACATGAAAATGAAAATATATCATTGGATGGCCTTACCACGCGTGAGCAAGAAGTGCTAAGTCTTCTGGCTGAAGGATTAAGTAATGATGAAATTGGTGAATCATTACAAATAAGCAAGCATACTGTCGCCCGTCACCGTGAAAATTTGATGCGAAAATTAGAATTGCACTCACGCAGTGAATTGGTCAAATACGCCATCCGTAAGGGGTTAATTTCTGCCTGAGCATAGTTTCGTTTCCCTATAAAAAATAACCTGATACCCCTATTGACCTGAAGGGGTATTGTTTTATGATATAGGTGTATAGAGAGAACGAGTTTCTTTTTGGAGGCAATATGCGTAAAGTACAAATTCTTTGCAAGTATTTGGACGATAATTATCGCCATCCCATTTGTCGTCGTGGCACTGATGAGTACGGCGTACCTGACCGAACATATGACCCAAATTATCAGGATAATCGCTGATTTCAGTCAAAGAATCTCTGTGAGTGGGCGTGGATTGGTGTTGGAATTCTCGGCTCGTTGGCCTGAGGTTGCCGGTATGGTTATCGGTATGCTCGTGATTTTAACCATCTATTTGTTTGCCCAAAATGCGAACAAAGAAGAGGATACTCAGAAACTTAATTAACTATAAATCGATACTATTTTGGAACCTTGCACATAGGAGATTCTTATACAACCTGTGTGCAGTTTTTTTAATGACAATTGGTGGTTTTATTACATTTCTATTTGTTATTTTTCATACAAACTACTCATTTAACCCTAATTTTATGGTAGAATTATATAGGATGTTTAGCCTATGATTAATGGTGTATTCAGTGATTGTAGGAATAATTACTTTAATGCTAACTTCAAAAATCGCCTACAGAATAGCCAATAAAAGGAGGAGCCATATCTGAGATCATTTTTACATCATTTTCAAAGTATTAGCTTTTTCTATATTCTCATGAGGAGAAATCTATGAATTACAAGAAATATCTATTTATTGGTTTATTGCTGATTGGTCTGGCTCTTGCCGTGGCAGCCTGTTCTACTTCAGCAACGCCTTGCCCTGAATGTGCGGCCTGCCCTGAGGCTCCGGCTTGCCCCGAAGCACCAGCTTGCCCCGAAGCACCAACCTGCCCAACCCCGGTGGTTGAGACAGTTCCCTATGAGGAAGAATGGGCTAACTCCCCTCATTCCGATGATACCGCCGAAGCATTCCGCCACTGGGATGAGGACGATCCACAGGAAGTTCCCACCACCTGCGCTCAATGCCACACCCCCACCGGTTATATGGATTACCTGGGAGCAGATGGTTCCGCAGCAGGCGTCGTGGATGCAGCCCAACCGGTCAGCAATGGTATCACCTGCGATGCATGCCATAATGATGCCGCGGTGGCACTTTCCGAAGTCACTTTCCCCTCGGGTGCTGTTGTCTCTGGTCTTGGTCCGGAAGCACGCTGCATGGTTTGTCACCAGGGTCGTGCCTCAGGCTCTAGCATCGACACTGCAATCGCCACCAATGTCCTGACCGACACTCTTGATACCGTCAGCACTGAGCTGCGCTTCACTAACATACACTACTTTGCAGCTGCCGCAACACTCTATGGAACTGAGGTAAAGGGTGGATATGAATATGCTGGCAATACCTATGATGGTAAATTCCAGCATGTAGATGGTGTTGATACCTGTGTCAGCTGCCATGACCAGCACACCCTGGAATTGCGAATCGAGAAATGCCAGGAGTGCCATACGAATGTTACCTCCAGAGAAGATCTAACGAACATTCGCATGAATGGCTCCGAGGAAGACTACAATGGTAATGGTGATGTTACCGAAGGTATCTCGGCAGAAATTTCCGGTTTGCAAGGATTCCTGATGACCGGTATCCAGGCTTATGCCAAGCAGATCGCTGGCGCTCCTATTGCCTATGACCCGGCTACATATCCATACTTCTTCAATGACACCAATGATAACGGTGTTGTCGATGCTGAAGAGGCAAGTTCTGAAACCGCCGCCTACGCTTCCTGGACTGCCCGCCTGCTGAAGGCTGCTTATAACTACCAGCTATCAGTCAAGGATCCAGGTGCATTTGCCCATAATGCCAAGTACGTCATCGAGCTGCTCTATGACTCAATCGCCGATTTGAATACTCAGCTCAGCACGCCGATCGACATGAGCGCTCTACACCGCATTGACGCTGGTCACTTTGCGGGCACCGAGATGGCTTTCCGCGATTGGGATGCCGAAGGTGAAGTACCTGCCACCTGCTCGAGGTGTCACTCTGCTGAAGGCTTGCCACTCTTCGTAAAGGAAGCAGCAGCTTCCAGCGATGGCGTCACCGGTGTTACCATTGCACAGCCAGTTTCTATGGGCTTTGAATGTCACACCTGCCACGACGTCACCCAATTCCCAGCCACCTATGCTGTTGATGGAGCAAAATTCCCCAGCGGTGCAGTCCTTACCTTTGGTGAGGGTGCCCCAGCCAACCTGTGTATCACCTGCCACCAGGGTCGCCAATCCACCGTCAGCATCGATAAAGCCATCGGTGATGCAGAAGCAGATGCAGTTGTTGAGGGCTTAACCTTCCGCAATCCGCATTACTTTGCTGCTGGAGCCACCTTGTTTGGAACGGATGCCAAGGGTGCTTATGAATATGCTGGTCAAACCTATCTCGGTCCACATCCACATGTGACTGAGTTCAGTGCAACCTGCGTTTCCTGCCACAATGCTCACGAATTAGGCGTCAATACCGAGTTCTGCACCTCCTGCCATGGTGACACTGAGCCAGAGGCTATCCGTAAGGGAGAGACCGACTATGATGGTGATGGAGATACTTCTGAAGGTATGTCGGGCGAAGTAGCCACTGTTGTTGAGTTGCTCTTTCCTGCCATCCAGAAATATGCAGCTGAAACACTTGGTACAGCAATCGCATACGATCCTGCAAGTTATCCATATTTCTTCATCGACACGAATGCCAACGGCGTTGTAGATCCTGAAGAAGCAGTCAGAGAAAATGGTTATGCAACCTGGTCACCTCGTTTGCTCCAGGCTGCCTACAACTACCAATGGGTCCAGAAGGATCCAGGTGCCTTTGCCCACAACGGCAAGTACATCCTGGAAGTCATGTATGACAGCCTCAAAGATCTTGGTGCGGATGTCACTACCCTGACCCGTCCATAAGATCCTCTTTGATTAGTAAAAAAGACCGGATGCCGCACATCCGGTCTTTTTCTTTATAAAATAGCTTGTGTTAGAATCTATTGGATATATCACCAACAAGTGATTTGCGGTATTACACTGGAAAAATAACATAATATGACATCAGACGAATTTTCCCCGCTTGAGTATATCAACAAATTGATTGGTCTTTGGTGGCTGGTAGCGCTTGCTACGTTCCTTGGGGGAGTTTTTGGATTTATTTTCCACCAGGTTAAATCCCCCTGAGTATGAAGCGACCGCCGCCTATATTGTCATGATAGATTTAAATCGCTTTCCCTTCCAGGATGTACGGGAAGATTTGATCCAATATAATGAAGATATGGCAGTAAACACTACCCAGGATGCACTGCTATCACAAGAAGTTCGAGATTTGGTAATAACAAATATGAAGGAATTGGGTATCTCATTAACACCAAGTGATCTGATCAATAACAGCACCATTGAACGCAAGCAGGAGGTCTGGGAGCTAAGGTACCGAAGTCAGGATCCACATCAAGCTAAGGTAATTGTTGATACCTGGGCAAAACTCGGCTATGAAGCCATGTTGTCTTGGCAGGAATCAGGCAAAGCACCTGACTACGTGAAATTCAATCCACCCACCCTGGCAGATATTCCGCAGCATCCCATAGTATATGACAGAAACAAGGTCATATTTGCGGGAGCCTTGATTGGTTTCATCGTCGGTACAATCACTGCCAGCCTGATAAGCCGACCTACGAAGAAATCCGCCCAAGAAACTCAATGATATTTTTCCCTCCCAAACTGTTGAAATTCGCATGTTGGACAAATAGCGGATGAAAGCGCCTCAAAGTCCTGGGACAATACTTGAACGGGTTTGTGAAGTTCTATGGGCAATCGCTCTGATCTGCCTGCCTATCACCACGTTTCCCTTGTTTTCTTCGGTCACAGGAGCTCTGGTTGCGCCTCTCTCCATTTTGCCTTTTTTCCTGCTGCTCTTGCTTTGGGTTATTCCATTGCTCCTCCATAAGGGTAAACTACCCAAGGAAACTATTCCGCTTGGAGTTTTTGTTCTGGTGGCGATCCTGTCCTGTGCGGTTGCATATTTTATTTTCATACCCGGATTCAAAGGCAAATCTGTAACGGGTCAGGAAATCAGAGCCCTTTTTACACTCTTTGTGGGAGTGACATTTTACCTGGTATCTACCAGCTGGGTTCGATCCACTGAAAAACTCAGCAACACCTGGAAATATCTCACGATCGGTGGCATGATCTCCATCTCTTGGGCAGGTTTACAGGCTTTTTTTATCCTTAATCATGCTGAGCAATACCCTGCCTGGTTAGATCAGGTCCAATCATGGTTCGTTGTCCTTTCCCCTGCATTTTCAGCCAGGCATGGACGTGTGAATGGATTAACCTATGAAGCCTCCTGGTTTGCACACCAGATGGTGCTGATTTATTTACCGCTTTGGTTGGCTGCTACGTATCATAAAACTTCTGCTTTTAAAATTCGTTTTCTCCATCTGACTTTAGAGAATTTTTTACTTATTTTAGGGGCTGGGCGCTTTCTTCTTAAGCTCCCCACGTATCGGGTTGATCTCCTTCTTTTTATTGGCAATTTATTTCTTCTTCCACTTGAATTTGGGATTTCACAGGAAAATCGTCGACTACATATCAAAACAGAATTTTATCCAGCACAGCAGCTCTGTTATCACCCAAAAAACCTTCATCAAGGTATTCGTAAGCTTTGTGATTGTCTTGATGTACATCGCTGTATTTGTTGGAATCTTCTTTTTTGCCAGCCGGCGCGATTGGAGGTTATCCATCTTGGTTAATGAACCACCTTCAATGAATGAAATTACCGGAATCCTGACCCTCGATCAGGCGTCTCTGCTGGAGTTTAGCCACCGCTTCATCTTCCTCGAGCGCATGGTTTACTGGTTTAATGGATGGAATATCTTTAGTCAGTACCCATGGCTGGGTGTTGGGTTGGGTAATTCTGGCTTTTTCTTTCCAAAGCTGGCTCCAGCGATTGGTTGGGCAAGCTTTGAGATCCGAAATGTGCTGTTTTACCTTCCTCAATTGCCTAACATAAAAAGCTTCTGGTTTCGTCTTCTCGCTGAGACCGGGTTGGTTGGTTTCTCTGTTTTTTTATCTTGGCTATTTGTCCTCTTCCAATCCGCACGGTTTTCCCAGCATCACACGAACACTACAGTAAAGACTTTCGCTCTAGCCGGACAATTATCCCTTTTGGCATTCATTGGTGAGGGTTTTAGTATTGACTCGTTTGCCATGCCATATTTCTGGGTGATTGCAGGTTTGATTGCTGCGATTGCCATGATTTTTCGGCGGAAACTTACAACCGAGGCAGTGAATTCATGATAAAGATAGCTATAGCTGGAGCTGGTTACATCGCCGAAATCCATGCAGCAGCAATAAAAAGCAATCCCGATACCGAGCTTTCTGCGGTTGTGGATAAATTCCCAGATAAAGCCCAGGCTTTTACAAAGAAATTTAGGATCAAGCAACAATTCGATACAGTTGAAGGGATGCTTGAAAATGGTGGTGTTGATGCATTGGTGATTGGCACGCCAAACTATTTACACGCACCCCAAACCATTGCCGCTTTACAAGCCGGCGTGCATGTCATGGTTGAAAAACCCATGGCGATGAACGCCTCTGAAGCTCAGCTGATGGTAGAAGCCAGTCAAAGATCTGGGGCGTTATTAATGGTTGCGCATTGCTGGCGCTTTGACCCCGAGGTGCTTTGGCTGCATGAGCAGGTAAAAAAAGGTCATCTGGGTAAGGTCATCCGCACCAAAGGTTATGGTGTCCATACGCTTTGGGGACCATCAGGATGGTTCACCCAGCGGAAGTTTGCCGGTGGTGGAGCCATGGCTGATGTGGGTGTACATGCATTGGATACTGCCCGCTTTCTTCTTGGGGATCCACAGCCCGAAAGCGTTTATGCTCGCATCGGTACCTACTACGGTGATTATGATGTGGACGATACAGGTCTCTTGATCGTAAACTGGGAAGGAAGTGCCGTCTCCTACATAGAATCTGGTTGGTGGCAACCTCACACCGATGGTCCATTGCCAGCCACACAGCTCTATGGCACAAAGGCATTTGGTCAGTTGTTTCCAACGTATATCCAGGAAAAAAACAAAAAACATGATCCTGGTTATACCTACCCAAGAAAAGAGCATTGCCCGCAGAGTTTATATAATGATCAAATGTCATATTTTATTCAATGCATTCGCGGTCATCACACCCCTGTACCAGGTGGCATTGAAGGATGGATCAATATGAAAGTGATCGATGCCGCTTATAAAAGCGCCCAAACCGGTACACTTGTTACGGTGGAGAAATGACATCCTACTTCCTTGGTGTTGATATCGGTGGGACGAAAAGTCATGCTTTGATCTCAGATGATATGGGGAATGCATGCGGGTTTGGAACTTTTGGCCCCGGGAATCACGAAGAAGTAGGATATGAGGGTCTTCGCCTTGCCCTGCAAACGATATCCGATAAAGCCCTCACTTCAGCAAGTCTGACCAAAGATCAGATTACAGCCGCAGGATTTGGAGTTGCTGGTTACGACTGGCCTTCTGAACGTGCACCCACCTCGATGCTATCTGTTCAATCGGTTTAAATGCTCCCCTGGAAGCGGTTAACGACACAATTATCGGATTATTAGCTGGTGCTTCCCAGGGATGGGGTATTGCAGTGGTTGCGGGTACAGGAACGAATTGTTGGGGTTGGGACAAGGACCATCGAGTAGGCCGTGTTACCGGTTTAGGCTATGGAGAGTATGGCGGAGCAGGTGATCTGGTTCATCAGGCTCTATCTGCGATTTCCCATGAATGGACAAAACGCGGTCCACAGACCCTTCTTACCTCGGAATTCCTCAAAGTATCTGGGGCAATGGATATTCCTTCATTATTCGAAGGGATTGAGATGGGTGATTATTTCGTTGGATCCGATTATGCACCATTGGTTTACAAAGTCGCCCTCCAGGGCGATCCAACCGCACTTTCAATCATCCAATGGACTGGTCGCGAGCTTGGTCATACCGTGGTTGCAGTAATACGGCAGCTTGAGATCGAACAAATGGAATTTGAGGTGGTGTTGGTCGGCAGCGTTTACGAGATGGGTGAATTATTGATTGCACCAATGCGTGAAGTGATCACCTCGGAAGCCCCAAAAGCCAACCTGGTTCGTCTTACCTCTCCACCAGTGATCGGAGGTGTCTTATTGGCAATGCAGCAGGTTGGGCTAAATATTTACACGCTCCGTGAACAATTAATTAAATCCACTCAGGCATTGTTAAATAAGAGTAATTACCTGAATATTTCCCTTAAATGGCTCTGGGAGGATATAAATTTCTTTGCTTGCAGATTTAATAAACAGTTAGGTTGGATGAAGCCATTTATGATCGATGGTTAATGCCTTACGGGCTTTCATTGGAAACTGAGGATTTTTCAAGGTAATAATCAACAATTTGCTGAGCGAAGTCGATCACACTAAGTTTTAGCGCCTCCGGCTCCAACACTTCCACGGCTCTGCCCATGCTTAAGATGCTTTCTCGGGCGCGGAAGAAGTTTTCGTAGTAAATGGTCGCCACTGTCCAGTCCGATTCAACTTGTGAATCCGTCTCCAAAATTTCATATCTGCCGGATTCTCCCAGGTATATACTTAGCTGGTTGACCAGCTGATGTGTAACTTTGACTTTGACACTGAATACCGGACGACGACCCTCATATTCCCTGCACCACTCCATCCAGGCATTTACCAGGTTGAAGTTTTCATCTCTTTGAAACTCCTCTTCCAAGATGACAACCTCAATAATGTCCTTAACTCTAACCACCCGCAGATATCTCTCAGTCACACCCATTAAATACCAGAGATTGAGTTTCGATACCAGCCCGAGTGGTGCTGTCACAAGTTCAATATGGGTATTAAAACTTCCTTCATACACAATGCGAAGCTTTCGATCTTGCCAGAGAGCCTGGTGTATTACACCAAGATGAATGGATGGCTGCTCAATAGACCTCCAGGTGGTTGGATCCAGATAGAAGCGTTGTTGGGTTTGGATCACCACCCTCTTTGATCATGAGGTAACGCAGCAGACAATTTTAACAATGCGGTTTTCAACTTTTGACCCACACCAAGCTCTACCAGCGCTTGTGGAAT
The DNA here is from genome assembly GCA_963736805.1 of uncultured Chloroflexia bacterium. Taxonomy (GTDB): domain Bacteria; phylum Chloroflexota; class Anaerolineae; order Anaerolineales; family UBA4823; genus FEB-25. The sequence goes on from CAVTQM010000057.1 coordinate 91,803, forward strand.
ACTCAGCATAAACAAAGCCCTGGATTCATCTTCATTGATACCTGTCAAAGTTGTCCGGTAACTTTCAATCAAAGCAATTCCTCCTCCCGGACCACGATCAGTATATATGGGTATACCCGCAGTATTCAATGCTGTGATATCTCGATAAATGGTCCTTTGAGATACTTCCAATTCACCAGCTAATTCCTCCGCAGTCATCCTCTCATGCGTCTGCAGAAGCATTACTATAGAAATCAGCCTATCTGCCCTCATTTAATAACTCCCTTTGATTTAATAATAACCATCTAAAATACATTCTACCAATAATTCATGACATGAGATGTCATATATACCATGATAGTATGGATGTGTGATCACAAACGGCTAGATAACGTATGAATTTCAAAATTAGGAGAAAATAATAAAATGAAAGAGCAGAATATTCGCATCATCAATTTACCCGCCATGCGGGTGGCATCTTTTTATGCCTTCAGCTCCCATCCGGAAACTGATGCATGGGAAAAGATGCTAGTCTGGGCGAAAACACATTCCTGTTGGCATGAACCTCCTGCAACACATATTTTTGGGTTTAACAATCCCGACCCATCCACAGGTAGCCCGAACTATGGCTATGAGTTTTGGCTTACCCTTGGTCCGGACGTTCAGTCGGACAGCGAGCTTCAGGTAAAGGAATTCTCTGGAGGCTTGTATGGGGTATTACACTGCGACGTGATCCGAGGGGGAGCCATATGATATCATCCCTTCCACCTGGGGTGAATTGGTCAAGTGGCTTGAATCAAGTCATTACAAACATGGAAACCATCAGTGGCTTGAGGAACACCTCACACGTTTTGATTCAACTGACCAGGGATTTATCCTGGACCTGTATATACCCATCACTGAATAGCACTAAAATGCTCCCCCTGTTTCGCAGGGGGAGCAAGGTTCAACTTCCCTGTAGTTTTTCCTGAACACTCCTGATTTTATCTTCCATGCTCTGCTCTCGATCAATGCGCGTTCCCAATTTGATCGTGGTATGTATGCGTGGTGCACCCATTCCATGGATATACTCATGGCACCGTTTAATGGCTGCGAACACCTCATCCCATTCCCCTTCGATGTTTGTACCATAGGCATGCATCTGTGTTATGAGCCCGGCTTGAGTTAAATATCTTCTCACATTCGACAATGTATTTGGATACTGATACGCCTACCCCGAGTGGAACCAGGCAAAAATCTACTATTACTTTCATCGGTACACCTCAAGATAATTAGCTATTAACTAGGTTGATTGCAGATTTAACGATCCGCTCGACATTGGGAAGGGTTTGGTAGTCATCGTGACGGGAATATAAAATAGTGTGACTAGAATATACTCTTGGAAAAATTCAATGGAATGCTTCCCGAGCCTATGGTCGTAGCTTCGCTTTTGTGAATTCAGTCAATAAACGAGCTTTCATAGCTACCTGTGCCACCAAACTATGGTCCAAGCTTCGGTCAATGATCTGCACGATCTCGTCTGCTAATTTTTCGTCTATGATCAGCGGTGGCAGTAAACGTAGGTTGTTTGCATGGTTGGAGAGTATGAGACCCAGAATGGCAATCTCCACATTAAGATTGGCGGTGTCCTTCGCAGTGAAAGGCTGTTTGGATTGGCGATCTTTTACCAACTCGAGATCGATCATTAATCCGCGGCCACGCACATCCCCGATCTGAGGTCGGTGTTCCATCAGCTTTTCAAACTTGGATTTAAGATATATCCCCACTTGAGCGGAATTTTCCGGAAGCTTCTCCTTGATGATAATATCAATGGCTGCCAGGCTTATCGCGCAACTCACTGGATGCCCTCCATGGGTTATCCCGTGAGTAAAGTAATTTTCCTTTCCATGAAAGCGCTCATAGATCGCCTCCGTCGCCAGGGTTGCCGAGAGTGGTACATATCCATTGGTTATAGCTTTTCCCAAGCACAAGATGTCAGGTTGGGGGTTCCAGTCTTGGGTTGCAAAGAGCTTACCTGTACGACCAAAGCCGGTAGTGACTTCGTCGGCAATCAGCAGCAGTCCATAACGATGGCAAATTTCTCCCACCCGAGCGTAGTATTCATCCGGTCCAGCGACAACGTTGAAATCACCCATCACCGGCTCGATGATGAATGCAGCGGCTGTTTCCGGATTTTCTGCTTGGATCTTCTCTTCCAGAGCATTGGCACAGGCTAGCTCGCAGCCAGGATAACCTTCTTTCCCATACGGGCAGCGGTAGCAATAGGGCGGCTCGATCTGAATAAAACCCGGGAGTAGCGGACCGAATTTCTCGCTATCACTTTCTAAACCAGAGGTGCTCAGGCAGCCATACGAGAAGCCATGATAAGAACCACGCAAGGAGAAGACTTTGTAGCGCCCTCGATTGGCTTTGTCAGAGCTCTGGCGATGGTACTGGCGTGCCATTTTCAACGCAGCTTCCACTGCATCACTGCCGTTGGAACCCAACATCACACGTTGGTAATGCCCCCCGGTGATTTCCACCAGCTTCGCTGATAGCTCGATGGCGCGCGGATGAATCATGCTCCAGCATCCGTTGAATGCCAACTCGCGCATCTGCTTGCTTGCCGCATCTACTAGCTCCTCGCGACCCAATCCCGCAGCCAGATTCCATAAGCCGGACAGTCCGTTGATATAACGAGTTCCCCGTTGGTTATACACATATGGACCTTCACCACGGACAATTATCTCTGGACCGACCCCAAAATAATCCATAAAATCATCCATATCTGTCCCCTGGTTCCAAACATGGTAAGGCGTACCGTGATATTTATGGTGGTCATTCTGATTATCCTTTCATTTTGTGAATGAGGTATGCCTATATTCACATAACGAAATCACCCTGAGGCAAAGTCGGAGTATTGTGCAGGCTTGGATGGATTAGTTTATTTTGTTTTCTTGAACTGCTGCGATGAGTTAGTTGTGTTTATATCATACATCAAGTAATTCAATTATAAATATTAATATTATCCCCACTCACTAAGAATTTTAAGGCTGATGAAGAGCAGGATTTGTCGTAATTCCATCGTTTAATTCCAATTGCCCAGAATCAGAAGGGCGCGAAGTTAAGATCACTCCGAATTAAATTCAACGAATGTTTTATGCTTGATTTCACAAGATTGGATCCCAAATCAAGCACCAATGGTTTTTTCAACTTCATCCAGGATCTCACCTGATTTTACTAAAGCTTTCATTGCATTATGATCTGGGTAAAGTGGTCGATCTTCACCCAGGTGGGCTACATATTTTCGGATCACTTTACGAGCAGCTTGAACGCCAATTCCGGGTGTAAAATCTCGGAAATCTAATGCCTGCGCGGCTGCCATGAATTCAATTCCCAGGATCCCAAATGCATTATCCAGGATTTGACCATTCTTTAACGCCGTATTCATCCCCATCGAAACAAAATCCTCCTGGTCTGCCGCTGCAGGGATGGATTGTATGCTCGCTGGCATGGACAAAATGCGCTGTTCCACAATCATCATATCGGCCGTGTATTGGCTGAGCATCATCCCCGAGAACATGCCTGCTCCTTTCGTCAGGAATTCAGGCAGACCCACACTCAGGGCAGGATTGGTCAACCGGTTCAAGCGTCTTTCTGACAGTACGCAAACCATCGTAATGGCAACTCCAGCCATATCCATCGGTAAACTGACCGGTGATCCCTGGAAATTTGCCCCGGTCATTGTTAATTGAAACTCCGGCAGGAAAATTGGATTATCCCCCACCCCATTCAATTCTATTTCTACCTGGCTCCTCGCATAATCGATAGCGTCATGCGCTGCTCCAATCACTTGAGGTGATGAACGCATCGAATAAGCATCTTGAACCTTCGTCTTCATCTTGCCTGTTGCCAGGTCGCTGCCAGCAATACACTTCATGATTGTTCTCGCAGTGCGAATTGCCCCCTTAAAACCTCTCACCTGGTGTAATCGCACGTCATAGGGTTTTAAATTTGCCAACAGAGCTTCCAGGCTCATCGCGCAAGCAATCTCGGCTTGTTTTAACCATCTTTCCATATCGAATATGTGCAGAGCGCTCATCGCCGTCAGCAGGTTCGATCCGTTGATTGTCGCCAGACCATCTCTTGCTTGCAATCCTGGGATTGGTATTCCAGCACGTTGCAGTGCAACGTGTCCTGGCATTCGTTCACCCTGGTAAAAAGCCTCGCCCTCGCCCATCAGTAATAATGCAATCTGTGACATGGGTGCCAGGTCTCCGCACGCTCCCACTGAACCTTTCTGGCATACCACGGGTGTGACACCTTTATTTAGCATATCCACAAGAGTCAAAGTGATCTCTGGCCGGCATCCAGAATTGCCATGTGCATGAACATTCACCCTGCCTGCCATGGCTCCCCGCACATGTTCGACTGGACAGGGTTCACCAATCCCTGCGGCATGATTGTATATTAGATACTTCTGGAATTGTTGCACCTGGTCATCATTTAAGACCCTTTCAGAGAACTCTCCGATGCCGGTGTTCACCCCATACATGATCTCATGTGCAGCAACCTTTGCCTCCACCATCTTCCTGCAGGCTTTGATCCGTCTCCAATGCTTCTGGATGCAGTTCAACCTGCTCACCAAGGCGCGCAATCTGCGTGAGTTTTTCAACCGATAATCCTGCTCCATCGATGACAATTGTCATATGCTTCTCCTACACAAGAGTCAAATCAATACATTCTGTTATACCGGATATGCTGGATTGGGGCAAGTGATATTCATCCGAAATAATTCTGAGGTTGTCTACCAACTTCACTCTGATTAATTATTAAGACACCTGTCCTGTGACACTTAAGACATCTGTCTCTACCAACAAAATATAAATTGATATAATCTATATACATCGTTCAAAGTTTTTCCTTTTTGTATTATGTTTACACGTTTACGGTAAAGGTTCTAACGAATACTAGTTAATGAAGGAGGTCAGCTATGCGGCTATACGCCGATAGTGCCAAGTGCTCTGGGTGCCGAGCCTGTTTGGTGGCTTGTTCACTCAATCTTTTCCAGGAAAGCAATCCCAAGAAAGCCTCACTCAACCTGATTGCTCATTTCCCCAATCCCGGTGTCTATGAAATGAAAGTCTGCACCCAATGTGGAGACTGTGCTGAAGTTTGTCCAACTGAAGCAATAAAGTTGAATGATCGCGGCGCATACTATGTCGATTATGCTGAGTGCAATTTATGTGAAGCCTGTGTGCCTGAGTGTCCGGAGGATGTGATGTTCGTACGGGCCGAGTTAGCCAATACCGCATGGAAATGTGACCTGTGCGGAGACTGTGTCAGCGTGTGTGGAACCAGCGCGCTGTGGATTGCGAATTAGGAGGCAGCCATGAATGGTTACGGTGGATCAATTCTAAGAGTCAATCTCACAGAAGGAAAAATAACAAAGGAACCCACATCTGCTCAGATGGCAAAAGATTTCATCGGTGGACGTGGTTTCGGGATATATTTCTTATTTAAAGAAGTTCCCAAGCATGCCGATCCTCTTGGACCGGAGAACAAGCTTATCATATCCACAGGCCCATTGTCCGGAATGCTGGCACCCGGTGGTGGAAAATGTGATTGGACAACCAAATCTCCCCTCACGGGTGGCTATGCCGATGCCTCTCTGGGAGGTCATTTCACTGCTGAAATGAAGTATGCTGGTCTGGATACCATCATCCTTGAAGGTGCCAGCCCCAAGCCTGTCTATTTATTCATCGATAACGATAAAATTCAGCTATTAGATGCCTCCTCCCTTTGGGGTAAGGGTGCCATTGACGTGGAAGTCGAACTCAAACACAAATATGGGGAGGAATTCCAGATTGCTGCCATTGGACCAGGTGGTGAAAACCAGGTCTTATATGCTTGTATTAACCATGATTTCGGTCGCCAGGCTGGTCGTGGCGGTGTAGGTGCAGTAATGGGTAGCAAGAAATTAAAAGCCATTGTCATGCATGGCACAAAGTCTGTGCCAGTAGCCGATATGGATGGTTATCGAAAAGCTGGCATGGCTCTGTATAAAGCCTGCAAGGATGCTGAAGGTTTGGCTGAGTGGTCCCGTTATGGTACCACGGTAGTAACCAGCTGGTGTGATGAAGTTGGTGCCCTCCCTACCCGCAACTTTAGTGCCGGTTCATTCGAGCAAGGTCCTGGTATCTATGGACAGACGATGCGCAAGGAGATCGTTGTCACCGATAAAGGCTGTTTCGGATGCCCTTCTCCTTGTGGCAAATATTCCAATATGAAGCGTTATAACACTCAGGTTGAGGGTCCTGAATATGAAACCATTGGTATGATGGGATCTAACCTGGGCATTGGAGATATCCAGGCCGTGGCTGAAGCCAACCGCTTGGCTGACGACCTTGGTATAGATTCTATCAGCGCTGGCGGCTGCATCGGTTGGGCGATGGAATGCTATGAAAAAGGCATCTTCACCAGAGCAGACACCGATGGTCTCGAGCTGAAATTTGGAAACATCGAAGCAGTCTTCGCATTAATTAAAAAGATCGCATATCGGGAGGGTAAAATTGGGAACCTCCTGGCCTTGGGAACAAAACGGGCAGCCCAGCAAGTCGGTCAAGGAAGTGAAAAGTTTGCCATTCAAGTTAAGGGCATGGAACAATCAGCCTATGCCACTCACAATGCCACAGCCATGTTATTGGCATATATGACCTGTGATGTCGGCGCTCATCATAATCGTTCCTGGGCAATCACCTATGATTTACAGGTTGGACGGGAAAAAGTAGTCCCCGAAAAAGTAGCCCGTATCATCTGGTTGCAAAATTTCCGCCCAATGTTTGATGTCTTGGGTTCTTGTCGCTTGCAATGGGTTGAACTTGGCATCGACCGTGATTTATATTGTCCACTCCTGGAGTCCATTACCGGGATTAATCGATCCTGGGGAGATTTGGAAGCGGTTGGTAATCGCATTTGGAATCTTACCCGCATGTATTGGGCAAGAGAAAATGAAGACTTTGGACGGGAGTGGGATCTTCCTTCGCCTCGTTTCTATACCGAACCGCCCAAGACCGGGGTAACTGCTGGTCAAATCACAAAATTCGAAGATGTCCAGAAGCTGTTGGATATGTACTACCAGCAGCGTGGTTGGGACCCCAATGGCATCCCCACCCAGGGAACATTGGAAACCCTCAATTTGTCCACCATGGTCGCCTAAATTTCTTAATCCATACGAGGTTCGAGATTTTAATTCTAATTGAATCTCGAACCTCACTTTTCTAATATTATGACTGCCACGATACGACCCCTCGGGATGCTTAAAACATACATCGGTGAGTTAAAAGAAACCTCCGTGGATGCCGGACGATCAGTCCGAGAGACAATCATTCAAATTGGGATCAACCCCGATCTGGTTGCAGGCGTATTTGTGAATGATGAGCAGCAAACCAAGGATTACATCCTCCAGGATGGGGATATCGTGAAGCTGTTAGCAGTCATTGGTGGTGGATGATAAGTCATTTATCCACCCTGATAAATTTCACCGCCCACAAAAATCATTTACCACATCCCATAAAACAGGTAATCCTGTCTCAAAATACGAGATAGGTACCCGCTCATCATGCCCATGGGCTAGTTGCATAATAGGATATCCGGGTGGTAGGATCCCGGGGGTGAATCCATATACTTTGATTCCCGCATTTTGATATTGACAGGCATCCGTCGCCCCTGGCATTAACATGGGTATTGTCAGGCCGTCTGGATCCATCTTTCGTGTCCATTTTTCGAGTATTTTATATAACGCTGTTTCAGTTGAGAATTCCGCTCCGCTGGTTGTATACATCACCTCTAACTGGATCCCATCACCAATAATATGTCGGATTTCCCGCTTCACATCCTCCGGAGTCTGTCCCGGCACCAACCGGCAGTCAATGTCTACTTCAGCAATCGAAGGGATTACATTCACCTTGCTTCCTGCGTGTAATATGGTTGGTGATATGGTGTTCGTCACCATCGCTCGCAGCATATTTTGGCTATCTCCCTTTAATCGCCCTAGCAGCATGCTCATCAAGATCGGAGAGTGCAGTAATCTGGTGAGTGAACCAAGCGGTGATTGAATTTGTGATCCAGCTGAGTCCATCATCTTTAAGAACGTCGGTGTTAGATGAATGGGCAAGTGACCAACCCTGTGTAGCTTTTCGATCGCCTGGGCAAGATACAAATACCGGATTATCCGAATGTGGGATCGATGCATGGCCTGGTTTTCCAATTGCACTTGCTCGTAGCCAGCATACCCCCTTTTCCGCCACCTGGATGGTATATAATCTGGTTTTTCCAAAATAAAAGGTTACAGCACCTGCCTCTGTCAGTGCATACTCGGCATCGATCAGCTCGCGGTGCTGCTCTACCAGGAATTTTGAGCCATGTGTAAAACCTGCTTCCTCATCAGCAATCGCAGCTAGAATAACATCCCGCTTCAGGGGAATCTTTTGACGAAATAATTCCAGGAATACTTGCAAATACATTGCAAGGAAACCCTTCATATCCAATGCTCCCCGCCCCCAAACAACCCCATCAACCACCTCACCCCCAAAGGGATCACGGCTCCATCGATCTCGCTCAACGGGCACCACATCTAGATGTCCGCTTAATAAGAGCGGTCGCTCTGATCCATCCCCTTTGATCCTGGCAACGAGATTTCCTCGATTGGGTGCCGATTCGACAATCGTGAATGCCTCTTGAGGAAATCCAGCTTTCTCCAGGATATCTTTTACAACCAGGATTGCTGGAAGTTCGTTCCCTGGTGGATTGATTGTTTCTGCCTGGATTAATCTCACCAGGTTTGCTACGATTTCTTCCACGGCCAAATTCACATTCATCAGTTCAGTCATTTTATTGTTCCGATCTTCACTCCTGGTTATTTTATTTTTTAGCTTTCGATTAAACAGATTGCTTTAATCTGCTTGCGTTCATCTGGGTCACAAAGACCGCAGTGAGGATCAGTCCGCATCCTATCAATTGGATTGTTTGCATCGTCTCTCCAAGGAAGATAAATCCGGTCAATGCCGCAAATACTGCCTCCATACTGAGCAAAATGGTTGCATCTGTTGGAGGAGCAAACTTCTGTCCTACACCTTGTAAAGTGTAACCAATCGCCGTGGAAATCAAGCCAATATAAAGGATAGTCCACCATCCAGATGCCAATCCGTTGTAAGGCATATGAAGCCATAAACTCACAATCATATTGAGTACACCGACGGCTAAATACTGCCCGGAAGAGAATGTGATCACATCCATGTGCTTTACCGCCCGACTCACCAGGATCATATGTAAAGCCCACAACATTGCCCCTGCCAAAACCAGGGCATCACCATGCGAGAGACGTAATGTACCCCCGGTACTTAATAGCAAGCTTCCAATGATGGCAATTCCTGCACTAAGCCACGCTATCCAATGAATTCTTTCCCTGAAAAATATCACCATGATGACTGGTACGAAAACAACGTACAGGGTGGTGATAAATCCAGCGTTTCCAGCGGTGGTAGTCTCCAGCCCTGCCTGTTGTAATCCTGCTGCACCGAACAATAAAATGCCCGCCAGTAGTATAAAGGATATCGATTTTCGATCTACTTTTTGATACCCATTTGTTTTTGTAGATTCTTCGACCTTTCCCTTGGATGGTCTATTAGCCTTATGTAACGGATTAAGTTTGCTGAATGGAAATAAGACCAACCCACCTAGTAGGAACCGTAGTCCATTGAATGTGAACGGATCAAAATATTGGGCAGCTACCCGTTGAACCGCAAACGCGCTTCCCCATATCAATGCCACCAGTAGCAAAACCAGGTCTGCTCGAAAGCGATTCATGGAAGGGATGCCTCCTGATTATGAAATCCAGCTTTATTCATCCCCTGCTTTTTAACCAGCTCATAATCTTCTGTGGGCTCCAGGTATTGATCACATCTTCCGCTTCCACCCAAGCTCTGCGTGCAGTAGAAACACCAAAATGCATAAGATCCATATCAAAATCAGTATGCGCATCCGTATTAATGCTCAACTTGACCCCCAATTCAATCGCTCTTCTTGCATGCACATCATCCAGGTCTAATCGCGCTGGATGAGCATTGGTTTCCAAAGCCACACCGGTATCGACTGCAGCGCTGAGAACTGCCTCCATATCCAGGTCAGACGGTTCCCGGTCTGGATACAACCTGCCTGTCGGATGTCCGATGATATCCACATGTGGATTATGCATGGCTCCAATCAACCTTTCGGTTATTTTTTCACGGGGTTGACGTAAGCCAGAATGCAATGATGCAATTACGATATCCAGCTCAGCCAACACTTCATCTGGAAAATCCAGTTTTCCATCTGATTTTATTTCTACTTCTGCTCCTTGAAGGATATGAATACGATCCCCCAAATCCTTATTGACTGCCTCGATTTCCTTACGCTGCTCTTTGGCATCCTCCGGACTCATCCCTTGTGTGATTCCCAGGCTGTTGGTGTGATCTGTGATCGCCAACAGCTTATATCCACGTCGGTATGCTGCCTCAGCCATCTCTCGGATAGATAATTTTCCATCACTCCATGTTGAGTGAGAATGTAATTCAGCACCGATATCTTTTAGCTCCACTAATTTCGGCAATTTCCCGGAAGCTGCTGCCTGGACTTCCCCACGGTCTTCACGTAGCTCTGGCGCAATCCATGGTAACCCTAAAATTTTATACACACTTTCTTCATCCGCACAGAATACTTCACTTCCATCTTCACGTTTCAGCGCGTGTTCTGAGAGTGAAAAACCTTTCTTGATCGCATATTCTCGCAAGCGCACATTATGATCTTTCGAGCCAGTCGCATAGATAAGCGCTGTACCCCAATGTTCAGGTGGGTGCACCCATAATTGGGCTTGAAACCCGTGATTGAACTCCACACTTGCCTTGGTCTCACCTTTCCCCAACACCCGCCTTACATCTTTACGGGAGATGAAAGCTTCCATGACCCTGCTCGAATCATTGGCAGCTGCCAGGATATCAATATCACCCACAGTTGACCGCATTCTTCGCAGGCTGCCTCCCAGCTCAACTGCATTTACCCCCGGGATTACTCTTAGGAACGTTAATAGCTCCTGGGCAAAAGGCCATGCTCTTCCAATGGAAACTCGTTTGCTTCGCCTGCCAAGTGCTTCAATGCCTGCAATGATTTTTACTTCCGATTTCTCCCCCATCCCTGACAGGCCGCGCAGCTTTCCTGCTCTGGCAGCACTATCTAGCTCAGTCAGGTTTGTGATGCCTAATTGCTTCCAAAATAACGCTATTTTCTTTGGACCAAGGTCAGGCACTTGAAGAAGCTCTGCCAGGCTTGCTGGAACTTCTCCCTCCAATTTTTCCAGGAAAGTTAGATGCCCTGTGGAAAGTAGTTCATCGATCTTTTCAGCGATGGCTTTACCTACACCATCCAGCTCTGTTAGTTTCCCTTCTTTCCAAATCTCATTCACATCCCGGCTCAGGTTGTTCAGGTTATCAGCAGCTTTACGATAAGCCAGGATTTTATAGATATTCTCCCCCTTGATCTCTAATAAATCGGCAATTTTCTCAAATATGTTGGCAAGCTGTTGGTTCGTCATGGTTTCCATATGAAAAGTTTACCACGAGTGAAGAATTTTTTTACTAAACACATCAAATCCATTTTCTGTGATTATTTCGCATTCGGTATTTTATATTCAGACAAATCGGTTAAAATCTGTGAACATCAAATTGAAATAAAATCGGATAAATATTCACATTGGACATCAGCTATTTATTTAAGGGTCTTCTCATAGGATTTTCCATTGCTGCCCCGGTGGGTCCAATCGGTATACTGTGCATCAGGCGAACAATAACATCGGGTAGACTAGCCGGACTTGTTTCTGGGTTGGGTGCGGCAACTGCAGACGCTGTTTATGGCATAATAGCCGCGTTTGGACTGACATTCATATCTAGCTTTCTAATCGATCAACAATCCTGGTTGCGTTTGTTAGGAGGGGCATTTTTATGTTACCTGGGTGTGAAAACATTGTATCACCAAACCAACCGAGTCCTCCTCCCTGTCCAACGAAATTAGCCTGCTAAACGCGTATGGATCCACCTTTTTTCTGACCCTTACCAATCCATTGACCATCCTATCCTTTGCTGCAATATTTGCAGGTTTGGGATTGCTTGATGTAGATGGGAATTATTTATCCGCTGCCATCATTGTGCTTGGAGTATTTATTGGTTCAGCTTGCTGGTGGTTTTTATTAAGTTCAGGCGTCAGCATTTTCCGAACTCGATTTACATCAACCGGATTACTTTGGGTAAATCGGATCTCAGGACTTATCATCCTGGGATTTGGAATTGCTGCTGTCTATACTGGGTTATTTTTGATCTATAAAATGGGTTGAAATAATATTGGTAATAAGGTTCGAAATGGCTAAAGTAGGTCGCTTTTAATGTTCTCGTTATCAAATTCATCATCACTCTGCTTGATGTATTGGTATGTCAATCCCCATAGCCAGTCTTGAAGGTAGACTTCAATATTCTCTAGAAGTTGGATTTTTCCATTAAGTGCAGTGATCAATTCCTGGCTATCCGTAAGAATCTGCAAAGCTCCGGCTCTCTCTGCACCATCATCAATATTTTGCTCATCCAACATTTCTAATAATTGGCTTTCATTTAATGATTTCAGGACCTGGTTGCCTCCCTGTCTTTCCAGGCTTATCCCATACCCTTTTAGAATGATGGATAATTGGTTGGTCACCTGGTTTAAATCATCATATACCTGGGCTTTACGCTTCATTGCTTCACCGAGAATTTCTCGCAAAGCCTCCAGGCTCTGTGGGCCTGCAAGCACCATCTCCTGGATCATTTCATGAACAGGCTCGGTTGTTCCAACCTCCAGGCAGTGCGTGAGTACATCCCCAGCCTGAAGGCGGAAATATGCTTTTTCAACGATGGAATAGATCGATGAAGATGGTTTATTGTCCATAGATCATCATCTCGCGACATATCGGGCAGGGGCATAAAGCTTTTAAATATAGCCAGTTATAAATCCCAAAATGATGCCCATCCTCCCACTCGATTGTAATCCCATAACTGCCAACATTTTCGATACGTTTCACCCGTGTGGTTGGGTTATCTTCAATGGGCATATAAAAAACTTCTCCAGGCGGTTCTGCATTCATCTGGTCATGCCCGCCTCTGCATTCTACGCATGGACATGCGAACCGTAGTATCGAAAATGTATAAGTGCTGATGTGATCATCATTCCATGTGATGCTCAGTTCATTATTCTTCTTGTTTACGATGAGCTCTACAGGTAATAATTCATTCATTGTTCATCAAGTCCATCTAATAATATATACCGATTACTATAAACATGCAATTCAATCCCCTTGTATAAATCATCTGATTTCATGAATCTAAGGATTTTGTACCACGCTCAGGTAATCTGCTACCCCCCAACCAAGTGTTTTTTCAGAATATGGATCCCGTAATAGCCACCAAAAATATCCATCAGCATCCACAGGTCCATCCTTTATAATGAAGACTTCAGAATCAATTGCAACATAATCAACATCACTTGAAACACCTGGGGTTACATGTAACCGTAATCCATCACCGCCAGTTCCACTAACTTGAACAAAATCACCGATATTAATCGCAATACCCGGTATTGCAGCTTCCCGTGTTGAATTTGGATTCAATGTTGGGGTGGGTGCAATGGCAGGCGTGGTTGGTGTTCCTGTGGGAGCCTCAATGATGCTGAACAATGCAGTTGCAGGAGCAGATGGATTGGTTTGTCCTCTTGCTGTCCATAATATACCTAAAAACATAGCAAAAACGATCATCGCAAATAAGATCGCCCCAAGGATAATCCTAATGTTAAAGATGTTACGAAAAGATTTATACATTTTGAAACTAAGTAGGAATTAGGAAGAATGCTAATCCGAGGATAATATAAATTGCTAATAATTCAGCACCTTCTAACCAATTAGATTCCCCATCTGCAGAGACAAGTGCTGCAATTAAAACGCCAGCAATTAATGCGATGAGTTCAAGTTGATTGAATACTAACGTTAGTGGATTACCTATAAATAAGCTAATAAATACGAGTAAGGGTGCTACAAATAGTGCAATCTGCAAGCTTGAAGAAATCGCGATTTCCACACTTAAAGTCATTTTATTTTTCAATGCGACCTGCACTGCTACCATGTGCTCTGCAACGTTTCCAATTATGGGAATAAAGATTAAGCCAATGAAAAATTCAGATATCCCCGAAGCGGCAACGACAGGTTCAATTGTTCCAACCAACATTTCTGAGAGATACGCCACCCCGGCTGTTGAAAGGATTAATATCACCATCCCGGTACGAAATGACCAGCCTTTGTGGGTAGAACCAGCTTCCTCTTGGGAAACTATGGGTCCCCCGATAACTTTATAGCTAAAAATGAGACCAAGGATATATAAAATGATCATAATGATTGCAACCCCAAGGCTGAGTGTTTCTACCTTTGGTGCAGGTGTTTCGATATCGCCAATATAATGGCTTAATAACGACGGGATAAGCAGAATGATTACAGATAATACAAGCATAATAGCATTGTTGCTGGCTTGCTTGCGATCAAATGTTTGAATCCCATGGCGTAATCCACCTAACAGCATCGACATCCCCAGCACAAGCAGAAGATTTCCAAGAATGGATCCTGTAATGGATGCTTTTACCAGTTCAAGATACCCAGCCCTGATGGCAACAATGGTGATGATCAGTTCTGCTGCATTACCCAATGTGGCATTAAGCAGTGCTCCTATCTTTGGATTGGTATAGGCAGCAATAGATTCAGTGGCAGAACCAATGAAACCTGCAAATGGAATGATTGCAATTGCTGCGAAACCAAAGGTTGCAAATGGTGACCAGTGTAATAACTCTGAAAATAATGCGAATGGGAAGGCCAAAAATAAAATACTTATTGGATATTTGCGGATAAATACACGGATTTTTTTCACTGACATGTTCCTACTTTGGGTTCTCAGCTTGCATAAATAGCTCTCGGGGTGTTTCTTTTGGAACTAGTAATCGTAATCCTTTCGAAACAACATTAATTTCAACGGAATGATCCTGGCTAGGAATCGGTTCTGCATCCACCTGTACATACAAGGGCGTATCAGATTCTAATATTAAATGCCGGAAGGAGATATGCTGTACATATTTCGAATCAACATGCCTTCCCCCAAATAAATTCCAGGCTAAACTGGATCTTATCACCCAGGTTATCCCCCTCAAACAGCCATAAGTCGATCATTCCGTCGTCCATCAGTGCAGCTGGAGATATTTTAGCAAGCCCACCGGCATATAGATGGATATTACTCATCACAGCTAATAAATAATGTCCGCTGATGTGCAAATGATCAGCAGATATATGCAAATTATTACCACGCCAATAACTTGCATGCCAGATTGTCGAGGCTACATAAGTCATGTTTGCAAAGAACTTCTCACCCCTCGGTCGGGGTTCAATATGGTGAATGGCAAATGCATCTAAACCCACACCAGCCCACATTAGAAAAGGGGTATTTCCACACATCCCAACATCTACTTCTTTTACGCTGGCTTCAGCTAATATCCGCGCACTTTCCTCTAGAGCCATCAAGTTTGTCCACCGAATTCCAGGTAAACCAAGCTCCTGTGCCAAGACATTACCAGTTCCAGCGGGCAAGACTCCTAATGCTGTTGAGCTGCCATATAAACCGCGCACTGCCAGGTTTACCGTGCCATCACCACCTACCACAAACAATGCTTCTTTACCTTCCACCGCTGATGTTTGTGCTAATTGGGTCACGTGTTCGCTATTTTCCGTTTTAATCAAACGTATCCTCCACCCATTAGCCCGAAGGATATTCGCCGCTCTTTCAGCCAGGATTCCTGATGGGAACCTGCCGGCTCCGGGGTTATAAATCATATCTGCATCGCGCATATAATCATTTTACTCGAATTTTTCAAAGCTTAGACATTCGTGCTAGAATATGTTTCAATGACAAACAGTCCAAACCTGCTAAACAATCGTTATCAGATCGATGGACGCATCGGTACAGGAGGAATGGCAGAAGTTTATCGTGCTCGAGACATTATGCTTGAGCGTACCGTTGCGATAAAACTTCTGCGGGAAGATTTCTCTAGTGATCCAGCTTTTCGCGAACGCTTCAGGCAGGAAGCGAAAGCTGCAGCCAATCTCTCCCATCCAAATATCGTAATGATTCATGACTTTGGATTTAATGATCAACAAATATTCATTGTCATGGAATATGTTCCAGGTACAGATCTTAAAACGATTTTAGGAAGCCGAGGAATCCTGAGTATTGATGAAGCTCTTCCTCTCATGATCCAGGCATGCGCGGGTGTGGGTTATGCTCATCGAACAGGCTTGGTCCATTGTGATGTAAAACCTCATAATATGATCGTAACACCCGACCATAGGCT
Organism: uncultured Chloroflexia bacterium; assembly: GCA_963736805.1. Taxonomy (GTDB): domain Bacteria; phylum Chloroflexota; class Anaerolineae; order Anaerolineales; family UBA4823; genus FEB-25. The sequence goes on from CAVTQM010000057.1 coordinate 108,255, forward strand.
AAAAGTAACTGATTTCGGGATTGCCCGTGCACTGGCATCGATTCATTCGCAAGAAGTTAATCATGTTGTATGGGGATCACCACAATATTTCTCGCCTGAACAGGCAAGGGGTCAACCACCCTCACCAGCCTCGGATGTGTATAGTCTGGGTGTGATTCTCTATGAGATGCTTGCTGGTCGATTGCCTTTTATTGCAAATTCTGCTGCTGAGCTTTCCCACATGCATCGTACAATCACGCCCGCACCACCTTCCCAATATAATCCCCTCGTCCCACCAGATTTAGAACGGGTATGTTTGAAAGTCTTATCAAAGGAACCATCTTCTCGATACCGCACTGCAGATCATCTTGGTCGAGTTTTAATCTCTTTGAGTCGACCTGTCCAAGCATCTCCACAGGATATTAGCCGGACTGTAAAAACGACATCCAGTGAAATTAGCCGCTCATCCGTACAGACTCCACCTGCACCTATTCAACCACAAATAAGTTCACCTTCGAATATCCTTCCAGACGAAAAAAAAGCTTATAGTTCGGCCAAACCGAAGCCAGCCACCGGGTTGGCAGACACACCATATACCTCCCAAAACCCGATCGATATCGATTGGCTCACATGGGGGTTGGTTCTTTTAGCTGTGATCACCCTGGGTGGGCTTGTTCCTTTGTGGGTGTGGATATATATGCTCTACAATCCTCCGGGAGGATGATTTGAAATGACTTCTCCTTATATAATTTCTGCCTCCATTCTGGGTTCCGACCTTTCCTGCCTGGGTGAACAAATCCGTGAAGCTGAAACGGCCGGGGCAGATTGGATCCACGTGGATGTGATGGATGGACATTTCGTCCCAAACCTGACCTTCGGACCTGTCATCATCGAAGCCTGCCGAAAAGTTACCCAATTGCCCTTGGATGTACATCTAATGGTTGAATCGCCCGAGAATTTGCTGGCTTCCTTCGCTGGAGCAGGGTCAACCATCCTCAGCGTTCACATAGAAACCTGCCCTCACCCGGACCGTACTGTCCAGACTATTCATGAGCTGGGATGCAAAGCTGGTGTAGTCATCAAACCATCCACCCCTATCGATTTGGTAGTTCCATTCCTGGATTTTGTCGACCTGGTTTTGGTTCTAACCGTCAATCCAGGCTATGCAGGTCAAGCTTTCCTGCCTCAGGTTCTCCCTAAAATATCCGCTTTACGGCTCGAACTGGATAAAATTGATCACCCCATCTGGCTTGAAGTGGATGGTGGAATCAATACCGCTACGCTTCCATTGGTTAGAAATGCAGGTGCAAACGTATTTGTTTCTGCCAAGGCCATCTTCAATCATCCAGATGGGATCACCTCGGGCATCCATGAACTACGATCCTGTCTTACGAGTTAAATTAAAAGTCACGGCTAACACCGTGACTTGATCGTTATCAAAATACTTCTATTCTATGATGTTTTTACCATTGTTCGTATGCACTTGGCACACACAACCTTACGAACTTTCCTTCCACCCTCATACACTGTTACAGCCTGTAAGTTAGGGCGAAAAGTCCGCCTGGTGCTTTTATTTGACCATGGTCGATTTTTTCCAAAAGTTGTCGTTTTACCGCAATTTGCACACTTTGCCATTTTTAACTTCCTTTCCCAACAATCCAGCTTTTTATCCTGGGGTCAGCCATTTCCTGAAAAGATATTTGACAATTTTCCATAAAATCAAGCTATAATTACGTCTCAATTACAACGGCTGTTTGTTCGATTAAGCCCGCCAATATTACCACATAATGTATTTGATTACAAGCAGTTATAGTAGTAAATATCGATACCTTTCATGTGAGGCTTTTCATGATGACTGATAATTTCCAACTTGGACGTATAACTGTATCTCCCCGTGCGATTGCAACCATTGCATTTAACGCAGCCCGGCAATCCTACGGCGTTGTCGGTCTCACTTCTAAGAATCTTGTGGAAGGGATCACCCAGGTCATTGTAAAAGACCCCACTCATGGGATTGAAGTGAAATATGATGGAGATAAAATCGCAATCGATATCTATGTGATTATCGAATACGGCACTCGTATCACATCGGTTGCTTCAAGTGTTAATAATACTGTTAAGTTTCATGTTGAAAAAGCCTTGGGAATGCCTGTCGAGCAGGTTAATGTCCATGTCCGAGGCCTGCGTGTAAGCGACATGGATTAGTTCTTATTTATTTCGTTCGATTGCATTTCCCGGAGCTTAAATTATGGATGTTCCAGAAAAAGAAAAATCGAAATCCGAACCAAGGTATCCCATGCAGAAATACCCCATCGATGGTCAAGCCTTTAAATCGATGGTTGACGCAGGTTTAACTTGGTTAAGAACCAACCAACAAATTGTAAATAATCTCAACGTATTTCCTGTACCTGATGGAGATACTGGAACAAATATGGTTTTAACCATGCAGGCTGCATGTGAGGAAATAATAAATTCCCCTGAGCGTAACATCGGCAAAATAACACAAAAAATAGCACATGGTGCTTTGATGGGCGCTCGAGGTAATTCAGGAGTTATTCTCTCTCAACTCTGGCGCGGATTTGCCCATGCCCTGGATAATTTTGAATATTTAGAAGGCCAATCCTTAGTCAATGCATTGCATCAAGGTCGGAATACAGCCTATCGAGGTGTTGTACGACCTGTTGAAGGAACCATACTTACTGTGGCAAAGGATATTGCTGCAGAAGCAGAACGGTCGATTATTGAAACCCAAGATCCTTACGAAATCCTTGAACGCATCGTTACCGCAGCTGATGAATCAGTTTCCAGGACACCTGAGCTCCTTGATGTTTTAAAAGAGGCTGGTGTCGTGGATGCGGGAGGCAAAGGTCTTTTTTACATCCTGGAAGGTATGTTGCGATATGTCAAGGGGCTACCTCTGGATGTGAATCTTGCTACGATTTAGCCGTTTTCTGCCATGAAGATGGAGAATGCTCTTGACGTTATCGAACCAGGACAGGATTACGAAGTGGTGGTTGATTTTCGCCCAAATGAAGAGTTAAATATCTCTCAGTTTTATGAAGAGTTACAGCAAATTGGTACATCTATTCAGATCGGGGAAGGTGATGGGATATTCCGTATGCATATTCATGTAGCCACCGAGAAGCTTTATGCACCGATTGAATACTCAAAGAGCCTTGGTGTTGTCACGAAAGCCGCAATAGAAAATCTCCGTGCCCAAATGGAGCAGGTTGAGCATGACCGGAGTACCTCGATTCAATTCAGCTCTGTTGAACCCGGGCAGATTGCTACTATAGCAGTTGCTCCAGGAATAGGGATTGCCAGAGTGTTTGCAAGTCTTGGAGTTTCCGCAATCGTCGAAGGTGGCCAAACGATGAATCCAAGTACTCAGGAAATCCTGAATGCATTTGAGAATCTCCCCGCCGATCAGATCTTCATCCTGCCCAATAATAAAAATATCATCCTCGCCGCCCAGGCAGCTGCTCAATTAACCGTCAAACATGTCACGGTTATTCCCAGCCGTACCATTCCTCAAGGCATGGCAGCAATGCTGCGATTGATTCCTACGGGTAATCCTGAAGATGTAGCCGCAGATATGAATTCTGTGCTAAACGATGTAGAGACCGGCGAAATCACTACTGCCACTCGTAGCGTGGAACTTGACGGGGTAACTGTCACCCAAGGCCAAATCATTAGCTTGCTGAATGGCAAGCTGGTTTTAGCATCGGAAAACCTTAATTCTGCTACCTTGGGTTTATTGGAAAAGGCGCGTGCTGATCAATATGAGCTGATTACCCTTTTTTATGGATTAGATGTCACTCGAAGGGAAGTGGATACGATTGCAGATTCTATTCGTAAGGAGTACCCTAAACAAGAAATAGAAGTCCAGGAAGGTGGACAACCTCATTATCAGTTTATCATCTCAATCGAGTGAAACCCTCCCATTGCTCTCTATGCTGCGCACTTGTATCATCACTGATAGTAGCGTTTGTTTTTCGAAGTTAGGCTTTACCGGACAAGAACATGTCACAATCCTCCCTCATTCGATCCAGGTCAATAATCAACTTATTCCAGATAGTAAAGAGCTTTCGATTTATAACTCCTCGCCGAATAAAATTCCTCCACCACTTGCTATTCCCCCTTCCATCGATGCATTTCGAAATGCATTTACTACATTGGGGATGAAATATAAAGAAATCGTCGTTATTCTGCTCTCATCCCAATTGAGTGAGGCAGGGTCCAATGCCCAATCTGCAATTCAGTCTTGTAAAACCCCTGCGAATATCTTTATCATCGACTCGCTAAATACTGCCATCGGGCTTGGCTTATTGGTTCAATCAGCTGCCGAATTCATACATAGGGGATACACCGGGCTTGATATTACTCGGATCATCAGGGGAATGGTCAGCCATATCTACTCTGTCTTCTGTATCCCTGATCTCTCACATTTATATCGCGCAGGATTACTGGACCCTGCTCAGGCAATCGTAGGTGAAATGTTAGGGGTTATACCTTTTTTTACCCTTGAAAATGGCAGGCTTGTTCATACCCAAAAAATCCGCAGCCCACGTCACTTGGTTGATATCATGTTTGAATTTGTCTCTGAGTTTGAAAACATCAAATATATGGCATTACTCCAAGGGATAAATACTTTTGAACAGGAAAGTAAGAATTTGCGTGATCGTATCAATCAAAATATCCGAATAACCCCTTTGTGTGAACATAGCCTCGGTTTGGCTCTTGCAACTATTCTTGGACCACATTGTATAGGATTAGTTATCATGGAGAATACTCCCAAGGAGGGATAAAATGAAGATTGGTATTGTCACTGACAGCACCGCTGATATTTCCTCTGAGCTTGCGAAAAATAATGATATCAAAGTTGTTCCTGCTATTTTGGTTATCGATGGCCGCAGCTTGGAAGATGGGCGAGGGATTACCAGGGAAGAGCTGTATCGACAATTACCGTCAATGAAAATGCTCCCAACCACAGCAGCACCGTCCATTGGCGCATTCCAAAAGGTATATGAGAGCCTATTTAATTCAGGTACCGATCAAATCATCTCAATTCATGTTGCTAGCAACTTGAGTGGTATCTACAACTCTGCAGTTGTGGCTGCCAAAGCCTTCGGCAACCGTATCCGTGTCATCGATTCCTTCCATTTGTCACTTGGAACAGGCTTTCAGGTGCTTGCAGCTGCTGAAGCTGCCAAGAGCGGTAAACAAGCCGATGAAATTCAAAAAGTCATTGAAGATATCCGCAAACGTATCCATTTGGTTGCCATGCTTGATTCACTTGAGTATGTACGCCGCAGTGGGCGTGTGTCCTGGGCGCGTTCCAACCTTGGTACTTTGCTCCAGATAAAACCTTTCCTTGGCATCGATGAAGGTAAAGTCATCCGTATGGGTGAAACCAGAACCCGCCTAAAAGGCATCGATCGTTTACGAAAAATGTTGTCTAACCTGGGTCCGTTGGAACGATTGGCAGTGTTGCATACAAATGCGGAACAGGATGCTATCCAATTTTCTGAAGAATTTATTAAAAGGAGTAGCACGTAATCCACATATCGTTAATGTCACCTCGGTCATTGGTGTTCATGTTGGACCGAATGGATTAGGTTTTGCTGCTGTAACTGAATAATAAACTCTGCTTGGTTTTAAATTAGATATTTCATCGTTGGATGTCCATCCACACATCCTGATGGTAAAATTACCCTCAATGAAATCTTCTCTTCAAAAGTTAAAAAAATTCATTTTATTGGAAGCCCAACAGAACTATAGCAACCATGCAGTCATCGGCGGTTTTGAGCGCATGGTCGAGCCATGGTTAGCCGATGCCCAGGCGGATGATCTCCCAGCTGACCTCATTCAATCCGTGATTAGTCGCTTGAGAGACTATGAAAGCTTCTCACAAAAATCTCGTTATGAAACCCTGAATGGCCTTTGGAATCGCTTACAGCGCGAGTCTGAAGAAACGTTTCCTCCCCTACCTTTACCTGTTGAAAAACCTCCCAAGGCAGCAGGCGATGAAGAAAAAGCGGATGGATCCCATCCATCCAGTAAAAACACACCTTCTCATCAAGGCAGTTACCATTCCGATACTAAAACATCTCAGATTAAACCTGCTTCACAACCAGCAGCTTTGTCAGCTCCTACCACCGTCCTTCCGGGAGTGGGTCCAAAACACGCTCAAACATTAGCCAGGTTGGGATTGCATACCCTGGGAGACATGCTCTATAACTTTCCCCGCCGCTATGATGACTACACCCAGCTCAAGCCTATCCAACGATTGAAATACGGTGAAGAAGTCACTGTAATCGGGACGGTAGATTCGATAAACTCACGCCCAATCCGAGCAGGTCGCCTCCAGATTACGGAGGCAATTATCACGGATGGTACGGGGTTTTTAAAGGTCACCTGGTTCAATCAGCCCTGGATAGGAAAGCGATTATTACAAGGTACACAAATTGTTTTATCAGGAAAAATCGACCAATACCTGGGTCGATTGGTTATGAACAGTCCAGAATGGGAACCCCTGGAAACCCAAAACCTGCACACCAATCGCATCGTCCCTGTATACCCACTCACCTCCAATATCACTCAGCGCTGGTTGCGTCGCTTCATGTATGATGTCGTAACCTATTGGTCTCCGCGCATAGCTGAACCTCTGCCTGATTCTATTCGTGAGACCGCAGAACTTATGGATCTCCCAACCGCGCTACTTCAAGCCCATTTTCCATCTTCTGCCAATCAGTTAAGCTCCGCTCGTTATCGCTTGGCATTTGATGAAATCCTGATGCTGCAGTTAGGCGTGTTGAGCCAAAAAAGGAATTGGCAAAATCGCTCCGCAAGTATTTATGAAACTCCCGATGAATGGTTGGATTCTCTGGTCTCACATCTACCCTACTCATTAACAGCTGCTCAACAAAAGGCTCTTAAAGATGTCAAATCAGACCTGGCATCCGGTCACCCGATGAATAGGCTGCTTCAGGGTGATGTAGGTTCAGGCAAGACCGTAATTGCTGCATTGGGCATCGCCATGCTTGTTCGCCATGCTGCTCAAACGGCCTTGCTCGCTCCAACCAGCATCCTGGCAGAACAGCATTATAAGAACATGCTCAGTTTGCTAGCTTGGGATGATAGCGATTCAAATCCAGAAGATGATGGAAGCAGTCGTCCATTAAAACCTGAGCAAATCCGTTTGCTTCTAGGTTCAACACCCAAATCGGAAAAGCAGGAGATACGTACCAATCTTGCCAACGGAGCAATCATGCTGATTGTAGGCACCCATGCACTCCTTGAAGAGCCAGTTATTTTTAATAATCTTCAGCTGGCAGTGATCGATGAGCAGCATCGCTTTGGTGTTGAACAGCGCGCCCTCTTACGCTCTAAAGGTGAAAATCCCCATCTGCTCGTCATGACCGCTACCCCCATCCCCCGCTCACTCGCCCTCACGGTCTATGGCGACCTGGACCTCTCCGTAATGGATGAGATGCCGCCTGGACGCCAACCAATTGAGACCCAGGTGTTCTACCCGCGTGAGCGTGAACGTGCCTATGTGTTTATTCGGAATCAGATCGATCAAGGGCATCAATGTTTTATTATTTATCCCTTGGTGGAGGAAAGTGAAAGTATTGAGGCTTTGGCTGCCGTCGAAGAGCACGCACGCTTGCAAAAAGAAGTATTTCCAGATAACAAGGTCGGTTTGCTTCATGGTCGCATGAAAGCCGATGAAAAAGATTCGGTCATGACTGAGTTTTCTTTGGGTAAGCTCGATATCCTGGTATCCACCTCGGTGGTTGAAGTAGGTGTGGACGTCCCTAACGCTACCGTGATGCTGATCGAAGGAGCCAATCGCTTCGGATTGTCACAGTTGCACCAATTTCGCGGACGCGTTGGTCGTAGTCAATACCAATCCTACTGTATCCTCATTCCTGATACACCCGATGCTGCTGAAAATGAACGCCTTACTGCAATGGTTGAAACAAATGATGGATTTGTGCTTGCACAACGCGACCTTGATCAGCGAGGTCCTGGCGAATTCCTTGGAACACGCCAATCGGGGTATTCTGAGCTTCGTCTGGCAAACTTGACCGACATCCATCTGATCGAACAAGCCAGGCAATCAGCCAAAGCAATATTTGAAATCGATCCAGACCTGAATTCACCCGAATATAACCTGCTTGCTCAGTCTCTAAAGCGCTTTTGGAGCATCGGGCAGGGAGATATAAGTTAATATAGGTGGGTAATCATTCTACCCAGGAGAATAAAAAACCAGATGACAGTAAAAGCCCTTTTTCCCGGTACTTTCGACCCCATCCATTACGGCCATTTGGATATTGCCAGGCGCGCTGCCCGGCTTTTCGATCAAATCGTTATCGCCGTATATGATCGCCCTATGAAATCCCTCATCTTTCCACCCGACGAACGAATCGAGCTTGTACGTTTATCAATTACCGAAGACCCAAATATATCGGTTGTCGGTTATAGTGGGTTAACCGTGGATTTCTGCCATAAGATCGGCGCACAGGTAATTGTGCGTGGTTTACGGGTTTTCTCAGATTTCGAATACGAATTCCGCATGGCATTAGCCAACCATCGGCTTGCAAAAGATATCGAAGTTATCTCCTTGATTACAAATGAAGAGCACACATTCTTATCCTCTTCTACAGTTCGTGAGATTGCAGCCTTGAATGGTGACATTAGCAGCATGGTTCCTCCACATGTGGAACTTGCTCTCAAACATCGTATACTAGAATTATCCGAGAATGATCAAATTTTTCCACCTACCTCGATGCGCGATTAAATTACATTGCATCATAAGTACTTAACAATGTTGACGTTTTGATGATTTCGTTGTAATCTTGTGCATAGAACTTGCAATGGTTAAATGGATTCATCTTTATTTTTTGCTCATGGATCTATATTCTACAAAATAGCTTCGGGTACCATGGAGGGATGATATGGATATCTTACAAATGATTGACCGGTTGGAGGAGCTCCTGAATGAGAGCCGTCCGCTTCCCTTCACCCATAATGTCATCGTCGATGAAGACCGCATGCTGGACCTGATTGACCAGATGCGCGTCTCAATCCCTGAAGAAGTAAAAAAAGCACAACAATTATTAGCTCAGCGGGATCGTCTGATTGCCCAGGCCGAGGAACAAGCCCAGCGTACAGTAAATCTCGCTCGTGATCGAAGCAGTGAGATTGTTGAACGCGATCAGCTTGTTCAGGCAGCCTATACCCAGGCAGAAGCAGATCAAAGACCAGGCATATGCGGATGGTGATTTAATCCGCAAAGAAGCAGATGAATATGTATTGGAAACGCTACGCAAGCTTGAAATGGAAATGGAAAGAGCCATTGCCCAGGTCCGCAACGGCATTAAAACACTCCAGGATGAACCCCCTAAGGACTACAGAATAATCTTTATGCAATTAAAGAACTAGTGAGTGACCTGGTTTAGTCGCTCACTAGTTTTTTTATCCTGGTAAACCCCCATCCCTGCCTCTCCCATAAAGCCGCCCTATATAGGAGAGGCAGAGAGGTGATTCTGACCAGCAAGTCCCCTCAAGGACTGGTCTGGGAATTTGTCTATACACATTATACCAGGAATGAATCAAATACCCCAATTCACGTTATTCCTGATTTATTTGAGTTATTCATTAGACTAATTCCTGGGTTGAATGCCACGCTTTATTTTTCCTGTTAAGTCACCCGAAAATCATGCTGGTTGGATTCAATAGCAAACGTCCATCCCTCCGTGATTCCACCAGCTAGCTTGCCTGGCTGGCTCTCGCAGCAGATCGATGGGGTCTCCAATCTTTCTGTCTCCACAGACGGACAAGCCACCATTTCTCTCAACTCCGCAGGCCGTGGCTTTATCAGCTACCTTCAACTAGAAGATTACGAGCTGCCAGATATAAAATATGCCTATCAGGTAGATCAAACCTTCCTGCCTCTTCTCACCAGACCATAATCATTAACCTATCATCGGGGTTGCCATACAATTCAGGTAGCCCCGATTTTTTTATTCTCCCTACAATCCTGTAAGCTAACCCCATATTAATCTGCCTGAGATTGACTTATCCAAAAAAATAAGCTAGAATCATACCGACCGGTCGGTATTTCTCGGTCATTAAAGGAAATTTTAATGCAGCAACGCAGTGAAGAAACACATAATCGCATTCTAACCGCCGCTACCGATTTGTTTTCAAAATCTGGCTATGATGCCACTGGCGTGGCTGAGATCTGCCTTGCTGCCGGGGTGAGCAAGGGCGCTTTTTACCACCACTTCCCCACCAAGCAGGCTGTCTTCATGGAGCTCCTGAACTCCTACATGAATGGCATCGAGACTGGTTTCAATCTGATGCGCCAGGAGACCCAAGATGTTCCCCAGGCAATCCTGCAGATGGCAGAAATGGTAGGCTCACTTTTCCAGACTGCCGATATCCACTTGCCCATTTTCCTGGAGTTTTGGTCCCAGGCAAATCACGACCCGCAAGTTTGGGAAGCCACCGTCGCACCCTTTCATCGTTACCAGTCCTATTTTACTGAGATGATCCAGGAAGGCATCAATGCTGGCTCCATCCAGCCGATTGACGCTCAGCAGGCTGCCCGGGTTTTGGTCTCCCTCGCAGTTGGTTTGCTGATGGAATCCCTCTTCAACCCCCAGGTATCCGATTGGAAAAATGAAACCAGGCAAAGCCTGGAACTATTACTGAATGGTATGGCAAGGAGAATAGAATGAATTTAGTAACGGGTGCCACCGGGCACATTGGAAACGTTCTTGTACGTCACCTTTTAGAGCGTGGCGAGGGGGTTCGAGCCATGATCATGCCTGGCGAAGACCCTTGCCCTTTACAGGATTTGGATGTCGAGGTCGTCGAAGCCGACGTGCTCGACTATCAGTCCCTGCTCAAAGCCTTCGAACATATCGAGGTGGTCTATCATCTCGCTGGTATTATTTCCATCCTGCCGGGTAAACAACCTTTGGTGCAGGCGGTAAATGTGCTTGGAACCCGCAATGTTATTCAAGCCGCCCACGACACAGGTGTCCGCCGTCTTGTCTACACCAGTTCCATCCATGCCCTCCAGCGTGTTCCTCATGGCATTCTGATTGACGAAACCGTTCCCTATGATCCCAAGCATGCCATCAGCAGCTATGATTCCTCCAAAGCCAGCGCTTCATTGGCAGTATTGGAGGCGGTACAAAATGGTCTGGATGCCGTCATTGTCTGTCCCACCGGCGTGATTGGTCCCTACGATTTTCGTCGTTCTGAGATGGGTCAGCTCATCCTGGACTGTGTCGAGCGTAAGCCGATGCTCTACGTGGATGGTGCTTATGATTTTGTCGATGTTCGTGATGTTGCAGAAGGACTGATCATGGCTGGCGAAAAAGGCCGCTCTGGCGAGAGTTATATCCTTTCCGGTGAGCGTATAGAAGTCCCGAATATCATCAAGATCGTTCAAGAAATCCTGGGAGAGCGCATTTTTAGCCTGAAGATTCCTTTGCAGCTGGCTAATCTTACCGCCAATATCACTCCCTTATACTATCGGCTGACGCATGGCAAACCTCGCTTCACCCCCTATTCTCTAGCCACCCTTGCCTCAAACTCGGTGATAAGCCATGCCAAGGCTCATCTTGAATTTGGGTATATTCCCCGCCCGTTGCGAGAATCATTAACCGATACGGTTAAATGGTTCACAAAGAACAAAAATGTTTATAAAGAATCAATTGTTTAACCCAGCATGTAGATTGGTGAACCTCCGTGAAAATTAATGAGTCAAAATGGTACGGCAAGGTTGCTGTAGTCACCGGTGCCTCGAGTGGCATCGGTGCTGCCACCGCCCGCAAGTTAGCCAGGCAGGGTCTCCAGGTTGTCCTTGTTGCCCGCCGAAAAGAACGCCTCGAACAGCTTGCCGACGAAATTCGACTCTCCAATGGTAACGCTGAGATCATCCCAGCTGACTTATCCGACGAAAGCGAGCGCCAGGGCTGTTTTTGACCAGGTGGAAGCCGAATATGGTCAGGCAGATGTCCTGGTCAACAATGCCGGTCTGGGCTGGTATGGCTTTGGCACCGATATGCCCTGGATTACCGCTTCTGAAATCCTGCAGGTGAACGTTGCAGCCGCGGTCCATTTCACTCTGTTATTCCTGCAGAAGATGCGATCAATTGGCTCGGGGCACATCATTAACATCGGTTCCATTTCTGGGAGCCTACCCAGCCAGGGGGTCGCCGTTTATGGTGCCTCCAAGTCTTTCCTGGATAATTTCACTACTTCCCTGTATCGCGAGCTCTCCGGCACTCACCTGCATATCAGCGTGGTACGGGCTGGCCCCGTCCGGACCGAGTTCTGTGATACCGCTGCCAATCTCGTAGGTGGCATGCATCTGCCTACCGAGCGTATAGGCGTGACTGCTGAGACCATCGCCAATCAGGTCTGGAATCTACTGGAACATCCCCGTCGCGTTGTATATGTGCCTTCCTGGTTGGCACTCACACCCCTCGTTGAGCATACCTTTGGTTGGCTGATCGACCGCTTGGGTCCACTCCTCCTACGCTGGCAGATCGGAGAAAAAAAACGCTGGATATAATTATCAATCAAATTTTTCTCTTAATCAACAAGTTCTTTTATTCTATTCTGGAAATGCAATACCCCGATGAAGATGCCTTCCACCCAGGGTTTTTTGTTTAAATATGGATTGGATTCGAATCTATATTTGATTTAGGTCTCATGTCTTCGAGCACCGAATGGTTGTTTATGCTGTTCCCTCCCCACTTTGCGGTATACTCACCCTGTTATCCACATCACTTGATCGCTTATTAACGTTTTAACCTTCAAACCTGTAAACCTGATAACGCCTATGTTTCCCACCATCCCCCTCGATATCTACCGGACCTTCCGCCCCATACCTGCTGCTGCTCTTTGGTATCCTGTCCCTCCTTGTCGTTAATCTGCTGATTGCACTTGTCGAAGGTGTTACCCTCACCTTGCTTGGCTGGAACCTTTTTCGCATTTCCATGAAGGTCTCCTTCATCATGAATATTATCTCTGGTATCGTCAATGGTATCCTCCTGGTCCTGCTCCAGCGCTCTCCATTTGTGTGGCTGCCGGTTTCCTTTGTGCTGTCGCTCATAGTTGAAGTATTTGTATTGACTTATTTCAAGCGCGATGCTTTTCGCCAAAACTGTTTGTTCATATTCCTTGCCAATCTTGCCAGTTATCTGCTCCTCATCCTACCCGCCTATTATTTTGGCACGCATCCATAATTTCTTTTAAAAATTAATTTCTACACCCATCGATTATTTTTGCTGTTTTATCACTTCAGGGTACAATAACAATCTCAAGGATTATCTTGGTTAGCATATACTGACATGGTTGTATACTGTCCTAAATGTAACGCTCAACTTCCTCCAGGCCTTCAAAAATGCCCGGTCTGTGGTCGTCGCCTTGGCTCAGTGGCAAACGATGAATTCTCCTTTAAGGATATTTTATCGCTTACAGGTACCATCTTAAAAATTGTGCTTATTCCATTGCTCATCATTATCGGTATCGTCATATTGATCATCTGGTTGTTTTAAACCTATCTATCCAGGCAACTATCTGAGGAGATACCAACGATGAACTACGACCTGACCGATGAACAAAGAATGTGGCGTAATGTCGTCCACGATTTTGTTTCCCAAGAAATCAAACCTAAAGCGCATGAAGTGGATGAAAGTGCTGAATTTAATTGGCCTGCCATGCGCAAGATGGGTCCCCTGGGCTTGCTTGGTCTGAACATCCCCGAGCAATATGGCGGCTCGGGTGTGGATGCAGTCAGCGCAGCCATCGCCATTGAAGAGCTGGGCTGGGGATGCGGCAGCACCGCCCTGTCGATTGCTGCTCATAACGGATTGGGGACCACTCCTATTGTACTCTTCGGGAATGAAGACCAAAAAAAATATTTCCTGCCCAGGGCTGCTTCCGGAAAGAATAAGCTTGCTGCCCTGGCGCTTACCGAACCTGGCGCTGGATCAGACATTCAGGGTGGCGTTCGCACACATGCCGAGCTAATCGATGATCAATGGGTCATCAATGGCTCTAAAGCCTGGTGCACCAATGCCAGCATTTCCGATTACATTATCACCCTTGTACGTACCGATCCCTTAGGTGGACCTTATTCCTTGAGTATGATCATCGTTCCTACCGACTCACCCGGGATGCACATCGCCCCTGCTGAGAAGAAAATGGGGCTGAAAGGTTCTCCAACCCATGCTGTGTCCTATGAAAACGTCCGCCTTCCTAAGAGCAGCTTGCTTGGACCCTCAGGTCGTGGCTTACATCAAACTCTGGCTGTGCTGGATGGAGGCCGCATCAGCATTGGTGCTTTATCTGTTGGACTTGCCCAATCCGCGTTGGAAGATGCCATTCGCTATGCCAAGGAGCGCCAGACCTTTGGAAAGCCAATTGCCGAGCATCAGGCCATCCAATGGATGCTGGCTGATGCAGCCACTGAAATCCATGCCGCCCGATTAATGATATACTATGCCGCCTGGCTAAAAGACCAAAAGCGTCCATTCACCAAGGAAGCTTCTATGGGAAAACTATTCGCGACTGAGATGGCTGAGCGTGTGTGCCGCAACGCCATCCAGATTCATGGTGGCTATGGATACAGCCGTGAATATCCCGTCGAGCTGGCTTACCGCGATGCTCGTCTGATGACGATTGGTGAAGGAACCAGCGAGGTTCAGCGCATGGTTATCGCCCGGAAAATTCTGGCTGATTAATAATATTTATGCATGGTACGATGTAAATGTAAAATTATGCGTGTTTCTTCTCCACTCCGCAAAGTAGGGATCCTTCTTGTAGTTGTCATTTTGTTAGGTTTATCCATCACTCTTGGCCTCCGCAAGACTGTGACGCTTGAAATGGATGGAAAGTCCCAAACTGTTACTACTTATAGTTTTACCGTGGCAGATTTTTTACATGCCCAGGACATACCGCTTTCGCCACTGGATGATCTTTCTCCTTCACAAGATACCTGGCTAAAAAATGGCAGCAGGATTACGCTTATCCGCTCTATCCCTGTCCAGGTCCTCGCAAACGGACAGTTTCGTTCACTATACAGTGCTGAGCGTATTCCTTCTCGTCTGCTTATCGATGCCGGCGTAAGTATGCAAAATGGAGACCAGCTGCTTTCGAATGGTCAGGTGATCGATCCCACCATGCCCTTCCCTGAAAATGCCAAATCAATTTCACTTCAAATTATCCCAATGGTCAAAATTTCTCTGACAATGGATGAAATAAAAACTACTTTGTCATCCACAGCAAGCACCCTGGGTTCCGCTTTATGGGCGGCTGGTTATTCCTTCTTCGCTGTTGATAAAATTGACCCTCCAGTTTCCACTCCCCTTTCATCCGAGTCTCGCTGCCACGATCATTCCTTCCCGCAAGGTCACTATTCATACCCAGGCTGCAGATGTGTCCACCCGCACTCCTGCCCAGACTGTTGGCGAAGCCTTGAAGGATGCTGGGCTATCTGTCCAGGGTTTGGATTATAGCAATCCCCCTCCTGAAGCCCAGATTCCAGCCAATGCTGAAATACGCTTGGTTCATGTGACCGAGGAAGTATTGGTTGAGCAGTCACCATTGCCTTTTGAAACCAGCTACCAACCTGATCCAACCCTGGAAATAGACAATCAATCGATTATCCAAACGGGAGAATATGGGTTGACTGCCCAGCGCATCCGTGTTCGCAGTGAAGATGGTCAGGAAGTATCACGGCAGGTAGAAAACCAGTGGGTGGCTCGCCAACCTCAACCACGCATCCTGGGTTACGGAACCTCGGTTGTCATGCACTCTGCAGTCGTCGATGGCGTTACGATCCAATACTGGCGTGCTCTTAATATGTATGCCACGTCTTACCACCCATCGAATACAGGCAGCACAACCGCCTCTGGTTTACCTCTCAAAAAAGGGGTGGCTGCGGTGGATACCAGCATAATCCCCTTTTACACCCAACTGTTCGTCCCTGGTTATGGGGAGGTCGTTGCAGCAGATATCGGCGGTGCTGTGGTAGGTCGTTGGATCGACCTCGGTTATAGTGATGACGATTACGTCCCATGGCACCAATGGGTCACGGTTTACTTTCTCTGGCCTCCTCCTCCTAATATTGTTTGGGTCATCCCATGAATCTTACTGAGCTAGATGTACCCGGGCTGTTATACCAATATGGGCTTCATCCCAAAAAATCCATTGGCCAAAATTTTTTACTGGATGATTCTGCCCTTCAGCTGATTATCACGGCCGCTCAAATTTCCTCCAGTGAAGTTGTGCTGGAAATTGGCGCTGGGCTCGGTAGTCTCACTCGTTATCTGGCATTGCAATCCCGTTCTGTTATTGCAGTCGAATTGGATCGCAACCTCATCCCTCCACTTATCCAGGTTGTCAGTCAATACCCAAATGTCCGGGTTGTTCAAGGGGATATCCTGGCTCTAGATCCTGTTACCCTTGTCGATCAACAGGAGTACGCTGTGGTGGCGAATATCCCCTACTATATAACCTCCGCACTCATGCGCCATCTCTTGGAAGCTCGCATTCCTCCCAGCCGCATGATCCTGACCATCCAACGCGAGGTTGCTAAGCGTATTTGCGCCACACCCGGGGATATGAGTCTGTTGGCATTGAGTGTGCAAGTGTATGGTCAGCCAGACATCATTGCCCACATCCCTGCCGTTGCTTTCTATCCCCCACCAAAAGTTGATTCCAGTATCCTTCGTATTGATCTATTTTCCACCCCGCTGTATCCCAATCCAGGAATTGGATATTTTTTTCAAGCTTATCAAAGCCGGCTTCAGTCAGAAGCGTAAGACTTTACGAAATGCTCTTTCTGCTGGGCTTCATTTGACACCTTCAGAAGCCGAAACCTTGCTTAAAGTCTCAGATATTGATCCGATGAGACGCGCTGAAACCTTGGATATCGCCGAGTGGCGTAAATTAACCAGCAATTATTTTGAACAATATCAAACTGGCGTTGCTTGAATCACCCCCACAACCATAGAAAGCCTGCAGCCAGCAAACGCAGCCCTGCCCCAAGCATAATGGCCGCTTGAAGACCAATCAATTCAGCAGTGAAGGGTCCCAGTAAGGAACCAGCTAAAATTCCTATATTTAAAGACAGGTTATGGATTGCCATGTGTGCCGGACGGTCATCCGCGGGCACGTGTTCCATTAATCGATTGATGATCGCGCCACTGAGCATGGCATATACTGCACCACCGATAAAACAGGCAAGGTAATACAGCTCTGGTCCTTCGGCAATTGCCAATAACAATGGATAGACTGGAAATAGGATCGAGCTGATGATCAGTACTCTTCGATGGCCATAACGGTTGCTGATATAGCTGAGCCTGAAAGAGGCAAGCATCATCGTGCCATAGAATAATGCGTTACCAACCCCAATCATCCCATCGGTCAGGTGCAATTGGTCTACATAGGCGATTGGAAACAGTGGGATGGGGAAGTACTGAAATGTATAAAATATTAAGTATGCCAGCATGAAAATTCCAAACGGACCTTTAAGTAAATCTTTTCGCCAAAAAGACCCCTTTTTTGTCTGAGTTCTGGGTTTACCAGTATCTAATCCAACTACAATCGCTGGCTGGGATATCATCTCTGATTTACGCAGCCTCCCGATATGGAAGCTGCTCAACATCGCCCCAATCGCACCAATCAAAAACACGATCTGGTAGTTTACTGGAAACACCACTTTGTCCAGGATTAGGCCGCTTGCTACGGTTGCCAGGGTTATGCTGATGGCTAAGAGGATGTTCCTTCTCCCAACCGCATGTGCCCTCCATTCGGGTGGCAACACCTCGGCAAATAAAGAATTAAAGCTGATCGCCAGTACGGTCCCTGCCACCGACATGACCAGAGTAGTCCATATCAAACCCCATATCTGCCCTTCTGGAGAAGTAAAAGCCCACGGTAGCGCCACCAGGAAAACGTATCCCAGGCGCTGCCAAATTGCTGAGCGAAACGACACTTTGATTAGAGGTTTACCTTCCATCCAGTGCCCGGCTGGCATGGTAAAAATTAAGCTGACAATTGCTGGTCCTGCAGTCAATAGTCCAATCTGAAATCCAGTCGCACCCAGACGAACGGCATAGATTGCCTGGAAAGCGATTGTGCTTCCAGCCAGGATTCCAAACCAGAATACATCCCAATATAACTGGCGCAGGTTCCACTTCAATATTGGATCGGGTTTATGGAGAATTTCAGTAGTCATTTTTAGAAAAAAAAGCGGAGACCAACCAGGCTAGGCTCTCCGCTATGAGCATAATTATCGATTAATTATACTCTCAACACGCTATTTTACTTTGCAAGGTGTGACGGTAATTTCTGGTTGATTTTCGTGAGAATAGGCTATCGTTATTTAATGGTTGAACCCAATTATAAAATAATTGAAGGACGGTAATCCTCCCGCCCCATCTGTAGTGGGCATAAATGTACCTAGATAAGCTTGGTGAGAGATTCAGTTGCGCGGCACATATCCAGTAATAGTAAGACCCAGTTTCGCATTCTCACGCGCAAGCGCAGTCAGCACCGCATCTTCAGCCACAGACATTAATAGCACATAACCATTCGACCCTTTGATATAAACCTGTTCTAACGATCCACGACCCAATTCCGCTGCTATCCGTTCGCCCAAGGAGAGCATGGCAGCCGACATGGCTGCAACTCTGTCCTCCTCCACGCCTTGCGGTAGAGCCGATGCAATCGTCAGCCCGTCGACACTTATCACCGCCGAGGCTTCGATATCTGGGGAGGATGCCTGCATATCCCTTAAGTGTTCAACAATGAGTTGGGAACGTGATTTTGTCAATTCAATACTCCCTATTTATGCGCATAATAATATGTTTGTGATCCGATCATTCACTTTATTCGATGTGTCATTAGTCCTTGTGGTAACGGGCTTGCGATGGATCAATTCTATGAATTGGGTGCAATAATAGTACCAAAATTAATTTAAAGGCATAAAAGATTTGAAATTGTAGCCAAAGATCTTATGGATCACTTATCAGTTACATCATCTTCGTGATTTTCATCTTTTGGCAAGCTGTCCGGGTCATAATCCCCCCATTTTCCACTGAAGGAAGAAGCGAAAACCACAGCATTCGTGTGTTCCACCTCGCGTAACGCCTTATTCATCATCGAACGACGTTTTTCCTGAATATCATCCGGTGGCTCTAATGTCGATGGGCTAACCTCCAGAATCTCAATGCGCGAGAATATCATCTTTTAAATAAGGGATTACATTTCCAGCCTTCTCTCCCAATAATACCTTGGCGAGTGGCGTGCTCACACCTAAGAATCCTTGCGAAAAATCGGCAGATTGATCCGCCACGATATCAATTTCCAATCGGTCTTTCTTGCCTGTACGATCCAGTAAGTTAAGTACTACGTGGCATCCAATATTTATGATAATTTTTTGCTGGTCCATGCTTATAGTATAAGACCTTTATTGACCGTGGAAAAGGCTAATCATACATTTATCCAATCGGTGTTGATTGAACCTTTTCCACTGGTATAATCTTTCCGCAATAGAAAATGTTACCATTCATCATATCCATATTAATCATTGTTCAAGGATTTTCGCCTGTCATCTCAAAAACGGAAATGCAATCTTCCGTACTTGATACTCGAAGTGCCACTTTATGCCTGCCTGGCATTTACATGACAGATCCTCAGGATTGTCTACCTTCGGGACCCTCCACCTACCTCACCCAAATGGCGTCTGTTGGTATTGAATTTCCCTTGCTTCCAATACCGTATCGTTCGATCGATGGAACATTGGGTGAATTGCCGTTTTCATATGCCGTACTGGGTGAAGGTCCTACACCAGTATACGCTTCTTTGGAGGATGCAGTCTCAGGAAAAAATATGCTCCGCTACATTGATTCAGGCGGACTGCGTTATGTTTCTTATCTAGAATTTTCTGATACCGAAAATGGACGGTTTTTTAAACTCCATGATGGTTCCTGGGTACGGGTTTCCAGCCGTATTTCCGTTCCACGAAGTTATCCTGGTGGGATTGAGTTTTCAAATACACCTGATCATTCTTTTGGTTGGATACTACCATTCGCTCCAAGCCTGGAGACGAAGCGAGTACCTGGTTATAACCCGGATGATTTTACAGGTCATAACCTGAATCAATATGAGATTGTACCTGTATATTCAACCAGGCTTGTAGATGGCGAGGAATGGTATATGGTTGCTCCAGATGAATGGATTGAAGGGCGATTTATCGGCCGGGTAATTCCAGCCGAATCCCCTCCTGAGGGCATAGAGAATGGACGCTGGATGGAAGTAAACTTAGCGGAACAAACCCTCGCCGTGTACGAACAGGGCAAATTGGTTTATGCCACTTTAATCGCCACAGGGTTGGACCCATTTTTTACCAAGCCTGGATTATTCCAGGTGGAACGAAAACTGGATTCGACTCCTATGTCAGGGACATTTACTGAAGACCGTTCGGATTATTATTATTTGGAAGATGTACCCTGGACAATGTATTACGATCATGCCCGCGCTCTGCATGGTGCCTACTGGCGCACGGCTTTTGGATTTCCCCAATCACATGGGTGCGTGAATCTCGCTCCACCTGATGCCCATTGGTTATATGATTGGGCGAATGTGGGAGATTGGGTTTATGTCTGGGATCCAAGCGGAAATACGCCAACCGATCCAGGCTATTATGGTGAAGGTGGTGCCTGAGGATACAGAAATTTTTGGTATATTAATGGATCAGGATAGCAATTAAATCCAAAATAGAAAACCTGCTTCTTTCAATGATTTTAAAAGTCCGCCTCCTCATCTGCCTGCCAGTACTACTAGCCATCCTGGCATGTTCATTCTACATCCCAGCTCTACAGCGGGAGCCACCACCATCACAAGATAAAAAAGAAAAACTCCTGAAACCCACCACCATTTCTCCCACCATTTACACTCCCATACCAACCGCGATTCCAACCCAAACCGTTTCTCTCCCAAGTCCAACAGCCATCCTGCTATCTACATCAACCCCGGAAGCAACTCCTATCCCGTTGGAATCCCAGTTAAGGATTTTTGAGAATCTGTGGACGATTGTTAATGATACCTACGTGTATCCGGATTTTAACGGTTTAGACTGGGACGCAATTCGCCAGGAATATAATCAAAAAATATCTGCAGGGTCTAACGAACTCACAGTTTTACATGACATTGAGTGAGCTAATTTTCAGTCTCGGGGATGATCATTCCCAATTCCTCAATCCCCAAGAAGTTGCTGAACAGGAATCTGAATATCAAGGCAAATACGATTACGTCGGTATCGGTGTCGTGGTTAGTGCTGTGCCTGAGCGACAAAGGGGTGTCATTTTATCTGTGTTTACTGGCAGCCCGGCTGAAGCAGCTGGTTTACAACCTCGTGATAGTATTATCGCAGTAGATGGCATCCCTATTTTGGATGAAGATGGATTTTTACGTGATATTGTCCGTGGACCCGAAGGAACATCCATAAGTATGGAAGTACAAACTCCAGGTGAAGAACCGCGTGAAATTCAAGTCTCTCGACATCGTATCACGGGTGAAATTCCAGTAATTTCCAAAGTTATCATCAACCCGGAAGGAAAAAGAATAGGCTATATCCTTTTAGTGACATTCGATGACAGCACACGTCGATGAACAAGTTGAATCAGCTCTTCATCAGATGACTAAGGATGCTCCCCTTGATGGGTTGATCCTTGATAACCGTATGAATGGAGGTGGCTCAAGCACTGTTCTCGAGCCTGTGCTTAGTTATTTTGTGGGAGGAAACCTTGGTTATTTTGTAAATAGGATTGAAGAACACTCCCTTCAGATAAATTTACACGATATCAATGGTTCTTCACGAGTGCCTTTAGTAGTTCTTGTCGGATCTGAAACTGCAAGTTTTGGAGAGATTTTTGCGGGTGTTCTGCAGGATGTCGGACGGGCGTATCTGATTGGTAAGACAACCGATGGCAATGTAGAAATATTATGGGGTTATGATCTGGAGGATGGTTCAAAAATATGGTTGGCTAATGAAACCTTCCGGCCTCTGAACCATCCTGATGAGAATTGGGAAAAAACCGGCATCATCCCCGATCTATTCGTAGCCGGTGATTTTGACCAATATTCTTTGGAGACTGACCCTGCTGTGTCTGCCGCGATAGAATACTTTTCTAAACAATAAGGTTTTTCCATAGGAGCAATTCAACCGTGCTTACACAGCCTGAGAGGATTATTTTTACACTCGTAGTCATTCTCTCGCTCTTTCTAACCTTCAAAGCTGCCAGGCGAATTCTTTACATTATCAAGCGGGGTCATGGCCAGCCAGACTGGAAAGTCATCCGGCAGCGCATACTGATTACCCCCATCAGGCTGATCAGCTTTCAACCATTATTTAGGTTTCGTAGAATACCCAGTTTTTTCCACGCCATGGTCGGATGGGGTTTTCTTTATTTCATTATTGTGAATTTGCAAGATCTGTTACAGGCGTTTATTCCAAATTATCAATTTCTTGGTGGAACAATCATCGCTGACCTGTACAGTCTTGGTTCGGATTTCTTTAGCATAGCAATCTTACTCGGTATGGCTGCCTTAATTTTTCGGAGATTTATCCTACGTCCGGCAACCCTTTCAGCACGTTCGGATGTATTGCTGCATCCCAAAGCACGCACCGGTATCATGCGCGATTCAGCCATCGTTGGTATGTTTGTCATCTTTCATGTGGGTTCACGCTTCATTGGAGAATCGTTCAAGTTAGTGCAGCAAGGACCGGATCCCTGGCAGCCTTTTGCATCCGCGTTATCAAACCTCTGGCTTGATTGGAATCCGGTTGCATTGACCATTGGCGAACATATCGCATTCTGGGTATCGATCGGATTGATCCTCGCCTTTTTACCGTATTTCTTATATTCGAAACATATCCACATCTTTTTTGCCCCAATCAATTTTCTGATTAAACCTGCTCGTAAATCAATCGGCGAGTTAAGTCGCCTTAATTTCGCTGATGAGAGCGTTGAGACTTTTGGTGCTTCCCATTTGGAGGATCTGAGCTGGGAACAGCTTGTTGATTCATATGCATGCACAATGTGTTTTCGTTGCCAACAGGTATGCCCAGCGTATAATACCGGCAAGGTATTATCCCCTGCTGCATTGGAAATAAACAAACGATACTTTCTGAATTATTTTGGAAAGAATATTGCCAATGGTGAAAGCAGCCCTCAACCACTGGTAGAATTTGCCATCTCCCCCGAAGCAATTTGGGCATGCACCGCCTGTGGGGCATGTATTGATATATGTCCGGTGAATAATGAGCCCATGCGTGATATTTTGGATATTCGCAGAGCCTTGGTCCTCAATGAGAATGCTTTTCCTCAGCAATTGCAAGCTGCCTTCCGTGGGATGGAACGGAATGTCAATCCTTGGAATATTCCACCCTCCGAGCGGTTGAAATGGGCCGAAGGTTTAGTCGTACCCACGATCGATCAGAATCCCACACCGGATATCTTGTGGTGGGTTGGATGTGCCCCAGCGACAGATTCAAGGGCACAAAAAGTTGCCCGATCTTTTGCAACAATTTTGAATAAAGCGCAAGTCAATTTTGCCGTTCTCGGAAAGAACGAGCAATGCACCGGAGATTCAGCGAGACGGGCAGGAAATGAATATCTATTTAATGAAATGGCAACAGCCAATGTTGAAATACTCAACACGGTTGCCCCTAAGCGTATCGTGACCACATGCCCACACTGTCTGCATACATTAAAAAACGAATACCCTGCCTTCGGAGGCCACTACGATATCATCCACCACACCCAATTAATTCACGAGTTGATTTCAAGCGGTAAACTTGAACTCACTGCTCAATTCAAAGGTGCTAATTTATCAAGATTAACCTATCACGATCCCTGCTATCTGAGCCGCCATAATCACATCCTCGATGCTCCTCGAAAAGATTTAGATCTGCTTGGTTTATCTCTAACTGAGCTTCCCCGTCATCGTCTGAAGTCCTTCTGCTGCGGCGCTGGAGGTGCTCAGATGTGGAAAGAGGAAGAGCACGGATGGGAACGTATCAATATGAACCGTTTTAAAGAAGCAGAATCGATTACAGCGGATATACTTGCAGTCGGCTGCCCTTTTTGTATGATCATGCTTACCGATGCAAGGAAAGCAGCGCACTCTGAGATGCAAGTGCTCGATATTGCAGAACTCGTCGCAAGTCAATTGGAGTAGACCATGGAAGAAGAATTATCCCTACCCGGCACCGATAAGATTATCCAGGATTACCGCCTTGCATTCAAAAGTCGGCAGGCTAGTTATATTGGTCGCCGTGAAGTTTTGAGCGGTAAAGCAAAGTTTGGAATATTTGGAGATGGAAAGGAATTGCCACAGCTTGCCATCGCACATGTATTCAAGAACGGCGATTTTCGTTCTGGTTATTATCGCGATCAAACCTTTATGTTTGCGACCGGAATGGCAACCGTGCAGGAGTTTTTCGCCCAATTGTATGCAAATCCAGACCTTGCCTCTGAACCATCCAGCGCCGGCAGGATGATGAACGCTCATTTCGCCAGCCGCAACCTAAATCCTGATGGATCGTGGAAAAACCTGACCGATCAACCCAACTCTGCCGGTGATGTTTCACCCACCGCTTCACAGATGCCCAGGGTGGTGGGTCTGGCATATGCATCCAAACTATACCGGCAAATCCCATCTCTTCAGCAATTCTCCCAATTTTCAAAAAACGGTAATGAGGTTGCTTTTGCTACGATTGGCAATGCATCCTGTGCCGAAGGTTTATTTTGGGAGTCAGTAAATGCCATCGGAGTTCTACGTTGTCCGGTAATCCTAACCATTTACGACGATGGCTACGGAATCTCTGTTACCAATGAGTCACAGATCGCCAAGGAAAATATCTCCGAGCTCCTGATGGGATTTCGCCGCCCTCCCGGGGAATGCTGCGATGGATTTGACATCTACACCGTTCGGGGATGGGATTACCCCGCCCTGCTTGAAGCATACCAAAAAGCGATCAAGGTTGCCAGGGATGAACACATGCCTTCGATTGTTCATGTCAGTGAGCTTACTCAACCTCAGGGTCACTCCACCTCTGGCAGCCAGGAGCGCTATAAATCCAAAGAACGGTTGGAATGGGAACAGGAAAATGACTGCATTAAGATATTCCGTAAATGGATTTTAACCCAGAAATACATCACTCCAGCTGAGCTGGATCAATTCGAAAAAGAAGATCTTCAATCAGTTCAGGAAGATCAAAAAAAAGCCTGGGATTCATACATCAATCCCATTCTTGATGAACGCTCCAAGGTGGCTGGCATCATTGACCAGATTATATCTAAATCAATTCATAAACCGGAGCTTGAGCAGATCAAGGAGAGCTTGTTGAATATCCCTGGACCATTTCATCGGGATATTATGTCTGCCATCAAGGATGCATTGCTCGAAGTACGGGGTGAGGAATTTCAAGCAAAACAGTTATTGATAGATTGGAAAAATACCCAGGAAGGAATATATCAGGTTCGATTTGGTTCTCACCTGCACAGTCAATCCACAGAATCTGCATTACAAGTTCCCGAAGTCAAGCCTGTTTATTCTGAGAACTCCCCCACCTTGAATGGATTTGATATTATTAACACATATTTCACTTTGGCATTTGCTCAAGAACCGCGCCTGATCGCTTTTGGTGAAGATGTAGGTCGTATGGGTGATGTCAACCAGGGCATGCGTGGGTTACAGGAAAAGTTTGGCGAGTTGCGCATTGCTGATACGGGTATACGTGAAGCAACCATTATTGGTCAAGCAATCGGGATGGCTATGCGAGGCTTACGCCCGATTGCCGAGATCCAATACTTAGACTATGTCCTTTATGCCTTACAGCTCATGGCTGATGACCTTGCAACCTTGCACTGGCGCACCTATGGAGGGCAAAAAGCCCCGGTGATCATTCGCACGCGTGGCCATCGACTGGAAGGTGTTTGGCACTCTGGTTCTCTTATGGCAGGTCTTATCCATTTGTTAAGAGGTATGTATGTTTTAGTTCCCCGTAATTTCACCCAGGCAGCCGGCTTCTATAACACCATGCTGCGATCAGATGATCCTGCGCTCATCATTGAAGTACTCAATGGCTACAGGCAAAAGGAACGCCTCCCGGATAATATTGGTGAGATATCCGTTCCACTGGGTATCCCGGAAATCATTCGTCAGGGAAGTGATATCACTCTCGTAACCTATGGTGCCTGCTGCCGCATTGCCATGGAAGCAGCCAATAAACTTAGCAAAGTTGGTATCGAAACCGAGATTATTGATGTTCAAACCCTTCTTCCTTTTGATATTCACGGCAAAATTTTGGATTCACTTAAGAAAACAGGACACATCATCTTTGTAGATGAAGATGTACCCGGAGGAACGACGGCTTATATGCTTCAGGAAGTTATCGAAAAGCAAGGGGGTTATTATTGGCTTGATTCCCCTCCTCGTACCTTACCTGGTGCAGTTCACCGCCCCGCCTATGGCTCGGATGGTGATTATTGGTCTAAACCCAATGTTGATACTATTTTTGATGCAGTTTATGATTTAATGCATGAAGTATCACCCAATGACTTTCCAAAAATATATTGAGCCCCTCATGACAATTGTCGTTTTATCAGAAAAGGAGGCATCATGCCTACGAAATTGATTATGCCCCTGTTAGGTGAAGCTGTAACGGATGCCACAGTCGTCAGGTGGCTTAAATCAATCGGTGACAAAGTGGAGCAGTATGATCCGATCCTGGAAGTAAACACTGACAAGGTCGATACAGAAATTCCCAGTCCCTCATCTGGTGTGATCCTCGCAGAATACGCAAAAGAAGGTGAGATTATAAAAGTAGGCACTTTGTTGGGATGGATCGGTCAACCCGGTGAACCCATTCCAGGGGAGACTGACTTACAGCAGCAAGAAGCCACTCAACAAGTGATGGCTTCCCTTCCCCAATCACCACAAGTGGTATCAATCCAATCAACACCACCTCGTGAGCTTGGTTTTATCTCTCCCGTGGTTGCTAAAATCGCCGCTGAGCATAGTGTAGACTTATCTAAAGTTCATGGCACCGGGATGGGTGGACGGATCACAAAAAAAGATATCGAGAAATTCCTGGAAATCCGCAACGAAACCTCATCATCTCCCACTTCGATCGCTTTTCCTGCTTCCGCTTCAACACCCACCGGAACCATTCCATCCCCGTCAAGTCTTACTTACACGCTATTCCCACAGACCTCCATGCGGAAAGCAATCGCTGAGCATATGGTTTTGAGCGAGCACACCGCTCCGCATGTATCAACAATCATGGAAGTTGATATGACCAGGGTAACTACCCACCGCAATTCCAATAAGGATAACTTCGCCTCTGAAGGTGTGAATTTAACCTTCACTGCCTATTTCGTTTCTGCCTCAGTAACCGCTTTAAAAGCCTACCCGATCGTCAATTCATCCTGGTCAGAAGAGGGTGTGCGAATATACAACACCATCAATATCGGCATGGCAACCGCGTTGGGTGAAGAAGGGTTGATTGTCCCAGTCATTAAAAACACCGAAAATCTATCTCTGCTCGGCATCGCACGCCTGGTTAATGACTTATCCAATCGCGCCCGTGCCCATAAACTTCAACCTGAAGAAGTCAAGGGTGGGACATTTACGATTACCAACCACGGTGTAACCGGTTCCCTTTTCGCCACACCCATCATCAACCAACCTCAATGTGCAATTTTAGGAGTAGGTGTGATTCAAAAACGCCCCGTTGTTGTCTCTGACCCAACCATGGGCGATTTGTTGGCAATCCGTCCGATGATGTACCTATCACTAACCTTCGATCATCGCATAATTGATGGTGCGATTGCAGATTACTTCCTTGCCAGGGTTGTAGATAGCTTGCAGAAATGGTCTTAAATATATATTGAATCATCCAGGTGAGATCAATATTGTATAATGGCATGACCAAAGAGTGATCAATAATTAAGGAGTTGTCATGGATAATTATGATGTTGTCGTCATCGGTGCAGGTCCGGCTGGTTATGTTTGTGCGATTCGGGCTGCCCAGTTGGGTTTAAAAACTGCAATTATCGATAAACAATGGTTGGGGGGTGTTTGTCTAAATGTCGGTTGTATCCCATCCAAAGCATTGCTTAGGAATGCTGAAGTTGCCCATATCCTACGCGAGCGCAGCAAGGAGTTCGGCTTTTCTTTCGACAATCTCAATTTGGATTATGGTGTTGCTGTTAAGCGCAGCCGTCAGGTATCCGATCGGTTGACCAAGGGTGTTGGATTCTTGATGAAGAAAAATAATATCCCTGTTTTCATGGGAGCTGCAAAGATTACCGCCCTTGATACAGTTACAATCATGGATTCCGATGGAAAATCTACAGAGTTAAAGACAAAAAACATCGTCATCGCATCGGGTGCAACCACAATGGTTCCACCAACATGGAAGGTCGATGGTAAGCACATCCTCACCTATCTTGAAGCCATTCTTCAACCAACCCTGCCTGGTTCTGCGATTATCATCGGTGCCGGTGCTATTGGAGTTGAGTTTGCCACAATTTGGAGCTCCTATGGGGTTCAAGTAACCATTGTTGAAATGTTGCCCCGCGTGGTTCCCTTGGAAGATGAAGAAGTGAGCGCTGAATTGGCAAAAGCGCTTGCCAGGCGCAAGATCAAGATCCTGGTCGGTCATCGGGTGGAAGCGTTGGAAGCTAATGAATCAGGTGTTACCCTTAAGGCCGTGGGCGATGCTGGCGAAGTAAACTTACAGGCAGAGCAAGCGCTAGTGGCGATTGGTTTCCGACCGAATTCACGTGATCTTGGTTTGGAACAGCTGGGTGTTAAGCTAAGCGACAAAGGAGCTATCGAGATCGATGATCGAATGGCAACCAATATTCCTGGTATTTGGGCAATTGGAGATGTAACTGCCAAGCTCATGCTCGCCCATGTTGGTTCTGCCCAAGGGATTGTCTGCGCGGAGAATATTGCAGGAGTGGAGACCATTACTCTCAATTATGAAATGATGCCGCATGCCACATATTGCCAGCCGCAAGTTGCCTCCTTCGGATTGACCGAAACCCAAGCCAAGGAAAGAGGCTTGGAAATAAAAATTGGCAGATTTCCATTCCAGGCTAACGGTAAAGCCCTTGGACTGGGTGATTACACTGGATGGGTAAAAATTATCACGGATGCCAAATATGGAGAGATTTTAGGCGCTCATCTGATTGGTCCCGAAGTTACCGAGTTATTACCCGAGTTGACCATTGCCCAGATGATGGAGCTAACCACGGCGGAGATATCTCGAAATGTTCATGCTCATCCCACTTTGAGCGAAGCCCTTATGGAAGCTGCCCACGGCGCAGAAGGACACGCGATCCATATCTAAAAAGTTGGACGATTCATTAGGGTTGCCCTCCAAAGCAGCCCTTTTTGTTTATCCTATTTTTTTCTTAAATATTACCTGATGGATAAAATTCGCATTTTACTTGCTGATGATCATACGATCCTAAGGGATAGTCTTCGTGTTTTACTGGAACATGAACCAGATATGCTTATCGCTGGTGAAGCTGAGGATGGTCGTGCTGTAGTCAGCCTTACTTGCCAGTTGCTCCCCGATGTGGTCCTTTTGGACATTGCCTTACCCTTATTGAGTGGTTTGGAAGCCTTGCGCCAGATCAAACATGCTTGCCCAAATGTGAGCGTGTTGATCCTGACGATGCATGATAACGAAGAATATATCCGGCAGGCTTTAGCTTTCGGGGCAATGGGATATCTGCTCAAAGATGCATCAGCACATGAACTAATCGATGCCATCCATGCCGTATATCGGGGTGAGACGATCCTCTCACCGGCTGTTACCAGGCTGGTTATAGAGAATTATCTTCGCTGGGGAGAATTTCAAAAAAATAATCCCAACGATGGATTGACTCCTCGCGAAAGTGAAATCCTTCAACTAATTGCTGAAGGATATTCCAACAAGCAAATCGCTGAGATTCTTTGCATATCAATAAAAACAGTCCAGTCTCATCGCCTGAATCTGATGTCCAAGCTCGATCTGCACAATCGGGCTGACCTGATAAAGTATGCCATTCAACGTAAAATAATTGATATCTAAATTCTACTAAGGTGTACATCTTAGGAAAAATCAGGTCTAAACTTTATCCACCTGGAGATTTTTCGTGTATACTTTATAAGTGACGGTTGTCACAATACTTAGGGATTTCATCCCTGGGTTTTAATACCAGCGAAAAACGAGGTGGCACTATGCATTTCTTTTCACTGAAGCGATATGGCTTGCTTGCTTTGCTGGTGATTGTAATCGGACTATTCATTTTTATCTCCACACACGCTAAAGCATCTTCTCCCGGTACGGATAACCAGTCAAATTCGCCTGCTTCACCGAATTGGGCTTTAGCGGAAGTCCAACCCTCCTCACCAGGTCTTGTTGTAACTCCTCCACCACCCACGAAAGATACATGTTTAAGTTGCCATATATTGGGGGAAAACAAAGGCATATGGACGCCCCTCGGTCGTTGGATTCTCTTTGGTGGATTGGGTCTGGTTTTTGTATACGGCGTCTATCGAAGTGCAAGCACCTGGACAACCCGATCGCCCTGGAAACCTCTTACCAACCGGGCTTTCGACTGGGTTGATGAACGTTACCAGATCGCAGTCCCTCTTCAAAGTATCCTAAAAAAGCCTGTGCCTAGATATGCCCTCCATTGGTGGTATTGCCTGGGTGGCATCACTGCCTTTCTCTTCGTTGTACAGGGTGTAACGGGAATTTTATTAGCCTTTTACTATAAACCTACCCCAGAAGCAGCTTATGCCAGCATTCAATATATCGAAACTCAGGTTTACTTTGGTTCAGCCATCCGTGCCATCCATCATTGGTGCGCCAATGGCATGATTGTAATGTGTGTAGCCCATATGCTGCGGGTATTTATTATGGGTGCTTATAAGCGACCAAGGGAGCTGAATTGGCTATCTGGGGTTTTGCTCCTTATGCTTACTCTGGTCTTCGGTTTTACCGGATATTTACTGCCATGGGATCAACGAGCATTTTGGGCAACCACGGTCGGATCTGAGATTGCAGGTGCTATTCCTGCCATCGGTAATCTCGCCCTTGTTTATCTGCGGGTTGGTTGGAATGTGACCGGCGAAACCCTTAGTCGGTTTTATGGATTACACGTCATCGTGGTACCGTTAGCAACCGTGGCATTCATGTTTGCGCACTTCCTGATGGTCCGTCGTCAGGGCATTGCCAAACCCCTTTGATCTTAGAGGAGAATTCCAATGTCTGAGACTGAACACTCACAAGAAGACACCATTCCGTTCTACCCTGACCACGTCCGAACAGAGTTTTTCGTTGTTTTAGGGATATTGGCAATTGTCCTGATCATTGGAATTGTCGGGATGATTAATCCGGTCGGAACAGGCGAGCCAGCCGATCCATTAAACACGCCTTTACATGTTAAACCGGAATGGTATTTCCTGGCTTTATACCAAATCCTCAAGAAAATCCCACCCATGTTCCTTGGAATTGAAGGCAAGATAGTAGGGGTGGTTATCCCGATCGTACTGGTCGGTTTGATCTTTATCTGGCCTTTTTTGGATAACAAACCCGATAAATCTAAGAGAATTTATTGGATCAGGCTGGCCTTTGCCATCTTTGCCGTCCTAACAATCATTGCCCTGACAATTTGGGGAGAGGTGAGTTAGCCATGAGTCCGATTACACGACGCGATTTTATGAATTTGGTAAATAAAGGACTGGTAGTTACCGGTGCAGTGGTCATTGCAGCACCTGTGGTTGCATATTTTTATCCAAGCGACCTGCAAGAAACCCCTTCAGAGCCTGTTCGGGTTTGCACCGTTGATGAATTACCCGTTGGTGAAAGCAAGACCATCGGCTATGGTCGTTATCCCGCCCTTGTGATTAACACCCCAGAAGGTTTACGTGCATTTTCTGCTGTCTGTACCCACTTTGCCTGTATTGTTAAATGGGAAAATCAAGAAGGATTGATTTACTGTCCGTGCCATGATGGCTATTTCGACCCCCAGGATGGCCATGTGGTCTCCGGACCTCCTCCTCTCCCCCTGGCAGCCATTCCGGTCAATGTGGTCAACAATGAGATATTCATCGGAGGTGAGGCATGACCGCCCAGGCAACCACTCCATCTGAGTCAAATCCAACCAACCGCCAAACGATCAGGGCAGCTTTTGAAAAATCCCTCCCCCGTATTCGCGACTTCTTTGTTCATGCTATTGCTCAGGTAAGGATTCTCAAGAAAGCCTACCCTGGAACGATGCATTTCCTCATTTTTTGGGGTGTTGCTATCCAGGTTGTTGGAACGATCATCAATATATTAAATATGCTGTTATTCTTCCCCTGGGTGATTACCTTTCCTCGTGGAACTGCCTACCTCGTTTATGAGGTTGTAATGGACTTGGCCGGATTAGCCATTCTAATCGGCGTCACCCTGGCATTTTTTAGGCGCATTGTCCTGCGCCCAAAATACCTGGAGAACCGCTGGGATGATTATTATGCCTTGGGTTTGCTGGCATTGATTCCAATCCTGGGTTTTCTGATGGAAGGAACCCGCCTGCTGGCGTCCAATCCACCCTGGGCAATTTATTCCCCAATTGGTAATCTAACTTCCCAAATTCTTGCTGGATTGGGCTTGACACCTTTAGGGGCAACTCATCTGCATGACATCCTCTTTTGGATCCACGCCGGTGTAGCTCTCCTATTGGTTGCCAGTATTCCCTTCACCAAGATGCGCCACTTGGTTAACGCTCCCCTTCACATCATCTTCCGACCTTTACGACCTATGGGAGCTGTGGAAAAAATCGAGAATATTGATCAGGCTGAGATCTTAGGTGTCGGAAAAGTATCTGAATTCAATTCACAACAGCTTTTATCCTTTGATGCTTGTTTGAATTGCGGACGCTGTGAAGCCGCCTGTCCTTCCACGATCAGCGGAATGGATTATTCACCGCGTTCATTGGTGCAGATCTTACGCAAGACAATGGTTGAAACCCTTCAAACACCCAAGGAAAATGTCAGCCAGGAACTTTTTTCTGAAGCATTTACAGATTTTTATCCCTGGCAATGTACCACTTGTGGCGCTTGCACATTGCTTTGCCCTTCATTCATTAACCCCGTGGATGAGGTTGTTGACATGCGTCGTTATCAGGCACTTACCACCGGTAAACTTCCCAAATCGATTGCCGATTCATTGCGAAACATTGAGCGCCAGGGTAACCCATGGGGGATTCCTGCCCAGGATCGCCTGAACTGGTCCGCTGGTCTGGGTGTAGCGAGTACTTGCTCCAGGTGACGAGACAGACGTCTTGTATTATGTTGGGTGTGCTGCAGCCTATGACGACCGAAATAAGAAAGTTGCCCGATCTTTTGTAAATTTGCTTAACACAGCTGGAATAAATTTTGGAATTTTAGGTTTAGATGAGACCTGCTGTGGAGAAACTGCCCGAAGGATGGGTAATGAGTATCTCTTCCAGGTCTTCGCTGAACAAAACCTTGAAGCCATGAGCAAAATTAAATTCAATCGCATCGTTACCCAATGCCCGCATTGCTTTAATACCCTTAAGAACGAATATCCTCAATTCGGTGGAAATTACCAGGTCTTGCACTATACTGAATTCCTCAACGAGTTATCTCTTACGAAAAACATTTCCCCCAACGGCAATGGCTATAAAAGGTCGCCTCGCCTATCACGACTCGTGCTATCTTGGACGGTACAACCAAATATATCAGGCGCCTCGTCAATTGCTCAAGGATGCGAAAGTTAATCCGATTGAGCTGCCGCGTAAGGGTGAAAACAGTTTTTGCTGTGGGGGTGGAGGCGGTCAGATGTGGTTGGAGACCGATCCAAACACCCGCATCAACCATCGCCGTCTTGCCGAAGCACTCCAGGTCAAGGCGGATGTGGTTGCCACCGCTTGCCCGTATTGCATGATAATGTTTGACGATGCGATTCGTTCCAAAGGTGTGGGCGAACAGATACAGGTATTGGATATTGCCGAGGTATTGGAAAGACAATTATCGAAGTGATATTTTATCGGTAGTGTATTCTGGAGGTATTTCGATGAGCAGTATATGGTCCCTTGATACCCATGGCGACCCCCTCGGTAAAGTGCGAGACTTTATCCGGACAATCTGGTTTGAATTTGGTCTGGATGGTATGCTGGTGACCTTGGATGGAGGGATTGAACCGCGAGCAATGCCTCGGTTTATTACCGATCCTGCATATATTGACAGCATAAATCCCTTCAAGCCGCTTATGGAAATCAATGCTGCCACCCTGATCCCAGAGTTTATGATGACCCATCCAGGCGAAAAGCTTGCCGCATTATTGAGACCATGTGAAATGCGTGCATTAATAGAGATGACCAGGCATGCCTCGTTTAAAATCGATGATCTCCTAACAATTAGCGTGGACTGCATGGGAACATTGCCCGCCGATGAATACCAATGGCGTCTGGAACGGATGGGGAAGAATGAACCCGCCAATGATATTAATATTGAAAATTCAAACGACCAATTAACTCAACGAAGCCTTGAAATTCGCTCATCAAGGAGGCATCGTCCCGTATAGGTACCGCTCAGCCTGCCAGGTGTGCTCTTCCCCGGTTGCAGATTCTGCCAAAATAAATATCCAAATTTTAGGATTGCCTGTCCGCCAGAAAATGATGGTGGTAATAAATGATCCTGAGCTGGAGAGAATTTTCCACCCTGAGATCCTCTTCAATGGCGAAGCAGCTGGAGTTCTGGTCCTCCAGCACGAGCGTGTGGTATCAAAGTTGCGCGAGAGACACCAACGAACCATGCAACGTATAAACGAAGGTCTTGGTGAGATGCTTCCGCCAAATGTGGATACCTTTATTAATCAATTGGAAAGCTGTGGCAATTGCCAGAGTTGTATGCAGGTTTGCCCGATATGCTCTGTTGACCGGCCAGGACGATCCTCGGATGGCCATTACAACCGCTCGGATGTGATACGTTGGCTGGTATCATGTGCTGGTTGCGGTATGTGTGAACAGGCCTGTCCCACCCACCTGCCTCTTTACGCAATCTTTACACATATTCGCCATCAGCTGGATCAAGAATGGGAATATGTTCCCGATAGATCAATTCGAGACCCACAACTTATCGATTTAAGAATCCTCCCGCATAAATAAGAAAAAAAATGATGCCTCTTTAAGCATGGAACTTATTACAATGAATTGTTGACAATCCAAATAAAACAACATAGAATAAACATAACATCTTTTCCCTTCATTATACTAATTGCTTGGAATGGAGGTGCATGGGAATAAAGAAGAAAATTTCTTGGTACAGGAAATAATATCCAGCCACCGCCAGAGTGACAAACTGGCATATCAATATTCAATTCAAAGGAGGAATAAATGTGGATTCTCCGAGTCAATATGAATGACCAGTCGTACAGGGTGGAATCATTACCAGAAGCGTACAAGTTCTTGGCTGGGCGAGCACTCACATCAACTATCGTCGCAGAAGAAGTCCCGCCATTGTGCCATCCATTAGGGAAAAACAATAAATTAGTTTTTTCGCCTGGTATCGTAACAGGCACACCTGCACCTACATCAGCGCGCGTTTCTGTAGGAGCAAAATCCCCACTCACAGGTGGGATCAAAGAATCAAACGCTGGGTCAGCCTGGGGTGCAGATTTAGCTGAGATGAATGTAAGAGCTTTAATTCTGGAAGGGCAACCAGGCGATAAAGGGGTAAATTGGGGATTACATATAACTTGGGATTTGACTAATCGTAAACCAAAAGTTGAATTTTTTAATGCCGCAGGCTATACGAACAAACCACTTACCGAAGTATTCCCCAAGATTTTCGAGCGCTTTGGGAAAAATGTATCCATCAGTGGTTGTGGCATTGCTGGCGAGCGTGGTTATGCCAATTCTGGTATAGTATTTAACGATTTGCAATCACGCGCTACTCGTTATGCCGGCCGTGGTGGCATGGGCGCTGTCCTGGGTAGTAAAGGAGTGAAATTCATTGTCCTTGATCGAAAGGGTGCTCCGGGTGTCGAAATAGTGGATAAAGCCCTTTTCGAAGAGGGGAAAAAGAAGATGATCGATGCGATTTAGACTCACGCACTAACCAAACCCATGGGAGCACTCAACACTTATGGTACTGCAGTCTTGATTAATGTTTTGAATGAAGCTGGTGGATTGCCAACTCGTAACTTCACGAGCGGTCGATTCGAAGGTGCAGCTAAGATTGCAGGTGAGGCAATTTTTGAGGGTAACAAACAGAGGTTAGGTAAGGACCTATACAACCATGCCTGCAGTCCGGGTTGTATCATCCAATGTTCAAACACCTGGTTTAGGGCGGATGGAAGTGAACATGCTTCATGTGTAGAATATGAATTCATGTTGGGCACTCGGTGCTGATTGTGGCATCGACAATCTTGATGATATCGCTGAGATGATCAAACTCTGCAATGAATATGGTGTTGATACCATTGAGACTGGCACCACGATTGCTGTTGCTATGGAAGCAGGGGTCATACCATTCGGAGATGGAAAAGGAGCAGTCAATCTGATTCATGAGATTGGCAAAGGCACTCCTCTCGGGCGCATTCTGGGTAGTGGTACAGATGTCACAGGTAAAGTCTACGGGGTGACACACATCCCTACTGTGAAAGGCCAATCTATGCCAGCTTATGAACCACGTGCAGTCAAAGGAATTGGTATCACTTATGCCACCACTACCATGGGTGCCGACCACACTGCCGGCTATACTATCGCCCCAGAAATCCTTGGTGTTGCTGGTAAAGTTGACCCTCTATCACCAGAAGGCAAGGCAGCATTGAGCCGCAATTTCCAAGCTGCAACCGCTTTCATAGACTTAAGTGGTCATTGTTTGTTTATTGCCTTCCCGATCCTGGATATAGCTAGTGGTTACCAGGGTATGATTGATGAATGTAACGGTGTATATGGAACAAGTTGGACAGCTGATGATGTTTCAGCTTATGGTGTATCTGTCCTAAAGAAGGAACGAGCTTTCAACGAAGCCGCTGGTATATCAAGCGAAGCAGATCGTTTACCCGAGTTTATGCATACAGAACCACTTCCACCGCACAACCAGGTTTTCGATGTATCTAATGAAACACTGGACTCGGTCTATAAACAACTCTAAGACATACCTTAAAATGGGCAGGGTAGCGTTTCTACCCTGCCCATCGTTATCTTAATAATCATGCCTAAAGTCACTTCCAAAGCTGGGCAGGGGATTATCTTACCTATTGATTTCCTTAACCGCAGACATCTATCCGAAAATTTGGAATATTGGTTGGATGCTCGCGAAGGAGAAATCATTCTTCTCCCTCGTATCCCAGACGTTTATAAACTATACATCGAAGCAACTACGAGATGTAATCTCCAATGCCGTACTTGCATTCGAAATGTCTGGGATGATCCTCCGGCGTTGATGTCGATGGAGACATTTCAATGCCTACATAGCTGCCTCGAGATGCTTCCAGCTCTTAAACGGGTCATCTTCTCCGGTTTTGGTGAATCGTTGACCCATCCCCGTATCCTTGAAATGATCGAGATGATTCGAAGTCACGAAATAGCCGTCACAATTGCGACAAATGGTTTGTTATTGAACCCAAAAATATCTTCTGAACTTGTCAGGTTAGGTGTAGACCGGGTTATGATATCGATAGACGGCGGTAAGCCTGAAACATTTGCTGATATTAGGGGAACTCTGCTTTCCAAAATTATAGAGAATATCCGTTATCTGAATGAGGCAAAGCAACAGTTACGATCGCTTTACCCTTCCATTGGGATGGAGTTTGTTGCTCTACGCAGCAATATTGCTGAATTAGAGCAGGTCTCTCAGATAGCCCAACAGTTGAATGTTTCTCGGATCCTAGTCAGTCATGTTCTCCCTTACACTGAGGAACTTAGGGATGAAGTGCTTTATGGCTACAAGCCTGTGCCTCCCTTTAAAACAATAAGCTGGGCACAAAGAGCAGATGCATGGATAATGTGGGCAACCCAGGAATTCCCGAGGATGCATTGGGGGGCAAACCGGCTTTGCCGTTTTGTGCAAGATCATGCCCTTGTTGTAGGATGGGATGGGGGTGTTTCGCCTTGTTATGCACTTTCTCACAACTATAGGTACTTTGCAATTGATGGTAGAGAGAAACAAGTCAACCGTTATATCCTTGGAAATGTGAATGAGCAAACTCTGGCAGAAATATGGATGTCAGAAGACTATGTTCGTTTTCGCAATGAAGTAAAGGGTTATCATTTTCCTTCGTGCCCAAACTGTGACCTACGTGAAACTTGTGACTTACGTGGGCAAAATAAAGGTTGTTGGGGTTGGAATCCATCTTGTGCTGATTGTTTGTGGGCACAAGATATTGTGAGGTGCCCATAAAGGAGCCTGTATGCGTATTTCAGTAAAACTCTTTGCAACTCTGGCAAGCTATTCATTAGGTCTACAACCAGGTACTCCCTTCGATATTGACTTAGCCGAATCAGCAACTGTGGGGGATTTGGTACATAAATTAGGAATACCTTCGGAGGAAACAAAGATAACTTTCGTCAACGGGCATATCCGAAACCTGGATTGGGTTCTAAGGCAGAGTGATGAGGTGGGTATCTTTCCACCGATTGGTGGAGGCTGAATTTATGGAAATAATTATCGATACCTGGCTATATGGGAACCTAGCTCGCTATGCAGGCGTGGCTGATCAAGGTAGTTTTGCCAATTTACAGGTTAACCTTACTGTGGGCAGCTCGGTTCGAGATTTATTAACTATCCTAAAAATACCTACAGAAGAGCGTGGAATTACTTTCATTAATGGAAATTTAAGTGCTTTGCCTGGTGTTCAGCCAGATTTAGATTATGTCCTTAATAATGGCGATCGGGTTGCATTTTTTCATCTACGCAGTATGTGGCCATATCAGTATCGGCATGGGGCAGCCATGATCGGTGAGTTGTCATTTGCCATGAACTCCTCCATAGATCAGGGTTTGCACCATGCAACGAAATAAAATATATTAGCTCTTACTCACGTAGTTAATTACTCATTATTATTAGGTGGTTAGTCGAATAAGTGATTCCTTCAAGAATAATACGAAACAGCTTTGATTTCCTAGAAATCAAAGCAGCTATAATTCCTACAATTTATAAAGACAATTTTAAAATAGATGAAGGTTATTATATTGGGATGCATCTAATATAGTCAGATGCCCCATCAAAGGTAATTACTCACCACTTTGAACATTTCTCTTTGGGTGAATTAAGGATTCTGTCATTGCGAGACCAGCGTTCTTAGCTGGTCGCAAGCACCGAGCGAAGCGAGTGTGTGTGCAATCTTCCTTTTCCAAGATTGCTCAACATATTTTCTAATCCCAATTGACCTGCAAGATCTATGGATGATTGCTCCCCCTCGTTCCGCTCGGGGCAAGGGTCGCACAATTTGCTCCTCGCAACAACTGTGTAGAATGGTTAATTTTGAAATCCCGTCATCTTTCCCTGTGTATTGGCCATGAAGCTTTTAATGATATGTAGGGTATATTATTTTCTCAATGCTGGGCATAGCTTAAGAAATATCAAAACAAGAATGAATGGCGAGTAGTTACATAAGATGCACAAAGACATATGCAGCAATGGCCTCGGTTATTGATACAGCTGAATTGTCCGGTGTCCGGGCTTTCAAAGCAATCCAAGCTCTCTTTAGTCTGCCAGCACTTCCTATTCATGTAGGTGGTGAGTAATTACATAAGATGGTAATTACTCACGGATTTGCATTATCATCTCACTTACATATATTTGAGCGGAGCTTTATCCTCGCGGATTTTCCTGGAAAACATAGTGAACGATTACAAGGACCAATAAATAAAGTTTAGAACCTGTTGTGTCTTTACGGTTTCACAACATTTTTCTGTTTTATCCGAAGTCTGGCAAATGTTATTTAGGATGGTGGTGTGAACGAAATTGGCGAAGGTTTCGATTAAATCTAAAAAACGGAATTATAGATTGAACCCAATTCGTTCCTCGTCGTTTTTTGTTGTTTTATTAATGAATATATCCTGTTCAAACGATCTCAATCATTTTGATAATTCAGGATTTCTCTGCTCACTTGCCTTGGTCAAACGCTTTTCTCGAGGATTCTAACCATTGGTTACGAACTACAATTCACCTTCCTTGAATTGAATTGATTTGATTTGTTCCAAAAAACAAATCCTAGATCTCTTCGATTACTCCGCTTATAAAACTCTTCCGCCGTCTGCATGACCTTATCGTGCTCAGCTCTTTCCTCCACCAAATGCATGTTCATTTCTCTTGCCTGTTCACACAGTTCAGGATTTTCAATCACTTCGAGGATGCCAGATGCAAGCGCCTTTGCATCAGACGGGTCAACCAACAAACCATTCATCCCAGGTGTGATCCATTCCCGTAGTGACTCGATATCTCCTGCGATGGGAAAACATCCACATGCCATTGCTTCAAGGAGCGTATTCGGGGTGCCATCGTGCGTGGTTATGGATACACTGATCAGTGATCGCCTGAACCATTCCGCCATCTCTAGTTGAGATTGTTGAGGGATTAAGCTAACCTGGGCACCAATCCCCAGGTCAGTAATCCACTTCTGCGCTTGAGGTTCACCAGCCATTCCGATACAGATAAAGTGTGCGTGTGGGTATTTTTCCAGGATGAATGGAATGGCGTGGAAAAATGTATCGTTTCTCACGTATGCTCTAAAGCCACGTGGATTGATGATAGAAATGGGAGAATAACCTTTACCAAAATGGCGATCTTCAACTTCATGGCTTCGTTCCGCTGGATAAAAAACATCCAGCTTAACCCCCCCTCCACCTGGCAAAACAATGCTCGGTTTAATGGATATGAAATCGAATTCTCGTGCCAGATTTAGGTCTCGTTGGCAATCAGTATGCAAAGCATCGCAATTTTTTAATGCCTGTCGAGTATGGATTTCGATGGTCTGCGTTGACCTGGCATGTAATGTAAAATCATTTCCCCATACAGAAAGCAATAGACGGGGTTTTTTGGTGTCTTCACTTTTCTGTCTTATTTTTTCCATTGCCAGGGATGCGATCATCCCCTCATAAGGAATGCGCATTGCATGAACAAGGTCAGGCTGGATACGTTCTATCTCTTTACTCAATGATTCAGTTGCTTTGTTAAAAGATAATGGAGTCATTAATTGGCGGAGCCGTGTACGCAATTCAACCGGTAATATCCGGCGTAATAGCCTTCCAAGATACCCGCTTTTTAACTCTGGTTGAGTATAAACCCCACTCAATGCCATGCGGTATGACCAAAAAAGATGTTAATCCATTTATCGGTTGACAAGGAAACGTTGATATCAGGTGGATTTCATGTCCCTGGTGGATAAAATAGCTGATCCAATTTAAGGCTATAGCTGATCGACCATCTGTGATGTATAATATTTTCATCAACTAGAGGGTACAACATATCTCAAAGAAATGCAATAGTTATCTTGATGGCTTTGAGGAATATATCCAACAATAACCTTTTTTTGATTGTCATTATTCTGATCAAATCACGTTATGGATAGGGAGTGAAGATGATTAACGAAATAATGGAGAAATAAAATGAAATATATAACTGAAATCCTGGGTGTCTCCCACAATCCCGAAAGTATGGAAGATCTCTACCATAAGGCAACTCAAGCGAATGAAGAAGCTGAATTTCGCCTCGACTTGCAGGAAGTATTTGAAAAAGAACCT
The DNA here is from genome assembly GCA_963736805.1 of uncultured Chloroflexia bacterium. Classification (GTDB taxonomy): domain Bacteria; phylum Chloroflexota; class Anaerolineae; order Anaerolineales; family UBA4823; genus FEB-25. The sequence continues at coordinate 150,107 of CAVTQM010000057.1, forward strand.
GAAAATTTACTTTTATCCGCCTGGTCCTCACGCTTTGCTCGCTCTCCGTTAGCTAAACATAAGCGAGCCATTAACTGGGTATTGGCTGTTATCCTGGGTGCTATCACAGGGCTGATTCTATGGGTGATCTCTGATCCAGGATTCACATTTCCAGACGGTATGCCTTACATAATATTACTCTGGGCACCCATCGCCGCAATCTCATGTATTATTTTCTTGACCGTGGTTTCAAAAAGAAATTACAAAAATGCTGCTATTTCCTGTATTGGGCTGATTGTAGCAAGTATATATGTTCTATTAATCTTTCCAGGTATGTCTGAAATACCAGCCCAGCAGCAATATCTCACTCTAATGCTGATCATGCTTCCTCTGTTATGCTGGATTGGAATGGGTATCGCGGTCATGGGGTTTCGATCCCCTGATACAGATCGCTTTGCATTCTTGATCAAATCCATTGAAGTAATGATCACGGCAGGTGTCTATTTGATCTTCGGTATCGCATTTGGAGCGATAACGATTGGAATGTTTGAAGCGTTAAATATTACCCTATCCGATCCATTGATGCGCCTGATATTGGCAGGTGGTTTCGGATTGATCCCAATTATGGCAGTTGCCACCATTTATGACCCTTCAGTTCCACCAGCTGAACAGGATTTTTCACAAGGGTTAAGTAAATTTATATATACGATGATGCGCTTATTATTACCCCTCAGCCTGCTGGTTTTGGTAATCTATATATGCGTAATTCCATTTAATTTCATGGCACCATTTGAAAATAGAAATTTACTCATTATCTATAATATTATGCAGTTTGCCATTATCGGTTTATTAATTGGTGCTACCCCGTTTAAAGTGGATGATCTCACGGAGAAATTTCAGACTTGGCTTCGACGGGGGATTATTGCAGTTTCCATACTTGCTTTGATTATCAGCGCTTATGCGTTATCGGCAGTAACGTACCGGACAATTATGGAAGGGATTACCCTTAACCGTATCACGATTATCGGTTGGAATATCATCAATATCGCCATCCTATATGCCCTTTTAGCTACCCAACCGAGGAAATATGTATCCGGTTGGCATGAACGTATTCATCAGGTTTTTAGCAAGGCTACCATTGCATATTTTTTCTGGTCGATCTTTTTGATCCTGATACTGCCTCTGCTCTTCATGTAGACAGATCATTCGCCTCATTTACCGCTTGAAGGAATACTTCTACCATTTTTTCGATATTAATCTCTTCAGCAACAATTCGGTAGGAGTTTTTTCCTTTTCGTCTTAACTCAGCTGGATCAGACAATGCTTGATTTAAAGTGCGGGTTAATGCGACTACATCATTCAGAGGGACCTGCCAGCCATTTTCACTTCTTACCAGATCATCCTGAGTCCCATCCCCATGAGCAACAATAACCGGAAGCCCATGCGCCATTGCCTGTTGGATTGCTAATCCGCCTGTTCCAGGCAATATGAATAAATCAGCTTCTGAGAAATATGGCTCAAGCTCAGCACCATGGATCCCACCAACGAATTTTGCACTTGGATAAACTTGATTGGCAATTCTTTCAAATTCCTCACGCGCTGGACCATCACCAACAACCACCAGTTGAGGTTGACTCTCTTTTGGTAGAGCTGAACATGCTTGCAGAAGCAAATCTATACGTTTACGGGATTGCAATCGTCCAATAAATAAAATGGTTGCCTTCCCCTTTGAATACTGAGGTGGTCTAATTAGCAGTGGAAATTTCGGAGCTGGATCCACAGCATTGAACGCAATAAATACCTTTTCTGGGGATAGTCCAAGTTTTAAATACTGCTCAGCACCTTGCCGGCTATAGGCAATGATTCCATCTAATGATAACAATAGACTCAGCCGTTCACGCCTTCGGAGACTTGCAAGCAGTCCTTGCACAGGTGGTGCGCCAAGCCCCCATCCGATGACTTTTCGTTTGTTTTTATGCATCCATACAATGGCTTGCCGTGTGGTCGGATAACGTGGATTGGCTTCAACGATCAGAATATCAGGCTGCCATTCTTCAAGCCATTGGATGAAACCATTCTGCCAGCACATGAATAAAGACGAGCTTGGATCAAGGAAATTCTTGTTATTTGCATGAACGAACTGGGCAGTATGTAGTTCTTTGACAGGTTCTATTCCCTCTTTCGGAAGTGGTCTTCCAGCAAAAACACTTAATCCTTCTTGACAGACCTTGGCAAACGTATCCAGAAATAACGCCCGATAGGCTGGAATTACCCGCTGTTGAAAGCCTATTCGACCAGGAAAAATGTCCTTTGTCATAGATTCAATGCACTCAGGTAACCATCCACCATATGTTCGAGCGAAAAGACTTCTTCAGCTCTTTCCCTGGCACCTTTGCTGAATTTAGCCTGATTTTTAATTACTGTAAGAGCAGCTTCTACCAGCTTCTCAATATCAGGAGCATCCAGCTTCCAGGGGTCTCCACCATAGGGGACAAGTCTACCAGCATTTTCTTTGACCAGCTCAGACAATGCACCCGTATCAAATGCAACAACAGGTAATCCACAAGCCATCGCCTCGATTACAGAATTTGGACAGGCAGCATTCAGGTCGGCAGCATATAGAACATGTGCTGATCGATCGAGCTCAGCGATCTTTTCTTGTGGTACCAGCCCGGTAAAATTTATCGGAATAACTGCCTTTTTACTCCATTCGTGCTGCAATGATTCGGCAACACGCCCAACCACCATCAGCTCAACCCGCTGCTTATCCGGTTTATTGATCCGTTCAGCCACCTGAATTGCTGTTTCCAATCCCCATTCATATCCACCAGAAATAGCGCCTTCGACAAGTAAAATTCTTATATGATCATCAGGCTTCTTTCCCGCACCATGTTGGTAGGTAATGCTGCAAATCTACACCGTTATACACGATGTGCCAGGGAGATCCGGCTCATTCCATAAACTCGCTCCCACCACTTGTGTGAGAATTCACTTTGATAAACGATCATATCTGCCAACCGGGATCGGATCAGAGACAGGATAATATTGCCGTATTCCGCCCGTGCATAGTGCCGCCAACCGGTTCGCCTTTTACGATGGATCCAGTTCATGCCATCCAATCGCTGAACAACACGTGCTCCTCGTCTCTTGGCACGCCAAAGGTCAGACAGATTCCGTGTGCCCCCAATTACAAGGACTGCAGAATATGGCATGTCTTTTAAATCAAAAGAAACGCCAATTCCCCGCTGCTCCAGGCCATGGATCAACTTATCACGAAAAGATACCATGCCCCCCACCCCAGATACATTTGGGATTATGCAAAGTCTTTGATTCTGATTACTCATCCCTATCCCGCATCCCCACACGTTTAGCAGGTACCCCTGCCCAAATTTCGTTAATACCTGTTGATTCAAGCAGTACAGCATTTGCGCCAATCACACTCCCTCTCCCGATATGCAGCACCCCCTCCTTACAAAGGATCTTAGCCCCAGGGCAGAGGATGGCATCATCCTCAACAACAATACCTTCAAATTGTGAGTTTTCGACTGAACGAAATATATCCGCACGTCCCAGGGTGACACCTGGGTAAATTTTCACACGATTTCCAATGTTTGTGTTTGGATGGATTACTACTCCAAAACCACCGTGCGCCAGTTCAAAATCTTCTCCAATAATGACTGAACGAGGTATCTCAACGCTTAATAGTTTCAGAATGTAATAGCTGAACTTCCCGATGAAGGGTTTTCTGCGTGCATTTATCAATTTGGAATAAAGGTCACGGTTCATCGATATCTCTGTCGGATCTCAGGCTAGCCAAAGACGGTTATTATTGATTACCCCCGCCAAGCCGGATCAGCTTAAATCCTGCATCTGTCCAGGATTGAACATCCCACACCCCCACCGTGTCTACTGCCATTCGCGCCGATGTCAATTCGCGTATTTTTAGTGGATCAAGATCCTTGAATTCGCGGTGACCTACCAATAACACAAGCAAATCCGCCCCGTCGATTGCTTCTTCAAGGGATGCTGTAGTCCGGATACCCGGTATTACAGCAGCGAGTTTATTTGGCTCATACCCCCTTACATTAGCACCCGCTTTTGTGAGGATTTTTGCCACCTCGATCGCAGGGCTTTCCCGCAGGTCGTCTACATCAGGTTTAAATGCTAAGCCTAACGCCGCGATTTTCTTGCCAGCTAATTCATCTCCAAGAGTTGTTTTAATTAACTCAAACACAAAATGAGGTTGATGGTCATTCACGTGTCGGGCAGCTGAAATCAGCTCGGTTAGGTCGGGTGCGGCCTCTACAAAAAACCAAGGATCAACACTGATGCAATGTCCGCCTACACCCGGTCCGGGATTTAATATCTTGACCCGTGGATGCCGATTCGCTATCAATATTGCTTTCCAGATATCAACACCGAATCGTTGAGCTAACTGTGAGAATTCATTGGCGATGGCAATGTTGACATCACGGTAAGTGTTTTCCATTAACTTTACCATCTCAGCTGTTGTAGCATCTGTCAGTATGATTTCTCCTTTGACAAAATGTGCATACAAATCTCTGCCTGCTTCTGCCGACGGTAGGTCAATTCCGCCAATAACCCTTGCGTTCTCAATTAGCTCCTGTATGATTTTCCCCGGTAGAACTCTTTCAGGTGAATACGCCAGGAAAAAATCAGATCCAGCTTTAAGACCTGATCTCTCAAGGATTGGGCGTACCAGGTCGATCGTAGTCCGTGGAGGGGAGGTTGATTCCAGCACAACCAGGTTCCCTTTTTGTAGGTACGGGATTATCGATTCTGTTGCCGATTTCACCGCCCGCATATCAGCTAGGCGATATGACTGGCCATTATATATTCCTTGAGCATCGTCTAAAAATGGGGTGGGAACTGCGATGATATATGCATCAGCTGGTTCAGGTGTTTCGCTTACGGTCAGATTCCCTGAATCTATTGCTCTGGTAACCAGCGTACTTAATCCAGGCTCGCTGATATGAATTCCCCCATTTTTTAAGGTGGTAATAATATTTGGATTGATATCTACACCATGAACTTGTATGCCATTCGCAGCAAAAGTGCTGGCAGTTGGTAAGCCTATATACCCCAAACCAATAACACATATCTTCTTGAATTGCATGACTACTCCAAATCGAGATAATGAAATTGTGTATTATTACTTCAGTAAAATTTTTACATCTGAATGGTAATTATCCCACAAATTTTATTGGGCATATCAAAAGAATAGGTCTGGATGGAATATATGGTCATTTTACATTCAAAATACTTGACATCGAACGAATGTTCTGGTATTATATTTATAGAACAACTGTACTGAAATATTGTTGGAGGTGATATATGACACCCAGGCGACGAAGCTCTACATTAACTGACCCACAAATTAAAGGTTTTACGAGTGATAGAAGATTATCAAATCACAAACGGATTCCCACCATCAATTAGAGATATTCAGAATATCGGTGATTTCTCTTCTACTTCGGTCGTCAATTATTATCTGGAACAGTTAGAAACCATGGGGTATATTAAACGTTCTGGAAAAGTCTCACGAGGCATTCGACTGGTAATACCATTTTCACAAATCGCGCAAACAACTTCAAAAACAGTTCAGAATGTGCGTGAAACAGTCCAACAGGTTTTACGTATCCCTGTGATGGGTCGCATCTTTGCCAGCGAGCCAGTACCTGTACCACCTTCCGATTTTGCATACCTTGATGCAGAATCCGTTGTGAGTGTTGCCCGAAGTATGCTGCCAGCACGTGAAAAAGTGGAAGAATTATTTGCCCTAGAAGTCAATGGGGATTCTATGATCGACGCCATGGTCAATGATGGTGATATTGTTATCATGAAGCCTGCAAAAGATGTTCATAATGGAGATCTTGTCGCCATATGGTTGCGTGATAAAGATGAAACCACATTAAAATATTTCTTCCTAGAGAATGGCAAAGTACGCTTACAGCCTGCCAATCCAACGATGAAACCAATTTATATCGACGATCCATCTACAGTCGATATCCAGGGTAAGATTGTCATGATCATCCGAGCTTGTGAGGCGTCCTTACTATAAATAAACTAATTTTTTTACAAAAACAAGAGCTGAACCTTCATTCCGGTTTCAGCTCTTATTTTTATAGTTCTATTCTCACGATGGATTTAGTCAGAGGAATTCTTATCAGAATTCGCTTTATATGATCAGCAGCGACATCTGGTAGAATCCATTTTATGCCCCAAGCTGGGAATAAGCCCCTACCACTATCAAAACGGCTTCTGGATTTGACAATCACTCTTCCAGGTTTCCTGATTATGGCTCCGATATTGCTCATTATTGCCATTCTTGTTAGGCTAAGATATGGAAGTCCAGTTATCTTTCGACAAAAACGTCCAGGATACAAGGGGAAACCTTTCTGGATATATAAATTTCGAACCATGACTAACGATCGCGATGCAGATAACATATTGTTGCCAGATAATGAGAGAATCACTCGCTTGGGTCATTTTCTACGCTCGTCCAGCCTGGATGAATTTCCAGAATTATTCAATGTCCTGCGGGGCGAGATGAGCTTGGTTGGACCACGCCCACTTCTCATGCAGTATCTAGAGCGGTATTCTCCTGAACAAGCTCGAAGACACAATATGTTACCCGGGATAACCGGCTGGGCACAAATCAACGGACGAAACGCACTCACCTGGGAAGCGAAGTTCAATTTAGACGTTTGGTATGTTGATCATTGGTCAATCTTACTAGACATACAAATCCTCCTGAAAACCGCATTAAAAGTATTACGCAGGGAAAGTATCAACCAGCCTGGTCATGCAACTGCTGAAGAGTTCATGGGCTCGCATGACACTTAGTATGGGTGAGATTGCGGCGCTCATCACCGCAATGTGCTATTCCGCTTCATCCATATTTTTTACAATGGCCGGGAGGAAATTTGGACCTCTTGTGACCAATCGCCTTAGGCTTGTAGCTGCTGTATTGCTTTTAGGGACAGCCCATTGGATTGTCTTTGGAACACCGATTCCTTCGAACGCTGAAGCTGAACGGTGGTTTTGGTTGGGAAGTTCTGGCATTGTTGGTTTGGTTATTGGAGATTTATTCCTCTTCCAGGCATATATTACATTGGGTCCCCGGTTAGGTTTGTTGTTTCTGAGTTTATCTCCAGCATTAACCACACTTTTAGCCTGGATTTTTTTAGGAGAAACCTTAAGTACAGGGAATATTTTTGGTATAGTTCTTACTTTGGCAGGCATCTCCTGGGTTGTGATGGAAAGTAGTCCAACTGGGAAACCTCGTTTGGATATGAATCCTGGTATCAGTCAAAAATTATTTATCAAAGGAATTTTTGCAGGCTTGATCGCAGCCGCAGGCCAATCAATTGGAATGGTATTAGCCAAGAATGGATTGACTGGTAATTTTCCTGCCCTTTCAGCAAATGTAATTCGCATGACAGTGGCTTTTCTTGCTCTATGGGTGGTTACAATTATTCAAGGCCAGGTGATCTCAACAGTCCAACATGCAACGAATCAGCGCGTTGGATTGATTTATGTTCTCGGCGGTTCATTTTTCGGTCCCCTGATTGGAGTCTCGTTATCCTTGTATGCAATCCAAAATATCAATCTTGGAATAGCCAGCACAATTATTGCTTTACCCCCGATTTTTTTGCTTCCCATCGGTCATTTTGTCTTCAAAGAGAGGATTACCTGGCGCGCTGTGGTTGGAACTATAATTGCAGTGACCGGGGTCGCCCTACTCTTTTTGATATAGGCATATAATTGTAGTCGAGATGATATCGAATAATATTTTCTTTCGCATGTTATACCGCATCCGAATATTCGAAGAAATGATACTGGACAATTTCCACCAAGGCATTTTTTTTGGTACTACCCACACATATCTCGGCCAGGAAGCTGTTGCAGTCGGTGTGCTTTCCCCAATTCAGGAAATTGACTTAGTGTTCAGCAACCATCGATGTCATGGGCACTTTCTAGCATATGGTGGAGATCCACGGTCATTATTCGCAGAACTCTTGGGACGCAGTACAGGTGTATGCGGAGGACGGGGAGGTTCACAGCATCTTCAATGGAAAAACTTTTACTCGAATGGTGTCCAAGGAGGCATTCTTCCAATTGCAACCGGTATGGCTTTGGCAGAAAAATATAAGCAATCTGATGCAGTTACCATTGCGTTTCTTGGAGATGGTACCTTGGGTGAGGGAATTATCTATGAAGCATTCAATATGGCTTCATTGTGGAAGGCTCCCATTCTTTTTGTGCTTGAGAATAATCATATTGCTCAGACAACCGCTATCGATCAATCGGTGGCAGGCGTTATCGATACGAGATTTAAAGCCTTTGGTATCCCTTCTCACCAGCTCAATTCATCTGATGTCCTCGAGATTCACGCGATTGCAAATGAGCTGATTTCTACGATCCGCAACAAGCGATCACCTTGCGCCTTGATATTGAACACGCATCGTTTTGGACCCCATTCAAAAGGTGATGACACACGTGATCCACAGCTTATTGATCAGCTAAGATATTCATACGATCCAATTAAAATTCATGGTATGCGGATAAACCAGGCAGAAAAAAATATTCTCGAAGCAGAGGTGGAAAATGAAATTTCTACTGCGTTTGAGACCGCTCTTAATGATCCGTTCTCAGATGATATTCTGTAATATTGTGAGAAAGCAAAATATTGTATATAAAATAGAGATTCCCTAATCAACAATTTTCCAAATACCCTGGAAAATCACCATAAATCTCCAGCTCCATTGACAATTGCAACCGCATTTCAAGCATCTCGGTTCAGGTCATTCGTTCACTACAAAGCTCCTACTTCAAGAATAAATATCAGTCTCCTCTCCCCTAATCCACGAAGGGTAAATTGTTTGGATTAGCTATTAAATCTAAATTGTTACCTCCGGCAATAAAACCTCACACTTAAGGGTTAATATATTTTATTATGGGGAAAAATGGATCCCGAGTGGTTGACTTACCGGTGAGTTTTATCAAGCTATTAAGTTATTTTATTTCTTCAACCCCAATTGATATTCATTATTTTTCGCACTTCAGGGCATGATAGGTAATCAGGTTTGGTAACATGAATGTCTTGGGATTTTTCCAGTTAATAAGCAATAAGTACCCAGATTTATTAAGACATTTTGGGCAACTAAAACTGCAGGCAAGATTAATAATGATTGACATCAAGTATTAAAAATGCTACACTTTATTAACTGGTCAGACCACTTACCAGATTTTGGATCAATATTGAGAAAACGATATGACCGAATGGTCTCCCCCTAATCGTCCTGCTGTTTATGCTGAAAAATCCCTAATAATTGCTATGCTAAATGGTGACTACCCCCCTGGATCGATTCTGCCTGCAGAGCGCGAGCTGGCTTTGAAGCTAGGAGTTACCCGTCCAACGCTACGTGAAACTTTACAACGCCTGGAGAGGGATGGTTGGCTGAATATCCAGCAAGGAAAATCAACCCGTGTAAATGATTATTGGAAAGATGGCGGGTTAAATGTGCTTAACGCTTTGGTTCAATACTCTGAAAAATTACCCCAAGATTTCATACCCAACCTTCTTCACGTTCGTTTGGTACTTGCTCCAGCTTATGCTCGTCAGGCTGTAGAGAACTCACCTACTCAGGTATCTGATTACCTGAAGAATTATCAAAATTTACAGGATTTCCCTGGGGAATATGCCAGTTTTGATTGGCACCTTCATCAGACGTTAACCATTACCAGTGGAAATCCAATTTTCACCTTGATATTAAATGGCTTTGCAGGTTTTTATGAGCAAATGGCTCGTATATATTTTAATAAGTCAAGCACGCGCAAAGCCTCATCTGGATTTTTATAAATCATTATGGGAGTGTGCGTTACATAATGATTTCACCACTGCTGAATATGTAACCCGCAGTATGATGTCCAAGAGTATTTTACTTTGGGAATCTCAAGGAAGAGGTGAAGAATGAGACGATGGAATGGTTGGGGAGATGATTCTGTGATTTTTTCTCTTCCTCTCTCCGCGGTATCTTACCTAGAACGCCAAATGGGTAAAAATCACCAGCCAGTGGACGTAAAACTGGAACAGGTGGTAACACAGATATCAAAATCCAGACTTCCAAAGCATCCATTGATCTCCATTGACCCCCTATCAAGATTATTACATGCACGCGGACATAGTTTCCCTGATTGGGTTGATCTTCACAGCGGGCAGATAGGTTCTTTTCCGGATGGAGTTTCCTATCCATTCTCAAATGCAGATGTATCTGACTTGATCAAATTCGCACAAAAGTCTGGCGTCTCTATTATCCCCTATGGGGGAGGCACAAGCGTCGTAGGTCACATTGATCCCATCAAATGGTAAGAACCCAGTTTTAACGATCGACTTGAGCAGGATGAACCAGCTTATTGATCTAGATGATGTTAGTTTATTAGCTACCTTCGAAGCAGGAGTGACCGGACCGGACCTGGAAGCTCAATTGCGCTCCCGTGGATTCACATTGGGTCATTTTCCACAGTCCTTTGAGTACTCCACTTTGGGTGGATGGGTGGCAACACGCTCGAGTGGTCAACAATCCTTAAAATATGGTCGTATCGAGAAGCTATTTGCCGGTGGTAGGCTAGAGACTCCGCGTGGTGATCTCGTACTTCCCGCATTCCCAGCCTCAGCTGCCGGACCAGATTTACGGGAGATAGTCTTGGGTTCCGAAGGACGAATGGGTATTCTAACCCAGGTCCAAGTACGTATTAGCCCGCTTCCAGATCATGAAGAATTTCATGCAGTATTTTTCCCAGATTTTTCACACGGGGTTGAAGCTGTCAGGAAAATCCTTTCATCAGGTCTTTCCCTGTGCATGTTACGTTTAAGCACAGCCAATGAAACAATGACAACGCTTGCCTTGGCTGGACATGAGAAACTTATCAGCGCTTTAGAAAGATTATTGTCTATCCGTGGTCTGGGTGATGGAAAGTGTATGCTTTTAGCTGGATTCAGTGGAAAAGAAGCCATAGTACGTATGAATCGGAGTGAAGCTTTTAATATTACAGCAAAGCACGGTGGCGTTCATATTGGAAAAACGTTGGGTGAGCAGTGGCATAAAAATCGCTTTCGCACTCCCTATCTTCGAAATACGCTTTGGGAAATGGGTTATGGAATTGACACCCTTGAAACTGCCACCGATTGGGGGAATACCCCTCGCATGGTCGAGCAGATCGAAGCTGCTTTACAAAATGTCATGGAGGGGATCGGGGAAAAGATTCACATCTTTACCCATCTGTCCCATGTTTATCCATATGGCTCATCCATATATACGACATATATGTTTAATTTAACCGATGACCCGGATCAGACGATCTCTCGTTGGAAGGCGATGAAATCTGCTGCCTCTCAGGCAATTATTGCATCCGGGGGGACGATCAGTCACCAGCATGGGGTCGGTCTTGACCATCTACAATACCTGGAGCAGGAAAAAGGCAAGCTAGGCATGGATGTAATTTCCTCGATATGCCGGGAGTTCGATCCAAAAGGGATTATGAATCCTGGTAAGTTGATAATGTAATAATCATCTCACCCATTGAGATAAAACTTGGATGGAGATTGGTTATGTGGCAAAATAATTGGCGTGAACGCATATGGGAATCGATCCATGGTCCATGGGATATCCTGGTCATTGGTGGAGGAATTACCGGAGCTGGGATTCTTCGTGAAGCTACCCGTCTTGGTTTAAATTGTTTAATGGTAGAACAGCGTGATTTTGCATGGGGGACATCCAGTCGATCTTCGAAATTGGTTCATGGTGGTTTTCGTTATCTCAAAGAGGGCAAGATCATGCTGACCCGCGATTCGGTCCATGAGAGAGAGCAATTGCTCCACGAAGGTCCGGGATTGATCGACCCCTTGGGTTTCTTACTAACAGTTCACAAGGGAGACTTCCCAGGTAGATGGACATTTGAGATGGGTTTGACGGTATACGACCTATTGGCTTTACGTTGGGATCACGCTTACTATTCTTCCCAAGATTTCCAATTACTTGCACCCCACATCAGCCAGGACGGTTTGCAAGGTGGTTTCCGTTTTGGAGATGCGCAAACAGATGATGCCCGTCTGACTTTGCGGGTAATTCGGGAAGCAGTTGCTGATGGTGCAAATGCTATCAATTATGTGCAAGCCAAAAACTTAATCAAGGATGGGGATGAAATCAAAGGTGCACTGCTCACGAATTTGATAACTGGCAACCAAAGTGAATCCTATGCCCGGGTGGTAATCAATGCAACCGGAGCTTGGGCAGATATTCTAAGAAAACAAGCAGGAGGCGCAGATCACATTCGTCCTTTACGGGGCAGCCATCTCATATTTCCAACCTGGCGATTACCTGTTGCACAGGCGATAAGTTTTTTACATCCAATTGACCATCGTCCCGTCTTTATTTTCCCATGGGAAAATGTTACCTTAGTGGGTACGACGGATGTAGATCATTCACTTCCTCTCCAACTGGAGCCAAAAATCAGTCCACAAGAAGTAGCATATCTGATGGCAGCGGTGGAATATCAATTCCCATCCCTGGCAATAACTTTGGAAGATATCATTTCGACCTATGCAGGTGTCAGGCCGGTGATTGGTTGTGGAAAACTTAATCCCTCTGAGGAATCCCGTGAACATATCATATGGGAGGAAAACGGATTGTTTACCGTTACTGGTGGAAAGTTAACAACATTTCGATTAATTGGATTGGATGTCCTTAAGGCAATCCGCCATCGTCTCCCAGAGATGCCAGAACCGGATCATCACATGCCGGTTTTGAATCAGGTTGACTACCAAATACCTGAGTGTAAGGATTTGAGTGATAGATGCAGGCGTAGATTATTAGGTCGCCTTGGCTCCGATGCTCTACCAATGGCGAAATCAGCCCAGCCAGGAGAAATGGATACCATTCCCGGTAGTAATTATCTCTGGGCAGAATTACGCTGGGCGGCACGCGCCGAGGGTGTCAGTCACCTGGATGACTTGTTACTTCGCCGAACCAGGCTCGGTCACATCCTGCCCAAAGGAGCGGAATCGATCTTGCCAAGGGTTAAATCGATATGCCTGGAAGAACTTGGGTGGAGTGAAAATCGCTGGAAACAAGAGCAAGTCGACTACCAAACTTTATGGGGGGAATGTTATTACTTGCCCTCCCATGAAACCATCCCTGATTGGAAGCAAAAGCTAGTGGAGGCCAAGGAGAGGCAAATATTCATTCTTCGCAACCGCCGGAGAAATATGTTCCGCCGTTCCAGTCTCGCAGCTATCCTACTTATTCTCACAGCTGCTCTGTCGATGTATTTTTGGAGGAGATCCAGGCATTCACGATAATTATGATTCGTTACTTACGACAATTGAGAAAATAATCACTGGTTTTTGATATGTAGAATAAAAAATATCCCTGCAGGACAAAAATCCGCAGGGATATCATTGATAATCTGGTTACAAATCACTTGGGTGATCGTGTTTTTAAAGTCCTTGAAAAAATTGTCTCAAGCTCAGCATTGGTTTCGAGGTTTTTCCGCTTCCTTTTCTTTTCTACAGACTCGTTGGTATTATCTACACCTTTCCGTTCCATTGCTTCACGTAAAGCCATTTCCATCGCTGTAGGTATAGGAACCTCTTTTTCCTCTTCTTCTTGCTCAGGTTCTTTATCTTTCTCGCGTTGATGTTGTTCTTTTTTCTCAGTCTTTTCCAAAGCAACTTTTACGACATCTTCAGGTTTGTCCAGTAATGCTTTCATACTTAACTTAATTTGCTTCTTGGGTTTAATTACATCTAAAACCTTAACCTCGACAACATCCCCCTCTTTTACAACATCGCCGGGTGTACGAATAAAGTCGTGTGTCATTTCACTAATGTGTACAAGTCCTGGTCTTTCTGCGCCAATATCCACAAAAACACCAAATTTTTCGAGGCGTACAACCGTACCAGATATAACCATATCCTTTTTAATCTCGCTCCACTCCAAACCAAGTGGTTTAATCATGGTCAGCTCGATTCTTCCTTTTTTAGGTGAAACACGGCGGACCCATACATCCACTTCGTCGCCTTCGTGAATTACGTCCTCGACCCGTTTTACGGGTTCCTTCTGAAGCAGCGAGATATGTACCATACCTGGAGTTTCCATTCCAATATCGACAAGCGCTCCAGCTAATGAGGTTTTTACAACCTTGCCTCGGAAATACATTTTATTTTTTATTTCTTTTATGTTGCTTGGAGCACCTGTTGTAATATTGGTATCCATAGCGAACTCTCCATCAATTCGAATTTTACGCAAACTTGGATTATACCAAGCTGAAGATAAAAAGTCAAAATGTTTCTAATTTACAAATACTTTTAGGGTTTCATGCAAATTAGAATTGTAGAAACCCCGAATCTTATAAGCAAAATGATATTGATCAGTTATACCAGTTTTGGTAGCGGCGTTCCCCCGTTTTTCGGAAATGGTGGTGGAAACAATGCTTCAAATTCATCCCTTGTTAAGGTTTCAACTTCCAATAGTCTTTTAGCTATTGTATCTAATGCTTCTCGATATTGAAGGAGGATTCGCTTTGCATTATCATAGGCATCGTTAACAAGTGTCCGTACTTCTTTATCTATTTGCTCTGCTACTGCCTCAGAATAATCCCTTTGCTCAGATATCTCACGTCCCAGAAAAATCAGCTCTTCTTTTTGACCATAAACCATCGGACCCAAGCCATCGCTCATCCCCAATCTGGTTACCATGGCGCGTGCCAGCTTGGTTACGCGTTCCAGATCATTCGATGCTCCTGAGGTGATGTCATTAAATACAATTTCTTCAGCAGCTCGTCCACCCATTAACCCGATCATATCAGCAATAAGCTTATTTCGACCCATTAAAGTACGATCTTCCGCGGGTAGTGCCAGTGTATATCCACCCGCCATTCCTCTGGCAGTTATGGATACCTTATGAACCGGATCAGCTTCAGGAACTGCATTCATCACAACTGCATGGCCGGCTTCATGATATGCCACAATCCGTTTTTCCTCTTCACTAATCAGGCGGCTTTTTCTCTCTGGTCCTGCAATCACACGTTCAATTGCTTCCTCGAGATCTTCTTGCTCAATGGATTTTTTATTTCGGCGTGCTGCTAAAATCGCTCCTTCATTCACCAGGTTTTCAAGATCTGCACCCACAAAACCTGGAGTCGAACGCGCTAACACACCTAAATCCGTGTTTGCTGCCAGGGGTTTCCCTTTTACATGTACTTTCAAGATCGCTTCTCGACCTCTCATATCAGGACGATCAAGCACCACTCGCCGGTCAAACCTGCCTGGTCGTAGGAGCGCTGGATCAAGGATATCTGGACGGTTTGTCGCAGCCATGATTATTACATTCGTATCAGTGTCAAATCCATCCATTTCAACCAGCATTTGGTTCAAGGTTTGCTCACGTTCATCATGGCTTCCACCAAGACCAGCACCGCGTTGGCGTCCAACTGCATCAATTTCGTCCACAAAGACAATACATGGAGAATGGCGTTTTGCCTGGTCAAATAGGTCACGTACCCGGCTTGCACCAACACCAACAAACATTTCCACAAATTCAGAACCAGAAATTGAAAAGAAGGGCACACCAGCTTCTCCAGATACAGCTTTTGCTAATAATGTCTTTCCAGTTCCAGGAGGACCAACCAGGAGTACACCTTTCGGAATCCTAGCACCCAACGAGATAAATTTCTCTGGTTCCTTTAAAAACTCAACAACCTCTTGGAGTTCTTCCTTCGCTTCCTCAACCCCTGCAACATCCCCAAAAGTAACCGACGGTTGGTCACCAGTAAACATTCTTGCTTTTGATTTGCCAAATGACATGGCAGCATTATTGCTCCCCTGTGCTTGTCTGAATATAAACCAAAATGCCCCACCCAAAATAAGCATTGGAAGGATATACCCCATTATGGAAGCAGCCCCAAGCCACCAGGCCTGTGGTTTCACACTAATATTTATCTTGTCGGAAACCAACTGGTCAGAAGAGACGCCAAGATCTAGTAATTGTTGAACAAGGGTCGCTTCAGTTTCTTTATGGGATATCCGCTCAATTGCATCGCTTCCACTTCCATAGATTACAACCAAACGGTCTTGCTCTTCACTGATTCGCGAGATCTTTCCGCTTTTAATATCTGCAGCCACCTGGTTGATGGACAACGCTTCTTGGGCATTAGAATTCTGATTGAAGCTAACGAAAACCATAATAATAATGATGGCAAACAATATTACATAAACAATCGTTGAACGACTACGATTTTGATTCACCTATACCTCCAGAAATATCACACTGACCTATTAAGTAAATCCACGAATAATCTTGAATTAGGTCAATTTTCGATTATACCAATCTCTTGTCTCTAAAGGTAGTATTGGGAGAACAAGTATTTATAACTCTAACATCCCTCTAACATTTACCTCGAAATTTAACAATTAATTATACGCTTAATCAACATGCCTGTATCACCAGCAATCAAGTTGAATAAAATGATCTATCTATACACTCATTCGATTTATCATATACTTGCTTGAGATATGGTAATATAGACCAAGTACTATCCTTTCGATTTATATATTGCGTCCCCAGATCCAGCCTTCAATACGGCGCACCATCCTGAGTAACTTAGATCGTATTGCCACCCACAAACGATAAGATGCCGGATAAATATGACGGTAAGGCAAGAATGGTCCAGACCAGCGCACCAGAGCTGCTCCCCAGGTAAGGCCTGCCCCGAACCCTACAAAGACAGTATTATCACCCGTATGGAGACGTCCTTGTTGTATTGCTTCACAAGTAGCAATTGGTATCGATGCCGTGGAAGTATTGCCATATCTTTCAATATTTATAAAACATTGATCTTTCGGAATATCCAATCCTCGCATTGCTGCTTCGATGATTCGAAGGTTCGCTTGATGAGGAATTACAAGTTGTATATCTTCTATCTGAAGCTGGGCAGCTGAAATGACTTCTTTGGTTGCCTGTGCCATCACACGGGTAGCAAACCGAAACACTTCCCGTCCATTCATGTGTATGGTATGTTGATTATGAAGGATGGTCTCAGAGCTTGTCGGTAAACGGCTGCCTCCTGCTGGTACCGTGAGCAAATTCGCACCAGATCCATCAGAACGCATTACTGCAGAGAGTACTCCTCCTGGTTCATCACCAGATTGAAGTACGAATGCTCCAGCACCATCTCCAAATAAGACACATGTATTTCGGTCCTCCCAATTTACAAATCTTGATAATGTCTCTGCTCCAATCACTAATGCATTTTTTACCGATCCACTTCGGATAGCTTGTGTTGCCATATTTAATGCGTATATAAATCCAGAACATGCGGCTGATAAATCAAATGCTCCCGCATGGGATGCGCCGATCTGATCTTGAACCAGGCATGCAGTTGCAGGAAATATGTGCTCCGGAGAAGACGTGGATACGATGATAAGCTCAACATCGGTTGGATTGAGATTCGCTACCCGGAGTGCATTAAGCGCTGCATCCTTTGCCAGGCTAGCCGTGGATTCTTCATCATTTACAATGTGTCTTTCACGAATACCAGTGCGTGATTGAATCCACTCGTCATTTGTATCGACCATTTTTTCCAGATCTTCATTGGTTAATACTTTGGCGGGTACAGCCATCCCCCATCCAGTGATATGAGCATATGGACTCATAATTAAGCCTCGCCAAATCGGCTTATGATTATGCTGGCATTATGCCCTCCAAAACCAAAGGAGTTGGACATGATATGGTCTACCTTTACATGCCGTGCAATATTTGGAACATAATCCAGGTCACATTCCAGATCTGGAGTTTCATAATTTATAGTTGGTGGGAGGATGGAATCTTCTAACACTTTAACGCAGATCAATGCTTCAACCGCACCAGCTGCTCCAAGCAGGTGACCTGTCATTGATTTAGTAGATGATACAGGAATTCGATACGCCTGTTCACCAAAAACTGTTTTGATCGCAGCCGTCTCGCTTTTGTCGTTCAGTTGGGTACTGGTGCCATGTGCATTGATGTATCCAATCTCACTGGTGGTTAAACCTGCATCCTTGAGAGCAATTTGCATACATAATGCTGCCCCAATGCCATTCTCTGCAGGAGCAGATATATGAAAGGCGTCATTCGTAGTCCCATAACCTCTGATTTCCCCAAATATATGTGCGCCTCGAGCGAGTGCATGTTCTATCGATTCCAGAACCAAGACACCAGCGCCTTCACCCATCACAAAGCCGCTTCGATTTTTATCAAATGGACGTGATGCTTTTTCTGGTTCCTCATTCTGACTGGTTAATGCAGTCATCACACCAAGTCCTGCCATTGCAATTGGCACAATGACCGCTTCAGTACCCCCAGATAATATAACATCTGCAGATCCTCGTCGGACTATTTCTGCCGCCTCCCCCAGAGCATTGGTTCCACTTGCACATGCAGAGACTACCGCCAAGTTTGGGCCACGAATACCAAGCTGTAAAGCAATCATACTTGCAGCAGAATCCGGAAGCATCATGGGTACCATAAACGGACTCACTCGATCAGGTCCACGATCAAAAAACACCTTGGCTTGTTCGAATAAAGTGCTCATCCCACCAATTCCGGTGCCCATTACAACCCCAATCCGATCTCGATTCGATTCTGTGATCACAAGGTGCGAGTTTTCCACGGCTTGGATAGCCGCAGCTAATCCAAATTGGACAAATCGGTCCATCCGGCGTGCTTCACGAACTCCAAACATTGCAGCCCCGTCAAAATTCTTTACCTCAGCTCCAATTTTAACCTTGAACGGAGTGGTGTCATAATAAGTGATCATCCCCACACCAGATTTACCAGAAGTGATATTGTTCCACATGGTTGCAACATTATTTCCCAAGGGAGAAATACACCCTAATCCCGTAATCACAACTCGTTTTTTCATTTATACCTCCTTGGCTGAAATAAAAAATCATCCTTGCCGATTTCAGGTCTATGGTTTATTTAACACCGCCCCAATAATTCAGAGGCGTAACAAAAATAAGCCAGTTATTGTTTTTTGTTTTTTGTTTTTAGAATTTTGTAAACCTGTTGAATATGTAATATGTCATGCCCGGCAATGATATTCACTAACTCGCGCAGGCGTGTGGGACCAAATATCGCATGTCTTGCACTGAGATCCCATCCCTCAGCAGGTAGATTTTCTAGTAGCCGTAGAACAACAATTCTTGCCGTGATGAAATCGGACAAAGCTTCAAGACCATCTTGTAGGCAATATTGGCGGATTTCCGCCCATGGGTCCGTATCTTGCCCGATAAGAAATGGGTTTTCTTCTTGGATAATCTGATTCAAGCGAGGTAGATTAACTTCATTCTCCACATCTCTCAGGTGACAGATCACTTCGCTGACACTCCATTCACCTTGAGATGGACGCTTCTCTAAGTAAGCATTTTTCCTTTGACACAAGCTACCTAATGCTGCTGGGGTTGAACGTAGAACAGCAAGGAGGGCGTTGGGAGTGGAAAAGTTGGTCTGGAGTATCTCGTGTGATGACTTATTCATCCACGGGATTAGATCTGTTAATTTACCATTCGGAGGCAATGGCTCCTTTTTATCCCAGGCGGACGCGCCATCATCCGTTATCCAAAACACAGGTATGCCTAATTTCCTTGCTGCTCCAATATCAGATTCGATATCATTTCCCACCATGATGACCGGAGTTTTTGGCCATCCAAGTTGTGCCAGATACTCAGCAAAATATGCAGGATTTGGTTTAGCAAAGTGAAAGGTCTCATATGAGGGCACCATTGCAAAAGGCACTTGCTCAGGAGGCAATCCTGCCCAAGCATAGTCGCTGTTCTATTGCAGTAAGTGGGAAGAGTGGGTTGGTAGCAATGGTTGCTTGATCTCCACGATGAAAGATTTCCTCAACCACCCCAACAGCTTCTGGACGGAATTGGGTCAATCCTCTAAGTTTAGGATAATCTTCTGCATAAAAAGAATTGATGATACCCTGGACCTCTGGACGGGCAAGGTTTAGGTTTGGATAAAAAGCAGCATCAAATTTCTGTTCAAGAGTTCTCCCTGGGTCAAGGTTCTCGATCATCTGGCGGGTTGCTGATAACAATGTTTTAATCAGCACAGCTGGATCGGAAACGACAGACATCCTATTCGCCAAAGCCTGCAGGTAAGCTGGGATGAAATTATTCACCTCATTCCCGAGCAAGGTGTCGTCCAGATCAAACAGAATTAACGTCACTAGAACCTTTTTCAAACTCAATAGGGAGCTTATGGCATTCCCCACAACCAATATAAGGATCAAAACCAGTGCGTTCTGATTTCCTACAAAAAGTTTGCACCCTCACCTCTTGTTTACCAAATGGAAGCTTGCGTACCAGTTTAGGCTTAAGGAGCATAAATGGGCATGAATTTGCAAGCTGAATACCAGGCACTGGACATGTGTTACACAACTCTCGTTTCCAAGTAAGCGGAGGTGAGGTTGATCCTAATAATCGGCATTCTTCTTGTGAACGACCGCGGAAATAGTTACCATAAAAATATCCGCATTCTTTCCCAGCGGGTGTACGCATAATGGTTTCGTAAGGGAGGATTTAAACCCTGGTTACGTAGGAACCAGTTCGGGTATCGATGCGGATACGGTCTCCCACATTAACAAAAGCAGGGACCTGAACTTCCAATCCGGTATTGGTCTTAACTTTTTTATTGACACCTGTTGCGGTATCCCCTCGTACTGCAACATCTGCTTCAACTACATCCATATCCACTGTGATCGGAAGTTCAACATCGATGGGCTCACCTAGAAAAAAGGTTAGTTTAATCTCCATGTTTTCTGTCAGGTAGTCAGCACTTTCGCCAAGGATATTCTTGGATATGGCTGGTTGATCATACGTATCCAGGTCCATAAAATGGTATAGTTCACCATCATTGTATAAATATTGAACGGTATGAAAATCCAGTCGAGCATCCTGCACCCGTTCACCACTTTGGAATGTTTTTTCTAGGGTAGTGCCAGTGCGAAGATCAACCGCTTTAATTCGGATGCTAGCATTACCTCGTCCCGTTTTATTGTGATGATAATCTAATACTTTATAGAGTTTCCCGTCGAATTCAAAGGTAACTCCTTTTCGCAGATCATTGACATCAATCATAAAATTTCCTCTTCATATAAATATATTTAACATAGGGATTATAGTTTAGCCTTACATCTATGGCAAGGTCATTGTTACCTCTGATCCATTCTGCTAATGACCGGCAAAGCAAGAGTATTTTCATTTTGTGGTAAACTTTACCTGATTGCTATTAAATCTGGAGGCGTCCTTGATTAAGCAAACGAAGCGATTAGCCTATATCGAAGATGAAACTGAAATGATCGACCTTGTACGTTTAATCCTTGGACGACGTGGTTATACGGTTATTGGTGCCAAAGGAGGTCGGGAGGGTATTGATCTTGTTCGTCAGGAGTTACCAGACCTTGTGTTGCTAGATCTGATGATGCCAGATATCGACGGATGGGATGTATATCATCAGATCAAGTCAGATGAGAGGACCCGTGATATTCCTGTTATTGTGATTACTGCCAAGGCATTAAATATTGATAAAGTGCTTGGTCTGCAAGTTGCCAAGGTGGAAGATTATATCTCCAAACCGTTCAGTCCCGAAGAACTTCTTGAAAGAGTAGACCAGGTGTTATCAAGACAAGGAAAAACATCTCATCACGAAAATTAAGGTACCGGGTTAGTAAATCATGATTGCTTAGTTGTTTAACTTTACACCATTCTTTCACCTGATATTGGAAATGATTGTTACCAGTGAAGTATATAATAATCAATAATCAAACAAATCGTGCAGCAGCTCCGATTCTGGCAAAATACTGCCAGTCTTTTTTTTGTCAATTCCGGGGACTGATGTTTAAAAAATATCTCCCCGATGATCAGGGATTATTATTAGTTCAAAGCTCTGACGGTACGCTAAACTCATCAATTCATATGATGTTTATGTGGATTGATTTGGCAGTAATTTGGATTAATAGTGATTATAAAGTCGTCGACCGAGTTATTGCCCGTCGTTGGAAGTTGGGATACTTCCCAAAAAGTCCCGCAATGTATGTGTTCGAAACAGGGGTGTCCCATATCAACGATTACAATATTGGCGATGTAGTATATTTTTTGGATGCTCCGGTAGAAGTAAATGGATAAATTCTGGTTTAAAACCTTAGCATTATTGATTGTTTTATTAATATTATCGCCTTCCGGGGTTGCCCTTGCCCAAGAGACGCCTCTATCTGATCCTGTTTATATTGTTCAAGAGGGAGATTCTTTGTGGGAAATTGCCAATCGCTTTCATGTTACCCAGGAGGACTTGGCTCGGGCAAATGGGATCGTCAATGCAGATCAGATTTCAATTGGAATGCCATTAATTATCCCTGGCCTTGATGGGATTCAAGGCATACTTACTACACGACCTGTTGAATATGGTGAAAATCTACAAAGTTTAAGTCTGCTATACAACCTCTCTCCCAAAATGCTTCGCCAATTAAACCATATTACGAGCCCGGATGAACTTTATGCGGGTTATTCGCTTATTGTTCCTCAAGATGACACTGCGATGGATCTAGGTAAAAGAACTTCTCTGATTACTGGTCAATCTCTGATTGAACTCTCAGTCGCAGGTAATACGAATCCCTGGGCGATTATTCTTGATAACAATAAAAACAATAGCTGGTCAGTGTTACCCGGTGAGGTATTACATGCTCCTGGTGAAGAGGATTCTGGACCAGGTGCATTACCCCCATATATTTCTTCAGTAGACACAACTGGGCTTATTCAAGGTGAAACTGCTGTGATCCAGGTGGTTGGAGATACAGACCTTTCGCTGAGTGGTTCCTTATTCGAACATTCATTGAGTTTCATCCCTGGTTCCGATCAAAAGCAGACCGCTTTGCAAGGCGTGCATGCTATGGCCAAACCCGGCCTTTATCCATTGACATTAATCGTCAATCCACAAATCACCCCTGAAAACAAGTATTCGCAGATGGTTTTGGTCCAGGCGGGTGATTTTCCTTATGACAGATCCTTACCTGTTGATCCGGCAACCCTTGACCCTGAGACGAATCGTAAAGAAAATGAGCTCTGGTCCTCATTATCCACTCCTGTTAGTATCGAAAAGTTCTGGAGTGGGAAATTTTCCCTCCCTGTAGATCCCGTCTTTCGGGGAGTGCTATTCATCAAAATTTGGGAATCGACGTTCATATAATGGTGGTGAATATCTTTACTTCCATACTGGATTGGATTTTTGCTGGACAAGTTGGAGATCCAATTTATGCTGCAGCCCCAGGTACGGTTGTATTTGCCGATTCTTTAACGGTTCGTGGAAAAGCCACCATGATTGACCATGGGTGGGGAATTTATACAGCCTATATGCACCAATCAGAGATATTAGTTAGTGTGGGAGAACACGTTGAAAAAGGTCAATTGATTGGACGGGTCGGAAATACCGGACGGGTGGAAGGACCTCATCTGCATTTTGAAGTAATTGTTGGGGGAACCCAAGTTGACCCCCTCGTTTGGTTAAATCAAGAGTTTCCCTAAATCATGAAACCTTAACGGTTTATTCGTCAGTCTCCTCGTCAATTTCCGATTCCCCTAGCTCAATATCCTCAAAATCACCGCGATAATAAGCCTCTAAAATCTGCCGGGCTTGATCAACAGAATTGGTTGGCACTAATAACTCTACCGCTCCCAATGTCCCAATGGTAACTGCGTAAGCATGGGCAGCTCCCTGCGGATTTATCCATACTTTTATTCCTTGAGCTTCCATTAATCCTCTTAATATTTCGGCTTGTAATTGCCCTTGCACGGTATCAATAAGAATCCATTCCTCATCTGTCATTCTTCAACTCCAAAAAACTTGAATATTTTTATACTTGAATTTAATTACTATAGCTGTGTTGTCGTTATTATAGTCCTATCTTGTTGTGCTTTATTTTAGATAATTCATTCAAAAACATCAGAATAATTTAATCATCGAGTATAATACGCAAGCAATCGATTAAAATATTGGGCGTCAATAGCGCCATAATTCACCATGCCGATTGCCAGTATATACATAAAGAATTAAAACAAAAGACTACTATTCTACTATTTTTGGGTGTTGATATATTAAGGTTACAAGGAAAATGACAGGCTCGGTTACGTTAGCACTTCGCGAAGACTACTGGGAGACTTTTAATCTTACCGACGAGGACCGCGAATTTATATACAATTATCTCCTGGAAATTGAAACTCCATTAACATCACCAGAATTATTATCTGCATTATTAGCAGAACGTATTCGCCAGGAAAAATTAGCTCTTGAACATCAACGGACGATGGGTGGGGACATTTATATCCCTGCAAACCTTTATAAAGACAACCAGGATCTTGTTTTTCCTGCCTATAGCTGGCAACACGCCCGGGTGATTGGAGTTCGTCCTGGGCAAAATCCTGACTTGGGTGATTTTCAGGTTATACAAGTAAGGTTTGATAACGATGAAACCAAGGAATTCGCCTCAAACATCCAGGATCATATTCTTAATCAACCTCAGGAAATTTCAATCGAAGAATCTCTATTGGATGCAGATACGGTATTAACGAATTATGGTGATAAGTTACTTGAGATAATTAATTCTGACTTATCAAAAAATCAAGATTTTGTTCGAATTGCTGGGAAATGGTTCCCACGCGCACTTTTGATTGACATCAATATGGGTCATTTGAATTTAGTTGAAGCAATCCTGGATATGGCTGGTGGTGGTCCATCACCAACACAACCTTTATTGGAACAGGTAGGTTTAGCATCCACTGCAAACTCAAAATTGGTAGAATTTTCCCTCGATCATGCCTTACAGGAAGACCCAAGATTTGACGAAGTTGGTCCAAGCGGAGAAGTATTGTGGTTCCTTCATCGGCTTGAACCTGAAAACGTCCTTCAAATACCCGTAAATCTACGTTATCAACCTCTGGATTATGACCCTGCTCTTCTTAGTGAAGAGATGCTTGAGCTTGAACGCAAGTTGGATGATGAGTTATCTCCAGCCAGTTATAAATATCCTGCTGCTAATGAAATTCAATTGACCTTGACTTTTCCACATTGGCGTGCTGGAACACTCCCCCTAACTGCGCGGATTAATCACCTCTTTCCCACAGCGTATGAAGCGCCACGGATACGTTTTGTTCTGGTTGATGGTGAAACAGGACAAAAATTTCCAGGATGGGTGGTTCGTGCGAACCATTATGTGTATGGTCTCCAGGATTGGTATAAATCTCATGGATTGATGCCCGGAAGTATTATAAGGGTAAAGCGTGGAAAAAATCCCGGTGAAGTCATTGTTCAATGTGATTCTCAACGTGGTTCACGCGAATGGGTTCGTACAGTTCTTGTTGGATCGGATGGTGGAATTGTATTTGCAATGCTTAAGCAAATCATCACAGCCGCTTATGACGAGCGTATGGCTATTGCCATCCCCGATCTACAAGCTCTTGATATAGCCTGGAAGCAAATCCAAAAAGATCGGGTTCCATTCGAGCGTATTGTGGTCAATACTGTGCGAGACTTGGCGAAGCTAAACTCTCAAAGTCATGTTCATGCAAGTGAGTTATACACCGCGGTAAATATTATCCGTCGATGCCCTCCTGGACCCATTCTAGCCTTATTAGCATCCAGGCCATGGTTCACTCATGTAGGTGATCTACATTATCGCTTTGATGATTCGGAAAGTCATAAATGACCCCCTTGCCAGATATGAAACGCTCAAGTCGGGTAAAACCGACTACCCAGACCCATTTCCATATTGATTTTAATTGGTGGCAGGAGCGGGATCGGGATTGGCGCGTATTCTTACAAAGCTTGCTCTGTCCAGAGCATCAACAGATTTTTGCAGAATTACCCGAAGGTCATTTGGTTGATTTTGTGGATCCGATGACTGCTGAGGTCCAGCGAGTGGATGGGCTGCAGCATGTACTGATTTCTCATTGTGCCAGGTTGGATGGATTTATCTCTCCCCACACGACCTTGGTGGATGCTATTTTCCGTATCTTCATGGCAAATGGAAATATCCCCATGACACCTCTGGAATTATCGCAGCAATCAGGACGGTCACCGGATTTAATCTTACGTGTTATGACGGGTGAACAAATTTATTGGGGCTTACGTCCTGTTATGGAGGGATAAGGATGAATGCCCCTGTAGCTCAAAGGATAGAGCAGCAGCCTTCTAAGCTGTTGGTTGTGGGTTCGAATCCCGCCAGGGGCGCCATAAACACGTCGAAATAACTTATCGTATGTTTTTATAACGTGTTGATATTGGAAAATTTGGAGATACATATGGCAATTGAAAGATTCGGTTTACTAAAATTTGCAGGAAGTGATGTAACTATTGTCGGTCCTGATATTAAGGTTGGTCAAGTTGCACCTGAAATTAATGTTGTCGCCCAGGATTGGTCTGCATTTAACGGATTACAAAATACAAAGGGGAAAGTACGAATTGTCTGTTCTCTCCTTTCTTTGAATACATCTGTCTGTGACCGGGAAACCAGGCGCTTTAACGAGGAAGCAGTGAACTTGGATGAGAGAATTGTTGTTCTCGCTATCAGCATGGATATACCATTCACATTGAAAAATTGGTGTGCTGCTGCGGGGGTTGATCGTGTAATGACATTGTCAGACCATAAAACTGCTGACTTTGGTACAAAATATGGCCTACTAATCAAAGAACATCGCTTCCTGCGAAGAGCGGTTTTCATAATTGATAAGAATGACATCATTGTATATTCTGCCTACATGCCAGCCATTGGTGATGAGCCTAATTACCCTGAGATTCTGGAAGCAGCCAGGAAAGCATTACTGGACTGACTTGCAAAAACTCTACCCAAAGGAGTGAATGATATGGATGAGCTATCTGTTTTATCAGATTCGATGCGGGTTGTTTGGCATATATCGGAAGATTTACAAAACCCATATCCTGAAACATCCCGTTGGCGAATAATTTCTCGTCCTCATGCATGGCGTCCTCCAACGGATGTGTATGAGACAGAGAATGCAATCATCATTCGGGTCGAAATTGCAGGTATGCATGAAACTGATTTTTCTATCTCGTTAGTTGGAAGAAATATAACGATTCGTGGGATTCGGCAAGACACATCAGAAAGACGCGCCTACCACCAGATGGAGATCCCCTTTGGTGAATTCAGTACTGAATTCGAACTCCCCTATATCGTAAATTCCAACAAGGTTGAGGCAATTTATCGTGATGGTTTTCTTCTTATCACCCTCCCGATAACCCAACCAAAACACATAAAAGTGGAAGGTGAATAACCATCTTTATGTCCGCGACTCGCTGGAACACATTGAACCTAATGCGCTGGTTGGAAGAGCATGGCTGGCCTGACGATGATTTGGAGCTAAAAGAAATGATCCTGGATTCCGACATTCCCAACCAGTCATCCATCGATCTGGATCAGGCAGCAGCCTCGCCCCAATTGTTAGATGATAACCAGACCCAATTAAAAATTCCTGAACTTTTACCCATTCTTCCATTGCGTGGATTGGTCGTATACCCAGAAACAGCTGTCCCATTAACCATTGGGCAACCACGATCCATCCGCCTTGTGGACGATGTAGTTGCCGGTGATGATCGCTTAATTGGCCTGGTGGCTTCTCGTGATCCCGATCTTGAAATCCCAGAACCAAAAGATCTCTATGAAATTGGTACTGTGGCAATGATTCATCGACTCTTCCGTGCCCCAGATGGTACCATTCGATTACTCGTCCAGGGTACAGCACGTTTTCGGTTGGGTGAATTCATACAGAACGAACCGTATCTCAAGGCAAATATTCTTCTCATTCCTGAAGCCGAGGAAGAAGGTGTGGAAGTGGAAGCACTTGCACGAAATGCGCGCGACCAATTTGCGCACATTGGCGAGTTGATCACCTCCATCCCCCGCGAGCTGGTGGCATCCGTACAAGCCATCGAAGATCCTCTGCAAACCGTATATACCATCGCAAATTTCCAACGGATGGATCTTTCCGCAGCTCAATCACTCCTGGAGCTCGATTCGGTCAAGGAAAAACTGCACAAACTGGTCACGATCCTCACCCGAGAAATCGAGGTTTTGGAGATAGGACAAAAGATTCAGAATGAGGCTCGGTCTGAAATTGAAAAGATGCAGCGGGATTATTTCCTGCGCGAACAATTAAAAGCTATTCAACGTGAGCTTGGTGAAGGCGATGAACAAGCTGCTGAAGTTGAAGAGTTACGGCAAAAAATTGACGCTGCCAAAATGACGGAAGAGGCTGATAAACAAGCCCGGCGTGAACTCGACCGATTATCGCGTCTCCCCACTGCTGCGGCTGAATATGGAGTAATCCGAACTTACCTGGATTGGATGGTTACATTACCATGGTCAACCAGCACGGAGGATAACCTGGATATTGCCCATGCGAGAGATGTACTTGATAAGGACCATTATGGGTTAGATGACATCAAAGAACGCATCCTGGAATATCTGGCTGTCCGTAAGCTGCGCCAGGAACGAAAAGATGAACCTTTACCAGAAAGCAAAGATGAAATTCGCCGTCTCCGCGAGGGAGTAATTCTATGCTTTATTGGACCACCCGGAGTCGGAAAAACATCTTTGGGTCGCTCTATTGCCCATGCGATGGGACGTAAATTCATCCGGATTTCACTGGGCGGCATGCGTGATGAAGCAGAGATTCGTGGTCATCGCCGTACATATATTGGCGCTTTACCAGGTCGCATCCTCCAAGCAATTCGACGGATTGAATCGCGTAATCCCGTCTTTATGCTGGACGAAATTGATAAGCTGGTAATGGATTTCCATGGTGATCCAGCCTCTGCTCTTTTGGAAGTTTTGGATCCTGAGCAGAATTCAGAATTCCGTGATCACTATCTCGAGGTGGCATTTGACCTTTCTCAGGTCATGTTTATCACCACAGGTAATTTGCTTGAACCGATCCCAGACCCGTTGCGCGACCGAATGGAGATCATTAATCTCTCAGGTTATACCGAAAACGAGAAGAGTGCGATTGCCAAACAATATCTGATTCCGCGGCAGATCAAGGAAAATGGTCTGCACAATGAAGAAATCGAATTCACTGAGGATGCACTCCTGACCATTATCCGCTCATATACCCGTGAAGCAGGGGTGCGAAATCTTGAGAGAGAGATTGGATCTGTCTGCCGAAAAGTAGTTACGATTATTGCAGAAAATAAAACCCAATCAGTTTCTATCACTCCCGAAAAAGTCAATGAATTTCTTGGTCGTCCACACTTTTTTGGAAATGAAGAGATTGCCATCCGGACCTCGATTCCTGGTGTTGCAACAGGTTTAGCGTACACCCCAGTGGGTGGAGATGTGCTCTTTATTGAAGCAACGCGCATGCCTGGAAGCAAAGGATTCCAAATCACAGGTTCACTGGGGAATGTGATGCAGGAATCTGCCCATGCCGCACTATCATTCGTCCGCTCGCGGGCTGAATCGCTCGGGCTCGATCAAAGTTTCTTTGAGAAATCAGATATTCACCTGCATATACCAGCTGGTGCACAGCCAAAAGATGGACCTTCCGCGGGTGTGACCATGGCAACTGCACTGGTGTCCCTGATATCTGGTAGACCAGTCAGGGCTGATGTGGGAATGACTGGTGAAATTACTTTGAGAGGCCAGGTACTGCCTGTAGGAGGCATCAAGGAAAAAGTCCTTGCTGCCCATCGATCTGGTTTGAAGTCAGTAATTATGCCCAAACGAAATGAAAGTGATCTAGAGGATTTACCGGAGGAAGTGCGTAAGTCCATTAAATTTGTATTTGTCGAAACAGTTGATGAGGTTTTGAAGACTGCCCTTGAACCACTGGCTGGTTCAAAAAAACACTCAACAACAAAAAGTTCAAAAAATATATGAAGATGACAAGCGGGGAGACTGATGTTAAAAGTTATGCTCATTGATGATGATCCAACCATGGTATCCTTATTGACCATGTTATTAAACCTGGAAGGTTATCTGGTCAAGACACCAAGTAATCAGCATATGGATGGTTTACTCAAGGATATATTATTAGAGCGCCCACACGTGGCCTTGGTGGATGTTAACTTACAGTATGGAAATGGGATTGATTTGTTACGTGAAATCCGCCAGAAACCAGAAATCAAGGGGATACGAATACTCATGTATTCTGGCTTAAATTTACGAGAAGAATGTATTCAGGCAGGTGCAGATGGATTTATCCAAAAACCCTTTATGCCAGACGAATTGTTAAATCTGATTCACGCAAATGTTAATCAATAAGAATAAAGTCAAAAAAATCTAAATTAGAAGAAACAACAGTGACAAAGAAAAATTTACGCTCTCAAATGCAATGGTTTTCGATGGATATACACCTTCATACGCCTGCTTCGAGTGATTTCCAGCAGCCTGAAATTAAGTATCTTGAACTGCTCCAACGCGCAGAAGCACGCGGTTTAAATATCATTGCCTTTACCGATCATAATTCTGTGGCAGGATACCGCAAGATGCAGGAAGAGATACATCAGCTTGAGTTGTTGGAACAACTTAATCGTATCCTGCCTGAAGAACAAAATCGTCTGCGCGAGTACCGGCGGCTTTTTGAAAAGATATTAATCCTGCCGGGTTTTGAATTCACCGCCACATTCGGCTTTCATATCATTGGTCTTTTTCCACCCCATGCACCAGTTCGGGAAATAGAACACCTGCTGATCGACTTGAACATACCCACCGATCAGTTGGACCTCGGTTCAGCTACCGTAGGTGCAACCTCAGACGTCCTGACTGCCTACCGTTTGCTGGATGAGGCTGGCGCGATCGTTATTGCAGCCCACGCCAATTCAAATAATGGGATTGCCATGCGGGGTTTCCCCATTGGTGGTCAAACCAAGATTGCATACACCCAGGATCCACACTTGCACGCATTGGAAGTGACTGATCTAGAACAGAGAGGCGCCGGACAACCGCAACTTTCTTCAATGGTACCAAGCCTGAATACCCTCGCCGGATGCATTGCATCCAAGGTTCGGATGCTCACAGGTTGAGCACAGACCCTGTTCGCAAAAAAAATCCTGGGATCGGGGACCGGGTCACTGAAGTATTATTGCCCGAGGTAAAGTTTGAAGAGCTTAGGGAGTTGTTTTTAAGTAATGACTTCGCCCGCACCCGCCCTCGCCTCCATAAAGAACAGCCTGCATTCGATTTCATACGGGCCGCGCGAGATGAAGGTGCGAATATCATTCAGGATTTCCACGAGAACATGACCGTTCGCGGTGGAAAACTTTACGCAGTTATCGCGGATGTTTGCGCTTTTGCTAACACAAATGGTGGCACGCTTTATATCGGATTAAACGCTGACCCACAGAAACCGATCGTGGGGGTGCCTGCAACGGAGCAAGCCATCACCCAACTGGAAAAAGAGATCCGAACCCGCATCACCCCCCCATTACTATGTACCATCGACAGCCATGAAACCGATGGCAAGAAAATTCTGCGCGTGCTCATTCCACGTGGAGGAGATCCACCTTACGCTGTGGATGATAATAAGATATATGTACGTGATGAAGCCGAGACCGGTCTGGCAGTTCGGGATGAAATTGTAAGCCTTGTTTTACGACCATCAGCCATTCACACAACTTCACAGGCTCAGCCGGAATTAGATAAACAAACCACCCCACCGGAGGTAATCGAAATGCCTGTTTCAGGCGAGACTAGAGAGTGAATCTCCTCCTCGCACCGGTGTTGAAGTGGTCAGAGTAGAAGAACGTGATGGAATTTCCTACTACACCATGCGCGATCTACGCAATGGCAACGAAGTGAAGAATGTCACCCGCGTTTCTGCACGCCGCCTATGGCATTATGCCATCATTGAGTTTGACCAGCTCCCCAGTGATCTATCAAAGATTAAAGTTCAATGGCAGGGGAACGTTGGTTTGCTTGGTGTTCAACGGCAGGGGAAAAATGTTCGTTACAACCTGGTTCAACGTACAGGAAAGGGAATCCACCTATATTTTGGTGTGACAGAGGATGGAATCCACGGGCGCTGGAAAGCCTTGGTTGGTGGTGATGAGGAGTAAACCGACCCCTCCAGATGATCTGATTTTGCGTGAGTTTCAACTGTCGACGGATTACAACCAGGTTGTCTCACTCTGGCATAATGCTGGTCCAGGAATCCATCTAGGCCGCTCGGATGAGAAAGAGGAAATTGAAAAGAAGCTATTGCGCGATCCCGATTTATTCCTGGTCGCTGAATCAGGCGGACAAATAATTGGCACTGTGATGGGTGGTTTTGATGGTCGTCGTGGAATGGTGTATCACCTTGCAGTTGAGCAAGCCTATCGAAGGATGGGGATTGGTAATGCACTAATGTCTGAACTCGAAAGGCGCATGAAGCAAAAAGGCTGCCTCCGCACGTACTTATTGGTAACCCATGATAATCGAGATGCCATCCGTTTCTATGCATCTCAGGATTGGGAGCTGATGGACCTGCGGGTATATGCAAAGGATTTATCTTCAATAATCAGACGATTATACTAATTATGTCTATACGCATAGGAATTATCACCGTATCTGATCGCTCTGCGCGGGGAGAGCGTCCAGATGAATCAGGCCCAGCATTACAAAACGTGGCATCCAAACAAGGCTGGAAAATCCTTCGAACCGCCATATTGCCAGACGAAATCAGCCTGCTGTCAGCAACCCTTGCCAATTGGGCAGACAGCGGAGAATTGGATCTAATCCTGACCACGGGCGGAACTGGTTTTAGCCCCCGAGATATCACGCCTGAAGCAACGCTTGCGACCGTTCAGCGTCTCGCGCCTGGCATTGCTGAAGCCCTCCGCATGGCTAGTTTACAGATCACACCGCACGCCATGCTGTCTCGTGCAGTAGCCGGTATTCGCCAGCATACATTAATCGTCAACTTACCCGGGAGTCCTAAGGGCGCTGTCGAAAATCTGACCGTGCTTATACCTGTCCTTCCACATGCAGTGCAACTTCTCAGTGAAGATCCGTCTGCTGAGGCTGGGCATCAAGCAACCTGATTGGGGTATAATCTCGCACGAATATACATAACCTGGAGGCTTGATTGGATTTTTGGCATACTGAAGCTGTCCCAGATATTATCCCCGATGAGCAAAAGGCAAGCTGGCGACGGACAATACTGGATACGCTTGAAACAATTATCTTGGCATTGGCACTTTTTTTGGTGATTAATGCGATTTCTGAGCGTATTCGCGTCGAATCAATTAGCATGCAGTCTACACTGTATCCAGGGGACTATGTGATCGTAAATAAGCTTGCATACCGTTTCAGTGGCACTCCACATCGTGGTGACGTGATTGTATTTCGGTACCCACCCAATCCCGAAGCAATCCCATATATAAAGCGTGTGATTGGTCTTCCTGGAGACCAAATTCACATTGCCGATGGTAAAGTATATATTAATGGCCAATTAACCATTGAACCATTCCTGGATGAAACCACCAATCGCGGTGGCGATTGGACCGTACCTGCCGGGCAGCTGTTTGTCATGGGGGATAACCGTAATAACTCGTCCGATTCACGCTCCTGGGGTTTTGTACCTCTTGAAAATATCATTGGACGAGCCGAGGTAATTTACCTGCCACCCCAACACTGGTCTTTCTTACACGAAAATATCGCCATTGCCTCACCCAATCCTTGATTCACCAGGATGAGCGGATTTTATCAATTCTGGTTACATTATTGCAACGAATGTAACAAATTCTTAAGATTGACGTTCAATAAGGTGAATGCATGCCAGGTAGGCAGGACAAAGACTACGAGCTGATAAAAAAAGCTCAGCATGGCGATCATTCCGCATTCGGAGATCTTTACGAAAACCATGCGCCATCTATTTTCCGTTATCTTTACGCACACCTGGATAACCAGATGGACGCCGAAGACCTTACCGGTGAAGTCTTCCTGAAAGCCTGGCAATCCTTACCAAAATATACCGAGCGCGGTGTTCCCTTCCTGGCATTCTTGTTTCGGATTGCCCATAACACCCTGATAGACCACTACCGCCAGAATAACCGTCAGGAATCCAAAGATCCAGAGCAAATGGACGGCTATGCAGCGGAACGGAATCCGGAACCCCTGGATGTCATCGGCAGTCAAATCGAGCATCAGAAATTGCTTCGATTATTACGTAAACTGCGACCAGACTACCAGACCGTGCTCACCCTGCGTTTTATCAGTGAACTTTCACTGGAGGAAATCTCCCAGGTGATGAAACGCTCGGTAGGTGCCATCCGTGTCTTACAACACCGGGCATTGGCGAGTTTACGGGAAGAAATGGATCAGGCAAGTTAATGATGAAAATTGAACGCCAGGTCGATCAAATTATTAATGAAAATATGCCCGCCATCTCTGCTGGAGATGAGTCGCTTGAATCAATCCTGGCCAGGTATCCACACATTGAAGCACAGCTACGTCCCCGGCTTGAGGCAGCAATTTTACTGCATCAGCTAAGATTTTCGATTGCCACCCGACCAGGGTTCATCCATGATTCGCGCAAGTACCTCGAAACAAAAATCATTTCCATGCCACCCAGGCACTCCTGGCAGCGTATCTTCATGCGCTTCACACCTCAGCGTTGGGTTTTTAATTTTGTTGCACCCATGATTGTGTTGCTCATGCTTGCCTTGGTTGTCAACAGCACGCTGTTAACCGCCCGTTTATCCATCCCGGGTGATCC
Organism: uncultured Chloroflexia bacterium; assembly: GCA_963736805.1. Lineage (GTDB taxonomy): Bacteria > Chloroflexota > Anaerolineae > Anaerolineales > UBA4823 > FEB-25. The sequence continues at coordinate 184,917 of CAVTQM010000057.1, forward strand.
ACTTATTTAGCACCAAGTTGATCATTGAGGACCTCCATTTGCTATTTACTTTTAATCGCCTGGAAAAAACGAATCTCCATATCCAACAGACTCAAGAGCGGACACTGGAATTTGTCGAGCTGGTTATGGAAGGAGATTATGATTACCTCCCTGCTGCAGCCGATCGCATGGAAGTGGAGATCAACGCCTCCTTGCGCTCATTGAGCGCTTTCTCAGACGATGATCCAGCAGCGCAGACACCTATGGCTGCAAATCTCAGAGAGACTTTGTCCAGTGAAATTATTATGCTTGACATATTAAAATCCACATCACCGTCCATCGCTCATCCGGGGATTAATCTGGCCATCCAGGTCGCTCAGTCTGGAATGTTATCTTTACGATAAATCAAGGAAATATGGTTAAATTGATATGACACCTTTCATAACTGTTTGTGAATTTTAATGGACTGGATAGTATGATTGGATTGGGATAATGTAACAAATAATGATTGTATTCGTTTTATAAGATAAACTTATTGCATTATTAAGATAGTAGTATTAGTATTTTTTCATCAAATATTAGTCATGGATGGGTAAAAAATGATCAAATCTAAAATTAAATTAAACAGGATTGACCCGGGAAAATGCTCAGACCATGGTGGAATTTGCCCTTGTTTTCCCGATCATCTTATTAATTACTTATGGAATTATTGAGTTTGGTCGTTTGGTTTTCATCTATGCTGCTGTTACAGGCGCATCCCGCGAAGGTGCCCGTTATGGTGCTGCCGCTGGTGATCTCGGCGGAAATCTAACCCGCTATTATATGGACTGTGATGGAATCCTGGATGCGGTCCAACGCGGTGCCATTCTCCTGCCAATCAACAGTAATACTGTTCATATCTGGTATGACCACGGTCCGGAAACGAACCATATTTCCAATGCCTGCCCCCCATTGGACGCCAATGGGAAAGATCTTATCAACGTGGGCGATCGTATTGGTGTGAATTTAGTCGCTCGTTATGAACCAATGATTGCCTTTTTAGGGTTGGATGGCTTTGATATCCACTCGGAAAATTCCCGCACCATCCTGGTCAATGTCGATGTTGTAGGTACACCCGCCCCACCTGTACCTTCCAATACGCCCACCCGCACACCCGGTCCATCACCCACCCGTACCCCCAATTACACTCCTACGAAAACACCGACGGTTACATTAACGGGTACAGCCACAAATACCCCTACGATCACGCAAACCTATGATCCGACCATAACCCCCACCATCACCTCCACACCAGCCTGTATCATTAACAATGACGGGCTTGAGTTTAGCTATGATCACTTCCGCTGGACCGTAACCAGCCGTAGCACGGGTTTGGTTCGCCTCATCGATGCCAGCATCAACTGGCCAGCCACGATCATCAATCCTGCTGCCGCTAATCCGCCTTCTTCGGGATTGACCATCCTTGCCATTCCAGTCTTCCGCAGGTTCGTATCAACCTGACGCAATCCACCTGCAATCAACTCCAAACGACCAAGCAAATCCGACCTCCAGCGGCTCGAACATTCTCGCCACAACCACCACCCAACACTCCAACACCTACCCTAACACCTACTTCTAACACCTACTCCCACACAGACTCCCACCGCTACGGCTACCCCCATTCCATATGTATATTTCACGCAGATCAATGTTGGAGTAAACACGGTTTGGCTGGGTCACCAACCACCGCCATCAGCCAGTGTGAGCTCCTGGTTGGGCGATGAATCCAGGCGAGAACTTAACCCGGGCATCTCTCACACCTTAACATTCGGCTTCTCAGATGATTTGCCCACTGGCGATTTTTCAGGGACTTTGACCTATCTAAACGTTTGGACCGGTTATACATGTTCAGTGTCATTCTCAGTGTATAACCCATAATATGGATGGCGAAAATATTTATGCTTATTCTTTACTTGAATACCTTCCAACCCGAAAATCAACTTCTTCAAGAATTATGGACCGGTCGTATTAGAGCCATTTGCGTAGGAGATATTGATGAATAGAGAAAAATTATCTAGACAGAGTGAGCGTGGACAAAGTATGGTTGAGTTGGCATTGACCATCACACTTTTAATGGTCCTTCTTGGCAGGGACAATCGATCTTGGACGAGCCTTCTTCACCTGGCTGGCGCTGCGTGATGCAGCTCAGGAAGGTGCTTCCTATGGCTCGATCTATCCCTACTCGCTTGGATATGATCCGTGCCCGGGTTTATGATAATTTGGAACAGGTGGTGAATAACCCAAGAACAGAGTGGACGTGAATATCGGTTACATCGACCATCCATGTCTTGGGAATACCATCATCGTCAGTGTCGACTACCCCGATTTTCCCCTCACCATGCCTTTTCTAGGGACCATTGTTGGGTCTCAAACACTGTCCATCCATGCCACAGATCAATGATTCCATCCTGAAGCCCATGGTTTGTCCTTAGTAAGATCCTGTATATGAATGAAGGAGGCAATAATGAATTTATAAAAAGAATTTTGAAAAAGGTCAGGTCAATTGTTTACCTGGTGATTGGTTTTGTCGTTTTCCTGGGTTTCGTTGCCATTGCGGTTGATGGTGGTATGGCACTTGCCGATCGCCGTCATTCACAGAATGCGGCTGATTCGTGCATCGCTGGCAGGCGGTGCTGAGGCAGCCTTATACCTGGAAAACTATGACGTAAATTATAAAAATTGGAATTGTAATCTCACCGGTGTCACCCAAGCCATCCATCATTCTGAAGAAACCTCCATCACACGTGCTGGTGCCAATCAATTTGAAATTGACCGTGATCCCGCCGATCATAATGGTGTGGTCGCCATGTGTGACAGCACGGATTATCCCTGGTATGGCGATAAAGGCGATGTCTTTATTGATGTAACCGTGGATATATCAGATACCACCCAGGCTAATTTTCTCCAGCTGCTCTTCCCCACTGCCCTACATAATGAAGTGGATGCTGTCACCCGCGTCCGCCCTCGCCAACCGATTGCCTTCGGAAATGCCATCGTGGCTCTCAATCCCGGTTCCTGTCTGGGCCATAGAATGGTGGAATTATGTATGGTGATGGTGAATATTGACGTCTGAGGGTGGAGGCATATTCTCCAACGGTTGTTTGCGCGGTAATGGTCAACCTATCGTTAAGGTGTATGACGATGATGGCAATATTTGTACTGGTCTGTGTCGTTGGGTAATGAGCTTGATCCAGGTAATGCTGATTGGGATCCAGATCCAGAGCTTGGTTGACTTATCAAATCCCAGATTCAATGTATGAGGTCCCCATACCAAACTGTACCGGTCACTGGGTCGATGATCTGGATCAAATGCCGACATTATTGAGTGGTTTGTATTGTATCAATAATGATCTTAAGATAAATGCGGGTGATGTCATCTCAAGTACGGGATGGTGTTACGATCTTTGTTCCCATATGGAAAAGTTACCATCAATGGCACTGCTAGATGTACGACTTGCCGCACCACCGACCCGACTCACACCCCGATCCCGCCATCCCGGGTGTCTGCTTTACCTGCCTTCTTCTAATCCACAGCATGTTAAATTAATGGTACCGAAAATTCTATATTTCACAGGTTTGATCCTTGCCCCAAGATCAACCATTACATTAAATGGTACCGGTGGCAATTCCTATGTTGGTCAGGTCGTGGGTTGGAATGTGGAAGTTGGAGGTACATCTGATTTTTACCTCGTTGTATGACGGCGATGATGTTTACAATAAACCAACTTTTATCGAGCTTGCCAAATAGAATTCTACCAATCGAATCAAAACCGAGCGGTGGTTTGCACCGCTCGGTTTATTTTTAACCAAGACTCCGGGCAAGCTACCCAGCGGCACCCGGAATATCCTCCTTACTGCTGCTTCTTCTCAGACCTGACAGGGTTCGAAGGGTTCCGCCGCGCTGGACCCACCCGGAGCGCAGCAAGCATACCTCATGAATAATTCCCTGTCAATGTTTTTGTTTCCGCCGTGAGCTGAACATTACCCCACCGATGATGATCAATACCAACAAGCTTGCCCCCAACACCATGGCGGCATTATCCCCAACCGGTGGAAGGATTCGATCACTTGGAGTTTCACTCAAACCCGGGGTTATGGATTGCTGGGGAATAGGTGTTTGGGTCAATTCTGTTCCACGGCTGGTATCAATGAACAAGCGCTGTTGTTCTTCGGATGCAGCCCTTGCACTTTGGGTGAAAACCAAAAAAAACATGATAAACACCAGCAAGCTCATCAGCCACAAAAATCTATGATTTTTCATAAAGCTGTCCCTGTTGATAATGAATTAGCCATTTCTTTCTAGTTTATCACATACCCATTGGGATGATAATAAAAACCCGTCCAAAGTATGAACGGGTCACTTTCCTGGCGGAGAGAGAGGGATTTGAACCCTCGTTCCCTGGCTCGTTCTCCAACCTGAGAACTTGCTGTCGATGTACGGCTATTGGCTTGTAAGGCTCTGGTAATATCTGCCAGCCTAAGTATCTGCTCCACAGTATCCTACAATGCCACCCGATGTACCATATCTTTCCGGTCTTTGATCTATTGGTAAATCATCAATCCATGGGCTAACACCCGCAACCCACTGGATATCAGAGGTCAGGTTCCAGATTTTGTAACGCTATCTCTTATGCCTCAAATCCGGATTGTATATTTATCCAGCAACGCGTGCATCTGCTAAGGTACATCATGGCTGGATACATTGATATATCGAGCTGTCATTAAATTCTTTAACCAGGGTCAAACCCCCGATGACTTCTGCTTCGTCCATACGATAGATTTCGACTGGCATCTGTTTCATGATGATCAGATATGAACCAGATTGGCATAGATAATGTCTCAATCCGTCCACTCCTCCTAACTCAGAAATAACCGGAGGTCGTTTTCCTGTCCAAAAGTATATCCCCATCTCGCCAGTCGTGACCACCTTGGTATTTGGATTGTTCTTCAAGTAATCCACCGTTTCAGATGTGTGCCAGCCAATATTAGAATACCCAAGACCAATCTGGTACATACTGGTGAGGTAGTCATAAGTACGGACAGCATAGTAAGCCACAAATGCCAGGCAGAAAATCGCAACGGCATAATGTATCAGCCTTTTACCAGTCTTCCAAAGGCGATCCAGGAAATAGCCGATCAGAATCAAAATTACCCATAAAATCGGAGCCAGGTAACGAGAGTTATCAGCTACCAAGCCTGTCAAACCTCCAGCCAGAAAAAGCATCAGGAAATTCAAGACGATAAATACGATCAGGGCAAATATCACCGCGGGCATCATCCCAATTCGGTCGGTTGTCTTGGGGCGGAGCTTCAAATAAACGATAACCACAGCGATCAGGAGGATAGAAAACAGGATACCAGCGATGAGTTCACGGTCCCTGATCAGGCGACCGGGGATAAACCAGCTCAGGGTATTGTAAAGATACCAAGTGAACCTGGATAGAGTAATCGGGGGGGCTTCAAATCTTTCATAGTGGGTGGGCAAGCCGCTTACCTGGATATTGCGGATCAGGTAAACACCCAAGGGGATCAAGCTGGTAGCGGCGTAAACGCAGCTTCGCCAAATCCGGTTAAGTAAAGGGCGATGCATATCATACACAAGCAAGGTGATGACGAAGGCTGGTACAGCTGGTAAGGCAGCATACCGCGTAAGGCACGACAGTGCAACCACAAAGGCGGCGATAATCAAGCGAACGTAGGTTGGATGTTTCAGATAACGGAATAATAGTAAGACAGCGGCCAGGATGAATGTCATGTATAATGCTTCGCTCATTGCCCAGCCATGCATCTCCAACAGGACATCTGCAAGCAGTACCAACAAAGTTACAAAACCTGCAAAGAAATCGGAAACGTCAGCTTGTTTGATAATGATCCAGGTTAGAAAGATATTGACCCCAAATAAAAAAATATTCAAGTAACGGATACCCGCTAATGGTTCAATTCCAAACCAGCCAAGCACAGTTAGGACAGCCGGAAGCAAAGGAGCAAAAATTGGCGAAGGATTAAACCCGTCTCCTAGTAACGCGGCACGAGCGGGCTGGATGTAATAATAGGAATCATCGCTTAAAAAAGCCCCGAAATGCGTACTCAAGTATACGAAGGTCATACCAACAAGTATAAATAGAGCCAGAGCAATCAAATACGGGTTAAACCTGGACATGTTTTTTGATTTCATACGTAGATTTTATCATTAAGAACCTGATGGATTTTCTAATTCCGACATGTGTTTTCGACCTGACGATTGAGCCTGATGGCTTTTTAGTGAAAAAACCATTAAATCTAAGTACATCAAGGAAAGGGTTGACTCAAGTGATCATCATTCAAATGATGAGGTAAGCTACTTAGAGAATTTTAAGTAACATAACAGGCGTAGGCTCGGACGAAAAAGAACCACTATATCATTTTTTGTCGTATGGTGTGGTAAAGGCTAGTGACAACACACGGGGTAATAACTACTCTCACGCAAGCGTTAAGTGTACACACATTTTTTAACACTCTAAATGCAAAAACTCTGGGTATAAAATATGGTGGTCAAGCAAAGCTTATCCCACCATATATGCTGGCAGAGAGGGAGGGATTTGAACCCTCGTTCCCTTGCGGGAAACATGCTCTCCAGGTATAAGCTGAACTTTATCAGCAATTGTGAACACCCATATATGGCAGGTGGGAGTATCTCTACCCCCACCAGTACGTGGCGGAGAGAGAGGGATTTGAACCCTCGTTCCCTTGCGGGAAACACGCTCTCCAGGCGTGCGCGCTAGGCCAGACTACGCGATCTCTCCGTAATAAATCCGCTACGGTTTTCTCTCCGTAGCGAGGCGCATTATACCATAAAGGCTACTCAGCCCTTTTTGGAAGAATTCCATACTTTTCTAGAACAAGATCTTCGTCACTCTAATTTGAGCTCATAAACATACAATGACTTATCCCAGCTGCGTTGAAACCCGGCTCTTTCGAGAACAGGAAGTACTTCGGGATTATTCGGTGCTACCCAACCGGCACTTTGATATCCAACTTCACCCATCAGCCTGCGGTAATCAACCAACAGCTCTTCCAGGCTGTCTACCGAACACCCCACAAGCTGAATCCCCGGTTCCTTACCCTCATCTTCCCGATCTTCCCAGGTAGAAAGAAAGCCCTCATTCCCCTTCCACTTCCATGCATGCCCGGCATGAACTGCTTCATGAATGTGTTTTAGCTGTGGATTTGCGTAAACCCAACCCAAATTGATCAATCCCGATGAATATGCATGGACCGGGTTGGCCAGCACGTCGTCCAACGCCTGTTGAGCTTCTTCAATTGTCAACAGGCTAAACTGGCTTTTCCTGTCTTGTAAACTGGGAGCACGGTAAGGGATGAATTCCGCAATTCGTTTGAACCCCGATTTCTCGCACATCTGGTGAATTTTGACATTATACGAACCGGTTATCAGGCGGATGATCCCACTACCCATGCGTCGCCAGGTGTCCACCACATAATTATGGATGTGGGATGCGATGCCTCTACCCTGTACAGCTGGATGGACGCGCAAGCCTTCCATGTACCATTCCTGCTCCGCAAATTTGGTAAGTTTAAAAACCCCCACTACATGCCCGCCCATTTCTGCCACACCCAGTAATCCTTCCCGGTCTCCCAGCCACTCTTCCCAAACCATGGGTATATAATCGCCACCCTCCCAGATATGAGAGCAAAGCTCGAACACCTCTTCCGTGTCTTTGCAAAGGGCTGGCCTGCATACAACGCTCGTTAGTAGATCCAAATCATTCATCAATATTCAACCATATCCTAATCAGGGAATATTCCTGCCAGTGCAGTTGGTGCATACCGCCTTATCATATCATCTGATATCCCGTTCTCTCGGCATATTTCACTATACAGATCAGCGCTGGCTCGTTTATGCCTGACCTGGGTTTTCGGATCCATCTCCCACAATCCAAAGCGCTGCGTCCATCCGCGTTCCCATTCAAAGTTATCGACCAATGTCCAGTGGAAGTATCCTTTTACTGGCCAGTTAAAATTAACCGCTCGCCACATCTGGTGGATATGCTCAATCATGTATCGCGGGCGAATGTTGTCATCAGAATCTTCAAATCCATTCTCGGTGATGATTATGGGAATGTTATATTTCAAGCCCCATTGGATTGCTTCAAACATTCCCAGCGGTTCATTCGCCAGGAATCCTGTGGTGCTCAACTCAGCCGCCGGGTTGAAGGAGCGCTTGCTAAATAATTCCTTCGGCTTGAGCAAATTAAAGCTCACGTAGTCCCTGGTATAGTAATCAATTCCGAGGAAATCTTGCGTCCCTTTTGCTTCCGAGACATGCTTGCAATTCGTCAGGAATCGGACGACCCCATGATTCGCAGCGTTCGTGAAGGTTTCGTTTAAACCCATCAGCAGGTTGGTTACTAACCTGTCCAGAATGGACCAGTTTTTTGCCGGCTGCAAACTCCGGTAATAATTAGCCATGCCAACACGTGCCTGGGGTTGAATTTGATGGATGGTGTGGTATGCGCTAGCATGTGCCCGAACTATGTTGACCATGACCTGGAAGGTGATATTGAAATCTCTTTTACCCGGTGGAAATACTCCAAGCAAAAAACCCATCGTGGCATATCCGTTTGGCTCATTGAATGTACACCATAGGTTTACATAATCTTTTAATGCCGTCACAACTTTGCGAACATATTTTTCAAAATATCCCGCTGCGGCTTCATTCTCCCAGCCGCCCTTTTCTACGAACCATTGGGGGTCCGAGTAGTGATGCAATGTGATTAATGGGGTCATGTTTAACTCGTTTAATCCACGCACCATTTCGACATAGTGACTTAATGCCTCTTCATCCCAGCGATCCGGCGTGGGTTGGATCCTGCTCCACTCGATGGACATGCGGTGCGCATTTTGATTTCCTTCGGCGGCTCGATGAAAATCCTCACGCCAACGACCATTCCACCAATCACACGCAAGCCCGGCTTTGTCATCATTAATAATTCGCCCAGGTTCCTGTTCCCAGGCATACCAATTGCTTTGGGTATTATTACCTTCAACCTGATATGCAGCTGTTGCTGTTCCCCACAAAAATCCACGTGGGAAATGAAATGTTGCCTTTACCATGACCACTCCTCAAAGAATGCTTGCATGGCTCAATTTTAGCTGTATGAGGCAAACTTTGCAAACAAGTTTTTATATCGGGTATTCACGTACTATAAATATGGTATGCTTATCATATCGTCTAAGGAGGTGTTGAAATGGCTGAGGTTTTCATCATTTCCGCTGTACGCACCCCAGTCGGAATGGGTAGACCTACTGGGGCTCTCTCTTCACTATCTCCTGCTGACCTGACATCTTTGGTATTGCAAGAAGTGGTCACGAGAGCAGGGATTGAGCCTGGGCAGGTCGAAGATGTAATTTGGGGCTGTGTCACTCCCATTGGGGACCAGGGTGCCAACCTGGCACGAATTAGTGTGCTAAAAGCTGGATTTCCAATGCGAGTTCCTGCTGTTACCCTAAGTCGTATGTGCGGTTCAGGTCAACAGTCTATTCATTTTGCTGCCCAAGCCATCCTTGCAGGAGATATGGATCTTGTCATTGCGGGTGGAACAGAGATGATGTCGCACCAACCTTTAGGTGCTGACTACCCACCAGAATGGCCGTCTGGTATGCCAATCAAGCTAGTCCATCAGGGAATAAGCGCTGAAATGATGACCGAAAAATATCAACTCTCACGGGATGAAGTGGATGATTATGCCTATGGATCACATCTCCGTGCCATGCATGCCATCCAGAATGGCTATTTTACGAGCCAGATACTTCCCATCACTTTAGCAGATGGCAAGGTGATAACAATCGATGAAGGAGTACGTATGCCACCCAACCGTGAGAAGATGGCAACCCTCCAGCCTGTATTCAAACCAGATGGGGTAGTGACGGCTGCCAATGCCAGTCAGATCAGTGATGGATCAGCAGCATTAGTGTTAGCTTCTGCAAAAGCCGTCGGTGCACATAATCTAACACCTCTTGCACGGATCGTTTCCCGCCACGTGGTTGGATCAGACCCGGTACTCATGCTGGACGGTCCAATCATTGCCACCAAAGAGATTCTCAATCGTTCAGGGTTATCTTTGGACGAAATTGACATCATTGAAATCAACGAAGCGTTTGCTTCAGTCGTTTTGGGTTGGGCAAAGGAAATTCAACCAGATTCATCCAGGGTCAACCCAAATGGTGGTGCAATTGCACTAGGACATCCCTTGGGTGCCACCGGTGCCATCTTGATGACCAAATTAGTCTATGAACTACAGCGAACACAAGGAAATTATGGATTACAGACCATGTGTATCGGTCATGGTATGGCAACTGCCTCAATTATTGAAAGAGTTTGATAACAGGGATACTATCAAGATCATATGGTCCATACCATATTTCTATCGCTGGGTAGCAACCTTGGTGATCGTCTAAATAACCTCCAGGATGCTATTCGGTCCCTGCCTCCGAAGGTTCAACCATTATCTCAATCTCGGATCTATGAGACCGACCCCTGGGGTTACACCGATCAACCCGCCTTTCTAAACCTCGTGATCAAAGCCAATACAGAATTATCTCCGAAAAAGCTTCTCGCATATATAAAAAAAATGGAAGGAGTTTTGGGACGCAAGAATACCTTCCACTATGGACCTAGGGTGATCGACCTGGATATTTTATTCTATGATGACCTGGTATTAGACTCACCAGATCTGACCATTCCCCACCCACGGCTCACAGAACGTGCCTTTGTCCTTATTCCCCTGGCAGAGTTAGCACCCGATTTGGTTCATCCTGTGATCAAGAAAACCATTCGGCAATTAAAAACATCCATATCCACGACTGGTATCAAGATCTTTCAGCCCCCAATAGCTTGAGTTGGAGAAAGCATATGCCTCTCATCATCAAATCCGGTACCATCATAACCGCATCTGAAACTTACCAGGCTGATATCCTGGTCAAAGGTGAGCAGATCGACACCATCGCAAAAGATCTGGATATAAAAGGCGCAGATGTTATTGATGCCTCAGGTAAACTTGTTATGCCAGGTGGGGTGGACCCACACACCCACTTTGACTTACCTATGTTTGGCACAGTTTCTTCTGATGATCACTATACCGGACATAAGGCGGCCGCCTTTGGTGGTACTACCACAGTCCTTGATTTCGTTCCATTGGATGAAAAATCGATATCTTCTAGTGTGAGCGCCTGGCAGAAAAAAGCCGCCTCAAAAGCAGCGATCGATTATGGCTTTCATATGAATATCACCCATTTTGATCAGAAGCTGGCTGAAGAAATGACCCTTTTACCACAATATGGGATTACTTCGGTGAAAGTTTTTACTGCCTACAACAACCGGTTACGATTGCGAGATGGTGAGATTTTCCAGGTTCTACGCCTGGCAAAAAAACATGGCTTACTCACCATGTTGCATGCAGAGGATGGGGATGTCATTGATATCCTCATTGCTGATGCACTTGCCAATGGTCACACTACACCCGAATGGCATGCCCTAACGCGACCAGCTTGGGGTGCAGTGGAAGCTGTATTGCGCGGATCAGCTCTGGCGGCTCAGGCAGACGCACCTCTATATATCGTCCATATGAACGTGGCTGGTGAAGTTGATCAGCTTCAATACGCCCGTGAGCATGGGATTCATGTGATGGGAGAGACTTGCCCGCAATACTTGTTTTTCTCAACCGATCTATATAAGCGTGAAGATGGAGCTAAATGGGTTTGCTCTCCACCACTGAGAACTCCCGCAGATCACGTTCGCTTATGGCACGGGTTGGCTGATGGCACGCTTCAGACTATAGGTACTGACCATTGTCCATTTTTCTTTGACGGAAGTAAACCAATCGTATATGAAAATCAATCGGTAGCTATTCCTGGCAAGGAATTGGGAAAAGATGATTTCACCAAAATCCCAAATGGACTGCCAGCTGTAGGTGATCGACTTCCCATCTTATGGACTTATGCAGTCCGTTCGGGTAGACTCACTCCAAATCAGTTTGTTGCCCTGACCAGCACCAATCCAGCAAAAATATTCGGCATGTATCCACGAAAAGGATCCTTAAACCCAGGTTCAGATGCCGATATTGTAATCTGGGATCCAAACCGGCGCATCAGATATGGGGTTGAGCATTCCCACCATCGCACCGATTACAATTTATTCGAAAATTGGGAATTGGAAGGTTATCCTGAAAAAGTATTCCTGCGTGGAACTTTAATCGTTGATGGTAATCAATGGTACGGAAAAGCTGGAATGGGAAAATTTCTCCTTAGAAATCCTGGAACAATTTTATAATTATTCCGACAAGGCCATATGCTTATTCTTCTAACGATATTGTTGCTATTAACCATCCCTGCAGCCATGTTGATCATTTACCTGGTCAGGCCGAAATTCGGCATCCAGGGATTTTTGGTGGTTTTAGCAGTCTTTATCGGATGGTCACTGGTATTTGCTGCAAAATTCGATATTCCCCAAACGCTAACCCTCCTTTCCTGGCAGCCTGCTGCCTTCTTTCCAGTCTCTCCGTCTTTGCTTATCGATGACACTTCCTGGTATTTTGCTCTTGCGTTAATGTCCCTGGCAATATCGGCTGTTGTTACATCCATCGCAAAATTAGGCCAGAGTCGCAAAACTGACCATAAAAAAATTGAAGTGATCGAAACACAAGCCCAATCAGAGGTTGATTCAACTGTTAATATGCCTGGCTCAAATACGGGAAATAGATCCACTGTAAATTGGCAATCATGGGCAGGAATTCTGATTATAACTGGCATCGGTTTGGTTGCCGTAACTGCAGGTAATATGGTGACATTGCTGTTGGCATGGGTAGCGTTGGATTTTTATGAATTGTTTTTATTATTGGGGCAGGAATTAAAAAACATATCTCGTGAACGGATCATTCTTTCGTTTTCTATACGTATGGCTGGCATCGGATTGGTATTAATGGCAGCTATTATTCCGTGGTCGCAGGATATCCCACTCTCATTTATGTCCAATGACCCAGTAATCACACGATATCTGCTTTTCGCTTCAATATTCCGCTTGGGTGTTTTTCCACTACAAAATCATAAACTTCAATACCTTACTCACCTTGGTGAGTTGAACACAATATTACGCCTGGTGATTGTTTCCTCAAGTCTCATCCTTATCGTTAGAGTAGCAAATATTGGAGCAGTTGGAGTAATATCCCCATTTATTTTGGGCATTACTGCCCTGACCGGGTTATTTGCAGGCATCCAATGGCTCATATCATCCAATGAACTCCAAGATCAGTCGTATTGGGTGCTCGGTACAGCATCACTTGCGATTGCATCGGCTGTTCTGCATCTCCCTTCCTCAACGATTGCATGGAGCATGGCATGCCTCCTATCTGGTGGATTATTATTTTCCATGACATTGCGTCACAAGAACCTGGTGGCAATTGCCTTCATCGGAATTTACGCCTTGTCCGCTCTTCCTTTCAGCCCTACCTGGATGGGAACTGATCTATTCAACGCCTCTGATTCGCTATCAAGCATATTGACAAAACCAATATTCTATATAATATCTATCTTATTTTTGCTTACCTTTTCTCTATTCCTCGCTGGTTTTATCCGACGGTTTCTACAAGGTATCCTTCCATCTAAAGAACAGACTGGATTTCATATAGAGCGTTGGGTTTGGTTTTTATTCCCTATCGGGATGTTTATCATTTTGCTGACCCATTTTCTAATCGGCACAATGCTCTACCCAAATCTGGATGATGTTCCGTTAACCGGGTGGATTATGGGCTCATCGCAATACTCATATCGTGTCTTATCTGGTATCTACATACCCAATTCTTCCTAGGTATATCACTGGATCATCAACCAACCGACGTTTCAATCGACACAAAATTATTGTCCCATGGATGGTTCAACCGTATATTTTGGAAGTTTTTCTATGAAACATCACGAATTACAGCCCTCATCTCATCAATCCTAGAAGGAGATGGGGGGATCCTCTGGGCATTTGTTTTATTCGCTTTGATCTTTGTTTTCTTACAAAGGTAAAACCTATCAATGTTTCCTGATTTTCTTGTACTTTTTGCAGTAGTAGTGGTGACCCTGACATCGATTTTTATTCTGGTCAGCCAGGATTGGCGTTATTGCATTGCAGCCTTGGCATTACAGTATATTGGCGTATTTCTATTAGTCTCCACATCTTGGCCAGTTGAAATGGCAGTTGTAAAAATAGTGGCTGGATGGATGGCAGGGGCTATTCTCAGATTCGCCATGGATGCTGGATCTGAAATTTGGCGAAATCCCCGTCAAACCATAAAATTTGGTCCTGTATTCAGGATCATGGCAGCCGCTATTATCATGCTAGCAATCGCATCGCTGGTTCTCGGCTCAGAGAGCTGGCTTTCTATGATCAGTATCCCACTACGCTGGGGCAGCTTTATACTGATTAGCATTGGACTGTTGCAGCTTAGTCTCTCATCACACCCTTTGCTTGTTACGATCGGTTTACTGACTGCCTTATCTGGTTTCGAGATTATTTATGCGGTTGTTGAAGCATCGATATTAGTAGCAGGGCTAATGGCTGGTGTCAATCTTGGTCTTGCGCTTGTCGGAGCATATTTATTGATCGTTCCAACAATGGAGTCCTCGTAATGAGCTCGTCAATTATTTGGATTGTCTTCCCAATCATTCTTGGTTTGATTTTATATTCAATTCGCCGCTTTTACCGGCTCTCTGTCATGATTGGAACAATCATGATGCTATTAATGGCTGGATTAGCCTGGAAGTTGCCGATAAATGAGATTATCCAGGTTGGTCCCTGGTCATTTACAGTCAATGATACCTTTTCGGTTTTAGGTCGACAGTTTATATTGAGCAACTCTGACCGCCCAATTTTGGTGATTATCTATTTGCTGGCAAGTTTTTGGTTCGCTGTGGTCTTTGTGGCTCAAGCAGGCCGAATGTTCGTACCATTGGGAATGGTACTTATTGCAGTATTAACTGCAGCACTGGCTGTAGAACCTTTTCTCTATGCTGCCTTGATCCTGGAGCTGGCCGTTTTAATTTGTGTTCCAATTTTAGTCCAACCTGGTTCTACTCCAGGCAAAGGCGTGCTCCGTTTTTTAGTCTTCCAGTCTTTCGGTATTCCATTTATTTTATTCTCTGGCTGGCTGCTTGCTGGTGTTGAAGCCAGTCCGGAGGAATTAAGCCTGGTTACCCGTGCATCACTATCATTAGCATTCGGCTTTGTCTTTTTATTAGCAATTTTCCCGTTTCATACCTGGATCCCTATGCTTTCAGCAGAAAATCACCCTTACGCAGTTGCTTTCATACTGGTCATACTTCCCTGGATGGTAACGCTCTTTGCACTCGGATTCCTGGATCGATATACTTGGTTGCGTAACTCAGAAACCATCACGAACTTGATGCAGCTTAGCGGTGCAATTATGGTATTTGTCGGAGGTATCTGGTCTGTTTTCCAACGTCATCTTGGACGTGTTATGGGATACGCCTGTATGACAGGCATTGGAGCATCTTTATTAGCAATCACTATACCTTCAGGCGTTCAATTATTTTTTATGATGCTTCTACCATATACCTTGGCGATTGGGCTTTGGGCTCTTGGGTTATCGACAATTTATAATGAAAAAGCACGATCTGACCTTCATCCTTTGGATTATCAGTCTGTAAAAGGCATAGCCCGAAGCATGCCAATTGCTTCAATCAGCGTGATCTTAAGCTGTTTTTCAATAGCCGGTATGCCACTATTAGCTGGATTCCCGACTCATTTACCGCTCTGGAGCGCATTGGCAACCTCCACCCAAATCGTATCGGTCTTTTCAATCTTGGGGAGCTTTGGTTTGTTTTTCAGTGGTGTACGAATGATGGCGGTGATGCTAACAGGGGAAAATGAAGATAGTTGGAGCTTTAAAGAAAATCGAATAACTCTCCTTTTTCTATCTACCGGATTGATCCTATTATTTTTAATGGGTTTATTTCCACAATGGTTCCTTCCTCCACTTGCTGATGCCGCTCAAGTTTTTACACACCTGAACACCTTGCAGCTGCCATAAATCCACCTCATGCTATAATCTCTTTGTCCTAGCACTCCACAAATGCTGGAGTGATTCTTTCTTTTTTTGTATTAATTAGGAGCCTAAATGGATATTGAACAGTTACAAAAACGTATTCAATGGGTTGAAGAGGATCGCCGAAAAGAAAAAGATGCCATTGCCCTGCTTGATAATAGATTAACTGCTTTGGAGGGTAACCTTGGAGCAATACTTCAGCAAGGCAAGGATTTAAGTAGTGAAATCACCCGCTTGTCTGCCACCCTTATCCGCATGGATCAGTACGATCAGTCATTGATCAAAGCAAGGGTAGAAAGCAAACAGGTCATTGATGATTTGGAAAAGGCATTCAAGTTACGCTTTGACGAAGCAGAGAAATTCCGTTTAGCTGAATTCAGATCCTATGAAAACAACGTTTTTGAATTGCAAAAACAGTTAGAAATAATTCCAAAATTAGATAAAAACATCCAGGCTCGCATTGATGTCGAGATTGGAATCCGACGTTCATTAGACGAATTGCGCAATAAAATTGATACTGTTCGTATTGAAGAAGAAGAGTATACGCGTACAATTCGCTTGCTTGAAGATGGCCGTCGGCAGGATGCAAAAAGAATTGTCGACCTGCAAGGTGAAGTTAATGCGCTTAAGAAAACGCATGGATGATCAAAGAGGCCAGTCAGAACTAATTAACAATAATTTGCATAAACTGGAAAATCGATTGACTGAGGTTGTCACAATAGAAGGTGAACGCCGCGATATAATGACGAATTTTCTAGATAAACAGGCGATATCTCAAGTCGATCGGGAACGCACTTGGAAGGAATGGCAGTCGCGATTTGACACGATTGAAAAACAAGCTGTGGATATTGAATCCCAATTGGTCAGTCTTGAAACAACTCATCGCGAGGTAAAGCGCACTCAAACTTCATTGGAGGAGTTAACTCAAAGGGTTGAACGGCGCATAAATGAGATTACCGAAATTCAACGCCTTTCAGAGGATCGTTTCAGGCAGGAATGGGTTACGTTCAAAGGAGATGATCAGAAACGTTGGACAAATTACACCTTGACACAGGAAGAGCAGCGAAATGAAGCTATTCGTCAGTATGAAAAACTCGCTGAACAGACCACTCATCTTGAAGATGGTCTCCAGGAAGTGAATGATATGCTCCAGCAGGCAAACGATTTGGCAGAAAAGCGCCTGCAAACACTCCTGGCAATGGCGCATGAATGGGTAACCACATATGAAAGGTCTATGGGACATAATCGGTAATCCATATGCATGTTATCGGTACTGCAGGACATGTAGATCACGGTAAGTCCACGCTCGTTCAAGCACTCACGGGTATTCATCCCGATCGTCTAAAAGAAGAGCGCGAGCGTGAAATGACGATAGATTTAGGATTTGCTTGGTTGACCCTCCCATCTGGGGAGGAAGTTGGCATAGTGGATGTGCCTGGTCATCGTGATTTCATAGAAAATATGCTTGCTGGCATTGGTGGGATAGATGCTGCATTGCTTGTCATTGCAGCCGATGAAGGGATCATGCCGCAAACGAAAGAACACCTGGCTATTCTGGACATTTTACAAGTACAAGGCGGAGTCGTAGCTCTCACAAAAGTGGACCTGATCAGCGACCCAGAATGGCTAGACCTGGTCGAGGAAGATATTCGCAGTGCTTTAATGGCAACCGCCTTAAAAACAGCTCCCATAATGCGAGTTTCATCAAAAACCCGTCTTGGAATACCTGAATTACTAAACGCTTTGAGTGATTGCTTGGCAGACCGCCCTCCCAGACCAGACATTGGTCGACCACGCCTTCCAGTAGATAGGGTATTTACCATGCCTGGGTTCGGTACTGTTATCACGGGCACTCTTAGCGATGGCAGCCTGCATCTAGGTGATGAAGTGGTCATTCTTCCATCAAGTCTGCATACAAGAATTCGTGGATTGCAAACCCACAAGCGAAAGGAACCGACTGCCATCCCGGGAAGCCGTACAGCAGTCAATATATCTGGAGTTAATATTGATGAAGTGAAGCGAGGAGATGTAATTGCTTATCCGGGCAGTTACAAACCCAGCCAGCGTATTGATGTGCGCTTTCATTTGCTCCAAGATGTCATCGCATCCATTAAAACATGATGCGATTGTTAAGTTGTTCCTTGGAGCGGCTGAAATTTCTTCGAGAGTTCGGTTATTAGGGAGTGAGGAGCTACTTCCCAGTGAAGATGGATGGTTACAGCTTGAACTTGAACAACCTGTCATCGCTGTTCGTGGCGATCGTTATATTCTACGTCGACCTTCTCCAGGTGAAACCTTGGGTGGTGGGATCGTAGTAGACCCACACCCCAAAAAAAGACATAAACGCTTTTCAGCAGAAGAGCTGTCTAATTTAGATACTCTCGCACGCGGTACACCTACCGAAATCTTATTTCAAGCATTGCTATCATTGGGAACAGCTACACTTCAAGATGTCATTCTTCGCTCAAACCTTGACCCAAACACTGCCAAACTCAGTGTCCAAGAATTAATATCCTCTGGGCAGTTCATCGTCTTGGAAAATGATGAGCAGAGTTCAATTTCATCAACATCGCTGTTAACAACCAAATCATACTGGGACCAGCTCTTCCACAAAATTGTTAAGGAAGTCGACGACTATCATCAAAAATACCCTTTACGCCGGGGAATTTCGCGTGAAGAGCTGAAATCCAGATTAAAACTATCCACTCGCTTATACAATGCAGCATTACGAAGAATTGTTTCCACGGGTGAATTGCAAGAGAACGGAGCGATGGTCCACAGTGGAGGGTTTACCATCCGGTTTAATACCCAACAACAGCGCTCCGTGGATGGATTATTAGCTCATTTCAGTGCTGCCCCTTTCTCTCCACCAACTTCTAAAGAATGCCTGGCTGAAGTGGGTGATGAGGTTTTCAATGCCATGGTCGAATTGGGATTAATAATTCCAATTCCCCCTGATGTGGTATTTCGAAAACAGGATTATGAGCTGATGATTACTGAGATTATCGATTTACTGAAATCCAGGGGAATAATTACTGCAGCAGAAGTACGTGATCACTTTAACACCAGCCGTCGATATGTGCTTGCACTGTTGGAGCACCTGGATACCAGGGGAATTACTGAGCGTGATGGTGACATCCGCCGTCTAAAAAAAAGTAAGTAATCTTCTCAAGTTTATTGCTTTTAGTAATTACCCTAAATAGGCTTCTATATCTAAGGTTTTATATAATCGCTCCTTGATATCGCCAGGTATGTTTTCATCTTCGGATGTCATATGATAGATGTCAACGGTTTTTCGCAGTGTATCCACAACGATTCGGCAATCTTCACAATCCTTCACATGGGTTTCAATCACAGAGCACAGCTCTTCTCCTAGCTCCCCGTCAACATAATCAGACAGGGATCCGAGGAGTTTCCGGCAATTTTTATGGTCGTGTCGATTCGCTTTCTCAGTCATTTAATTTTCTCCTTTTGAGCCAAGGAATTCCTATGCTTTGCTCTACATGGAGATTTCTGTAGATTGTTTTCCAAGAGATTCTCGCAGGATCCTCACGCGTTCCCCAAAATAACCAGAGAGTTCTTCTCTTAATCGTAAACGTGCGCGTGACAAGCGGGTTTTGACAGCAGTATCACTCAATCCTAAAACCTCTGCAACCTCACGGGTCGATAAATCACTGATATCTCGCAATAAAAAAACTACTCTCAAGTTGTCGGGTAATGTCTGAACGGCGGCATTAAGTCTTACTCTCGTCTCATCGGATAAATATTCATTTTCTGGTAAACAACACCAATCAACAATTTGTACCGGTTCCTGCTCACCTTCTTCTGTTTCCACAGGCTCATCAATGGATAAGAAATTAGGCTGTTTGCGTCGCAAGATCATTAATGCTTCATTTGTTGCAATCCTGAATAACCATGTCGATATCTTTGACCGTCCGTCGAATGACTTTATTCCGCGGTATGCCTTAATAAAAGTTTCTTGCAATACATCTTCTGCATCCAACTGATTGTTCAGCATTTTTGTCGCCAGGCGATATACTTTGTTCGAATAGGTTCCCACGACACGAGAGAATTCCTCATGGTTACCTGCATGTAATAACTCTATAGAAAATCCTTCTGATTCGACTTTATTTTCAATCTCATTCATCTTTTAGATGCGCCTTGAGCTATATTGTTGCATATATCATCACGTGGTGTTTAGACTTTTTTGGTGAATTTTATTACAGCCAATAAAGTATAACCGATTTAAGTTTGCGAGGATAAGACATGGAAACCATTGGGATCAATCTAAGCATTTTTCTAACACACAGGTATGATTCCATTATCCAATAAATATCTTCCTTTCACATTCTGTTTCTTTCCAGGTAAAATAAATCATGACAATGGACAATTCAAATTCATCTCTGGTACCTTTTTTTTCACCTCGTGGAATTGCAGTAATTGGTGCATCTACAGATCCGTATAAGCTAGGTTATGGTCTTGCCAGGAATCTAGTCCAGTGTAACTATCAAGGGACAATCCATTTTATTAATCCAAAAGGTGGCAATTTGCTTGGTGCGCCCGATGTATCCATCGGTATTAGATGTACCAGACCCGGTTGATTTGGCAATTGTTTTAATTCCAGCTGCTGCTGTCTCGGAAGTGATTAATGATTGTGCTGTTCGAGGTATACATGCAGTTATCGTCGCTTCTGGTGGATTCCGAGAGACTGGCAGTACTGGAATTGAGATGGAAAGGGAACTAATGCAGATTGCCAGGCGATCTGGAATCCGTGTATTAGGGCCAAATTGCATCGGCTTGCTTGACACACACCTGCCTTTGGATGCCACCTTCTTGCCTCCCCCAGGTCCGCCTCCCGGTGATGTTGCTTTCATATCGCATTCAGGAGCCATCTGTGCGGCAGTTATTGATTGGGCTCGTGGTCAGGGATTTGGGCTCTCTCGCCTGGTTAGCTTGGGAAATCAGGCAGATGTGAACGAGACCGATGTCCTCGCTCTTATTGCAGATGATCATTTCACGCGGGTACTCACCTTATATTTGGAAGGCGTAAGCGATGGACCGCGCTTCGTAAAAGAAGCGCGTAAAATCACCAGCCGAAAACCAATCGTTGCTTTAAAAGTAGGGCGTTATCCAAGCGGGCAACGTGCAGCAGCATCGCATACAGGTGCCCTCGCCGGGCAGGAAAGCGCATTTAATGCGGCTTTTCGTAGAGCGGGTGTTATTCGTGCGGATACAAGTGAAGAGCTATTCGATTGGGCTCGCGCATTGGCATGGTGTCCACTTCCGAGGGGTCGTGCGATAGCCATTTTGACCAGCGCTGGTGGCCCTGGAGTTACAGCTGCAGATGCATTAGAGATGAATGGGATGTCATTAGCTGTCCTATCTCAAGAGACAAGGGAAAAACTCGGGCTATTACTTCCACCTGCAGCAAGTTTGAATAATCCTGTCGACATGCTTGCCTCGGCATCACCAGAACAATTCGCTGCCTGTCTTAAAATCTTATTGGTAGATCAAGCTGTTAATGGTGTCTTGGTTGTTACTCCGCCTCCTCCGATGCATACTACCGGGGCGGTTGCAAAGACCATGATCCCAATCATCCACAACTCTGATAAACCTGTTACGATCGCATTAATGGGTGAAAGATTGATCCAGGAAGCTGTTGAACATTTTCGTGCTGCGCATGTACCAGAATATCGTTTTCCAGAACGCGCGGCTTCTGCTCTGGCTGTTCTGGCTCAAAGGGCTGAGTATCTCCACGATGAACTTAATTCTACAACCGATAAGGTGGATGTGGATAAAGGTACCGTTGAGAGATTTTTCAAATCTCACAGCCTGACCTCTGGTTTTATGAATGCCCAAAATATCTCTCTTATTCTCCGCGCTTACCATCTCCCTGATATACCATTACGCCTGGCAACTTCCTCCGAAGAAGCGATTACGTTCGCCCAAGAATTAGGCTTCCCTCTAGTAATGAAAATTGCATCTCCCGATATTTCCCATAAATCAGATATTGGGGGTGTGATGCTCAATTTGGTTGATATCGAAGCCGTCTCAATTGCATACGAGAAAATTATCACCAATGCTCAAGTGGCGTATCCGCTTGCAGTAATCGATGGTGTACATATCCAACGGATGATTTCAGCTGGGCAGGAAGTTATCTTGGGTGCTATCCAGGATGCCCAATTTGGTCCCATGGTAATGTTCGGTTCTGGGGGCGTGGAGGTTGAGGGGTTAAAAGATGTTACCTTTGCTCTGGCACCAGTTACCAGTCAAGATGCTGAATGGATGTTGGCGAATACATGGGCTGGCCGTCGATTGCGAGGTTTCCGAAGTATGCCTCCTGCTGATCGTGAGGCTGTATTGGATACCATTAAGCGCTTGGGGCAGTTAGCCGCAGATTTTCCTCAACTTACTGAGATCGAAATCAACCCTTTGCGGGTTTTCCCGTCTTCACAAGGTGTAGCCGCAATAGATGTGCGGGTTAGGCTTGCGTAATAACTTACTGGATATATTAGAACGATTATTCGCCTGATAACATTTGAATAAGATCAACCAAAATTCCTAATCCCTGGCCAACAGGGGGAATATCGATATATTCACTTGTTGTATGTGCTCCCCCTCCTGTGGTCAATCCCATGCAAATGGCTGGGTAGCCACGACTGAGAGGAATATTGGCATCTGTTGAGCCAACATTCAACTTTGGATCAACACCATTCTGTATGTGACATTCAAATGCCATTTTAACCAAGGGATGCTCAGCTGGTATCTCACCTGCAGGTCGTTCACCTATCACATCTGCGTGTATATATATTTCTTCCCCTCCTTTGAGATTTTCAACTTCCACTAAATCCTCAACCTGATTGGAAACCGTATCCAACATACTTGGACTCAGCGATCGTAAATCAAGTTGAAGGCTCGCTTCTGCCGCAATAGTATTAATCGTTGTACCACCAGATATCACTCCGACGTTATAGGATGTCCTTGGATCTGCAGGAAAATATAGTTTTTTGATTTTTACAATCAATTCTGCTAAAACATGGATTGCTGAGGGTTCTCCATAATCCAACCAGGAGTGTCCTCCCCTTGTATGAACATTTATCTGGTACCTTTTCACGCCCAAAGCACGATGATAAATATATCCAAACGACATCCCTTCAATGATAATGTAAGCTCTAACATCTTTATTAAATCGATTTACAACCACCTGCATTCCATTCAAATTACCGAGTCCTTCTTCAGCAACATTTGCTACAAGCCAAACATCGCAGGTCTTGGGTAGTCTTTGGTTATGTTTAGTGCTTCTATCTCTCAGTATCCAATACAATCCAAATAATCCAGCGAGTCCAAGTGAATTATCTCCTATACCAGGTCCAGTGATCTTTTCAGTGTTCCGTGTAATGGTTAAATCGGTTCCTTCAGGAAATACTGTATCCAAATGAGCGGAGACTATCAACGGGGGCTTCCTACCCTGACCTTTAATACAGGCAAAAACATTACCCATCGGATCCAATTCGACATCCTTTACCCCATGCTCACGGAAAGTTCTGGCAATAAATTCCGCTCGCTGATATTCGTCAAATGTTGGCGCGGCAATCTGTTGAATATTTTCCGTGAGATTTAATACCCGTTCAATGATCTTCGGATCGATTATCAAGTTTAAACCTTTCGTACAGCCTCTATTAAAGCTTCAAGTCTGGCCTTCGCCAATCCGGGCAATGCATCCAATGCATAAAATGCACCACTTCCTTCGATAGTCAGGGATGCAGATATTCCACCAAATAATGCTGCCTGTAATGGATCATATGTACGTCGGTAACCGGCCAAAAAACCTCCGCAGAATGAATCACCTGCACCGGTTGGATCAGTAACTCTCGCTGGATAAGCTGAGATTTCCCAATGGCTTCTGGTCGCATGATCATATACATATTGACCGCGTTCACCCCGCTTCACAACTACAATATCACAACCATAATTGGAAATGGCTTCCATCATTTGCCACAAATCTGTGCTCCTACCTTGAAAAAGTGTTCGAATCTCTTCTTCGTTAGGAAGAAATGCTGTAAGACCACTAACAAATGCAGGGATATCATCCCAAAATACAGGAGTCATCATCCCTCCGGGTGGATCTAGTGTGACCGTTGTACATCCATTTTGTCTTAAAACTGCCGGAAGTAAAGTATGTGTAAGGAAATCAATTGGGCAAATATGTGCTGCTGTGGCATCCAGATAATCTGTAGGGATATCCGACTGCCGTAGAGAAGTTTGGGTCAAATGTGTCCGACTGTCATAGCTGCTTCTCGCACATGTATAGTTTAATAATGCCTTTGGAAATGGTTGTTTCAGTCTCGTGAAATGTCCAGCAGGGTCTTCATTGAGGCGAGTATATACATCTGTATAAACATAAAAGGAACGCAGGTCAATCGCTTCGGGAAGCACACGAATACCTCGAGTATCAAATCCACGCATTTTATATATACTCAACCAATCACGTGGATAATCCTCGCCCACTCTTGCCACTAACCCCATTTGGTTATTGGATTCCCATACCCCAAAGCCAGCTGCAGCGTAAATTAAATTTCCACCAGCAACATCCACCAATGCTTTCCCATCCGGGATAAGCGCAAAATCACGTTTTAATTGCCCTGCAATGATGTATCTTAAACTTGTTCCTGGCATGGGGAATAATTTTTATAGATATATATATCTCGTATTGATCCAAAAGTGAATATTAGAACCAGTTATAAGCAAGTGATTTTCATTTAGTCGCTATGATCTGACTTCCAGCATCAGCACATGTACAAGCTACAATTGTACTGCCGTCTTTTGTCAGTGATCCTCCATATTCTGTGGATCCATTATGGGCTACCCAGCCTTCAAGATCAAATGGAACTGCCCAATCTGCTAAGATCCATTCTCCATTATAGATTCTAGCAATATGAACATGCGTTCCAGTGGTTCTTCCCCCTTCGCAGGATGGGTGACCGATTTGATCTCCAGTTTGTAAGACCCTTCCCTGTGGTACTCTATCTTTCGTCTCTATATGAAAATAAAAGACGACCCAACCTGTGCGCTCATCGCCATCTCCATCCAGGTCTAGGACAACCGCTCCCGGTTCAGATCGTGCTACGACGCCAGGCGCAACAGCAGTTACCCATTCACTTGATGGTGTACATCCACCAGATACCGCCCCTGGTGCGAAATCGAGCGCTGCTAACGGTTCACCGACTCCAAAGCCAGTATGTGGACCACCTGTATACGCCCAGGCTAATCCAGGTAAAAATGGCAAATTAAAGCTTGGTTGAACAAGACTTCCCGGAATATGTGGATTGATAGAGTTCCACGGATCCCCAAAATATTTTGAATAGGTTAAGGCAAATCCATCATGTGCCACTGCGCGTGCATACTGATCACCATCGATGCTTCGCGAAAAAAGTACTGCAGTGCCACAGAGCCAGCATTTTGCCATGGATCAGGCCTTTCTTGTTTTCCATCCAAATGATCAAACTCAATCAGGTTTCCATTCCGCCAGGAGTAGTAACCGTTATTCAATAAATTTGCTGCCCAAACCAATTGTAAATACAACCCTTTGTGCTGATAGTCATGATACCCAAGTGGATATTGACGTGCCTGCTCAGGTAATTGGGACACAGACAATGCTCCTGCTTGATATTCCATCAAGGATAATAGTAATTGTGGGCTGATGCTGAAATTCTTTGCGACATGATCGACAATTTCAGCTCCACTCCGATTATCATCAAATGCATATTCTTCATATCCATTTAGCCATCCGGTTTGCCTGGAAACAAATGAAGCGGTATTAAAATCAATTTGAGCAGGACCATTGATAAATAAGCTGTCCGGGATAATTTGGTATTGTGATCCCCAGAATGGCTGGTAATAGATTGGGATTTTTACTGGCATTCCTGGAGGCATTGTCGTTGCATCTGGGGGGATAAAGTTATTTGCTGAGAGGATTTCTTGCACGGTTGTATTAAAATGTATGGCGATACTCTTCAACGTATCTCCAGTCTGGGCAGTGTAATCCACTAGTTCTCCAGGTGAATATTGGGGACGAGTAGGCAGTGGCGTTGTTGTAATGATTGGTTGGGTAATAACAGCATCTTGAGTTAATGATAGGATTGATGCATCCACTTTATTTGGAGTTTGCTCTTGGATAGATGCGCTTCCGCAGGAAGTTAAAATTAAAGACCCAATAATCAATCCGACAACGATCTTTAAACAATTATTCATTCTAGAATTAGGCATGGATAATAAATTGAAATTGGGTAATTTCCTGTATTTCCCTAAGGATTATCCCGCGTCCTTATAATCCGTGATTCACTTTCACCATATATACTGGAAGTAACCGTATCACTCCCTTTGGTCATGGTTCCGTAATATGGTGCACTTCCCGCATGGACAATCCAATTACTTAATCTGAATGGTAGTGGACCATCTGCAGAAATCCATTCACCATTATATTTCCGGGCAATATGCACATGCGTCCCCGTGGCGATTCCACCTTCACAGGATGGGTGACCTAGGAGATCGCTGGTTTCGACCCAATCTCCGGTTTCCACACGAGGATCATCGACGTGCAAATATAAAATATTCCAGCCAGTTTGCTCGTTCCCATCACCATCCAGGTCCTCAACGATTGCACCATGACTAGCCCGTACGATCAATCCAGGGGCAGCAGCTACAATCCAGGCATTTGATGGCACGCATCCCGATTCTGTACTGCCAGGTGCAAAGTCAACTGCAGCCCTGGAACCATCCCTTTCCCATGCCCCATGGGGTCCCCCGGTATAGCTCCATAGTTGACCTATAAGGAAAGGAAGGATCATTTCAGGCTGACTTAAATTCGGAGGATATAAAGGCTCAACATCCATCGCCCTTAGCCATGGATTATTATACATTTTTTCATATAGAGCTGAAAAACCACTATTGACATCAAGAGCTCCTATCCAGCCAGGCGTATCATATACCTGTGCAAAATAGGATTGGAGTGCTACAGTACCGCTGTTCAAATCCGGTGCCAGTCGGGCAGTAATCCCATCTGAGAATTGGATATCTGTAGTCCAACCTTCCCTCCAACCATAATATCCAATGGATAATTGATTAACCGCCCAAACAAGCTGTGAGTATAATCCTTTCGAGGATAAATCCACCTTACCAAGGGGGTAATCCTCTTGCATTGGATTAGAGGGTTGTCCGAAGACCCATCCACTTTGATATTCTAATAATGCCAGCAATAACCTTGGATTAATCGAATTTTCCAGGGCAACACGTTTAATGATATCTGCGCCTGAGGTCCATTGGGTGCTCCCCAACCATTCTTTATAGGTGCTCAGGTATCCACCTGCGTCATTGACATAGGCTTCAATGTCAAAATCAATGGCAGATGGAGAATAAACAAGCTCGCTATCAGGGATAATTTTTGCAGAGCTTGTGGTGTTCACTAATTTATGAGGGATGATCAATAAAGTATTGGGGTTCAATAAACCGGACTGTGGAAGCGAACCTGATGGAGCACTGATCTCTGAAGTATCAACCTCAAAGCGAATGGCAACCACTGGAAGTGTATCCCCAGCCTGTGTATAATAAAGTAAGGGTGCAGTATCGACTGGTATTGATTGGGGTGTCGGAATTTCAGTCGATATCGGAGGGATGCCATTGATTGGTGGATCACCATTTCCAGTAAACATTGGTCTATCAGTGGGAAAGATTAGTGATGGTGTAGGTGATTGAAATATTGAGCTGTTTGGTGCATTAAAAAGCGGATCATTCTGGTCAAGAACACCTATCGCACACGAGAGAGTGACAAAAGCCACAACCAATCCACATATGATTGATTTGTGAAGGCGAAGCGAATTACTATGCCTACCTGTGGATTGTGTTTTCTGGGTAAAAACCTTCCCAAGCTTCAATCGATTCTCCATTTCTCTCTAAAAACCCGTCATACTCGATACCATTTCCACTGGATACCCATCCATCCATAACAAATGGATACCCAAATTCTGCTTGTGTTTGGTCAGCAGGAATCCATTCACCATTATAACGCCTAGCCAGATGGGTGTGAGTTCCTGTGGAATATCCACCTTCACAAGATGGATGTCCAATCCGCTCTCCAGCCTTCAGGTAAGTATTGGGTTGAACCCGGTCACGACCTTCTATGTGCATATATAATTCGACCCACCCTGTCCCCTCATTTCCATCATTATCCAGGTCCTGGATCACTCGACCCTGATCCGATCGCGTGATCAATCCATCTGCAACTGCCACTACCCATAAATCACTCGGAATACATCCAAGACCTTCACCACCTGGAGCAAAATCAAGACCTGCCCATGCAGATCCATCACCCCAACCCCCATGGGGTCCTCCAGTAAATGCCCAATCCACATTTTCTTCAAATGGTAATTGCATAGTTGGTTGTTCAATATCCTCTGGGATAAGTGGTTCAATGGCATAATCAAATGGATGGCCAAAGAAGCTACTGAACGTGGTGAATATTCCGTCCACGGAAACCACATGATCCCAGCCGGTGCGATCATATAATAGGGCAAAAAACTGTTGCACTCCAGCAGTTCCGGCATTTATCGATGGATCTATTGGAATGATAATTCCAGTAGATAAAAGCCAGCCCCCAATGCCATTAACCTTCCACAAATAATAACCTCGGTTAAGGTTATTGGCTGCCCATGCCAGTTGGAGATACAATCCTTTTCGCCAGCTGTCCTTGTTTCCAATTGGGAAGTCACGGTTTTCTTGGGAAGGGTTTGCTTGAGTTACCCAGCCACTCTGATACTCTAGAATTGCCAGTAATAATCGGGGATTTACTGAATAATCTTGCGCTACAAGCTGTACGATCTCAGGTCCATTTAGTGTTCTCCCTTCCACTTCTTCACTATATCGACCTAAATAACTATCGAATTGATCAATGAACTTCTTCACATCAAAGCTTTGCGCAAGAGGTCCATATACAAGCTCGGAGTCAGGTATAACCTTAAAATTCGAACCGGGTCGACTAGGCACGGGGGCAGGGATGATCAGTTCCTGCCCGACTTCAAGTAAGTCGGGGTCGGGTATTTGATTTGCTGCCAACAACATGGGAACATTGATTTCATATATGGAAGCAATTTTTCCAAGGCTATCCCCTCTCTGAACAATATATCGTTCCTCTTCACTCCGAATCTCTGGTAATACCCGGGTTATATCTGGGGTAGGAGTTATGATTGAAGGATCATTGGGATTCCTTACGATTGGTACAAAAGCCATCGCCGTGGGGGTAAGCGCTGGAGATGGTGTCGAAATATCAATCGGATTATTGTATACAATCGTAGGAATTGCCAGTGGCTGACCAGCTTGACGGCATGACAGGGTAATTATGAACACCAATAAAATTAAACTGAATTTTTTCATTCTTGAATAGAGCATTAATTCTTCTTATCCATTCTACCGTGAAGAATAATTCAAGTCAACAACGGTTCATGATTAAGCATTGATTGAAAATTTGATAAATGCACTTCATCAACCTGCAAGGGTATAATTATGGTATTCCAATTGGTTGAGGAAAATTATGAAGAAACCCATATTAGAATGTATCCCGAATTATTCTGAAGCGCGCCGTCCTGATGTTGTTGAAGCAATCATGAATGCGATTACATCTGTGGAAGGTGTCACTTTATTGGACCGGCATTCCGATTTAGACCACAACCGTACTGTCTTAACTTTTGTTGGCTATCCTGAAGGAGTGGAGGAAGCTGCCTTTCGCTCTATTAAAAAAGCGTCTGAGCTGATTAACCTCGACCACCATACAGGTGAGCATCCCCGGATAGGTGCAACCGATGTTGTCCCTTTCGTGCCCATCTCTGGTTTATCGATGCAAGATTCTGTCCAAATTGCTCGTCACTTGGGGAAAAGAGTTGGGGAAGAGCTAAACATCCCTGTCTATCTTTATGAGGAAGCTGCTATGCGCCCGGAGTGCACGAACCTGGAAAACATCCGCCGTGGACAGTATGAAGCACTTAAACAGGAAATGGGGAAGAACCCTGAGCGTGACCCAGATTTCGGACCCAATCAGATTGGTCCCGCTGGGGCAACGGTTATCGGTGCACGTCACCCTCTGATTGCCTATAATATCTATCTAACCACAGATGACATTTCCATTGCCGAAAAGATCGCTAGAACAATTCGCTTTTCGTCGGGTGGTTTACGCTTTGTTAAAGCCCTGGGCATGCTTGTGGAAGGTAAAGCCCAAATTTCTATGAATCTTACCAATTACCACAAAACTTCACTGCCCCTGGTTGTCGAAACTATCCGCCGTGAGGTATCACGTTATGGGGTCATGATTCACCATGCTGAGCTTGTTGGCCTGATTCCTCAGGCAGCCCTGGTGGATGCGGCTGTCTGGTACATGCAGCTTGACCAGTTTAAACCTGAACAAATCCTGGAAGAAAAGTTATACAGTTTGCAGCAGGCATCCGAGGAACTATCTGATGAACAATCCAAATATTCTTCTGACTTCCTTGATGCCTTGGCAGAAGGAACAGCTGCCCCAGGTGGCGGATCCGCGGCTGCATTTTCCGCTGCTGCAGCTGCAGGATTGGTTTCCATGGTCGCTCGATTAACCATTGGCAAGAAAAAGTATGCAGATGTGGAAACGACCATGCAAACAATTCTCACCCAGGCTGAGTCTTTACGAAATGATCTCACACTTGCCGTCCAGCAGGATTCTGCTGCATTTAAGAATGTAATGATGGCTTATAAATTACCTAAAGTTTCACCTGAAGAACTGGAATTGCGTCATAAAGCGATCGAACAAGCCACACTTCTTGCCACCCGATCTCCACTGGGCGTTGCTTATAAATCATGCCAGGTGCTCGAATTGGTAGAGCAGGTTATAAAATATGGGAACACTGCTGCTTTAAGCGATGCAGCCACTGCCGCAGCATTAGCACGGGCAGCATTTATGGGTGCAGCCTATAATATTCGCATCAATGCCAAGGAGCTCCCTTCAAACCTAGCAAATTCATTAATAAGTGAGCTTATTTCACTCGAGAAGCAGGCAAGTGAAATTGAAGCACGGATACAGAAAATCATACACGAGCGGGGTCTATAATTAATGGTTCTTATACCTTCCTCGTGTCAATGGAACTCCTTATTATTTAACAGAAAAGGCTATCTAAGATTTATTTTTATAATCACAATCGGTGTAATTTTAGTGAGTTGCAATCAGATTACCTCTCTTTCAACATCAAATCCGAAACAAACGATTGTTGCTCAGCCCACGATTCCATTATCACCAACAAATTCAGCAACGGAAACCCTAACACCATTGCCGTCTGCATTACCTACCCAAAACCTCTCATTTCGATTTGGCTTCCCACCTTACCTGCCAGAAAAGATGCGCTTGTCATTCACACTTCCAGAGGGGTATAGCCAGGCAGCAACATATAAAGAAGCAAGTATCGAAATTGATGTTGAATACGGAGATGCCGACCCGGTAATCCAGTGGATTTATGCATTGGTGGCACCCTTTCCTACGATTACGGATGGGATTACATCAGAAACAACTTCGAAGTGAATGGAAAGGTAACGAAAGCTCTCCGTTTAAAGAATGTTCCTATCCTGATGGATGAAGGGACTTTTTATTTCTTAGTTTCACAATGGGGTCCTCCAGCTGCCAGGGGCTTCGCAGGTGCTCCCTACCGATGAGATTTTAGATTACGCATGGTCAAATCAACCTTCCTGGGCGATCATTCCATTCGAAAACCTGGATCCTCGCTGGAAAGTACTGACCATCGATGGGCAATCTCCAGTCCGTAAGGATTTTGATCCTTCCAGATATCCCCTGACCATTCCGTTTTTTATATCAGGTGATAGTGCAGCCCGAATTATTTAACCTTCCGAGAACAAATCGCGATGCCACCAAACTGACCACTGTAGCAATGACAGGTGTTACCGCCATGGTTCGCGCCACAGCTTTCACCATGGAGGCGAAAGGAATCACCTACCCCGCTCAGGATATCGGTCCAATCCTGGCGGATGCAGATATCACCCATGTTAGCAATGAAATCCCCTTCTCTCCTGACTGTCCATTTCCAACACCTGCAAGTGATTTTCTGGTGTTTTGTTCCAATCCGGACTACATTGATTTGCTTAAAGCCGTTGGTACCGATATTGTCGAGTTAACCGGAGATCACTTCATGGACTATGGCTCAGATGCAACATTATATACTCTCCAAATGTATGACGACCTTGGTTGGCCGTATTATGGCGGTGGCGCAAATTCCAGTGATGCCAGACAGCCTATCCTGCTGGAGCATAATGGTAACAAGCTTGCCTTTATGGGATGTAATGTCGGATGTCAGGTGAAGAATGAAATACCGTGTGATGCAATTGCCACTGATACCCATCCAGGTGCCGCCCTGTGTGATTTTAATTGGATCAGCAATGAAATTTCCCAATTGCGGGAAGATGGATATCAGGTAATTTTCACCTTTCAACACCGTGAGTACTATACATACACCACTCAGCCAATCCTGGCATATGATTTCGGCCAGATTGCCGCAGCAGGAGCATCCATTGTGAGTGGCAGTCAGGCTCATCAACCCCATGGATTTGCCTTCGACGAAGAAGCATTCATCCATTATGGGCTTGGAAACCTATTTTTCGATCAGTTCCACTTTTGTGCTGATTATGCCTGTGATGATGCATTCATCGATCGGCATGTTTTTTATGAGAACCAGCATATCAGTACCGAGCTCATCACGATTCGATTTGCTGATTTAGCCCGTCCACGCCTGATGACCTCAGAGGAACGATCCCGTTTCCTTGAAATCATTTTCAATGCCAGTGGATGGTAAGCCTGGTTATATACCTTGGTACCTGATAAATTAATACTACCTACCTTATAAGCCTAACAAGGAGCATGACATGGGATTAAAACCTGATCATTGGATTCGAAAAATGGCCTTGGAATACCGCATGATTGAACCTTTTGCCGATCGCCAAATTCGGGATGGCGTAATTTCTTTTGGAGTGTCTTCTTATGGATATGATTTTCGGGTAGCTGATGAATTCAAGATTTTCACGAATGCTTATTCCACGGTGGTCGATCCGAAACATTTTGACCCTCGATCGTTGGTTGATTACAAGGGTGATGTATGCGTAATACCCCCAAATTCGTTCGTACTAGCCCGCACTGTCGAATATTTCCGCATTCCACGTGACGTCCTCACGATCTGCTTGGGGAAGTCAACTTATGCCCGTTGTGGCATCATCATCAATGTGACCCCTTTTGAGCCGGAGTGGGAGGGTTTTGTTACTCTTGAAATATCCAATACCGCCCCTCTTCCAGCCAAAATTTATGCAAACGAAGGTATTGCCCAGGTCTTATTTTTTACTGCAGATGAATCTTGTGAAACATCTTATGCCGATAAAAAAGGAAAATATCAGGCACAGCAATCGATCATTCTTCCCAAGCTTTAAAAAACTTCGTGCTCTGTACGGGTAATGATCTCATCTTGAAGAGTTCTACTCAGATCACAGAAGTAATCGCTATAACCAGCAACACGTACAATTAAACTCCGGTATTGTTCAGGATGTTGCTGGGCAAGGCGTAAGGTTGCCGCATCAACCACATTGAATTGAATGTGATGTCCGTCCAATCGGAAGTATGTACGGATAAGTTGTACCAGTTTATCCAAACCTTCATCGGTTTCAAGTATTTGAGGGGTAAATTTCTGATTAAGCAATGTACCACCTGTTCGAACATGGTCCATCTTTGCAACCGAACGAAGCACTGCAGTTGGTCCTTTGTGATCCGCTCCCTGGACAGGGGACACACCTTCCGATAATGGAGCCCATGCTAGCCGCCCGTCTGGTGTTGCGCCTGTTACCGAGCCAAAATATACATGCACCGTGGTAGGCAATAAGTTTATATGATATTCACCACCCTTTGTGTTCCGCCGCCCATCAATGGCATTGAAGTAAATCTCAAAAACCTTGGTCATTACATCATCTGCAAAATCATCATCGTTTCCATATTTTGGCGTTCGATTAAGCAGCTTTTGTCTCTGCTGCTCCTGACCAGCATAGTTCGTGTCCAAAATTTCTATAAATCCACCCATTGATAGAGTTGTATTCTCGTATACATGATATTTTATGCTACTTAAGGCATCCGCCATCGTTCCTAAACCTACCCCTTGGATATAGGATGTGTTATAACGCGCCCCTCCATTGTGATAATCCATCCCCCTGCTAATGCAATCATCAACCAGCAGTGATAAGAATGGACAAGGCAAATATTGCGCGTATAATCGCTCGATGATGTTATTGCCTTTGACCTTAATATCAATAAAATAATTAACCTGCCTCTCAAATGCATCAAAGACCTGCTCCATGCTTTGAAATTCACTGGGATTGCCGGTTGCTAATCCTAATCTTTTGCCTGTCCGTGGATCAACGCCATTGTGCAATGTGATTTCTAAAACCTTAGGCATGTTGAAGTATCCTGTCAGGTTGTAATTCTCCTTTCCGAATGCACCTACTTCAACACAACCGCTCGATCCTCCACAGCGAGCATCCACGATAGACTTACCCATGCGGATCAATTCCTGCCCAATTAGATCAGCATTGAAAACCGATGGCTGTCCAAAGCCAGTTTTAATGATCTTTGTAGCTCTTTTTATGAACCGGTCTGGATTTTTCTTGCTTACCTGGATGGATGTGGATGGTTGTAATAAGCGCATCTCTTCGATCACATCCAATAAAAGGTAGGTTACTTCATTTACTCCATCAGTTCCATCCGGTTTTACCCCACCGAGGTTGATTTGAGCAAAATCGGTATAGGTTCCGCTCTCTTCTGCTGTCACACCTACTTTTGGGGGTGCAGGTTGGTTGTTAAATTTAATCCAAAAGCATTGCAACAATTCTTCGGCACTATGGTTGGTAAGTTCACCATTATCAATTCCTTGCTGGTAGAAAGGTGATAAGTGTTGATCCAATCTTCCCGGAGAAAAAGCGTCCCAGGTATTCAGTTCAATAGTAACTCCAAGGTGGACAAACCAATAATATTGTAATGCTTCCCAGAAATTTCTTGGCGCATAAGCCGGAACGCGAGAACAAACTTCTGAAATTTTGATTAGCTCGTTTTTACGTGTGTCATCTGTTTCCTCAGTTGACAATTCGAGGGCTCGTTCTGCATATCTTTGGGCAAAATGGATGATCGCTCCAGCAGCAATAGACATCGCCCGAAGCTCTTCCTGCTTAGCATACACCTGGGAATCATTAAAGTAATCCAGCCTCGAGTAGCTGCTGTTCGATCTCAGACTGGAAATCCAGCATGCCTTTTCGATATATTTTATCGTCCAACACGGTATGACCTGGGGCTCTTTGCTCCATAAACTCGGTGAAAATGCCAGCCTGGTAGGTAGCCTTCCATTCTTCAGACATTTCTTTAAAAATCAGCTCGCGCATTGATTTTCCCTTCCAAAAAGGGATAATTATCTTTTCATACTGGTCCCGGGTTTCAGAATCCACCTTGAAGGAGGTCTTCTCTCGCTGGTTTAATACATCCAGGTCATCCAGGCTGTGGCAGCATAATTCAGGGAAAGTTGGGGCATTTTTTAAGGTCGGACCTTTCTCACCAACGATCAGCTCCCCATCGAGGATGGAGATCTTTTTGTGTTCAAGCAGATACTTGAAAGCCAGGGCTCGTTTGACCGGTGCAGAAATTAATCCATCTTCTTGCTTATAATACTCTGTAAGCAGCTCTGCCCTCTCAGATGAAAGCACCTCATCAGCTTCCAGGCTTTGCAGTCGAAGTTTCTCTACACGCATGGTCATGCTCATACAAGCCTCCCGGGTGAATGCTTAAGAATACGGTAAGTGATAATTATAAAGAATTTGTTCAACTTCTTGGATCCGTTGAAGTGAGATAGGTTTTAATTCGTTAAATCTATAATTCATTCCCAATGCCTGATATTTTGCCAGCCCAATTTCATGATAGGGCATCAATTCAACGCCTAGTAGATGCGGTAAAGCTGACAGGAAGGATGCAGACTGAATGATGTTTTCTTCATCGTCATTGACCCCCGGTATCAGAGGAATTCGTACAATGATAGAGGCCCTTCCGTGTGAGAGCTTCTTCAGGTTATCAAGGATATTAAAGTTGGAGACGGATGTATATTGCTTATGCCTTGTCTCATCCATTAGCTTCAGATCATATAGAAAAATATCTACACATGACATGATCTGCTCAAATCCTTCCCAGGAAGCATATCCGCTGGTATCAACAATTGTGTGGATACCCTGTTCTTTACAAGCAAGCAGTGATTCCCTTAAGAATTCTCTTTGAAGCATCGGCTCGCCGCCTGTGAATGTCACTCCACCTCCAGATTGGTCGAAGAAAGGTATATCGCGTTTAATCTCAACCATTAACTGAGGGACAGTGTTAATACTTCCAACCATCTCACGCGCCCCTGCATAACAAACTTCAGCACACTTCCCGCAGTCATCACAGATTCCCCAATTCGTGATTGACTCAGTTTCCCAGCGGATAGCCTTCAATGGGCAGACCTCAACACACACTTTTGAAGCCTTACAACGGTTTGAGCGGAACATCATCTGGGGTTGGCTGCTTTGACCTTCTGGATTATGACACCACCAGCATTCGAGAGGACAACCTTTTAAGAAAACAGCAGTCCGAATGCCTGGGCCATCATTGATGGCATATCGCTTGATATTAAAAATAATTCCAGATGCCATGAGATTTATCATAAATATAACCATAACCATATAAAGTGTCAATGATAATATTCAATTTGTATACAAGTTGAATATCTATTGATACAATTGCTCGATGTAATAGTTTACAAAATCAGAAGGAGGAATTGCATGGATCTTGATCAACAACCACACAAGCGGGAAAGTGATCGAGTTGAAGCAGAGCTTCGAGAGAAAATCCTCACCCTTGAAATTGAACCGGGCTTGGCACTTAGCGAAGCCAGCCTCATAAAAAGGTATCATTGGGGTCGGACACCACTCAGAGAAGCCTTCCAGCGATTGGCAGAACAATCATTACTCCAAATAATTCCACGTCATGGTGTAGTCATAACCCCACTGAGTGTGTTCGAATTTGTTGAAGTGATGGATGCAATGTCGATGGTGATTGGTCCCGCAGCCTTACTTGCATGCAAGTACCTCACCGATGAAGAGCTGATCCAGCTTCAACGATCCATTACACAAAGCGAATTAGCAGCCCCATCGTCAGATTTCATCACCATTGCTGCACAAGATTATGAGTTCCACCGCATCCTGGCTCTAGCTACTGGAAATCGTTATCTGTGCCGGCATCTACTGCATCTCCACCAGGTGGCTACAAGGTTTAACCTTGCTTCTTGGAAGCGGGATGCAAATGCTGAATTTTCGCTCAAAGAACATTACAAAATTCTTGAATCAATGCAAAAGCGTGATGAAGAGCAGGTTCGCAAAGTGATGCTTGAGCATATTGAGAATGCCCGGAAACGCGTTATGGGGACTTTCCAATCGTGATCAGATCCTTGATCTTTTCAAATGTCATTGGACCAATATCTGGAACGTCTTGGATATCCTCGATCCTATCAAAAAGCCCATTTGTACTTCGATAATCGAGGATATTCTGTGCTGTTTTTGGACCGATTTCTGGTAGTGCAACCAATTCCTCTAATGTTGCTGTATTTATATTCACCAGATCGATGGAAGGATTAACTGTTCTTGTCTCGTATTGAAACGCATCTGTAGAATTCATATCTAGAACGACAACCTGTTCACCATCTTGAAGCATTTTTGCTAAATTCAGCTCTTCGGTGTTTGCGTTTTTCGAGAAACCTCCCGCAACCTGAATTGCATCATTCACCCGGCTTCCCAAAGGTAGAGAATATATCCCCGCTTGTTCAACTGCTCCGCTTACATAAACAATAATTGGTGATTGAGTTGGAGCAGGCAATAATTCTATTGGAATGCCTCTAGGAGGGCGTGTAATTAAATATATAACTCCAGCGCCAAACAGCAAGCCCACGATGATAAATGCTGCTATCCACCACCATGACTTATTCATAAATGATAATAAACTTATACTAATTAATCGTTTTATCCAATTACGATAGATTAAGGCTTAACCCAAGCCGTTGACGGGCTGCATTTACAGTTAATATCCGGACTTGGACAATTTGGCCTTCATATAGCCCACATCCTTGATCACCATTGGAGCTTTCGTGTGAAATCTCCGATGAATGGATTAATCCATCCAATCCCTCTTCAAGTCGGGCAAATGCACCAAATGGAACTACACTCGTAATCACGGCATTTACCACTTGCCCTGGATGATAGCGTTCTTCAGCACTTTCCCATGGATTAGGTATCAATCTCTTCATCGAAAGGGCTATCCGTGATCGATCCTGGTCAATCTGGATTACATACGCCTGTACAGATTCACCAACGCTGACTACCTCTGTGGGGTGGCTTACCCTTCCCCAAGAAATCTCTGATACATGAATTAGACCTTCTACCCCTCCCAGATCAACAAATATCCCAAATTCAGTGATGTTGGTTACAATCCCACATACGCTCTTTCCAGGGTACATTTCTTCAAATAGGAGATTTCTCTTTCCCGATTCTGCCAATGCAGCTCTTTCCGAAAAAACTATCCGTCCACGATCTGGATCGCACTCAATAACTTTAAATGCAACTGTGCGTCCCACATAGCTGGATAGAATCGTATCTTTTTCATTTTCATCAGTCAGACAGTTTACCTCTAGTAAGTGTGAGATTGGCACAAAACCGTGCAAATCACTACTGCTTACGAGTAGACCTCCACGATTAAAACCAGTTATTTCAAGGTTTATTACTTGATCCTTCGAAAATATCTCATGAACCTTTTGCCAATCTATTTCTTTGGTTTTTACCGCCCCTTCTATAGCCATCCTTCCCATGACCTGTTGAGTTCTTCCTGTACCGTATGCTCCTTCGTCCATGCCTGGTTATGTTTTTCCTCTTCTGCTAATAATGCTGTCCACCAGGATTCATCGATTTCAGGATGAGTTATTTTATTGAATTGCTTGGTTACCATTAAACCCTCCCAATTTAGAAATATTCTATGTTTTTATTATGGTTCACATTAACGATTAATCCGCTCTGGCTTTTTGTTCCATATCCAGAATTGCGTTTGCAACTGCATCAACCGCTACACGTTGCTTTCTGTATAAATCTGCTTCAGACATCGATAATCGTGTAGCTATCTCCCTCACTTTTTTCCCCTCCATAAATTTCATCTCCAGGATATTGTATAGTATCCACTCTCCTGTGAATCTCCTTTCGCCTTCCGGTCGAACCTGTTCAACCGCTTCCCTTAAGATCGCTCGTAAAGCATTTGCGGGATTATCTTGATGCTCCTGCATGGTTTCCTGCACGATTTTTAATCTCATTAGCGGACTATCGGTGAGTCTCGGTCCACCCCAATAATGAGTCAAAGCATCTTTAACCCACCGGGACAAATCGGGGGTTTCCAAGGGAATTTCTGGAGCGGTCAAGATATCGGTACTTCCATAACGAGATGCTGCACGCAAGCGCTGGATTAAATCAATTTGTGGACTGAGTATCTCGATCGAGTTAAATATCTCTTGTTGCCTTACATGGTCTTCCAATGCTGTAGCTGCACGTTCTGCAAGGATAGTGATAGCTTCTTTTTGATCTTCTCCTAGAATATATTCACTTGTCCGCCCAATCCCCAATATTCCAAGCAGCACTTCATGGTTTCCAGATTGACTGTGAAGCGGAACCAACCAGAAATTATTCCAGATAAAAAATCCACCACCATTTCCATTTTGTGCCACAACATGATCCACGCCAACAGATAAAGTATCCACCCCCGGTGTATCTCCGATGGAAACTAATAGTTCAAGATCCCCTGCTCCCAGAGCAATCACGAATGCATTGGTCGCCCGAATACGGTCACAGATCGCTGCTAATACCGCTTCAAGGAATTGCCTTAAATCTCCAGTTGTTAGCAGGCGCTCATTCAATGTCTGTACGAGGAGTAAGTTGGTTTTATCACCACCTTGGAAAATCCAACGTTCCCATAATGGCGCGGCCACGGTTATTGCGTATTCGAAAATCAATATCGTGCCTACCATGACTATTGGAACTGCTGCAGTGTATTCAAATCCATAATAATCCCCCACCCGGCGAACAAGAGTGCTCATCGCTAAAACAAATGAAGCAGTTACAGGACCCCGCATTAACCATTTAAACAGCCTTCTTTTTACTACCCTGTCTGGCCATGAAACCCCAAAGAAGGCCACTGCATACGCCATTAATACCATGAGTATCAGCACAACAAGGTTATTTAATACTGTTAATAGCCAGAAAAAAAGTGGGTGATTGGTTGCCACACTTGTACCGAAGAGCAGGAATGGGTATGTTCCTAAAACCGGTGCTAAAGCACCTGTAATCAGGTATCTCATTCGTCGCCGGCTGGTCGGTGTAATGGTGCGTTGGTATGCATGTCTAAAATTTAACCATGCCCATATCACCGCTGCTAAAAAGTAGAATGCAAATAACCAGGTAAACCAGGTTCGTTCAAGGTGCGGCGCTGGTGTGGCATCAGAAACCAGTGGTCCGACCAGCAACATGATTGGCAGAGTCACAAGGAAACCAAAACTGAGTAAATACATCAACCATGTCATCCACCGTTGGCTTCCACGCGGAGGTCTACCAGTTGTCACCAGGAGTGCTTCGGAAAATTGAAAATAACAGGCTGGTAAGAATACAATCCCAAGCCACTCTAATTGCAGCCAAAACTGAACCATCTGGTCTGATCCTACGACACTACTGATTGCATCACCTACAAAAACGATCACGATACAGATCAGGATCAGGGCAAATGACCTCGCTACTCGATCTCGCAAATTAAAGGTCAAAGCGTATAACAATAGGGAGAATGCAGTGATTGCAATCCCAGCTGTAAGCAGCTGGTTTAAAAACTTCACACCGGATAAAAATGTCACCCACATATCAAATCACCAGGTAAATCATCACATCAATCATTTACTGCAAACTATTACTGTCAAAAAACAACCTGCCTATTTATCGTATGGTCTTCGAAAAAAATAACGCAATATCATGATTGGGAAAATAATGATCATTGTATCCACACAGATCGTAACCAAGTTTTTGAGCCAAACAGATAGCTGGATAGTTCTTTGGTTGTATTTCCAATACCATGCGCTCACATTTCTTATGCCTGGCCCAATCCTGGCCAGCCAAAACCAGGGTACTGCCAATTCCTTGCCGCCGTAATCTACGCATAACAACCAGATCAGTCATCCAGCTTGTTTGAGGAGCAATGCTAAGCATCATACTCGTATACCCAACGATTTCACCTTGCAATGCAGCTATTAATAAGCATGAACGGTCCTTCCAATCATTACTGAGCTCTGATATTGAACGTGGATATGCCACCCTCACTGATCTGGGTAATTTTTGTTGCCGGAAAATAATCTCTACCCGTATATCCGTGGGTTTGGGTCCACTCTCTCGTTGAACCTCCATCTGCCAGACATGATCACTAACATAATCATGATCGATTTCGATCATTTTTGGTATATCCATCGAGGTTGATGGTCGAATTTCTATTTCAGGCATGTATCCTCCAATAAAATCTATCCTGCCGGCTCAACCAGTACCTGGATGGCACATGGGTTTAATTCAGTACCAATATTATCTGAAACCACCAGCCTGAACATATAATCTCCTGGGGTTAAAGATGAGGTGTCCCAAGTACCTAAAATATCATTTTTAACAGGTTGTTGTCCAACAGAAATGGGTAACCAAATTACATCTCCCGGTCGGGCGATCTGCAGCGTAAAAAAACCAAAATTTGGTATATCTGCAGTTCCACGTATGTTTACGCTTCCACTAATCCTTTCTCCGTTTGAAGGTGCAGTCAGGTTGATCTGTCCAGCAGTACATCCTTCTGCAGCAGGAAGCTCGCCCGGTGTTGGTGAGGCTTTTGGGGTTTCATTAGGTTTTAAGGTGGGGGGAGGGAGTGTTATGGTTGGTGTAGCAAGTAAATCTAATATCGCAGTTGGTAAAGGATTCGCACCCGGGAGGGTCGGAACAACAAACGTGACCACAGTAAACTCAGCGACTGCCATAATAATCAGAATTACTACCATCGTTGCAGCAGAATTTACCCGCGATTGTGCAGCTTCTCGTTCTAATCCAAAAAAAGCTCCGCGTAGTTCCTCCCATGCTGACACAAATTTCCGAATTTGCCATAGAATCAAGAACCCCAAGATAACGTAAATCCATATTTCGTATACCCGGAAAAATTGAAAAACTTGATCCATGAAACGATTGGTGTCTCCGTAAAATTCCCATAAGGAGCATGTTCGTGCTGAATTCGATTAAAGGCGACGCAACACCCCTCTGATGAGCGTCGTAAGCTTCGGAGCTAATATCTGCCCGGCTTCCAATACCTCTTCATGGCTTGTAATAGTTGCACCGTCCAGATTAGCTTTATTACTGATCCCAGATATCCCTAGAACTCGTGTACCACCATGTCTCGCTACAATAACTTCCGGAACTGTGGACATTCCAACTGCATCCACACCAATGATACGTAAAAAGCGTAAATCTGCCGGAGTTTCAAAGGATGGACCCGCCAGGCTGATATACACACCTTCTTGCAGCTTCATCTTTTCTTCTCCTGCCACCTTTCTCGCCATCGCCATAATGGCAGGGTCGTAAGCCTGGCTCATATCTGGGAATCTAACCCCAAGCTCATTCAAATTTGGACCTCTGAGGGGGTTTAGTCCTGCCATTCCAATCATGTTGATGTGGTCAGTGATTAACATCAAGTCTCCAGGTGTGAAGTCGGGATTTACCGCTCCTGCAGCATTGGTGACAAACAATATTTCTATCCCCAATCGTTGCAATACTCGTACCGGTAAGGCAACCTGGGCGATGCTGTACCCTTCATAGTAATGCACCCGCCCTTGCATCACAACAACCTCTTTATCTTCTAGTTTTCCAAAGACAAGTTGCCCCTGGTGTCCAATAACTGTTGATACCGGCCATTCTGGAATTTCGTTATAGGGTATGGTGGTAGAAAATTCTACGCTCTTCGCCAAAGCACCCAGACCCGAGCCCAGTATGATTCCCACCTTAGGTTCATAGCTTGACCGTGAACGAATGTGATTTGCGATTCGGTCAATCTGCTCCAATGAATAAAATTCGTTCATGTTAAGCCTGCCTCTCCTTAAAAGCAACGTTAATATATACCAATCCTCCCCAATAAAACATCCAAATGATTATAACATGGGGTCTAGATTCCACTCCATCATGAAGTTCCGAATTTCTCACCCACCTCCTGGAAAGCTAGGATTGCTTGAGTAACTGCTGAATCGTCTATCCAATAATGCGTAACCAGGCGAAAACGCCGTTTTCCCACCACACCAACCCTTATGCCAAGTTTACACATCTCCTCTGCTACTTTTTTTGCGTCAACCGGGAAAGAATCAGCTAATGTCATAAAGATCATATTTGTAAATGGGGTCTCTGCATCCAATACCAGCCAGGGTAGATAAGATAAGCCTTGTGCTATGAAACTTGCTCTTTTATGATCCTCCCCTAATCGTTCCACCATTGTCTCTAAGGCAACAATCCCAGCTGCTGCCAGGATTCCAGCCTGGCGCATCCCCCCTCCCAATTGCTTACGAATACGGTGGGCTTTAATAATGAATTCAGAACTACCACAAAGCACGGACCCAACCGGTGCACATAAACCCTTACTCAAACAAAAAGTCACCGAGTCAGCTGGTTCGGCTAATTCTTTTGCAGATACACCTTGGGCTACTGCAGCATTAAATATCCTTGCCCCGTCCAGGTGAAGTAATAAACCTTTTTGATGCACAAGCTCACCAACTTCTTGGGTGTAATCTACATTAAGTGCGACCGCACCACAACGGTTATGTGTATTCTCCAAGCAGACCAGGCGCGAGAGTGGTTGATGGGCATCATTCGACCGGATAGCAGCCTGGATATCCTCCAGTAGGAGTTTCCCATCGGACTGGTTCGTTAGCTGGCACGAATGCACCCCCCCCAGTGCCGATATTCCGCCTGCCTCATATAAAAATGTGTGGGCTTTGTTTCCCAGGATAACCTCATCTCCCCTGTTACAGTGTGCCAGGATCGCAGCTAAATTACCCATCGTACCGGAAGGCATGAATAAGCCTGCCTC
The DNA here is from genome assembly GCA_963736805.1 of uncultured Chloroflexia bacterium. GTDB lineage: Bacteria > Chloroflexota > Anaerolineae > Anaerolineales > UBA4823 > FEB-25. Next base: position 229,323 of record CAVTQM010000057.1, read on the forward strand.
TTTGCCCATTTTTTCAGCTGCTAATAGTTGAAGCTTATTGATAGTCGGGTCTTCCCCAAAAACATCATCCCCAACCTCTGCAGCCGCCATCGCCTGTCGCATGGCATCCGTTGGGTGTGTAACAGTATCCGAACGTAAATCTATCCAGTCCATGATTGCTCCTAATCCTTCACCTGAATTACACCTATATAATTATCTCTCTAATCTCAATCTCTCCAACACTTCTGCCAATTCCAAGGGAATTGGTGCTTCAAATGTGTTCGGTTTATCCTGACCTGGTAACAGTATGGTCAAGCGACTGGCGTGTAGGAAATGCCGTGGAACCGAAATCGTTGAATGTTTATGACCATACACTCGATCCCCCGCCACCGGGCAACCAATGTACCTTAAATGCAGACGGATTTGATGTGTTCGTCCAGTGAGTGGATGAACTTCCACCAGAGTATGGTTTTTATATGCATCCAACGTACGGTACTCACTCACTGCTTCCCGTCCTTTTTTGTTGCTGGTTATCGACATTAATTTTCGATGGACATTATCTCTACCAACTGGAGCCTCGATACGGCCAGAAGGGGTTGGTGGTTTGCCATCCACCAACGCGATATAGGTTTTTTCTGTCTTTCGCAACCGAAATTGATCTTGCAGCCAGTGGTGAGCCTGGTCATTTTTTGCCAACAGGATTAACCCAGAGGTATCCTTGTCCAACCGGTGTACGACACCAGGGCGTTTCTCTCCCCCAATTCCAACCATCCCAGGGGCATGAGCCAATGCAGCATGAACCAATGTCCCGCTCTGATGCCCAGCTGCCGGGTGAACTACCATTCCAGCAGGCTTGTTTACGACCATCAGGTCATCGTTCTCAAAAATAATATCCAGTGGGATTTCTTCAGGTATCAGTTGGGTTGGTTCGGGTGGAGGAATATCCACGTAAACGATATTCCCCAAGCTGATCATTTGACCACTTTTATAAGCTCTATTTCCATCCACCAGGATGGAACCATTTGATATAAGGCTTTGTAGTCGGGTTCGTGAATACTGGGGCAGGCAAGTAACCAGAAATTTATCCAGGCGCGAGGGTTCAATTCCTTCATACCGGAAATTTATTACTTGCTCATTCAATGGGATGATTCTCCGGACCTGGTGGTGCATCCATTTGATCTTGGGTTTCAAGTTGTTCGGTTGATAATAAGGATTGTACCTGGTTAGCCTCAGCAAGTTTTTTTTGTTTTCGCTCGGAGTTCCACAAAGCAAGGATTAATATCAATGTGCCAACAGAGATGCATGCATCTGCAATATTAAAAACCGCAAACGTACCTACAGAGACAAAATCTGTCACTGTCCCCTGGGTCAGCCGATCAATCAAATTTCCGAGTGCCCCACCTAACATCATCGCCATCGCCAGACGCATTGCCCACTCCTTACGTGGCACCTGGGGGTAATAATACAGGATTCCGATGGAAACGATAAAAGCCAGCACGGTAAAAACCATACCGTATCGTTGGAACATCCCAAATGCTGCTCCTGTGTTTTGCCAATGGACAATCCGTAAGTACGGTTCCAGCCACGACCAGGGCGACCAGCTTTGTCCAAAGGGGATCAATGTTCGCACCATATTCTTAGTCCATTGATCAAGGAAGACAATGACCAAGGCAATCGATAATAAAACAATATAATCCCAAATATATTTCTTCAAGCAATCACTCCACAATTAATGATATATAACCATATCGATGTTGATAGATAAAAAAATATTTTACCTCACTATTGTCCCAATATCTCCCCTGCTTCTATAGCAGCCAAATTATCTTCAGCAAACTCAGAGCGTCCTGACACAGCCTCCTTGAATGCTTCAAGGGGAAAAATCTTTGTTTCGCATAACAGCTTTGCCAAGGTAATGATAGCCCAATACTCTTTCTTATTCATCCAACGGCCAGTTTGTTTAAAATCCACAACGACTTGCCTTGCTTTTGTATGGATTGGGAGCAACTCGCGGTTGATTATTAATGTATCCATCGCATCCATCGCAGCTAGCTGCCTTCGCACTGAATTCACCCCTTCTTTAAATAACACAATCATTACCTCTGGTTTTTTAATCCCAGTATATTTGATAGCAGTCGGATCAAGGATCACTTCCGAAATCGAATGACCCGATTTAACTGTCACCGGGTAATCATTACGTTGCGTTGCATATAAACCTGATAGCACTGCTCCACGGCAGAAAAGCGTTGCTGCTGAATTTATCTTTTTCCCTGCTGCCCCCGCGATGATGATACCCAATCGCTGGTCCAGTTTGCTCTTATACTTCGGTTGGATTGTCCGAGCAGGCATCGGCATTTTTCCGGCTTCGTCAGCCACCGATTGTCGATAAGCCTGGCTGTACTCTGGGCTGGATGATTGATGGATTATGCCGGTCGAAAAGTGTTGTGCAGCAAGAGAATTTTCCAACGTGCTTTTATTGAACCGGTTATTAGGCACATAATATGCTGTGCACAACTCCCATATATCCACCAGCGAAAATCCATCATTCTGGATAGCGCTTGCCAACAACTCGGGTAGTCCCTTATCAAATGATGTTGTTCGGGCAACAAAGCTGGCTCCATTCACCGCCACCGTTTGACAGATATCCATCGGGTGCTCCAGCTGACCGTACGGGGTTGAGTTGGTTACACCACCGATTGGTGTGGTAACAGAATGTTCACCACCCGTCATTCCGTAATTAAAGTTATTAAATACCATCACCGTCACTCCGATATTTCGCCTGGCTGCGTTAATAAGGTGATGCCCGCCAATTCCACAGCCCCCATCCCCCATCAGCACAATCACCTTAAGCTCAGGGTTTGCCAGCTTGATTCCCGTGGCATAAGTTACTGAACGCCCGTGTAGCCCGTGAAAGGTATTAGTAATGAAGTATTTGTCAGCCAGCCCGCTGCATCCGATGTCAGTTACGATCACAACCTTACGTGGGTTAATCTGCAACTTTACCAAAGCTGAATTCAGGTGATCGGTGATTATGCTATGCCCGCATCCCGGGCAGAAGAAATATGGTAATAATGCTTCATCAAGGAAGGAAGTCACCTGGTCGCTCATAGCAACCCTCCATCAGCAAGGATTTGTTCTGGAGAGATGAGCTCTCCATCCACTCGATTCACTCCAATGATTTCGATTCCACCCGTTGCCAGTCTCTCCACTTCCAGGCGGTACTGCCCCAAGTTCAGCTCTGGCAGGATAACTTTTTGAATTCCTGTTAGTGCTTCCTTGATTTCCTTTTCTGGTACCGGCCAAAGAGAGAGAATCGATAGCGCTGAAATCCGTTTGCCTCTCCTCCGTGCCTGAATAACTGCCTCTTCGACTGACCTGGCTGTCACTCCATAACTGATGATCAATATCTGGGCATCTAATTGAAAATCGGTTTTGACCAGCGATATTTCATCCAAATGCGATTCAACCTTCGCGGCCAATCGTAGGTTAAGTTTCTGCACCGCCTCAGGGTTCTTGGTCAACTGTCCTTTTTCATCATGCGTCGAGGTGGTAAAGCGTAGCACATGCTCATTTCCATATGGCGACATCAACGGAACCTCATCGGGAGTTGTCACCCGATATGGCATGAATTCACCTTCCGCTGGCGCGTTGATCCGTTCTCGAACTGGGTAAGGAATGAATTCCTCCACATCCACTGTGCCCAGTGTGAGTGCGGTCTCTTTGTCCGTTGCCAGGAAGACTGGAACTCGGAACCGCTCTGCCAGGTCGAAGGCTCTGCAGGTTAGGGTGTAGCATTCGGGTATGTTCGTAGGTGATAATACAATAACCGGATAGCCGCCCGATGTTCCCCAACGCAGGAACTGAATATCCCCTTGCCCCACGGTCGTTGCTCCTCCCGTCGCTGGACCCATTCGTTGTACATCTACAATGACCATCGGTACCTCGCCCATGATCGCCAGTCCGATATTCTCACTGTAAAGGCTGATTCCTGGCCCGCTGGTGGCGGTCATCACCCGCTTACCGGTCATGGCTGCCCCAATGCAAAATCCCATGGATGCAATCTCATCTTCTGCTTGAATGGCGACCCCACCCACTTTTGGAAGCTCCCGGATCATGTATAGAAGAATATCGGTTGCTGGTGTGATCGGGTAACCTGCAAAAAAATTACAACCCGAATAAATCGCAGCTCGTACGATTGCCTGTGCCCCGTTTATCAACTCGCGCATATCATCCTCCGACAATTTTCTACTCTGGCAAGTATAACCAAAACATGGTGGCTTGGCATTATGTATAAAATCATGTCTATAAACACTGATTCATACTTTTACAATTTGTGATTTTATAGATAGAGCAAGATTCGGGTGGATAATATCCTGCCCTTGCGTATAATGAGGCTATGATCAATTACACCCAACTCTCCAATAACTATGCTCGTATTGAGCAGGTCATCTACTACATAGAAAAGAACGCCTCTCGCCAACCAGGTCTGAGTGAGATTGCTGCATACTGCCATTTGAGTGAATATCATCTCCAGCGCCTGTTCACCAATTGGGTCGGTATCAGTCCAAAGCGCTTTCTGCAGTTCATCACCAAGGAGCATGCTAGGCAGCTGTTGTTAGAATCCACGAACCTTCTGAATACAACCCACCAAGTTGGGCTATCCAGCCCAGGCAGGTTGCATGATTTATTCATCACCTGGGAAGCTGTTACCCCGGGTGAGTTCAAGATGCGTGGAAATGGTATCACCATCCAATATGGATTTCACCATACACCTTTTGGTGAGATATTGTTGGCAAGGACCGATAGGGGTATCTGCCATCTTTCATTCATCATGACAGGAGGTCGCTCGGAAGCACTTGAATCACTTAGAAAGACCTGGCTGCTTGCCACCCTCGTGGAAAATCCCCATTGCACCGAACCTATGATTGAGCAGGTCTTTCCTCCTTCAATACAGAATATACCTCACCCACTGCATCTTCACCTGGCTGGGTCAAACTTTCAAATAAAAGTTTGGGAAGCCCTATTACGAATCCCTATGGGCAATGTGGTATCATACCGGGATATTGCCGGCTACCTGGGTAACCCCGGTGCATCGCGTGCCGTGGGTAATGCTCTTGCTTATAATCCTGTTGCCCTTCTGATCCCCTGCCATCGGGTTATTCACTCATTAGGTGATTTTGGGAATTATCACTACGGAGAGGCACGTAAAGTTGCCATGTTGGGTTGGGAGATGGCAAAAGCTACATATCCAGACTCCTGATTCCTGGAGACTACCTTTCATGAGTACTCGTGCCTGGTTGGCACTATTTGCAGTTTATATTGTCTGGGGTTCCACTTATCTGGCCATCAGTTTCACGGTCGAGACTATCCCACCCTTTCTATCAGCCGGTATCCGTTTCCTGGTCTCTGGTGCAGTCCTTTATTTGATTAATCGCCTGAATGGCAATCCTGCTCCCAAAAAAGTTGAGTGGCGTTCAGCTGCCATCATCGGTCTGCTTTTACTCCTGGGTGGAAATGGTGGGTTGGTATGGGCAGAACAACTTATCCCTTCAGGAATTGCCTCGCTTTTTATTGCCACAACCCCTCTTTGGATGGTATTAATTGACTCGCTTCGACCCAATGGTGTACGTACCAACTGGTTGACTTGGTTGGGTGTCTTGGTGGGATTCCTTGGAATTGCCTTTCTCGCTAATCCCTGGCAATCCCACTCGGGTAGTCCACCGCTCGACCCTATTGGGATGGTTGTTCTGATTCTGGCCGCGCTATCCTGGTCAATCGGCTCACTATACAGTCGCAAGGCATCTCTCCCCAGCTCATCGCTGCTTGGTACTGGGATGGAGATGTTGGCTGGCTCGATAGGATTATTTGCTTTCAGCGCATTGATCGGTGAATGGAGCCAATTTGATCTCACTTCCGTTTCTTTGCGTTCGATTGGTGGATTGATTTACCTGATTGTCTTTGGCTCATTTATCGGGTTTGTTGCCTATACATGGTTATTACGTAATGCTCCGACCCCAATCGTTTCCACATATGCCTACGTTAATCCACTCGTGGCTCTCTTTCTTGGGAGCGTAATTGCTGATGAGCATCTCGATACACAGGACATCATTTCAGCCTTGATCATCCTGAGTGGCGTAGTGCTAATAACAACAGCAAAATCGTTGGGAACCAGCAAAACCTCCACCATTCCTCTCACACCTGGGGAAGATTAACAAAAATCATGCTATTTTTATGGGAATTGTCCTGCTCTATTTTATTAATTTCTCAATCCAAGCGGGATGAAGACCTTGACATAAACTTCAATTTCCCAGCTATCAATCACTCTCCCGACCGGATTGGTTGCTGATACCGATACGTAGTGCAGTCCGGGTTTTTCCCAGGTGAATGTCAATGTGTCAAGTATCCCATTGGTATGAACAATTGGAGCCTGGTCGTCAACTGTCCATACATAGGTTAGCGGAACACTGGTATTGATTGGTGTGACTGTTGCGGTAAAAGTGCTGGTACCATATAGACCACCCACCTCAGGACCACTAATCTCCAGGCTGCTGGGTGGCATGAGCACTGGTAATGAGTAATGGTCCGTTGATAAACCCAAGATATTACTAGCTGTAACAGTGATCACCTGCGTACCTGGTTCATTCCAGGTGAAGCTAGCTGAATCTGTTAAACCACCTGTGTCCGTGATTGGCATCTGTCCGCTTGCTTGCCAGGTATACGTGATCGGTTGAACCACGTCTGGGGGCACAACAGTTGCTGTAAACACACTTGCTTCGCCCACCTGGCTTACATCCGGTCCGCTAAGTGTGACGATTGGTATCATCGATCCAATTTCGATGAGTTGCGTATCAGTGACCGAACCTCCCGGATTGGATGCAGTTACCGTGATGGATTTGGAACCAATATCGTCCCATGTGAAGTTGATCTCATCCACCGCTTCAGCCACATGCACAATGGTAGGTTGTCCAGTTGCTTCCCAGGTGTATGTGATCGGAGTAGTCGCCTCACTCGGGCTGATTGTGGCAACAAATGGAATGCTTACGCCGGTATACCCCTCAACAGCCCCGGAAATTTCCACCATCTCCATGATCGTAAAGCGATTATTAATACTCACCACATAGCCTGTTTCCGTTGCAGAATCAATGGATACCGATATGCCATTTGAATTATCGGTAAACACTTCACCGGTTGTATACATGGCTCCTGTATCACCTGTATTACAGTTCCCATCTTGGTCAACGACAATGGCAGGTTCCTGGCGGTTGGTCACCACCTCGTGGATTATTACAGCAAATCCAGGAAGCCATTTATCATAATCTATGGGATTGTCTGTTGGTTGACGCACTTCCACGGTATAAAAGTAATTTGGATCATTATTGATCAGGATGCGCGCTTCACGGTAATGATCCGTTTCAGGTAAGGCGAGGCGTTCAAGGGTGATTGTATTATAGGTACCAGTTTGCGAGGTATGAATTTGTTCGGGTGTAAACCACTCCAGCATTTCCTTGTGAGCGGAAATGGTATGCTGTCCCATCGTCCCATATTGAGGGAAGTTGGGATCTGAGCCATTGCTCCACACATCACTCAGCACATCCCACCGGTTATCGTATCCTTGCTGGCAGTTTCCTAAGGAATGCGGTAATCCAAACCCATGCCCGGTTTCATGTGCGATGACGCCTATATTTTGATAGCCCCAGGGTGGTTCCCAGGTTGTTCGCCAGGTCTGACATATCCCGTCTAAACAGGCATACCAACCACCACCCCACGCACAGCAATCCAACAGGTCGTTGAACATCAGGTTGATTCCTATATATTGTGAGAAATCGACATATGCATCAGCAACAGCAGTACAATCTGCAGCTGCTGTCCACCAGTCTAAATTTCCACCAGGTAAATAATAGCTTCGTGGGTGGGGTAATACATACCAACCAAACGCACCTGATCCTTCGAGGTTGGCAAGATCATAAGATTGCTGCTGCCAGTAATGATCAAGTCCTGGGTATTGAGTTGAGTACATATTTTGGAAAAACTCTAAATCATTGGGCTCGGCAGGAACGTCTGAAAACTTACATAGTATCGAAACCCACGGCTGTGGTCCAAAGATCCCATCTGGATCGGTCGTCTCTCCTGTCTTCAGGGTTAAGCCTTCAACCAACATGGCTTTTCCCATCTCCTGCCACATGCCTTGAACTATAACTGCTTTACGGTTTAGAGTGATTGGACCACCTTTGGAAATTAATAATTCATCAGGGATGATCAGCTTGATATTTCCATTCTGGGCAGTTGAGAGGTAGAATGCTATCTGAGGATCCGTGGATGCTTGGTTTCCATCTCCCCAGATCGTAATAAATATCCCCTCTCGAAATATATAAGCAGAAGCCTGCCCTTTTTGGATCCCACCACCCTCTAAAAGTAAAGTGATTACCGCAAGAATGGTCAATAAGATAAATCTCCGCCTCGATTGCATGCCTCTCTCCTTGTAATAATGATCCAAGATAAGTATATTGATAAAATTATAACCTGAGAGCATATTTCGTGTCGCTTGTGAAGCATCCTTAATTACCATGAATAGAATTTATAAAATCATCCAGATCAAATAACAACCCCCTGGAATGGTTCCCAGGGGGCAGTGGCATTCATTCAACGAACTACTTTACTTAACTTTCTTGGGTCTTTTCATGAAAACCATTATGAACGGAAGCAGGATGAAAGGCATGAATCCTGCCTTACAAACACCAGCAGGCTGTTTCGGCTCGTCCTGAGTAGGTGTTATTGTGGGTGAAATCGTTGGCGTATCCGAGCTGTACGGAGTTGAGGTTGCGGTGGCATTTCCTGTTTGAGCCATCGTCTCGCTGGGCACAACCTCATATGCCACACCGTTGGATAAGGCAATCACCTTTTCTCCGAGAGCAAATGCATCCGCCAGTTCTGCATGGTCCGCAACCAACTCAAAGTATTCTGGTGAAAGAAAATCAACTTTAATGGTCTCCGTTGTATCCGGATCATATGCTGTATCGATCCATTTTCCCTCCGATAGGACATATGTTCGTGCTCCCACAATCTGCACTGTCGAAGAAGCTTCTCCCTGTATCTCGGGCGCACTCACTGCACCTTGCATTGCTCCTGCATCAGCGGCCTTTTGGACTGCTGCCTGTCCAGATGGAGCTGCCGTTGGCATTATCATCATCTGGTTGAAGGTCTCGTTTGCCAGGCGTTGCTGTTCCACTTCTCCCAACGGTGCTTCTTCGGTCACCAGGTAAGATGTGTAAGGTGTGACAATACCAAAGCGGATGCTTAACCGAACAATCTGATCGATGATTTCCTGGTTAGCTCCGTGGAGGCGAATTTGATTTAACAGGTAGCCTATTTTTCGCGTCGCCCATAAGCGGGGAATAGAAGCCTGCAACGAATTTTTCGCAGCTTCTTCATCAAAGATCTGATCAGAGAAAGTGAAAGTCTGTTTTTCTCCATTCACATACCCTGTCAGGATGACATCCGTTTCACCACCCTCCCTGTAACGGCCCATCAATATCACCTGCGAACCTGAAAATAGGTCCGGTAACGGGTATGGATATAGGTCATAGGTGGACAAATCACCAAAATCCAGTTCCAGATTGGTTAGAACTGGTGTGCTGATACCCGTATAAAAGGTAGATAAGATCTCATCAAGGTTCATGCCTGGCTGCACATAAAAGCTTCGTCCATTATGTTCCTGGGATAAAGTATCCAATAAAATGGTGTCCACATCATATCCAACGCCAAAAGAGAATAGGTGTAAGTTTTTCGGGGCATTGGCAGCAAAATTTGTAAGTATGGAAGAACTGTCTGTTACACCTTCGGTTGGTAAACCGTCTGTTAGGAATATCAAATAAGAGGAACGTTCAGGGTCAACCATGGCAGACGCTTCAAGCAACGCGCGATTAATGTCCGTTGAGCCCTCCGCTCTTAAGCTATCCAGCCACATTTGCGCTTCGGATGTTTCAGAAGCTGGTCTTAACCCGCTCGCATATGTCTGAACCCCAGTGCTGAAAGTAACCAGGTTGAAGCGGTCTCCCAGATTTAAATTATCCAGGATATAACGAGTAGCTTGTTGCGCTTGCTGGAATTTCTCTCCATCCATACTCCCGGACTGGTCAAGAACTAGCAATAAATCCTTTGGGACGACCTGGTCAATTGTATTGATCCGTGGTGCGACCAGGACGACAAAGAAACCATCCGGGTCAGAGGTATCGAAAGAATCACGGTAAGTCAGCAGGTGGAATGCCTCAGTTTCGCCCAGGGAATAATAGAGAGCAAAATCAGTGTTTGGGGTTACATTGGTGGCTTCATACCCTACTTCCACTAGATTGTCGCTTTCCCGACTCACCCCTACTTCATGGCTCGGTGAGTATATTGCCCGGATGGGTATACTGGATTGAATTTCGACACTGATGCTGACTGATTCGATCGGCATGGCAGAAAATTTTTCAGTATTAAGGGGATATATATAACGAACCAATCCCCCTTCTGCGGTAAGTGCCTGGGTATACTCCAGCTCAATCCTGCGTTCGCCTTGCGGCGGGATTGGGAAAATGCGTGCTTGCACAGCGCCCTGCCCTATATATTCTAGGAGAGCCGGATCGCGCATGCTGGAGACGATTTGCTCATAAGTTTGGCGGGCTTGGGTTGCATCCAGCACCTTTCCCTCAACAGGCTTCCCATCCACCCACAAGGTGAAACCGGAGACAGCCGCACCAACCGGAATAGGAAATATATAGGTTCCTTCAATGATCCAGTCATTTGGGTTGTAAAAAACCTGGTCAACATGGGTGACTGCGAGTTGGTCCCGGATCGATACAGTGACATGATGGTAGCGGATCACAAGCTGTTCCATTGGGATGATCACCGTTGGGCACGGTTGATTTTCACAAAGCGGGGGATCAGGGATGATTATTCCATCCGCAAATGCTGTCGCTGGAAAAATCAAGGTCAAGATCAAGATGCTGATTACGCTGGTAAAAAACAAAATGGATTTGGTTTTCATTCTCTCCTCCTGTAGGGTCAGTTTCATTCGCTGGCGAGGCTTGCTTGCTGTTTGCGCATAAGACGAAGCTGAATCCTTAAAAGTTCCGGTGGTATAATCATTTTCTTGATTGGGAGACCTATAATAAGAGTATGTCACTGGATATGTTAGATAAGCTGGTCGGTATCGAACAGCATTATGAAGAGATCAGTCAGCTTTTAATGGAAATCGGTGATGACTATCAGCGCGCAGCAGAATTGAACAAAGAACGAATCGACCTGGAGCCGATCGTCAATCGAGCGCGTGAGTACCGCCAGGCTATTAATAGAATGGAAGATGCCCGTTCTCTGCTCGATGGAGACGACATCGAGATCCATATGCTTGCGGAAGCCGAAATACTTGATCTGGAGCCTCAGATTGATAGACTTGAACACGAGATCAAGAATATGCTTCTACCAAAAGATCCCCGTGATGAGCGCAGTGTGATCATGGAAATTCGGGCTGGAACAGGGGGCGATGAAGCTGCAATTTTTGCTGCTGACCTGTTCAGGTTATATTCCCATTATGCCGAAATGCGTAAGTGGAGTATCGAACTCCTTTCCACCAATGAAATTGGTATTGGTGGTTACAAGGAAATCATCTTTCTTATCAAAGGTAAGGGAGCTTATTCACGTCTGAAATATAAATCAGGAGTACATCGTGTGCAACGCGTACCCGTGACAGAATCCCAGGGTCGCATTCACACATCCACATCCACTATTGCTGTATTGGCAGAAGTAGATGATGTGGAGATTAATATCCCAGAAGCTGATATCCGCATGGATGTCTATCGCTCGGCAGGTGCGGGTGGGCAGAACGTCCAGAAAAATGCCACCGCAGTCCGTCTCACCCATATCCCCACAGGTATGGTTGTTGCCTGCCAGGATGAGCGCTCCCAACTTCAAAATCGCCTTCGAGCTATGAGCATTTTACGCGCCCGGTTATATGAGATCGAAGAAGAGAAACAGCATGCTGAGATTGATGAGAACCGTCGCTCACAAGTCGGTACAGGAGAGCGTTCAGAAAAAATTCGCACCTACAATTATCCTCAATCTCGTGTAACTGACCACCGTATCAACCTTTCAACATACAACCTGACCGGTTTTATGACTGGCGCGTTGTTGGATGATTTTATTGATGAGCTTGCCACCAGGGACGAAGCAGAACGACTTTCTGCGATAAGCGAAGAGAGTTTTATAGAGAGCATTGATTGATCGATAAATTTCATACTTTTCTTCATTCTGTAAATTTATTCTAGGTCATAGGACACACATCCCTTTATAATATATTCGAGGGATCCTTTTTAATAATTAATATGGGAATTATCATCGAGCAAATATTAGTACAGATCACAGCAGAGTATTTTTCATCTTACTGAGACTCCTGCATTGGATGCACAGGTCCTGGTAGCTAATATTCTGGAAAAACCCCGCTCCTGGGTAATAGCTCATCCTGAATCTCAAATTGAAGATCAACAATATCTAAATATTATCCAGGCGTTGTCTCGTTTGGTGCAAGGTGTCCCCCTCCCATATGTCATCGGGCATTCGGAATTCTATGGTTTAGACTTCTATCTTACCCACGATGTTTTGATTCCCCGTCCTGAGACTGAACTGCTGGTCGAGCGTGGCATATCTTGGCTTCGTTATCATCCAGGACAGCGCAAGGCTATCGACGTCGGTACTGGTTCCGGATGTATCGGGATCGCTTTGGCAATGAATATACCTGACCTAAATATTCTCATGACAGACATCTCGCCAGAAGCATTGGGAGTTGCCAAAATAAATGTTGAGAGGTACTGCCTTGCTGAAAGGATCGAATTCAAACAAGCCAATCTATTGGATGGGATCACTGAACAATACAATCTGATATGTGCCAATCTTCCTTACATACCTAGCCAGGTTTTAGAAGGGTTACCTGTAGCTGGTCGCGAACCTTGGCTGGCATTAAACGGCGGGAAACACGGCACTGAGTTAATATCCAGGTTGCTTGACCAAGCCAGAGGATGCCTGGCTCCTGGTGGAATAATCCTGTTGGAGATTGAAGCCTCCCAAGGGAATGCTGTAAAAACCATTGCGTGTGGGTTATACCCGGCTAGTCAGGTTGGAATCCATAAAGACCTGGCTGGTTTGGATAGATGTATCGAACTCACCTCATCCACCCAGCTTGTTCACCTTTGCCAAAATCTCGACTGGCAGCAAGCACAGGCACAGGGATATTACGTTAGTAAATCCTTCAGCCAGGAGGGATTTATTCATTGCTCCCAGGCTCATCAGATTCTTAAGGTGGCAAATCGCTTCTACCAGCGAATACCAGGGTTGGTTCTATTATGGATCGATCCTGAAAAAATCTCGGCTGAAATTCGTTGGGAGTTTTCTGATGGTGAACTATTCCCCCATATCTATGGACCTATTAACCTGGATGCAGTTATTTCGGTTACCGATTTTAAGCCTGATAAAGACGGAATATTCCGTGTTGTTAAATTAAATACATAATCCACCTGCGAAGGTTGATCTCTCACAAGCATGGATTATTATTTTGCTACTTATAAGTTAATTAGTATCGTTTGTTTCCGCCCGGCCGTCGATACTTTCCACTATCTTCCTTGGGGCGGGCAAGATTTACTTTGAGCGATCGATTATCAAGGGGCGTATTATTGAACAGGCTAACTGCCTTTTCCGCTTCAGCCTGGTTGCTAAGTTCAACAAAAGCAAAACCACGTGAACGTCCAGTATCCCGGTCTTTAATCAGGCTGACAGATACGACGGTTCCTGCTTGTGAAAACATACTGCGCAGGTCTTCTTCAGTTGTGCTGAAAGGCAAATTTCCTACATACAATTTATTATCCATCTCTCCTCCAAAAAAATTACCGCCCCGACAGTTCGTCGCAGCGGTTTTCTAACTGCAGCAAGCCTGTATCTCGAGAGGATTATATCATAACCAATCTGGTAGGGGTAATCTTGAGTCCATTATTCAACTTACGATCATCTATGTCATAACGATCATCCTCAATTGCATACATATCATTCCATGCAGATGATATGTAATTCGCCAGGACCATGGACCCCAATGGTCAGGGTCATTTCAATATCTGCGGTGCGTGATGGACCGGTGATCAACACTGCAGCAGGTGAAATTTTTACCGCCTCCATCTCTAATACCTGGCTAAGAGACTTGTACACATCTTTCTTCCAAACCAGTGCAATATGAATTTCAGGCAGGAGTGACGCAGTAAGAGGTTGTCCCAGACCTTCCAACAGCAATATTGATCCCGTCTCAGCCACAGCAGCTGAGGCGCCAGTTAGCCCAGCTTTTATTCGGCTGCTGGTCAGAATGGTATCCGACCTTGGATAGACTATCTGGATACCTGCATTGCTCAGACCCTCAATTAGACCATCCGGTAGACAATTATCATCCCATGCAAGGATTTCTTGAATGCCACGCTCCCGTAGCATTTCAAGGATCGTTTCCAAGATATGATCCGGTGAACATGAATAATATTTCGCACCTATAGCTTCAACCTCTTCAGAAAACATTTTTAATATATCGTCTCTGGTTGGGGATAAGGTTTCAGGATTGGATAGGCTGTCAGAGGAGGCATTTCCGAGGGAAGCGATTCCTTCTTGGTTATCCCTCTGATTTATCTGGTGAATATACCTGGATCGAAACGATTTGGAGGCTGGTCGAGGGAAATCCTTGGAGTATCCCCATCCGCTAAAGGCAGGTAAACGAATCCAGGGATCACCTTTCGAGAACAGGGTATACACAGATCCAAAAAATCCAGCCAGTTTCTGTGCAATGGCAAAACGGGTTGGTGTGCTGGCTGCCAGAGTAAAAAATCCCAGACCCAATTTTAAAAATCTTGGTGCATTAGATTTGGATTTATTTCGGGCTTGGTTTACCCCATATCCAGCCCGTATCCGTAATAACAGTTTTGGTAAATCGATATCCACCGGGCAGGCTTCCTTGCAGGCTCCACACAGGCTTGATGCCCGTGCCAGGTGACCATATTCACAATGACCGAATAATGCAGGAGAAATCACGCTGCCCATTGGTCCTGAATAAGGGCTGCCCTCTCCTTCTTTACTAACATACGCATACCCACCAATTTCACGGAAAACTGGACAAGCGTTTAAACACGCCCCGCATCGGATGCAGTACAAGATTTCCCGAAGCTCTGTTCCCAACACGGCCTTACGACCATTATCCACCAGGATCACGTGCCTTTCCTGTGAACCATCCGGATCATCCAACCGACGTGGGCTGTTAATTAAGGTTGTATATACCGTAAGCTTCTGACCAGTGGCTGAACGTGGCAACAGAGATAACATCAACGACAGGTCATCCATGCTGGGGACGATACGCTCGACTCCCATTAAGGCAATGTGTGTCCGTGGTAATGTAGTCACCATGCGGCCATTACCCTCGTTGGTTACTATGCATATAGTTCCTGTATCGGCTACGCCAAAGTTAACCCCCGAGATGCCTATTTCGGCCTCTAAAAACACCTGACGTAAAGTACGGCGGGCTGCATTGGTCATGACGCTGATATCTTCTGTATAAGGCAGTCCAAGCTTTTCCTCAAACAGCTTCCCTACATCCTGGCGCCGCAGGTGTACGGCAGGAGTTATGATATGCGAAGGTGGTTCTCCCCGTAATTGAACGATATATTCACCCAGATCAGTTTCAATCACTTTCAGCCCGTGATTTTCAAGTGCATGATTAAGACCGATCTCTTCACTGACCATCGTCTTCGATTTTGCAATCAACCTGGCGTCATGTTGACTGGCGATCTCTAGAACTATTTTTATTGCCTCGTTTGCATCCACAGCACGGTGAACGCTGAAGCCATTTGCAATCGCATGGCTAGCAAATTCATCAATGTAGTGATCAAGCTGCTCAATCACATCAGAACGAACTTGGTGGGCACGAGTGCGTAATGCCTGGGGATTTTCCAACGACTCAAAAGCAGCCTGTCGCACCTTAATCCGCTTTATTGCGTTTGCATCCAGGGCAGATTGTAAATTTGCATCTGCTATGGATGCCTTTATCCGGGTATGAAAAATATCAGCCATTTATACTTTGTCCAATATGTCTGCGATATGCTTTGCTTGTGGATATTTTTTCAACCGGTGCAATCCACCATTGATATTAGTAACACATCCTGCATCGCATGACACAACCACGGATGCTTCACTCTGTTCAATATTGATAATTTTACGCTTCAGCATCTCGCTGGATATCTCGGGATGTTCCACAGAGAATACACCACCAAAACCGCAACAATCCGTGGTATGGGGTAATTCTACGAATTCAGCCCCTCGAACTTGAGCGAGTAATGCGCGCGGTTGCCGATCGACGCCTAAATCACGTAATAAATGACAGGAGGAATGGTATGTTATTTTTCCTTCCCATCGCGCCTGTAAATCGGTTATACCCAGAACATCCACCAGGAATTCACTAAATTCATAAGTACGCGCTGCAAGGGCAA
The DNA here is from genome assembly GCA_963736805.1 of uncultured Chloroflexia bacterium. Lineage (GTDB taxonomy): Bacteria > Chloroflexota > Anaerolineae > Anaerolineales > UBA4823 > FEB-25. The sequence goes on from CAVTQM010000057.1 coordinate 245,834, forward strand.
GCGCACGTGTCTTCCATTCCGGATCATCGGAAAATAATTCTGCATACGAGTGACGAATCATGGCAGCGCATGAGCCTGAAGGTACAACTACGGGTCCAGGATATGGTTCAAATGCGCATATGGTTTGGATTGCCATTTTTCGAGCCTGAGGACGTAATCCAGCATTAAATGCAGGTTGACCGCAGCATGTTTGATCGGGTGGAAAAGACACTGTCATACCTGCTCTTTGCAGTACTCGTACGACCGCTTCACCAGTTTCCGGGTATATAGTATCCAGAATGCAGGTGACGAATAATTGAACAGTTTTCACCATGGTAATCTCCAAGGGTAATTGTAGCCGAAACCCGTACTTCTTGTGATTAATAACTTAAAACCTTGTTGGAATTACCAAAATAGAAATATATTTGTTACAAATGAAGTGATATCGTAAATTCAATCGTCGTGGTAATATTAACCCCGTTTTGGCTATTTATACCTGGTAGCTGACCAAGGAAAATAATATTAATATGGACACTTTTAAAACAATCATTCCCAAACAGTTCAACCTCCCCCGAAGAATCAATCGCCTGGGTGAATTGGCTTACAATCTTTGGTGGACTTGGAACCCGGATGCCCAACGGCTCTTCGCCCGCACAGATGCCACCCTTTGGGAGAAAACTAATCATAATGCGATCCGGTTCTTACAACTGGTTGAAAATACTCGATTGAAAAATCTAACCAATGATCGATATGCGTTGGATCATTATGATCGCATCATGCGTTCTTTTGATGAATACATGAATAAAAATGGCACCTGGTTTGCTAACCATCACCAACAAAATTTAAACCAACCGACCGCATATTTTTCCACAGAATTCGGTTTACACGAGACAATGCCAATCTATGCGGGTGGATTAGGAGTGCTTTCTGGTGACCATCTTAAGGGAGCCAGCGACTTGGGGCTACCCTTCGTTGCCATTGGCTTCTTATATACACAAGGATACTTCTCACAGCATATTTCTGAAGACGGATGGCAGGAAGCGCGATATGCCCGGCTGAAGTTCGAGGAATTACCCGTCTTACCAGTCGTTGATACAAATGGAAATCCATTGACCGTAACGATCGAGCTTCCAGGGCGAAACGTTGATGCTCGCTTATGGGAAATCCGAATTGGGCGGATTCCATTGTATCTTCTCGATAGTGATGTGGAAAGTAATTCTCCGTCTGATCGAGAGCTGACCTCACGACTGTATATCAGTGATCTGGACTCTCGCATATCTCAAGAGGTTATCTTGGGAATTGGTGGAGTTCGGGCTTTACGTGCCCTTGGTTATAACCCGGATGTATGGCACATGAACGAAGGTCATTCAGCTTATATGGTTCTTGAGCGCATCCGAGAGCTGGTTGCAGCTGGAAATTCGTTTCAAAGCGCAGCCGAAAATGTTCGTTCAGCAACTGTATTCACAACCCACACCAATGTTCCAGCAGGTAGTGACGAATTTCCTCAATGGCTGGTGGATAAGTATTTTTCTAATTTGTGGCCTCAACTTGGTTTAACCCGCGACCAATTCTTTGACCTCGCCCGTCATTCACTACCATGGACAGAGACATTTAGTATGCCAATCCTGGCAATGAGTTTTTCCTGCAAGCGAAATGGCGTTTCAGAGCTGCATGGAAAAGTTGCTCGTAAAATGTGGAATTTTTATTGGCCTGACTTAAAAGAAGACGAAGTTCCGATTACCCATATCACCAATGGTGTTCATACAGGCACCTGGTTGGCACGTCGCTTAAGTTCCTTATATGATCGCTATCTCGGTAATGGCTGGAAGGAGCATGTGGATGATCCTGAAATTTGGGAAAGAATTGAAAACATCCCGGATATGGAGCTATGGGCGGTTCGCCGCCACTTGAAACGCAAATTAACGATATATATTCTCGAGCGCGCACGTGAACAGTGGCTGACCTCCAACGTACATCCAGTGCAGGTCATTGCCTCAGGAGCTTTATTAGATCCTTATTCCTTAACCATCGGCTTTGCACGTCGTTTTGCTACTTATAAACGCGCAAATTTGATCATGTATGATCTGAATCGCTTGATGGAGATTATCAATCGACCCAACCGGCCTGTACAAATCATATTCGCTGGTAAAGCTCACCCAGCCGATGAGCCCGGGAAATTAATAATTCAAGATGTTTACCGGACAGTCAAAAAAGCCGAGAGTGGTGGGCGCTTGGTTTTTTTGGAAGATTATGATATGAACCTGGCTCGATATTTGGTCCAGGGTGTTGATATTTGGATGAATACACCTCGCCGTCCAAACGAAGCTTCCGGGACATCCGGTCAAAAAGCTGCCATGAATGGTGTGCTAAATTTTTCTGTGCTGGATGGTTGGTGGCGTGAGGGATTCAATGGTTCCAATGGTTGGGTCATTGGCGATGATACTGACCGAGAAACGAACGAATTACAGGATGCAGCTGATGCGGAAAGTCTTTATGACACCCTTGAACACAAGATTATCCCCTTGTATTATACGGACCGCTCAGCGGACGGATTGCCTGGTGATTGGATTGCAGTCATGAAAGAGTCAATCCGAACGCTTACCCCTCGTTTCAGCATCCAGCGCATGCTCAAAGAATATACCGAACGTATGTATCTACCAATCGAAAGTGAATAATGGAATCTCTTTTTACTTCTCAAGCTTTGCTAAGTGCATTATTGATCTTTGCCTTGCGCGTGTCCGATATGACATTAGACACATTGCGTGTTTTATTCGTCATGCGCGGCAAGAAGCGAATAGCATGGGTATTGGGTTTCTTCCAATCGGCAATTTTTGTTCTTGCAATTGGTCGGGTACTCACCCAATTAGATAATCCTTTGAATATTATTGGGTATGCAGCCGGGTTTGCCACTGGAAACGTGCTAGGTATGTATATTGAAGAGCGCATAGCTATGGGGCACATCCTGATAAATATTATCAGCTCAAGGCTAGGCACTGCTATTGCGGATCATTTGCGTCAAAATGGTTATGCCGTCACAGAAGTATCTGCACGGGGTAAAGATGGTATGGTCTCAATGATAAATTGCTCAGTCTTACGCAAGCAAGTGGATATTGTTCGTCAGCTTGTTAATGAGATTGATCCTGAAGCCTTTATCACTGCTGAGGATGTCCGCCCCATTCGAAGAGGGTTTTGGAGGGCATGATAGGTTTATATTTGATCGCCCCCCGCCTTTATGGGGGGCTCTTGTTTTTGTTTTTCAAGCCATACAGGGTATCCGAAGAGCAGTAAACCAGCATAGAAGAACCACATCAGGGCAAAACCAACATGTGCACCGGGGTCGAGATCAGGCTGAGACAACCAACGATATGGCAACACCCCGGGATTGCCGGTCGGTGATTGTTGAATATAGACATCTAGGATGGGGTTGGGCGTCTGCTCTTGCAGGCGGTTAAGGTTGACGAAATTCCAGAAATCCAGGCGGGGCTCCCCTGGAGCAAGGGTGGGGTCGGGTATTCCTCCACCCATCTCTCCTTTTTCCATAGGTAGACGTAAAATACCTTCAACAGTGACCAGACCGGTTTCATCGAACTTCCGCCAGGCAACAGGCGTATCGTATTGACTGGGAACCCAGCCGCGCTCCACCATTACCGCCCGTCCATCAGAAAGGATGAGCGGAGTTAATAAAGCAAAACCGGGTTCGTCACCCCAAGATTGGGTCCATACCTGGTTGCGTAATACCGCCTGGTTTTCAAAATCAAATTCCCCGGATACCCTCACCGGACGATATTCCATGTCGGTCAGGCTAGATGGGATTGGTTCGCGATCTAGGTCAAGTATGGGCATGGCTTGCACTGCCTTTACATGACTGATGCTTGCCCGACGTTCGGCATTACGGTCAAGCTGCCATATGCCCATCCTGATCGCTATCCCAATTCCCATAATCACGATCAGCGTAGTCCACCACCATCGACGAGAGAATATCAAGCGTAACATTTGCACTGGTAAAATCCAAACGGTCAGGGTTAGACGGTTTTCTCCTTAGGCTTTATGGGAATAAGCACCAGGCTATATACTCCCATTAAAATCCCAGGGGAATACCAGCCACCAAGGATGCTTCTAGACGCGTGATGAGGGTTAGTGCTGGTTGGATGTCTAAACCATAGTATTGGGTAGGCTGGAAGGAGCAAGTGTAATCCATATTACCAGCCTGCTCGAATTTCATGCTCGGGAAGAACCGGCAGGAATGACCAGCGGACCAGGTTGTGCGTGGTAAAGTCCTGATTGTGGACTAGCAGCGTGTCACCTACCACAAAAGTCTGACTGGTTGGCAGGATGCTTTCGCCCTGAGCCACCTTTTTGGCTGTGCCAGCAGGAATAACCAGTTCGATGGTTTGTGGAGCACGGCTGATATTTTCACCCTGGAGTCGGAATGCCACCTCACTGCCAAATCCAGCCAACAGGATGCCAATCAACAAGCAGATCAGCATGCGGTAGAGCAGCTTTTTACGCATGGTCAGTTTGAGGCTATCAAGTGTTGCAGGTCAGATGTGATGCCATCCGCATTATCCAAAAGAGGATAAGTGGCGATCAGATTTCCTTGGGGATCGATTAGGTATATATAAGAGGAATGTGTCTCACCATTATCCATTACAGTAACACCATACGAAGACCAGACGGTTTGAAGCACATCCAGGGAGGAAGTCAGACCGATAAAGGATGGATCGAAATGGCTCAAGTATTCACCCAAAACCTGGGGGGTATCATTGGCTGGATCTGTGGTGATCAAGATAACCTGAACCTGATCTACCTGATCCCCCAACTTGTCATGCATCTGCTTGAGAAAGCCCATCGTCAGTGGGCATTCATCCGGACAGTTCGTAAAACCAAAGAACAGCAAGGTATACTTACCCTGATAGTCAGACAATTGAATGGCTTCTTGATATTGATTGGTGAGAGTAAAGTCAGCTGCAGGTTGAGCAGGAGAGATTAATGATCCATGAAAGGGAGGATTGGTAGAATTGAGATATGTGTAAACCAAGGCAGCAACGACTATCACAACTAACAGCACCAATGCTATTACGAGAAATTTACGGTTCACAAATCCCTCCAATAATTAGAATTCGAGCGAATGACGATTATTTCGTCATTGTCCCAATTAGATACAGTGCCGGGTAGAAGAAGAACCACACTACGTCCACGAAATGCCAGTAAACCACCGACGCTTCGACCGCCCAATGCTTTTCGGGAGAATACAGACCGTGCATTCCATTACGTAAGACTATAGCCAGGAAAATGACCCCTGTAAATACATGGAAAGCATGGAAGCCTGTCATCACATAGAAAATGGCACTGTAGATGTTATCACCCGGACCAAAAGGCGCTATACTCCATTCCACACCCAAGACACCCACCAGGAATAGGATACCAAGACTGATGGTAATGGCAATGCTGATGATGAACTGCTTTCGGTCTCCATATTCCATCGATATTTCAGCACGATTGGCAAAGAAGGATGAAATAAGAAGGATGGAGGTAACAGCTAAGCCCACGAATTGGTTTAGGTCTGGTCGCGTTAGACCAAGCAGATTGAAGCGTGAGAGTAACAATCCACCGAAGATAAATAGATCTGAGAGTAAAAATAACCAGAGTCCCATTCGGTTGGTAGCCAGCTTATACGCATAAGATTCGTGGTTATTATCCACATCAGCTTCGAACAAGCGCGTGATGTGCATATAGTAGTAAAGAACTAATCCCGCTTTGATGATGGCAATCAAGACCAGGAACAGCCATTGATTAATGGTCAAAGCCAGGGCAAATTCAACCGCGGTCAATACCAACAATGCACCAAAGACAAGCAACCCAAGTTGGAGAGTAGAGGATTTGTTTTGATGTTCCATGTCACTCACTCTCCTTGAATTTCACATAGACTGACCCTGGTAGCCCGTAATCATAAGGTTCACCGACTACCTCAAAAGGAAGCTCATAGTTATGCATTGGCATGGGTGATGGTACTTGCCATTCGGGAGACCTGGAATTCCAGACATTACCGGTCGCCAGCTTCGCCCTTTCGAATACTCCAGAATGTATTGATGAAGAAAATCAACACCCCCAGGGCAATGAGAAAGGCTGCTATGGTCATGATTTGATTTTCGTCAACAAATTGCAGCGCAGGGTCATAATCTGCGATGCGACGTCTCATCCCGAGTAATCCAACCTTCATCATCACCAGGGATAGAACAATGAAGGCAGGCGCCATTAGCCAGAATTGAATCTTTCCGAAGAGTTCACTTTTTTTCTCATTCAACCTTCTCCCAGTCATCTTGGGGAACCAAAAGAATATCGCCGCGAAGAAAGGAAAAACATACCCACCGAACATGGTATCGTGGAAGTGACCAACGATAAAGTAAGTGTCCGTTAGGTGCAGATCAGTGGAAATAGTGGCATTGGGAGGTCCAGTGAGGCCCCCAAGTAAAAAGACCACAATACCTGCCAGCAGGAAAAGCATTGGGGTTTCATAGGTGATCTTGCCTCGCCAGAGCGTACCCAACCATGAAAAGAACGTTAACCCCGGTTGGAACAGCAACTAGCAGGGTGCTATACATGAAAGGCACGCGCAGGTATTCTGCCATACCAGAGGCAAACATGTGGTGACCCCAAACGCAGGAAGCCAATCAGGGCAATAGCTATCGATGAGATGGCAACCCACTTGTAACCAAACAATGGTTTACGGGCAAATACGGGTAACATTTCGCTGATCAATCCCAAACCCGGCAGGACGAATACGTACACAGCAGGGTGGGAATGAGAGCCCAGAACAGGTGCTGGAAAAGGATGGGATTGCCGCCTTTTCCAGGATCAAAAAAGCCCATCCCGAAAAGGCGCTGGAACATAACCATCTGGAACGACAGTCCAATCAATTGTGTAGCCGTCAGGCTTATGATGGACGTGGCGATGGAAGCCCAAACGAAAATTGGCATACGGAAAGGAGACATACCAGGGGCACGTAATCGGATAGATGTGACGATAATGTTCAACGAGCCAAGGATGGTGGAGAAGCCTGCCAATGAAACTCCCAGGAAGAACATCTGCATACTAATAGGGGCACGTGCGGAGAGCGGAGGGTAACCTGTCCAGCCTGTATCAAACCCACCTAAAGCCATGCTGGATAGCAAAATTATACCCGAAGGAACTGCTAGCCAGAATGCGAAGGCATTCAGACGGGGGAAGGCCATATCCCACGCCCCAATCAGCAGTGGGATAAGGTAGTTCATGAACGCCGCAATGCCAATGAGTATGCCTACGATCATCACTATGCCATGCAATGACATCAAGGTGTTATATTCCATCAGTGTAAGGTATTGCATACCAGTGTTAGCCAACTCAGTGCGGAAGATGAGCGCAAATGATCCACCCACGCCCATCAAGATGAGGGCTAGGGTCAGGTATTGGATACCGATCACCTTGTGGTCAAGTGAAGCGCCAAAGTAACGCCTCCAGCCCAGGCTGAATTCATCGAGGTGCTCTGGAACCTCGTTCCCTACCCCAGACCCTGATCCAGTCATCCAACACACCCACGCCATAAAGAAAGAACATGGCTCCTAGCAGGGCTCCAAAAACACAGGCAAATTCAGGCTTCCAGGCAGGTAAACCAAGCAAGACGCGTTATCCCTGTAAGTATGCCTATGCCAAGGGCAGTTCCCACAATCTGCCAGAGCAAACCGCGCACCAAACCAAGGGAAAAGAATTTCCTCATAGCATCTCCATTACTTTAGAGTTTGCATGTATGCCACTAATGACTCAACTTCAGTCTGATCCAACAAATCGGCGAAATTAGGCATAACATTAGCCGGATATCCCGTCACTACCTGTAAATTTGGATTTACAATGGAGGTCTTTAAATAATCATCGTCAGCAATAACTTTACTTCCATCAGATGAGTTCCACCTCGGATTGGTACAGAGGTTTTGCCATGTAGGACCGATTTTTTCCGACCCATCGATGGAATGGCAATTGGTGCAGCCATATTGTTGGGCGAGTTGCTGCCCCCGCAACGCTGGATCCATCGGCGCAGCGGATTGCTGTTGTGATATCCAAGTGTCGAAGTCACCCTGTGAAACGACCTTTACCAGCCCCTCCATATACGCATGTGATGCCCCGCATAGCTCGGCGCATCGTACCTTGTAATCACCAATCAGGGTGGGTGTGATGCGGAGCTCTGTGGTGTGTCCAGGTACAAGATCCTGCTTCACTCGAAATTCAGGAACCCAAAATGAGTGGATCACATCATTGGATGTCATCACTAGGTTGACCTGCCGTCCAACCGGTAGATAGAGATCGGTGGTGGTGATGCCATAATCAGGATACTGGTATTGCCAGAACCATTGCCCGGCAACCACTTTGACCTGCATGGCGGATGGATCTATGCGCCTGATGATTCCGAGTGATTTTCCACCGATATATGCCAGGACGATAACTGCAAGCAATGGGATGGCAGTCCAAAGAACTTCGAAAGTCGAGTTGCCTGGAATATAGGCTCCATCTCCGGTTTCCCCCTTCTTACGCCGGAAAACGATCAGGCTGTACAGCAGGACTACCATGATCAACGAAAACAAAGCGGATATCAACCAAATATGGACTCCAAATAACTGGTCTATCTCCACCGATTGGGCGCTGGCTTCTACTGGGAGCAAGCCAATATTCATTAATCCGGTATGAATCAGGAAGGTGCTGGCGAAAACCAAAATGATAATGATCACAACATGCTTCATATGTTGTTCCTTTTTGACAAGGTCAGAAGATTACCACAAACGCGTCTCATTTGAAGTACAAGTTGTATGTATGTGGCAAAAATAATCCAAATCATTCTTATGGAAACCGAAATGAGAGCATTTGAAAGTATATCATGAGAGAAAACCAAATTTTTCTCATTTTTCTTCTCTTGATGTATAATTTCATCAGTTGCTCGATTTTTTGTAAGTCTTCGAGTAGATAGGGAGAAGAGGCGCACTTATGAAGTATTTTAAGAACAACCGCATTCTCTTTTTTATTTTAATGGGTGGGTTGGCGCTGCTGATCACATCAAGTGCTTGGGCGCAGCTGGAAAATCCACTCGAACAGGATATTGTCCGTGGGGCGCAGCTTTATGATAAATGGTTCGCAGTTCTGGGTGTTGATCCACCTGCTGGAAACATGCCCATCTGGAACCGTCAGTCTACGAATACCCGCTCAGGTGGTGATACCTGGCGCTGTAGTGAATGTCACGGGTGGGATTATCGTGGTGCACAGGGGGCTTATAGCTCTGGCTCACATTACACAGGTTTCCCGGATGTAATGACCCTGGCTAAAGAGCTTTCAATTGAAGACATTGTCAGTCATCTCGATGGAGGCAAGGACACTGCGCATGATATCTCTACATTCTTGGATGAGACAGCGCTGACGCAGGTGGCACAATTCTTAAAGCACGGCGTCATCGATGATACACAATACATCAACCCGGTATCATTACGCGTACTCGATGCAGATATCAATCATGGAGAGGTCCTCTATCAATCCGCCTGCTCAGAATGCCATGGCGTAGATGGCAAGAAAATCACCTTCCGTACAGAGGGTATTAATGAATCACTTGGGAATGTAGCAAACCGTGATCCCTGGCGTTTCCTGCACCGCACACGTTTTGGTACTGCCGGGAATAACATGCCAGTTGGAGTTAACTTGGGTTGGACACCTGCAGACGGTCGCGATATCCTGGCATTTGCCCAGACACTCCCTACCGGAGGGGAAATTATCAGCGAGCCAACTCAAAATCCTCTAATACACCTGCTCCACTACAAGGTGGACCGGCAACAAACTTCTGGACAGGCATGCTGACAGGGTTGGGAATGTTCTTAGGGATGGGAATCTATGCAGCATTGTTCATCGGTGGGTTCATCCTGGTGGGTGTGATTGTGGTGACAATTTTACGCGGACGAAGTAAACGCAGGTAGCGAGGCGAACCGATGCTTGAGAAAATCAAGACACTTAAATTTAACTGAAAAGGCGAAAGCGTTAGTGAAAAAGCCATTATTTCTGGGGCTGCTGGGAGTATTTATCCTTCTATTTCTTTGCAGTGCCAGCTATGGCGTCTGGCTAACGCAGCAAACTCCTGAGCAGCCAATTCAGTTTCCCCACAACCTGCATGTGGGTTTTGGGGTGCAATGCCTGTATTGTCATCCCGGCGCTTGGAAAACCACGTCTGCAGGCTTGCCCACCCAGACAAAATGTTGGGGCTGTCACCAACAAATTCCCATAAAAAATGAGGACCAGCAGAAACTTGCAGATGCTGTTGCCAATAATGAACCGATCCGTTGGGTGCCGGTTTCATCTTACCGGATTTTGTTTACTTCAATCACCGCCCCCATATCGCTGCAGGATTGAACTGTGAAACCTGCCATGGTGAAATAAGTCGTCAGACGGTTGCACAACCTCAACCGGGAATAAATATGGGCTGGTGCCTGGATTGCCACCGTACCCGGGCTGCAAATGATGCACTCCTTTTCACCAAGCTAACTGATTGTGGCACCTGTCACCGTTAGGATGGATTTGGACCCACATGTAATTCGCTATGGAGTTTATTATGACCCGAACGATTAGCAGGCGCGAATTTATCAAAACAGCTGGCATCACCGCAGCAGCCACAGCTGTTTCCAGCTAACCGGTTGTGGACCTCCCTCCCGTTCTGGTTCGCGAACCTTACACACGTATGCCTGAATATACCTACAACGGCCAAAGTACCTATTATGCAAGCACCTGCCGTGAATGCCCAGCCGGTTGTGGAATCGTTGTGCGTACAGAGCAAGGTCGGGCACTAAAGATAGACGGGAACCCATACCACCCAGCCAACCTGGGAAAGACCTGCTCCCGAGGACAGGCAGCCTTGCAGGGATTATATAATCCTGACCGCATCCATAATCCGCTCAAACAACCTGACGCGGCAGTCAGAATTTCGCAGATATAAGCTGGGACGAAGCAGTTGGTGTAGTTAAGGATACACTTGCAAACAACAAACCAGAAGAGCTGACATTTTTGATGGGCATGGTTCCAGATCACCTGTTTGATCTGGTTATTGAGCTGTGTAGAGCACTTGGTGCACCTCCTCCTATCCGTTATAGTGCCCACGAGATTTTCGATGCACGGATCACCCTGGTTAATGCCTGCCAGCAGCTATTCTCGGTAGATGCTCTACCTTTGACATAGCGAATACGGACGTGACATTTTCATTTGGAGCGAATTTCCTGGAAATTTCCACCTCTCTCCGATGTCCTACAGCCGTGGATTTGCACAGATGCGCCGAGGTCATCCGGGTAGTCGTGGGTACCTTGTTCAATTCGAGCCACGTCTCTCACAAACAGCTGCAACCGCTGATGAATGGTTCTCAATTACACCCGGCAGTGAGGGTATGGTAGCACTAGCAATTGGTCGATTGGTCGCGGAGGCCCGTGGAGGTGCCATTCCAAATGCCTTCCTTGGCGTAGACCTGGCTAGTGTTGTTTCAGCCAGTGGAATTAGTGAAGCCGATCTGCGTCGATTGTCCGATATTTATGCTGAGGCAGCACATCCGCTGGCAATCCCCGGGGGTGGCGCAATGGGTCAAAGTAACGGGTCGGAATCCGCCAAAGCTGTCCTGGCATTGAACGCCTTGGTGGGGAATCTGGGCAGTCCGGGAGGGGTGTTCCTTAGTCCACCGGTCCCTGTTCATCCAGAGTTGCCTTTCCTGCCAAATTCACTTCTGGAGGTAAATGACCTGATCACACGGATGCGGGATGGCAAAGCGAAAGCTCTCTTCGTGCACGGATTAAATCCATTATTCGAATTGCCTTCAGCATTGGGTTTTTCCTCTTCCCTACCTAACGTTCCCTCGTCATTTCATTTGCTTCATTTCCGGATGAAACTAGCCTCCAGGCGGATTATATCTTTCCTGACCACACAGCCCTGGAATCATGGGGCTACCAAAAAGTTATAACCGGTTCCGAGTATTCAACAGTATCAGGTTCTCAGCCAGTGGTCTCACCTTACTACAACACAAGGGCTACATCGGATGTCCTCATATCTGCAGTTCAGGCAGTCGGCGGAAACCTGGCAAAGGCTGCGCCTTACACAGACGAAGTTGATTTCGTACAACAATCCCTGATACATCTGGTGACACAAAATGGTAACGTTAATGCCCCAGACATCAAAACCTTCATGGCACAGTTCCAACAATTCGGAGGCTGGTGGAGTGCGCAATCAGGATTTTCGTCTCCAGATGGCATCACGGCATTAAACCAGCCTCTGGGTGCTGCCTCGCCGGAGTTTATCGGAGAAGGTGATTTTTATTTATTCCCCTTCATGTCACCCATTCTGGGTGATGGCAGTGGGGCGAACAAACCCTGGCTGCAGGAGACACCCGACCCCACCACTACGGTTATGTGGAACACTTGGGTCGAGATAAATCCTATTACAGCAGAAGAGCTGGGATTAAATAACGATGATATTGTCAAGATCATCTCATCAGTCGGAGAAATTGAAGCAATAATCTACCTTTATCCCGCCATCCGACCTGATACGATTGCTATTCCTTTTGGGCAAGGTCATTCTGCCTATGGTCGTTATGCCCAGGGACGGGGAGCCAATCCAGCCTTTTTAATGAGCCTGAAGCTCAACGGGGCAAATGACCTGGCTTACGGTTCCACCAAGGTTTTCATTGAGAAGACAGGACGGAAGCAGCCCCTCACACGAATGGAAAGCCGTATCGGCGTATATGGTGAGGGGGTGAAAGAATGAAAACACAAGGAAGTTTCAAAGGAGCATGTTTATGGGCAATCAGTTAGAGGAGACTTCCAATCATAAGTGGGGCATGGTCATCGACCAGGACTTGTGCACTGGCTGTCAGGCTTGTGTAACGGCATGTGTAATGGAGAACAACATATCCTTTGTCGGTGAAACCGACGCAGGTTACGGTCGTAGCATGCATTGGATGCGCATGGAGCGTTTTGGAACGGGGATTTCCCAGAAGTGAAAGCCACCCCCTTTCAACCGGTGCTTTGCCAACAATGTGGACATGCTCCTTGTGAACCGGTGTGCCCGGTGTATGCTTCTGTCCATTCTGAGGCTGAACAGACCAATTTGCAGGTGTACAACCGCTGTGTGGGTACACGCTATTGCGCCAACAACTGTCCCTACCAGGTACGAGCTTTCAACTGGCGTGATTTCTCACGACCTGAACCGCTGCCCAACCAACTTCATCCTGATGTGACCGTGCGTCGCAGGGGGGTTATGGAAAAGTGCACCTTTTGTTTGCAACGAATTTTGAAAGCAGAGGATAGGGCAAATTCGGAAGATCGCCCATTGAAAGCTGGAGAGGCAACCACTGCTTGCTCGCAGGTATGTCCGACGGGGGCAATTGTCTTCGGCCGCCTGGATGATCCAGAGAGTTTGGTAAGTCATCTGGCAAAGGATGGACGTGGGATCCAGCTTTTGGAAGAACTGGGCACCTTGCCCAGCGTGACCTACCTGAAGGGAGGTCATCAATGGTCGCAACGGCTAAACCTCGAACGAGTTCATCAAGAAGAAGATGAGGACCCACGGGAACACCTGATGCTCGATCCAAAGCCGCGTGGTGAGATGAATGCCATGGTCATGGATTCGATGCACGCCACCTCATGGAAGTTCTGGCTGTAGCAATCATCCTTGGCGTGATTGTACTGGTATGCCTGTTCGGGCGTGGGGTTATCTGATCGCACAAGGGTTGGGCGTAGCTGGTGTGAACCGCCCTTCCTATTGGGGTTTTTTCCTGTGAACACGGCTTCTGGATCGGAATAAGTCATGCAGGGACATTTGTTTCAGCGCGCAAGAGGATTTAAAGGTGAATTTCGCCGTCCGTTCACACACGGAGCGGAGTTCATGGCCACATTCGGATTAATCGAGGCAGGCATCTGTATCTATGCATATGGGGCGAGTCCGGCTTTCCTATTGGATGATGCCATATCCTAATCGAGCGCAGCCTTTTGCCAATCTTCCATTCACCACTCTCGCGGGACTTTCAGCAATCAGTACCTATCCGCTGGCCAGCACCATGTATCTTTTCCTGCCATTAATCCCCGACCTTGCCATGGCACGTGACCGTTCAAAAGGCTGGCGTAAAGTATTTATCGACGCTCGCCTTGGGATTCCCGGTGCAGAGGGCGAATGACCCGATCCGCGCACGGCGATGAACATCTTCGCCTTTGCCATCATCCCAGTCATGTTCTCGGTGGATACGATCGCGTCCTGGGATTTCGCTGCTGCTACCCGCCCAGGTTCGTCATCAACTATTTTTGGACCCTATTTCGTGGTCGGGGCATTGCAATCAGGGATTGGAGCGGTGGCGATGGTCTGATAGTCATTCGGGCGACGATGAAGAATATGAAATACTCTACTGTCCGGGAACATTTGGACGCCTTAGGCAAGCTCATGCTGATTGTATCGATGGCTGGGGCATATTCTTCTTCAATGATTACATGGTGCAGTGGTATGGTGGAGACAAATTCACTCAGATGCTGTTGGAATTTCACGAAAAAGGTCCGTTGGGTTGGATGTGGTTTGCCATGCTGGTCTGCAATATAGCTATCCCATTCCTGACCTTGTGGAACAAGAAAGTTGCCGTATTCCCGGATTATTATTCACTATCGGATTGTTCATCAATTTCGGGAAGCGGTTTGAACGTTATATCATCATCCCGGTTTCGCTGACGATTAACCGTATGCCCTTCACCTGGAGATTATACAAACCAGGGATTGAGATAATCTTGGGCATTGGAACATGTCCTTCTTTCCTCTAGATCTGATACGATTGCATTGCTATTGATTCCACTGTGCCGGTCTGGAAGTTCAGGAAGGCCAGATGGCGCATGGACTGCGTAAGGTTGGGAAAGCCGTTGTTAAGACGGTCAGTGAGTTGGATTAGGAAGGAGACCGGCATGCAGTGACAGTAACGCTGCTGGCATTATTTGCCGATATCGATCCGGCGGTTCAAGCCATTGACCAATTGCGCGAAGATGGCGTCAGCGATGAGCAGATGAATGTCATCTCTGGCATCCCGCTTGACCTAAGCCATGCTTGGTCCACCACGTGTTTGGAGTAATGTCCACATCTTGGCGATGGAGGCGCCGTGAGGGATGGTCATCGGCTCCCCCTGGCATCGTCGTCCCCAACCTTTACCCCATCCAGGTGCCGCAGACCTTTATTGCCGCGCACCCACCGTAGTGGTGTTATTTGAGATGACCATGCTGGGGATGCTGCGAGCACTTGGGTGTATCTACAGAGGACTTGCCCTTACACCGGCGAATATATGTCCGAGGAGATTTCCGATGGCAAGATTGCCATCCTATTTAGTATCCCGGAAGAAGAGAGTGTGATCAGCTCTGCGCTTAGCACCATCGGGGCACAGTCAATTACGCCTGCAGAAAGGCGGCAGTTATGATCAAACGCCTGTTTTTATTACTGGTTGTTGTAGGTGTTGCTAGTGGTATATTGATGTTGTTCACTTATGATGTGATCAAGCTGGATTGGATAGCATTCATGGAAATCCAACCCTCCTACAAACCAATGGAAAATCCCCTACCCGTCCCGGTTGATTTTATCCCTATTGAAGGGGCTGCCTACATCCCTGAATGGGTTCCCCAGTCAACCCGGTCGAGGCGGATGTGATGTATCCATCCAACGTGGATCGGAGCTATTCAAGCTGAATTGTGTCATCTGCCACGGGGATGAAGGTATGGGTGATGGGGTTATCGGTACATTCTTCACCAGAAACCTGCCAATTTTACGGTGCAAAGTTCAGTCACAGGCAGATGAAGCGATCTTCCTGGTCATATCTAATGGAGTGGAGGGACTAATGCCACCGATGAATGAGAATTTTAACGTGCGTGAGCGCTGGGATTTGGTCAATTTCATCCGGAACGTGGGGGATATGAGTACTACCTGCCTGCCTGATATGGAGATGTGGTCATGAAAAATGACTCTTAAGTAATAATGCCCACTTGACTTCGGCTGCCGATTTTCCTGCTCCTGTTCATCGTCGTATTGTATGTAGGCAATTGTGGATTCAGCACAGACTGCTCGCAAGCCAGCTTGCCAGAGATCATCCATACCCCCATCCCCACCCTGATCCCGGCTACTTTACCTGCAGCAGGTGAAGCTCCATCTGCAGGTGAGCAGGTAAAATGCACAGTGACGGCGCGTGGATGTTGCTCTTCTTCCTGGGTTGTCCTGTTATCCTGAAACAGACTCTTTCAATTCCAGGATTCCAACAGCAACACCTGCCAGGTGACTTTGACCAATGTGCAACTGCTCTTTAGCGAAGCCAACCTATGGACAACGGTGCTCTTGCTTGGACTTCTTGTCACAACTAGATATTGCCTTAGCCTCAGCGAAGATGGGTTTGAGCAGTTATGCAGGCATCCTGGCTGGTGGAAAGCGTACTTCTCCAGAGGGAATGGGCGAGGACATCCTCGGCGGGGGAGTTTGGAACGAATCGATCCTGAACCATTTGTTATTTGTCAAAAAGCAGATGCCATCTGGACGTCCTGATGGAGCGGTTGCACCGGACGGTCCGACAATCCAGGCTGGGATGCCCATTCAAAATCCATAATTGCAGAGCACCCTCAAAACATACATAAATGTAGCAAATATCTAAATTTAGAAAATACCCTTCCTCTGAGTTCTCTAAATTACAGCTGAAGATTTTGGTTCATTGCTTAAATGACTTTATAACGTATTCCCGGCTTAGATATGCGTGCAATGAATTATCCATGTGATGTAATTCACTTTTTATCGCAAACAGAATATAATATCAAAATAAGCTGAGCGTTAACAACTCAAGTGAGGAGTCTCATTATGGATGTGTTGCTTTTGGCCAGGCTTCAATTTGCAATCACGATCATCTACCATTTTTTCTTTGTTCCCCTGACTCTGGGCTTATCCTTGGTGGTGGCAATCCTCGAAACAATCTATGTTAAAACTGGAAATGAAAAATACAAGCGGCTGACCAAGTTCTGGGGTAAGTTATTCCTGATCAATTTTGCAATTGGTGTGGTGACCGGTATTGTTCAGGAATTTCAGTTTGGTATGTCATGGTCTGAGTATTCACGCTTCGTGGGGGATATTTTCGGAGCTCCATTAGCCCTTGACTCCCTTCTTGGATTTTTCCTTGAATCTATTTTTTTGGGGGTTTGGATATTTGGTTGGGATAAACTTTCCAAAGGTTTACATGCTGCAACGATGTGGCTCGTCGCTATAGGTGCACATATATCAGCTTTGTGGATCATCATTGCAAACGCCTTCATGCAACACCCAGTTGGGTATGCCATCTCAGATGGCCGGGCTGTCCTGACCGATTTTAGAGCAGTGATTACTAACCTTCCAGTATTTAGCCACTACCCCCATGTGATTAGTGCTGGCTTAGTGACTGCTGCCTTCTTTATGCTGAGTATAAGTGCTTATCACCTGCTACGCCAGAATGAAACTGAACTCTTCCGGACCTCATTCCGTATGGCGGCAATCATTGGCGCGATTGCGACAATCGCAGTCGGCTTTTTTGGACACACTCAGGGTCAGGAGTTGATTGAAACCCAGCCAATGAAATTAGCTTCACTGGAAGCTTTGTTTAATACCGAGAATCCAGCATCCCTATCCGTTATTACCATCAGTAATCCAAGCACCGGGGAGGTGATCATCGACCTTCGCATTCCAGCGCTTCTTAGCTTTATGATGTTCAACCAATTCACGGGTGAAGTTGAGGGAATTTATCAGCTCCAAAAACATTACGAGCAGGAATATGGTCCTGGAGATTATGTCCCACCCCCAATAATTTTGTACTGGAGTTTTCGTGCTATGATCGGAGCTGGTTTGCTCATGATCCTGATCAGCCTGTTTGCTCTGTTGGTTGACCTAAAAAATTTGTACGGGAAGGTTCAATGGTTCTTAAAAATCCTCCCCTTTACGGTTGCTTTGCCATATGTGGCAAATACCACGGGTTGGATCCTCACCGAGGTTGGTAGATTTCCGTGGGTTGTGTATGAGTTGGTTAAAATGAAAGATGGTGTTTCGAAGGTTGTGACTAGTGGGATGCTTGCGACGAGTTTTATTGGTTTCATTCTTGTCTATGGTCTTCTTATCAGTGCAACTCTATTCCTGATGTTGAAATTTGCAAAGGCAGGTCCTCTGGTGGCTGTAGAAGCCCCTATTGAGGTCTCCCCATCCCTGATTAACCCACCCGAATCGCAATAGGAGGTACAATTATGCCCCTTAACACACTCTGGTTCATTTTTATTGCGATCCTATATACAGGTTTCTTTGTCTTGGAAGGTTTCGATTTTGGAGTCGGGATTTTATTACCATTCCTGGGCAAGAATGATCTGCAACGCCGTACGATTATTAACACAATTGGACCACACTGGGATGGGAATGAGGTATGGCTGATCACAGCGGGGGCAGCAACATTTGCAGCTTTTCCAAACTGGTATGCCACATTGTTCAGTGGTTTTTACCTTCCGTTATTTCTAATTCTTATGGGATTGATCATTCGAGGGGTGGCTTTCGAATATCGAGGTAAAGATGATAACCCAACATGGCGTAGCCTTTGGGACTGGTGTATTTTTATCGGTAGTTTGATTCCAACAATTCTGTTCCCAATTGCCTTTGCCAATATATTGCGTGGAGTACCTATCGATGCAAATATGCAATATGTGGGAGGATTTTTCAACTTACTCAATCCCTATGCACTTTTAGCTGCTCTGGTTGTGACCCTGCTGTTCACATTACATGGAGCCAGCTTCTTGAGCATTAAAACGACTGGAGAAGTCGAGCGAGGTGCAAAAGAATATATCCGCTGGCTCTGGCTGCTTGTTACTATACTACTAGTCATATTTATGATCACCACTGCGATTATCACAAATTTATTGGATCGGATAAATTTTCTTACAATCCTTATCCCCAGTGATTTCTCTTGCTGCTATTCTGGCTGCAGGATATTTCCTTCGTAAGCAGCAATTTGGGCGCGTATTTCTAATGACTTGTCTGACAGTTGCCTTTTTGGTACTCACAATTTTCGTCCTGCTTTATCCGAATGTGATGGTTTCAAGTTTAAATCCAGCTTGGAGCTTGAATATTCAAAATGCATCATCTACCCCATATACTTTAAAAATCATGACCATCGTTGCCCTAATATTCCTGCCTATCGTACTGATCTACCAGGGATGGACGTATTGGATTTTCCGTAAGCGTGTCTCTAGCGAACCAAAGAATCTGATATATTAAACCTTCAACCTAATCTTAGCGGTCAGCTAATTTCCTGAATCATCATTCATGAAAGAACGCTGACCGCTGATTATTTATCAACATGAAATTAAATCAGAGACTTCTCAAGGAAATAAAATCATCTCGATTATTATTCTTTCTATCGATCAGTTTTGGCTTGATAGCAGGAATTTGTGCTATCTTCCAGTCCCGTGTTTTAAGTCATCTGATCGGTCAAGTCTTCTTTACAAGGAAAAGACTTGGGTGAGGTATCCAGAATATTACTAATCATAATCATTCTGATCCTTCTTCGAGCAGGTCTTTCTTGGAGCGGGGATTTGTGTTCTGGTGCAGGTGCGCGTCGGATTAAGCAACACCTGCGTCATCGTCTTTATTCCCATATCACCAGCATGGGACCAGCATATCTGCGGAGTGAAGCTGGCGAATCGGATGTGAGAACCGGTGAATTGGTCAATGTTGCCACAGAAGGGATTGATGCTCTCGATATTTATTATAGCCAGTACCTGCCTCAAATAGCGCTTGCAGCATTGATTCCAATTTGTGTCCTTTTGTTTGTCTTCCCAACTGACTTCATTTCTGGGATGATTTTATTGCTCACGGCTCCGTTACTTCCCATCTTTATGTACCTGATTGGAAGCGCGGCTGAAACCCTAACCCGTAAACAATGGCAGGGCTTAAGCCGCATGAGCGCATACTTTCTGGATGTGCTTCAAGGTCTGGTTACACTAAAGTCCCTAGGGCGAAGCAGGGATCAAGTGGCAATTATCAAGAAAGTTAGCGAACAGTATCGTCAATCCACCATGGATGTGCTTAAGGTTACCTTCCTCTTCAGCTCTTTCGTTGGAATTAATTGCCACCCTTAGTACGGCCGTTATTGCTGTCGAGATTGGGATTCGTCTTCTCTACGGGAAAATAGCATTCGAACAGGCTTTCCTCGTGCTTTTACTTGCACCTGAGTTTTACCTGCCATTACGAATATTAGGTACTCGTTTTCATTCCGCCATGGCAGGCGTCGAAGCTGGTAAACGCATTTTTGGGATCCTTGATCTTCCTATTGCAAATAAATCCAATCCCCAGGATGAGAGCGATCTTTCTCCTATCTTTGATAAACTACTCCCATCCATTACCATCAAGGAAGTTGATTACAGTTATTCCACACGCCAGGTGCTTCAAAGCGTTTCCTTTGAAATCCCTGCTGGAAAAATGACCGCATTGGTCGGGGAAAGTGGGGCAGGCAAAACGACCCTCACCTGGCTCCTGTTAGGTTTTCTGCAGCCGCAGAATGGCGAAATTCTCGTGAATGGCGTCAGCCTAAGGGAAATTCCACTCCAAAAATGGCGGGATAACCTGGCATGGGTTCCCCAAAATCCGTATCTCTTCAACGATACGATAGCAGCAAATATCAGACTTTCGCGCCCTGATGCCCCCGACGAAGCTGTACAGAATGCTGCTCACCTGGCTCATGCTGATGAGTTTATTGATCGGTTCCCACAAGGTTATGCTACCCTGGTTGGTGAACGCGGCGCGAGGCTGAGTGCAGGACAGGCTCAACGCATAGCCTTAGCTCGTGCATTTCTGAAAGATGCGCCACTACTCATCCTGGATGAGGCTACTTCCCATTTAGATCCTGAAATGGATTCTCTCTACAGGAATCATTAGCCCGATTGAGCCAAGGCCGTACAGTATTGGTCATTGCTCATCATCATTCAACTCTGAATCTGGTTGACCAGATAATTAAAATAAATCATGGCAAAGTAGAAAACACCCAAGAGCCATTTCATTTGGACAAACTTAATAAGAAAGCTTCACCAATCACTGTGCCTCAAACCAATTCCAGACCTTTCAATGGATTCCCGGGATATGGAAAGGAACTTAAAGAACATGAAACCAATCAAATCCAAACAAAGCAGGTTAAATCTAGATTATTAAAACTATTATCCCCATTCACCGGACGGATATTCTTATCGATAATCCTCGGGTTTGCCACAATAGCCAGTGGCATTGGATTAATGGCTACCTCGGCATATATTATCTCGGCAGCTGCTCTGCATCCTTCTATTGCTGAATTGCAAGTAGCGATCGTGGGGGTCCGTTTTTTTGGATTATCCCGCGGGGTCTTTCGTTATCTTGAACGATTGGTTTCTCATGATGTGACCTTCCGCCTGTTAGCACGATGGCGAGTTTGGTTCTTTCAGGCGCTGGAACCACTTGCACCGGCTCGTTTACTGCAGTACCATAGCGGCGATTTGCTAAGCCGGGTGATTGGTGACATCGGATCCCTGGAAGGTTTTTACGTTAGAGCCATTGCCCCTCCTCTGGTGGCAGTTGTGGTAATGATTGTTATGGCAATATTCTTCAACACTTTTGGACCTGGGTACGCATGGATATTAATTGCGTTCCTATTATTGGGCGGTGTTGGCTTACCAATTTTACTGTCACTTCTTTCACGCAATCTTGGACCACAGATACTTAAAGCACGGACCAATCTCAACGAGGAAATCATCGACGGTATCCAGGGATTACCCGACCTTCTAACCAACCGTCCAGCAGATACACAAATTCAAAGGGTGAATCAAGCTGGTCGCCAGTTGACAGGAATTCAAGCGCGCATGTCAGCCTTATCTACTGTTCAGTCCTCATTAGTAGTTTTATTAGCAAACTTATGTATGGCCGCAGTTTTAATTTTCTCAATCCAAAGTGTTTCACAGCAACAACTGGCAGGTGTTTTGTTGGGTGTTCTTGCTCTGGCAGCGTTAACAAGTTTTGAAGCAATACAACCACTACCGGTAGCAGCGCAAAACCTGGAAACCAATCGATCAGCAGCCAGCCGCCTTTACGAATTAGTGGACACGGCACCTATCGTTAAGGATCCACCAGAACCAATATCTCTCCCTGTGGATCATCACATCAATGTACAGGATCTTTCATATCAGTATCCCACTCCTGAATATATATATCAATCCATAGAAACTTCTGATTTTAATTTAAAACATATATCCTTTCCGTTGCCTCAAGGCAGGCATATCGCCATAATTGGTCCCAACGGTGCAGGTAAAACTACTTTGATTGATCTACTACAGCGATATTGGGAATACCACCATGGATCGATTCAACTGGGTGGGAATGAATATAAATTATATAGTCAGGAAGATATTCGCAGCCGCCTCGCTCCCATACCCTCAAAATACTTACCTTTTCAGCACTAGCATTCGCGAAAACCTACTGATTGCCCGGCCCGATGCTTCCGAGACAGAAATGATCCACGCTTCACAGGTTGCACAATTGCATGATGTGATTTTATCTCTACCAGAAGGTTATAATACCTGGATAGGTGAGCATGGTTTACGGCTCAGTGCGGGTGAACGTCAACGCTTGGCAATCGCCAGGGCTTTGCTTAAGGATACACCTCTCCTTGTGCTCGACGAGCCTACATCCAACCTGGATTTAGCAACAGAGCAAAAAGTTCTTGATTCAATTAATAAATACAGCCTCGGCCGCAGCACAATTACGATCACCCAACGTCTAATTGGTCTGGATAGGCTGGATGAAATCCTGGTGCTTCAGCATGGCCGCCTGGTTGAGCATGGTTCTCACACTGAGTTAATATCTAAACAAGCATTGTATTACCAGATGTGGATGGCTTATAACCAGATCATGTAAGGTAAAATGATGAGTGTTGATTGATTTTATTGAGGTTTTTAAACTTTAGGAGGTGATTAGATGCACTGGTTGAAAAAACGTTGGTGGGTTGTTCTTATTGGTGCAGTACTGCTTGCAGTGATCGGGTTCATAGCCTGGGGTATGATCATCCCAGAGCCAATGCCAGAAGCCTTGGCTGCATTGCAAAGTGATTCACAGGTAATTGTTAGCTCTGATCCCTGGATAACCTTCCAACCTGCCGACCAGGCTGCAACCACTGGTCTGATCATTTATCCAGGGGGCCGGGTAGATCCACGCGCTTATGCACCTCTTGCACATACGATTGCATCGCAAGGATACCTGGTTGTCATCGTACCAATGCCATTAAACCTGGCTGTTTTTGGATCAAGTCGTGCTGCATCAGTCATTGAGGCATATCCCGACATTCAATACTGGGTTATTGGAGGTCATTCTCTGGGTGGTTCAATGGCTGCCCTCTATGCAGATAAGCATCGCGATCAAATTAATGGACTATCATTATGGGCATCCTATCCAGCCACTAGTAATGATCTCTCTGATAGCAACCTCAAGGTATTATCAATCTATGGCACTCAAGATGGATTGGCTACCAAGGATAAGATCGATGCGTCACGTGGATTGCTTCCCCCAGATACTTACTGGGTACCGATCGAGGGTGGCAACCATGCCCAGTTTGGTTGGTATGGCGATCAATCTGGAGATAATCCAGCCACAATAAGTCGCCAGGATCAGCAGGATCAGATCCAGCAAACCGTCTTGGATTTACTCCAATCCATGGGATCTAACCCCTGACATATAAAAACACACCAACTCTGGCCATTAAAACTATTCCTGGTGTTCGCCTGTTCAGATCGAATAGGTGAACACCATTTTTTTTGTATCAAAACTTGATATTTTATAATCTGATGGTAGAGGATTAAAATCAAAGCCTAAATAAACTTTCCTTCGCAGTATATTACCGATCCATCCACCTGTATCTCTGCTTCCTTGCGCATGTCACAGATCATGTCCCAATGGATCGTGCTGGTGTTTAAACTCCCAGTCTCTGGATAACCTGCTCCTAAAGCCAGATGAAAAGTACCACCTAATTTTTCATCAAATAAAATATTGCGCGTAAAACGATTGATTTCATAATTGGTACCAATTGCAAATTCCCCTAGGTAATGCGCACCTTCATCAGATTCAATCATTGTTCGCAGGAATATCTCACCGACATCAGCTTTTGCCTCAATTACTCGCCCATTCTCGAATTTTAATTCCACACCTTCCACCACCTGCCCCTGGTAAATAGCTGGATAGGTAAACTTAACCCATCCATTTACAGATTCTTCCACCGGTCCAGTATAAATTTCTCCATCCGGCATATTGTGTAGCCCGTATGAGTTGTTAAATTTACGCCCTTTTATCGATAAACTTAAATCTACATTCGGACCCAGGAGTTTTACCACTTCATGTCCTTGAATACTCTCAATCATCAGGGCTTGCTGCTTATAGACCTGCTCCCAATGTGCTACTGGATCTGGCGTGCTATCATCTACATGGCAGGCAGAAAAAACAAAATCAGAATACTCTGTCAGGCTCATCCCAGCTTCCTGTGCGTAGCCTTCAGTAGGAATTTGGGTAAGTGCCCAACGCAAGGAATTACTTGCCCCGCGTTGCAGCATGCTATTACGCACTGGTGCCATCCCCTGCTGCCGGAGTGCTTGTTTTTTCGGGGATACCCCGGTCAATGCCCTGGGATCGATTTCTGCACGCACCCTTATATATGCCTCAAATTGATCGGTTACCAACTTTTGAAAAGCAGGCGTGTAGGTCAATTGGCCATCATTTGCATATGTAAATAAGATCTTTTCCTGTTCAGGGAGATTGAGCAGCACATGTGGATGTCCTCCCCGCTGCAAGACAAGCTCATAGATCTCACGAACCAGGGATTCAGCATTGGTCGTAGTTTCAATGGCAACCCGATCACCGGCATGTACCGAAGTAGAGTGGTCCACAAGAATTTGCGCTAATTTTTTATACGCTTGTTCTGTCATGATTTGTCCTTATGCAAGTTGTCTGACATTTAACCCTTAAAAAATTATAACATGCCAGTGAATTCCGCGCTATAATCTCCTATACGAACCAATAATCTGGATTCTCCGGACAGGAAATTGAATGAAACAGCTTTTACAAAATATACACACCGGTGTAACTGAGGTTGTTGAAGTACCCGTCCCACAGCTTCAGGCAGGAATGGCATTAGTTCACACCCACGCTTCACTCGTCTCGGCGGGTACTGAACGCATGCTGGTCGAATTTGCTGGAAAATCATTAGTAGGTAAAGCCCTCGCAAGACCAGATTTGGTGCGCCAGCTGATGGATAAAGCCCATCGAGAAGGTCTTCTAACCACGCTTGAAGCTGCTTTCAAGCGCTTGGACCAACCCATGGCTTTAGGTTATTCCTCATCGGGGGTGATTGAAGCAGTTGGCATTGGGCTGCAAAGTTTTAAGGTTGGAGATCGGGTTGCTTGTGCTGGCGGCGGATACGCTGTTCATGCCGAATATGCCCTCGTTCCATCCAATCTTCTGGCATCCCTTCCAGAAACAATCGATTTCGAATCAGCTGCCTTTACTACCCTCGGTGCAATTGCTTTACACGGCTTTCGCCTTTCTCAGCCTCAGCTTGGCGAATCTGTTGCTGTGATCGGACTAGGTTTACTCGGTCTGTTAACCGTTGCAATCGCTAAGGCTGCCGGTTGTCGGGTTTTTGGGGTAGACCTTGATGAAACCCGCGTGGCATTGGCACAACAAATGGGTGCTGTAGCTGTTGCGCGATCCCAGGCTGTTGGAAATGCCCAATCCTTTACTCACGGTCAAGGATTCGATCATGTCTTAATTTGTGCAGATACTGCCTCTTCTGATCCGGTTGAGCTGGCTGGAGAAATTGCGCGTGATCGTGGTCATGTGGTGGCCATTGGGGCAGTTGGGCTCACCCTTCCACGCCGGATTTATTATCAAAAAGAGCTATCGTTCATTAACTCCCGCTCCTATGGTCCAGGTCGCTATGACCCATCCTACGAAGAAGGTGGACAGGATTATCCGGTCGGGTATGTCCGCTGGACTGAGGGGCGTAATCTGCAAGCATTTGTAGAGCTCATGGCAGAACAACACCTGGAAATAAAACCTCTCATCACTCACCGCTTCCCCATTGAAAACGCCCCTGAAGCATATGAGTTGATTACCGGTAAGACGAACCAACCCTTTCTAGGTGTTTTACTCACCTATCCGGAAACCGTCACACTCTCCGGGAAATCATTGGCTGCGGATCAACAGGTTAACAAAACCAGCCTCCCCGCCGCTGGCGAAAATGCTGTACGATTAGGTGTGCTTGGAGCTGGTAATTTTGCCAATGCGGTCATGCTGCCAGCTTTAAAAAAAATACCCTCGCTAGAGCTGATCGCGATCTCATCAGGTTCAGGGCTTCATGCTGAGTATGCTTCCAAAAAGTATGGTTTTAAATATGCTGCTGCTAATGAAAATGAAATTCTTAATGACCCCCAGGTAAATACGGTCTGCATACTCACCCGTCATCATCTTCATGCCGAACAAGTGATCCGGGCTCTACAGGCTGGCAAGCATGCATTCTGTGAAAAACCTTTAGCGACCAACCGCGAACAGCTTGCCCAGATTAAACAACAACTGCTCTCTCTCGAGAATTCGCCACAATTGATGGTTGGATTCAATCGCAGGTTTGCCCCATTGGCACGGAAATTATATGATTTTATTAAAATTATCTCAAGAACCGTTGGTAGCGTCCTATCGCATCAATGCCGGTAATATCCCTATCAGCCATTGGGTTCACGACCCGATTCAGGGAGGTGGTCGTATTATCGGTGAAGGCTGTCATTTTATCGATTTTCTAACCTTTTTAGTGGGAGCGCCACCCATATCAGTTATGGCACAAGCCCTCCCCGATGACAATCGTTATCGTGAGGATAATGTTGTCATGCTATTGACCTTCCCGGATGGCTCTCTTGGAACACTAAATTATCTGGCAAATGGAGATAAAGCCTTTCCAAAAGAACGGGTAGAGATTTTCTCCGGAGGCAGAGTTGCTGTATTGGATGATTTCCGAACCCTTGAGATGGTTCATCAAGGCAAAAGACAGGTAATTCGCTCTACGCTTCGGCAGGATAAAGGTCATCGCGCGGAATGGGAAGCTTTTTCATCAGCAATCCTAACCGGCAGTCCACCACCGATTCCAGTTGAGCATCTATTTGGGGTCACTGAGGCTGCTTTTGCAGCTGTGGATTCTTTTCGAGAGAGAAAACTCTTTACGATCGGAACCTTGCCTTAGCTAGTGTGATCCGGTAACAAATCTGATGAGTCAGTTCTCACGAATCAAGCTGGCAATTAAAGCTTTTCACCAGTTAGGTCCCAATTTTATGGGTCTATATGCGCGTTATCAGCTTGGTCTGCGGACAGGACATTACGAACGGATATTAAATACATCATTAAAAAAGCTTGAAAACTTTAATCGCAGTGAGCATTTAAAGTTCCAATCGTGCCTTTCAGGTTTACCCGATCGAAGTATTCTGATCGAACATATCGGATCCCAGGTCGATCAGCTTTATAAAGAAGCAGATGAGATTGTGATGGGTAATTTTCGCTGCTTTGGCGGTCAGCCCATCCCGTTGGAACTATCTCTGCCACAACCATTGGAAAATTGGACGAAAGTATGAAAACAGAAATAAACTAATCCAGGACAAAGATATTAAATTCATCTGGGAACCTGGACGTTTTGGTTGGGCATGCAAGCTTGCCATGGCGTACCATATTTCGAAGGATGAACGGTATGCCGTAACATTCTGGCGCTATACCGACCAATTTTTTCTCTCCAATCCACCATACCTGGGACCGCACTGGTCATCTGGTCAGGAAGTCTCGATCCGTCTGATTGCCTTGGTTTTTGCGATTCATATTTTCACACAATCCAGTTACACGACATCCGAACGGCTTGATAATATCGCTAAAACCATTACAATCCATGCCGAACGAATCCCTGCCACCCTTGTTTATGCACGTTCGCAAAACAATAATCACTTGATTACTGAAGCATTGGGTCTCTATACTGCTTCAGCTATACTACCCAAGCACCCTATGGCGTCCAAATGGCACAATCTGGGTTGGAAGTGGTTAAACGATGCCTTCTGCACACAAATCTCTTCGGATGGTACATACATCCAACATAGCACGAATTATCACCGCCTGATGCTTCAAGCTGCGATTTGGGCTCGCCTTGTCCATGATCATTCATTTAATAATGAACCTATTCCATCGGAGATCGACTCAAGTTTGGAAGCTGCCACCGTTGGTTGTGGAAACTGGTCGATCCTGGAACGGGACGCGTTCCCAACCTCGGTCACAATGATGGAGCTTATATACTTCCTCTAACGGTTTGCCCCTATAACGACTTTCGTCCAATTATGCATACAGCTTCACGGTTATTCCTTCGAACACAATTGAAACCGAGTGGCCCTTGGGATGATATGGCATCCTGGCTTATGTCTCCCATTCAGATAATTCAACAAATGAAAGTCAGCTTAGATTTTTGGCACTTAAATACCACAGCAAAATGAATTGAATATCCACACCCCATATATACTAATAAATCATCATAATGATTCTTGGGCTGCCATCCAAGTGGCTGTATTTAATTCCCGCCCTGCCCATGCTGACCAACTCCATCTGGATTTATGGTGGCGGGGGTGTAACCTCGCTCAGGATGCTGGGACATACCTCTACAACTCACCACCAAGCTGGGAAAATTCACTAACCAGTGCATTTGTCCACAATACCATGGTAGTAGATGATCAGGAGTTCATGTCCCGTGCCAGTCGATTCCTCTACCTTGATTGGGCTCAAGCCAGGGTAACAGAATTCAAATCTTCCCCAGGTCGTGGTTTTGATAGCATCACCGCTGTTCACAACGGTTACCGTAAGATTGGTGTGATCCATTCCAGAAAAGTGTCCATCATGCCCGATGGTCACTGGGAAGTCATTGATCATCTGGACGGACCAGCAGGTAGCATGCATACAGCCCGTCTTCACTGGTTATTACCCGATTGGGATTATGAAATTCGTGAACTATCACCAACGAGTGATTGTCCAGGATATGAAATTCATCTTAAATCACCCTTTGGTTGGATTTGTTTAAAAATGGAAGCAACCACAAAACTTGAGGAGAATTCTCCCAAACATACCTTAAATTTACAGCTTGCCCGGGCTGGAAGGATATTGGTTGGTCCTGGAATGGTGCTCCCCATCTCAGGCTGGACATCTCCAACCTATGGAGAAAAAATCCCAGCCCTGGCTTGTTGCATAGAACGATATCAGGCACTGCCTATTGAATTCAAGAGTGAATGGTTTTTCCCTTGTGAAAGCTAGAGCAGCAGTCATCATCATCGAGAATGATAAAATTGCCCTGATTGAACGATACCGTTCTGGTCAGCATTATTTTGTCTTTCCTGGTGGAAAAGTGAAATCCGGTGAATCACCCATCTGGAGCAGCTGCCCGAGAAGCTGAAGAAGAGCTTGGATTGAAAGTAATGATTGGTGCTCTTGTTGCAGAAATTGGCTATCTTGGAGCTTCGCAATATTATTTCCTGGCAGATCCTATCAGTGGCCAGTTTGGTACTGGGGACGGCTCAGAGATGAAAAGTCTACCAGACTCTGAAAAAGGCAGCTACCATCCTCTTTGGATGGCTTTGGATGAAATACAAAATATACCGTTATTACCAAAAATAATGGCAGAATTAATCATGCAATCGTACAAAGAAGGTTGGCGTGAAAACCTTCTTATAGCAATTGATAATTCGCCTGATGAAGTAGTATCTGATTGAGGCGATATCCAGTATTCATGATCACACAAGAAAGAACCTTGCCTTGCATATCTTATTGATCCACCAGGCATTTGCTGCCTTAGATGAACCCGGCGGGACACGCCACCACGAGCTTGCCCGTTATTTTGCCGAACAAGGTCACCAGGTGACAATTATTACCAGCCCGATCAGCTATCTTACAGGAAAGGCACGCCGTTCAAAAATCCCTTGGGTTGAAAAACAAATGATGGTGAATCCATCACCATCCTACGAACGTATGCGTATCCCCTCCTTACATCGCAGCTTTGCTCACCGTTTGATAAATTTCTTTAGTTTTATGCTTTCATCTTTCCTGGTCGGCTTGGGGGTTAAACAAGTGGATTTGGTATGGGGAACCTCACCACCGATTTTTCAAGGGCTGACTGCCTGGGCATTGGCCAGGATTAAACATGTCCCCTTTCTCTTCGAAGTGAGGGATCTGTGGCCTGCCTTTGCAATTTCAGTTGGAGTTTTACATCAGCCTATACTGATCAAGCTTTCTGAATGGTTGGAGGGATTCTTATACCACCATGCTGATATGGTCGTGGTTAATTCACCTGGTTATATCCAGCATGTACTGAATCGAGGGGCACACCATGTGGAATTGGTAGCTAATGGTACAGATACCACCATGTTCAATCCATCCGTGGATGGCACGGCCTTTCGTTTAGCACATGCCCTTGGGAATAAATTTGTCGCCCTTTACGCAGGTGCGCACGGCTTGTCAAACGACTTGGGTGTGGTGCTTGAGGCAGCCAAAAGAATTCTCGACCGAAAAGATATCGTTATTGTTTTATTGGGTGATGGTAAAGATAAACCCGACTTACAATCCCAGGCTGCCCGGGATGGTTTGGAGAATGTTATCTTCCTGCCTCCCATTCCAAAAGTTAAGATGCCTTATGCCCTGGCAGCCGCAGATGCTTGCGTTGCTATTCTAAAACCTGTGGATTTGTATAAAACAACCTACCCAAACAAGGTTTTCGATTATATGGCAGCTGGTAAACCAGTTTTATTAGCGATCGATGGAGTCATCAGGGAAGTGATCGAAAATGCTGGAGCAGGGATTCCAATTCCTCCAGGAAATCCTGAAGCCCTGGCGAATGCCATCCTTTCCCTCGCTGATAATCCTGAATTGGTACTACGGATGGGAAAACAAGCACGGCAATTACGTGGAAACTAATTTTAATCGGGTAAAACTAGCCTCAAAATTTATGGAAATCATAAATAGATTGGTTTTGTGAGTAATACGAGAACATCTGCACCAGAAATGCAAAGAGAACAAGCGGTCCAGGAACGTAATAAACGTTATGTTCAAATTGATGCCATTGGTGTGGGGACAGCTGGTGCGGCAGCCCCATTTTTACCAGTATTCCTCACCCGCCTCGGTGCAACCGCAGTTCAAATAGGTCTACTAACTACAATGCCTGGCGTTACTGGGTTTTTTTTGGCATTGTGGGTGGGACGATTCTTACAAAGGCAGCGAAATATCGTCCCTTGGTTTAGTTTGTCTCGCCTGATGGTCATATCTGCCTTTGCTCTCACCGGGATCGTACCGTTCTTCGTACCGGATGATATCCTGATTTATGTCATTCTATTCATCTGGGCATTGGCAACCCTTCCTCAGACAATGGTCGCAGTGGGTTTCTCCGTGGTCATGAATGCAGTATCAGGACCAGAAGGTCGATATGATTTGATGAGCCGCCGCTGGTCAATTTTAGGCACAACCACTGCAATCGCAACCGCGATTGCTGGACAGGTTTTAGATCGCGTCGGATTCCACCTCAATTACCAGATTGTTTTTGTTGGGCTTTCCCTAGGTGGCTTGATTAGTTATTATTTTTCTAGCCGTATCCAAATACCAGATGTTGATCCGGTCCCTACATCCCCAAAGGGCTCGATCAAATCCAGTGTGCGTGAGTATTATCACTTGGTCAATCAGCAACCTGCATTCGTTTCCTTCACAATTAAACGATTTGTTTACCTCTTCGGGATTACTTTAGCAACACCTTTATTCCCCATATACTTTGTTCGGGAATTGAATGCCTCGGACGCGTGGATTGGTTTTCTATACACTGCTCAAACTGCAATTCTTGTGGTTGGATATTTTTTTTGGACACGCCTATCACGTAAAAAAGGCACCCGATTTGTATTATTATCCACAACTTTTGCGATCTCCCTATATCCTGGTTTGGTCGCACTTACGAACAACCAGACGCTTATTTTTATTCTTGCGGGAGCAGCTGGTATTTTTCAAGCTGGTATCGACCTGGTTTTCTTTGATGAATTGATGAAAACCATTCCCCCACAATATAGTCCGACATTTGTATCCTTAGCCCAGAGCATAACATATCTGGCAGCTATTCTTGCACCATTGGTGGGCACATATTTATCTGTTCAAATTGGATTGTCAGGGGCTCTAATTGTAAGCACCGTGATACGGTTTCTTGGTTTCATTCTGTTCTATCGTCAAGATTCGTCAAACAAGGGTCCACGTCCAAGTTTAATCAGCGCACCCTCCGGCGAAATGAATGAAGGCTAAACCGAGTATAATCTCCTCGTGCGAAAAGTAAAAAACCCCGAAGATTTAAACATCGATGAGCTTCGCCAATTATTGGTGGAAAAGAGACGCAAAGTCCGGATGGAACATCTGGAAAGGTTTCGTAATACCGGAAGGGCATTAACCCTGGCATCAGACCTTGAAAATCCGCCTGTCGAGGATCCTAATTCAGATTCCCAACCAGCCCAGGATATTATTGACCGCCCACAAACCAGGCATCAAAAAACGAAAATCGTCCTGGACCGCTTTTTACTTTTCATAGAGATACTGGCAGTTCTTGGATTGTTCTTTGTGATCTATAACGGTATTCAAATTCTCAATGATTTAAACTCTCAGTTTGCTCAATCCTTAACCCCTGCTACCCTTACTCCTACTCCCCTCATCATTCCGGTAATTTTACCCTCCGGGCATACCCCCCCTAATTCTCCAGGTGGTGCTCAACCGAATGAAGCAGAAATTCCGGCTCATTTAATCCCTCTTTACCAATCCCTGGCACAAATTCCCATCCCTACACCAGGTCTAGAGCAAGCCATTCAGATCCAAATTCCAACGATCGATGTTGATGCCCCCGTGGTTCAAGGAGATGGTTGGGAACAGTTAAAAAAAGGTGTAGGTCAGCAAATCGGTTCAGCCAATCCTGGTCAAGCTGGGAATTTGGTTATGTCAGCCCACAATGATGTCTTCGGTGAAATTTTTAGAAATCTGGATCAACTTGAAAGAGGTGACCAGATTATTATTTATACACCTCAACATGCATATACCTATTTCATAACCAATGTACAGATTGTTGAGCCGACCGATATAGAAGTCATGTCAGATACACTTGATCCCACTGTCACATTGATTTCTTGTTACCCCTATTTGGTTGACAATCAGCGCATAGTTGTTCAAGCTACTTTACAGAGTGGAAACAAATAAGATTTATAATATAGGTCACAAATTCTGGGTGATATTCATAATTCTAAAAATTCACCTAATCTATATTGGAGCTTTAAATGCCTAAAAAATCAAAACGACCTGCCCGCAAGCAGGAATATCTATCCAATGAAAATCAAGTTATTGATCCTTTAATAGCTAATCGTCAATCTTCTTTCAATCCAGATTACCACTTTGTCATCAAGGATCTTCGACGTGTTGGTTTATTGGCAGCATTGTTCGTTATGATATTGCTAGTTTTATCAATTCTGATCCATTAATTTCTGCACAGCTGAACTTATGCATTTAATGTTAGCATGAGGGTGGTATTGTGGAACATTCCCGCTGGCCATATGCAACAAAATTGACCATCAGCCTGTTGTTATTAGGTTTATTTATTTACCTATTATCACGCTTTAATGAAATTATTCCCCCGATTATTATTGCTGTCATTATCGCTTACATCCTTAATCCGATCGTAAATTACCTCCATGTACGGATTCACATTCCAAGGTCTTTGATCATCCTGCTTACGTTTGTCATTGTTTTAGCGATCATTATCTCATTTACGATTGTGGTCATTCCCATTTTTGCAAGCAACTTGCCCTCAACAGAGATAAATACCCAACAGCTTATTAAATCTCTTGAGGCTGCCCTATCTCAGCAATATCATATTTTGGGGATCACGATTCTACCTTCTGCAATTCTGGATCAGGTGATCTTGGCTTTGCGAGGTTTTATTCAACCTGTAATTGGACAAACAGTATCGATCGTGTCTAGCATAATCACATCCATCATCTGGATCATTTTTATTATCCTGGTATCATTCTATCTTATCAAGGATGGAACCAGGCTTGAAGAATGGCTCACTTCTCATTTGCCTCCAGTATTTCATAAAGAATACCTATGGATGCATGATGAGATAAATCAAATTTGGAGTTCGTTTTTTTAGAGGACAACTTCTCCTAAGCTTTATCGTTTCGATCATTTTTATCGTGGTTGGTTCATTATTAGGATTACCATTCGCTTTACCGATGGGGACTTCTTGCAGGCATCCTTGAATTCCTTCCCAGCATTGGTCATGCTATTTGGCTTTTCATTGCATCTCTGTTGGCTTTTTTCCTTGGCTCAACCTGGATTCCCATACAAAATTGGGTGTTCATGCTGATAATTATTGGACTGCACTTATTCTTCGGGCAATTTGACCTAAACTACTTAATCCCACGCATTATTGGACGAAGCGTCCACCTGCCTCCTTTGGTTGTAATTTTAGGGATTGTTTCTGCTGCCTTATTAGCAGGAGTGTTGGCGATTCCATTAGCAGCCCCAACCATAGCCTCAGCTCGGATCATAGGTAGGTATATTTTTGCTAATTTATTCGATATCGAATGGACACCCATCAGTGCCACGCAACCGCTACCACCACCGAAGACGTATTGGTGGCAACGTGATCAAAGCAAAGGAAAAATGCTGTGAGTTTGGAAAAGTCACAACCAAATTCCCCAAAATGGAGTTCAACTCTAAAAATGGCTGTTGGACTCACATTTGCTGGTTTGGTGGTGGCAATGCTGATTTACTTTCGATCGATTATTGGACCATTACTTATAGCATTTATCCTTGTCTATTTACTTCATCCATTAGCTTCACTTCTCAATACTCACGCTAGGCTATCATGGCGGGCATCCACAAATATTATTTACATATTTCTGATAATTATCCTGGTGATTACCTCCACACTTTCAGGACTGGCTGCTGTTCAACAGATCCAGAGCTTGATCGTGGTAATTGAACGCTTTGTTAATGACCTGCCCAACCAAATCGATACCATATCCAGGCAAATAATCGTCATAGGTCCATATTCATTGGACTTAAGCGTATTCACAGACCTGGGTCAGCTTGGTGACCAGGTGATTAGCACTTTGCAAATACTTATTGGAAGAGCCGGCACAGTTGTTGGCACACTTGCCTCTGCGACTGCCAGCATGATCGGATGGGGCTTATTCATATTGGTCATCTCATATTTTGTATTGGTTGACCTCGGTAAAGTACCCAATCCCCAATCTTTCATCAATATCCCAGGTTATTCGTATGACATTACTAGGATGAGTCAGTCTATCGGGAGGATCTGGAATGCATTTCTAAGGGGGCAGCTTTCGGTCGTCATTCTGGTCATCATCAGCTATACAATCCTTCTATCCATCCTGGGCGTGAGGTATGCTTTTGCATTAGCCATATTGGCTGGCGTTGCCCGGTTTGTTCCTTATATAGGTCCATTGGTAACATATATTGTCATGGGTTTGGTAACACTCTTCCAGGGTGGAAATTACTTCAACCTTCAACAATATATATACACGGCCATCGTTATTGGTCTTTCAATACTCATGGATCAAGTATATGATAACCTGGTAGTGCCCCGCGTGATGGGTAAAAGCCTGGGCGTTCATCCTGCTGCAGTGCTGGTGGTTGCTATTATTGCTGCCAATCTAATCGGCTTGATTGGATTGCTCTTAGCAGCACCAGTCTTGGCGACGGTCAATCTTGTCGGGCGATACACCATTCGCAAGATGTTTGATCGAGATCCTTGGATGGATACCGATGAACAATTAAAACCATTAGGTTTTCCCAGGATAAGCAAATCAATTAACAAGCTCAGCACTTGGTGGAATTCTAGAAAAAACAAACAAGATAATTAATGAAAAAGAGCGTGGGTAGGGAAGGCATTCCATCCACGCTCTATGCTTCGTCATCGGTGATTCTAATCACCGAACAATTGATATGGGAAGTTTGGATTGTCCGTATAGATGCTCTCGAATTTCAATGACTTTATTTCGCAGCTTATCATCACGTTCGAGTAGATCTGATACTTTTTGGCAGGCATGCATTACAGTTGTATGATCCCGCCCACCTAGTGTTTCCCCAATTTTTGGTAACGAACAATTCGCTTCCACTCTCAAGAGGTACATTGCAATTTGTCTGGGTAAGACAACTTCCTGCCTTCTTTCAGGACCAACCATATTTTGAACGGTCACACCAAAAGCATCTGCCACCATGCTTACAACCTCATCTGGTGCCAATGAGGTACGCCTCGGCGATAAATCGGCTAGAGCCGTATCAACAAGTTTAGTGTTCATCGGTAGGTTGCTCAAGTCTGCTAATGCAAGAACACGCGTCAGGCTTCCTTCAAGCTCGCGAATATTGGATTGGACCCGCCG
Source organism: uncultured Chloroflexia bacterium (assembly GCA_963736805.1). Classification (GTDB taxonomy): domain Bacteria; phylum Chloroflexota; class Anaerolineae; order Anaerolineales; family UBA4823; genus FEB-25. The sequence continues at coordinate 282,387 of CAVTQM010000057.1, forward strand.
GGCAATCGTTTCAACAATGTCAGCAGGTATGATGCGGCCTAAGCGTTCCAATTTGATGCGCAAGATAGCTACACGAGTCTCAAAATCTGGTGGCTGGATATCTGCTGCTAGACCGCATTCAAAACGTGATCGTAATCTTTCTTCCAGGGTTACCAGTGCCTTAGGAGGCCGGTCGGAGGTGATAACGATTTGCTTATCCTGACCGTGTAATGAATTAAACGTATGGAAAAACTCTTCCTGGGTGGATTCTTTACCAACAATGAATTGGATATCATCAATGAGTAATACATCGATTTGGCGATATTTTTCGCGAAATGCTTGGGTGGTATGTGAACGGATGGCACTGATTAGATCATTGGTGAATTCCTCTGATGTAACATAGAGGACATTCAGGTTTCGGTTCAAACAATAATTTCCAATGGCATGTAAGAGATGAGTTTTCCCTAAGCCAACGCCACCATATAAGAAAAGCGGATTATAAGCCTGAGCCGGTCTCTCAGCAACTGCCAGGGACGCAGCATGAGCCAACCGGTTGGCAGACCCGACGATAAAGTTTTCAAATGTATAACGGCTGATCAGCGTTGTTGATTTATATTGAATTAATGGCAGTTCAGGCTCATCCACCTGGGATGGAACATCAGTGTTCAGTGGATCAGAATCTGCCTGCCATACAATAAATCGTAAGCTAACAGTCCGATTGAGAATACCACATAACAGTCGTTTAATTTTGCTCGATAATCGACTCTCCAGCCAATCGCGTGCATACGCATTTGTCACACCAACAATAAATACATTATCTTCATAACTGACTATTTCAGTATTCCTTACCCAAGTATCGAACGATGCTTTGGGCATATCCATTTGTAGCTGGCCTAATACGGCCTGCCATGCTTGCTCAGGTTTCATATTCAACCCTTCCTCCTCTGTCCAGGTTGAGTGCATAGCGTTACAGATAACCCCCACCTCAAATTAAGCTGGGGGAGTTTACCCTTTATTCATATGTTCCAGTTATTTTTACGGAAAAGCCAGCCGAATTATTTTATATTTAGGCTGGCTAACCATAACACTAAATATCTATAAGCTATGATTACCTATGCATTCTAGCAGATAACCTGCCTGCTGTGCAATACCTTTACCCTACGATTACTTTAAAATTCCCAATTATTTAAGGTTTGAAATGTTAAAGAATTATAAAAAAGACTCTCAGGGCGATTTGCCCAAATATTTGTAAATCCATTTATTAACTCACCCGATGATTGGGGAACACATGTTCTTATCCCTATATATGGCATAATATTGTCAAAATAACCCCATTTGACTATATATGGCACTCATTTATTCGGATTCGTCTGTCTTATTTTTATTTTCTAAAAAATTTTATTCGCCAAATCTGGTGAACAAATTTACCTTCTTTTCAATATTTTTCTTCCATTATTCAGAAGTTGAGTTATTTATTCCCCATTTTTATCCGGGTTAACCGATGTGCAAAGCTAACATTTACGGGTACTCCACGCGTGGATTCAGGAATGTTTATATCTCTCCAACAACTTGTTAATGCAATTCTTGTAAAACATGAGTATCCTTTGATAACTGAAACCTTTTAAAACAGTGTGCCCATCAAAGATCAAAAGCATGGGTATAAATAGTGGAGATTAGCATATGTCAAAGATTATTGGAATTGACCTTGGAACAACAAATAGCGTAGTTGCCGTGATGGAAGGTGGTGATCCAACCGTTATTACCACTTCAGAAGGTTCACGTCTATTACCTTCAATTGTTGGATTTAACAAAAATAGCGAACGTTTAGTCGGTCATCCAGCAAAACGCCAGGCAGTGATCAATCCTGAGAATACGGTATATTCGATCAAACGCTTCATGGGAAGGCGCTTCGATGAAGTTGAGTCCGAACGAAAAATGGTGTCTTATCAAGTCGTTCAAGGACCGTCCAGTGATGCCCGCGTTAGAATTCCCATAACAAAAACGGATTATACCCCTCAGGACATTTCAGCAATGATCCTGGCGAAACTGAAACTAGATGCCGAAGCATACCTGGGTGAAACCATTAGACAGGCTGTTATTACTGTGCCTGCTTACTTCAATGATAGCCAGCGTCAGGCGACAAAGGATGCTGGTAAGATCGCGGGATTGGATGTCTTACGGATCATCAATGAGCCCACTGCAGCTGCTCTGGCTTATGGACTGGATAAGAAAGAGAATGAGACTATTCTCGTTTTCGATCTGGGCGGTGGCACTTTTGATGTGAGCGTCCTGGAAGTAGGAGATGGCTTGATCGAGGTTCGGTCAACTAACGGAGATACTCATCTCGGTGGTGATGATTGGGATGAGCGTATTGTCAATTGGGCGGCAGATCAATTCACTGTAGATACAGGTATCGATTTACGGGCAGATAAGCAAGCCTTGCAGCGTCTACGCGAAGCCTCTGAAAAAGCAAAAATTGAACTCTCAAGTGTTTTAGAAACTGAGATCAACTTGCCCTACATTACTGCGGATATGAATGGTCCAAAACACCTGCAAACCAAGTTATCTCGCGCTCGCTTTGAACAGCTGACAGAAGATTTGGTAGCTCGTTTGCGCCAACCGTTCCAGGCAGCCTTAAGTGATGCGAACCTGGAAGCTTCACAAGTCGAAGAAGTAGTTTTGGTTGGTGGTGCAACCCGCATGCCTATGGTTCAGGAATTAGTCCGTACCCTGACACAACGAGAACCACATAAAGGCGTCAACCCTGATGAAGTTGTTGCAATTGGTGCAGCGATACAGGCAGGCGTACTGGGTGGAGATGTAAAAGATGTATTGCTCCTTGATGTGACACCGCTTTCATTAGGTGTTGAGACCTTGGGAGGCGTGATGACCACTCTGATCGAACGGAATACAACCATTCCTGTGAAGAAATCTGAAATTTTCTCAACTGCTGAGGATAACCAAATAGCTGTTGATATCCATATCTTGCAAGGTGAACGCCCCATGGCGGCTTCCAATATGAGTTTAGGACGATTTCGTTTGGAAGGTATTCCTCCAACCCAACGTGGCACCGCTCAAATTGAAGTCACATTTGATATCGATGCCAATGGGATCTTAAGTGTCAAGGCTCAAGATAAAGCAACCAGCCGGGAACAGAAAGTGACCATTACTGCATCAACCAACCTTAGCAAAGAAGAGATCGATCGAAAAATACGGGAAGGTCGCGAGCACGAAGCTGAAGATAAACAACAACGCGAGTTGATCCAAGTGCGTAATTCTGCAGATAGTCTTCTCTATCAGACCGAAAAGGTGCTCCATGAATTGCAGGATCGATTAACCTCCTCAGACCGGTCAAACATAGAGGCAAAGATAAATCAACTGCGCGAGGTGATACAAGGAAATGATATCAATCAGATAAATAACCTTACGATTGATTTACAGAATGCTTACCATGCTCTAAGCCAACAGCTCGACGCTGCTCAATCTCCTGCTCAACCTGGAGATGGAAGCTCTTCCGGATTTACCTCAAGTGGAAACGGTCATAAACCTGGAAATCCAGATAATGAAGGTGAAGTCCTGGAAGGTGAATTCAGGGAAATGTAAATTATTTATCTTGGTTAAAACAGGTGAGTGAATGAACCCTCGCCTGTTTTTATTTTAATTATCGCCTGTGATAGAATTATGTTTGTGAAATCCAACACCTCACCCCGAGTCGCAAATTTCCTTCCTGCAGCTTTAATTCTCTTTATCATTGGTTGGGGGGGATTGATAGCCTTAACGATCTCAACGATGCCAACTGTTGGTCCACGATGGTTATTCTTCTTTTTAACGGTTTTAGCAATCACAGGAACAATGTTGCCTATCGTTGCATTCCTCAATCGTCGCTTTCCAAGCTCTCCACCGCCAACCGGATTAGTTGTTGTCAGGCAGTCACTTTGGTTCGCAGTCTATGGTGCCACACTCCTCTGGCTCCAGATGGGTCGAGTTCTCAATCCAGCATTAGCCATTCTGCTTGCAATAGGCTTGGTCTTGATCGAGTTCTTATTACGACTCAGCGAGAAAAGCCAGTGGAAGCCGTAAAACCACTGGTGGAATTTTCCATATTGAAATTATTTAACTCATGAGCAGTTTACGTAGCCTGCCTTCTGTAGATCAATTGTTACAAAACCCTGCCGTAATTTCATGGACCAATGAATATGGCAGACCTTTGACCCTTGAGGCACTGAGACAGGCGATGGATGAAGCCCGCCAAGCATATCGAACATCAAAGATTATTCCATCACCTGATATGCTGTTGGCTCAAGCACATGATATGCTTCTGCTCTGGGCAACACCTTCACTGCAACCAGTGATCAATGCAACCGGTGTAATCCTCCACACCAATCTGGGACGAGCTCCATTGAGTCTTTCTACGATAAAAGCTGTTCAAAACATCTCAATGGGATATTCAAACCTGGAATATGATTTACATGCTGGGAAGCGAGGCTCCCGCCTGGTGCACGCTGAAACCCTGCTTACTCATCTGACTCATACGGATGCTGCGTTAGTGGTCAATAATAATGCAGCCGCTGTCTTGCTGATCCTATCTGCATTAGCCAGGCGCCGATCCGTGATCATTGCCCGGTCCCAGTTGGTTGAAATTGGAGGAGGTTTCCGCATCCCCGACGTGATGAAACAATCGGGTGCTCGCCTCTTAGAAGTTGGTACCACCAATCGGGTACACCTTTCTGATTACCAATCCGCAATTGAGGAAGGCTCACCAGCTTTGATCCTGCATGCTCACCGCTCCAATTTTCGTATTAGCGGATTTACCAGTGAACCAACCCTGTGCCGAGCTCGCTGGAATTGCTAATCAAGCCGGAATTCCACTCGTGGACGATTTAGGTTCTGGCGCATTATTGGACACAGCACAATATGGTCTGGGTCATGAGCCAACGGTGAGTGAATCGCTTAACCGCTGGGGTAGATTTGTTATGCTTTTCTGGAGATAAACTCCTTGGTGGACCCCAGGCAGGCATAATTATTGGTAAAACCGAATATATATCAAGGCTTAAAAAGCATCCATTGGCACGTGCTGTTCGGGCTGATAAGCTTTGCCTGGCAGCACTTTCTGCAACGCTTCTGCACTATCTAAAGGATGAAGCCATCCATGAGATACCTGTTTGGCGTATGATATCCATGCCGACCGATATCATTCGGCAGAGGGCTAATCATTGGACAGATATCCTGGGTTTTGGCGCGGTTATCGAAAGCCTTTCAACTGTGGGCGGTGGATCACTACCTGGTGAAACTTTACCCACCTATGTACTTTCTTTGCCTGTACGTTCTCCAAACCGTGCTCATGGAATTGTTACGAGCGAACCAACCACCAGTGATTGCAAGGTTAGATATGGATAAGGTCATTTTTGATCCCCGCACCGTCATGCCCGAGCAGGAAAATGATCTTTTAGCTGCCATTCGTTCTGCTCTTATAGATATAACCAAGTCAAAGGACACCCATATTTATGAAAAACGAGCTCGATGCACTCATGCAAATGAATGACCTGGAAGCCATGATTGTTGTAGGCCCTGGTCAGCATAATCCAGCCATGGTTTATATGACCGGTGGTGGACATTTAACCAATGCTGACTTGATTAAAAAACGTGGTGAAGCTGCGGTACTTTTTCACTATCCCATGGAGAGGGATGAAGCAGCGAAATCAGGATTGAGAACTAAAAACTTGAGTGATTATAACTTTACCGAGTTATTAAATCGCTCCGGTGGTGATAACATGAAAGCCATTGTCAATCGTTATCAGATAATGTTTGCAGAACTTGGCATCACATCTGGAAAGGTTGCCCTATATGGCCGGTCGGACATTGGAACGAATTTTGCGGTTTTCTCAGCACTACAAAAAGAGATGCCGGGATTGAATTTTATTGGTGAGCTGGATAACTCAGTATTAATGCTTGCCAGGATGACTAAAGATGAAGTAGAAGTTGAGCGTATCCGAAAGATGGGTATGATTACCACCCAGGTTGTTGGCCTGGTGGCTGATTTCTTAACCTCCCATGCAGTAAAAAATGATACTCTGGTTAATAGCAAGGGAATTCCTCTAACGATCGGTGAAGTTAAAAACCGAATCAACATGTGGTTATCAGAACGTGGGGCGGATAATCCGGAAGGCGCAATATTTGCGATGGGTCATGACGCGGGTGTACCTCATTCGTCTGGGAATCCTACCGATTCTCTAAAACTTGGTCAAACGATTGTTTTTGATATCTTCCCGTGTGAAGCTGGTGGAGGATATTTTTATGATTTCACGCGTACCTGGTGCCTGGGTTATGCGCCTGATGACGTTCTGGCACTCTACGAAGATGTCTTAACCGCCTACACAAAGGTCACCCAGTCAATCCAGGTCGGTAAACCTTTCAAGGATTATCAGCAAATGACCTGTGAGCTTTTTTCTACCCAGGGTCACCCCACCATCATGGAGAATCCACAAACTCAACAGGGTTACGTTCATAGTCTGGGTCATGGCATCGGGTTGAATATTCATGAACGTCCGTGGAGTGGCATAAGTAGTGACGAGAAAGATTGTCTGGTACCAGGGACGATTTTCACAGTTGAGCCAGGATTATATTACCCGGATAAAGGCATGGGGGTTCGCCTGGAAAACAGTTTTTGGGCTCGCCCAGATGGTAAGCTGGAAGTGTTGGCAGATTACCCCATGGATTTAGTCCTGCCAGTGAAAACAAGCTGATCATGATCACAGGACATTTTTCGAAGGGAAATAAAAATGCCAAAAACCCCACGTAAAAACACTAAAATTGAAGCCCCTCCCATTCGGATTCTAGGTATTGAGACTTCCTGCGATGAAACAGCTGCCTCGGTCGTTGAGGATGGTCGATTAATATTATCGAGCATTGTAGCCTCCCAGGTTGACCTACATGCTCAATTCGGTGGTGTATTTCCCGAGGTAGCATCCAGGCAGCATATAAAAACCATTTATCCAGTCATAGAGCAGGCTCTTCACCAAGCCCATATGAACTCTTTCCGATCTCGACGCAATTGCAGTTACGCGTGGTCCTGGATTGCCAGGTTCACTTGTGGTTGGTATGAATACTGCCAAGGGATTGGCACTTGCTCGGGGTCTGCCCATCATTGGTATCAACCATCTGGAAGGGCATCTGTATTCTGCTTGGTTGTATAAACCGGATACAAACCCGCCTCACGATCCGAAGTTTCCTATCATCGCCTTGATCGTTTCAGGAGGCCATTCAGAGCTTGTCCTCATGAAATCACATTTACAATATCAGCGCCTGGGTGCAACCCTTGATGATGCAGCAGGTGAAGCATTTGATAAGGTAGCCCGATTGTTAGGTCTGGAATATCCGGGAGGACCTTCAATACAGAATGCCTCGGCTGATGGAAATCCACTGACCTATAATTTTCCGCGCGCCTGGTTGGAAGATAGTTGGGATTTTTCTTTCAGTGGTTTAAAAACTGCAGTCATGCGTGAAGTCCAGCAGATTAATACCTCTAAAATGCCGCTTCCAGTCCCAGACCTTGCAGCAAGCTTCCAGGCCGCTGTTGTTGATGTATTGGTCACCAAGACGATCAAAGCAGTTAAACAGTATTCAGCGAAAAATATTGTCGTTGCTGGTGGTGTTTCTGCAAATCGGGCACTGCGCCATTCAATCCAGGTTCAGGCGACATGCCCATTTCATATACCCCCGCTTTGGCTCTGTACCGATAATGCAGCGATGATCGCTGGAGCCGCCTTCTTTCGGTTTTCTCAAGGTCAACGTGACCAATTGGATATGGATGTGCTCCCCAATTGGCCTCTTTCTGAAGTGCCAGCCCCATCTTGAACAAGTTAGGTTTTAGTTATTTAATATCTGCTTTTTGACTGCAATACCTGGTTAAAAACAAATCGCCCACTGAGATGGCTCCAATCTCATTGGGCGAATTTGAGTGAGGAGAATGCAATTATTATTATACTCATTCAGATAAAATTTGTATGAAAAAAGATTAATAGTATCGTGAGAATTATTGAGGAGTTACAATAAAGCAGCTTCAATCGCCTCGAGGGTGATTGGTCCCTGGCGTAATATTGTCATGCAAGCGGAAATACAGTCCAAAACCGTGGAAGGGACACCACCCGTCGTTTTGCCTCCATCCAGGATAAGGTGGACCCTTCCATTGAGTTGCCGATGAACTTCAGCTGCTGTATTGGCATTTTCCTCACCTGAAATATTGGCAGATGTAACTGCCAACGGACCAATGTTACGCAACAGTTCCAACGCGATTGGGTGGTCCGGCATGCGTATTCCAATCGTTCCATCCTGTGAAAGTGCATCGGGTAAGGATTGCAATTTTGGAACCACCAGTGTCAGTGGTCCTGGCCAAAAATGCTTGGCTAAACGCATGGATTGACCATTTAACTGATCTACCACCTTGTTTAGATCAGTATAATCACCAATTAAAATCGCAATGGCGCGTGTATTACTTCTACCTTTTGCAGAGAATAATCTTTCAACATATTCCGCATCAAAAGGCAATGCTGCCAATCCGTAAACGGTATCCGTTGGGAAAGCAACCAGTCCTCCGTGTTGTAATGTATCTACTGAATGGGGAATTGCACAAGGGTGATCTGCTTTTATGACTTCTGTTTCCATATATTACCTGAAATGGATTATACCCTTTCAAGACAGATTTGTATGCTTAACCAATATTTACAGAGTATCTTCGAAACCAATGACCGCATTTGGTATCAAGAACAGGCGTCTCTTTTGTGGGACACTACCTTTAAATAAATCGCTCTATAACTTTTCTTGACCAGTTAATCCTAATTTCTATGGAAGAAATTGTCGTCCTCTGCAACCACTCTCTTAACCGCTCGTTCTGATTCATTTCCCAAATGATCTGTAGTCCATCCAGGGTGAGCCAGGGAGCGACGATCTGGAATACATCGGTTTCGTTTGCCAGGATATCTGCCAACCCGCCCGTTGCAATTACCTTCATTTTCTCTCCTAATTCCTGGCGGAAACGCTTCACCATCCCTTCAACCAGGCCAACATATCCATACAACAAGCCAGATTGCATCGAGTGAACTGTATTTCTCCCGATTACTGATGGAGGTTTTTGTAAGTCAACCCTTGGGAGTTTTGCGGTGCGCTGAAACAGTGCATCAGCTGCAATTCCGATCCCTGGGGCAATTGCTCCCCCAAGATAATCTCCATTTTCCGCAATGGCATCGAATGTGGTGGCTGTTCCGAAGTCAACCACGCATGCCGGTGTCCCATAAAGATGCACCACTGCGACAGCATCGACGATCCGGTCAGCCCCAACTGTACGTGGGTCCTCATAACGCACTCGGATGCCAGTCTTCACCCCTGCATCAACGATCAATGGTTCCTTTTTTATGTATCGCTGACAGGCATCAATGATCTTGCTTGTAATGGGTGGCACAACGGAGGCAATGCATATTCCTGTAACCGCATCCGGTTTGTAACCGGCATGTTCAAGCAATCCCAGCAGTTGCAATCCATACTCATCCGGCATGTGATCGTAAGCAGTTGCCAGACGCCAACGCGATCCAAGCTCTTTTCCCTTATATAATCCGAGTGTTATATTCGTGTTTCCAATATCAATGGTAAGTAACATGATCGCCTCTTTTCAAGAAATCTCGTTATCAAACGATGGTTGTGTCGATATTTTCAGAGCACAATATTATCAATCAATCGGGTATTTCCAATATAAACAGCCAATGAAAGTAGTCCCTTCTCAACCATACCTTCCAGTTCAAGCAAGGAATCAGGGTGAGCACAGGATAGATACTGGACCTTGATCAATGGTTCAGTGCCAAGGATTTCCGACACCACCTTCTTCAAATGATTTGCATCGCGCTCTCCGGTTTCAAATTCTTCTTTTGCTTTGAATAACGCCTTTGATATTGCAACCGAAGCATGTCTCTCACTAGGAGAAAGATAAACATTCCTGCTAGACATTGCCAAACCATCTGGTTCTCTTAATGTGGGACAAACAACGATCTTTATTGGAAAGTTTAAATCCCGGCTCATCTGGCGGATGACAGTTGCCTGCTGGGCATCCTTTTGTCCAAAATATGCTTTTTGAGGCTGGATAACATTAAATAATTTTGCCACCACGGTTGCCACTCCTCGGAAATGCCCCCGTCGCATTGCACCTTCCAAAGGTTTGGCTATTTCTTCTACGCTGACCCAAGTTTGGTAGCCAGGTGGATACATCACCTCATCCGTGGGTGTCCAAACCAGATTAACGTTTCCTGACTCCAGCAAAATCAAATCACGACTCAAGTTGCGTGGATATTTACCCAGATCCTCATGGGGACCAAATTGAGTTGGGTTTACAAAAATACTAACCACTACACTGGCACATTCATTCATGGCATATTTGACTAATGATAAATGTCCATCATGCAAAGATCCCATTGTAGGCACCAACCCAACGGGCTCGATTAGTCTTCTGCGGGCAGCTCTTAATTCTTCCAGGGTAACAACAACTTCCATATATTTTCCTCGTTCAATTTTGGTCTATACTCTTTATCAACTTCCAAAGCATTCGATTAATAGGTGTTGGCACACCAGTTTGTTCACCAACCCGGACGATTGCTCCGTTAATTGCCTCGATTTCCGTAGTTTTGCCTCGTAAAACATCCTGCAACATAGACGAATGGTTTCCAGCTGTGTTTCGAGCTACCTCTTCAACCGCCATAACTGGATCAGGATAAAGCAGGCTTATCCCCAGCATTGCTGCAACGGATGCTGCTTCTGACGCAGCTTCAGCAAGAAGTTCTCGGGCTGTATGTCGTTCGAGCAGCTCACCGTTGGTCACCCGTAAAAGAGCAGTCAATGGATTGATCGCCGCATTGATAACAAGTTTTCCCCATACCAACGCAGCTGGGTCAGACACCAGCTCCACTTGGAAACCAGCTTTGCCAAGTAGCTCCGCCAGGTCAGCAATATGGGGATGTGAGCCAAGGTGAATCAATCCATCTCCAGTAAATTGGACATATCCAGGCTCCAACATTCTTGCACCTACCGTTGTGACCCCCAATGCCACCCTTTCTGGGTGGAGAAACGCCTTCAGGATCTCATCATTGCCCAACCCGTTTTGCAAGGTTAAAGCAATCCCATCAGGAGATAAACAGCTTTTAAGCTGTTTAGCCACCCGTTCTGTCTGCCATGATTTCACCAGCACCAAAGATTGTAAGTAACTCCCCTCGCATTCTTCACCATCCATGACTTTAACCGGGTAACCATGAATGCTGCCATCCAGGTCAAGTATTCGGACACCATGCCTGCGCAAGGAGGCTAGCCCATCTTTCCAGCTGCCCATCATGGTAACTTCATTTCCTGAGCGAATTAGCCTGGCAGCGAATAAACATGCCAAAGCCCCTGTACCTGCAATTAACAAACTCATTGCCTTACCTAACTTTCTGACTTATGGAGGTATCAACGCTGTTGGGTGAGTTTTTCTTCAAGTTTATGCCATTCTTCATCGTTCATTATTACCGTATGCTCCACACCCGGAAATTTCCTGTCCTTGACCTCAGATTTAAAATCGCTAAACGCTCGCCTCATCTCATCAGCCAGGTTTGCATATTGTTTTACGAACTTCGGTGTAAAGCGTTCGAAAATGCCCAGCAAATCATGCGTCACCAGCACCTGCCCATCACACCCACCTCCTGCCCCAATCCCAAGGGTTGGGATCTCCAAACGTTGTGATACCAGTTCAGCAAGTTTCCCGGGAATGGATTCAAGCACCAGGCTGAAACATCCTGCCTCCTGTAATACCAGGGCATCCTCCACCAACTGGTAAGCAGCCTTCGCATCCCTGCCTTGTGGTCGGTACCCGCCCAGTTGGTGAACGCTCTGCGGAGTTAATCCCAAATGTCCCATCACGGGGATGCCTGTATTCACGATTGCCCGGATTGTTTCTGTCCGTTCTCCCCCGCCCTCCAATTTGACAGCGTTCATTCCACCTTCCTGAAGAAATCTCCCTGCATTTCGTATCGCATCGGACGTAGAAATTTGGTAGGACAGAAAAGGCATGTCTCCCACCAGAAGTGCGGATTTTGCCCCGCGCGCAACCGCTTTGCAGTGGTGGATCATCTCCTCCATGGTTACCTGTAAGGTGCTTTCATATCCCAAAACCACCATTCCCAGTGAATCGCCCACCAGGATTATTTCCAGACCCACCTGGTCCATCACCAACGCAGTTGGATAGTCGTACGCAGTGAGCATGCTGATCATCTCATGGCGCGCCTTCATCGCCTGGATGTGGTGGATGGTAACTTTCTTCCGTACTTCTATTGGAGCGGGAACTTGAGATGGAATTACTGACATGGTACCCTCCTTTCGTTTTCTGGTAGGGGCCAAACGTACCTAAGGATTATTGGTTATTATTACATCCCGGTCATAACTGATCTGGGTGCAAAATTGATTATACTGCGATTTTTTTCAAAATCCTGGAAGCAATCGCCTCTTGGGACAACTCTACTGCCATAGATCAGGGTTGTATGCAGGTAATTCACATCGTAAGGAGGCATCTTCTCGCAGCCCCAGGGCGTATCCTGCCTGCATGAGCTGATGGATCTCACTGGTGCCTTCGTAGATAATTGCCCCGCGTGAATTCCGTAAAAACCGCTCCACATCATACTCATCACTATATCCATATGCTCCATGGATTTGGATCGCCTCCGACGCCGCATTGAATGATTTATCGGTGGCAAACCACTTCGCCAGTGAAGTCTCGCGTGTATTTCGAAAGCCCTCGTTTTTCATCCATCCTGCCTTAAGATAAAGCAGTCGTGCCATCTCATAGGACTGCACCATTTTGGCGATTTTCTGTTGAACAAGCTGAAACTTGGCAATCTCACGTCCAAAGGCTTTCCGATCTTTGGAATACTTTATACTCGCTTCAAGGCTGGCACGGATTAGGCCAGTCGCACCAGATGCAACCGTGTAGCGACCATTATCCAGGCAAGACATGGCAATCTTAAATCCTTCGCCCTCTTCACCAATCATTTGATCAGCAGAGATATGCACATCCTGGAAATTTATCCAACCGGTTGAACCTGCCCGCATCCCCAATTTGCCGTGTAAATCGCCTGTGGTCACACCAGGACGATCCAATTCGACAATGAATGCAGATAGACCTTCGTGCGGGTCAGCTGCACTCAAATTGGTCCTGCCCACCCATAAACAGTGATCTGCCTTGGTTGCCAGTGAGATCCACATCTTCTCACCATTTAAGATATATTCATTACCTTCACGCCGTGCCGTGCTGACGATTCCCGCCACATCTGAACCTGCCCCTGGCTCAGTCAACCCAAAACAGGCAATTTTCTCCCCTTTTGCTTGTGGAACTAAAAATCGCTGCTTTTGATCCTCATTGCCCCACTGGAATAATGCCAGGCTATTTAGGCCAATGTGCACCGATAATATCACTCGCAAAGTGCTATCAACAACCTCTAGCTCTTCGCAAGCCAGCCCAAGTGAGATGTAATCCATCCCCTGCCCTCCATACCGGACGGGCAGGCAGATACCCAGGATACCCAGTTTTCCCATACGGGGCAGGATAAACGGAGCCATCTCTTGAGCGCGGTCATATTCCTTGATGATTGGGGCTACTTCTTTTTCGGCAAAATCCCGCACCATTTTTTGTACCATGCGGTGTTCGTCTGATAATGCAAAATCCATAAAAATCCTCCAGGATAAATGAGATACCCACATTATAAATCATGCGTAGGGGTGCGATTGATCCATATTTCCAAAATCAATAAAAACCACAGGTTTTTACGTTATTGTCAGATATTCACATTTACTCCTTATGCAATATAATCATCCTCAGTGAAAATTTCTACATCCCTTAGTATTTACCTCCGCATCTTCCTGGTATCACTGTTTATCGCACTTTTAGGTCTTGCACCACGCCCATATGCAGCTGCCAGGCTTATTGACACCGCCAGCCAGGCAATCGTACGGGGTGATTTTTTGGTTGCATCTCAGAATCTGGCCGAAGCAGGTAAATTTTTCCCCTGGCGTATATGACTTATCCCTGTTAGCTGGTCGCTATGCCGTACAAGCCGGTGATCCAAAGGCAGCCATCCAATATTTTGAAAGTCCAGGTGCACGATCACACTTATCTTATGCTGATATGCTCCTCCTCGGGGACGCTTATCAACAGAGCGGTGACTCGCTTATGGCAGAGGCAATCTGGAAACATGCCTCTATAACGGATAATTCCAGCCCAGCCTTTCAGCGCTTGGCAGACTTGTATCTTCAGCAGAAGGATTATTCTAAAGGGGTCAGTGCTCTTGAAGGACTTTTAAGAATAAACCCTGCTGATATTCGCCTGTATTATCAGATTGGTTGTTTGTATGCCATTACTAACCCGGATATGGCTCTGCCCTTTTTAGCCCAGGCTGCCCAAATTGATAAAGTCAACGGAGACTATGCGCAAGACTTGCATGACAAAATCCGCACTGCCCGTCTCTTTGACAATCCCTCCTACACGATGTTGATTGCCGGGCGCCAGTTGGCAAGCCTAGGCAAATGGGAATTGGCGTCTGTTGCATTTCAAAATGCTGCTGTTCTCCAACCGGGTTATGCCGATGCCTGGGCATATTTGGGTGAAGCTCGTCAGCACATAAACCAGCCGGAATTAACGAAAAATGTAAATGCAGGATATTCCGATCTTAAGCGAGCTTTAAAATTGGAACCAGATTCCAGCCTGGCGAATACTTTTATGGGACTATTTTGGGAACGGCGGGAAGATTACTCACAGGCACAAATTTATCTGAAGCGAGCTATCAAAGGTAATCCCAACGATCCAATTTTATATACTGAACTCGGAAATATATTATCAAAATCCGGTGACCTACCAGCAGCCCAATCAGCTTATGAATCGGCGATTCAACTCGCTCCAAAGGACTTTCTTTTTTACCGTTTACTGGCAGAGTTTGCTTTGAACAATCAGATCCAGATTCGTGAGTTAGCCCTTCCTAATGCCAGGCAAGCTGTCACTCTTAATCCTGATGATGCCAGCACCCTCGATGTTATGGCTCAGGTGATGTTACTGTTGGAAGACTATCACTCTGCTGAACGTTTTGCTCGTAATGCAATTCAAGCAGATCCATCATTTAGCAACTGCCTATTTACACCTCGGTACTGCCTATCTTTACATGAACGAACCTGGCTTTGCCCGACAATGGCTGAATCTGGCAAAGACGATTGATCCAGCCTCACCGGTAGCAAATATCGCTAAGCGAATGTTGGATTACTACTTTCCATAGACAGGTGATCAATAGGATTTTGATCATAAGTCTTTCAATTTCGAGTTAATCCCAGTGTAACCATCTAAGGATTTTTATACCTCAGCATACAGCATATACTTTGCTGGGGTGGTACAATCCACCCTAAACCAAAATTAAAAGGAGTTGTTTTTATGAAATTCATGCGTCCTTTATTAATTATTCTCGTCTTGTCTTTCGTAAGCCTGGCTTGTTTGAACTCTGGCACACCAGACACCCCTGGTGAAATTTTATTCTCGGATGATTTCTCCAATACCGATAAAAAATGGGACCAGGCAGATACTGCTAGCGCTTTGACAGATTATTATAATGATTCCTATCGCATTGTAATTAAAGAAGCCAATAGTGATGCCTGGTCAAACCCTGGGAAAGAAAGCTTTACCGATGTTGAAATTGAAGTCGATGCTACCAAGAACGCTGGTCCGGATGACAATGATTTCGGTATCATCTGCCGTTACACGGATGTTAGTAAGTTTTATTATGCTGTAATTAGCAGTGATGGTTATTATGGAATTATGAAAATGACTGGCAATGGTGGAAACCCAATTGAAAATGAAAGCATGCTTGAAAGTGACAAGATCATCCAGGGTTCAGCCAAAAACCATATCCGTTTTGATTGTGTCGGATCAACCCTTACGCTTTATGTCAACAGCACCCAAATTGCCCAGCAAACGGATACAGAATATACCGAAGGTAACGTTGGGTTGCTCGCTGGCACATTTGATACTGTCGGAACAGATATTCTCTTTGATAATTTTGTTGTATTTAAGCCATAAATTTATATATTCCAGATACTTCCTCTCAGCTGTCCTTTAGAGCGTTTATATCAGTTAATTTAGCTATCAGTTGTATCATGGATGCAAGCATTCATTCTAAAAAAGGGAGAATAAACCAGGTTATGAAGGTCTTCTTGGACATGGTGGGATGTCGGTTGAATCAAAGCGAGTTGGAGGTTTATGCGCACCAATTTCGGCTTGCCGGTCATACCCTGACCTCAGATCCTGGTCTAGCAGACATGATCGTGATCAATACTTGTGCGGTCACATCAGCTGCCGCCTCCGACTCGCGTCATAAGATTCGCAAAGCTGCCAATGCAGGCTCCCCGCAGATCATCGTCACCGGATGTTACGCAACCATTAATTCAAGAGGAAGTAGCGGAATTTCCAGGAGACATCACTGTAATTGGTAACCTGGAAAAAGACCACCTCGTTTCAACTGTGTTGAATATACCTATAAATGAACTTTCTCAAAAAAAAGTTCACCGTATACCAATCCCAGGTACTCGCGCAAGGACGCGAATGTTTATTAAGGCTCAAGACGGCTGTGACAACCACTGCACCTATTGCATCACCAGGATCGCCAGGGGACCAGGTAGAAGTAGAAAAGTTGATGCTGTCCTGGAGGATATCCATTCAGCTCTGATTAGTGGAATTCAGGAAATTGTATTAACAGGCGTTCACCTGGGTTCCTGGGGATATGATTTTGATTCGCCTTCTCATCTATCGAATCTGGTCCGTGCTATCCTGTCAGAAACTTCAACCCCCCGCTTGCGCCTCTCTTCCCTCGAACCGTGGGATATAACGCCTGGTTTCTTTGATCTTTGGCAATCCCAGCGCTTATGCCGTCACTTGCATCTGCCGTTACAATCTGGTTGTGAAGCCACTTTACAACGGATGGGACGTCGGATCACCCCGAAAACTTATGCGGAGATCATAAAACAGGCACGTTTAACCATACCTGGTCTGGCAATCACCACGGATATCATCACCGGATTCCCGGGAGAAACGGAAGCAGAATTTACTGAGAGTATTGCATTTGTCGATGAAATTGCTTTCGCTGGTGGGCATGTCTTCACCTATTCTGCCCGACCTGGCACCGTCGCTGCCCTTCTTCCTGGTCAGGTGCCGCAAAGCCTCTCCAAACAACGCAGCGCCAGGATGCGTGAAGTTATACAGCAAAGCTCAACCACCTATCAAGCATCTCATATCGGACAACACTTACAGGTGCTCTGGGAAAAATCCACTTCTTTTGGAATTACCACATGGGAGCTTAGCGGTCTTACGGATAACAATTTACGTGTATATGCGAGCGCACCATTGCCCTGCCATAATCAGCTAATGGAAGTACGTATAAAAGGGTTACAGTCTGGTGGATTGGTGGCTGAAATTTTACCAACCTAAAATCAGAAATTGCCTTCATAAGATACGATATAATCTGAATATCAATGAACATCAATTCCTTAGAAAGCATAATCTTCAATGGATATTAAATCTACGCTACAAACTGATCTCCATGATGCCATCCGCCATGGAGAAGAAATCCGTAAAAGTACTCTGCGAATGACATTGACAGCCATCAAATTGGCAGAAGTCGAAAAAGGTACGCAATTGGACGACGCTGCCTGTCTGGCAGTCATCCAAAAGGAAATTAAATCCCGGCGGGAATCCATTGCCGATGCAGAGAAAGCGAATCGTCCTGATCTGATACCTCAGTTGGAAACAGAGATTGTTGTTCTCCAGGGTTATTTACCTGCTGCTTTCTCTCCGGAAGAACTGGAGAACATGGCTAAGTCTGCCATCACGGAAGCAGGAGCTACTTCGATTCGTGAAATGGGCCAGGTGATGAAAATCCTCATGCCTCGCTTGCAGGGTCGAGCAACGGGTGATCAAGCCAGTCAGGTGGTTCGTAAGTTTCTGCAATAAACTGTGACCTCAAAAAAAATTAACTGGCGTAGTTTCTTCCTGGGATTGATATTCCTGCTTTTCTTTGGATTTATCCTCCTGGCATTATTAATTCCGTCTGTTGAGAATTTTTCCGCCTCTCCTTTGCTTGTAGGGGATGTCGCCCCCTATGATATAAATGCTCCATTCGCAATCTCATATGAAAGCCAAATCCTCACCGAACGGCAACAAGATACCGCGGCTTTAGATACGCCATTGGTTTACTCATCTGCTGATACGAACATTGCCCGTCAGCAGATGGAACGCTTACGCAACGCGCTTGTTTATATTAATAGTATCCGATCAGATGACTATGCTTCCATGGAGCAGAAAATAACGGATTTAGCTGCATTGCAGGATATCCAGCTTAGGCATGATACGATAATTGGAATCCTTGACCTTAGTGAATCTCGTTGGCAGAATATATCCCAAGAAACAACCTCCATCTTGGACCAAATAATGCGCGAGCCTCTCCGTGAGGATCAGCTAAATACTGTGAATCAAAAAATACCCTCATTAATTAGCCTGGCGTTTACTGAAGAACAATCTGCGATTATCACCGACCTCGTAAAAGCCTTAGTTATACCCAACAGCCTATATAACGAAAAGTTAACTGAGGCAGCAAGGATCCAGGCACGCGCCAGTGTCCAATCTGTAACACGCTCTTTCATTGCAGATGAGTCCATTATTCAGGCTGGTAAGGTGATAAGCGCAACGGATTATGAAGCACTTCAACAATATGGACTTGCCCAACCGAAAAATCATTGGCAAGACCTGATCAGCGCACTAGGTTTAACCGTGCTTTCAGTGGCTATATTTATTCTGTATATTCGCCTCCATCCAGACCTGTTTTCAGGTAATCTCGGGATGAGAAAACTTGCCTTACTGATTGTATTGTTTCTACTTTTTCTTATTATCGCCCGTCTGATTATCCCGGATCATGCAGTCATACCCTATGTATATCCAGTCATGGGTTTTGCCCTGACCATCTCAGCATTATTTTCTATTGAATTGGCAATAATATCTGTCGTACCTCTCGCATTCCTGATTCCTTATGGCTTGCCTGATGCTGAAGTTCTCACATTATATTATTTATTAGGTAGCCTATTTGGCATCTTTGCATTATCAAAGGCTCAAAGGATCACGTCTTTCTTTTGGGCAGGTGCTGCAATATCAATTTCAGGTGCAGCGGTAGCTGTTGCTTATCGCATCATCCAGCCGACCGCAGATTGGATTGGTGTTGCCACGTTGTCACTAGCAGCGGTCATCAACGGGGTTGCTTCTGCAAGTATTGCTTTGATTTTGCATTATTATCTGGCACAGTTAATTGGGCAAACCACGGCTTTACAGCTGATCGAGCTTTCCAGACCTGACCATCCACTTCAACAACTTCTCTTGAGGAATGCCCCAGGTACCTACCAGCACAGCCTCCAATTGGCAAATTTGGTGGAGCAAGCTGCTGATACAATCGGGGCAAATTCCATGCTTGCCCGGGTTGGAGCTCTATACCATGATATTGGAAAAATACTTAACCCCTTTTTCTTTATTGAGAATCAGCCTCCTGGCAATTTAAATCCCCATAATGACCTGGATCCAGAAACTAGTGCCGCCACGATTATCAGGCATGTCCCAGATGGTATGGATTTAGCACATAAATATCGCTTGCCCAGGCAGCTTTCTGATTTTATCGAACAGCACCACGGGACAACGGTTACCCGCTACCAATACAGCCGTGCCCTTGAATTAGCAGGAATGGATAAGGAAGCAGTTGATATGAGCAAGTTCCGCTATCCTGGTCCAAGACCTTCCACACGCGAGATTGCCTTGCTCATGTTGGCAGATACCTGTGAAGCACGTATGCGCGCTGAACGACCAAAAGATGAAAATGAATTACTCGAGCTCATAAAAAGTGTCGTAAAAGATAAACAAGATATTGGTGAGCTCGACGAAACACAGCTAACCATGCAAAATCTGGAACAGGTGATCGATTCCTACACTTCCACATTGCGCGGCGTATACCACCCCCGGATTCAATATCCAAAATCTGACCTGGAGATAAAAACTCGACCAGTATTTTATCGCCTACCTGATGCAGATACTCCCCCGGTTTCACCACAACTTGAGAATTCACAAGCGAGCGAAAAAACTGAACAGGTAAATAACCCAAATGATTAATCTTCAGGTAAAACGAAAAATTAAGCTTCCAATTCAAAAAAGTATATTACTTCAGGCTGCCCAATTAACTTTGGACCTGGAAAATATAACCAGCGAATCATCCTTGAGTGTTGTCATTGGTGATGATTTGCTCTTAAAAAAACTTAACCTACAGTATCGAGGCATTAATACCACCACCGATGTGCTCTCATTTCCTGCCAGTGAGCGCGATCCAGATACAAACCTGCTTTATCTTGGTGATGTGGTCATTTCTTTACCTCGTGCTGAATTGCAGGCTTCTATAAGCGGGCATCCTTTGGTGGAAGAATTACAGCTGCTTGTTGTGCATGGCACGCTGCACTTACTTGGGTATGACCATTTGATTGGAACTGACAAGAAAAAGATGCAATCTTCCCAGGAAAGAGTATTGAATCAGCTTGGTGTTCATCTGGTAGTTAAACTTTAAATTCATCAAAGATGATAAAAGAATTTTTCAAATCACGTCTCAAAGCATTTCGGCATGCGTTTTCAGGCTGGTGGTTTGTCATTCGGACCCAAAGAAATGCATGGATTCACATGCTTGTTAGCATCGCCGTAATTCTGATGTCCATTTTCCTCCAGATTAATGCTACCAGTTGGGCTCTTATCTTGCTGGCAATTGCTCTGGTTTGGATTGCAGAATTCCTCAATACCGCTTTGGAAGCTGTGGTAGACCTGGCTTCCAATCACCAACAACACGACCTAGCCAGGGTCGGGAAAGATGTCGGAGCTGCAGCGGTATTGATTGCTGCCTTTATCAGTATCCTGATCGGCCTCTTAATCCTGGGTCCACCACTCTTGTCTTTTTTTAAGTCGTTAATTTGATTTTTCATAATTTTATTTAAATCACGTAATGACTAACCTGTATGCCACAAAAGTCAAGCATCGATAGAGGTACTTATGTCCGATTCCTTCCGCTTTGGAACTGTTGGTTCGCCAATTTCAACGCCTAACAAGCCCGGGGGCAGTGTAGGTGCCATTTTACGGTTAAAAGAGTTGGGATTGGATGCCCTTGAGCTTGGTTGGGTGCGCGCTGTACGGGTGTCTGAGGAAACCTGTGCTTTAATTCATGCTACCGCTAGCGAACAGGATGTTTTGGTCAGTATTCATGCTCCCTACTATATTAACCTTAATGCGTCTGATGAAGAGTGGGTAAATTCACGGAAACGCCTTATGGATGCTGCTATTTTTGGCAGCCTGGCCGGTGCGACAGATATCATCTTTCATCCTGGTTCCTACTTCGGGAAACCACCAATTGAAGTTTTACCCATTGCAATTCAACGCCTTCAAGGATGCCTGGAGGAGTTGAGAGCAATGGGTAATTTGGTAACTCTCCGCCCAGAAACAATGGGTAAATCAGCCATGCTTGGTTCTCTTGAAGATACACTTGCGATGTCAAAAGCCATTGCCGGGTGTTTTGCCATGTATTGATTTTGCTCATCTACATGCACGGCCCGGTGATGGTTCAGTAAATACCTATGCTGAATTCTCTCAAATTCTCGAGCTATATGGGAATATTCTGGGCGATAAAGCCCTCACCCAATTGCATATCCACCTTTCCGGCATCCAGTATGGAGAAAAGGGTGAAAAAGAACACCTTCCCCTCAAAGAATCAGATTTGAATCTCAAGGATTTATTTAGATCGTTAAAAGCCTTTCATTGCTGTGGAAGGATATTATGCGAAAGCCCGATCATGGAAGATGATGCTCTATATTTAAAAGAACAATGGGGATAATAAAAGCTGCCATCAGTTTTTGGCAGCTTTTTTCAACTATTTTTTAGTCATTATCTACTTCACTTGGTCGAAGTAGATAATGACTAAATTTTTCTGGCAATCATCAAAGGTGTCAAAGTAAACCCGGTCGGATAGGGGTAAATTCTGTTGGTCGAGGAGTTGGATCCACAAGGCGCTACTGGAAGCAAAAACCTTGTCATCCAGGGTGATTTCGAAACCCCCAGCACCATATTGAGGTGCCAATCCTGTCATGGCAAGTTTATTGACCGGATCTCCATCGGGTATCGATCCACCTAGCTGAACGAATAATCCTTGCACTGACTCACCATTCAGGCTGGTAGCTTGCCCAGCAACACCTGACCAGTTGCAGCCTGCATCAGGATGAAAAGAAGCTCCATCGATTGCCGACGGGCTGCCTTGACGCGGAACGAACGAGAATCCGCCTGGTGGTGGAATTAACGTCACCTCCATAACCGCAACTCCCTCAGATGGAGTATTCGTAATGGCAGGGCTGTTGATTGGCTCAGGTGTGTCGGTTATTTCGACCATAGCATTGGTCGGTGTCCAGGATGGGATCAGTGTGAAACGTGGGGTGATAGTAGCGGTTGGCGGAGACCACGGTCGTATTCAATGTGGGTGGAGGAAATGGATTGATACCACTGTACGGATTTACGTAAATTAAAAAAAATACCGATACAATGCACACCATGGTGACAAGAACTAGGATGGTAAGGACATTCCATATCAATGATGGAGATTTTTTCCTGCGATCTGATTCTTGTGTGTCGGAAAGCTCGTAAGTATCCATTAATTATCTCCCCAAGGTATTCACTTTACGGCAACAATATTTGTATATCACTTTGATTTCTTCGTTCACTAATCCAGTCATATAATGCCTTCGATTGAAGCACTTTTCTTGCCGCAGGTAAAAGGCTGCGGTTATCATCTCTCTCAACCAGGTATAAGATGTGATATCCAATTTCCGTCTCAATTACCTGGCTGAACTGTCCTGGTTGTAAAGCAAAAGCAGCTTCTTCGATGGTAGGTTCATCCAGGTAACTCACGTGGAAACCATCCCAAATCTCCTCCCGTTATTGGAGCATATTGGGAAGCTAGCTCAATGAAATCAGTCCCTGACTGTAAAGAGGCATATACCTCGTCAGCTTCTCCTACTGTGGGCAACAGAATTTGCCTCACGTGCACCTGATCTGCTGTCTCCGGCACTGCGGCGATGATCTCGTCACGCATCCATGCAGCTCCAATAGACCGTTTTAAGGCTTTATAAAAATCCTCATTTGAATATCCCTGGGTAGTTATCCATTCCGCCAACATCTGGGAGCCGCCTATCTGGGTTTCAAGCGCATTAATTCTTGAGTTTAGCATTGTCTCGTCCACGGTAAAACCATTCTGGGATGCTGATTGTGCTAATAGAGTCTGGTTGATCAAATCATCCAAGACAATAGCACCTGGGTCAGATGCTAGAATCGTGCCAGTTATCGGTAGAGCTGCCTGTAAACGGGCCAGCTCACCAGTAAATTCGTCTAATGTGATTGCCTCACCATTTACTAGCGCAGCTAATGGAATAGGTGTTGGTGTAGGCGGAAGGGATGTCTGAGTCGATTGTTGGGAGGTTATTGTCGCTTCAATCGTCATTTCTGGCGAAATCGTACTTGTTGGAGCTGGATTGTTTTGATTACAGGCTGTTAATAATATGGTACAGAGACCAATAAGTACGATTTTTAATAGGCGGATAGTCATTTGACAAATTATACACGCAATTCAAGCTCAAACCCGCTAGGGTAAAATCATCGATTTACCAGGTTATTGGGCTGATTGAATTCAGAATCGCGCTTGGTAAACATGTCTGCTGTAGACTTGACAGAACACCATATATGCAGATAATTGGGAATAATCTACAAAGGCTGTGAACGAGGAAAGTAGCTGGATTTCAACCGACAGGGAGGCATGGGGCATAGACTGAGACCCCGCCAGGCGAAAATCCAGTGAAGTTCCCTCGGGAGCTTTCCGGGTGAATGTGCTCAAAACTAGTAGCGCGGAACGCAACCCAAGCGTTAACCTGGGAACCGATCGCAATCAAGCTGTCGGACGAAGAGAGTCGCGTGAGCGACTAACAAGGGTGGTACCACGGGAAACGCCTCCCGTCCCTTGATGGGGCGGGAGTTTTGATTTATTGGGTCTTAAAATGATTTTATATAGTTCTCAGATGATCATTGAGCACGATTATGGAGGTGTATATGTTGTCGGACTTGGAACAGATTGAAATAAAAGCGTTACAGTTTTTAGAATCAATACAGGATGAATCCAATCTGGAATCATGGCGGATTGCCCACCTTGGGCGTTCCTCTCTGCTGATGACCGTCTTCGATCAACTTGGCAAGCTTACCAAAGATGAACGCCCGATCATTGGAAGACGGGCAAACGAAGTAAAAAAGGTATTGGAGACTGCATTTTTAAATCGCTCAAATACATTGCGCCAATTAGCATTGCAGCAATCCCTTCAATCCGAACGCCTGGATGTTACTCTGCCCGGACGCACCCTTTCCCGTGGAAGATTACATCCAACAACGATCTCCGTCAGAACAGTAGTACGTGCTTTTGCAGACATGGGCTTTCAGGTTTACCGTTCTCCAGAAGTGGATACCGATGAATATAACTTTGGTTTGCTCAATATGCCCCCTGACCATCCTGCTCGGGATATGTGGGATACATTCTATACCTCCATGCCTAATGTCTCTCTTCGCCCGCACACCTCTCCAGGGCAGATCCATGTGATGCGCCAGTATGCCCCCGAACCAATCCGAGCCATCCTTCCAGGTATGTGCTACCGCTATGAACAGATAAACGCCCGTAAGGAAACACAATTCAATCAGATCGAAGTGCTGGCAGTCGGGAAAAACATCACCTTTGGAGATTTAAAAGGTACGGTCAGCGATTTTGCTCGTCGCTTGTTTGGCCAAAACATACGCACTCGCTTCCGCGCCTCATACTTTCCATTCACTGAGCCAAGTGCAGAGTATGATTTTGAATGTCTCCTCTGCAATGGTAAGGGCTGCACGGTTTGTGCACAGACTGGATGGCTGGAGATTGGTGGATGTGGAATGGTCCACCCCATCGTTCTCCAGAATGGCGGATATGATCCAGTAAAGTTCTCAGGCTTCGCTGCTGGATTGGGTACTGAACGGATCATGATGCTTAAGCATCACATTGAGGATATCCGTAATTTCTGGTCCAATGATATGCGCTTTTTAGAGCAATTCTAGGAGGTTTTTATGAAAGTTCCAATAACATGGCTTAAAGATTTCGTTGATATCACCATTCCCCTTCCAGAGCTTGCGACCCGCCTGACGATGGCAGGCTTGGAAGTTGAAGGAATCGTTTTTATCGGGCTTCCTTTGCCTCAAGCTGATCAATCTGGCAAACAGGGTAGCGATATAAGCATTAGCTTGAATATTTCCGGCTTGTCCTGGGAGTCGGATAAAATTGTGGTCGCATTGGTTTCGGAAGTAATACCCCATCCCAACGCCGACCGCTTGGTTTTATGCAAGCTGTACGATGGTGATCGAGATCATATTGTATTAACTGGCGCACCGAACTTATATCCGTTCAAAGGACTTGGACCCTTACCAAAACCTCTCAAAGTGGCATATGCAAGGCAAGGTGCGCATATTTATGATGGTCACCAACCTGGTCAGGTGCTTACCACCCTCAAACCAGCCAAAATCCGTGGCATTGAATCCTATTCGATGATTTGCTCAGAGAAAGAACTTGGTATCTCTGACGACCATGAAGGTGTGATCATCCTCGATCAAGATGCCCCTGTTGGGGTACCATTGGCTGACTATATTGGGGATGCGGTCCTTGATATAAAGATCCTTCCTAATATTGCCCGTGCTGCCAGCATTATAGGCGTGGCGCGTGAAGTTTCTGCCCTTACCGGTCAGCCATTGCATATTCCTGATGATTTCTATCGAGTCCAGGCTGATGGACCAGACATTGCCAATAAAGCATCTATTAATATAACCGAACCCAGGCTGAACCCACGCTTTGTTCTGGGACTGATTCAAAACATCACCATCCAGCCCAGCCCCTATTGGATGCAGCGTCGGTTAAAGCTGGCCGGTATGCGCCCGATCAATAATATCGTTGATGTCACCAATTACGCCATGCTTGAAGTTGGTGAACCACTGCACGCCTTTGATTATGATGTATTGGTTCAGCGTGCAGGTGGCAATCCTCCCACCATCATCACCCGCACGGCTCAACCTGATGAACGCCTTACCACTTTGGATGGTGTTGACCGCCCTCTCAATTCATTCACGGTTCTTGTATGTGATACTGCAGGGTCTCTTTCCATCGCTGGGGTAATGGGTGGAGCAGAATCTGAGGTATTCGATGCTTCAGACAATGATTCGATCCAATCTGAATCGAATCAAATTAATACTGAGCCTAATCCAGGTCAGATTGTCTCCCGGTCGAAGAGCACATCCAGTGTGTTGCTGGAAGGTGCAGCATGGAACAACATTAATATTCGCAAAACAGCAGCTGCTCAAAAGCTTCAATCCGAAGCTGCCTTCCGTTTTTCCAGGGGAGTACATCCAGCGATGGCCGAACTCGGTGTACGACGAGGTCTAAAACTGATGAACCAGCTTGCTGGAGGCATGGTATGCCAGGGCTTGGTTGATAATTACCCCTTGCCACCCCAAGATCCAATTGTCGATCTCACTTTCGATGAAATTGAGCGCATGCTTGGAATTCAACTTAATATAAACGAGATCATTAATATTTTTCACAGTTTGGGGTTCCTTTGTGAAGTAATCACTGAAGGGAATATTCAGCCTACTATTCGAGTTCAAACACCCGACCATCGTTTGGATATCAGTTCCGGATTGGTTGGTAAAGCGGACCTGTTGGAAGAAATCGCCCGTATTTATGGATATGAACACATCCCAGAGACGCGTTTGTCTTCAGAGCTTCCTCCTCAGCGGAGTAATCCAGTCCTCGAAAATGAAGAACGGATCGTCAACATCCTCATGGAATTAGGGTTGCAGGAGATTGTCAGTCATCGCCAGACCACTCCCGAACGAGAGGCTCGTCGCCTGGCTCCGGGCACACCTGTGGATGACCAGCCCTACCTTCGCATCATCAACCCCATCGCCTCCGACCGGGTCGTCATGCGTCATAGTGTTTTAAACAGCGTTCTGGAAGCGATTGAGCGGAATTCACACATCCGTTCACGCCTTGCCCTATTTGAAGTTGGTCCGATATTCCTTGGATCTGAGGCAGGCGAACGACCGGATGAACTACAACGTCTTGCAATTGCCCTTACTGGACCACGATCGTTGTCGGGTTGGCAAAAATCTGATTCTCAATCCATGGATTTTTATGATCTCAAGGGAATCATTAACTCAATCATGCAAGGGCTCCACACCAGCATGAATATTGAGCCATTCGAACACCCCACCTTCCACCCAGGAAAATGTGCTCGCATGATGGTCGGAGATATGCAGGTTGGGGTATTTGGTGAGCTTCATCCTTTGGTGCATGAGCGCTATGATTTCTCACCCAATCCTGTGATGGCAGCAGATATTAACATGGATCTTCTCATTAGCCTGGTCCCAGACCGTTATGATATTCAACCAGTCTCTGCCTATCCGCCTGTGCTAGAAGATCTGGCTTTTATCGTCGATGAAGAGATTCCAGCCGGTCGCATAGCGGATATGATTAAGCAGGGTGGAGGAAAACTTGTAACCCATATCATCCTGTTTGACGTCTATCGCAGTGAGCAATTTGGCAAGGGCAAGAAAAGTCTTGCCTATTCAGTTACCTATCAATCCACCGAAAAAACCCTCACAGATAATGATGTCACTCAGCTTCGCCAGCGAATTATCCGAAGATTGGATCAGGAATTCGGCGCCAGGTTGCGAACCTAGCCAACCAATTCATTGAGTTAATCATCGTATACCATCCCGAGTGTAAATAGCTTGCAGTGGTAGATAGTATGCCGTATACTTAGGTGATCACGATGAGATAATATATTCGAGGAGAGATACAATGAATAATCGAACAGCTGCAGTTATTATCACAATTCTGGTTATATTCCTGTGTGGATGCCCCGGATTGGCTTTCTTGTGTTTTGGATTATCAGGATTCTTATTCATAAATAACTATGATTTTCAATCGTATGTATTTGGGACTGCAAATAATGCGATCCCAATCACCTGGGGAATAACCGGAATTTGTATAGGGATCATCTTTATCATATTTACTGTGCTTGTTAGCTTCTTTGTATTGCGAAAGAAAAAAGAAACCCTACCACAGGTTCCCATAGAACCTCTCCCACCTACGAATCCCGACGAACCTCTCCCGCCCACCATCTAATTCTAAATTCTCAAAAACCAGGGCTTATCTTAGGCTCTGGTTTTTTTTATCATATTGGAACATTGTCACTTGTAGATGCATAAAATCTATAAAAGTTTTAGTATTTTTCCCTTCCATCCATTTCTGGTAGCAATATATATAGTAATATCACTATATGCCTTAAATATTGACCAGATTAAAACGAATGCAGTATTTCGTTCATTAATCACTGTCCCAATTGTGGCTTTGTTTTTCTTGGTAATATTGAATGTTTTCTTAAAAAATTGGCAACGCTCTGCAACATTAATGACGATATATTTGGTATTGTTTTTTTCTTATGGTCATATCTATTATTACCTTGAAGCGAATCCTATCTTCGGTTTGCAATTTGGCCGCCATAGAATTTTAATTTTAATATTCATCGCTTTAGTAGGTTTGAGTACATGGTTGGTCATTTCTAAAATAAAGGATTTTAACAATATCACGAAATTATTCAACCTGATAAGCATAATATTACTTCTGTTCCCATTTTTCCAAATAGTGATATTTAATTTTCGTCAGCATGATCTTGGGCGAATAACTACCTATCAGGTAGACCCCCTTGAGAGTACTCAGCTTTCCACACCTCCTTCACCCCCAGATGTGTACTACATTATTTTGGACGGCTATAGTAGACCAGACATATTGGAAAAAAATTTCAATTTTGATGATTCTTCTTTTATCACAGAGTTAAAGAAAATAGGTTTTTATGTTGTCACGTGCAGTCAAGCTAACTATACACAAACAGCCCTTTCGATGACATCTACGTTAAATCTTAATTACCTTGATTCTCTCGAACAGTTAAATTTATCGACAAAATCATCATCAGTTCTTTATCCGTTATTGGAAAATAATGCTGTGTTGAAATTATTTAGACAGCTAGGTTATATGATCGTAACATTCGATCCTGGCTATTATTGGTTGAATATGAATGATGCTGATATTTCCTACCGTGCTGAAAATACTGCGATTAACCCTGGCGAATCTCGCCTAAAGGTGAATGGCTTTGAAGCGATGTTACTTCGGCAATCAGCAGGAATGCTATTAACTGATCTTCTATCTTTTTTACCAGATAAGCTTCAACCCGATATAAATTACCCTGATCGCTCTCATCGTGAAACCGTCCTCTATGATTTTGATCAGCTGTATAACACTCCTTTGAAGATAAAGAGTCCAAAATTTATTTATGCACATATCGTTGCTCCTCATCCTCCGCTTGTTTTTGGAGCAAATGGGGAATGGGTGAACCTACCTGAAGACCTTGATGATGCAGGATGGCGCCAGGCTTATACAGATGAAATCCAATTTGTTAACCAACGTATTTTACAAATTGTGCGTGAAATCATATCGGTTTCAGCAATTCCACCAGTGATTATCATCCAGGCTGACCATGGCGCAATGATAAGCGACCAGGAGAATTATCCTGAAATATTGAGCGCATATTATTTCCCGGGAGATGGAAATGCAAGTCTTTACCCGACCGTTTCTCCAGTGAACACCTTTCGTATAATCTTCAATCATTTTTTTGGGGGAACCTATCCATTATTAAAGGATATGACTTATATTTCTAAATACAATGAACCCTTTGAGTTCAAACAGGTGACTCCATCCTGTCCATGAACCTTCCCATTATTTCCATATAAATGATACATTGCTATAACATTGGGGTTTAATGCATGTCAATGCATGTCAATGCAATGTCAATGCATTGACATATTGTTCTCATTCGATTAAACTAATCTCTACCGTTAAATATTATTTTAATAGGTGTATTCTCCTTATGCAATCACTCAAACAGATCAGTAAATTTAATCAACTGAAGGTCATTTCCGACCCACGCCGACTATCCATTCTTAAACAATTAATGGATGCCCCAGCCACATTGACCCAGTTGGGAAAAGTTCTTGGTGAACATCCAGCCTGGATTCGCCACCATCTCAAGCTGCTTGAGCAGGCCGGCCTGGTTGAATTGAGCACCGTAAAAATTTCGGATGGCTATATCGAAAAATATTATCAATCCAAAGCCCGTGCCTACCTGTTGCAGGAATTGCTATTGCCCGAAAAACCAGGCAAGCAGACCGTGGTGCTCTCTGGCAGTCACGACCTGGCATTGGAAATCCTTGCCCATATATCAGGTGGAAACTTAAATGTAATAACCAACCCAGTGGGTAGTCTGGATGGTTTGATAGCTTTACGGCAGGGGTTGTGCCTGGCTGCTGGTTGTCATCTTTATGACGCACCCAGTGGTGATTTCAACTCACCATATGTCCGTCACTTATTCCCCGATAAAAAGATGACCTTACTTACCCTTGCCCATCGCGAGCAGGGATTAATCGTTTCTCCAGGCAATCCATTGAAAATTCAAGGACTGCAAGATTTAGCCCGCCAGGATATACGTTTTATTAACCGTAATCCTGGATCAGGTACACGTTTGTGGCTGGATGCCCGGCTCGGTGAATTGGGGATTCTACCTGGACAAATCAGTGGATATGCAGACGAGGCAACCACCCACACGGCTGTAGCAGTTGCTATACAAGCAGGGCGTGCCCATGTAGGATTGGGTATTCGTGCAGCAGCTTCATCACATCAGCTCGGGTTTATTCCCCTATTTCACGAGCGCTACGATCTGGTCATCCCACACGAGCTGCTTGGACAAAAATTGCTTTCTCCCATGTTTGACGCATTCTATAGTGGTGATTTTCGCCACCAGGTCGAACACCTCGGTGGTTATGATGTTTCACATCTCGGAGATCAAATAATTCTTTAGGAGGTTTGTAATGAAGATCAGTGCAAGAAATATATTAAAAGGCAAGATAGTCAAGGTTAGTACATGGTGCCGTGAATTCGGAAGTCACCATTGAACTCCCTGGTGGAACACAGCTAGTTTCCATTATCACCAACAGTTCAGTTGAAAACCTCGGCCTGATCGAAGGTAAAGATGCGTATGCCATCATCAAAGCTTCCAATGTAATGGTCGGGGTCGATTAATCCCAGACTTGGAGAAGTATATGAAAACATCAAAACATCTCAATGTATTAATTATCGCATTATTGTTTGCTACTTTTGTGTTGGGTGCTTGTTCAAAAGCGCCTGAAAATCCCAACTTAATATTGGCAACCACCACCAGCACCCAGGATTCTGGCTTATTGGATGTTCTCGTTCCTGACTTCCAGGAAAAGACCGGCTATATCGTCAAGACTGTGGCGGTTGGTTCTGGTGAAGCGATGAAAATGGGTCAGGAATGTAACGCAGATGTCCTGTTGGTCCATTCCCCTGCCGCTGAAAAAGATTTTATGGAAAATGGATACGGCTCTAATCGCGATTTGGTGATGCACAACGATTTCATCATCGTGGGTCCTGCTTCAGATCCTGCCGGTATCAAGGGCTCAGCGACAGCAGCGGAAGCCTTTACCAAAATCGCCGATTCCCAATCCCCCTTTATCAGCCGGGGGGATGATTCAGGCACACATTCGAAAGAAAAGGGAATATGGAAAGCCGCCGGTATTACACCTGAAGGTGACTGGTACCTCGAATCGGGGCAGGGCATGGGCGCTACCCTCATCATCGCTTCCGAGCAGGAAGCCTATACACTAACCGACCGGGCAACCTATCTGGCAAACAAAGATAACTACCAACTTGAAAATTTGGTTGAAGGTGATGCAGGCTTATTGAATGTGTATCATGTGATTGAAGTAAACCCTGAGAATTGCTCTACTGTTAACAATGAAGGGGCAATCGCATTTGCGGATTATATCGTCTCACCCGAAACTCAAACTTTAATCGGTAGCTTTGGTACTGAAAAGTTTGGACAACCGCTTTTCACTCCTGATGCAGGTAAGGATGAAGCCACACTAGGAAAATAGATACTCTTCCTTCTTAATTGGCTGCGGGTGATTTCACCCGCAGTCATTTTTAATAAACAGCGTGATAAAATACCCCGCATGACCACTGATATTTTCGAAATCACGGTTCTATCTCTTAAGGTTTCCTTGCTGGCTACCGGGATCAGCCTTTTCATCGGTCTTCCATTAGGAACCTGGCTTGCATTAAGAAAACAATTGCGTGGGAGAGGGTTCATCCTCAGTATCATCAATACCGGTATGGCCTTGCCCCCGGTAGTGGTGGGCTTATTTGTCGCCATGATGCTCTGGCGTAGCGGTCCACTTGGTAGTCTGGAATTGATTTACACCCCTGCTGCTATTGTTATAGCCCAGACGATCATTGCTGCTCCAGTGGTCACCGGTCTGACAGCCTCCGCTTTGCAGCAACTTAATCCACGTCTGCGTTTACAACTCATGGGTCTGGGTGCTTCACCGATTCAAATGGTATTATCCCTGTGGCGCGAAGCCCGTTTACCACTCCTGGCTGCCTTGATGGCAGGTTTTGGTAGCGTGATATCCGAAGTAGGTGCTTCAATGATGGTGGGCGGTAATATTCGTCACCAGACCCGTGTATTGACCACTTCAATCGTTTTAGAGACGAGTAAGGGAAATTTCCAAAACGCCATTGCCCTTAGTATTCTTTTACTCATTTTGGCCTATATGGTCAATCTGGGATTGACCATCATTCAACAGCGCGGGACAAGATAGATATCATGCCGGAAACCATCTTGGGCATGAAGGACCTGATCGTTAGGTATTCCGACCAGACCGTTTTGCAGGTGGACTCCCTTGATATTCAGGAAGGTGAAGTTCTCGCCGTCATCGGTCCCAATGGTGCTGGTAAAAGCACCCTGCTGCTTGTACTGAGTGGCTTACTGCATCCGGATCTGGGTCAGGTGTATTTTCGTGGGAAGTCATTGAACAGGAAAACGAGTTAGTATACCGTAGGCGTATCGCATTGGTGCTCCAGGAACCGCTGCTTTTACACCGCTCCGTCTTCGATAATGTTGCAGCCGGCCTCAAGTTCCGTGGGCTTCCTCGCGTCAGGTAACAGCGACGAAGATTGGCTGGAACGGCTGGAGATAAGCCACTTACGCGATCGACCGCTCAGCGTCTATCTGGAGGGAAGCAGAGGACAAGTTGGCACGTGCGTTTGTTTTCCGTGGGCTTCCTCGCGTTGAGGTAAAACAGCGCACCGAAGATTGGCTGGAACGGCTGGAGATAAGCCACTTACGCGATCGACCAGCTCAGCATCTATCTGGAGGAGAAGCCCAAAGGGCCAGTCTGGCACGTGCATTTGTTTTACAGCCTGAGCTGCTCATGCTTGATGAACCATTTTCCTCCCTGGATGCCCCCACACGCTCACGGCTTTTGCAAGATCTGCATACCTTGTTATCTCAAACCAGCATCACTACCATCTTTATCACTCACGATCTGGATGAAGCCCTGCTCCTCGGCGATCGGGTAGCAGTCTTGCTGGGTGGGGTTCTACGCCAGGTCGGTCGACCGCAAGATGTGTTTTCAGCCCCGAGCGATAATGACGTGGCCTCCTTCGTGGGTGTCGAAACGGTAATCGCGGGCGTCGTGACCATCTCTCAGAATGGTCAGCTGATCGTTGATGCAAATGGATTACAGCTTGAAGCAGTTGGTGAATTTCCCAATGGCAGACCGGTATGGTTTTGTCTACGACCGGAGGATATTACTTTATCCATATCGGATGGAGGTGTAATTTCTAGCGCCCGTAATCGTTTAAATGGGCACATCACACGCATGACACCCAGCGGACCTCTTGTGCGTGTGATTGTCGATTGTGGATTACCAATCGTTGCACTCATCACGCGTGGGTCAGCCATTGATATGAAGCTTACAGAAGGTCAGGCTATTACTGCATCCTTCAAAGCCACCGCTGTGCATTTGATCCCTCGCTGATCCAATTTCATTCAAAATCCCAGGGAGCTTTGCCTTTCCTGTCGCTATAAGTTAAAGAAGCGATAATGGGCTCAGCCAGTTCCGGCATTACCTCTGCGGTTGCTGCCAACAATCCGAAACATCCAGCGATCATCATATCCCCATAAGGAGCAGGGAAATATATACGCAAAGACTTCCTTTCATTACCTTGAACCGAATTTTCAAAGATCCCACGCCTGGGTCCAGTGACCACGACATCGTAATCCCCTTTACCAAACAATAGCGGTCTTGAGTTATAAACCAGCGCTCCATGACCATGATCTCTAAATACGTCATCATGGCTTAATGATCCATCTGCCAATCCACCCAGGAGTTTTTCCAACTTTTCAAGACTTACCAATCCTGTATGATGCTCAAATAAGCCTTCGATACTGCCAGTATACAAACGAAATGCCAGCGTGTGAAAATTTCCGACATTGGCAATGATCACCCTTTCTCGCGCAGCAACCTTTTGATCCAATGTTGCACCCAACACAGCCGCTGGCGCAGTATCCATAACTACCAAAGGTGCATCACTCCCCTCAGCAGAATCAACTACAGCCTTAAAACGCGTCATGATTACCGGCACATCCTCTGAACGGAATGCAAAGGTACTGAGGCGGTTATTTTTACGGATCCGTTCTTCAAGATAATCAAACCGGAACTGTCGATCCGAGATAGCTGGGGGAGCATTCCCATGGTCGAAAACGCCTACAGCGATGGCTGCCAGGTGATCCAAATTTAATCCAAAAGTCTGGAAAGCTTTCCTGATCGAAGCGAGGTCAAAATCTACGAGCACGCAATCGTTGGACAATATCCGGAAGACGCATCGCTTCATCATCGCTGACAATCTCAACTCCCATCTGCCTGACCGCCTCCAGGTCATCGTTCAGAGTCTTGGCTGCCTCCGGAGTGGCATAAACTTTAAGTCCAGCCCGTAGGTGTTCCTCAGCTGCCCAGGTGCTCGGACCTCCTCCCATGGTTACGCCCGTTAATAAAATCGACTCTCCTTTTTTTGTTGCCTGTTTTATTCGCCTGTGGATGATCATCGTCGGACTGGGTACGATCAGCTTGAAATTGTTCTCCATATCCAGGTTCGAATTATAGAGATAGATATCCTGCGTACCTGTGCCAATGTCAACAGTCAATATTTTCATGCTTGTGAGTTTACCATATCCGCTTTGGGATAGACAAGACAGACCAGGAATACAGGATAAGACAACATAAGGTATACTCTAAAAGTTTGGTAATACTTTAATTTTATATTTGAAAAAGAGAGGCCGATATGACCTTGGATGATGAGCAAAAACGCTGGGAAGAAAGAACATTACAACCTCAAATCAGTAAATATCGTCAACGAAAACCTGAATTTGTTACCCCTTCCGGCATTCCCCTTCCCCCAATTCTAATTCCGTCCGAAGCAGATCCAGATTACATGGACCAACTTGGCTTCCCAGGTGAGTACCCGTACACTCGTGGCGTTCAACCTACCATGTATCGAGGACGTTTCTGGACCATGCGCCAGTATGCCGGCTTATGCTTCAGCAGAAGTATCCAATCAGCGCTATCGCTTCTTGCTTGATCAAGGTCAAACGGGTCTCTCGGTAGCATTTGACCTTCCCACGCAAATTGGCTACGACGCCGATGACCCCTTGGCGCAGGGTGAAGTTGGAAAAGTTGGGGTATCAATCTCTTCCTTGCTGGATATGGAAACATTATTCCATCAAATACCTCTCGATAAAGTTTCAACCAGCATGACTATTAATGCCCCAGCCGCCATCCTGCTGGCCATGTATATTGCTGTTGCCAGACGTCAGGGCGTGGAAATGAAAGCACTCCGCGGGACAATTCAAAATGATATTTTAAAAGAATACATCGCCCGTGGGACTTATATATTTCCTCCTGTGCAGTCAATGCGCCTTGTTACTGACGTTTTCCGCTTCTGCCAGGCTGAAGTTCCTCATTGGAATACCATCAGCATTTCTGGATATCACATACGTGAAGCTGGGTCTACAGCTGTCCAGGAGGTAGCATTTACTCTAGCGAATGCCATTGCATATGTTCAGGCTGCCATCCAGGTTGGATTGGATGTAGATGAATTTGCTGGGCAGCTATCCTTCTTTTTTAATGCTCATAATAACTTTTTAGAGGAGATTGCAAAATATCGCGCTGCCCGACGACTTTGGGCTCACTTGATGCGTGACCGTTTCTTCGCCAGACAGGCGAACTCCATGATGCTCCGTTTTCATACTCAAACCGGTGGTTCCACCCTCACTGCCCAGCAACCTGAGAACAACGTGGTACGGGTTTCTCTGCAAGCATTGGCTGCTGTTCTTGGTGGGACTCAATCCCTCCACACCAACAGCATGGACGAAGCACTTTGGCTCCCCACTGAACGCGCCGTCCGGGTGGCATTGCGCACCCAACAGATTATCGCCCAGGAATCCGGGGTGGCAGATAGCATCGATCCCCTGGCAGGCTCTTATTTAATCGAACACCTGACGGATGAAATCGAGCAACGTGCCATGGAGTACATCCATCGGATCGACGAAATGGGTGGAGCTCTCAAAGCCATTGAGCTTGGTTTTATCCAGGGAGAGATCCAGGATTCAGCCTATCGAACTCAGCAGGCGATTGAAAAAGAAGAGCAATTGGTGGTGGGTGTTAATGCTTATCAAAGTGATGAAAAAGTTAATTTGGAACGCTTAAAAATCGATCAAACTATCGAGAGCTCCCAACATTCTCGCCTTATGAGTTTACGGAATAAACGTGATTCAACCCGGGTTGTTCAGCTCGCTCAACCAGTTAGAGAACATTGCCAAGGGAAAAGAGAACTTGATGCCTATTTTTATCGAATGTGTTGAAAGCCAGATCACCCTGGGCGAAATATGTGCTGTCTTGCGTAAGGTGTTTGGAGAATATCATCCCCCTGCCTGGGTATAAGATAGAATCATCGAACCATAGAGGTTGTTATGCCTGAGATTAAACATATTCATCACATTGCAATATTGGTTGAAAATTTGGATTCATCTTTGTCCTTCTGGCAGGATATCCTTGGTCTTAATCCATCTAAAGTAACTGAAATACCTGATGAGTTAGCTCGAATTGCCTTTTTCCCCCTTGGTGAAAGTGAGCTTGAGCTGGTTCAGCCTACCTCAGCTGACTCGGGTCTCAGCCGCTACCTAGAGAAGCGCGGTCCAGGCATGCACCATTTGTGCCTTGAAGTGACAGATTTATCCGCTTTATTGGCTCACCTTAAAGCCTGTGGCGTACAGTTGATCAATGATGAACCTAAAATTGGAGAAGGTGGAAAGCTGTATGCTTTCATCCATCCGAAGAGCGCTAACGGGGTTTTAATGGAGCTATATCAGCTTCCGGGATGATTTCAGCACCTGATACGAACCAAGCAATTCTTCAATTTCCTTCGCTACTGGCTGTGCTGATATTCGGAATGCTCTCTAAGCCTTTCAAGCCCATCGTCCGGTAAACTAATCCAATATCCTGCTCCAGGTCTTCCACTGCCCAGGCAGCTTTTCGGTAAGTCCAAATGCGGGGAGCAGGTGCATTTTCCAGCTCGAGTGCATGAACCTGGTTAGCCAGCTGTTCCACGATTCGCTTATTTAATGCGCGTTTTTCTCCAGGGATGATCGGACGTGGTATTCTGTCCGAGATTCCTGCCTGCCTACAGGATTCACGTATACTTAACCCAACTTTACCCCAGGAATTTACAGATGAATAACTCCCCAACTGGATAATATTGCTCATAGCTTGGAATAAGGTCAGGGCAAATCTTGCTCAGCTCACGTAAGAAGAATTTCTTTTGTTGGTCTGCCAACGTCAATCCTCCACCCAGTACGAATTTTCCCCCGTGTCGAGCAGTCCATTGCGCCAGGTTTTAATATTCATATCATCATCACATAATCCAGGCATCAGCGGCATTGCCACGGTTCCGGTGAGAATATCTTCCATTGCAAGCTGTTCCATGGCTGCAAACCTTTTCTCGACATTCGGAGCAAGTCCCTCCAGCCTGCTGACATTTTTATAATTACTCGAATCAGGTGTTGAGATG
Source organism: uncultured Chloroflexia bacterium (assembly GCA_963736805.1). Lineage (GTDB taxonomy): Bacteria > Chloroflexota > Anaerolineae > Anaerolineales > UBA4823 > FEB-25. The sequence goes on from CAVTQM010000057.1 coordinate 320,669, forward strand.
ATACTGAACGCAACCACAGCCCTGGCACGTTGGTTGATAGCCTTCAAGATATCCAGATCACGTATCACCAACGCTGACCGTGTCAGTACAAAGACCGGAAATCCCAGCTCAAGGCACACCTCCAACATCTTTCGTGATAGCTTGAACTTCCGCTCTGCAGGCTGATAATCTCCAGTGAATACACTGTCTACGGGTACGCGTCCAAGTGCCTTACGCAAGAGCTGTGGTGCATTCTCCTTGATCTTGATCAGGTGAGAAAACTCGTCCGCTTCTTCATCATATTTTGCCTCCTGATCCAATGGTTTATAGGGGATGTATTTTCGCTCGCGGGAATAACAAAACGCGCATCCATGTTGGCATCCCATGTATGGATAAGCACTGTAGCGTGTCCAAAACCAATGGTCTGCCCTTTTACCCTTATTAAGGATAGTTTTTGGCTGGTAGCAGACAAAACGGGTTCGATGGTTCAATTTATTTACACGAATTGCTTAGGGATTGGGCTGCTGAAGTTCCACGATCGCCAATCGTTCGGAAAATTTCTCTATATCTGATCGAGAATATTTCCTCGGTAAACCTTCTATCCGCAGCATAACCCCCATAAAATGTGGATGCCTTTGTAAACGCAGTTCAAGAAAATCCGCGATCTGTGTAGTATCCGTCATGGGTTTGGCAATTGTGGAAAATCTTTTTCCCCCCACCACCACCTCGACATCGGGACAGGCAATCAGGTTTCGAAACCAATCCGCCTGCGTACCCCTCGCTGAGGCTACATAATATACACCCTCCACTTCCTCAAATTGCAGCGGGGTTGAGCGCGGCAGTCCTGAGTTGCGACCAATAGTTATCAGTACTAGCACACGGCTGGCAGCCTTGCTCCTGGGCTTATTTTGTGAAAGTATAATCTTGTTAAAGATCTTTAATCACCCGCCAGAAAACAACAGGTATTCTAGGCGACCTTTTCATTTGATCAATGTGCGCACAATAACCTGATCTCTTGCCACCTGGCGCAGGCTGTCAGATTCAGGCTGCCCATCCGTACCAAGCTTCACCCCGAACAAACCTGCTGTACGGGGTTCTCCCCCAATGTAAGCCGTTATTCCATTCATCACCCCTTGCTCATCTTCAATTACCTCTGCCTGCCCATGTATATCCTTCCCCTGCAAATGGACGATAACAGGAACCCCACCTCTCAGGTTGCGCCACCAGGTTCGTCGTTTGTAACTGCTGGTCAGCAATGTATCATTGACCCTTTTATAACTGATTGGCAATCGATATGCCTTGCCGCTTTTCCGCCCGGTATATTGGATAACCATCATATTCCCGCTAAGCATTCCATGCAGGGGTGATTCGAGTAGCCAAACCATAATCGGGTTGTACCACATGAGCATATCTCCACGAAATAGGGCATTTCCCCTCCCCATCTCTACTTAATCATAGCATGGATTTATCGTCGCACAGTGAAGTCTTACGCCAACATCACATCCAGGGTTTGATTAGATATGTCCATACAAGGAAAACCGAATCAAGGCAATCTATCACCATGTTGGCGTGACAACCATCACAAATACATGAGATATTCGAAATAGTTCTCCATTCAGGCATGACTATTACGTCCAAATCAAAAAATGGAAACATAGTATTTTTTTATGCAAGTAAAAACATTCCGGATCTCAGGTGGTAGAATTGTGCCCATGTCATTTCCAAAAGCCGTTTTATGGGACATGGACGGTGTCCTTGCGGATACAAGCCAGCTTCATTTCAAAACATGGGAGCATGTCCTCATTGAACAGGGTATTCCATTCGATCGGCTAAAGTTCCATATGGATTTATGGCTTAAAAAACCACGATATACTCCCATTACTTGCAGGTAGACCACTTGAACCCGCATGGATGGATTGGATTTCAGATCAAAAGGAGATTGCTTATAGACAGATTCTTCCTGGCATTCCAGCCCTTGCCTGGTGTACAGAGTTGGTTGCGTCGTTTTAAATCCTGGGGCTGGAAACAGGCAGTGGCTTCCTCAGCTCCGCCCGAGAATGTCGAAGCCCTGGTGGATATTCTAAATATTCGAGATTTTTTCGATGCCCTGGTCACCCCGGGCGATTTGCCAGGCAAGCCTGACCCAGCGGTCTTCCTTAAGCATCCCTGCAGTTAGATATTCCAGTCAAGTCTTGCATTGTTATCGAGGATTCGATCCCAGGAATTGAAGCCGCCATGAAGGCTGGCATGCGTATCATTGCTGTTACAACCACAAATCCACCTGAAGCTCTCACCCAGGCGGATATCGTTGTAGAAACTTTGGATCAATTAACGATCAATCAGGTGGAATCCCTCTTCTGATCAGGATTCGGTTTTCCATTAATCCCCAAAACAGATTCCCATACCTCGGGCAGTTAGCATAATATCAGAATTCAGTGGCACGGTTTTCATACGTTTGGTAGCCGCTTCAAGTGGAACATATTTAACCGAAGGTGGATCAAGTGCCACCATGATCCCCTTTTCACCTTCCGCTATCGCCCGTACTGCAGCTGCGCCAAAACGTTGGGCAATTAAACGGTCAAAGCCCGTCGGCGAGCCTCCCCTCAATAGATGACCCAATACCACCAGGCGAATTTCCTTGCCTGTTAGCTCCTGTAATTCATCTGCAACTCTCTCACCACATCCACCTAATCGTTCAGCTCTTCCAGATTCCTCGGCTGATCACAGACACCGTCCCACCTTTTGCCTTTGCCCCCTCTGCTACCACCACGATGGAAAACAGGCTTCCGTGTTCTTCACGATCACGAATTTTTAGGGCAACTTTTTCTAGATCATACGGAATTTCTGGAATTAGAATTACATCTGCTGAACCTGCCAACCCGCTCTCTAATGCAATCCATCCTGCATAGCGTCCCATCACCTCCATCACGATGATGCGATTGTGCGAGGCTGCTGTGGTATGCAACCGGTCCAGGCACTCCACTGTGAACGAGAAGGCAGTATCAAATCCAAAGGTTATGACCGTTTTTTCAAGGTCATTGTCAATTGTCTTTGGCACACCTACCACCCACAAACCTTTTTTTGCCAGCTCATTAGCGATGTGCATTGAGCCATCCCCACCCACCGAGATGAGCGCGTCAATTTGGTGCAACCTGATAGCCCGGATCAGCTCATCCGAACGGTCGATTTCAATGATCGTATCATCTGGACCCTTGATGGGGTATTTGAGCGGATTCCCGCGGTTGGTGGTGCCTATGATCGTTCCCCCCAGGTGTGTGATGCCTCGCACCTTTTCACGGGTCAGGCGGATTAAGCCGCCTTCAATAAACTGTTCGGGCATCAGCAGTCCGTTGTACCCATCCCGGATGCCATATACTTCCCAGCCCCGGTTGATAGCTGATAAAACTGCTGCTCGAATGACGGCATTTAACCCAGGAGCATCACCGCCTCCAGTCGCTATGGCAATTCGTTTAATATTCACTGCAGATGCTGGCATAGGTCGCTCCTTATCCTGGTTATCAATTCATCAGGTTGAAAATGTTGTCCCAGCTAATTACGTATATTGTATCAGGTTCATTTCGGGTGAGATTCTAACTACGTCATCAAATTTACCTTTATTTTATTCTTTTCTATTCAATTCGACTGTATCCACCAAGACCAGCAATTTAAATCAATGCCCATTGTATATTTAAAAATACTGGTCAGTCTTGATGTAGAATAAAGATTCATCCAAAAAAAGAAACATTATTATGGAAGAAAGCGTCTTAAAAGAAGTTGCTGTTTTGGTGTAATTGGGTAATTTCATATAGAATGAAGATTTCAGGAGACATTTATGAGACTCAAATCAGTTTTATTTTTCTCCCTATTGGTGAGTTTGCTCACAGCTTGCAACCTAATGGCTCCTAGCCCGAATAATGAGACACCCAACCTTCCTACCCTTCATCCAACCCCTCTGCCATTCCCAACCGATCTTTCACCTACCTCCCCTCCCACCGATGCCACCATCCCCACGTCGCTTAACCAAACCATCCTGGAGCTTTCCGGTCAGTGTAGTTCAAGGCTCTCAAAAACCAGGATTTTATCTTATTATCCAGCTATGTCCACCCCAGGGATGGAGTTCGTTTTTCACCCTATGCTTATATACAGGAGACCGACCAGGTATTTACAAATGACGAGGTTGCCAAAATTATTACCGATAGCAGTATTTACACCTGGGGAGCCTACTCAGGCACCGGAGAACCCATTAATTTGAGCTTCCTGGACTATTATTCAAAGTTTATCTATGATGAAGACTTTGCCAATGCACCTCAGGTTGCAATGAACCACCGCTTGAGTACGGGTAATTCCATCGATAATAGTACCGAGTTTTACCCTGGGTCAATGATCGTCGAATATTACTTCCCCGGTTTCGATCCTCAATATGGCGGAATGGATTGGCGTAGTCTGCGCCTTGTCTTTTCCGAATATAACAGCACCTGGTATCTAGTGGGCATTATCCACGATGAGTGGACCCCCTGAGGTAAAAGGAACGTTTATCGCTTACAATTAAGCTATGTATACCCACGCCATCACTCGCCTTCCAGGAAAGAATTTTGCTGATGGGATAACCACCTCCAACCTTGGTCGTCCCAATTACCCTCTTATTCTTCAACAGCATCAGGCATATCGCCAGGCTTTACAGGCTTTGGGTCTTGAAGTTATCGTCCTCCCCGCTGAGCCAGCCTATCCGGATGCTTACTTTGTCGAAGATCCTGCCATTGTCACACCCAGAATTGCAGTGATCACTCATCCTGGAGCACCTTCCCGCCAGGGGGAGCAGCTTACCCTGGAACCACACTTGCTTCAATACCGACCTGTGCTTCATATTGATCCGCCCGGGACCGTTGAAGGCGGTGATGTGCTGATGGTTGAGAACCATTTTTTCATTGGCTTATCCGATCGAACAAATAGCGAAGGTGCAGCACAACTGGCAAAATTGCTGGCCTCATCTGGCCATACTTCTCAGACTATCCCTGTGGCATCCGGGTTGCACTTAAAATCGAGTGTCAATTATGTCGGAAACGATACCCTCCTGGTAACAAAAATCCTGGCAGACCATCCATCGATCGCTGGCTATAAGAAAATTGTGCTCGATCCTGATGAAGAGTATGCCGCCAATACGCTCTGGGTCAACAATACATTGATAACTCCCAAAGGCTTCCCAAAAACCCTGCGAAAACTCACCCAGTTGGGAATGCGCATCATTGAGTTGGATGTCAGCGAAGTCCAAAAGATGGATGGTGGCCTGACCTGTATGTCTTTGAGATTTTGAATTACTGAAAGAGCCTTAGGCTCCTTGTTCCCCTAGGTCTGCTCCTGATAGATTATATTGGTTTATCTTACCTGCCTATCCGTCAACCACCTACAATCCCGCGTGTTATTGCAGGTTTTATTATCTATTGTGAATCTCTCTTTCTGCTTTACGCAGGATCTGGTCTACCTTTTCACCAACCTCTTCGGGTAATGGGTCAACCACTGGTTGCGATAAAATATCTTCCACCATTTCTCTTGCTTTCGAATACATGGATGGTTTCCCAAGCTTAACCCAGGCTTCATATGCATGGTGATCGATGAGTTGTGAAGCGTAAAACTCGGTGCTGCGGGCTGCCTTCCTGGTATTCTTGGTTCCTAAAAAGTGACCACCTGGTCCCACATGGGCGATATCCTCGAAAAGATCCTTCTCTTCAGAGCAATCCACTCCTTCCGCCATACGTTGGATTAAATGGGCTATTTCATTATCTACCACGATTTGTTCTAAAACCAATAACTGGTCGCTCTCAAGCACTCCGAACCCGATCAGGAGATCTGCCCCGGCCAGTACTGGAGGTATCGTCGTTAAAAACTTTTCAATGATTGCTTCAGGTCCAGCTTGCTTGGCATCTGCAGTAAACCCTGCACCGCTAGTTGGAAAACCATAATATTTCCCCATTACAGCCATTGCAGCGGTTTGAAGACCCATTTCCGGCACACCTGCCAGGTATGCTCCACTCCGGAAATCAACTGTGGCTGTCGAGCTGGAGAAAATGATCGGTCTACCTGGATGTGCTAATTGGAAGATCACTATGGATGATAGCATTTCAGCATTTGCCAGGGCAATATTTGAGAAAAGGCTGGCAGGTCCGGTGGTTCCATTCACAGGCATGGGCATCGACATCACTGGTAATCCAACCTCTCCCAACTCTAAATAGGCATCCAGCATCTGCCCATCATGGGTCAATGGTGCAACCGGACAATAGATCAGTGAGTATGCATTGCTGCTGCGTAACGCCTCCTCGCTCCCCATAATGGCAATCAATCCTTCCACCAGGTATGGAACCTGCTCCACCCGGTGAAGCTCGTGCTCGCCATGTTTTGAGCAAAATCGTGCCATGCTGAGGAATTCATACAAGGCGCGAATATTGGCTGGAATATCCTCGGCACAAGTCGGTGCCCACGCCATAACACCCATATCCATGTGTTGGAAGATTCGTAATGCATTCTCGATATCTTTACTCGTCCCGTATCGTCTTTCACCTGTGTGAAAATCCAATGCAAAAGTTGCCGTCCCATCGATACCATAACGCGTAAATGGCGTAGGTAGAGCTAGGTTATGTACAGGATTTCGAGCACCTAACACGAAAGACTTTGGTGCAGTTTCCAATGCCTGTTGAACCAATTCAGGTGGGATCTTCGCAATTTTATCTTCCGGGTTGATCTTGATACCGTTCTTCCCCAAGATTTTCAGCGCTTTTTCACCGTGGAAGCGTATGCCCACCTCCTCCAGAATGCGTAAGCTCATGTCGTGGATACATTGTTGTTCTTCCTCTGTCAGAATTTGGGCTGTAAAGCGCATTAATCCTCCATATTGATATTTGTTTTAAAGTATTCTTGGGTCAGTCCTTTTTTATTAATGCCCGGTTTCTCGATCAGCTGCTTTCAGGATTCTCGTCAACTCATTTTTTTGAGCTTCTTCCAATGGTTGTGGGTGGTGGTTCTCAAGTATCCAATTCGCCTTTTCCCGCGCAACTTCTATCGGGTCACGATAACCGCCTCCCTGGCTTGGTTGACCAGTCAGATCTGAAAATTGTCGTTGACGTAGGTTTATGCGCGTGTGTCTATGCGCCAAAAAATGACCTTTAGGACCTACCTCTTTAATTACCTCCAGCGCGATGGCTTCCGGGCTGGTGTCTAACCCGGCAGCTTCATTCCGCACCCGGTGATAAACATCCGCATCCAATAATACCGCTTCTGGATACAGCAGCATACAGGACTCAACCAGGCCTAATCCGCTCCCAGTTTCTGCTCCGACCAGGGCGCATAAGAGCAGTGATGATTTTGCTTCTGCTGCTGATTGCCAGCCAGGTACCTGGGCATCGGTTCCAAAGACACCTGCCAAAGTTGGCACTCCCCATCGGTGTGCTATCTCTGCACCCAGCGGGTAAAGCAATGACCCTTCAAAGGTACTGCTCTGGTAATCGCCAGTACGTGGTTGCATGATTCCTGGCATTAAAGAGTGAAAGACCGGTGCGCCGGGGTGTGCCATTTGGATCAAGACCAACGCAGAGATAATCTCTGCATCCCCGGTTACCAATGTACCCGCAATGGTCGCTGGAGCAGTCGAGCCTGTGTTGACCATCGACATAAATCCAACCGGCAAACCAGCCCCCGCAAATAATAATGCTGATTCCAGTCCTTCCCGGTCTTGTGCCAGAGGAGCGATGCTGCAGACCAGCAGTGACAGGGGAGGGCGCTGCCGCCTCGTCCGTTCATTACCAGCGATCACATCTGCCATTTCGATCGCATAGCGTGCCGTCCATTCACCCATCACGGTCTCAGATTGCACATGTTTTACAGTGTTGTTGAAGGATGCGTCTATCTCATGTAATGGTGCTGTCTTCGGGAAATCCTGTGCACTGACGATCGGCCAATAAAATCCGATCGCACTCAGGTAATCCGTCAATCCGTGCCATGCTTGCTACATCATCTTTTTTCGACGGTCTTCTCTGCCGGGTGATGAAATCGATGGTTTCCACTCCACAACCATCCGTGGCGCAATAAAGCGCCTTGCCATCCAATTTCAAGTCAAATGAAGGCTGCCGTGCACCCATGGTGTAATATCGTGGCGCATGTGACATGGCTTCCAACACAATTTGCCTGGGAAGCTTCACCACCTGGCGCGAAAAATCAACACTACCACCATGGTCTGCGTAGATTTGAAGGGCTTTCTCTGATGGGCAATGGATGCCAACCTGCTCCAATATCTCCAATGTGGCACTTTGAAGCTGGTCAAGCTGCTCATCCTCCAGGATACGAACATGATAGGCTGGTTGGATTGGTTGTAAGGCAGGTGTTTCACTATCCATGTGGTTTACCCCTTGCAGATTTCTTTATCTGCAGCAGCAAGAATTCTCCTGAGTTCAGCCTGCTTTTCTGTATCAAGTGGTTCAGGGTTGTGATTCTTACGGATCCAATCAACCTTATCGATTGCCACCTGTCGAGGATTTCGATATTTGCCATCCTCTCCGATTTGATGAGTGATGCCGCGCACCAATGATTCGCGTATATGGTTACGGGTATGCCTCTGCCCCAGGTAATGACCACCTGGACCAACCGCATGCACTGTATCAAGCGCCAGGGTTTCTTCATTCACTTCTAAATTCATCAGCTGGTAACGCGCCCGTTGGTAAAGATCCTCATCCATAATGATTTGCTCAGGGTAAAGTAGTGTATAAGTCTCAGAAAGCCCCATTCCCGTTACAATATCTGCACATGCTAAGCCTGCCAGAAACGGATCCAACGCCACTTCTGCAGCACCCTGCCAGGTTCCAGCTTCATGTGAATCGGTTCCATAACATGCCCCCAAGGATGCCATGCCCCAGTGATGTGCCATTTCTACCGGAGCATAACGCGTCCTGCTATCCAACGAATAACTCACGTAACCACCATTTCGAGGATCAGCCCAGGCTTGCATCAGCGAGTGAAAAACCGGTGCACCTGGTGCATGCAGCTGCATCAAAACCGCTGCACTGATGATCTCTGCATCACCCATCGCAAATGCTCCTGCCATTGTTGCCGGCGCTGTTGTTCCCAGGGTTGGCATTGCTAGGAACCCAACTGGTAATCCAGCCTCAGCAAGAATTAACGCCCCTTCAATGCCAGCAGTATCCTGCACGAGTGGTGCAATCGTACATACCACCAGTGAAAATTGTGGCCTGCGGCGTAACTCTTCTCTACTCCCTGCAATCACAGTTGCCATCTCAACCGCATACCGGCAGGGTATCTCACCCATCACAGTTTCGCTCTGTACATGCTTGACCGAATTATTCCAGCATGCATCAATCTCGTGCAGTGGAGCTGTTTCAGCATAGTCTTGGGCACTGACCATCGGCCAGATAAAACCGATCGAAGGTAGGTAATCGGCGATCTTCGCCATGACTCCTACATCTGTTTTGCGTGAAGGGCGACGCTCTCTTGTATCGAAGTCTATGGTTTCCACTCCACAGCCATCTGCGGTGAAATATGTTACGCCTTCCTCTAATTGCAAATCATATGCTGGATTGCGTGCACCCATCAAGAAGAATCTAGGGACAGTGGATAAGGCTTTAAACACCATTTCTGGTTTTAACTTCACAATTTGGGACTCCCAATCCACTTGAGCCCCGTGCTCTGCAAAGATTGACAATGCTTTTTTCGATGGAAATTTGACCCCGGTTTTTTCCATGATCGCCAACGTGGCGCTTTGCAAGTCGTCCAATTGTTTATCTGTGAGAAATCGTAAACGATATGTTGTGCGTAACGGTTCTAAGGGAGGGTATTGAGCTGGCATTTGAATATTCTCCGATTTATAAATTTAGTCACTTATTGAGTTAGTAGCCTTTGATTGTATACGCTAGTAATTTACTTTACTTGTATTCATTACTTCCTTTTACTTGCTCTTGCTCGTTTTTCAAGGAATTCCAATTCTCGCTCCACAGATTTCTGATAAAGGTAAAGGTTTTTTTGATGAAAGTAAATCACTTATAGATTCGCGGATTTCACTCAGCAATTCCGGTGAGCCCTGGTTTACCCATTGGTCATAAGACCCATGCAATCCTACCTTGCTGTAATACACCTCTCCAGAGCGCACAGCTCGCCGCGTGGATGGATGGGTCAGGTAATTCCCACCTGGTCCAAGCGTGTCAATGACCTCCCCCAGCCATTTTTCTGCACCACTTCCGATTCCCTGGCTCAAGCGTTTACATCGTCGGATGACTTCCAGGTCGATGATTAATTGCTCAGGGCTGAAAATTGTTGCCCCTCCAAGCAATCCGGGCGCGACAAGTAAATCTGGTCTGCTTAGAATTGGTAAAGAATAGTTCTGTGCCCGTTCATAACCCGCTTGGATACATGGGATGTGGTGATCTGTTCCACCTACTGTTGCCTCCACAGGTAGTTGGTACATCCTGGCAATTTCGGTCACAGCAGCACCTAGCAATGAGTGCTCCACTTCTCCACCTCCATACCTACCTGAGTGCATATCTACAACAGAAGGTGCTGCTGCATAAATAAATGGTGTGCCAGGTGCCGCTGACTGGATCAAGCACAACATGGCGATTGTCTCGCAATTTGCCAAGATCAATTCTGATATCAACGAAGCAGGTCCTGATAAACCGAAAAGTGGCATGGTCATCACCGCCACTGGGATGCCCCAATCTAGGGTTTCCAGGTATGCATCGGTGTATTTAGCCTCGATAATGAGTGGCGAGGCAGGGCAGAGGATGAAAGAAACTGGAAGTGTATTCTTGAATTCCATTCGGCTGCCAAATACAATCCTGAACACCTCCAGCATCCATCGGCTCTCTTCTGGATTCATCGTCGCATCCTGAATGTGTTTGGAGAAATTCTGGAAAATGGCTTTCCAGTATGCAACCGTTCCACCAGGTGTGTGCTCCCAACAACCATCAATTACGCTCCAATATACATCGATATCATCCAGGCAGTCACCCAGGCGGGTTGCCATGTACCAGTCATCCTTGGTTGCAGGACGACGCACCCCTGCTTCGGCATCGTAGGTATAGATTGCCCCACCATCCAGGACTACACCACATGTTCCACGGTTCATGGGTATCGTTTTATCCCCTCGTCGCGCCCCTAGATAAAAATCTTTCGGAGCTTGCCTGATGCATTCCTCCACCAATGTCTGCGGTATCCGAACGATATGGGTGTTTTCATCTATTACTGCGCCAGCTTGCTTAAGAAAACGGCGTCCATTTGCTGTATCAACTCGCACACCAGTTTTAGATAATATCTTCAGTGTCTCTTCATGGACACGGCTGCACTCATCATCAGATAAAACCTTCAATAACGTTTCCATCACACTTCTCCCATTTTTGTCAGCACTTTATGCGGGTCGAAGGCATCGCGCAGTCCATCACCAATATAATTGATCGAAATCACTGATAGAAAGATCATCAAACCCGGGAAAATAGCCAGCCATGGGTATTTCACCAGGTGTTCCTGCGCATTGCTGAGCAGGTTGCCCCATGAGGGTGTAGGAGGTTGTATACCAAATCCGAGATAACTCAACCCCGATTCTTCGAGAATAGCGTAAGCGATTTCCAAAGTTGCTTCAACGATGACCGGTCCAATGGCATTGGGAAAGATGTGTAAAGCAATAATACGAAAATTCGAGCCACCCAGGGCACGTGTAGCCACCACGAAATCCATTTCCCGGATCGTAAGGTAGGATGCTCGCACCAGGCGTGCCGTGAACATCCATGCCAGAATACCAATCACAAAAGCTATGGTCAACACCGGGTTTTCCTTTAATGCAGGTGCGTCCACCTCCCGCAGGATTGCCCCCAACAGGATCAACACCAACAAGGAGGGCAGTGCCAGGGCTGCATCTGTGATCCGCATTAAGGTATTATCCACCCAACCACCGAAGTATCCAGCCATCGCCCCCACAGGTACACCAATCATCAATGTGATCATCATTACCGAAAATCCCACCGCAAGCGAGACCCGGCCACCATACAGAACACGTGTCATTAGATCTCGTCCCAATGCATCTGTTCCCATCGGGTGCGCCAGGGAAGGCGGTTGGTAGCGTTCACTCATATCAGACTTATATGGATCATATGGTGAAAGACCTGCTAATGTTACAGCCAGGATGATGCAGCCAAGCACAATGCAACCCATGATCGCACCGGGATGCCTGCGAAAGCGTCTCCAGATCAACGCTCGCATCGTTTCTTCACGCGCTAATATTGGCTGTGCGTTAGTCATAGTGGATGCGGGGATCTAGTTTTGCGTATGCGATATCAGCTATTAAATTCGCAAAGATGACCGCAAGGGTTCCAATTGTCAGGATTGCCATAAGCATCGGGTAATCGCGATCGATTGCTGCCTGGTAATATAAACGACCCATTCCAGGCCAGGAGAATAGGATCTCTACATACAAAGATCCTGCAAATATGTAGGGTAGATCCAAAGCAAATATTGTTACCAATGGCAGGAGTGCATTGCGCAACGCATGTTTGTAATAAACTTTGTTCAGGGTTAATCCTTTTGCACGTGCCGTTCGAACATAGTCTTGATGGATGACATCCAGCATACTGGAACGTAAAAAGCGCGAGTACCAGGTAACCCAACCTACCACTCCCATTGTGACAGGCAATATGAGATGCTTGGTCCAATCTATGAGTGAGAAGGAAGCACCCAATGTATACATACCACCAGGTGGTAGGAGAGAATCACCAGTCACGGGGTTTTTGAGCCACACATAAAAGACTAAGATCAAGATCAAGCCCAACCAAAATTCAGGGATTGCCTGCCCTATGAAAGACAGTGTGGTAACAACGATGTCAAAAATCGAGTATTGCTTTACCGCCGATATTACCCCTACGGGTATGGCAATAATCGCAACAACCAACAGCGTCACCGTCATTAAATATGCCGTGTTCTTAAACCAGTTTTGATTGTATTGAGGACCGGTTGACGGGTGCGGTAGGAGTTACCAAAATCACCCCGCAGGATGCCCTTTCCCTGTCCATAGCTTTCTTTAATTCCATCCCCGTCTGTATCAATTTTGGTCCAATCATTTCCTATCAGCCAGAATATATAGCGCTTATAAAGTGGCTGGTCCAATCCAAACTGACGTTTCAGGATCGCGACCTGCTCTGGACGCATATGGCGTGACTGCCCCCTTCCAGATAGTGGGCCTCCAGGTGCCAGATTGACCAATATAAACAAGGCAATGCTGACGATTAACATAAGCGGTATTGCCTGTAGCAGCCTTCTGACTACATATTGGCCCACTGTTTCTCCATCACCGTTTAACTTTTATTCTACCGAAATCAATCCCTATTTAAGTGTCCAATTAGCAACATTCCAGGTTACAATTTCATTGGCGTTTGACTGAACTCCTTGCAGGCGTGTGGAGTGAGCATTGGCATCGACCGTTGTGAATAGAAGCAATTCTGGTAAGTCCTGCTCCAGGATCTCAGCCATCTGGCAGAACGACTCTTGACGTAACCCTTCATCCAGTGTATATGACGCATCGATTAATTCATCGACTTGTGGGTTGATATAACGCCCGTAGTTTAAACCAGCATCAGGTACAGCCGCAGCGGAATAATAGTATCCCCACAAAAAATCGGTCGGATCACTGCCGGAATACCCATCATCCCAGATGTCCATATCAAAGTTGCCCGATTGTTCAATCCCACCATTGGTAGAAGTGTCCCAAAGGACAGTTCCCTCAACTCTTGATATATTCAGTTCGATACCCATCTCTCCGAGTTTTTCAGCGATAAATTCCTGAGTCAGATCGAGGGCTTCACCATACTCCGAATAAGTGATGAACTCCATCTCCATCGGGTAGCCTTCTTCAGCACCAGTGGTACAACCATGGCATTCACGCACTCCATCTCCATCCTGGTCAATCCAGCCAGCCTCCTCTAATAAGGCTTTTGCAGCTTCCGGATCGTAATCCGGCTTTGGGATATCACAAACATTATAAGGTGGGCGGAAGAACTCAGTCCAGACTTGGTTGGCATAACCGTGGAAAAATTCCTTCCCAATCGTCTCTACATCAATAGCCATCCGTATCGCCCGACGCACTCGAACGTCCGAAAGTATCGGGTGAGGCGTAGCTTCCGCATCCGTTTTTCCCTTGGCGGCAAGATTAAAGAATATCCTCATTACCCAACGGTCGACTGGGCTCAAGCTGACTTCGACGACATCTTTATAATTTTCAAGTTCAGCAATCACAGGTTCTACCGTCCACATATCCAGATCGGCATCCCCGTTAATAAGCATTTGCTTTCGAACAGCTTCATCGGGTATGATCTTTACAATAATCTCATCAATGGTCGGTTTTCCTGCCTCGTAATACGTAGGATTACGCTCAAAGGTCAAATGATCATTTTGAACCCATTCTTTTAGTATATATGGGCCATTGCTCAAAGGCTGTAAACCACAGTCCCATTGGGTAAATCCCTGCTCAGACTTGCAGTAATGTGCCGGCCAGATAGCCATCACGTATCCTCCAAATTGAGTCAGGTATCCAGGATAGATGGCGTTGTAATGCACTACCGCCGTATAGTCATCAATTTTCTCTACACCATCCACATAATCAATCCCGTTAATCCAGTATCCGTATTCAGGATCAACAACTGCATTGTAGGTGAAGACAAGATCTTCGGCAGTAACCGGAACACCATCGGCCCATTGTATATCCTGCCGAAGTTTCCAGGTCACATCCATCGTTCCATTTTCTTCATCGATGACAACATCCCCGTTTTCTACCGTCGGCAATTCTGCAGCCAGCTCTGGGAAAGCATTTCCTTCCTCGTCCAGGTCGGCCATACTCAACATAACCAGCTCCATCACGAGTGAATCAAATCCGGTTTGTCCTACAGTTGCATTGAAGGATGGTGGATCTTCTGCGATGACAATCACAATCTGACTCTTTTCCGGAACCGAAGTAGGGGCAACTTCCTCAGTTGGAACCGTGCCCGGCTGTTCTGACGTAGGCGCAGCCGTCTCGTTTGCACACCCGACAGATAATAATCCAATTACTATCAAAACCGCTGATATTGTGAACCACCTTGATTTTTTATCCATATACTTTATCTCCTCTCTGCATTCATTGAATCAATTATTATATTCTTGGGTCCCATGAATTTTTCGTAATGGGCGATTGCATCTATTATTTATAATAAATGTAATTTTCAAGGATTACATTCTGGAAGGATCTGGGGCAAACGCCACAGGTTCTCGTTTACACTCTCTTTTCCAGGCGTCAGAAACGAAAGATTCCTTCTCAACCAATAATCCAGAAACTGTTTTCAAGTAGATCATGTTACACCCATATTTTCTGATTCTCTGCCGGTCATTAGTAATCTGGAACATGTCTATCTCTTCAAGTCACTTCATGTTTGCATGATTTGAAAAGCTATCAGGCACAATCATATCTTTGCCATATCCCGGTCTAATAAAAAATAATTACCCCATCCATCCGGTACCTTGGTTCCATTGGAAGTAGCCTATATCCTCCCAATGATCAGAAATATACAAAGGACAGTCACCCTCCAATCCAACAGTTGCCTCTCCACACTCCTCTTCCCGGATTAATAAAACATTCACCGAGCTTTTCCTGGAGAGGTACACAATATTAATGATTCTGCTTGGAAATGATACATAAATCCTTCTGCAGAATGCTTGTATCTACAAAATTAAGACAAATCTTAATATGCTACGGATAATTCTATTGGAGTTTTGAAGAGTATATATCTACCAGTAAATTCTTCCTGGATCTTTCTCTCCAAAAGAATTACTTGTGTTTATCCTGTATTAATGTTCATGATATCATGAAAAAAATAAGGCGTCAATTTTGGGGAAGTATGACAATCCCAAGAATATGAAAATTTTCCAAAAGTATACGAAACACCTTCCAATTCAACATTTAAAATCCTGCTCAATTCTTCATTATTAGAATATTTTATCGTTTAGTATTTACAAAACGTTAGGAATATTGTATACTTCCGCACTAATTGGCCGAATACGCAATGAAATATTCAACACTCGAACTTCTTTTATGCCCAACATGCCATGGAGAATTAACTCTTGATCCAGCTTACGCACATGGCATGATTGAAACAGGTAAACTAACCTGCCTAAATTGTCAGAAAATCATCCCCATAAAGCATGGAATTCCTCGTTTTATAAAGGAAGATGAACTAAGTGGTTTAAATAAGCCGTTTGCCCACATGTATGATTGGTTTTCCTGGATCTATTCAGCCTTCTCAAAAATCGGTTTTTTATTCCTCGGCACCACAGATTCAAAAGCCAGGCGGGAAGTCCTTTCTCGTCTTGAGCCAAATGGTGGGAAGGTATTGGAGGTATCCATCGGTCCGGGGGTTAACTTGCCCTTCCTGCTCAGTTCACCACAGGTTGGTGAAGTGTACGGATTGGATATCTCTTTCGGCCAATTAAACCGCTGTAATTCCTTGATTCGTCGAAAAAGCTGGTCGGTGGATCTGTTCCTTGCAAATGGTGAAGAGCTGCCTTTCAGGGATGACAGTTTCGATTCAGTTTTTCATATCGGAGGAATAAACTTTTTCACCAACCCGCAAAAGGCTATCGACGACATGATTCGCGTGGCAAAACCCGGTTCCAGGCTCATCATCTGCGATGAAAACGAATCGGGTGCCCAGTGGTATGAAAAGTTCCTTCCCGGTTTCAAATCCGCTTTTAATGGCCAACGGGAAGAGATTATTGCCCCGGTCAACCTGGTACCGCCGACGATGATGGAGCTTAAGCTGGAGAATATCTGGAATGGGTTTATGTATTGTATTGAATTTCGAAAACCTTTTACGATTACCTAAATTAGGATTATATGATGATGGAAGATCACCTGCCAATCGAAGAAATTCATTTCATTGAAGATATCGGACTTTATTTCGAACAAATGGGCTTGCCCCGCATGGCCGGACGCATCTTGGGTGCCTTGCTCATCTCTGATCCACCAGCACAGTCCATTACCGACCTCGGAGTAAGGTTAAATGCCAGCAAGAGCTCAATCAGCATCATGGCACGCCTCCTGGTAGAACGAGGATTGATTGAGCGTGTAGCTTCTCCGGTTCCACGACGGGATTACTATCGTTTTAAACCCGGTGGTTGGATCACATACATGAAACAATGGCTGGGATTAATGTCCGGTCTTCACCAGATCACGGAGCGTGGCATGAAGCTAATGACTGATAAATCCGATCCTCTAAAGGAACGCCTGCAGGAAGCCCATGACCTGTTTTCAAGCGTAGAGCTGGAATTTCCATCAATATTGGAAAGCTAGCAAGAACATTAATTAACTCTTCGAGGTAACTTAATGGCAATCGTGGATAGCATAAAAGATACTATATCCAACCCAATCACTCATACTCCTGAAACTGGTCTAAACCAGTCTGAAGTACTCCAACGGCGTAAACATTATGGAGAAAATCGTCTCCCTGTCGAAAAGGGGACCACAATCTGGACGATCCTCTTGAACCAGATCAAAAGTCCACTGATCTATATCATTCTTGTTGCAGCCGGGGTCTCACTCGTTGTAGGTGAATACAGTGATTTTTTCATTATCATGGCTGTGGTTGTTATTGATGTTATCCTGGGATTCATCCAGGAATATCAAGCCCAGCAGACCTATACAGCCCTCAAAGGTTTGCTGAAACCAACCACCACCGTCGTCCGGGATGGTCAGCGCCAGGAAGTGGAAGTTTGGGAGCTTGTGCCCGGTGATGCTGTCCTATTAAATTCCGGCGAGCACATACCCGCCGATGGTGTAATCACTGAAAGTACCAAGTTGGCTGTGGATGAAGCAATCTTGACCGGTGAAAGCGAGCCAGTCAATAAAAATGACACCGATGGCCACAATCTGGTTTTTATGGGTTCCACGACCATCACCGGGCGCGGGACAATGATTGTAACCAAAATCGGCTCGGCCACTGAGTTGGGTCAAATTGCCACCACCTTGCGGGAGCATGTCGAGGAAGATACCCCTCTCCAGGTACGCCTAAAAACGTTCAGTAAGGTCCTGACTTATATTGTCATCGGCTTCACCCTGGCAATCCTCGTAACGGGATTGTTAATGGGTAGAGAATTTCTGGAAATGCTGCAAGTTTCGATTATCCTGGCAATTGCTGCTGTCCCTGAAGGTCTTCTGATTGCTGTTACTGTCATCCTTGTACTGGGGATGCGCAAAATATTAAAACGTCAGGGTTTGGTCAAGCAGATGCTCGCCGTCGAGACGCTTGGCTCGGTGACGGTCATATGCACCGATAAAACGGGTACTCTTACTGAAGGGCGTATGCGTGTTGCAAGGGTCGACCTGAATGACCAGGAACGTGCCTTGCAAACCATGGTCCTCTGCAATAACCTGGAAGGACCTGTGGATATTGCCCTTTGGGAATACGCTTCTACCAATCTGGCTATCCCTCCTCAAGACATGGCGGATTGCTCTCAGAGGCTGGCTGAGGAGCTTTTTACCAGTGAGACCAAATATATGCTCACTGAAGTGACTGGTGTTCTCTTTAATATGGACCACCTTTACTTCCTGAAAGGTGCACCAGAGATTATCCTTGGGATGTGTCAGATCACTGAGGATGAACGCATCCGTATCCTAACCAGGGTGGACGAATGGGCTGGAGATGGCTTACGGTTGCTGGGACTCGCCTACCGTAATTCGGGAGAGCTGGAGAATTATTCAGGCTATACCTGGGTTGGCTTGCTTGGCATGCAAGACCCCATTCGCGATGGCGTTCAAGAGGCCGTGGACATCGCCCAAAAAGCCGGCATTAAAGTCAAGATGATAACGGGTGACTATCGCCGTACTGCTGAAAATATCGGTCGAAGTATAGATTTATTACAGCCCGAAGATCACAGCCTTGAAGGTGGAGACCTCACGGTCATGAGTGACCCGCAGCTTCAACAAGAAGTAAAACAGATTGCAGTTTTTTCCCGCATCCGCCCTCAGGATAAGCTGCGCATCGTGAAGGCTTTACAATCCAATGGGGAAGTAACCGCTATGATTGGGGACGGAGTGAATGATGCCCCTGCCTTGCAGCGTGCGAATATCGGTGTCGTGGTGGGTACTGCCTCAGACGTTGCCAAAGAGACTGCCGACTTGATCCTGTTGGATAATAACTTCCGTACCATCGTTGCCGCCATCGAAGAAGGGCGTGTGATTTTTGAGAACATTCGTAAAGTGGTTGCTTATACCCTCTCGAACTCCTTTGCTGAGGTGTTGACCATCTTTGCAGCGATGATGCTGCATTGGCCTGCTCCTCTTGCAGTCGCTCAAATCTTGTGGATTCACCTGATCTGTGATGGACCCTCCGATATTGTGCTTGGTTTCGAGCCGAAAGAGGAAGGCATCATGGATGAAAAGCCCAAGTCAATCAAAGAACCAGTTCTGGCACCATTAGGATTGACATTGATTGGTGTGATCAGCATCGGTAGCGCCATGGCGGCCTTACTATTGTTTGGTCATTACTACCTTTCTCACCAAAACATTGCTGAAGGTCAAAGCCTGGTCTTTGCCAGTTTTTCTGTCAACTCCATGGTCTATATTTTTGCCTATCGTTCAATGCGCCGCCCGGCATACCGCGCAGGACCACTTTCCCGTAATATACCGCTCGTCTTGGCGGTGATTGCTGGGCTTTTGATGGTGGTGATTGCCTTTGCTTTTCCATCCTTACGAAATTTATTGGGGATCGTGCCTCTCACCTTTCAACAATGGAGCTGGATTGCCGGTATAGCGCTCGGTTTGTTGTTGGCTGTGGAAATTGGCAAATGGATCAGGAACTTGGTTATACGCCACTCAAATAAGACCAATAAGTGAGAACAATACCTTAATTGGTACTTGATTCACCAGATCACCAGCCACAGGTCATCGATCATTCTATGCCGGATGTCTGGTAATGTCATTCGGACTGCAATAGGCATTTATAATATATCCATAGCTTTTATTCTAAACTCTGGAGAACAACCATGACCGATCACCAAATCCTTTATCTGTCCCAGGCAGATGTGACAAAAGTCAATCTTGATATGGCCACTGTGATCAACCTTCTTGAAACCGCATTCCGTGAAAAAGGTGCCGGAAAGGTCGAGATGCCCCCTAAACCAGGCGTCCACACCATGCCGGATGCGTTTATCCATGCGATGCCGGCTTTTATCCCAGCATTGAAGTCCGCTGGCATCAAATGGGTCAGCGGTTATCCCGAAAATTACAAGCGTGGCTTACCATACATTACCGGGCTGCTTATCCTGAATGATGTCGAAACCGGCATTCCATACGCCGTCATGGATTGTTCATGGATCACTGCATATCGCACCGGTGCAGCCAGCGCTCTGGCTGCCAGGTACCTCGCCCGGTCCGATAGCAAGACGGCTGGCATCCTGGCATGCGGGGTACAGGGTCGCACGAATTTGGAAGCGCTAAATGTCCTCTTCCCTATCGAACGTGTCTATGCCTACGATATCCTACCCGATGTCCAAAAGCAATATGTGGCGGATATGTCTGCTAAATTTGGTTTTGAGGTGATCGGCGTTCAAGAACCTAGGCAAGCTGTGGTTAACAGTGATTTGGTGGTCACCTCCGGTCCAATTCTCAAACACCCCACCCCCACCATCTTGAAGGATTGGCTCCAACCAGGTGCGTATGGAAGCGCCGTGGATTTCGACAGCTATTGGACTGGCGAGGCATTATCTCAGATGGACCGTATTAGCACCGATGACCATGCCCAATATCAATACTATAAATCGGTTGGCTATTTTGGATCCACCCCTGATCCGTATGCCGACCTGGGTGAGATTGTTGCCGGTCTCAAACCTGGGCGTCAGAACCCATCTGAGCGGACTCTCGCTATCAACTTGGGTTTAGCTATGGATGATATGGCTGTGGCACCCGAAATTTATCGCCGGGCTAAGGCATTGGGAATTGGGACCTGGCTGACTTTATAGCCACCTGAAAGCTCTTCGACCGCTCAAAGGTGGACTCGGATTTCATTTTCGATTTAATCCCCCACCTTAAATTCCAATTATCAACCAGATTTTTTTAAGATAATTAAAAGTTGTGCAGGATCCTTTGATACTGGATCCTGCACAACCAATACTATTCTCTAAATCCTGATTCAAGGACAGCGAGATTTTACTCAACCTGGGATGGGAAATTTAGGCTAATGGACTCCCACAGTATGGGCATGTATTCCACTCCTGCTGGGCAGGCTTGCCACAATTTGCACATGTGTGGGTTGGTATAACAACTTCAGCAGTTGGAGCGACGACCTCAGCAGGTGGTACGCTAACCTGAGTAGCGGGTGGATTCTGAACTGGTTGATTCCGATGTGTCAGTGCATAAACCAATCCCACAATTCCAACGACCACCAAAAGGATCACGCCTAAACAAAGTAATCCTCCAAATATCACCCCCGTTGGGTTATGGTATGGATATGCTCCCATCATTCGAATGTTTGGCTCCATCATTTGTAAACCTGGTCTCACCATTCCATATCCGAATCCCCTTAATGCACCAAAACCAGCAAAAACAACTCCTGTGACAAGCACCAATATTACCAGACCTAATAGGATATAAAGGATCCATTTAAATACTTTACTCATTTTCTTACCTCCATTCTTGATGATTTTATAAGCATACCACCTCACTGTGAAGAAATTATGAAGAACACATAGAGAAAAACTTAAGATTGTTTTATATTTCTCTGAAAAGGATATTTCAAATAAACCGATTTATTCCCCCATCCAATCAACTATAATATATGATGGTTATATAACTGGTTACAGAGGTTGCCCATGCAGCAAGTCATGTACAATTCCCTCAGCTCAGATTACGACCGTTTTGTAAATTGGCAAAACAGGTTATCAATTGAGCTTCCCTTTATCATCGAACACTTACAAAAACTCAACGCCAGGTCTGTCTTGGATGCCGCCACGGGCACCGGGATGCATGCCATCGCCCTGGCTCAGCTTGGCTATGCTGCCTCCGGTGCCGATATCAGCCATGGCATGATCCAAAAGGCACGCCTCAATGCCGCTTCAGCAGGAGTCGATGTTCGATTCGAGGTTACTGGCTTTGGCTCCCTGGTCCAAACATTCGGCTATCAATCCTTCGATGCGCTTCTTTGCCTGGGAAATTCACTTCCTCATCTCTTAACTCTACAGGAACTTGATGCTGCAATCGGTGATTTTACTGCCATCCTAAAACCCGGTGGCTTTCTGCTTATCCAGAACCGCAACTTTGATGCAATAATCAGCCATCATGATCGCTGGATGGAACCTCAATCTCATTCCGAAGCGAACTCAGAATGGATCTTTCAACGTTTCTATGATTTTGACCCGGATGGATTACTCACCTTCCATATGGTGACCCTGAAGCGTGCCGATCAGGGAAAATGGTCTCAAACCGTGGCTAGCTCACGCTTGCGCCCTCTACTTAAGGATGAGCTTTTCTCTTCCTTGGCTCGAGCTGGATTTGAGAGCATTGCATCCTATGGCAATATGAGCGGAGATTCTTTTAATCCCGATGCAAGCGGAAATTTGGTCATCAGTGCCCGGTCCTCAAGCTGATCTGGCAATTCAAACCCATATTTTGTTGGGCGGGTATCCTTACCCACCATTTCTATATCAGATTTCCTAACTGCAATCAATTACCTCAGTCGTTTGGGTTGTTACGAGAGCACCCTGGCCTCCCGGGCTTGCTTGCACCGTGTGCAACGAGGTGAAGCAATACTCCAGCAAATCTGTAGAGATCACCCTTCATACCAGATAAATTTCTGGTCATACTTAATTTCCTTCAATTTTCACGGCTGTTTCCACTCACCTGCCCTAATTACCACTGTCACAGAATTAAGAGCTAGTAGCTTGGTTCGAGATTCATGCCTCACCTCGATCGTCCTTAAATCCATTGAATTATCGGCTATAATTTCCCATGGAGTAACTTATGCCTAAAACTGAATTCCAAATTCTCATCCTCGAAGACGACCCCTTCGCCCGTAATTGGATGGCTCTTCTCGCAGCCCACGACTGGCGTACCCGCCTCGCTGGCGAATTCGACCAGCCTTTAAAGATCATCCCATACCTGCACCAGAAAGCATCCTATGTGGACCTGATCCTCATGGACACAGACATCCCCGGTGGTGAGGATTGGATTCCACAGATCCTCGGAGCTATCTCAGGTCTGAAACACCCCCCAGCCATTTTATGCACTGGCATCCGCGCCAATCCGGATGTTCTTGTTCGTATGGCTCATCCTTCTTTTGTTGGCTATATCCTGAAAAATGAAATTAGCTACTCGATTGCCTGGGCGATTGATTATGCCATGTCCGGGAAATGGGTGATTACCGAGGGTGTCCGAGCCCTCGCCTCAGAGCTGCGCTATCCTTTGCCACGCCCTTGTGTACTCCTGGATGGTAGAAACTCATTACAGAGTACCCTGTCCCCACACCAGGCGGATGTGTCCCGGTTGGCATTCCTGTTTAGCATGGAAAGGCACGACCTGGCTGATGAGTTAGGCGTCGTCGAAGATTGGGGTTATGGATTGGTCAGCCAGATTTATGAACAGTTGGGCATAAAGGACGTCCTCAACGATGAAGATGTAATGGATTCCTATTTCGGGAACGAGCCTCTAATTCTCTCGCACATTGAAAAGATTCGCACAAGCGGGAAAGCCTCCGTTAAAGCCCATGACCTGGAAACGCTGGCTTTCCATATCATAACCATGCCAGAGATGATTGAGCTTCAGGATTCCTGATTGTTAAACGCTGCTCCGTCTATATATTTTCCCCCGTGGATTTGCTTCTCGATCAGTTTGTGATTCTTGTCAAACTCAAGGATTAATTCGATGGGTTGGTAACATCTTTTTTCACCGACCAGCACTTTCCTACAATGATAAGAAACTGCTTTTTCACTTTTTCCATCAAACTCCGGGGAGATTTCATTCCACATATCTACCCTTGCCCGCAATTTTTCACCACACTTATCGCACTGCACGTATAAATACAGTGCCCGTTCTGTCTTGGAAGGCGGTGCGGAAAATATTTTCCCCAGATTTTTAATAAAACTCATCAGCTAATTTTAGCATATATTGGATACCTTTGCAGTTGAGGATATTCTCCCGAAACATAGCCATGGTTTGATTTGCCCAATGCCATGTGCACGGATCGCAAGTTATGGATACATAATCGTTAACCTAGCGTCTTGTAGCCGGGATCGTTGATCCCGTTTATTTTTAACCCCCGATATGCTTTCTATTCTCCAGAATTTGCTTAGCATGCCTCCCGCCCGCAGAATTCCACCTCCCCTGAATTCAGAGATATGGGGCAGGTGGGATGGGGTTTTACCACCAAATCGACATGTGTGGTGGCCTTTATGCCATTTAAAGTTACAACCACGGTCACCAAAATGTCCTGGTATAATCGCTTTCTGCAATTTCAAGCAATGATCAATAAAACAACTTTATTGTAATTACTCACCATTCCGTTTCCCAGCAGGCTTAAGCCCCTTGTTGGAGCAGTCGTCGAGAGCTAGTTTTGGATGTCAAGGCGGTCATCCCCTGATTTTCGGGGAAGAAGTGAATTGGGTTTGTCACGAGCGGTGAGGAAAAAGCAATCTCACATTATATATAAGCCACACGTAGGAGGGTTAAACCCGCCGCATCACCAAGGTTTTGTGAGTGATGTTGATGGGATCGTCCCAATTGCAAAAGGGGATGGGTGAGTAATTACTTTATTAATAAAACATTTGTGCTATAATTGGCTTTCGATCCCCATATATCAAAAACATACACCATTTATCTACCCAGGGTATCTCGATCTATCTCAAAACAAATAAAATAGGTAAGCGCTTATGACCGCAAACGTTATCCGGGTGGTTGGTGCCCGCGTCCACAATCTAAAAAATATCACCGTCGAGATACCCCGCGATAAGCTGGTGGTCATCACCGGCTTGTCCGGCTCCGGGAAATCCTCCCTCGCCTTCGACACCATCTTTGCCGAAGGGACAGCGTCGCTATGTCGAATCACTCTCCGCCTACGCCCGTCAGTTCCTCGGGCAGATGGAAAAACCCGATGTAGATTCCATCGAGGGTCTCTCCCCAGCCGTTTCCATTGATCAAAAAGGCGTCTCCCACAACCCCCGCTCCACCGTCGGAACCGTCACTGAGATTTATGATTATCTGCGTTTGTTGTATGCACGCATTGGCATCCCGCACTGCCCAGAATGCGGGCGTGAGGTTGCCAGGCAATCTGCCCAGGAAATTGTGGACGTGGTCGCTACCCTTCCCGACTCCAGCCGGCTGCTAATCCTTTCCCCCCTCGTTCGTGGTCGCAAAGGCACCCATCAGGCAGTCTTGGAAGAGATCCGCAAAACGGGTTTCGTGCGCGCCAGGGTCGATGGCGTTGTCCATGAGCTGGATGATGACATCCAAATGGACCGCTACAAGATACACAATATTGAAGCTGTGGTGGACCGGGTTTTACTCCACCACGACCCAGAAACAGGCGAGCGTGACGCATTCCTTACCCGCCTCACCGACTCCATCGAGACTGCCCTGAAATTTGGCGATGGCTATCTGGTTGTCCAGGATATAACCGATGCCAGCGCGCCTCACGATATGTACTTCTCGGAACATCTTGCCTGCCCGGAGCATGGTTCTGTTCTCCCAGAGATCGAGCCGCGCACTTTTTCGTTCAATACCCCCCACGGTGCCTGTCCTGATTGCCAGGGCCTGGGTGGCAAGCTGGAGATCGACTCTGAGTTGCTCATCCCTGACCCCGACCTCTCCCTCATGGAAGGTGCCATTGCTGTTTCCGAATGGAGCGGACCTAAGGAGGAGGGCGGCTATTACTGGCAGAGCCTGGAGGCTGCTGCTCATTTTTATGATATCGACCTGCGCCTCCCTGTACGTAGCTTGCCGCAGGATAAATTGGATATTATTTTTTATGGCACACGTGGTAAGGAAATTCCCATTACATATAAAAGCGTTAAAGGACATGAATACATCTTTGACCGCGAGTTTGAAGGCGTCATTGGCAACTTGATGCGCCGTTACAATGAGACCAACTCAGAATACATGCGTGAAAAGATCGGCCTCTTCATGAGCATGCGCCCTTGCACAACCTGTGGCGGGAAACGCCTCCGTCGCGAAGCCATGGCAGTCACCGTGGACGATAAAAACATTGTCGAAATCACCGAGTGGCCAATTTTGCAAACCTTGAAGTGGATTGAGCATCTTTATGGATCATCTACTCCACTAAATTCTCGCCAACAAACCATCGCCGAACGTATCCTGAAGGAGATCAACGAGCGCCTGGGTTTCCTTGTGGATGTCGGTTTGGATTATCTTACCCTTCGTCGTTCCGCGGGTTCTCTCTCTGGTGGTGAAGCCCAGCGTATCCGCCTGGCTACCCAGATCGGCTCCCGTCTGATGGGTGTCTTATATGTCCTCGATGAACCCTCCATAGGCTTGCACCCCCGCGATAATACCCGCCTCTTGCGCACCCTCAAAGGGCTTCGTGACCTGGGCAATTCTGTGATCGTGGTTGAACATGACTCCGAGACCATCCTCTCCGCCGACTGGATTCTTGACCTCGGTCCGGGTGCTGGCGAGCATGGTGGCAAGGTTGTTGCAGAGGGTACCGTGGATCACATCCTCGAGAATCCCAATTCTCTTACCGGTGCTTATCTCTCCGGTCGTTTGCAGGTGGATATTCCGCGTGAACGCCGCACCGGGAACGGCAAGGCTTTGACAATCGTTGGAGCTCGCGAGAACAACCTGAAGAACCTCAAGGTAAAGATCCCGCTGGGTAAGTTTGTCTGTATTACCGGCGTTTCAGGCTCTGGTAAGTCCACCCTGATGATCGAGATTCTCTACAAAGCCCTGGCTGCCCGTTTACATGGGGCTCACACCCAGCCTGGTGATTTTGACCGTATTGAAGGTATAGAATTTGTAGACAAGATCATTAATATCGACCAATCCCCCATCGGTCGTACGCCGCGTTCCAACCCAGGCACCTATACCGGTTTGTTTGATCAAATTCGCTCGTTGTTCTCTGAGCTCCCCGAAAGTAGAATGCGCGGTTATAAACCTGGTCGTTTTTCTTTCAATGTGCATGGTGGTCGCTGTGAAGCCTGTCAGGGACAGGGTCAACTGCGCATCGAGATGCAGTTTTTACCCGATGTTTATGTTCCTTGTGATGTATGCCATGGAGCACGCTTCAACCGTGAGACCCTCCAGGTGCGCTTTAAGAATTTGAACATAGCAGATGTCCTTGACCTGACCGTAGATGGTGCTCTGGAAGTATTCGAAGCCTTCCCAGCTATGCTCATTCGATTGCAAACCTTGCAGGATGTTGGCCTGGGATACATTCGCATCGGTCAACCTGCTCCAACACTATCTGGCGGTGAAGCTCAGCGTGTCAAGCTTGCCCGTGAGCTTTCCAAGCGCGCCACCGGTCGAACCCTGTATGTATTGGATGAGCCTTCAGTGGGTCTACATGCTGCCGATGTTCATAAGCTTATCGAGGTCCTTCAGCGTTTGGTTGATACTGGCAACAGCGTCCTCATCATCGAGCACAACCTGGATATCATCAAGGTTGCCGACTACATTATTGATCTTGGTCCCGAAGGTGGAGATGCAGGAGGCGAGTTGATTGCAGAAGGTTCTCCTGAACAAATTTGCGCTGTTGAGGCTTCCTACACCGCCAAGTTTCTGCGCCCGTATGTCTGCAAGGATGAGAACTTAAAACCCATCAGGGTATAATACTTTACTCATGTAATATCCCCCACTCATCCATCAATATTTCCAGCTCTTTTTGAACCTTTACGTATTCAGTCCCCAGCTTTTGAACTTTACCAGCATCTTGTGGCGGATTTTCTAGCTTGAGCGCCAGGCTTGCCAGCTCTGCCTCCAGTCGCTCGATTTTGGCTTCAATCTCTTTCACCTGTTTTTGTTTTTGGTGCTCTTCCATGGAAGCCTTCGATTTCCTTGGGGAATCGCTTGAAATGGACTTGCCCCCAGCAGCGTCCTTTTCCACCAGTTGCTCCGCTACCTGTAGTTGGTGGTATTGGCTGTAGCTTCCCTTGAAGGTGCGCAGGATTTCGTTCTCTTCATCGATCTCCCAGATTTGCGTTGCCAGCTCATCAATCAAGTACCGGTCATGCGATACCAGCAGAATTGTACCCTGGAACTCATCCAAAACTTCCTGTAGGATTTCTTGTGAAGGGATATCAAGGTGGTTTGTCGGTTCATCCAATAGCAGTAGGTTTGCTCCCCCCAGTGCAAGTTTTGCTAATGCCAGCCTGCCTCGTTCACCTCCGGAAAGCACTGCTACGGGTTTGAAAGCATCGTCTCCGGTAAACAGGAACCTTGCCAGGTATTTACGAATATCTGCCACTAACATTTCCGGCGCGACCGAATCGATTTCCTGTACGAGGGTTCTCTCTGGATGTAAGTCCTCGTGCGCTTGTGCAAAGTAACCGACTTTTAAGCTGGCACCTAGTTCCACTTCTCCTGCTACTGGTGGAATTTTCTCTAAGATTGTCTTTAGGAAGGTAGATTTTCCTGCACCGTTGGGTCCAATCAAGGCGGTGCATTGCAGCCTTCGCAGTTCGATATTCCCAGCAGAAAAAAGTACCTTTCCCGGGTATCCGATCTTCAAGTCATGTGTTCGCAGAACAATCTCACCACTACGCTGGTCTGCGTGCAGGTGCAGATGCAATTGTGGAGGTTTGTTGGACGGTTCCCTCAGTGCTGCCACGCGTCGTTGCGCTTCTTCGGGGCTTAGCATGCTGGTGGTTGTGTCTACATTTTCGCTTAACTCGCTCCACTTTTTGCTTGTAGCTGCATCTAAGCCCACTTGCTCAATTGCTTGAATCTGCCGCGAAAGCCGCCGGAGACGTCCTCTGGCCTGTGTGACGTTCTGTCCCGAGATGTTCTTCTTGATGTAATCCAGGTCTCGCTCAAGTTTCTCTTTCTCTGCTTCAAATACTTCACGCCGTCGTTCCCATCTCTCCCGTCTCTGCTCTACATATGCTGAATAGTTACCTCGGTATACTTCGAAACCGGACCGGGTCATCTCCCAGATCGTATCCACTACCTGGTCCAGGAAATACCGATCATGTGAGACAATTAAGGTCGCCCCTTTCCATTGGCTAAGATAGCCTTCCAGCCATTCGACCGCAGCAATATCCAGGTGATTGGTTGGCTCGTCCAGAATCAACAGGTCAGGCTCGGATAAGAGCAGCCGCGCAAGTAATGCCCGCGTTCTCTCCCCTCCTGATAATCGTATCAGTGGAGATTGATATTCGTAGGGCTCAAATCCCAGCCCAGATAACACCTGTTGCATGCGATGGGTATAGGTATACCCCCCTTGATGGTCGAATTCAGCTTGTAACCGCCCATACTTCTGAAGAACCTTGTCTACCTGTCCAGAATCTGCCATCGCTGTTTCAAGGCGTTGCAGCTCAGCCTCCGATTCTTGCAATTTCTCAAAAGGGATTAAGCACTCTTCCCATAAAGTATGCGGTGAATCAAAACCAGCTTCCTGGGCAAGATGACCAACTGATAAATTCTTTGCTTGGCTTACCTCCCCCGTTGATGGTTCTTCCTCATTCGCCAGGATCCGCAACAGGGTAGTCTTTCCAATGCCATTTGGACCGATGATGGCAATCCGCGCTCTGTGAGGAATGCTGAGCGATATGCCTGAGAAGATATCATTGGCTCCAAATGATTTGCTTAAATTGACTGCCGTGATCAATGACATAAGATGGATTATACCTACCCAATTTCTTGTCTGGAACTTTTTCTCAGGTTAATGCGTCCAATAACTGTTTCCGGTGGCATCCTTTATGCAACCACATGCTGAAATACTAAGAATCCATTTACTAACATAATCTCTGCCACCAAACCGGAACATAATTATGCCACAGGAATTTACTACTTCACGAACTCAATTGCACTCTCCATGTTATAATCCGAATCCGATGGATGAATTTAACCCAATTGATGTAAACCAGAGACCCCCTCAGCAATCACCCAAATTTTTTCACATCCGGATGAATCCGGTACTATGGGGATTACTGATTGTCTTTTTAATTGTCCTTGCAGCCACTGTTTATTTAACATATACGGTGGTACATGATGCTACTGCTGCGCGCTTTGAAATCAACAATCCAGAAGCTCTATCACTGAATGAGTCTCCTGATTTCCCATCGGATATAAATATTACCGCACCCCTTCAATCTGAAAATGGTCCAGAACCTGTCCCATGGGACGGTGCAAACCGGGTGACTATCCTGGTCATGGGTCTGGATTACCGCGACTGGGAAGGTGAAGGTCCCTCCCGCACGGATACCATGATGTTGCTTACCCTGGATCCGGTTTCACGAACGGCAGGTATCCTTTCTATTCCTCGCGACCTATGGGTAAATATTCCAGGTTTTGATTACGGCAAGATCAACACCGCTTATTATCTTGGAGAATTGTACGATGTATCCGGCGGTGGTCCTGGTTTAGCCGTGCAAACCGTGGAAGAAATGTTGGGGGTCGATGTCAATTATTATGCGCAGGTGGATTTCTCTGCATTTGAGAATTTTATAAACGAAATTGGTGGGGTCGAAGTGGATGTTCCTTACGAGATAGCTGTCGATCCAATCGGTCCCCATAATACCGTCACCCTTCAACCTGGGGTGCAGACTCTGGATGGTCCAACTGCTTTGGCTTATGCACGCAATCGCGAGACCTTTGGTGCTGACTTTGATCGCGCGGACCGTCAGCAGCAGGTTGTTCTGGGTATGTTTGATCAGATTACCTCTCTGGGTAAACTTCCCAAGTTGATCGCAAACTCTCCCGTAATTTATAACAATCTACGCAATGGTATCCATACCAACCTCAACTTAAAAGACACAATTTCCCTCGCCTGGACAGTTGCCCAAACCCCCCGCGAAAATATAAAACAAGGTCTCATTGGCCCCAATGAAGTTACGATGTCGTATTCCCCGGATGGCATGGATATTCTTCTTCCTGATATGGACGCGGTGCGCATAGTTCGCGATCAGGTCTTTGCAACCACAGCCGGGGTTGCTCCTGCAGCTACGGTTTATATCAGCAATCCGGAAGAACTGCGCCAGGCTGAGGATGCTACCGTCTCAGTGTTAAATTCCACCACAACCCCTGGTTTGGCTTCCCAAACCACAAATTACCTGCTCGATCAGGGAATTAACGTCACCGACACTGGAAATGCTTCTGAAAAATCAGATACAACGATCATTATCGATTACACCGGAAAACCATACACGGTGCAATACCTTGTTCAGTTATTAAACATTCAGCCCAATAGCATTTATAGTCGCTATGATCCCAATAGCCAGGTGGATATCGCTATTTTATTAGGGTCGGATTGGGCTGAAAATAATTCCATGCCTTGAGATATTTTATAAATGAAACGAAAAACCCCTGCCCTACTTAAAGTAGGCTTATTTTCCTTGATATGTATCGTTGCCATTATCGCAGCATATTTTGCTTATACCAGGTCTTATGATTTTTTCCTTTCCTTCAATCTTGCTCAAATTCCCGGCCTGGCCATTCAAAATCAACCCACCCCAACACCTCAAGGGAATACGGATCCTTTACCTACTGCTCTTCCTACATTATCCGCTGGACCAGCGGCTGTTGCTTGGGACGGTGCTAGCCCGGTCACTGTCCTTGTTATGGGATTGGATTATCGCGATTGGGAAGCCGGAGATGGCCCTCCACGAACCGACACAATGATCTTGCTAACAATCGACCCATTAACCAAAACTGCTGGGATGCTGAACATCCCCCGCGATTTATGGGTGAGTATTCCTGGTTTTGAATACGGGCGTATTAATACCGCCTATCCCCTGGGGATTGCATTTGATGTTCCTGGAGGAGGACCAGCCCTTGCCATGCAGACCATCGAGTCACTTCTGGGTGTGCCTATCGATTACTATGCCATCATCGATTTCTATGCTTTTGAGCAGTTTATCGATGAGTTAGGTGGCATCAATGTAACTGTGCCAGCTGCCATTGCCGTCGATCCGATTGGCAAAGGTAATACTGTTTTTTTGGAAGCAAAAGATTACTTATTGGATGGTCCTACTGCACTTGCCTATGCGCGTGCCCGTCACACCGATGGCGGTGATTTTGACCGTGCCATGCGTCAACAGCAGGTCATTCTGGCAATTAAAGACCGTATTATCGATTTAGGTCCAACTGAGATCGCTGCTCGTGCTCCGGCGCTTTATAATGAGCTGGCGACTGGTATTCACACCAATCTATCTTTGGATGATGCCCTTCGTTTGGGATGGTTGGCATTGGATATTCCAATATCGGGCATTCAGCGTGGGGCGATTGCTCCTCCAAAGGCAGTCATGTTGGCGAAATCACCTGATGGTGCACAGGATATTCTGATCCCTGTTCCCGATCAAATTCGTTTAATCCGCGACCAGGTATTCGCTTCCTCCAACATGGCCAGCCCGATACTGACTACTGGTGATGATCGCTCAAAGATGGAGACCGAAGCAGCCTCGATCGCATTAGCCAATGGTACGTATATCGGCGGTTTGGCTTCCGACACTCAAAGCTACCTGCAGTCTCAAGGTGCGAACGTGGTCGGCACTCAGAACAGCGATTACACGACCTTCACACGCATCATCGATTACACAGGTAATCCTTATACCGACCGCTACCTGGTTAACCTGATGAACATCTCCCCGTATAGCATTTCATTCCAGTATGACCCAAACAGCCCGGTGGATGTCCTGGTGATTTTAGGTGACGATTGGGCTGGCAACAATCCCATGCCCTAAGATGCGGTTTAAAAAGGTATATTTTTCTCAATACCTCAAAAAAGTACCTGTTCATGCGTGATGGGAATAAAATCTCTGTGCACTTTTTTTATTTACATTCTATCCCAGGTGCCATCCACCCAAGAGCCATGCCTGCGATTAACAGAATAGAAAATAGCCTATGAAAATATTTCACGGATTTCATCACTTCTTATATTTTTGAATGTAACATTTGGACTAATAATTAAATATAAAAACCATGAACAAACGATAAAACTTATCCTTTATTTATTGCCTCCTATTGCAATGGTAATTTTTCGTGTTAGAATCCAAGTTTTTTCAAATCCGGATTAAAGCATATCATATAACATTTCTGGATTCTCTAAATCATTTGGTTGATCACGGTTGAATGAATGTCAACTGCCACGACCCCCAATATCGGCTCCCATCGTCCGATTGGCATTTAGCTGCTGTCAGGTCGGATACAGAATTCCCACCATCAATGAGCATCAGCGAGTACACTATTTCAGGGACCATCAGGAAATCAGCATACCCTAAACCTAATTCGGGCTTTAAACCCGTAAAAAATTGATCCTCACCTCCATCCCACGTCACCCTTATCTCGATGCTAGGTACGGGTTGTCCAACAGCATCCTGGACCACAACCTGGATCAATGGTTGTGATTGGTTAGGATTGCACAACAACCTGGTTTCCTTCAACACAAATGCCGCTCCCTGGGTGGGAGTGGATTTTGCGGTGCTTGCAGGTTGCACCGTAATTGTCGGCTGGGGTATAGGTACCATAGCAGTTAATGTTGATGTGGCGGGCAATGGAACTTCAAGGCTGGATGCCGGCTGATTAAGCACCGGTGTGGGTGTATTAGAACGAACTGGCAGGGGTGTTCCTATCACCTGGGTGGGGGAAATGCCCGGTTCAATCGGCGGCATCCCTTCACCAATTGCCATCGCCAGGATTCCAAGTGCTCGCACTTCCGCTTCCGGGCGACCTTCAGACAAGGCGCGTTGAGCTTGTATGGCCAGGCTTTGGGCAGTCTCGTCGTCTTTTAGCTGTGCCAACCGGTCTTCAGCACGTAGGAGGTCATTGCTGTATAAATATGCCGCTGCTACCAAAGCCCGATACTCATCTTTAAAGTCTTCTCGTAATGCATACGGTGGAGCATCCACATATTCCACTGGGCTGATCACCCATGAATAGAATAACCCTAGCGCAATTCCCAAGACAGCCCCAGTTAATAGATACCAGGACCCACGTCGATCATATTTCATGGCGCTGGTATCTCCAGGTTCGGATTCCAGGACAACAATGCCTCCCCCAATAATTGGAGCAGGGATAAATCTTGGGAGGCGTAGTCATGTTGCAGTGCATAATTCAATGCATTAGCTACAATGTCCGTTGGAGCAGAGCTTCCCAGCAATGCCAATCGACGAACTGCCAGTCCAATATCACGATCCACCTGGTAAGCCTCCCCAACCATGAGCGCATAATCAGTTTTATAGTCTTCTCTCAGGCTCTCCGGCGCGATATCTACGTATTCAACCGGATTAACCACCCACCCATAGAAAAGACCGGCAGCGGCTCCCAGGATTACTGCAATCAGGAATTTTGACCAACGCGACATACTATTTTCACTCGACTACTTTCAAGTTTACCAGGATATCCTTTGATATTCGATTACTGAAATTCTACCATTGCTGCTTGCTATTGGTTGAAAAATCTTGTAAAATTTATTAGTACATCGTGGATATCTTTATGGAATTCCACTGACAAAAGGAGGGAAGCCAACATGGATATAATCAAGGTTTCAGGCACCTCTCGTACCTCTGCTGTGGCAGGTGCCATTGCTGGGGTCGTCCGGGAAAATAAAAAAGCCGAAGTTCAGGCGATTGGTGCAAGTGCAATCAATCAAGCTGTTAAAGCTATGGCACTTGCACGTACTTATCTGAGCAATGATGGCTACAACATCATCGTAATTCCAGAGTTTGTGGATGTCCAGATTGAAGATAAGATCCGTACAGCCATAAAATTCACGGTAGAGCCACGTTAAGGAGCACTCCTAACTCCCACCGCTTTTTGCAGTTGCTCAAATTTCCACATCCATGACATCCGGTTGATAAAATCAGCGAGTGATGGGCTTTGAGCGCGCATCAGACGCACCGCAGCCCCAACAGGATCTTCACCTGCAGCTCCACCAGGTTGGTCAGCATATGCACCATAAAAAGCGAAATATGCCTGGTTCAATTTGCGGATATGGTAACCGTTATCCCATAAGAAACGCCGGCGTAGCTCCATGTACGTTTCTGCTTCATCAATTTTTCCTTCAGATAATAATCGTTCTGCATTCACCCTTGTTTTGTGCATTTCTGCTCTAAAATCAAAAACCTCTGCTTGTCCAGGTTGTTCATTTCCAGTGTCAGGTTCTTCTGGAGCAGCTTCGGGTGGCAAGTACTCCGGGTAATATTGCGCAACGATTGCCCTACCAAGCTCTTTGCCTGCAATTGCAGCCACGGTCTCATTCATGGTGCGTAACTCAGGGCTGATCATATAACTGACCCCTAAAGGTCGTAAAGTCAAATAATTATGTACCCACTCATGTGCAACAACTTCAGCGAGCCAATTAATATCGGTCGTCTCCATGATCATGGTTGGGTATAAGCCAATTCCTCCAATCCCCACCACCAATGAAGATACATCCAGTTCTTTATCGACCTTTTGTTCTAATTGTTCAATCTGGTCAACAGAAATACCTGGAGAGATTGAGATATTATGGTCCTGCTTGATTTCATTGCGCGGGGAGATAATTAACGCATCGGGTGGGGGTGTTGTATGAAACAACACGGGGGGAAACGCTTGTCCACCAAAGGCCAGGTGGGTGCGTGCCGCAACATCATTCACCTGGTTCTGCAAGATTGCTTCTGCCAATGGCTCTATCTCTGTTCTGCGATTTTTTAACTCATCTAACTGATTGCGCAGATCCATTGAGACAATATCCGGATTGCTGATATTTGGATCGGAATAAATTTCGTTTAATTTTGTTTCCGCCTGGTTGATCTGCTGGATTAGATTCAACGTCTCCAGCACCGTTTTTGATTGCTCTTCTGATGGCAAGTAATTTGCCGTACCTAAAGCGATCTCACCAAGCTTAATTCCTAAAGAGTTCAAAGTCCAGGTAACATAATCAAACTCAATCTTTCTTGTGAATTGCCGTACCAGCTCTAATGGATCTGATAATGGAACCGTGCTTGCTGCTAACATTAAAGACATTGCAAGTAGTAAAAATGTCACCCAGTAAGCTCTTTTAAAAGTCATGCCAGTCATAATAATCCCGGAATAAGTGAATGTCAACTTAAACCCATATTAAGTTTGTATGCCTCCATGCTATAATCAGCAGGATGAATTTTCTCATCACGGGAGCGGCAGGGTTTTTAGGGTCAGCTCTGGCAAATCGGCTGGCATGGGAGGGGCATCAGGTACGAGGGCTGGATGATCTTTCAACGGGGGATCCCAACACGCTCCACCCCGAAGTACTTTTTACCCGCGGCGATGTAAACGATCGACCAAAACTCTGGACTCTTCTTCAAGATGTCGACTGTGTATATCACCTGGCTGCTCGGGTATCTGTCCCCGAATCGATCCTTTATCCCCGCGAATATAGCGCTGTGAATGTTGGTGGTACAGTCAGTTTGATGGAAGCCATGCGTGATGTAGGTGTTCGACGTGTGGTTCTAATTTCATCCGGGGCAGTCTATGGCGACCAGCAAGCCCAGCCGCTGATAGAATTCTGCTCTTCCCAATCCACGCTCCCCTTATGCAGTTTCGAAGTTATCTGCAGAGTATTATGTTCGCACCATTGGTGATCTTTGGGGGATTGAGACCGTTGCCTTGCGTGTCTTCAATGCCTATGGTCAAGGCCAGCACTTGCCACCTTCCCATCCACCCGTGATCCCCTTTATGCTCAAACAAGCCATGCGCGCTGGAACTATCATTGTTCATGGCGATGGCACCCAGACACGCGATTACGTCTATGTTGATGATGTTATTACCGCCATGGTGGCCGCCTCCACTGCACCCGACTTGAACAATCAGGTCATCAATGTCGGCAGTGGCACTGAAGTGTGTGTGCGTGACCTTGCCAGCCTGGTTATTCAGGTCACTGGCGGTCGGGCTGAAATTGTCTATAACCCTCGCACCGATCCGGGTGTCTCCCGTATGTGTGCCGACCTTTCGCTCGCGAAGAGTAAATTGAGCTACCAGCCACGCTTTTCACTCTCTGAAGGTTTAAAACTCACCCTCGATCGAGATCTACGCTTCCGAAAAGACGCTACCCGGCCCCTCCAACCGCCTCCATCCGAATCATGACATTATCTTTCTGGATCATCCTCCTGGCTGTGTTCAGCTATGGGCTGCTGCATTCCATTTTGGCATCTACAAGAGTGAAAGCTCAAGCGCGCAGATCGTTTGGATCTAAATTCGATCAATGGTATCGCCTGACCTACAACTTCATCGCTATAATTACACTGCTGCCTATCCTGCTCCTTCCAATTCTACTTATCGATGAGCAGATCTATCGAATCCCCCTCCCGTGGGTAATGTTAACCATAGCCATTCAATTATTTGCAGTCGTCATCCTGGTGCTTGGTGTGAGGCAAACTGGTATTACCTCTTTCATTGGGTTAAGTCAGCTGTTGCTCCCCGAAGATACCTCCCCACCCAGGATGGTCACTGACGGGTTATACCGGTATGTTCGCCATCCCCTGTATACTGCTGGATTGGTGATAATTTGGTTAATCCCCCTCATGACATATAACCTATTAGCACTCATTCTCGGTTTAACGATTTATATCTTCGTGGGTGCATATTTCGAAGAACGTAAGCTCCTGCTAGAATTTGGTGATGCCTATGCTGAATATCGTCAGCGTACACCGATGTTGGTGCCCGGCTTGCGGATATCTCGCCATTAATCCTAATTCTGAATAAGTATCTACATGATGGATCCCGCCTTCTGGTTAAAACTCTTCCTGGGTTTTCTCGTCGGTAGCCTATGGATTACCCTCACCACCATCAGCGCCGAACGTTTTGGCAGCAAAGTCGGTGGGTCTGATCGGAGGTTTACCCTCCACGGTAGTAATTGCCTTATTTTTTATCGGGCTTACCCAATCTCCCCAGGCTGCAGCCGAAGCCACCACGGTCATGCCTCTTGCCCAGGGGTTAAATGGACTTTTTGTTCTCACTTTTATGCTCTTGATCTCTCGGGGATTATGGTTGAGCCTTGCATGCGCATTGCTCCTTTGGTTCTTCCAGTCCTCCCTGCTTTACCTCCTGGATGTACAACTATTTTGGGTTTCTATCCTTGGATGGTTGATTCTTTTAGTTTTCTGCTTCCTGGCTTCCGAGAAATGGATGAAGGTACCATCCCAGGGTAAGTATGTAATTTCCTACCCTCCCACCCAGCTCGTCTGGCGTGCCCTCTTCGGTGGAGCAGTCATTGCGTTGGCAATTTTCATGGGCAAGCTGAGAGGACCCCTTCTTGGTGGGATTTTCGGTTCTTTTCCAGCCATGTTCCTTTCTACCTTGGTGATTACATATCTGGCTGCAGGTCCGGATTTCTCACGTTCGGTGGGAAAGTCACTCCTGATCAGCGGGCTGATCAATGTTCCACTCTATGAGATTATGGTCAGGTTCCTTTATCCAAATGTTGGCCTCGCTCTCGGCACTATACTCGCACTAATGTTCTCTTTGAGCACTGGTTACGTAACATTTTTATTCATGAAAAAGAGACTGTCTTAAGTAAAATCCCTGTGAAACTGATTTCCACCATCCAAATCTATCTGTTCACGGCTAATCTCGTTTCTTACCTTATGCTATACTTCTTATATTGGCTGCCACTTCCGTTAAGAATCAACGAATAAGCGAACTGAAGAGGATTCTTCTGATGTCTGTGATAAATGGGATCGCCTATTACAAGAATCGCCGCGATGAAGTACCTAACCAGGAGCTGGCTCGCCAGCTGGCAGAAATCGGAAGACAGGGCTGGAATCCATGAGATCGCTGAGAATCTGTGGAATAAGAACAAGAACGTTCGCAGTGATTGCCTTAAAGTAATGTATGAGATTGGTTATATCAGCCCAGATTTGATCGCTGATTACGTCGACGATTTTCTCAAGCTTCTCAAGTACAAAGAAAACCGCATGGTTTGGGGTGCCGATGATTGGTCTGGCCACCATTTCAGACCTTCGTCCGTATGAAATATGGGGACAAATCGATGACGTGATCGATGCAGTGGATAATGGTTCATTGATCACCGTTGTTTGGGGAGTGAAAACCCTTGCACACGTCGCTGCTGCGGATAAAGACTACCATTCCAGGCTGTTTCCCATCCTGCTTACCCAGCTCCAAACATGCATCCCCCGGGACGTCCCCATGCATGCAGAAAGCATGCTTGTTGCAGTGAATAAAGTTGATTCAGCCTCATTTTTGACTGAGCTGGAGAAACGTAAACCAGAACTGACAGGTTCGCAATTAACACGGCTTAATAAAGTGGTCAAGAAAGTACATAGTCTCTAAAATTATCATTCATAATGCATTGCAAAGGAATGAAGCATGTTCGAGCACCGCAAACAACCCCTTTTGTCATCGCAGGCATTTTCTTGTCCGTCAGCTAATCTCCCTGCTTGTAGCTATTGTCATAATCATAAGTTCCCTTATGTTGGGTGTATTTGGTTATCACTACCTCGAAGGTATGGAATGGATCGATGCATTGGTCAATGCCTCCATGCTTCTGGGTGGTATGGGACCCGTGAATGCACTCCATACCGTTGGCGGAAAGCTGTTTGCCTCTTTTTATGCTCTCTATTCTGGAATTATCTTCCTGGTAGTTGTAGGTGTGATCTTTGCTCCCCTCTATCACCGCTTTCTCCATCGCTTCCACTTGGAGATGGAGGAATTCTTAAAGGGACACGGCCTTCTAATTATTATCGCTTTGGAAATTTAATCTCTTAATTGCCATGCCTCTC
Organism: uncultured Chloroflexia bacterium; assembly: GCA_963736805.1. Taxonomy (GTDB): domain Bacteria; phylum Chloroflexota; class Anaerolineae; order Anaerolineales; family UBA4823; genus FEB-25. The sequence continues at coordinate 360,563 of CAVTQM010000057.1, forward strand.
CTCTGGATCTCTCTGGCTTTTCTTTCCGGCATAGTTTTAGCATCCAGCCTCCCCATCCCATTCATCGCTTGGATTATTCTGGCGATCCCCGCTATAATCCTTTTACTTCCACCTGTTTACCGTCGATGGGAACAAAATATCCCCCCAGCTCTAACTAAAATTACTCAGCAGCTGAAAATAACTACCCCTTACCTTTATCCATTACTTTTCCTTTTTACCTCCCTTGGGGCTTTCCGGTACCTTACTGCCTTACCTGAATTAGGACCTTCATTTATTTCATATTACAATGACCGTCCTGCTGAATCCATTCTGGAGGGTGTTCTATCTGAACCATCAGACAACCGAGACACCTATACCAACCTGCGCTTGCGAGTCGAACAGGTCCAAACTTTGAATTCTAACCAGGTTGATCCAGTTCATGGTCAAATCCTTGTTAGGGTCTTACCAGGTACCGTCTTCTATTTTGGTGACCGTATCCGCCTTCAAGGTCATATTGAGACACCCCCCGAATTCGAAGAATTCTCCTACCGTGATTATCTTGCCATCCAGGGCATCTACAGCTATATACCCTATCCAACTGTCACCTTGCTCCAGCATGGACAGGGCAACCCGCTTATGTCTGCTCTATACTCCTTCCGCCAAAAAGCCTTGGATGTCGTTTATCGCCTTTTTCCCGATCCTGAAGCTAGTCTTCTTGCCGGCATTTTACTAGGTGATCAATCAGGTATCCCCCCACAAGTGCAGGAAGCTTTTCGTCTCACCGGAACCAGCCACATCATTGTCATCTCCGGCTTTAACATCGCCATTATCGCAGCATTATTTTCCAATATATTTACTCGGGTTTTGGGCAGGTTGCGTGGTGCCATTGTTGCTGCCATCGGAATTATTTTTTATACCCTGCTTGTAGGAGCGAATCCCGCGGTCGTCCGTGCTGCCATCCTCGGCTTGCTCACCCTTCTTGCCCTTCAAGTTGGTCGTCGTCAGGTTGGTTTGAATAGTCTTCTATTTGTTGCCGCCGTCATGGCTCTGCTCACACCTACCGTCTTGTGGGATATCAGCTTCCAGCTTTCCTTTGCTGCCACGCTAGGCATTATGATATATGCTGGACCATTTTCCGATGTATTCGCTGCTTTCACAGCCCATTTCATTCCCCGCGAAAAAGCCGAACATCTGGCTGGTCCGGTCGGCGCATATTTTCTAATCACCCTGGCTGCCATGCTCACTACCCTGCCTCTCATGGCTTACTATTTTCAACGAATTTCCCTCACCTCAGTGATTACCAATCCACTCATCCTTCCTGCCCAACCACCCCTGATGATCCTGGGTGGACTATCGGTACTTTTCGGGATGTTCTTTCAGCCATTGGGACAGTTATTCGCTTGGGCAACCTGGCCATTTATTGCCTACACCATCCGCATTGTTGAGTGGTTTTCTACCATTCCTCATGGTTCTATACCTCTGGGACAAATTGGACTTCCACTCATCTTCCTTTTTTATCTGGCTACTGATGATTGTCACCTTCACCCGTTCTCGCCTCCCCAGCCTTGTTAACCACCTGGCACCCTCCATTCCACTTGCTCTTCTATCAGTTCTCACAGTTATAACCTGGAGAGCAGCTTTTTATGCTCCCGATGGTTTTCTACATGCTACAATTTTGGATGTTGGTACCGGGGATGCTGTCTTCATTCAAACCCCTGAGGGTCGCTCCGTGTTAATCAACGGTGGTCCAAGCACTGTCCGCTTTTCTGATGCCCTGGGTAGACGTTTACCGCTCTTCAACCGATCTCTGGATTGGCTCGTAATTGCTGATATCGACAACGAAGACTTATCCTCAATTTCAGGGAACATCGAACGCTTCACCCCCTCCAATGTTCTCTGGGCTGGTAACAGTAGTGGAACTCGCTCTGCTTCTGATTTATGGAGTGAGCTGCTTGACCAATCCATCCCTGTCACCCGTATGCAGCCGGGTCAGAGCCTCGATTTGGGCTCGGGTGCCTCCTTGCAGGTTATCTCCACAGATTCCCGTGGTGCAGTCTTGCTGTTGAAATGGAATAATTTTCGTCTGCTTCTCCCCATGGGCATGGATTTTGATGCTTCGAAAACCTTCAGCAGAACCCGGCTATGCGCAATATTTCCGCCGTTCTCCTGGCCGAATCAGGCTATGCCCCTCTCAACCCACCTGAGATCTTATCACCTTCCTCCATCCTCAGCTTGCCCTGCTTAGCGTCGCCCCTGCTGACCGAACTGGTCTCCCTTCCCCCGAAACCTTGGAAGCTCTGAAAGGTTACACCATTCTCCGCACCGACCAAAATGGCTGGATCGAGCTCACCACCGATGGCGAGCAGATGTGGGTGGAGGTGGAGAGAATAAGTAATCCATAAACATACAACCCGCTGAAATATATAAATTTCATGAACCACAATGTGGAAGGTTTTGCAATCAAAAAGTTATAATACAGTCAAATACAACCAACTGTTTATTAGGTGGCAGTGAGATAATCTTAATCACGAGTGATTGAAATGGTTTCATTATCATGGAATTTAATCAAGCCAAGCTTATGATCTCGACCTCCACATACTTATTTCACAATCCAAACGGAAGTACCTGTGACAACTTTTTTTCCTTGGATATCATGCTTCATCCTACCTTCTATTGTAATAAACTCTCCATTATAGAGGTGATAGATGTCTGCAACAGTTCTTGCCCTTCTAGCTGCATTAGCCTTTGCTCTCGGTACGGTTTTACAGCAGCGAGGTACCCTCCAAACCTCGGCTGCAGAGGGTGATCCTCGCTTCCTGGCGGAGATTATCCGCAAGCCAGTTTGGCTCCTTGGTGGATCTCTACAGATCTGCGGGTGGATTTTCCAGGCTGTTGCATTGGAACGCGGCAGCCTTGCACTGGTTCAGTCACTTTGCGCTCTCAGCCTGGTTTTTGCACTACCTCTTGGAGTACGCCTCACGGGTCAGCAGGTTGATCGTCGCTCGATCATCGGGGCCCTTGCCACCCTTCTTGGAATTGTATCGTTCGTTGCTCTCGGACAACCTCAAGGTGGCACTTCCCAACCGGAAGCATCAGCCTGGTTGACCTCAGGACTCATATTTCTATTAGTAATTTTATTGTTGGGCTGGCTTGCCAGGCAGCGTCGTGGCACGTTGGCAGCAGCCTTGTTTGCCACGGGCGCTGGTCTCTGCTACGCATACCAGGCTGCAGTCACAAAAGTGTTCATGGACCAGCTAGGTTACGGCCTGGGAGCGATCCTTTCTTCATGGACCACATATGCTCTTATCCTCACGGCTCTGGTGGGGTTTACCCTTCAGCAATCAGCTCTCAAAACGGGATTCCTGGCACCTGCGATGGCAGCTAGCAACGCTTCGATGCTCATTGCGAGCGTTTTGCTTGGTGTCACCTTGTTCCAGGAGTCAATTTCAAACGGTCAGGAACGGATGTTGCCCACCATTCTTGGACTTTGCCTTGCAGTTTTCGGTGTGATTCTGCTTGCTTCCCCTGAAACCAGGCACACGGATCTCACAACAGAATAACCTGGCTTTCATTTTCTTCCTCTGCATCCCAGGTTTCCGAACAATTGTCAGCCATATTCGACTCCATTATTTTTCTCCCGTTTAGGGAGAACATGCAGTGTCTTTTTATAGCGTCTTCGTGATCACGCTACAGGTTTTTGCCGGACAGGGTGAGGGTAGATCCTAATCTTAAAACTTTCATAAACCCCTTGTGGAGTAATTACTCACCGCTTTGAGCATTTCTCTTTGGGTGAATTACAATTCTGTCATTGCGAGACCAGCGTTCTTTGCTGGTCGTGGCAATCTTCCTTTTCCAAGATTGCTCAATGTATTTTCTAATCCCAATTGACCTGCAAGATTTGTGGAAGATTGCTCCCCCTCGTTCCGCTCGGGGTAAGGGTCGCACAATTCGCTCCTTCCCCGAAAATCAGCGGGGATGACCGCAATGACCAAAAAGTAGAATGGTTCATTTGGAAACCCTGTCATATTTCCCTGTGTATTAGCAGGGAGGACTGAATTGAAATGTGGGGCATATTTTTTTCTCATTGCTGGGCATAACTTAAGGAAAATTCAAAACAAGAATGAATGGTGAGTAATTACCTTGTGGAAACAGAACATATGTGCTGTAATGGACGGATGAAACCTTCTCCGCTATTCCACCTTTTTCACCTTACCTTCTTACAAATATCATTCGTTTCGATTCATTATTTCTAATTTCGAATTAATAGTTCGATGCTATTATTTAGTAGAGTGTTTGTTTCGAATGTATTTTTATTAACTACTCCCTTCTCTTGCCCATTGAAGACCTTTGTTTACTAGAATTCTTAAATCCTGAACAAGTACATCACTCATTCTAACCTTTCAAAACTGATAACCGATTTACCAATTGCCCCAATCCATAATCTATGCTACACTCTTAATGGTGAACATACCCATCTAAGGAGGCTGCCATGGCCGATAAAATCTTAATCGTCGATGATGATCCCGATACCGTAAAATTTATCAACATCATGTTGAGCCGTTTAGGTTACACCGTGGTATCCGCCACGTCCGGCATGGAAGCCCTGGAAAGGGTTCAGGTTGAGCATCCCGACCTGATCATCCTCGATGTCATGATGCCCGGTATGGATGGCTATGAAGTCAGTCGTAACTTGCGCCGTAATCCCAAGACGGCTACCACTCCCATACTTATGTTCACGGCTAAAACAACCATCGAGGATAAATTGGCTGGGTATGATGCGGGTGTCAATCTCTACTTGACAAAACCAATTCACCCGATTGATTTGCAAGCCAATATCCGTAATCTCCTGGCCCAAAAATTTGCCAAGGTTGAAGTTGCCGGTGACAAAGGCTACATGGTTGGCATCCTCTCTGCAACGGGTGGCGCTGGTGTATCCACAGTCGCCTTAAATCTTGCGATTACCTATGCAAAAAAATACAATGTCAAGGTCATTGCTGCAGAGCTAAAACCTGGGCAAGGTTCTTGGGCTTTAGATTTAAATCTCACTGAGCCGGTTGGATTACCCAATCTGCTCAGTAAAGAGTTGGTTGATATCTCGATGGAGGCGGTTTCCAACGAGCTGATCCAAACCAACTTCGGGATAAAGATTTTATCGGCTTCAAACAAGACTGAAAATGTAGAATATGCTGCTTCCACAGCCCAATTGGAACTTGTACTCGACCATCTGTCAAACCTGGCGCCAATTGTGATTTTAGACATTGGAACAAGCTTTCATCCAGGTTTTAATGCCATCCTGAATAAATGCAATGAGCTGATCATGGTTGTTGAGCCACAGCCTGTGCCCATCAAACGTTCCAAGCTCCTTGCTAGTGATCTTCACCTAAAGGGATTTGGCAGCGTAAAAACAATGAGCACTGTTCTGGTCAATCGTACCCGCTCTGATATCGTTCTTAACATTAGCCAGGTAGAGCAAATATTGGGATATCCCGCTGTTATGGGTTTTCCACCGGTTGTGGAACAGGCTTACCGAGCATCAGAAAGGGCGGTTCCATTAACAGCAGTTCAACCCGATGGAATCATCGCCATGCAATTCAATACCTTGGCAAGTCAGATCAACGAGCGCGTGCCAGCTCATTAATCTTCTCCTTACTGAAACTTTTCATCCTTGACGTATAATCCTGAATAATCGGTTTTCTTCAGGAGGCTTGAGGATATGGATATTCCTACCCGCATTGAGCATGATACCCTTGGAGATGTGAACGTCCCTGCTAATGCTCTCTATGGTGCTCAGACTCAACGAGCCATAATCAATTTCAATATCTCCGGACTCCGTCCATGGCGTGCCTTCGTTTGGTCAATGGCAGTCATCAAGCGCGCTGCTGCTGAAGTCAATCGCGATCTTGGCTTATTAAGTGATGATATTGCCACAACTCAATTATTGCTGCTTCTCAGGAAGTAATTGATGGAAAATGGGATGACCAATTTGTAGTGGACCCCTTCCAGGCTGGTGCTGGCACAAGCCATAATATGAATATCAACGAAGTCATTGCCAACCGTGCCACGCTCTTACTCGGCGGAAGGCTTGGCGAATACCTTGTCAACCCAAATGACCACGTCAATATGTCCCAATCGACCAACGATACCATTCCCACTGCCATACGTTTGGGCTGCCTTTGGCGATTGGATGAACTTCTTGAAGCAGGTGATCGGCTTTCTCAAGCTTTGCAACAAAAAGCATCCGAATTCGATGATATCGTAAAATCAGGTCGCACCCATTTACAGGACGCTGTGCCTGTGCGCCTCGGGCAGGAGATTGGTGCCTATGCCACTGCCGTCCAGCGTGATGTGGAACGCATTCGGCTTGCTTCTGATGGGCTGCGGCGATTGGGTATTGGTGGCACCGCTGTAGGAACCGGCTTGAATGCCCATCCTGAATACCATGCCCGTATGGTTCGTCGCCTGTCTGAGCTGACGGGTTTATATTTATATAGCTCAGACAACTTGTTCGAATCTATGCAGTCTATGGCTGATCTTGCAGATTTCTCAGCCTCACTGCGCACCCTGGCTATCACTTTGACCCGCATAGCCAATGATTTTCGTTTGCTTGCCTCAGGTCCATCTACCGGCCTGGATGAGCTTCATCTTCCAGCGGTTCAACCTGGCTCGAGTATCATGCCTGGTAAGGTCAATCCGGTCATGCCTGAAATGCTCAACATGGCTATGTTCCATATTCAAGGATGCGACCTGACAATCTCCCTGGCAGCACAAGCCGGTCAGCTCGAGCTGAATGTGATGATGCCCATCATTGCTCATAACCTGTTTGAAATGATGCAGGTAATGATTGGGTCAATAAATGCATTCACTCAAAAATGTGTGCTTGGGTTACAGGCTAATCGGCTTAAAGCTGAAGGATGGTTAGCCAGGAACGCGATTGTCGCGACAGTTCTCAATCCCCTCATTGGTTATGCAGCCAGTGCCTCCTTGGTTAAAGAAGCCATGCAACGCAATATCACCATCCTTGAAGTGGCTCGTGAGAAGGCTACATTAGGATGATTTAAAACACATCAAGATTAATCGACAAATCACGGTAGATGAAATCGATAATGCATTAAAGGACTTTACACACCTCACTTATGGAGGGATTGCTGGCTCGAAGACCGGGGAAATCGTATGAAACTGCTTAAATTACCTTGGCGATCCGAAGCTCTTCCAGGGTTTTTTGATCGTATCCCAACAAACCGGACAGTATTTGTTCTGTGTGTTCTCCCAACAAGGGAGGCGGCAGGCGCACTTCTACGGGTGCAGTCGGAATTTTCAAAGGAGAAGCAATCATTTTAATCATCCCGGAATTGGGATGCGCCACTTGGATTACCATCTCACGCGCGTGCACCTGAGGGTCATCGAATGCCTGCTCGACTGAATTAATAGGTCCGCAGGGAACCCCAGCCTCACTAAGTATGCTTAACCAGTGTGAAATCTCATCCAAAGAAAATAATTCTTCCAACAATGGGATTAATATTCGTCGATTCTCTACCCGTTTCTCGTTTGTAATAAAACGATCATCCTCAGCCCATTCATTAATATCAGCCTTATCGCAAAATTGTTTCCATTGACTGTCATTGCCAATTCCCAATGCAAAATAGCCATCCCTGGCTTTAAAGGTTTGGTATGGGACGATATTAGGGTGCGCATTACCATATCGAGTGGTTTTTTCTCCGGATATCAGGTAATTACTCCCAACATTTGCCAGCCAGGCAATTTGCGAATCTAATAAGGAAATATCGATTCTCTGCCCTCTACCGCTTCTTTGCTGATCATATAAGGCAGCCAGGATAGCATTACATGCAAATAATCCAGCTGTGATGTCTGCAATTGCCACGCCAACTTTATATGGCTCACCTTCCTCAGGACCTGTGATGCTCATCACACCACCTTGAGCTTGAATGATGAAATCATACCCGGGTAAATTCCGGTAAGGACCTGTATATCCATATCCGGTGATGGAGCAGTAGATCAAACCTGGACGCAATTGTTGCAAAGTCTCATAACTCAAACCCCACTTATCCAGGGTATCCACCTTAAAGTTCTCTACCAGCACATCACTTTTCTGGATTAGCTTCTTGAGAATTTGGATACCCTGATCAGATTTCAAATTGAGTGTCATACTACGTTTATTGCGATTGACACACAAGAAGTATGCTGACTCTCCCGTTTTTGTAAAAGGTGGACCCCAATGTCGAGTATCGTCACCCGATTCTGGAGCTTCAATCTTGATGATATCTGCCCCCAGGTCGCCAAGCATCATCGTACAGTACGGACCAGCCAATACACGGCTCAGATCCAATACCTGTACACCTTCTAAAAGTGATTTTTGCACCTGGAACATCGCGTTAATACCGAAGCAAAGCCCCGATATTTTCAAATCCACCAACTTTATGCGGAGACTGTAAGACTTCTACATCCCCTCCAGCTCGCATTACTTTATGAACTGCCATCTCAATAGCATCTGGAACATTATCAAATATTGAACCGCAAAACTGGCATACGGTCATTTCTCGGTCTGTTAAATACCCACAGCCTTGGCATTGATAGCCAGATGCCCGATAACCATCCTGCATAACAAGTGCCTGCACTCTACCATCATAAACTGCAGCAAGGGTATCATCCAGTCCGAGAACCCCTTTTCTATCTTTCAATGCTCCCGTAACAAGCCTATTTAATAATTCTTCCTCTTTGTGAAACTCAGCCTGTTTACCAATTTGAAGTGCTTTATCGAGCACATCCTCCTTGCTTGCCGTCATGCTCATTGGAAATGTCCCAACAATCAAACTTTGCCAGGTTTTTGGTAGGTGGTTTCGTAAAAATGCTACATTCTCTTCTGTTCCTCCAATAAGTACACGCCGAACATTATTTTCACTGAAAAAGTGGGTGGCAAAATCGGCTACTTCACGAATATTCCGATCGGTAACTTCATCCTCATACCGGGTTTGTCCAGCCATTCCTCCACGCATACCAGGCCGTGCTGACGCTCCTCCCCGTTTTGTGTGCTTAATATTCTCACCAAGGATTCCTTCTTGTTCAATGAGTTCACCTAAATGGAACGAAAAAAGTCTTGCACCTTGTTTGTCTACCAGTACAACCCCATATCCTCCATAAATAATCCAAAAGGGAAGCCAGGGGCTTTACATAAGGCTGATCTACCAATTACCAATTGGTTGCGGATTGGTATTGCGAGCGTATACGCACGCATGAACCCATCTGCCACGCACGAAAAGATTGCCACGCTTCGACCAGTCCAATCATAATTTCTGCTGAAATAATCATCAACAACTGTTGCATCAGCAGGCAGGCTTATATCTTTTAGCATGCTTCGTAAATTTAGACGATATACATCTGCATTACCTTCAGATGGATTGGTGTTTAAGTAAATACTGAGTACATGACTTTCGGCTTGATAACTAAGCAATTCTTGCAGGTTCGTTTCAGTTAACATAGAAGGCTCCTCTCTTTGCAAAGTTGGATGGGATAATTAACCTACGAATGCTTTAATTCTTGAAATAGCTCTTTTTGCCGTTGAGTCAGGCTACTTGGAATTTTCACCTTGATTTGAGCAAATAAATCACCCATATTCTTGGGGTTATTTAAACGAGGATACCTCGACCTGTCAAGCGGATGGTTTGCCCAGGTTGTATACCAGCGGGGATGGTTAATACTACATTTCCAGAAAGCGTCTGGACGGTTACTTCACCTCCCAATACTGCAGTATAAAGGTCGATTGATACTTCCGTATGCAGATCGCTTCCTTTAACCTTAAATCGTGGATCCTCAGCAACTCGGATGATAAGATATAGATCTCCCTTTTGTCCTGAAATTCCGGTTGGTATTGTGTTGGCAACCCGTACCTTCGTACCGTTCTTTGCCCCTGCTGGAATTTTTACTTCCAACCGCCGTCCATCAACCTCCATCCTTCGGGTCGTCCCTTGATACGCTTCGGTCAAGCTGATCGTGACTTCTTGTTGATAGGATGGTAATGATGATTGTTGAGTCTGGCGGACGGAACCTCTTCCCCCAGATCGGACACCCATATCTGGAGCGCTACCAAAGATTCGCCTGAAGAATTCTGAGAATTCACTTCCCAATATATCCTCTAGTCCACCTACTCGTACATTTCCTGATGGTCTCGTCGTGACCCAATCTTCCCAATTAAATCCCCCAGTTGGAGCTCCACCTTGCTGCCATTGTGTATAGGAGTCACCAAGTTGGTCATACCGCGATCGCTTTTCAGGGTCACTTAATAACCTGGTAAGCCTCATTGATTTCCTTAAATTGCTCTTCCGCTTTGGGATTTCCTGGGTTTCGATCAGGATGGGTTTTTAATGCAAGCTTTCTGTATGCACGCTTGATCTCTTCTTTATTGGCATTTCTCTCGACACCGAGAATCTTATAGTAATCCTTATATTCCATTGTCTAACCACCACACTATGCCGTAATTCATATTTTTGTTATTAACATTGTATGCTCATCTGCTACTCAAAGTCAAGCATTCTGGCATGATTCTTACAAAACTCTAACTCTAATAAAAATTGAACCATGTGACACCCCCTATTTGAATAAACATGCTATGATTAAATAATGGAGAGCAATAAAGCACACATCGTATTAATTGAGAGCGATCCTCAGATCAGGGATGTGATTGCTCAACAGACATTAATGCCGCTTGGTTATCAAGTGGATGTATTCGAATCAGCATCTTTAATCATAAGAGATATACACAAAGTATCTCCCGATATAATCATAACCAACCTTCATCTACCTGGAATTAGCGGTAAAGATATATTAGTCGCACTAAATTCTCAAGGGATTGATATACCGGTTATTGTCATAACTCCAAAAGGACATGAAAGCGATGCCCTACAGGCAATCAGGTTGGGTGCAGCAAATTTCCTCACCATTCCAATTCGCGAAGCTGAAGTTGTAAATGTTGTTGAAGATACACTTATTCAACTTAGCAAGCGAAAGGAATTGGATATTTTTTCTCAGCATTTGGATCAATCTAGTGAGGAAATGCAACATAGTATTCAAGATTATTTAGAGATACTCTCTATCGGGAAGAATGGCTTCAATTCTTTAAACAAGGAATCCTTTTACCAGAAGCTTGTTGCAATAGCAGCTGCACAGTGCGAAGCTGATGAATCTTGGTTGTTGATTTTTAACCAAGACAAAGGAGTCTTCATAGTACAGGCATGCTTGAATACAGACAGTGTTTTGCACTCAATGCTAAATCTTCCATATGAAAATAGCTTAAGCTCCCTCGTCGCGGCTTCCGGGCAGATCATAGCTATCGATGGAGATGCTCTGAAACGTTTTAACCTTGTTGGAAATGCTGAATCAATTTTGGTTGTACCTATAATGCGTGAACAAGAAGTGGTTGGGATGATTGCTGTTGAGCGAAATTCTAAACAACCTTTCACTAACCACCAAAAGGCTATGCTAGGGGTAATTGCCGAATATTCTGCAATACTAATGGATAATTCTTCCCATATTCAAAAACTAGAAAAACACTTGTTCCTCATCCAGCAGTCAGGCATATACCACAAGATTGATGCAGATCTTAAAAAATGATTTGGTTTTTCAAATTGGTAAAGAGTTAATTAGATATCTAACTAATTTTTCGGAAAACTTAAATCATCTGTTAAATCCGGTCAGCTTGAGAATTAGCCCAAAACAAACTGATGAGCTAAAATCAAATCAAGTTGATGCAGAAATTTTAATGGAAATAATTGATTCACTGGTTAATACCCAACAATCAGAAAAAAACAAAAACCTTGAAAAAACTGACTTAAATGATTTGGTTCGCACTGTTGTAAATAGATATAAAAGAATCTCACAAGTAAATCAAACTTTAATAAAGTCAGAATTGCCATCTCAGCCTGTAATCGTAACAATTTATCCGTCTCAGCTTATGAGGGTGATTGAAGGTTTAATTTCCAATGCGATAAAACATAGCCCCCAAAAAACAGGGATTTCAATCCGAGTAGAAGATAAGAGTGATTGTGCAATATTAATGGTAAAAAACCAGGGTGAAGGAATGAGTGAAAACATCACCAAGAGCCTATTCAATAAAAAACCAAATGCCTTTTCGGCTGAATCACGGCGATTTGGAGGAATTGGTATTAGCCTGCCGACAATGAAAGAAATCATCATGGCTCATCAAGGTAAAATATGGATCGAGAGTGGGTATGGAAAAGGTTTTACAGTCTTCATTTCACTTCCCCATAAAAAGTCTGGTTCGGACTAAGGATTGTATTCATGGCAGCTAGCAATCAAATCGTAGTTTACACTTCACCGGGAGCAGAACAGTTGCTAGACCATTCTGTGTTGCTGGCTTCAGGATATGATGTTGTGACCGTTTCCCAACCGCAGGCAGCTGAATCATGGTTAACGACATTTCTTGCAGATGATTTACTGATCATCGTCAATCCATCTGCAACAGACGCTCTTAATTATTCCAAGGGAATTCTTGAAAGCCATCCATGCTTGCCCATCATTTTGGTATCCAGCCATCCAACCATCTCTAATTTAGTGGAGGCATTGGAAATTGGCCTTTTCGATTACCTGTCATATCCGGTTGATTCTGCAACATTGCTTCTTTCCGTTAGGCGCAGCTTGGTTCGGCAAAATAATTGGCAAGAATGGAATCGCTTTGCCTGTGTTCTGTCTGAGCTTGAAGACGGTTTTCTTCTCGCGGATTTGGATGGAAATCTAATCATGATGAACCAATCGGCTCGGAATATTCTTTCTGTTGAAGATGATCAAATTATTGGAAAGTCGGTAGGGGATGTTGTTCATCATCCAGATATACTGGATATATTTAAATCTAAAAGCAAATTTTCACACCTGAGTGAAATTAACCTGGAGGACGGTCGTATTTTTAATGCTCGGGTAAGCCTGATTCCTCAAATTGGGACTGCTTTAGTTTTACAAGAAATTTCCCATTTAAAGGAGCTTGATCGAGTAAAAACTGATTTTGTAAACACTGTCTCCCATGATTTGCGGTCTCCATTAACTTCAATATATGGCTTTGTGAGCTTAATTGATCGGGTTGGAACAGTTAACGAACAGCAAGCTGATTTTATCCGCCATATTCAATCCAGTGTCCAACAAATAACCTCATTAATAACCGACTTGATGGATCTCGGACGCGTTGAAGCTGATTATGATATACAAATGCAGGAAGTTAACCTTAAGGAAATCATCGATCAATCAATCAAGAACCTTGATTACCAGTTAAATGAAAAAATGCAGGAGTTGGTATTATCCCTTCCCGATCAAGTTCCTGATATTCTTGGTAATCCTTTAAACCTGCAACGTATGATTTCCAATCTACTGGAAAACGCCATTAAATTCACTCCACCATTTGGTAAGATCCATCTACTTTGTAGCGTTGAAACGAATCAGCTAATGCTTGAAATAAGTGATAATGGACCTGGTATCGCCCTTGATGACCAGCCGCATATATTTGACAAATTCTACCGTGGAAGTAATCTATCTCAAAATATTCCTGGGACAGGTTTAGGTTTATCAATTGTTAAATCAGTAGTTGAGAAACATCATGGACGCATCTGGCTCGATTCATCACCTGATGGTACAACTTTTACTATACTCCTTCCAGTAAAATAAAAAAGTATTTCTAAATCCCAATTATATATAAAATAGAACGAGTATGCTTAAATGACTGCCTCCGCTGGGGTGGTGAGGTACCCAGCGGAGGCTTTCGCCAAAGGAGGAAACAGCAACGAGTGTAAGCGTTTGGATATTACCTCGGCTCACTTCTCTATTCAAATGATACCTCATTAGGTTGCTTATTTTTATTGTCAACTGTCATTATTTATTGATGACTTCTCTCACAATCCAGATAGTGACTATGGTTATAATCACATAAAGACCGTAAGGCACATTTTTCACACTCAGGTTGGCGGGGATGACACACTTCTCTTCCCAGACGAATGATATTTAAATGGGCAGCCTTATAGGTTTCAGGAGGAAATAATTCCCCCAGATGGTGGTGCGTTTGTTCAATGTTCATTTTTTCAGGTCGCAGACCGATCCTTCCAGACACTCTCTGAATATGTGTATCCACTGGAAAAGCTGGTTTCCCCAAGCAGAACAATACTACGATCGATGCTGTTTTTGGTCCAACACCATTAAATTTCATTAACCATTCCATTGCATCGTCGGTTGATTTCTCCCTTAAGAAATCAAGGTCTAACGAGTTTCTCTCTGTCGGTTATCTGCCTTAATATTATTTGAATACGCGGACCTTTCTGATTAGCCAATCCGGCTGAACGTATCGCCTCGATTACAGAAATCTCATCTGCATCGCGCACATCTTCCCACGAGTTAAAGATCCTTTTTAATTTTGTAAATGCTCGGTCACGATTATTATCATTCGTGTTTTGCGACAAGATTGTTGAAATTAATTCATCCAATATCGGTAGGGAATTTATCCAGGATGGATCTCCATACTTTTCAAGTAATCGACGATGAACTTCCATTGCGCACTCATTCGGGTTCATTGCTTGTAATTTAATTTAAAGCAGGGAGATGCCCAACCCACCTTTAGTTTGCGCAAATTTTCCACAGGAAATTCTGGTCCAAAATGTACTAGCTTATTAAAATCCTCTAGGTCAAACGCACCCAGTTGACGTAAAATTTCCAGTGTCACAGCAGGTCTTACATGCCCAGTAGGATCGCCATACGGACGATTATGTCCTTTTAAGTCCCCATCAGATACTTTGAATGCAATTCCCAGGGCAGGTGACCCTGGCTTTAGCACACCAGGCATGATACCAAATGCTTGAAAACCTTCCGCACCACCTTTACAAATAATCCTACCTTTACCAACCTGCATCAGGTCAGTATCAAAATTATCCGGACCTCCAATCATCTCCGGGTAGGAGACCATGGCATTCGTAATCAGCTGACAGGCATCCGCCCTCTTCTTTGGCATTCCATCGGGCTGGCACAATCGAGCAAAGGCAAGAGCAGTGTTCTGAAGCGGAAGAGCAAAATTTGGTGCTGAACAACCATCTATACCAATTTGTATTTTTTCAAATGAATAATCGCTCATCTCTGCCAATGAGGCAAGTATTTTCATCTGCACAGGGTGATTTATATCGATATATGTCATTCCACCTGGTTCAACCGGATATCCTAACATACGCGAAAATGCGATCATCCCTGTATGTTTCCCTGAGCAGTTATGTCGGTTGGGGGTTGGTTTCTCCCCCCTTTCCCGCATGGCTTCAGCTGTCACCCTGCTATAGGGTGTGTGAACTCCACATAAAAGTTCTTCTTCGCTTACTCCGGTTTTTCTTTGGATGGATCTAACAACTGCCAGGTGCTCATCTGTACCTGAATGCGAAGCACATAATAATGCCACCTCTTGAAGAGTCAAACCAAAATGCTCCATACCTCCATATTCAATAAAGGGTAGCACTTGAAAAGGTTTTGCTGAAGAGCGTGTGAAGGTTACTAACTCTGGATCTCCGTACCTGGCTACTAACTTTCCAGAAGAGTCCACAACTGCAATAGCCCCAAAATGTACGGATTCAACGATATTCCCCCGCGTAAATTGATATATCGGTTGGTAGTTAATTAGTTGTCATTATTATTGATCATTCACCGCTGGATTCACTGGGGCGATAACGACGAGCATAATATTGAAACAAACCATGACGGTACCTTTGAGTATATTGATCATGTAACTCTGGTGCAAAACTTAAATCAGAAAGTAAGCTGGGGATTAAGTGTTCGACATCAGCTGCTGGGGCATTTCGTTTCACTAGTCGATCCAATCCTTTAAGGATATTTTTTAAATGGCGTTGTTGAATCCTTATCTCCTCAATCCCTATCTGACCACCTCGTCCACTGATAACTTTATAATCACGGAAAGAAGACAATAGGATATCAAGGGTCTCAATCCAGGCTGGTATATCAGCATTGGTTAAAAATGGGGGTTGATTAAGCAGGACGACATCACCAACAAAAACTACCTTTGCTGATGGAATAGATACCCATATTCCTCCTGGTGCTGGACCCGCATGGTATTCAATCATCACTTCCTGTTCCCCCCAATGGAACGATATCTGGTGAGTAAAAGTAATATCAGGTAACGCCCAACGCGTTCCAACTACATCATCGAATGTTTCCCAAACTGAACCGCTATCCGCATTTTGTCCTTTAAAAATAGATGGTCGACCTCGAAACACCTGTGCGGTTTTTTGGTGAGCAATGATCGTACATTCCATCGACCGGGCTCCCAGAGTCCTGTCAGGATGCGCATCAAGATTTACCAAAACTCGGTTTGGTTTTGCACCTAGATTATAGAGCAAGTTCAACCACATACGGGCATCTTCCGACCGAAGAGGGGCATCAACCAGAATTGTCCCCATTGGTAGAAGTATTGCACCCACCGTCACACCGGGAAATGAATTTTCGAAGTAAATATTATGTTCTATATGTTCCATTTGTTCACTAACTATTCCTTAGATGATCAGGATTGTTCAACCGGAAGGGAAAAAGTAAAACGAGAGCTCGCTCCAACTTCACTCTCGACCCATATATGACCGCCATGGGCTTGTATTGCCAATCGGCAGTAGGCTAAGCCTAGACCAAGTCCCTTTGGCGCATTCTCTGTTTTAAGGCGTGTAAATTTATTAAAGATACGTTCATGCTCTGCAGCAGGTATACCAAGCCCATTGTCCTCAACCCATACCAGGATTTGGTCACCTTCTTGCTTTGCACCAACCTCAATTTTACTTCCTTGGGGCGAGTATTTACTGGCGTTTTCCAATAAATTAGTCACCACCCTCCTGATCATATCTTGGTCAACCGAAACGGTCGGTAGGCGTTCAGGGACTTTATAGCGAATGATTTGACTTTTATTATGAACAAGTGATTCCATTCCTTCAACCGCTTCATATACTACCGCTAAGAGATTGGTTGATTTTCGCGAAACAATTGGCTGTCCCGCCTCTAGGATGCTTAAATCTAAGAGCGATTCTGTCATCCGTTGAATCCGCTGTGTTGAACGCATGGATATTTCCAGTAAAGATTTAAATGCTGGATCATTGGATGGAAGCATGGTTTCCAATAGATCCAGGCTGGATACAACATTTGCCAGCGGTGATCTTAAATCATGGTAGATCATTGAAATTAGATCATCCCGTAATGTATCAAGCTTTTTCTGCTCAGTTATGTCACGCAAGATCCATTGAAGGTTAGAAATATTATCTAGGTGAATTTCGCGTACGTACACCTTGATTGGAACTTCATGGCCGCTGGCTGTACATAAGTGCAACTCATAAGTTATCATATTGCCGGATCGAAGTTGCGAAAAATCATCTCCAATTAGAATTTTATCAACACAATGGAGCTGATTTATTTGCATTGAATGTAAGTCTGCTTTGCAATAATCTGAGAATTGGACAGCTTTCCGGTTTGCTTGTAATATCTCTCCATCCCAGTTTGTGATCAAAATCGGATCGATGCTATCTTCGAACAAATCTTGATAGCTTTGATGAGCTGCTTGTAGCTGTTCGAATAGTTGGGCATGACGAATGGCTGTCCCCGCAAGATCAGCAATACCTGATAAGATCAATAAAGAATCTTGATCGAACTCAGTCTCTTTTGGATTGATTGCTTCAAGAGTCCCTATCACCTCACCCCGATAATGGATTGGAGCGCAAAGGATGGTTTTTATTTTTATCCCATATCGCTGGTTTGTATCCGGATCAAATCGGAGATCTTTATCAACATCCGGAATAATCACACCCTCATCATGATTGACCACCCAGTGAGAGATTCCTCGCTTAATCCGATAAGGCAGTTTATTCGCTTTACGTTTCAGCCATCCTCTAACTGCCCTTAGCTCTAAATTACTGTTCGAAAAATCAACCAGGGTTAATGAAACCACTTGAATATTCAATGCCAGATTTGTTTGCTCCAGGATTCCATTAAATACATCTTCAAGATTTAGACTAGCAGAAATCCCTGATGCACTTTTAGCTAGGGAGGTCATTACCTGCCCATTCCGCAAACTGTCAGCATATAACCGTGCATTTAACACAGCTATCCCAGCCTGGTCTGCGATCGCTTGCACAAGCGCAACATGATCAGCGGTGAAGAATCCTGTTTGTGGATGAACCAGTGTTAAAACTCCAACAAGATTGTCATGGGTGATTAATGGCACACTCACCGCAGATTTGGGTAATTGCTTCTCGTCATCTTCATATTGTCGTGCCATCCAGCGACTATCTTCACTGGTATTTTGGACTACTGCCGCCAACCTTTCGCGGACCACCCAGCCTGAGAGACCTTTGTTTAGCGTTTCCTTCAAACGTTCAGTTGCACGATCGTACCCTTTATCTCCAGTGATGATCGCTGAATCGACCGGATCCCCATCATCATCTAAGACAATTATGGATCCATTGATCGCCCCCACATATTGCATCGATAATAGCAGAATCCTCTCTAATACAATCCGTAAATCAAGCGCTGAACTTAACTCACGGCTGATATGGAAAAGTAGCTCCAGAGAGGATCGTGTAGAACTCGTTTCTAAGTTATTTTGAAACTGTATGCTCATTCCGCGTAATACTCGTTATCAGTATAGCACACTCTTTTTTAGCTTGTGATATTCATCTTCGGAAAATCAATAAGCATAACTTCAAGCGCAAGGCGGGCATTAACATTATGGTCAATACAATCAATTGTTCGTACTACCGAATTCACATAAAACTTGGCCTGATCCAAATCTGTAACAGCAGCTAGTTTACGGATTTGCTCAGAATAATCCAGGTTGGTGACTGAATTGCTTGCTCCACTTACGCATACCATAACATCACGCCAAAATGTCAGCCATAATTGTAGTTTATTCTTCAATCCTTCTTTGTCATCAGCAATGTCTTTGGCAGATGCAAATCGTTCGCCACGCGAATTCGCGATGAGTTGGACCAATTCATCCAACCATCTTTGTCTTTGACTAAGTAAAGTAGGCTGCTCAAATAAGCGGATCGCATAACCAGGTCTTCCATCAGAAATATGCGCCAATCGCTCTGCATCCTCTTCAGGCACACCCCGGAATATTTGTAATCCATTGGCTGTCTCTTTTATTGATAAAGAGCGCAATCGAAGGACTTCACACCGTGAAGCAATTGTTGGAAGAAGGATCTCAGGGCTATTTGCAGTCAAGATCACTATCACGTGCTCTGGGGGTTCTTCGAGAGTCTTAAGCATTGCATTCGCTGCACTACTGTTTGCCTCCTCAATACGCAGGATTAAAGCGATCCGATACCTTGCTTCATAAGGTGACAATGACAGTGTGTGTTGCAATTCTCTCACTTGATCGATTCTTAATGTCTCCCCTTCACATTCAGCCTGCACCAAAACTAGGTCAGGATGCTGCATCTGTTCAATCCGCTTGCAGGTAGAACATATGAGGCAAGGTTGACCTGGCACAGGTGGTCTTTCGCAATTTAGACTTTGGGCAAAACGGATTGCCAGGGTTCGGCGTCCAATTCCTGAAGGTCCAGTAAACAAGTATGCATGCCGTTCCCGACCCAACGCCACGTGTTCTGCGAGTAAATTAACTGCCCACTCGTGTCCAATGATGCCCCAATCCATGGCTCGATTTTAGCTTAGAGGGACAATATTGGCAACCAGCATCACAAAAAAAGGCATTTTAGTAAGTATGGTAGAATTTGCCGGATGGACCTCCTTGCTGGTCTAAATCCTCAACAACAACAAGCGGTAATGGCAGGCTTGGGTCCTGTCTTGGTTATGGCCGGACCTGGTTCTGGCAAGACACGCGTTCTCACACAGCGAATAGCATATTTGATAGGCAAGCTGGGGGTGCGACCTTATAACATCCTGGCAGTGACTTTTACCAACAAAGCTGCCCATGAAATGGATAACCGGGTAATTAATCTCTTGGGAGAAAATGCGCGTGGTGTAACTTTGGGTACATTTCATGCCACTTGTGCCCGCATCCTCCGCCGAGAAGCAGAATTCCTCCCATTTAATTCAAATTTTGTTATCTTTGATGAAGATGACCAGATGAGCTTGATAAAGCGGGTTATCGCTGATTTTAACCTGGATGACAAGCAATATAGGCCTTTGGTTATTTTAAATTCCATTTCCAATGCAAAAAATGAATTGATCCTTCCAGACGAATATCCCCTTCAGACTTATCGCGATGAAGTTGTCAAGCGGGTATATATTGGTTATCAGCAAATGCTCCTGACGAATAATGCCTTGGATTTTGATGACTTGCTCCTGTATACAGTATTCCTTTTGGAAGACAATCCATCAATTCGAGAAAGATATGCCCGGCGTTACGAGCATGTATTGGTGGATGAATTTCAGGATACCAATCTGGCTCAATATAACCTGTTGAGAAAATTATCCTCATTCCATAATAATATCTTTGCTGTAGGAGATGCCGATCAGTCCATTTATCGTTGGCGTGGTGCAGACTATCGGAATGTATTGCGCTTCGAACAGGATTATCCAGATGCCCAGGTCATATTATTAGAGCAAAACTACCGCTCAACCCAACAGATCCTGGACGTTGCCATGGCAATCATTGACATCAATCCCAACCGAACTCCAAAACGGCTTTTTACAGAGCGCCGTGAAGGTGCAAAAGTCATCCTGCATGAGACCTATGATGATCGGCAGGAAGCTGGATTTATTGTGGATACAATAGCAAGCTATATTGGTAAAAAGCAAATTCAACCAGGTGATGTTGCAATCATGTATCGCACCAATGCCCAATCCCGATTGCTGGAAGAAGCCTTTCTTCACGCAGGCTTACCGTATAAGATCGTTGGGGCTCAACGCTTCTATGGCCGAAGAGAAGTGAAGGACATCATCGCTTACATGCGCCTGGTACACAATCCAAATGACGAGTTGAGTCTGATCCGGGTAATTAATGTGCCTCTTCGTGGTGTTGGGGAAAAAACCTTACAATTATTACGCGCTCAGGCTCAGAAATCAAACCTCACTCTCGGTGATTTTCTTCTACACATGGGTACCGATTATGAACCATTTAAAGATACCTTTTCACATCGAATCTTTTTAAAATTGGCTGGTTTTGGCATGCTGTTGTCCCGCTGGACAACATTAATCACTGAGCTTACACCATTAGCCATCATGGATAGAATTATCGACGAAACTGATTACCACGCTTATATCGACGAAGGTACAGACGAAGGTAACGAAAGATGGGAAAATATCATGGAGCTGCGTCGCTTGGCAGCAGAATATCAAGACCGGACTGTAAGCGATTTCCTTGAAAATATAGCCCTGGTTTCAGATCAAGACACGCTCGAAACTTCTTCGAATGTGCCAACGCTTCTTACTTTACATGCTGCTAAAGGTTTGGAATTCCCAGTGGTATTTATTTCCGGATTGAATGAAGGCACCCTTCCGCATTCCCGCTCATTTGATGATCTCGAAGCCATGCAGGAGGAACGGCGTTTGTTGTATGTCGGGATTACCCGTGCAAAAGATAAACTTATTATGGTTTATGCTCATAATCGTAATTCCTTTGGCTATCCTGACCCTGCTGATCCTTCTCGTTTCCTCTCAGATATTCCAGACCACCTCTTAGATGAAACCAGCGCTTTACGCACAGCTGGCCAGTCCAAGCAAGGTAGTTACAATCCTAAAATAATACAATGGGAATCAAAACGATCCTCTCCACAGCGCTTCACCACACTAAAGTACCAACCTGGATCACATGTACAGCATCCTGTTTGGGGTGATGGAATGGTGCTGAATAGTCGCATTCAAGATGACGACGAAATTGTAGATATTTTTTTTGAGAATGTAGGCATGAAACGTGTGGCAGCTTCCTTGGCTAATTTAAAAACGAAAGGATAGCATTATTTGGAAAGCTCATTGGAATTAATGCACAACGGATATAATTTTACGTTTTATAAAATCCGCTGTATAATCCTTTCATGCCAATTCTCGATTCCCACTCCCTTGAGATCATTAGTAGAAGCTCTGAGCAAACCCGTCGAGTGGGTATGCGGCTTGGATCTTTACTTAAACCGGGTGACTTGGTCGCCCTGGTTGGTAACCTTGGATCTGGCAAAACTACGCTTGTCCAAGGTATCGCGGCTGGCTGGGGATCACTTGATCCAGTTTCCAGCCCAACTTTTGTAATTGTCAACGTCTATCGCCATACCAGCGGTGTGCGGCTTTTTCACCTGGATGCATACCGTTTGAATGGTTCAGATGAAGCACTTGATCTCGATTTAGATTCCATGCTTGACCAAGGTCCAATGATTGTCGAGTGGGCGGAGCGCGTAAAATCTGTGTTGCCAGATCATGGGTTATGGGTACAGCTGAATTATATCGACGAAGCTCAGCGAGATCTGATTTTCTCAGGACATGGTCAATATTATGAAGATTTACTTTCTCGTTTTAGAAAACTGATTTACGGAGGCTGAGTGCTATTAGCGCTTGATACCTCAACTCGAAATATTGGCATTGCCATATATGATGGCATCCAGGTTCTTTGTGAAACTATCTGGACCAGCCACGACTACCATACGGTTGAGCTTGCTCCCGCAGTAATGGCTACCCTAACTCGAGCTGGTGTAGAAATTCAACATCTGAAG
Organism: uncultured Chloroflexia bacterium; assembly: GCA_963736805.1. GTDB lineage: Bacteria > Chloroflexota > Anaerolineae > Anaerolineales > UBA4823 > FEB-25. The sequence continues at coordinate 383,236 of CAVTQM010000057.1, forward strand.
GTTTTAGCCGTTGCAACAGGACCTGGGTCTTATACCGGTCTGCGGATTGGTCTGGCATTAGCAAAGGGTATTGCTCTAGCGCGTCATCTTCCGATCATCGGAATACCGACTCTGGAAATTGTGGCCGAATCAGTGCCCGTCTCACCAGGCCTATCATTGGCAGCCATCCTTCAGGTTGGTCGTGGACGGCTGGCAGTTGGGTGGTATTTCCCAACGAATGGTCATTGGCAGTTAAATCCACCTGTTCAGATTATGGATGTTTTACAACTCTCCAGGTTGATTCATGAACCTACCATCATTTGTGGTGAGTTAACCGAGGAGCAGCAACACGCCCTCGCCAGGAAGTATAAAAACGTGATCCTTTCCTCTCCAGCTCATTCCATCCGACGACCGTCATTGCTTGCTGAGCTTGCATGGAAACGCTGGCAGGTTGGAGATGTTGACGACCCAGCCATCCTCTCCCCAACCTATCTCTCCATTGGTGCTCCAATCCCAGAATAATTTGTTGTCATCGATGAGTACATGGCCGACACGATCAATGATGGTCAGGCAGTATATCGTGACGTCTCTCCCACACCAGAAATCGACACAATCTGTGAGATTTCGTCCAATGAATTTAAGTGATATCTTGCGTGTTCATGAGATCGACCAGCTTTCATTTTCCTTACCGTGGCCAGAAAATTCATACCGATTTGAGCTGACTCAGAACCCTTCCACCTTGGCATTGGTGGTTGAAATTGTTCCACAGGATTCTCCTGCATTTGTTATTGGAATGTCGATTGTCTGGATAATATCCGATGAAGCCCATATTGCCACGATTGCCATTCACCCAGAATTCCGTGGTCTGGGATATGGAAAACGTTTACTGGTTGAAACGCTCAGGCAATCTATCATGCGCGGTGTAATATTGGCCACTCTTGAAGTTCGGGAAGGTAATTTGAATGCGCTAAATATGTACCGCTCCTTTGGTTTTATTGTCGTTGGACAACGCCCACAATACTATCGTGATAATAATGAAGACGCATTGGTTATGACAGTTGAGCCTTTGGGGATGCAGTATTTAACCTGGTTAAATGACCTCGGAACATCGCCGATTGGCTAGTATTGGATTAATGGACCGTTATCCTTTATACTTGTTAAGCCACATTTTCTAGGAGGCAGTATGTGAACGAAGAAAAAAAACAACTCGCTGAAGCAACGATGGCACAAATTGCCAATGAAGTAGCTATTTGCCAACGCTGTTTGTTGCACCATTCGCGAAAGTTATCTGTACCTGGTGAAGGACCAGTGAACGCTGAAATAATGTTTATCGGTGAGGGTCCCGGATTCCATGAAAATGAACAAGGTCGTCCATTCGTCGGAGCTGCTGGGAAATATCTAGAGGAATTGTTAGAAAAAATAAAATTTAGGCGTGAGGACGTATTCATTGGCAATGTAGTTAAATGCCGGCCTCCTAATAACCGTGATCCGCTCCCTGATGAGCTTACAGCCTGCAGTGATTATTTGGAACGACAGATCCAGGTAATCAGCCCCAAGGTCATTGTTACTTTGGGAAGATATTCGATGGCTCGTTTTCTGCCCAATGCAAAAATCAGTGATGTGCATGGTCAATCTTATCGGATAAAGGGACATTTAGTGGTACCGATGTTCCATCCTGCAGCTGCACTGCATCAGCCTTCACTAAAAATATCGATTGAACGCGATTTCTCAAATTTACCAGGATTAATCTCTAAAGCCTCTGAGACTTCAATAATTAAAGAGGAAAAACCACCTGAACCTAAATCTGAACCTACACAGCTTAGTTTATTCTAACAATTTTTAATTGAGGCTATATGACTCCAACAAAAGATGCATTAATAAAATCCTTGCTTGACCACTCTGCCAAAATTGGTATCCTTGGTTTAGGATATGTAGGCCTTCCATTAGCAGCTGCTTTCGGGGAAGCTGGGTTCCAGGTAACTGGTATTGATCCTGACCCCCGCAAAGTCAATTCTAATAAATAACGGTGAGAGTTATGTCCAGGATGTATCAGGAGAATTAATTGTCAAACTTAGGAATACTGGAAAATTATCTGCCACAACAGATTTTTCTGAGCTCATCAAATGTGATGCAGTCAGTATATGTGTACCAACACCATTGAGGAAAACTGGCGACCCTGACATGTCGTTTATCCTGAGTGCTACCGATGAGCTCGCAAAGTATATGCATACAGGAATGATTATTGTACTTGAATCGACCACATATCCTGGCACAACTCGTGAAGTCCTTCTCCCAAAACTGGGAAAGGAAAAGAGTCTTGTTGTTGGTGAGGATTTCTACCTGGCTTTCTCACCCGAACGGGTTGATCCAGGGCGAGAGGATTGGACCACGTTTAATACTCCAAAAGTAATCGGCGGAATTACCGAAGAATGCAGTGAAGTTGCTGCTGCTTGGTACTCACAGGCTTTGAAAACCGTTGTTTCAGTTTCATCGTCAGAAGCTGCTGAGCTGTCTAAATTACTTGAGAATACTTTCCGGATGGTAAATATTGGCATGGTCAATGAACTAGCGATCATGTGCGATCGGCTTGGAGTTGACGTATGGGAAGTAATTGACGCTGCAGCCACAAAGCCATTCGGCTTTATGAAGTTTACCCCCGGTCCTGGCCTTGGAGGTCATTGCATTCCGATTGATCCCTTGTATCTTTCCTGGAAGATGAAAGCCTTCCAATATAATGCCCGTTTTATTGAATTGGCAGCAGATATCAACACCAATATGCCTCGCTATGTAGTTAGCAGAGTGATGGATGCTTTCAACGAACGAGGCTTAACATTACATAATTCCAAGTGTCTGGTCTTGGGCGCTGCATACAAGCCTGATATTGACGATATCCGTGAATTACCTGCCTTGGATGTGATTGGACTGCTTCAGAAGAAAGGCGCAAAAGTTGATTATCATGACCCATTTATCCCCCGCCTGCGCACGCACGATGATATTCCAATGGAGAGTGTCAATGACCTAATGGAGGCTGTGCGTCAGGCTGATTGCGTGATCATCATCACCAATCATTCTTCATACGATTATCAAGCCATCCTCAAGGAGGCAAAATTCATCTTTGATTCTCGTAATGCCATGGGAAAATTGGGTAAAAATAGCCCAAAAGTTGTTCGCTTATAGAACATGGGAAAATACCTGGTAACTGGCGCAGCCGGTTTCATCGCATCACGTGTGATTGAAATTCTGCTGGATGCTGGTCATTCCATTATCGGAGTGGATAACATGAATGATGCTTATGATATTCGCATGAAGGAATATCGGCTTAATAAATACAAGCATCATCCTAATTTCACCTTTCTCCATTCCGACATTGCTAAACGTATAACGTTTGATAATGAATCTATCCTTCGTAAGCATTCCTTTTCTGCTGTTATCAATCTTGCAGCAAGAGCAGGAGTTCGCCAGTCTGTCGAAAATCCATGGGTGTATGTAGATACGAATATCACCGGTACGCTAAACCTGCTCGAGTTTTGCCGTGATCAGAAGATTCCCAAGTTAATTATGGCGTCAACTTCCAGTATTTACGGCAGTAACGCTCCCCTTCCAACCCCTGAAACTGCCAACAGTGATTTTCCACTTCAGTCTTATGCTGCCACAAAAAAGAGTGCTGAAGTTATGTGTTATGTATATCATTACTTGTACAATCTGGACGTGACTATTTTCCGATACTTTACAGTTTATGGTCCTTCTCCTCGCCCGGATATGGTTATGTTTCGGTTCACCCAATGGATCAATGAAGGTCTGCCAGTAAAAGTAAATGGTGATGGGGAACAATCTCGGGGCTTTACGTACGTGGATGATATTGCCCATGGAACAATTCTTGGTCTGAAACCATTGGGGTATGAAATCATCAATCTGGGTGGTCATGAGGTCGTAAAGATAAATGACCTCATCGAACTTTTGGAATCACTGACCGGAAAAAAAGCGAACATTGAGTATCATCCGCCGCACCCTGCCGATATGAGTACCAATTGGGCTTCGGTGGAAAAAGCCAGGCAACTTCTTGGATGGGAACCAAAGGTCGGTATACAGGAAGGCGTTTCACGGTTAGTCGATTGGTATAATCTGGAACGATCATGGGCAAGTCAAATAATTACTGCATGAACTATTCCTGCCCATACGAGAATTCCATTTAACAACTGACGAAATTTCCTTATGCTGAAAACTATTCGCTCCTGGTGGCAGGATAAACTGCTCAGGGGGGTTCTAAAAAATACCAGTTACCTCTTTAGCAGTAACTCGCTTTCCGCTGCTTTGGGCATGGTCAACTCTATTTTTGTCGTTCGTCTTTTAGGGGTTGATGGCTTGGGTTTGGTAACCACAGTCCAAACCTTCGTCTCCAATATCAACCGCTTTCTCTCCTTTCGCATGAGTGAAGTGGTTGTTAAATATCTGGGACAGGCTTTGGCAAATAATCCGAACTCAAGTGGAGAGCCCGTCCTTGCCCCCGAAAGTTCGAACCAGGATAATATTATCAATCAACAAGCTGCTGCCATTGTGAAAGGCATCGGTCTTCTTGAAGCCTGCCACATCCATATTGGCATACATAATATTGGTATTACTGGCCCCATGGGCTGCAAGTGTTTTGCTAAAAGACCCTTCCTTGGCTGTGTTGATTCCAATATATGGATTAATGCTCCTGGCAAATCTTATTTATGAAACTTCTGTAGGGGTTTTACAGGCGAATAAGCGTTTTAGCTGGCTCGGTACGGTCAATACTATTCAAAGCATTATTACTGCAATCCTGATCCTGGTATCGTTTCTCCTCCAACGAGGTATCCTGGATGTTCTTGGAGCTTACTTATTGGGAAAATCATTTGCCGGAATATCGATTTCTATTTTAGCCATTAGGCAAATGAGTCGAAGCTTAGGTCACCGCTGGTGGTTTGTTTCATTTGAAAGTGGTAAAAGATTGGCGAAGTTTATTAGGCTTTGCGGTCAATACGAACCTGAACGGTACGGTCAATCTGGTCACACGTGATAACGCTCCCCTCTACCTCGCGGCTCTCACCCCACCAGAGCTAACCCAGGCTTATGTCGGGTATTTTAAACTTGGCTTGTCGATTATTAATCTTATTACTCTCCCAATTGACCCTTTTATTTGGCCTACCTATGCCGAAATTACCCGCACCATTGCGCTCCGCCAGTGGCAAAAGACGCGTAACTTACTCAAACAAGTCAGTTCTATCGCTGCAGCATGGACTTTAGTGGCAGCAGCTGGGATTGCAATTTTAGGTTGGTGGTTGATTCCATTGTTGTGGGGACCATCCGCCTCACCTGCCTACTTTGTTGTTCTAATCCTCCTGATTGGATACGGTATCGCAAATATCTTCAATTGGAACAGACCTTTATTCCTTGCTTTTGGTAAACCTTCCTATCCTCTCTTTGTGGCTCTTGCGGTCGGGGTAATTGAAATCTTGCTTGTGCTTTGGCTTGTTCCAGCAGGTGGCTATTTGGCAATGGCAGCCATACTTTCTGGGTATCTGGCGATATCAGTCGGGATTATTGCCATGAAGGGATGGCGTTTGATTAGGTTTCATGAATTAGCAGAGCAGGTATCTAACAATAACTACCTCAGGAGATATCCAAGTATGAAGGTTGCCTGTATCTCTGTATCTCGGGTTCCTTCATCTACAGCGAATAGTATGCAGGCATTGAAAGCCTGTCAGGGAATAAGCCAGGTGGGGCATGAAGTACGTCTGTTCTTGCCGATATACAGCCAACAGGTTCACAATGTTGATTTAAGCTCTTATTACGGACTCGAGACTCCTTTAGAAATTGAATGGATATCCTCACCTCGAAATCTGCACCACTATGACTTTGCTTTCAGGGCTGTCCAAAAAGCACGCCATATGAATGCAGATATCTGTTATGTCTGGCTTTTACAAGCGGGATTCATCTCACTTTTATTCGGCTTGCCAACAATTCTTGAACTTCACGGACCTCCTGAAGGCAGGTTTGGACCCTCCTTATTCCGCCTCTTTCAACGCATTCCAGGGAAAAAACGAATTCTCACAATCACGCATGCCTTGGCGGAACAACTCCACGAACATTTCAACTTTGATGCCAACAATTCTTCACTTACTTGCGTATCTCCAAATGGTGTGGACTTCGGGCGCTATTCCAACTTACCTGGTCCATCAGCTGCCCGTGAATTGCTCAACTTGCCACCGATGCTCACGATTGGCTATACCGGGCATTTATATCCAGGTCGGGGGATGTCATTGTTGATGGAACTGGCAAAGCGATATCCAAATATCCACTTTCTCTGGGTAGGAGGACAACCTGGTGATGTAATTAAGTGGTGTGATAAATTATCTGCTGAGAAAATTGAAAATATAACTTTGATGGGATTCGTCCAAAACAGCCAGCTCCCAATATACCAGGCTGCTGCGGATATATTGTTGATGCCATATGAAAAAGTGATCACTGGCAGCAGTGGCGGCAATTCAGCGACATATGCCAGTCCAATGAAAATGTTTGAATATATGGCCAGCAAACGGGCGATCGTCTCAAGTGACCTTCCCGTCATCCGGGAAATACTAAACCCCACCAATGCCGTCCTGTGCCCTCCTGAGGACATCTCTGCCTGGTCAAGATCAATTGAATACCTGATCGCTGACGAGAATTTTCGTTTTACCATTGCCCAGCAAGCCTGGAAGGATGTCCAGCAGTACACCTGGAGAGAACGTGCGCGTAAAGCTTTAGCTGGATTTGAACCTCAATGACTTTCATTCACGAATTATGACTGAGAACCGGACCGTTCCATCCAATAGGCTGCAATCAGTTACTTTTTGGTTTCTACTTGTCCTGATAGTGGCTCTTATTTCAAGACTGCTCATAGTCTTGGCATACAAACCTGTCGCATTTAGTGATACGCCTAGTTATCGCCGCCTGGCAGAAGCAGTACTACGAGGTTTCGTGAAATATGATGGCACCCGAACACCTGGTTATCCGGTTTTTCTGGCTATCGTAGGTAACGACAGGAACGTTTGGATAACCCAGCTGGTTTTAGGGATTGCGACCACCTTGCTATTGTTCTATATCGGATGGAAATTAACAGATAAGCCCTGGTTTGGAGGAATGATAGGGCTAGTTCATACCCTCAATCTTGGACAGCTTTTTTTTGAATCCAGCCTGCTCACTGAATCTCTAACGACTTTTTTGCTCATTTTAACCATGACAGGCATGCTTATCTGGCTTATATATCCACATAAACGCAGCCTTTGGTTAGCTTTCTTGATCGGGTTGGTATCCGTATTTACCCTGCTTGTCCGTCCGTTATTCATTTACCTCCCGTTTCTCTTGTTGATTTTCATGTGGATAGGAATCAAACCCAGGCATTCCTCCAGCTATGTTGCAGATGAGCAGGTCCAAATAATCAATCCTGATTCAAGAAACAGGCACAGCCATCCCGTCTTAACGATGATTGCCTTTATTTTGCCAGTTGTTTTATTCCTTGGTGGCTGGATTTTATTCATTTATAAAAATTATGGTGATATCGCCCTCACAACGATGTCCGGTTATCACCTGCTCCAGCATACCGGAAGCTTCTTTGAATATGCTCCGGATGAGTATGCGTCTCTGCGAGACACATATATCCAATATCGGGATGCCCATATTGCGGAATATGGTACCCAGACCAATACAATTTGGGAGGCGATTCCCGAGATGAGCCGTGTCTCTGGTTATAACTTTTATGATCTCTCGCGTGTGCTGGCACAAATTTCCATTCAGCTGATTTTGAAACACCCATTATTGTTTTTAAGAAACGCCTTTATGGGTTGGTGGATGTTCTGGCGCACATCTTTTTATTGGTCGCTTGAAGCTCTCCGCTTTTCATGGTTAGCATCTGGGATCAACCTGGCTGTTCAAATCCAACGGTTAATCTTATTTGTAACAAATCTAATTTTTATATTTTCATCAATTTTCTATGTTCTCTCTGAATGTCTTGCGGCTTTTCGTCATACGCCCAACTTGGTACCCGTAAGATTCATAAACCCGGCAAAAAAAGCTTATTTCTGGTTATTGTTGAGCATCATATGGGTTACCTCCATTCTGCAAACCTTGCTTGATCATGGAGATAACCCACGCTTTCTCGTTCCATTGCAATCCTTGGTTGTTCTTTGGGTGGCGTTTTTCTTCTATCAATTATTCAACCCAAAGCAAACCTCAAAACCAATCAAATCTCTAAAAATATGATCTGGAGACATTGATAAGCTGTGGATATGAATAAATATCGACCCAAAAAAGAGTTTTGGATCATCATATTCCTGGTTATCATTCTTGCTTCTGTCATGGCTTTTATGGATAGTAGTGGTGATTGGATTCAAAACTGGTTTGTTTACCTGGTCATGCTGGGTTTGGGAATCACCAGCATTTACGGAGTGTGGAGGGTAGTTAGAGCCAGTCCACAAGCAACAACGGTTGCAATTATCGCTTTTTCAATTCGACTATCAGCCGGAATTGCATTGGTTTTATTATTACCCATCGTTGGTTACCAGAACAACGCTAGAGCATCTTTCGGGTTATGTGTATACAGATGCATACATCCGTGATGGACAAGCCTGGGGCTTAGCTGCCTCTGATGGGGCATTGAGTCAGGCATTCTCTGGTCAATATTCAGGGGATCAATACGGCGGCATGCTTGCATTAAGTGCCTTCATTTATCGTTTCCTCAGCCCGGATGCACACAGGCCATTCCTGATCCTTATTCTTAGCGCCACATTTTCTGCCTGGGGTATTTTATTCCTTTGGAAAGCATCTCGCTCATGGTTCAATGAGAAAACCGCCCTATTGACTATCTGGTTATTTGCCTTGTATCCTGAAAGTATTCTTTTAGGTAGCAGTCAGATGCGCGAAGCAATCGTTATTCCAATGACAGCCATATCATTCTATGGATTAACTGAAATTCAGGGAAAAAGGATGACTGGTTGGTTATGGATGGTCCTATCTGCAATATTCTTGTTTTTAATCCAACCCCTGGCAGGTTTTATCTCGTTTACTGTTCTATTGGGAATTTGGCTTCTTGATAATTCGACATTATGTACCATCAAGCAACGACGGACAATCTTGATCGTTTTCCTGTTGGTTGCAATCTTGATGGTGATTTTGCTGGTTGTTGGTTCAATACTGGCAAATCTTCCCTCGATTCAAGGCAATCAAGCCTTAAATATCTTCATAACCTGGTTTCAAAATAATTTCACCTACCAAAGTTACCTTACCGAACGCAGTTCAGGAATGTTCCAGAGCTTGTTGGAAAGTATGGGTGAGCAATGGCGTTGGTTAATTGTCTCGGTTTACGGTATTGCCCAACCTGTACTACCTGCTATTGTCGGAGATCCAGGTGCAGCATGGATTATGCGCATCATTGGTTTCCTACGTGCCTCTGGTTGGTACGCACTCGCCCTTTTCCTGGTTTATGGAACCCTGGGGGTTTTTCGCAGCCGAAGTGAGGCGCGTCGTCTTCAGCTGATCTGGATCAGTATCGTAAGCTGGGCTTGGATCATCGTCGCAGCTTTAAATGCGGGTGCTGACCAGTGGGACAACCCTAGATACAGGGTGATCCTCCTTATCTGGCAGGTAATTTTGGCTGCCTGGGCATGGGAGTGGGCAAGGTCACGTAGAGATGCCTGGCTTTGGCGTTGGCTGGCTGTCGAAGTGGTTTTTGTTGGTATGTTCACTCAATGGTATCTCGGACGGTATTATCCTGGCTTCATTCATCTGGACATTAAATTAATGACCCTCCTCACCTTGCTCGTCTGCGGGATGATTCTGGTTGGAGGGGCAATTTGGGATAAAAAACATCCTGCGAAACCACAAAGATCGGATAATAGTTTATAATTCAGTCACTGAATATTGATTTTAAAGGAGATTTATTATGCCTACTGCAATTATTACCGGTATAACCGGTCAGGATGGCTCATACCTTGCCGAGTTGTTGATTTCAAAAGGCTACCGGGTAATTGGGATGATGCGCCGGTCCAGCGTGCTCACCCTCGAACGGATCCAGCATATCCAGGACAAAATCGAGATCATCCAGGGTGACCTCCATGACCAGAGTTCCTTGATGGATCTCATGGAGCAGTATAAACCCGATGAAGTTTATAACCTGGCAGCTCAGTCCTTCGTACCCACCTCCTGGAACCAACCAGTCCTGACTGGTGAAGTGACCGCTTTGGGGGTTACTCGCTTGTTGGAAACGATTCGCCTCCTGAGTCCAAAAACCCGTTTTTATCAAGCTTCTTCAAGTGAGATGTTTGGTAAAGTTCGAGAAGTGCCTCAGAATGAATTGACTCCTTTTTATCCCCGCAGCCCCTATGGGGTTGCAAAAGTTTATGGACACTGGATCACTGTTAATTATCGTGAATCGTATAATCTTTTTGCAGTATCTGGAATTTTGTTCAACCATGAAAGCCCACGCCGAGGCACTGAGTTTGTTTCTCGGAAGATAACCTATGGTGCTGCACGTATCAAGTTGGGATTGGCACAAGACCTTCGCCTTGGTAACCTGGAAGCCCGATCGAGATTGGGGATTCGCAGGAGATTACGTGGATGCCATATACCGCTTGATTCATAATGAAAGTCCCGAGGATTTTGTTGTTGGAACAGATGAAACTCATTCAGTACGAGAATTCTGTGAGAAAGCCTTTTCCTATCTAGATTTGGATTATAAGGAATATGTCATTCAGGATCCTCGTTTTTATCGACCAGCTGAGGTGGATTTATTAGTTGCCGATTCTAGGAGGGTTCGCCAAAAGTTGGGTTGGGCTCCAAAAGTTGATTTCGATGGTTTGGTTCGAATGATGGTTGATTCTGATCTGGTTCGCCTAGGAAAGGAAATCACCTGAATCAACAAATTCAAGGTATAGATCCTCCAGGCAAAACTCAAACTCCTGGGACAGTCACACCAAAGAATGCCCTATCCGTATGGCTGCGTTGGATTGGTACGATCCTATCGGTTGGTTTACTCATTTATTTACTGAGCCAACAGGGTTGGGCTGAGATCGTTTTTGCTGCCAGGCAAATTGCCTGGTGGCGTTTCGTATTAGCAATCATTCTTGTATTCCTTTCCCGTATCGCAGTTGCCATGCGATGGCATGTTTTGATGTCCTCTGCTGGTACCGGAATAACTATCCGCCAATCCATGCGCCTAACCTTTGCCATGTTATTTGCATCCAATTTTCTACCAACCACAATCGGAGGGGATGTCGTTCGCCTGGCCGGGGCAATTCGCTTGGGATTTGACCAGGCTATTAGTGTTGCTTCACTGGTAGTCGATCGATTAATCGGTATGGCTGGAATGGCTATGGGGTTGATATTTGCTATTCCAAGCTATGTCTACGTTTATCAGGATGCCTCAGGTCTGCATTTGATGGCAATTTCATGGCTAACTCCCCTGGCGAATAAAATTACGCGCTTTCTCCAGGAACTCACAGCAAGCGGGGAAAGTATGGCTCCGCAAGCCGCGTTCCCTTTTTATCTCACTTGCATTTACCTGGGTGCATATGCTCTGCACTTTTTCGACTGTATGGCTGTTATTACGTGGAATGGGTGAAGATATCCCTTTTTGGTTGGTGATGGGTCTATGGAGTGCTACTTATTTTGTCACCTTGTTGCCCATTTCAATCAATGGCTTGGGTGTGCAAGAATTGGCAATGACGTATTTCTATGTATCGATTGGCGGAATTTCAGCTTCAAGTGGTCTCACCCTTGCTCTTATGATGCGAGTCTTGCAAATGATTGCCAGCCTGCCTGGTGCTTTTTTCATCCCCAATATCATTGCGGGTAGAAAGTAATACTGAGGATATATGAAAGGACAAATTGCCCTCATCACCATTCTGACAGATGATGTTAATCGCCTGGCATGTTTTTACCAGTCAGTTCTGGGGTTTCAAATACTGCAGGATTTAGGTCAATATGTGGAGCTGGTGAACTCCGGGGTTCGTTTTGCTATTTGTACCCGTTCAATCATGGAAAGTGCCACAGGCAATGATACTTTTCGTGAGCCGCGATCCGGCCAATGCTTTGAGCTGGCATTTCCTGTGGATTCACCAGATGAAGTAGATCAAGTATATGCAGATATCATTCGTAAAGGTGCAGTCCCTATCCAACCACCTGCAAACATGCCCTGGAACCAGCGCACAGCCTTTTTTGCCGACCCGGATGGCAATATCCACGAGCTGTTTGCCGACATAGGTTGATTAATGACACGTAAATTTTTTAAGCTGGGTTTTCTTTTATCCTTTATTATTTTTCCCGTGCTTGTCATGGAACTGGCAAGCCAAAGGCTGGCAAATATTCCTCTTCGATTGCTGGTATTCTGTATCCTGGCAGGGGGAGGAGCAGTGTTATTTAAAAAGGGATGGCCTCAACAGGGTTGGGGGACTGCTTTGCTGATCACCACCTTGGGTTATGGGGTATCTTATAAGCTTGCCAGTTTCATCCCAGATATATCTGGATATCCTTTTTCATTAGGATGGTCAGAGGCCAGCCGATATTATTATGCTTCTTTGTGGTTTTCCAACAAATTATATGGGATCTCTACCCCACCATCCGTTTTACATCCCAGTCGCTATTTACTTCAATCACTTCCATTTATTCTTACTCACGCTTCCTTGTTTGTACATCGGTTGTGGCAGGTGATTTTATGGGTTGTCAGTGCTTCACTGGCTAGCTGGTTGTTGGTAAGGAGATTAGACTTAAAGAGTCAAAACCAGCCTAAGGTCATTATCCTGTGCCTGCTCTTTTGGGTTTTTCTCTATCTCTTCCAGGGTCCCATTTATTATCACCTGCTAGTCATGGTCATCCTTCTGCTTTGGGGATTTGATGCCAATCACTTCTGGCGCACCCTGATTCTGGTTTTATTGGCTTCCCTTTGGGCAGGGATCAGCCGGATAAATTGGTTGCCCGTTCCAGGGCTGCTTGCTGCCTCTCTTTTTATACTGGAAATCCCGGCAAAGGGTAAACCGTTGTGGCGCTACTTGCTACCACCTATGATATGGGTGGCTGCAGGTACAGCCATTGCATATGCCAGTCAGCAGGCATACCAGTTATGGTCAGGTAATCCCCCGGCATGGTTCGGTTCAAGTTTTTCTTCCGACCTTTTATGGTATCGCTTATTACCCAATCCAACTTTTCCGTTGGGAATCCTGCCAAGTGCAATCCTTGTGTCCTTACCCCTCATCGGGCTTATATTTTTACGCTTATATGATCACTGGCGCGAATATCATTTCGTCCGTCTGCTAGGATTAATCACAATTCTATTTGTGCTCTTTATTGGTGGCGTTGTTGTCAGTGTAAAGATAGGCGGGGGCAGTAATCTGCATAACCTGGATGCGTACCTCACATTATTGCTTGTGATTACCACCTACATATATTTCAACCGCTTCACACCCGATGCCTCTCAAGCAGTACCAGAAAAACCGCACGTGAATTCCTCTTTAAAAATACAAAAACGTACCCAATCTATTGAGCATATCCTGCTTGGGTTAGGAATTATCTTCCCACTATACTTCACCTTGAGCATGGGTGGAAGTGCGCCTCATCGGGATAATGAAACCGCTCAAGCTGCTCTGCAAACGATAAAATCCGCGACACAGCACGCAGCTGATCAGGGCGGAGAAGTTCTCTTCATCAACCAGCGTCACTTATTGACTTTCGATTATATCGAAGGGGTACCTCTTGTTCCCGAACATGAGCTGGTATTTCTAATGGAAATGGCAATGTCCAATAATTCCGCATACTTGGATGCTTTCCATAATGACATCAAAGATCAACGTTTTGCCATGATTGTCTCTGAACCTCTAACAACTCAGTACCAGGGTAGGAACCATAGCTTCGGTGAGGAAAATGATGCCTGGGTTGAGCGTATCTCAGAACCAGTTTTATGTTATTACGAGCCAATCTCAAAAAAGTAGAGGCAGCGGGGGTTGTTTTGTACACACCACGCACACAACCATGCCAGTGATTGGTTAATTTGTTATGTATCTGAGCAGAACGAATAGCCTGGTAGATATCTCACTTTATCTCTTGCTGACTGGCGCTTGGGTATTGGGCGGTTACTTATTGGTTAGGTTCGCTTTTCATCTACGGCGCTCTGAACGCGTGATTACTGGGCTTGCAGTCGGATTTTTATTATTTATATCGCTGAGTAATTTACTGGCTCATGTATTACCACTCACATACGCATTCTGGGGTTCGTCAGCATTGATTTTGTTAGCTGCGATTACTTGTTCTTGGAAATCTAAGATACGCCCCTGGTTTGAAAAGCATGACTTTTACGTCATTCCATTATTGGTTTGCTTGGCTTCATTAACACTACTCTTCACGCTTATCTTACGGGGAGGTTCCATCTTTGATGAATACCTTCATCTACCCCTTATTTCCATTATGGCTGCTGGGAGAAATTCCACCCCATTTTTACTTAAATCCCGATTTCTACTTTGCCTATCATTACGGGATCCAAGTTTTTGCTGCGAGTTTGGTGCGCTTGGCTGGTCTTTTTCCATGGTCTGCCTGGGATATCAGCCGTGCACTAGCGATTGCATTTTCTTTGGTCCTGGGTTGGGTATGGGTTCGCCGGGTTACTCGCAGCCGTACTGCTGCATGGCTGGGCAGCATATTGTTCACCTTCGGAGGCGGGACACGTTGGTTATTGCTTCTACTGCCCTCAAACCTTCTAAAATGGGTGAGTAATTCAGTAAACCTCGTTGGGACGGGCTACGATACTGCTCCAACATTATTTGAAGCGCTTCAGAAAACATGGATAATTGAAGGTGGAGGACCGGTTTCCTTTCCCTTTGCATTTCATAACGGAATTTTCGTGCCGGTTTTTTTCACCCTGGGCAGCACAGGAGCAATGTCATTCATGACTGTCTTATTGCTTCTTATACTGCTACCCCGCAGACGTTTCACTCCAACCGGTTTGATTATTTGGTGTCTAATTTTCAGTACCCTTGCTTTGAGTGCTGAACATTTCTTTGCTGTTATATGGGCTGGAATCGCCTTGGTTGCAATGATCGCAGTCATCTTTCAAAAGAAACTCTTCAAATCTTTCCCAAAAGAAATTCTTTTACAATGGGGTATTATCCTCTCACTAAGTGCTTTGCTTTCCCTCGTTCAAGGCGGTTTCATCAGCGAAGCTGCCCGTAATTTGATGGCTTCCATTTCAGGCGTTGCATCGCAAAGCTATAATGCGCGTGGATTTTCTATCCGCTGGCCTCCTGGCTTTCTTTCCGCCCACCTCGGTTCATTATCAATTTTAAATCCTGGTCAGTTGGTTGCCTTACTTGCAGAACTTGGCATTGCTTTATTCCTTGTGCCTGTCATCTTCATTCGTTTTAAGAAGCAGTTGCGCCACAAAGATTGGTTTATTCCTGCCTTAAGTATTAGCGTGCTTCTCAGCTTGATTTTTCCACTTTTCTTCCAATATGAAGTTGACCGGTCCATTACCCGTATGCCTGCTACGGCTTTATGGACTTGCCTTGTCTTGGGTTTTCCCATCCTCTGGATGGCATTCCCCCACCTGAAAATACTTTTTCGCCTTGGGATGGTCGTCAGCTATGCAATATTGATATTGGGTGGTCATGGTAATCTTCCGCTCCCAGCTTTATGCTATTCCACATGTAGAGTTGTCATATTTCATTGACGATTTGGACGCCAGCTATGCTGTTGATTACTGGAATAAACTACCAATTGGGACCCAGGTTCTTGACCGGGTTCCTGAACGCTCTGTAACAATTTTTGGCCGCATTTCCCGGGCTCATTCGGGTATATATGACCCACTGCCAGATTGGGAGGCACTGATTGCTGATCCTGACCCTGCTCAGATCGCTGCATCTGGTTATGATTATGTCTACATGGATAGGTCTTGGTGGGATAGTCTCACCTCTGTCTTGCAAAAAAAATTCCTGCAACCGTGTATTGATATTGTCGATGAACGCAAACAAAACGAAGGCATAAATTACCGCTTATTGGTAAATGTTCATAACTGCAGATAATCATAGATGGCTTTGCTGATGGTATAGTTAACCTGTATTCGGCAATAAAATGGAGATAGTAGAATATGAAAATCGAATATCAAGAAACAACCAATGACCTGCTCGCTCGAATCGATATCCATAAAAAATATGGTAGTCGTGATATCGATCAGTGGATGCTGCACCTGCTTAAACCTCAAAAAGGTTCAGCTATCCTGGATGTAGGATGCGGGTCTGGAAAACAGTGTTTCCTATTTTACAAAGCCCTTGAAGGTGATGCTGTCATCACCGGTGGGGATGTGAATCCCGAACTTCTTGATAAAGCTCGTCAGGAAAATGCCAAGATCGGGAATCGGATCAAACTCATCGATCTAAATTTCGATCAACCCTTCCCATTACATGACAATGAGTATGACCTGGTCACATCCTGTTTTGCAATCTACTATTCAGAGCATATTCCTTTTACCATCTCCGAGATGCACCGTGTGCTCAAACCAGGCGGACGATTGTTCACCACCGGACCCATGCCTGAAAATAAACTTCTGTTTTACGACATTATCCATGAGGCGACCCACCAGCCAATTCCACCTATGCCTGGTAGCTCGCGTTATTCCAGTTCAATCTATAATAGCCATTCAGGAGAAATTTTCAAAATTGGAAATTCACATTTTTGAAAATCCGCTTGTCTTTGAAGATGTCGAACCATTCCTGGCATATACTCGCGCTTCTTTATCAGAGGATCGAAGATTGTGGAAATCTCTGTTTGAAGATTCCGGTGGGTTTGAGCAAATTATGCAGCAAATTGAAAATGTAGCCACGCGTCGAATTACCCAGGATGGTAAGCTTGTAATGACCAAGGTTGTGGGTGGTTTTATTGCCACCAAGTAATTTCAACGCAGTGCCGCACAACCCAATAAACACTGATCATAAGACCGTACTGGTACAATAATCATAATTAAATTAAAGAGGCAATTGATGAAAGTCCAACCTGCTCTCCCAGTTATCTATGACAGCACCCGTCGTGGATCTGCTGTTTTTGAAGAGCTGAGGGAAGTTTTTAACTATCATCACTTAATCTGGCAGCTTGTCCGTCGGGATATCCTTGCCCGTTATAAACGCTCATTCCTGGGTGTAGCCTGGACTATGCTTAATCCGCTTGGTATGATGCTGGTCTGGACGATTGCATTTTCTCAGTTTTTTAAGTCCTCCAGTCTACCTTCCTACCCGGCATATGTACTGAGTGGTTTGCTTGCCTGGACCTTTTTTAGCCAGACCACGACTGCCTCGATGTTAAATCTGATCTGGGGTGGTGGCTTGCTCAACCGCATCTATATTCCTCGTGCGTCTTTTGCATTGGCTGCCCAAGGTACCGGTCTGGTGAATCTTATCCTTGTCACTTGATACCTTTATTAGTGGTTATGCTGATAACCGGATTACCTATCCATTTATCATTTATATTTATTCCAGTCTCGGTTTTGGTAATTTGCGCTTTTGCGCTTGGTGTTGGCTTATTAATTTCGACTTGGGCTGTATACTTTCCAGACATCTCTGAAATGTACCAGATTATTCTGGTTGCCTGGATGTTCCTGACCCCAATTATGTATCCGGAACAAGTCTTACCCGAGGCATACCGGGTATATATCACCATGTTGAATCCGATGTATCACATGGTCAAGCTCTTCCGCATCCCTACTTATTATGGGCGCTTTCCAACTCTGGAGGAGTTTTTAATTCCATTTGTGATTGCGCTGGTGACACTGATTCTCGGCTGGGTGGTTTTTGCACGAAAATCGGATGAATTCGCCTATAGGATTTAAGGCTATGGCAGAGAATTCACTACCCACATCACAAAGTCACTCTATTATCAATATGGAGGATGTTTCTGTAGAATATCGTGTTCCTCAGGAACAGATAGGTACTTTTAAAGAATATGCCATCCGCCTTCTGGAAGGGAAAGTAAAACATCGGGTTTTTAATGCTCTTAATGGGATTAACTTAAGCGTTAACCAGGGAGAGGTTTTCGGTTTCATCGGTCAAAATGGCGCAGGCAAGAGTACTTTACTCAAGTTGGTCGCCCGAGTCTTACGTCCAACCCGTGGTCGCATCCTTGTTCGAGGTCATGTTGCCCCATTGCTCGAGGTCGGTGCCGGTTTCCACCCAGAATTAACTGGACGGGAGAATGTCTACCTAAATGGTGCTATGCTCGGTTTTAGCCATAAAGAAATGGAGGAAAAATTTCCTCGTATCGTGGAATTTTCAGAACTTGGCGATTTTATCGATGCCCCCATACGTACCTATTCTTCGGGCATGCTCGCTCGTTTGGGATTTGCCGTTGCTACAGATAGCCAACCGGATATCCTCATTGTCGATGAGGTTTTATCGGTGGGGGATGAAGCATTTCAGCATAAAAGTTTTGAGCGAATTCAATCCATTAAATCACTGGGAGCCACAATATTATTCGTATCGCATGCTATGAGTACGATCGAAACAATGTGCCAGACGGGCTGCCTGGATCCACCACGGGAAAATCGTCTCCGTTGGCAACGCAAACGAAGTTGTTGACCGTTATCTTGGCCGTGTATATGAGGAAGAAACAATGCATTTGATTGAAGATAGCTCACAGGAGGCTTCACACCAGTGAGGTAAAGGTAGCATCAAGATCAGCCAGGTAAAAATTCTCAATGATCAGAACCTGAGCAGCACATTTTCCATACTGGCGAAACAATGCAGGTGCAAATTGAATATCAAGCTTACCAATCAGTTGATTCGCTGGAAGTCGGATTAGCCTTCCATCGTCAGGATGGAGTTCATATTACTGGACCAAATACTACTTTTGATGGGCTGGATATTAAAGTCTGCATCCCGGTGTTGGTGGCGTCGTTTATTCCATTCCATCCATTCCATTATTGGAAGGCTTGTACAGTATAACCGTGGCATTAGTCAACCGTGATGGAAATCTTATCCTGGACTATCAGGATCGGTTTTATTCTTTCCGTATCAACAACCGCGGTCATGAAGTGAGCGAAAAATATGGGATAGTTACCTTCAGGGGAGAATGGCGTATGCTTTGATGGGCTTTGGATGATACAGTGCTCCTAACCATTAATCAACCCTAAGCAAAAGTGTAACGCCTGATAAAAATGAAAATTTCGCCACCATTTTCCTTTATTTCCGAGATAGGGTTCGTGATCAAAGCGGCGGATCACGTTCTAGAACGAAAAGGTGCCATTACCTTCATGGTTAAATCGGAAAATGCCTCTTTCCGCACCACAAAATATACATCTCTCTTAACGAAGCAGGTAAATCCGACGCTTTCTGATTGCGCCGCATCATAACAAGTCTATTTAACCGCATGTTGATCCTGTTCAAACACGGATGTTAAGCATTATCAATTGATTCGCTAAGTGATCTGCGGAAATTGATTTACATTAGAGACAAAACATAAAAATATGCCTTTGCTTCCATTACCATCGAATAGACATATTAGTAGCGCATTATTTTAGCCGTGATACGATACACTCATTCCCCCCAGGTTCAGCTTTCATACTTACATAACCGCCCAATCCTGTCAACTTGCCAGCAAGGTTATGTTGCCGTGGATGCCACTCTACTGGCTCTATGGCAATATGCAGAAGGACGTTCGTTGGAAGAAATTTCCATCGGTTTCCATAACGACCTTGCTACACCGAAAATTATCCGGGCAGCTATAGCTTGTTTAGCCGAAGCAGGGTTGCTGGATCGCAATTTTGTTTCATCTGGGATTGAAAAAAGGATTTTGCCATCGTCTGACCACCAGCTATTGCCTGTCAGCCCACAAGTTCCCCTCTCCGCCTTGATTGTAAACTATAACAGCTTCGAGTGGTTAAAAGAATGCATTACGTCGCTGTTAGCTCAAACCTATACGAACATCCAAATCATAGTTGTCGACAATGGCTCGTATGACGGAGCCCTTGAGTGGCTTGAAACCAACTATCCGGATATTCAGCGCCTACAGATTAAGCACTCTACCTCTCTATCACATGCCATTAACTCAGGGGTTAGTTTGGCACCACCTGATAACTTCCTGCTCATACTCAACCCTGATGTCCGCTTGGAAAATGATGCTGTTGCTCAAATGGTATCTGCAGCCCTAAGCGACCCATTTTGCGCTGCTGTAGCCCCAAAATTATACTTTTCTTGGGCTCCACAATTCCTTAATGGCTTAGGCAATTATGTTGGTTCTATCTCTTGGGGAACCGATAATGCTATTGGACACCTCGACCTGGGACAATTTAATTCGTATCATGAGCTCCCCTCCGCTTGCTTTGCTGCTGCCCTTATTACCCCCAAAGCATGGAAATCAATTGGATCACTGGACGAAGGTTTTCCTATGTATTATGAAGATGTCGAGTGGTGTTACAGAGCACGGCTATTAGGATTTCGGATTTTAGCTGCTCCATCAGCGGTCATTTTCCATGCCTTCGGTGGCTCCCATGGATCCACTGGCCATTCAGAAGGTATGACCCCACGCAAGCTATCAAATGTCGTTTATGGTCGTCAGCGATTTGCAATAAAGTTGCTAAAGAAATTTTTGGTGCGCTTCTTACGTAATTACATAATGGAGGATTTATTGAATTTCATTCGCTATTTTTTCTCAGGCAATTTTGCTAATGCTCGAGCGTATTTGACAGGTTGGAGCAACTTAATTAGGACCTTGCCTGCCATCCTGGGTCAGCGTCGTCTCCTACAGGCTGGTCGTGTGCTATCGGATGATGACTTGTTTAAAATCCAACGTAACATTCCCATGCCATTTGTATGGAACGGTCTGCCAGAGTTGACCTGGGATCTGATTATCAGTCACTATTACCCTATGATCGCTGGAAAAAGGACCCGTTCAATGCCCGAGCTTTCCCCTCAAAATCGACTACATTTGCTAGTCATTAGTACTGGCGATAGTATGGACGCCACATCGATTGTCAGGCAATTGATCCAAAACCTGGTTGGCAGCATGGACATCACTTTAGCTATCCCAATCACGCTAGCGAAGAGTGCACCCGAAATCCCTGAACCAGTTGAAACTGGTAATGGTTCCTTCCAACAAGTTAACTATTCGCCCGATCGCCCAAAAAGCCTACATCTCCTGGTGGATAATAGTGATATAGCCATTATTCCTGGTAAATTGGTGAGCAATATTCCCCTCTTGGAATACACTGAGTCCCGCCTGATCATTCTTCTTCCCTCAGACAACACCTACCCGAAAGAAGCGAGTGGTATGGATCCCATGCTGGCCTTGGGTGACTTTTTCATTTCTAATACCTCTGATCGTCTTGATTGGTTACAAGCCCTGAAAGCCAAGGCACGCAGTGATATCCCGGTTGAATATGATCTCGAAATAATAACCCGCTATTGCCTAGAGGGTAGCTATGCTCCTGACCGTAACCCCCGTCTTGCTTATCCCGTCCCGCCGCCGCCTGAGCCAGCGAGACGTTTAGCTTTGATGATCTATATTTGGCGAACACAAGGATTTCGGTCCATGCTTCACCGAACCCGTCGTTATATAAACCAGCATCTCCTGCATTCCTCAGAATGAATACATGAAAGTACTTCATGTAGTCCAAGGGTACTTTCCTGCTATCGGAGGCACAGAACATCTTATCCAGCGCGTCTGGAAGAGCTTGTATCGCAATTCAGCGACGAAGTCACTGTATTTACCACAAATTGCTACAGTTCAGAAGCTTTCTCTACACCTCGGATGCCGCACATGGCTCAGGGTTGGGAAGAAATCAATGGTGTGCGTGTGCGTCGTTTTCCAGTTTCAAGCTACATCAGTCGTTTGTTTGTCTACCTGGCAGGCAACTACCAGCCTGTCCTGGTAGTCAGTACTACCGCACCCTTTTCAATGGTCCCATTATTCCCGGATTAGCTCCTGCTATCCGACATGCAGATTACGATATTGCCGTAACTGCTTCCTTCCCGCTCTTGCACATGTTTACTACTCTCAAAGCTGCCCATCGCAGTCAGCGCCCGTGTATCATGATTGGCTGTCTGCACCCCGCTGATGCCTGGGGGTTTGACCGCCCTATGATTTACCGCTATTTTAACAAGCCGATGCTTATGTCTCTCTTACTGCCCACGAAGCAAACTATGTCACTTCGCGGGGCGTTTCGACTAAAAAGATCACTGTTATTGGTGCTGGTACTGACTTACTGCTATATGAAGGTGTTGACCAGGAAACTGCACGTCGCAGATTAGGCATTCCAGCAGGTGTTCCCGTCATCGGTTTTATCGGTCAGGTCTCGAAGCGTAAAGGCGTCGAGACCTTGATAAGCGCTATGCAACAGGTTTGGCAGATCTATCCTTCGGCCCGTCTTCTTATTGCGGGTGCTAAGACTATCTATGCAGACCGTCTAGCTGCAAAGTTAGCTGAGCTTCCTGTTTCCGATCGGGAAAAGATTCTATTACACTATAATTTTCCTGAAGAAGAAAAACCATTTTTAACTACTGCTTTGGAATCTCAGCCTACCCGTCTTCATACGAATCCTTTGGCATCTCGTTTATAGAAGCCTGGGCACTCGAGAAACCTGTTATTGGTTGCAGGAACGGGGCTGTCCCTTTTGTCATTGATGCAGGGCGCGATGGGTTATTAATCCAATTCGATGACGCAAATATGCTGGCAGAAGCGATCGAAGTACTCTTGGCCAATCCGTCGTGGGCGCGGAAATTAGGTCAGCAAGGACGTCAAAAAGTGGTTTGTACTATAATTGGCCTGAAATTGCCCGCCATTTCCGTGAGTTTATCTTCAGGTTCTTGAGAATTACGCCATCTAAATGAAATCTTCCGACTTATAAGTCCGTGATATACTTTGATAAGCCTCTTGAAAATGATCACGTGATCAACAACGGGCAGGGACAATTTGGGAGAATAGGCCGGGTCAGTTCTGTAAAAGGGACGATCTTACATGGCATCCATGATATCACCAGTTGACCCCTTATGAGGCGTATTCAAGCAATTCGGGTTTACCTTGTTTCTCGTAGCACTCACTTGACGGAGTGGATGTCCTCGGTTGGGCGTGGATTCCAAATAATACGTCGTCAGGGCGTTATTGTATTTTTCCGCCGTATGAGTGAAAAGGTTAGCTTCCGCTTGCGCAGGTTTTCACTCAGGTTAAACCTTCATCGTGCTGCTTTCAGGTGCTTTTTTCATTGAGGTCGAACGAACTATTCCTCCTGTTCAGCCCCACCAGGTTAGCGTGGACATAATTGTTTGTGTTCATGATGCTCTCACTGATGTTCAAGGTTGCCTCGAATTTATTATCCGCTATACGACACCTCCTTATAACCTCATCCTGGTAGATGATGGAAGCACCCAACCTACTCGGGAATACCTTGATGATTTCGCTTTTTCACAGGCTGCACTTCTGCTTCGCAATGAACAAGCTCGAGGTTATACCCGTGCTGCAAATCAGGGACTTCATGCCTCTTCTGCTAACTACGTCATTCTACTCAACAGTGACACCATGGTTACACCCTTGTGGCTGGATCGCTTAATTGCTTGCGGCGAGTTGGATCCTCATATTGGACTGGTCGGTCCCCTTTCTAACACCGCCTCCTGGCAATCCATCCCGGAAATTTACAATGCCGAGGGAGATTGGGCAGAAAACCCCCTGCCTGAAGGATTTTAGTGTCGCTGACATGGGGCAGTTAGTCGCCACCTATTCAGGGCGTGTCTACCCCCGCATTTCTTTCCTCAACGGTTTTTGTCTGATGATCAAGTGTGGTTTAATCGACCAAATTGGCTATCTTGACGAGGAGAGGTTTGGTGAAGGTTACGGGGAAGAGAACGATTACTGCCTGCGTGCTGCCAAGGCTGGTTGGCACTTGGCTGTAGCCGATGATACGTATATTTACCACGCCCAATCCCGTTCTTACTCACACGAGCGTCGAAAACAGCTCGTTGCTCACTCGGATAAGGCCTTTGGTGAAAAGTATGGTCACCAGATCATCAGCGATGGAATCAGCACAGCCGCTTTGACCACGCCATGCAGGGCTGTCGGGCACGCAATCAGGTTATGTTTTTACGCCAACAAACAATTGTAAGTGCCAAGGAGCGATGGGAAGGCAAACAAATTGCTTTTTTCCTGCCCATCTCAGAGCTTAGCGGCGGTGGTCACGTGGTCCTTCAAGAAGCAGAATCAATGCAGAACATGGGTATCAGCGTCGAGATTATCAACCTCCAGGGTCACCAATCCTTTTTGAGCAAGTCTACCCCAACATGACGATCCCCACAGTCTATATCCAGGACCCAAGCCGCTCTGCCGGGCTTCTTTCTGAGTACGATGCCGTTATCGGCACCATGTATAGCTCAATCTCTTGGGTTAGAGTTACCCGAGATATCACATATCCGCATACGGGATACTATATACAGGACTTTGAGCCAGGCTTTTTTACACCGGGAACTAAAGCGTACAAACAAGCAATCGAATCATATTTATTATTTCCTGACCTGGTACGTTTTACAAAGACTGAATGGAATCGCCAGGCAGTGTTGCAAAATATTGGTGTGGACTGTCATGTTGTTGGTCCGAGCGTGGATATTGATACCTTTCGACCGCGCCCACGCAAAGACCCGGATTGGCCGGCACGCCCTTTGCGCGTTGCCGCCATGATCCGGCCCAGCACTCTACGCCGTCAACCGGCATTAACCATGCAGGTTTTACGTCAGATCTCCCACACAATAGGGATGTTGAGATTATCCTGTTCGGCTGTGATTTGAATGATCCTGGTTTCTCTGAATTAGACAGAGATTTTCCATGGCATCTCGTTGGTATTCTTTCTCGGCCACAATTAGCTGCCCTACTGAATAAAGTGGATATTTTCGTCGACTTCTCCTCCTACCAGGCAATGGGTCTTACAGCAATGGAAGCCATGGCTTCTGGCGCAGCGGTGATCGTACCCCAGAATGGCGGTGCGACGAGCTTCGCTCATCATGAAAAAAATGCTCGAAGTCATCGAAACCGATTCCATAGCGCCATGCGTGGAACTCGCTTAACCAGCCTGATCCGAGATGAGCACTTACGTACAAGCCTCCAACAACAATCAATTTTTGACATCTGTCAGCACTATCCTGAAAAAGCTGCCTTTAACATCCTGGACACTCTATTTCCGTAGATTTATCGATGCGACAGACAATGACTCCGCCTAATGCCTAGAGCAATCATACATGGTACATATTCACATCATCTTTGAACACGGGGTAGATCTCAAACCCTTTGGGGTTGCATATATCAGGGATATTCTCCCGCTTACACACCCCACCAATTCAGAAGCATTTCAAGTTACCCAGGGAACCGACTATTCCTCCTCTGCAGATGTTTTCATCGTCGAACGTAGCTGGAAACCTAACATCACTCTCGAGGAAGCTGAACAACTCGTTTCTCAAATCCGTAAAGATGGGCGCCTGCGTAGTGTATTCTATAGACGATAATCTGATCGACCTGGACACCATTCCTCTTCGTGCTCGTGAGTCATCTTTTTACTACTTCTGCCGTACTGCCGATGGTATTTTGGTCTCAACACAATACCTCAAAGATCGTCTCCATCAATTTAACCCACACATCTATGTCCTCCCCAACACTCTGGATGAGCGGTTGTTCACTGAAAATCACACGCGACGACCTGCAAGTAGGAAAACAGGTGCACCGAAGATCATTGGGTTTATGGGTACATTTACCCATGATGCCGATCTGATGATGGTGCTTCAGGCATTACGGAAAATCCTGCGAAGCCAAACCGAATCTCGATACAACTCCAGTTGGTTGGTGGATACTCTAACCCGACCGTGGTTCCTTCATTTCAGGGGCTTCCCGTGCATGTGATTCAACCCAATCCCAATGACATGTCTTACCCCAATTTTATTCCTTGGATGATGAAAAACCTTTCCTGGGATGTCGGCATCGCTCCCTTAGAGGACACTATCTTCAATCGCTGCAAATCTGATATTAAATTTTTGGACTATTCAGCCCTTGGCGTCCCTGGTATTTATAGCCGTGTCCCATCTTATAAAGAAACGATCCACCATCTTGAAACTGGCTACTTGGTAGAAAATACCCCTTCTGCATGGACGGAAGCACTGGCTGAGTTGTTGACCAATAATGAGTTACGCACCCAGCTAGCTTTCAATCAAGAACGCCATGACCTACTTCAGCGAGGACAGGAGCTTTTTGCAGGTAAGCGCTTGCTGTTTGTCTTACCCATAGCAGCAACGGGTGGTGATCCCGACCTCATTCTCTTAGCCGCCGAACCATGCGCCAGATGTATGTAGATGCCCAGATTTCTCATCCCCCTATCGTATGGATTTTGAACAAGCCTATCCTGATAATGATGTTCCGATGGTATATGGCTCAATTGAAAACCTTCCGAAAATTGCTATGAGCTATGACGCTGTTATTGTTACCTCTTTTACATAACCGTATACTGGCTCGATTCGATACCCTTCTTAAAACCTGACATCGTTCTCGGATACTACATTCAAGACTACGAGCCATACTTCGATGAGCCTGGCTCAGAGGGATACAACAAAGCAGCCGCCTCTTATACTCTTCTACCTAGGTTAGTTCGTTGCTGCACCCACCTCTTGGATATATGATGAAATCCAGCATCAATACTCAGCAAATCTACACATTCCAGTGACTGTACTTGGAGCAAGTCTCGATATCGATCTATTTATGCCACGCCCCCGCCAGGATCCTGAATGGCCCAATCGTTCGCTGAGAGTCGCAACTATGATCCGCCCCAGTACCCCACGTCGCAGCCCTCGCCTGACTATGGAACTCATGGAACGCGCCAGTCAAGAGTTTGGTAACAGCATCGAACT
Source organism: uncultured Chloroflexia bacterium (assembly GCA_963736805.1). Taxonomy (GTDB): domain Bacteria; phylum Chloroflexota; class Anaerolineae; order Anaerolineales; family UBA4823; genus FEB-25. Next base: position 410,103 of record CAVTQM010000057.1, read on the forward strand.
CATTCTCTTCGGTGCTGATTTGAATGAGTTGCAACAGGCGCAACTTCCCTTGTCTTTCCCCTTCAAACTGGCAGGGCGCCTAAACCAGAAACAGGTAGCAAATCTCATGAATGAAGTGGACATATTCGTGGATTATTCCACTTTTCAAGGGATGGGCTTAACTGCATTAGAAGCGATGGCATGCGGGGTAGCATCAGTCGTACCTGTACGCGGTGGCACCGACATCTACGCAAGGCATGAAGATAACTGCTTAGTAGTTGATACCCAGGATAGGGAGGCCTGCTTCGCAGCTTTATATCGCCTAGTCAATGACCATAAACTACGTGCCAAGCTTCAGGAAAACGGACAATTATTTACTCCAAAGTTCTACCCCGAGCTGCCCACCTTCAAGCTGCTCCAAGCCCTCTGGTTACAAAACAATGGGGAAGAGTTATGATTGCTGCACTACCTTGAGTCTATGTTGTCAATAAATATGGAAGGCTTACCATTTTGTTTCATCTCCACGAAGCCTGAAGAGTAGGAATACCCCTATTTATGCCCTCGTATACTTCCAAACCGCAATGGGACTTCGCTATTTCACCCCTGAGGGAGATACCTTTCTCGCGTTACATGTCTGACATCATATTCCTTGATTGCTTAACGTTCGGCGCAGCGAGTATATTCTGCTCCTTACCTCCTTTTCAATCCTCCATTAAACACCCAGAAAACTTCAGACGAGCCGAAAACACCCCTGCAACCTGGAAGGAAGCCCAAGAAATCCTCATCATTGAAGCAGCCCTACAAATGAAAATTTTCCATGACGCTTCGTACTAACTTTAACCTCAGTGCACCCAGATTGGATAAATCCGTTCAATTCTGGTCAGCAACCTAACCCAGTAATAGAATCGCTGCAAAAAAGATATAAAACCCCTTCAATGATAAGTCTCATCCCGCCGGACTTCGTTTAATCCGGTTAGTTATTCATGCCCAAGGTTCAATAACGCAATTGGAACCATGTCAAGTATAATTCGATAACAAGTATTTGGTCTGATGGTTGAACTGTTTTAATAAGAAGCCAGCTCTGGCTATAATGTTAAACATATACCTGAGTCATCGATGACTATATTACCACCATGGCTATTAAGATTCACCAAGGTGCAAACCCCTGCTTAAACAATATTTTAACGTTAAAAATGTGGAGTAGTCCTTGAACACCTTGGCAACAACTAGCCCCAGGCTCATCTCATTGAAGACCTTACTAAAAACGCTACTTGCAAACACCTGTTAGACTTCATCTTCCAAAAATCCCAAAATGCACCAATTGTTAATTATAAGTCATGACATAATCACAGAAAAGCTTGCCGGTCCCGGTATGCGCTACCTGGAGATGGCGCGCGCCTTGAGCCGCGACCTCGATGTTATTCTGGCTATACCTGGCGAAACATCCCTGCTAGTTCCAGAACTGCGTTTTGCCCTTTATCGCTTCGAGCAACCTGCAGAAGTGTATAAGCTGATCGAAGCTTGCGATGTGGTGCTTATCTCGAGCTTCATCCTGGAAAAATTCCCCTTAGTGACGAAATCCCAGAAGCAGATCGTGGTGGACCTATATGACCCAACCATCCTGGAAAACCTGCATCTGTATGAAAAAGAACCGCTGGGGGTGCAAGAGGTACTGAACACCCAGGTTATACAATTCACCAACCGTTTGTTGCAATCCGGCGATTTCTTCATCTGTGGAAATGAGCGCCAGCGAGATTTTTGGCTTGGCATGCTGGCAGCCAACGGTCGCCTCACCCCGCGCGCATTTGCAAAGGACCCAACCCTGCGCCTTCTGATTGAAGTGGTCGGTGTAGGCATGCCCGAGCGCAAGCCAACCGGCGAGCCCTTCTTGCGTGGCATCCATCCTCGCATAGAGGCTGACAGTCGCATTGTCTTATGGGGCGGTGGTATTTGGGACTGGATGGATCCGCTTACGTTAATCCGCGCCTGGCCTCAGGTGCTTAAAGCTCATCCCATGGCTCGCCTGGTTTTCTTAGGTGCGCGCCACCCCAACCCACTCGTCCCGCCCCATGCGATGGCGCAGCGCGCTCAGGACTTAGCTGAAGAGATCGGTGAAAAGGATCGCAGCATTATTTTCTATGACTGGGTGTCGTATAAGCAGCGCGAAGCGTTGCTCTGTGAGGCAGACGTTGGCGTAATGCTTCACTCTGTGCATATCGAGACACGCTACTCGATCCGAACGCGCATTTTTGACTACTTCTGGGCATGCCTGCCTATCCTGACCACTGCCGGGGACGTGACCAGCGAATGGGTCGAGCAGTACAGACTGGGTGAGGTGGTGGCATCGCTGGATGTCGATGATACTGCCCAAGCATTATCCAGATTGTTGGAAAAACCTAAAAGCACCTGGGTGCAAGCCTTTGCACCCTTGCAGGAGATGTTTTCATGGACGCAGGTGGTCGAACCGTTGCGACATTTCTGCCTGCAAGGAGGTACATCCCTTTACCGGACCTCACGCCAGTCGTCCAAACAATCTTCGGATTGGAAGACCGGTCTGGCGCGTGCTCATATATCCTAAATAATGAGGGTTGGCGTGTTTTGGTCAGTCGTTGCTGGGGTTTTATTAAGTGGAAAATATCTCAGCGATAATACAAATCCACTCCACTTGTTGCAATCAAATTGTTTAATATCATTTTGGTTAACCGCCTGGTCAGATAATAGAATGGTATAAAATTCGATTATGTATCTTTTAAGGGAATAGGAGATTTTTCTATGAAATCGGTGTTTTTACTGATATTTCTTGCGGTGGGAACCGCATCTGTTACGGCATTCACAGCCCCTGCACAAAAAATAGAGACCGATCTGTTGGGTGACGAAGGAATTATACAGGAGAATTATACTGTCGCCGATGGGATAGATTATGCTACTCGTGTCTTGGCGGACCCGTGGGATATGTCCGAATTCTACGACATCTCTCAGGGGATTAACCTATCAAATTTACCAGACCAACACCTGGTGAATATTCAGGTGTCTGGCGGGATTTTCTCCGCTTCCACCGTGGGAACCTATAGCGAGTTCTTCCCACTCTTCCCAGGCTACCCTCCAGGAACTCATTCCGGTAAGATTGGCGTGTTGTATCCAATAAATTCATCCACCTTCGCTTGTTTTTATATGGCAATGAAATCCACCTGGATGAGCTCCAATACTAACTACTTCCTAGTTGGCTGGGCGCCCAACAATGACACCAACAATCCCTGGGGGGTCGCCATATCCAATTACATTACTAATGACCAATGGAGGCTGTACCAATTTAACCTGAATACCCCACCACAAGGCTTAATAAATAAATCCTGGTCCAGCCAGCAGTTCTGGCAGTATTTACGTATCACACCAAGTAAGAACGCCGCTACACAATTCAGCATTGACTGGATCCGTCTTACTAACTGCCAGCCCGTCAATGTTAATTTAACTGGACTGCCCCAAGATGCATATTCCATTTGGCTGGGTACCGGTTCACCAGAACGCCAGATCCTGGTGGTCAATTCATTCACTCCCTCAAATCGTTCTTACGCCTGGGATGTTCAGGGCATACCAGCGGGTAACTATAACTATTATGTGAAGAACTCGGCGGGGAACCTGATCCAGCAAGGGCAGGTGAATATCGTTGGCTCTCCCATCGTTACATACACCAGTCCATCCCCCTATAGCGGTCAGGATTATGCCAATGGTCAGGGGAACCCCTGGGATATGGAACCCTCCGATATTACGCTGATTAACTGTGCTACCTATGATTTTTCCAACGGGATATTATCACTTGACACACAATCACGTGCTTGTGCCGGTCCTGGCGCAAACGAAGCTGACCCAAAAATCTATCTTAATTCCACTGATCATGGCAACCTGTCCGGCTACCGCTATCTCTCTTTCTCCAGCCGCACGGATGGTGCCTGGAGTGATCCAGCCAGGGGGATGATTGTTCGCCTGATCTGGCGCCTTGATCGCCTAGGTGAGGATTGTTATTATATTTCCCGCGCTGTAGCACAGGATGTCGGTTGGAATACTTACACAGTTGACCTGTATGATCCTTTGAATGGCATACCCGAGGAATTCACCCCCGGTAATTGCCCCGTTGTCTCATGGCGAGATCAAGCATTAGTCGGACCTGTAGTTGGTTTTCGTTTTGATCCCAATGAGAATATCACCGGTAGTGTTATGCACCAGGAATTCGATTGGATAAGATTAACCAAGGTTGAACAGGTGACTCAAGGCATATCAGTGAAAATCCGCGTGCTGCTTAATAAACCTTCCTCAAATGTATCGATAGATTTTTACTATACCACTGACCTTTCCCAACCGAAGCAACACCCTGCAAATGCTTTCGCAAGGGCCGCCATATCTGCTCCCTATATTCTTTATCTGCCCGTTGTATCCAACTCAGATCCATACTATGATCCCTTCGTTGAACAGATCCCAGCAGATATAACTTACCTGTGGAACACCAGCGGTGTCAGCCCTGCTGAATATTATGTGTGCGCTGAGGCAGGTGATGGATATAACCAGGCAACTTATTGCAGTCAAGCGCCTATCAAAATAAATCCATGAAAACAATGCGCATCGGAATCGATGCCACTGCTTTACCATCCCGTCCAGTTGGAGCGGGAAATTACATCATCCAATTAATCAGCGCCATTGCCCGGTACACAATGAATACTGTTTACCTACCGGATGGGAGCCAATCAGACAGGTTGGAGTTCATGATCTTCGTTCAGAGATCTCGATTGGATTTGTTAAAAATTCAAGGGACTCCAAACCTGCACTTGATTATTCTTCCCAATTTATCCCCTCTTAAACGTCTTTTATGGGAACAGATTAGCTTGCCTAAATTGGCGATAAATCACCAATTAGATTTGCTCCATTCATTGCATTACACCATGCCATTAGCTTTTCCTGGATATAAGGTGGTAACTTTCCACGATATGACCTTTTTTCTGTTCCCGCAACTCCATACACTGCCCAAGCGTTATTTCTTCCGCTTCTTTATTCGCACCAGCTCACGTCGTGCTGTTGCACTCATTGCAGACTCTGAAAATACTCGGCAAGATACCATTAGTCTGGTAGGTGTCTCACCCGATAATATATTTACTGTCCAACTGGGTGTTACCCCGGAGTTTCGTCCAATACGGGATAATGCAATCCTCCAGCAGGCACGTCAGAAATATCATCTTCCGGATCATTTCCTGCTGTATGTTGGCACGATCGAGCCAAGAAAGAACTTATCCACGCTACTGAAGGCCTTTTCCACAGTAGCTGACCAGATGCCAGATCATCGTCTGGTGATTGTTGGTCCCAAGGGATGGATGGTTGATAATATCCACCAACAGACCGATCAATTAAGGATTTCCGATAAGGTCTATTTCACCGGCTATGTCGAGCGTGATGATCTCCCATTGATTTATAATTTGGCGGAAGTATTTATCTACCCTTCAGCTTATGAAGGATTCGGTTTACCCGTTCTGGAAGCCATGGCCTGTGGTACTCCAGTTATTAGTTCGAATGTTTCATCGATGCCCGAGATACTAGGCGATGCCGGAGTGTTAATCGCTCCAAATGATTCCCAAGTCCTTGGCCAATCGCTGCTCGATCTAATTAATGATCCAATGGAGCGACAAAGGTTGTCTCTCAAAGGATTGAAACGCGCTTCAACCTTCACCTGGGAGCGCACTGCAGAGAAAACCATTGCAGTCTACCGTCATGTTTTCGGTATGGGCTAAATCAGGCGTGATTAATCATTACCGTTGATTACTTGATTTACTTTATCAACGTAAACGCTTGCGACAACTATTCAGATTGTATATATTTTAACAAAAATCAGACTATGTCTCTTCAATAACTCGAAAGGACTAACCATGATGCTCTTCTACGGAAAAAAAATCTGCTTTATTGGCGCCCATCCCGATGATATCGAATTGGGGTGCGGTGCTTTTATTTCGAATATCCAGGGCAAAACAGATATCTTATGTGTCACGCTATCGGATAACCTAAAGAATCCTTCGCTTACCCATCTGGTGGAAGAACATATCCGTAGCATGAGTATCCTGGGTGTCGCCGGTGACCACGTCAAACTTGGTTCATTTCGCCACCCGTCGTTTCCCGGAGTTACGCCAGGAAATTCTTGAGTATCTATATCATCTCAATCACGAATACCAGCCTGATATTGTTATCACCCATTCTCGTTCAGATATTCATCAAGATCATCAACAAACAACCGAAGAAGTTTTACGCGCCTTCCGTGGCACAACTGTTTTAGGTTTTGATGCCCTGCGTAGCAGTTACGGATTCTTTCCACACTTTTTAGTGGAAGTCAGTCCTGAAGATGTCGAGAAAAAGATCCTGGCTTTGGCTGAGTATTCCACTTACCATGATAAGTACTATTTTGACGCTTCGGTATTACGCGCCACGCTCATACGTCATGGTGCGTTAGCAGAACGCCCATACGCTGAAGGATTCGACATCCTCCGCATCGTCGGTAATTTTAATGTATGCTGATATCTGTTACTTCTGACTGTCCAAGCATAAAATAACACAATTCGATCCACATATTTAGCTATTTTGAGTTATAATTCAGTCATTGAATTTCAACTACTGAATTTTGATTTAATGATCTCGTAATCTGGTCCTGGTATATATAAAAATTCCCCATGGCAGAAAATCATGATGCAACTCGTGAAATGATCTTGCTCGAGCAAATCGAGAATGATCCCAATATTACTCAAGCCACCCTGGCAACTCACCTCGGAGTCGCAGTGGGAACAGTGAATTGGCATATCAAGCGAATGATTGCCAAAGGCTATGTTAAGGTCAAGCGAGCTGAAAGACGTAAGCTGCGCTACATTATCACTCCTGAAGGTATTTCCTTTAGGGCCCATCTCACCATTGATTATATAGAACAATCCTTCTTGTTATACCGAAATATCCGAAAACACGTGCGTGAGCTGCTTGTCGAAGTTAAACAAACCGGTTTTGACCACGTTCGTATTGAATGTGCCGTCGATTACGAAAATCCAAAATTGTCCAACCAGACCAATGACATTGCAGATGTTTGCCGCCTGACATGTTTGGAGCAGGGCATTAAAACAATTCAAGATCCAAATTCACCAGCTCTGGTGGTACAAGGCGTTAAAGTTACTTTAGTGTGGAGCAACGGATATGAGCAGCCCGCCCAATAGCCCATACGGTAGTGGTATTAATCATGTTGTAATCACTGGCGGGGCAGGTTACATCGGCTCGCTTCTCACAGGTGAGCTTTTACGTCTTGGGATTAAAGTCACCGTCATTGACGATTTGCTCTTTGGTGGTGAATCACTATTGGCTTATCTGGCGCATCCTAATTTTCACTTCGTCAAGGCCAACTTGATCGAACCACGTGCACTCCTCTCCAGTCTACGGTCTGAATGGGAAAAACCGGATGTGGTAGTTCATCTCGCTGCCATTGTCGGTTTTCCTGCCTGCCAGGCAGTTGGTAGGCAGGTTGCCTGGCGTTATAACGTTGAAGCTACTGAACGTGTCTTCGAACAGGCAGTTTCCATCGGGGTGAAACGGTTGGTCTATTCTTCTACTTATAGCAACTATGGGCTCTCTACCAACGGTGAACCTGTCACTGAAGATTCTCCTCTTACACCCCAATCCTTGTACGCTGAGACAAAAATTGCAGCGGAGCGTTTCCTTCTTTCGCAACAGGATTCCACTTGCACCCCACTTATCTTTCGTTTAGCAACTTTATACGGCGTTTCACCTCGCACTCGTTTCGACCTTATCATCAACCAGTTTGTCCTTGATGCTTTCACCAGGCGTGAGTTATTGATCTATCAGCGCGGTTATTCGCGTTCCTTCGTTCATATTCGCGATGTAATCCGAGGGTTCACCCTGGGCATGCATGCCTTGGAAGGGAAAACGCACTCCCCAATTTATAATCTTGGATCAGAAAAAGGGAATTTTACCAAGGATCAGATTGTGGAGCTAATTCATAAACAGCTACCTGAAACTGTTGTCACCTACAAGGACATGACCTTTGGAGGTGATATGCGTGATATTACTGTATCTTATAAAAAAATTCAAAACGAATTGGGCTTTCAAACCCAATTCACCCCCGATGATGGTATACGTGAGGTTTTGAATGCTATTCGCTCGGGTCTCATCAGTAATCCACACGACCAGCATTATCGCAATGCCCAGTTTATCGTCCAATGATGCTGTATGTGAAATTGTCTGGTTATTAGAACTGTTGTAGGAGTAACTATGGCTTTACAATCCGATCCCAAATTCTGGCAAAATAAACGCATTTGTGTTACGGGGGGAGCAGGTTTTTTAGGCTCATTTGTCCTTGATGCGCTAAAACTCCGTGGTGCTACCAATATTTTTGTACCTCATATCGAAGAATACGACCTGGTCAATCCACTAGATATCCAACGCGTGCTCGATCGAAGTAAACCCGATATTATTATCCATTTAGCCGCACTTGCCGGTGGGATTGGCGCTAACCGGGCTCGTCCAGCTGATTTTTTCTACATCAACCTGATGATGGGCGTCCAGCTTATGCACGAGGCCTGGAAGCGTAATGTTGAAAAATTTGTTGCTATCGGCACGGTTTGTGCCTATCCCAAATTCACCCCAATTCCGTTCAGGGAAGAAAATCTTTGGGAAGGTTACCCCGAAGAAACCAATGCCCCCTACGGCTTAGCTAAGAAAATGCTTCTTGTGCAGGCTCAGGCATATCGTGAGCAGTATGGTTTTAACGCAATTTTCTTGCTACCAGTCAATCTGTACGGACCGAAAGATAACTTTAATCTTGAGACTTCCCACGTCATACCAGCCTTGGTGCGAAAATGCATTGAAGCAGAGGATCGAGGCGATAATGAAGTCGTCTTGTGGGGGGATGGTTCACCCACACGCGAATTTCTTTACGCTGGAGATGCAGCCGATGGGATATTGACTGCGACAGAGTTTTATAACGGGGTCGAACCAGTAAATATTGGCTCTGGACAGGAGATCAGCATTAAAAACCTGGCGGAGATGATTGCCCGTCTTACTGGTTTTCAAGGCAAACTTGTTTGGGATACAAGCAAACCCAACGGTCAACCACGCCGTGCTTTAGACACCAGCCGCGCCTTTAATTATTTTGGTTGGCAAGCCCACACAGGCTTTGAAGAAGGCCTTCGTCAGACCATTGCCTGGTACCGGCAAAGCAGAACAAAATAACTGACAATGACTGCTGAACAGCTCACCAAACCACATGAAGATGTGATCATACTTAAGCCCACCCACGGCTTAGCTGCATTAAACCTGCGCGACTTATGGGTATTTCGCGAGCTGGTGCTCTTCCTGGCCTGGCGGGATGTCTTGGTGCGCTATAAACAAACCGTCTTAGGTGCCACTTGGGCAATCATCCAACCCATTATTCAGATGATTGTCTTTACCTTAATCTTTTCCAGGGCTGCTGGTCTCTCTTCCGAGGGGGTGCCATACCCAATTTTCAATTACACCGCACTCCTTCCCTGGGGTTTGTTCTCGAAGGCGATGAATGATGCCGGGCGCTCCTTGGTGAATAACCGCAATATGATCACGAAAGTTTATTTCCCTCGCCTGACCATCCCGGTTGCTTCCGTATTGGCAGGTCTGGTTGATTTTAGTATAGCCTTCCTCGTATACATCGGGATTATCTTATATTACAACTTCGCGCCTAACTCGACCTACACCTATACCGTTACACCGGCATTACTCACATTGCCCCTATTTATTATCCTGGCATTAGTTGCTTCGCTTGGTGTCAGCTTGTGGTTTGCAGCAGCGAATGTGATCTACCGAGATGTCGGTCATATCCTGCCATTTTTAACCCAGATCTGGTTTTTCATGACCCCTATTGTTTATTCCTCCTCTGAAGTTTCAAAGGAGTGGCAAATAATTTATGCTCTCAACCCCCTCACCGGCGTGGTGGAAGGCTTTCGCTGGTCCCTGTTGGGTATTCACAGCCTTCCATTACCGCTTTTATTAGTATCTGCAGGTGTTGCTGTGCTGCTCTTAATTACAGGCTTGTTTTATTTTCGAAATATGGAGCGAACCTTTGCAGATGAGATTTGATCAAGCAATGATCCGGATAATCCTTTACTGATATTAGAGATTTTATGAACGATATTGTCATCCGTGTCGAAAACCTGGGCAAGCGCTACCGCATCGGTGCATCACCTGAGCGTTATAAAACACTCCGGGATACGCTAATTTCTGGGTTCAATGCGCCTTTCCAGAAACTTCGTTCTGGTTCATCGACACGCCACTCCTCAGCTGGACCAAATTTGATTTGGGCACTGCAGGATATCTCGTTTGATGTCCCTCGTGGAAAAGTCCTGGGGATAGTCGGCCGTAATGGAGCCGGGAAAAGCACATTGCTCAAGATATTGTCGCGTGTCACCGAGCCAACAGTGGGAAGTGCTGAGATTCATGGACGGGTCGGCTCCTTGTTGGAAGTCGGAACCGGTTTCCACCCCGAGCTGACTGGTCGTGAGAACATCTTTTTAAATGGTGCTATCCTTGGTATGAAACGCCTCGAGATTGGGCGTAAATTTGATGAGATCGTCGCATTTTCTGAAGTTGAACAGTTCATCGATACGCCAGTTAAACGCTATTCAAGTGGAATGTACCTGCGTTTGGCATTTGCTGTCGCTGCCCACCTTGAACCCGAGATCCTGGTGGTGGATGAAGTCCTGGCTGTTGGAGATGCTGAATTTCAGCGTAAATGCATGGGTAAAATGAGCGATGTTGCTCAGGCAGGACGGACTGTCTTGTTTGTCAGCCATAATATGTCAGCGGTTTTACGCCTCACTGAAGAAACCATCGTATTAGACAAAGGAAAGCTTGCTTATCGCGCTCCTACCCCACAGGCTGTGGATTATTACATGGCAGCTGGGCTTACGGGTGCTGGTGAACGCCTTTGGGCTTCAGATGAAATTCCTGCTGAGTCAGCTCCGTTTTCACCCATCGCCTTGCGTTTAAGGGATACCAAAGGTCAGGTAGTCGACACTCTTCGCTCGACAGAACCCATTAGCCTGGAAATCGAATATCGTTTGGATCTACCCATTACTGGCCTGCGGGTAGGGATTTACCTGCTTACCATGCGTGGAGAATATGTCTTCACATCCTTTGATCTCGACAATCCCACGCAATTTGAACAAATGGGGGCTCGTCAGCAAGGTCATTACATCAGCCGTTGTACCATCCCGGCCAATACCTTGAATGAAGGTCGCTACATTTTGTCAGTTAATGCCAGCACCTTCCGGGTGAAGCGTTATTTTTGGGACGACCATGCTCTGGCTTTCACAGTGGATGCCACCGGTGCCCCTGGCAAACAATGGCCAGAACCACGTATGGGTCCTATCCGGCCTGCCTTGGATTGGGTGATTGAGCGTCTATGAAAATGGTTAGCAAGCAGGACCTCAAGAATATCCTGGGACAAATACCCCTGACTGCCGAAGCGTATTGGTACTTGCGCCAGCCTGGAAAACCCATCACGCCTGAATTTACCCTCGACCAGCTTGAGCGATCGCTCCCTATCTGGCGTGAGCAAATAACTAATGCTCGATCTAGCCAGATCATCACCCCTGCAGCACATAGCCACAGCCAAAAGCGGGTTTTCATCTTTGGAACCCTGCGCTACTGGATTGAACATGCCAGCCTGTTAGGAATGGCACTTGCAGGATTTGGGCATTCGGTTATATTTTCCTATCTGCCTTATGCCAGGTGGCAGGTACCCATCGACTCATTTAACCTGCGGCGTCAAAACTTGTATGCTGAGGGTGTCTTGGGAAAAGGCTACTCCTTTGATAAAAGTCGTGCCTCTGCTAAATCATGGGAATGCACGCAGGATCCCATCTGAATTGTTAAAATGGGTCGACCTTGTTTCCTTGCGCGATACCCAATACACGCTCCAGGTTGAAGAGGTCAGTCAGGATAGTGATTTGTTTAAGCTACGCTCGCAGCGAAATTTCGCAGCTGCCTGTGCAGCCTTCTTCTACTTGCGGAGGCACAAACCTGATGTTGTAATCCTACCTAACGGCACCATCCTTGAATTTGGTATACTTTACCAGGTCGCCCGTTTCCTGGATATTCCTGTTGTGACTTATGAATTTGGTGAGCAGCGTGATCGTATCTGGATTGCCCAGAATTCAGAAGTCATGCGCCAGCAAACTGATGATTTATGGCAGGCGCGCAAACACCATGAGCTGACCCAGGAACAGCAAAATCAGGTGCAAAAGTTGTTTGCTTCGCGCCAGCGGGGAAGCCTGTGGGAAAATTTTTCCCGCCGCTGGCAGGGTGTGCCTTCTGAGGGTGGCGTGCAGGTCCGGCAAACATTGGGCTTGGATCAACGTCCGGTTGTCCTTTTGGCAACCAATGTGATCGGTGATAGTCTCACCCTCGGGCGGCAGGTTTTCAGCGATTCAATGACCGAATGGTTGGAAAGAACCGTTAAGTTCTTTTCTTCCCACCCCGAGGTACAGCTGGTCGCCCGCATCCATCCTGGTGAATTGGTTACCAAGGGTCCCTCGGTTGCACAGGTGATCCAAAAAACATTACCATCCATCCCTGAAAACATTCACCTGGTGCCTGCAGATGCCAGGGTGAACACCTATGATATCGTGGAGATTGCCGATTTGGGTCTGGTCTATACCACTACCGTTGGTATGGAGATGGCCATGAGCGGTATACCGGTGATTGTCGTGGGAAACACCCACTATCGCAATAAAGGCTTCACCCTGGATCCAGAGACCTGGCAGGGTTATTTTGAGCTATTAACAGATACCCTGCTCAATCCTATTCAATACCGCCTCTCACAGGAACAGGTAGCGCAAGCCTGGAATTATGCTTATCGCTTTTTCTTTGAATACCCACACCCCTTCCCCTGGCATTTGCTGCATATGTGGAAGGATTTGGAAACCTGGCCGTTCTCTCGTGTGCTTGCTGATAAGGGCATATCAATTTATCAAAAGACCTTTTCATATCTGGTTGGAGAGCCAGTGATCTGGTGAGCCATGATCTCAGAGATTGAAATCAAGCGTCAGGTTCGTGAGTTTTATGACCATATTGGCTGGCAGGAAGCCTCGGATGGTTTTTACCAGAATGCTTCCTATGAAGACTTGCGCCTGGTGGCCCATGACTACATCCATAAATGTCACTTGCGGGTTCTTCGTCATTTAAATCCTTCCGGGCGCTTATTACTCGATGCCGGTTCTGGTCCCATCCAATACCCGGAATACCTGGAATATTCCAGGGGCTACCACCACCGGGTTTGCGCCGATATATCTATTGTCGCTCTGCAGGAGGCACGCAAGCGTATCGGACCTCATGGACTCTTTACAGTCTGCGACATAGCCAATCTTCCCTTCAAATCCAACGCCTTTGATGGGATGGTATCGCTCCACACCATCCACCATCTACCCACTGAAGAGCATATCCGTGCGTATCAGGAGTTGTATCGCACCCTGGCACCGGGGGGTAGAGGCGTTATCGTTAATGGATGGGATAACCCACCCCTTACCCGATTCTTGAATTTTTGGATTGGTTTGATAGAACGCCTATACGCATTGTTGCACCAGCATCCAGCTAAGCCTGACCCTGAAAAGAAATCATCCTCCCCAGGATACAAACCAGACGAACGTGGAACATACGTTCGTAAACATAATGCAGCCTGGCTGCAAAAGGATGTTGGAAGTCTGATGCCTGTTAAAATCTGGTGTTGGCGTAGTATAAGTGTACGCTTCATGCGCACGTTTATCCATGAACGCTTCCTGGGCAGATGGTTGCTAAAATTCTTATATTGGAAAGAAGAACTTTTCCCACATTTTTTAGGTAAGTATGGTCAGTACCCTCTGATCGAGTTGAATAAATCCAAATCACAGGTTCAATAATAATTATGATGGAGATCCCATGAACTGGACAGAACAAGTCATCCTCGTCACCGGTGGTACCGGGTCCTTCGGCAAGAAATTCGTCGAAATGATGTTGGCTGAATACCACCCTTCCAAGCTGATTATATTTAGCCGCGATGAGCTCAAACAGCACGAGATGCGCGTGTCGGGATTCGACCACCCATCGCTGCGTTATTTTATTGGTGATGTGCGCGATGTCGATCGATTGCGCCGTGCAATGCATGGGGTAGACATTATCATCCATGCTGCCGCTCTAAAACAGGTCCCGGCATGCGAGTACAATCCCATGGAAGCTATTAAGACCAACATCCTGGGTAGTAGTAATGTTGTCGAGGCTGCCTTGGATGCCAGAGGTAAAAAAGGTCCTGGCACTCTCAACCGACAAGGCAGTCAATCCGATTAATCTGTATGGTGCCACCAAATTGGCTGCTGAAAAACTGCTCGTCCAATCCAATTCCTATGCGGGTGGCTTGGCAACACGCTTCAGCTGTGTGCGCTACGGAAATGTGGTTGGATCGCGAGGTAGCGTGGTGCCCATTTTCCTTCAACAAAGGGCTTCTGGTAAGCTGACCATCACTGATGAACGCATGACCCGTTTCTGGCTCACCCTCGAGCAAGGTGTCCGCTTCGTCATCCATTGTGTTGAAACGATGCACGGGGGTGAGGTTTTTGTCCCCAAGATTCCCAGCATGAAGATTGTTGACCTCGCTAGGGCGATTGCTCCCGGGATCAACTTGGAGGTTGTCGGTATTCGACCTGGAGAAAAACTACACGAGGTATTGATCTCCGAAGATGAATCCCGATCCACGGTTGAAATGGAAGAAATGTACGTTGTCCAACCGAGCGTTAGCTCCTGGTTTGGGCATGATTGGCAATCAGAAGGACACGGGTTGCCTGCTAGGTTTCCGATTTGGAAGTGATAACAATCCGCATTGGTTGAATGTCAATCAAATCCGTGAAATGGTTGCACCTTTTGAAGACCATCTGGTAAATAGTTATGCCGAAGAATAATTGATATGCGCATCCTCATAACCGGAGCCAGTGGTTTGCTGGGGTTGAACCTGGCACTGGAAACCACCCGCCGGCACACGGTTTTCGGGACGGTCAACCACCACAACCTGAAAACCAACGCCTTTACGGTGATCCAATCCGACCTTCTGGCTCC
This sequence comes from uncultured Chloroflexia bacterium, assembly GCA_963736805.1. GTDB lineage: Bacteria > Chloroflexota > Anaerolineae > Anaerolineales > UBA4823 > FEB-25. The sequence goes on from CAVTQM010000057.1 coordinate 425,220, forward strand.
CGGAGCAGTGGAGCACCTGCTTGAATATTCACGACCCGATTGGGTGATCCATTGCGCCGCATTAGCAAATTTAGAAGCCTGTGAGGCTGATCCGCTCCTGGCCAAACAGCTGAATACCGAACTCCCCCATAAACTGGCAAGCCATGTCGCCAGGAGCGGAGCGCGGTTGCTTCACATCTCAACGGATGCTGTTTTTGATGGTCTGCGAGGTGACTACACCGAGCAGGATCATCCATCTCCGGTTGGAGTGTATACCCACACCAAACTAAACGGAGAATTGGCTGTTGCTGAAGCAGACCCGAGTGCCATCATTGCCAGAGTCAACTTTTTCGGTTGGTCGCTCACCGGAAAGCGCAGTCTGGCAGAGTTCTTTTTCAACAACCTGAGCCAGGGTAAACAGGTGATGGGTTTTACGGATGTTTATTTTTGCCCATTGCTTGCCAATGATCTGGCAGATATATTTATCTCAATGCTTAATCATAAATTGAGTGGAGTGTATCATGTAGTTAGTTCTGAAAGCCTTAGCAAATATGATTTTGGTGTTCGCCTTGCCCAACGCTTCAATCTGGATAGTGGGTTGATCAATCCAACCTCAGTCACTCATTCTGGGCTTACAGCAACCCGCTCACCCAATCTCACCCTGCGGTCTGATAAGCTTGCCCACGCCCTGGGTAGCTCTCTTCCCAATATATCCACAGGATTGAACAGCTTATACACCCTTTATCAACAGGGTTATCCACAAATGCTCCGCAGCCTGGAGTCTGATTAGCTATTTTTTCGTTTTTATGCTTTTAGGAGGAAGTAATGGAAATTAAGATCGGCAACCATACAATCGGAAATAACCATCCTACCTACTTTATTGCTGATATTGCCGCCAACCATGATGGCGACTTGGAGCGTGCAAAGCATCTCATTCGTTTAGCCAGGCAGGCAGGGGCAGATTCTGCTAAGTTTCAAAATTTCCGTGCTCCAGGTATCGTATCAGATTATGGTTTTACTCACATGGATGGTCAAGTTTCTCACCAAGCTGCCTGGAAGAAGTCTGTTTTTCAGGTCTATAAAGAAGCCTCCATACCTTTTGAATGGACACCCATTCTGAAAGACGAATGTAACACGGTTGGTATTGATTTCTTTTCAGCACCTTATGATTTTGAAGCAATTGACATGCTTGATCCATACGTTGAGATGTACAAGGCCGGTTCCGGTGAGATTGACTGGATTGAAGCCTTGGAACGCATGGCTACCAAGGGTAAGCCTATCTTCGTTGCCACGGGTGCATCGGATATCGGCGAAATTCAACGTGCTGTACATGCTATCCTAAAAATTAATCCACAGCTGGTGCTGATGCAGTGCAATACGAATTACACTGCCAGCCCAGGCAACTATGATCATCTTCACCTGAATGTCCTCAAGACGTACGCCACAATGTTCCCAAATGTTATCCTGGGGCTTTCTGACCATACCCATGCCAACGCCCCGGTTCTGGGTGCTGTGACCCTCGGTGCGCGTGTCATCGAGCGCCATTTTACCGACAGCAACGACAGAGAAGGACCAGATCACAAGTTCGCCATGAATCCAGAGAAATGGGCGAATATGGTTGAGGAAACCCGCTTGTTGGAACGCAGCCTGGGTGGTTCTGATAAGTTTGTTGCCGGAAATGAGATAGACACTGCGGTGATCCAACGTCGCTGCTTGCGTGCCGCCCGGGAGATTAAAGCCGGTGAAGTCTTTACCCGTGGAATGATCGACGTACTTCGTCCTGCCTCCCCCGGGGCTATCAAGCCGTATGAGATAACATCCGTAATTGGTAAACGGGCTTTGGTTGATTTTCCCTATGGCAAAGAGCTTCGCTGGACCGAGCTGGGAGATTAGGTTTGTCGATTGCTATTCCCCAACGTATTGAAGCTGCACGGGCAGGCACCAACCCAACCCTCATCTGCCGTATGCCATCCGGGTGGGTTGTTCTCTGTGATATGCAGTTTCTGAGTGGTTACTGCATCCTCCTGTCGGATCCGGTTGTTTCTAGCCTGAATGATCTTAACCGCACCCAACGGGCGGATTTCTTATCTGATATGGTGATAGTGGGGGATGCCTTGCTGGAAGTTACCGGTGCATACCGGATCAATTACGCCATTGCAGGCAATACCGATCCCTATTTACATGCCCATATTGTCCCACGCTACCTGACAGAACCCGAAGTGCTACGAAAAGGTCTGCCCTGGTCACATCCAAAGCGAAGAGATGGACACGTTATTAGTTCGATTACGATCCGTGATAAACAGCTTATGGAGCTGCTACGCCAGGCTATCGAAAAGCGCTTATAAGCCTCATAATGCGCGTTCTCTACTTCTCTCGTGACTATACAACCCACGACCACCGCTTTCTCACTGCGCTGGCGCACACCGAGCATCAGGTATATTACCTGCGCCTCGAAAAGGGTTCTCATGTGCTCGAAAGTCGTCCATTACCTCCAGGGATCACTCAGGTGGAGTGGATGTGGCGGGAAGAAACCGGCCAAGGTTTATGATGGTTTACACCTGCTGTTAGATTTGCGCAGGGTGATTCAGCAGGTTAAGCCAGACCTTATCCATGCCGGTCCTATCCAGCGCTCAGCCTTCCTGGTTGCACTTACAGGATTTCGCCCCCTGGTTAGTATGTCGTGGGGATATGATCTACTGCATGACGCCAGGAATAATCCTTTCTGGCGCTGGGCTACCAGCTATACATTGCAGCAAAGTTCTGCCATGGTGGGTGATTGCAACACCATCCGCCAGCTGGCAATTTCCTATGGCATAGCCGACAATCGTATTATCACCTTCCCCTGGGGTGTTGACATACAACACTTTTCCGCTTCAACGATCAAACGTTATAACATGCCAACGTTTTCTCTTTTATCAACCCGCGGCTTTGAGCCGATCTATGGTGTTGACGTGATTGCACGGGCTTTTGTGATTGCCGCTAAAAAATATCCTGATCTCCATCTCACCATGTTGGGCAATGGGTCACAGGCTGCCGCCATTCGTCAAATTTTTTTGGTTGGGGCTGTTTCTGATCGGGTCCATTTCCCAGGACAGGTAGCCTATGCGGATTTGCCTGGTTATTATCAAGGTGCTGATATATATATCAGCGCTTCTCATAGCGATGGTACCTCGATATCATTATTGGAAGCTTTTGCCTGCGGTGTTCCTGCTATCGTTTCGGATATTCCAGGCAACCGAGAATGGGTCACTTCAGGCGAAAATGGATGGCTTTTCCCCGATGGTGATGCCGAAGGCCTTGCTACCGTGATCTTGAACGCCGTTGATCATTATGTAGAATCTGCCCAGGATGTCCAACAATGCCCGAAAATTGGCTGAAGAACGCGCTGATTGGAATAAAAACTTCCTTGACCTCGAAAAAGCTTATGCTATTGCTCTGGGGCAATTCTATCTAAGTTGGAAATTCAAACTGATGAGTAATAATCATCCTGGCAATCATCCAGGCACGCATGTCTTCGTCTCGTCTTCCAGGCAAGGTCCTGCAAGATGTTGCCGGGAAACCAATTCTTCAACACATGCTTGAAAGGGTCCAGAAAGCAAAATCCCTGGATGGTATTATCGTTGCCACCACCACAGACCCTTCTGATGATGTTCTCGAGCAACTTCTGCAAAAAACTGGCAGTTCCCTGTTTCCGTGGCAGTTTGCCCGATGTACTTGACCGTTGTTATCAGGCTGCAGCAAAATTCCAGGCTGATGTGATTGTCCGTCTTACCGCTGATTGTCCTCTGATTGACCCTGAAATACTTGACCTCACCTTAGCGGTTTTCCTTGGTCAATCATTGGTGAATGTTATGCCTAATCCGCTCCCAATTACCTGGCAATCACCTCGCCAGGCACTATTCCCTTCGATTTTGCTGCCAACCGTTTACCTCCTCCTTGGAAACGTACCCTTCCCATCGGTTTGGATGTTGAAGTTTGTTCCTTTGAATCGCTCCAGCACGCCTGGAAGAACCGCCCACGAGACCTATCAGCGTGAGCATGTCATGCCCTATCTTTATGAAGGGGTTTCTTTTCAGGCGTCCAGCCCTTCACAACCTCAAGGATGGTATGTCGAAAGTGGAACCACTCCCCGTGGATTCAGGGTAGCATTACTCAATCACATCCCGGATTACGGCTCACTTCGTTGGACGGTGGACACTCCCGCAGACCTTGAATTTGTTCGCCAGGTCTATGCCCGTTTCGAGCACCAGCCAGGTTTCGGGTGGAAAGAAATAATAACCATGCTTGAGAATGAGCCTGGGTTAGCTTCCATCAACGCAGATGTAAAACATAAATCTGCCTTTGATGTTGACCAGCGTACCGAGGGTCATTGATTTTTAATAAACATGTCCCAATCTGACCCGCTTATCACCATATTCACTGCCCCCAAACCCTTTACTAATCCGCACATCAATCTGATTCAACGTAATGCCATCCAATCCTGGCAGCACCTCGGTGGTGAAGTGCAGGTGCTCATGATGGGTGACGAGGCAGGCATGGAAGATTTCGCTGCTGAAGCAGGTATACAACAGCTTACCGGACGTCTCACGCAACGACCAGGGTACACCGCTTGTCAGCTCGATCTTCGAGCTTGCACGTCAAAACAGCTCGTCTCCCTTGCTCGCCTACGTTAATGCTGATATCTTGCTCATCCCGGAATTTGTTAGCCTTGCAAAAAGTGTTTTCAATCAGGTAAAAGAATTTCTCATTGTAGGTCAACGCTGGGATTTGGATCTCAACACAGCCATTGGTTTTCAATCAGGATTGGGATGTGCGCCTGTTATTTGATGTGAAAACCCGTGGTCGGCTCCATCCCCCAGGTGGAAGTGACTATTTCATTTTTCCTCGTCATTGCTTTACCGATGTACCCAGGTTCGCTATCGGTCGCGCTGGTTGGGATAACTGGATGTTTTATCATGCCCGTTCAATGGGCTGGCCTGTCATTGACCTCAGCTCATCTACTAACCGTCATCCACCAGGATCACGATTATTCACACCTTCCAGGTGGTCAACCGCATTATAAAATGCCTGAATCGTTCGAGAATATCCAGTTAGCCGGAGGTCGTCGTGCCATCTTCACCTTACTGGATGCAGATTTCACATTCCAATCAGGCAAAGTACAGCATATCCCTGTGCGTGGCAAGCGATTCTGGCGTAGATTTGAAACCTATCCTCTTATCCATTGGAAATCCTACCCCTTGGCCGAGCTTACCTTTGCAATCTGTCATCCGAAAAAAGCCTTCGGCGAGTGGCGCGGTCGGCTGTCATACAAGCTCAACTCCTATCAGGCATCCATAAGCTCGAATTCATCCTCTTATCACACCTAAAGGTAATTACGATATCCATATGAGAAAAGGTCAAAATCCTGCCAAGTTTGTAAAGCAAGTTGCCCAACCCCAGCGCATCACGGTGGCGGTGCTCAACTACATCCCCTTCCTGAGTGGTTTTTTTACCCAAACCTTGGACGTGCTGAAAACCTGCCTGGGGAGTATCTGGGCAAATACCGACCTTCCGTATGATCTACTGGTATTCGATAATGGCAGCTGCCAGGAAGTGATTGACTTCCTGACCGATGCTCAGGATGAAGGCAAGATCCAATACTTGATCTTGTCTGAGAAGAATATGGGGAAAGGTGGTGCCTGGAATATCATGCTTAACGCAGCCCCGGGTGAAATTATTGCTTATACCGACAATGATGCGTACTTCTATCCGGCTTGGCTCTCCAAATCGGTCCAAATCCTCGAGACCTTCCCAAAAGTGGGAATGGTCACCAGCCGGCCTTTCCGTACACCTCCAGAGTTTTACTCGCATACGATTGAATGGGCTGAGCAAACCCCCGAAGCAGCACTCCAACGCGGTCAATTCATCCCTTGGGATGCTTTCAAAGCGTTTGACATGAGCCTTGGCACTCCCGAACCGGATGTTCGCCATCGTTATGAGAATACCGAAGATGTCCGCATCACCTATCTAGGCCTAGACGGTCCAGGCAGGTGGTAGCCACTGGCAGTTCATCACCTATAAATCAGTCATCCAGCAGTTCCTGCCATTCAGCATGGATCGTCCGATGGGACAGGTTCGCCAGCTTGACCAGCGTATGAACGACGCTGGTTACCTTCGCTTGATGCCGGTGGACTTCTTGGCACAGAATATGAGCAATCGCCTGGATTGGATCCATGATCCTTCTGAGCTGCAAAATGCAAAATCTGTCCAACCCAACCCCCTATCAAAGCGGTTATTAAATATTAACCTTGTCAAACGCATATTGCTCGGCCTTTATGATCGTATTTTTCGTTGGTATTATGAAAGTTGAGTATGTCTATATCTCCGATTGGAAATAATCTATCCAGTCAACACCCACGCAGGGTTTTCATCAGTGCCGACCATGGTTTGGCAATTGTATACTTCCTTCAGTCCGATGTCGTTCCAACCCTGCTCGAATCGGGTATTGAGGTGATTTTATTAACCGATGATGCCCTCACCACCCAGATCCAAAACCGCTTCGGTCGTCGCAGGACTGACCGTTGAAGGTCTGCGGCTTGATCAGGCGATTGCTTATGCAAAACATGTCAAACCGGAAATTCAATGGTGGTTACAAACCCTGCGGCGAGTCGGATGCTCTAATCGAATAAACACCCAGGCAATGGATAGTTATATTGACCAGATCGCTGTTGAGGAAGGTTGGAAGCGTCGGCTTCTCATGCCCATGGGTCGTGGAGTGATTGGTATACTGCGCCGGTCTCATCGTGCACGTCAAGCCTTGGTTCGGTTGCAGATGCGCTATATCCCGGGCATTTATACCGACCTGTTCCATCGCTACCAGCCTGATCTGGTGGTCGCCAGCACTCCGGGTTGGCGCATGGATCGCTATCTGTTGCGTGAAGCCATCCAACGGCATATCCCCACAGCCGCAGTTGTGGTCGGTTGGGATAATCCCAGCAGCTACAGCATCTCTGGGGCACCGGTTGACCATATCACCTGCTGGTCACAAGTTCAGAAAGATGAGCTTGTGCTCGGTTCAGATTGGTCTCCCGATCAGGTGAACATTGGTGGTATTCCCACATACGATGGCTATTTCCGTAAGCAGTGGCAGCTTTCTCGTGCAGAGTATTTTAATCTTCACGGGCTTGACCCCGACCGCAAGCTGCTTTCCTATGCCGCCAGCTTTGTCAGCTTTTCACCCAATTACCAGAACGTCGAAGCGCTTGCCCACCTGGTGGCGGGTGATTCTCTTGCATATCCGAGCCAGTTGCTGGTGCGCCTTCATCCCAACCATTTTTGGGATAACCACCTCTTCGCTGCTGAGCGTGAAAAAATTCGCCAGCTGGCGCTTGACTATCCCACAGGTGCATGTTGTCGAGCCTGTACCATTGGGTGGCTCTTTGGGTTATTACTCAGGTGAGGATATGCCCGAGAAAGCCTCCATGATGGCGCATTCGGATGTTTTCCTCACTGTATATTCCACCATGGTAGTCGAGACTGCCATTCATGGGCGATCGATCGTGAGTGCTTGCCTGGATGCCCCTGGTGGTTGGAATATTCCTCGCAAGTATTCTTTATCTCTGTCTGAGATCGGTAATTGGCCTACCCACGATCGATTTCGCCGTTCTGGTTTTGGTCGCATTGCCATGAATGAGCATGAGCTTCGTGAAGTGATCAACTTTTACCTTCAGACACCCGATGCAGATTCTGACGGAACGCCAAGCTTTCATCCAACGGGAATGTACTTATACAGATGCCTCGGCAGGTAGGCGCACCGGTCAATATCTGCTTTCCTTAATGCGATCCTCCGGACGGGAGAAAATGAAATTCCTTATTGCAGGTTTGGGCTCCATCGGTCGTCGTCATTTCCGCAATCTGCTTACCTTGGATGAGCGTGATATTGTGCTTTACCGCACCCACCAGGCTACCCTCCCGGATGACGAGTTGGCAGGTTTTCCTGTCGAGACTGACTTCCACTCTGCTTTATCTCACCATCCGGATGCGGTTATCATCTCCAACCCAACCTCCCTTCACCTGGATATTGCCATCCCTGCTGCCCAATCCGGTTGCCATATTCTCCTTGAAAAACCGGTCTCCCACTCTATGGCGCGCCTGGATCTGTTGGAACAGGCTGTCCAACAGAACGGGGTGAAAGTATTGGTGGGATATCAATTCCGCTTCCATCCTGGCTTGCAGCAGGTAAAGCGGATATTGGATTCAGCTGCCATCGGAGACCTATTATCAGCACGTGCCCATTGGGGTGAATATCTCCCCAATTGGCATCCCTGGGAGGACTACAAGCTGGGTTATGCCGCCCGTCCGGAGCTGGGTGGAGGGGTCGTGCTTACTTTATCGCATCCATTGGATTACCTGCCTTGGTTCATGGGCGATATCACCTCCGTGTGGGCATTGATCAGCCATAAAGGTTTGAACATGCCAGTAGAGGATCTCGCTGAGATTGGGCTATGCTTTAGAAATGGCTCCATTGGCAGCCTTCACCTGGATTACAATCAGCGCCCAGCCTTCCACACCTTGGAGATCATCGGCACGCGTGGAACCATCCGGTGGGACAATGCGGATGGCATCACCAGGCTATCTGTAGTTGGACCGGATGAGAAAGCTGGTCTCATGGCAGGATTATTCTCCACCCGCAGGGTTCGAGCGTAATTGGATGTTCCTGGATGAATTGCGTCATTTCTTTGAAATAATCCGTGGTGATGCCAGGCCGGTTTGCTCCCTCCAGGATGGTATTCAAGCCTTACGGTTATCTTTAGCTGCCCAGAAAGGGCAGTTGGTGCGATTCGCATAAATTCCAGCCTTGTATTTCATGAAAATAATCTTTAAAAAATATCCATTATGAGAAAACCGAATGAAATCTGATAATATTTTCCAAAAATTTGATCTCGCTGGTAAGGTTGCCATCGTAACCGGTGGACCCGGGCCTTTTAGGTAAAGAATTTTCCCGTACTCTTGCAGAAGCCGGTGCCCACATCGTCATTGCAGACATCAACGCCAAGGGCGTCAACGCTGTCGCCTCTGCCTTGATTGAAAGCGGCTACCATGCCTTAGGTGTTGCTACCGACATAACCCAACCAGAATCAGTCCATGCACTTTTCCAGGAGACATTAGACACATATGGTCGCCTGGACATCCTGGTCAATTCCGCCGCCCTTGACCCTAAATTCGATCCCGATGCCCTGGCAGATATGGCAAAACGCGGCACGGTCTCTGGTGCATTCGAAGATTATCCCCTCGAATCATGGAAAGCCGCCCTGGACGTCAATCTGACGGGTATGTTCCTGTGCTGCCAGGCTGCAGTTAAGCCCATGCTTGCTCAGGGCAAAAAAGGTTCCATCATCAATATTTGTTCCACCTATGGTCTGGTGGCACCTGACCAGCGCATATACCAGCGTGAGGGTAAACAAGCCTCCTTCAAACCCGTCTATTATTCGGTCACCAAAGCTGGCGTGCTGGGACTGACCCGTTATTTATCGGCTTATTATGCTGGAACCGAATATCCGGGTCAATGCCCTCACACCCGGTGGAGTCTATAATAACCATGATGATGTTTTTCTCAAAGCATATACTGCCCGTACGGTTATGGGGCGTATGGCAAACAAGGACGAGATGAACGGTGCTCTCCTGTTTCTTGCCTCTGATGCTTCATCCTATATGACCGGTTCAAACCTGGTTGTTGATGGTGGTTGGACCGCCTGGTAATTCAAGATCGGACATTCGCTTATGCATATACTCGCCCTCATTCCTGCTCGCGGTGGTTCCAAGAGCATCCCACATAAGAATATCCGTCCTTTGGCAGGTATTCCACTCATTGCCTATTCCATTGCCGCTGCAAAAGGATCAAAATGGGTCACTCGCACCATTGTCTCCACCGACGATGACGAGATCGCCAGTGTCGCCCGTGGATTTGGAGCGGAAACGCCATTCATGCGTCCGGCTGAATTTGCCCAGGATGACACGACCGATTTCCCCGTTTTCATCCATGCGCTGAGCTGGCTGAAAGAACACGAGGACTATCAACCAGACATCCTGGTTCAACTACGACCAACTTCTCCCCTCCGTCCACCCGATTGTGTCGACCAGGCTATTCAGATACTTCTGGATCACCCGGAAGCCGACTCTGTGCGCGGTGTCATCCCATCCGGTCAAAATCCCTTCAAAATGTGGCAGATCACAGACCAGGGTCGTATGACCCCCTTGCTGAGCGTACCTGGGATTCCTGAGCCTTTCAACGCCCCGCGTCAGGCACTCCCCCAGACCTACTGGCAGACCGGTCACGTTGACGCCATCCGTTTGACCACGATTACACAAAAATACTCTTTGAGTGGTGAAATCGTCTACCCTCTCCAAATTGACCCTCGCTACGCGGTTGATATCGACACCCTGCGCGATTGGCATCGTGCTGAATGGCTCATCAGTCAAGCAGAAATACCTATCGTCCTCCCCAACCAAAACAAGCGCCTTTTACCTGGGCAAATATGCTTGGTTGTGTTTGATTTCGATGGCGTCATGACCGATGATCGCGTCTGGGTAGACCAGGAAGGTCATGAATCTGTTGCTGCCAGCCGTCGCGATGGACTGGGCATTGCCATGTTGCGGAAAGCTGGTATCCCGATGGTGGTGCTCTCTACAGAAACCAATCCTATCGTAACAGCACGTTGCCGTAAGCTCGAGCTGACCGCGATCCAGGGTATTGGTGATAAAGGTTCTGCCCTTAAATCTCTCCTCCAGGAACGTAAGCTTGATGCTCAGCATGTTGTTTATTTGGGGAATGATGTTAACGACCTGCCTTGTTTTCCGATGGTTGGTTGTGCTGTGGTGGTTGCTGATGCCCACCCAGGTGTCATTACCCATGCAGACCTGGTTCTAACACATAAGGGTGGTCATGGAGCAGTTCGTGAGTTATGCGATAAGATCATCCAAAATCAGATATAAGAGCGATTTCTGGATTAGATAGCTTAGTCATATCGAAAAATAACAGGATTCTACATAAGCAGAAAGGTGAACAATCATGTCACGTGAAATAATGATCGGTAATCGAACTGTCGGTGATGGGCACCCAACCTATATCGTCGCTGAGATTGGCATCAACCATAATGGAAGTGTAGATATTGTTAAGTCTTTGATCGACGTGGCTGTAAAAAATGGGGTCGATGCTGTCAAATTCCAGAAACGCACTCCCGAGTTATGCGTCCCACCAGACCAACAAAAACATATGCGTGAGACGCCTTGGGGCTACATCTCTTATCTGGAGTATCGCTACAAGGTTGAATTTGGTGTCAATGAGTATCGGGAAATCGACCGTTACTGCAAACAACATAATATGCCCTGGTTTGCATCGGTTTGGGATGAGCCATCCGTGGATTTTCTTCAGCAGTTTGATCCTATCTGCTACAAGATTCCATCTGCTTCCCTGACTGATAAAAGTCTTCTACTTCATGCGCGTGCGACCGGAAAACCAGTCATCCTTTCCACGGGTATGTCCACCATGGAGCAGATAAAGCACGCTGTGGATGTTATCGGGGATGAAAATCTGCTCATCACTCATGCCACCAGCACCTATCCATGTGACCCAGCAGAGCTAAATCTGAAGATGATCCGCACCCTGGTGGACACATTTTCCTGCCCGATTGGGTATTCAGGCCACGAAGTCGGTCTGATTCCTACTGTTGTTGCTGTGTCGATGGGTGCTTGCCTGGTTGAGCGCCATATCACCCTGGACCGTGCCATGTGGGGTAGCGACCAGGCTGCTTCGGTCGAACCAGGTGGGATTGAGCGACTGGTTAAGTATATCCGGGTCACTGAGCAATCACTGGGTGACGGCGTAAAGCGCGTTTATGAAAGTGAGATGTCTTCCCTAAAGCGGCTTCGCCGCGTAAAGGATTAATCTTCAACTGGCAGCGTAAGTTTACAGGCTCATCACTCTCAATAAACTTGACGTCAAACCATGAGTTCGATCACAAGCAAGCTCAATAATCGCTTCTCTCTGTCTACCCAGCGCCGGAAGAATAATCGTTCTATTCTCCAGCTTGTGCGCCAGGTGAATTCTCGCACACCCCTGCATGAGCTTGCCTCCAATGTTTCTAGGGATTCAACCCTCAAGCCTGTGGCGTTCTTCAACGCCTCCACCCGTCTGACAGGTGTCAGCCTCAATGCTGCTTTTTCACTGCTTGCCAGTCTCGGGTTGCAGGTTTCAGGTGTGCCAGTTGTGCGATTTGCTTGCAAACGTGGCATGAGTCTTTGTGTACTAGGCACCGACCGCAATCTTCCATCCAAATTACCTCCCTGCAAAGCGTGCATTGCTCAATCTCGCGTACTTTTTTCGGACTCCCTCGTTATCCCTTTTACATACAAAATCGATCCTGAACTCACACGCGCGATGAATAACCTGCCACTGGATGCATTAGCCAGCTTTGAAGTTCAACTTCCTGCAGGGTTTGGTCAGTCTGGTGCTCAAATTTCTTCGAGTGTCCTGCCAGTCGGACAATTGGTGATATCTTCCATCCGTTGGGTTTTACGGCGCTACCATCTCCAGGACGACGAATCAACCCGATTTATTTTCCGGCAATATATTCTCTCTGCTAATCATGTTGCCCGAGAGTTCTCTGCTTTCCTGGATAAAGTCGATCCGCAAGCGGTCGTTCTTTTCAATGGTCAATTCTTCCCTGAAGCAGTTGCGCGTTGGATTTGCTTGCAGCGTGGATTGCACGTCATCACCCATGAAGTAGGTCTTCAGCCGTATAGTGCCTTCTTCACCAACGGTGAAGCTACTGCTTACCCCCTCCAGGTCCCGGTAGATTTTAATCCTCAACGAAGCCCAGGACAAACGCCTGGATGACTATCTAAGCCAGCGCTTCCAGGGTCAATTTTCGATGGCTGGTATTCGATTCTGGTCCGAGATGAGCGGTTTGAATGAAGAATTTCTTCATCTCGCTGAAAGATACAAGCAGATCGTTCCTATCTTTACCAATGTAATTTTCGATACCAGTCAGCCTCATTCAAACATTATCTTTCCCCACATGTTTGCCTGGCTGGATATGGTTTTGTCGATTGTTCGTGAGCATCCAGATACCTTGTTCGTTCTGCGCGCCCATCCCGATGAAAACCGACCTGGCAAAGCAAGTCTTGAGAGCGTCAGCCAGTGGGTAGACCAAAAACATGCCGACACATTACCTAATCTAATTTTTATCGACTCAGATCAAGCGCTCAGCTCCTATGAGCTCATCCAACGTTCCAAGTTTGTCATGGTATACAACTCCACGATTGGTCTTGAAGCCTCTATTTTGGGTCATCCGGTGATTTCTGCCGGTCGGGCTCGTTACACCCAGCTGCCAACTGTGTTCTTTCCTTCCACTCTCAGGAATATCTCAACAGGTCAATTCCATTCCTTACTGCAAAGGAGATATCCGTTCCATCTGAATATAAAACTGAATGCCCGTCGCTTCTTGTATTACCAGCTATTTCGATCATCCCTTCCATTCAGCGGATTTCCTACAAGAAGACGGTATTTGGCCGGGCTTTGTCAACTTAAAAAATTCCGGTCCCAATCTGCTTTCCCCTCCTCTTCACCAGCCATGAGGGCCATTTAAAAGGTATCCTTGAAAATGGCCATTTTTTATTGGATACTGACTTATAATTCCTGCCATGCGTGTTACAAAAATTGAACTTGTCCTGATCACACTTAGTTTCTTGGGTATTGGTTTTTTCCTGGCAACATTTGCTGGAGGTCCCATATACTCAGATGAATTGAGTCACATGGATGCAGGTTTAAATAATCTAAAAATCCCATACAATCTTAATCGCTATACCCATATTTTTTTACAAAAACCATTTCTTGAGCTGAGCCTCAACTCCATTAAATGGAGTAAAAATCTATTGGTCCTTTGTGCTCACGTTGACTGGCTTCCTAACCTATTGGTGTGCGCGCATTCTCAGTCGGAATAACCACCCCCTCCACGCTGTCTTGGCTGCAGCCCTTTACTTTTCTTTCCACTTTTTCATCGATTACTCAGGTGTTACGATCGTTGATTTTACCGCCATGCTGATGGTTATGGTTTTTCTAACTTTATACATATTTGCTGCCAGGAATGACTTTAAATATTCTTGGCTGGTCACCTTAGGCTTTGTCTTTTTCCTGGCATTTAAAGCCAAAGAATCAACCCTGATTATTTCGGTTTTATTGTTAGGCTTAGGCTTCTCAAAAGGGAAGGTATTTAAATTCCATACACTTGGAAAAAACCTGCTGATATTTACCCTTGGAATGCTTAGTGGAATATGCTTCTTTATCATCTTAAATACAATTATTTTGCAAGATCCTTGGTTTGGTCTAAGCCCAAACAGTATAAAGGCATTCCTGGATACCTATGCCAATGTGAGTCTTGCAAAGATAGGTCCAAATCCACAGGGGTGGTATACAGGTGGTCTGACAACAATTTGGTTGCTTCCATTCTTCCTATACCTCATTGCTGGAATAAAGGCTGAAGGACGTTTTTACCCTCCCATCCATTTAATGTGGTTGGTTCCAATATCTATGGTTATTTTTCTGACCATAATGACATTATGGCGATCATATAAAGTAGATTTACGTTTCTTTTTCCCTTCCTTGCCTGTACTATGTTTCCTTGGGGTGCAGTCATTACCATTCGAATTGCCTACCTTAAAAAGGATTCAAGTTCGGTTTTGGCTCTATTTAGCACTTACAGTTCTAGTATGTCTGGGAATCAATTATGCCATTCGCCCACTTTCTATTCATATGAGTGTGAGTTTCGATGCTTTATTGAGCTTGATCATCTACCCATTGCTCCTGTCTATTCTGATTCTCTTGGCTTTCTACGTAAAGAAATATTCATATAAGACTATTCTTATTCCAATTGCCTGTATCGTCTCAATGACAATCTATCCTATCCGTACGAATATCAAATATTTGGCAATCCTGCACCAAAATGAGTCAGTAGTTCAACATAGGTTTTATCCCTTTTCAACCTTTGCCAATAATCTCAGTTATACCCCCAACATGCGGTTTTTTGTCTCATCCACCATTCATCAAGAGTTGGATATGTTAAGCACGGATAAAAACGAAGTGACTAGCATGTTCAATGTATACTTTGATAGCCGTGCAAGAAATACAAATTTCAAACTATCAGCTACCCCAGATATGATCTTTACTGATTTATACCAGGGAGATTATAACTATGCCATGTTAACTCAAAAAGATTGGTTGCTCATTACTCAAGATACATCAAATCGAGCTTGGCTCGAGGGGCATTATTCAGTTTTTAAAGACCAAAATTTACTTATCTTTTTACTGGTTCGAAGATAAATGAACTTTATTAAAGCCAATCTACTTCTTCTTACCTCCAAGTCCTAATATGCCAAAAATTATCGCCCTCGTACCCATGCGCCACCACTCTCAGCGTGTCCCAGGCAAAAACTTTCGCCCTCTCGCTGGCAAACCGCTTTTCCACCACATTATTCGGACATTGCTTTCCTGTCCCGAGATATCTCAGGTGGTTGTAGATACAGATAGTCAGCCTGTAATGGAAGGTTTACGGCACTACTTCCCAGAGGTCCTTGTTCTTGTCCGCCCGGAATACCTCTGTGCAGATACTATATCCATGAATGAGATCCTTCTGTACGACACCTCGCAGGTTCACGCCGATTACTACTTGCAAACGCATACCACCAACCCTCTGCTCCGGTCCGTCCACGATTTCACATGCTATCCAGGCTTTCCTTAATAAAATCCCAGATTATGATTCGTTCTTTTCAGTCACCCGTATGCAAAAACGATTGTGGGATCAGCATGGTCAAGCTATTAACCACAATCCATCTATCCTGTTGCAAACTCAAGATTTACCTCCAATCTTTGAAGAGAATTCATGCATTTATATGTTTACCCGTCAGACCTTGGTCAATCGCCAAAACCGCCTCGGTTTGCATCCTTTCATGTTCGAGATCGATGCAGCTGAAGCCTGGGATATCGACGAGGAGTTGGATTTTTTGATCGCTGAGTTCTTGATGCAGCAACAATCCCAATAATTATTTACAAAATAGTCTTCCTGTAGCTATTCAAACAATAGATTTTTACTGAATAATATGTCGATCTCTTTGAAGAAATCTCCTCCAATCTCAATTCTATTGATTCCACTCGGAATCCTTGGGGCGATTTTCATGGGTTGGCTCACTCCTTTTGGGGTGGGTATATATGTAGATTCCCTATCTTACGTTTCTTCAGCCAGAAATTTGGTCGCAGGGCTTGGGATGGGTAGGCTTACTGGGTTGGGTGACTTCAAACCGATGACCCATTACCCGCCATTATATTCATCTGTTTTGGCTTTTTTTCATCTCCTGGGATCACCTGAGCTCACCACCGCTCGCTGGCTCAGCATGCTGGCTTTTGGTCTCTCTATTGTTTTAGCTGGTTTCATCGTTTTTCAGCGCACTCACTCAAAATTTTTCAGTGTTTATATTGCCATTCTCTTTCTGTTATCCAATCCACTCTTACGTAACTTGAGTTGGGCAATGACCGAAGCCTTATATATTGTCCTCATGCTTCTAAGTTTCTTGACTCTAGGAGTCTATCTGCAAAAGCCTCTCAAACAGTGGCTTGTACTGGCATCAATAATTACCAGCCTTACCCTCCTCACCCGTTATGTTGGCTTTTCCTTGGTCGGCGCGTTCTTTCTTGTACTTCTCCTCAACCGGCAGCATCCTTGGCATCGCCGCATTCAAGACCTTCTTCTTTTCCTACCTATTACCCTTATTCCAACCATAATATGGTTGGTGCGTAATTGGTTCGTTTCAGATACCCTTACTAATCGAATTCTCGATTGGCACCCAATCTCCGCTGAGAATCTCTCCTTTTTGATTAAAGCCATAAACAGTTGGGGGCTGTTACCACAACGCCTGGTGATTGGTCGTGATACCTTGGCTTTTACAGTAATTACCATATGCCTCACCCTTGTCGGTTTGGTTTGGCTAATACGTTCTCTACCAAGGTCTGGCAAATCCCCTTCGCTGGAATTTGCCTTACTATTAGCGGGTTGGTTTTATGTGGGTTCATTAATCACCTCCTTGTTCTTGTTCGATTCAACCACCCGCCTTGAAAATCGCATTCTCCTCCCTTTATATGTAATCATTTTATTATTAGTCATCATTGGTTCAGCTCTGCTATGGCAGCAGAAAACGATATTCTCCCGCCTTGCAGTTGTTTTAGTATGCCTATGGTTAGCCTATTTCTCATTCACGCGAGTGGATGGCGCTATCCTCGATTTACGCTCCGATGGTCAGGGATATACAAATGAGCAATGGCAGAATTCACCCACCGCAAATTATATTCGTCAGCATGAAACCTCAGTCATTTTCACGAATGATGTAACCGCCATATACTTCATTGCAGGGAAGGATTCGGTGGGCATCCCGAATGCAACTGCAACCAAGGCGGACTTTTCCCAGGATGCGCGATGATTTGAACACCCCCAATAGTTACCTGGTTATCTTCGGAAAATTGACGGGAGAATTCCCCACTCTGGAAGAGCTAACCCAGCATCTGAATGTTGTTGATTCGTTCAATGATGGCACCATATATCAAATTCGGTAATAAAGGATTGAGTTAAGAATATGATGAAAACAATTCTTCTTTCTGCTCCTAATATGATCCCCTTTTTGCCTCACTATCGGCCTATGTTGGAAAGTCTCGGCTTGCACCTGATTGTCCCTGAAGTCCATGAACGTTTGAGTGAAGCCGAGATCCTTGCCTATGCCGGTCAATTTGATGGCACCATCTGTGGTGATGACTACTACACTGCCCGGGTGTTGGAAGCCTGTTCACCACGTCTCAAGGTCATCTCCAAGTGGGGCACCGGAATAGATTCGATCGACCGCCAGGCTGCAGAAAATCTTGGCATTCAGGTTTGTAACACCCCCAATGCATTTACCCTGCCTGTTGCAGATACAGTTTTGGGTTATATATTGGCTTTTGCCAGGCGTCTCCCCTGGATGGATAAAGCAATAAAAACTGGTCATTGGGAGAAAATACCTGGACGCTCCTTGAGTGAGTGTACTTTAGGTGTGGTAGGTGTAGGTAAAATTGGTAAAGCAGTTATCCGGCGTGCTCGAACGTTTGGCATGAAATTGCTTGGTAATGATATCATCCCCATCGATCCAGTCTTTCTCACCAAGAATAAGGTTGAGATGACCACCCTGGATGACTTGTTATCCCGTTCTGATTTCATCAGCTTGAATTGTGACTTAAATCCCACCAGCTATCATCTTTTGAATTCCACCACACTCAGCCACATCAATCCTTCTGCGATCCTGATCAACACCTCGCGTGGCCCGGTTGTCGATGAGGCTGCTTTGGTTTCAGTATTACTATCTGGCAAACTCGCTGGGGCTGCCCTGGATGTGTTTGAGACTGAACCTTTACCCAGTGATAGTCCCCTAATAAAAATGGAAAATGTCTTGCTTGCCTCTCACAATGCCAATTCCAGCCCAAAAGCCTGGGAAAGAGTTCATCAAAATACCATTGATAATTTACTTAATGGATTAGGCATCTCTCTTAAAAAGGATAATTAACGATGCAAACCAACGATATTGAGCCTATGCCATCCGGCTCTCCCCGAACTGTCTTGATCACCGGTGCTGCGGGTGGCATCGGCCGTGCCACCGTTAATCGCTTCGCAACCTCAGGTTGGCGTGTTATTGGTGTGGACCGCTCATCTTTCGGGGAGCCATTTCCGGACGATGGTTTCTTCATCCAATCTGATATCTCGATTGGTGGAAATTTAGAGTCAATCTTCAGCCAGGTCCATGCCCACACGGGTTACCTGGATGCTTTGGTCAACAATGCAGCCGTACAGGTTGCCAAGCCAATCATTCAAACCAGCGTGGAAGAATGGGATGCCGTGATGGCCTCCAATTTGCGTTCTGTCTTTCTGAGTGCTAAGCTTGCCTATCCATTGTTCAAAGCCGCCAATGGAGGAGCGATCGTCAATGTATCTTCTGTTCATGCTGTGGCAACCTCTGCCAATATTGCCGCATATGCTGCCAGTAAAGGTGGTCTGTTAGCTCTCACCCGTGCCATGGCTATCGAATTCGCCCCCGACAATATTCGCGTGAATGCCATCCTTCCCGGTGCAGTTGATACCCCCATGCTTCGTGCTGGTCTGAATCGCGACCATGTTCAAGGCAGCGATATCCAGACCCGCCTCGATAATCTTGCCCGGAAGACTGTCAATGGGCGGATTGGTACACCCGCTGAAATTGCCCATGCGATTTATTTCCTGGCAGATAATACTCAATCCTCTTTTATGACTGGTCAGGCGATGATTGTTGATGGTGGTGCAACCGCCCGTCTCAGCACAGAATAAGAACAGAACCTCATCCTACCAAATCTACTCACATCCCATGCGTCAATCGATAAAAAAATATACTCCCAGATCTGTGTGGCAATTAGGTTCAAACACCTATTGGTGGTGGCGCAATCGCGGCCGGCATGTCCTTGCACGCTCTGTCAGTCCGCGCTGGGCGGAAAGCAAGCGTAATCTGCGCCAGCTTGAAAACATCCACAAGGACAAGCGCTGCTTCATCATAGGTAATGGTCCCAGCCTGCGCAAAACTGATTTAACCAAGCTTCGCGGAGAGTTCACCTTTGGTTTAAACCGCATCTATTTGCTCTTCCCTGAGCTTGGGTTTACTACCACCTACCTGGTCTCTGTGAACGACCTGGTTCTTGAGCAATGCGCTGCTGAAATGAAGACGCTTAAGTCTGCCAAAATTTCTAACCTGGCGTTCCCGCCACTGGTTCCACGGTGATTCAAAGGTTACTTATCTTGATACAGATTTCACGGGTGATGAGAATTTCTGTCCCAAAAATCACCGGGCGTATCTTCGAAGGTTTCACGGTTACTTATGTTGCCCTCCAGCTTGCCTTCCATATGGGATTTAACGAAGTGATTTTGGTCGGTGTGGACCATAACTTTGTTACCCAAGGTCCTGCCAATCAAGCAATCGTTTCCCAGGGAGATGACCCAAATCACTTTGCACCTGATTATTTCGGTAAGGGTTTCAAATGGCAGTTGCCCGATCTGGTTGGTTCTGAACGCGCCTATTCAATGGCTCGTGATGCCTATTCACTGGCAGGTCGGCGTGTTTTGGATGCTACCATCGACGGAAAATTGGCAATTTTTCCAAAGGTGGATTATTCTTCTCTCTTTTAGTATATAGTTTCTTTGGCTTCCACTACGCTTCCCCTTGTTTCTATCATAACTCCGTCCTTTAATCAGGCTCGATTCCTTGAGCAGGCCATCCAATCCGTTCTATGGCAGGATTATCCCAATATCGAATACCTGCTTGTCGATGGTGGTTCATCCGATGGCTCACTGGAAATCATCAAGCGTTATTCAGATCACATGACCTGGTGGGTCTCGGAACCCGATCAAGGTCAGGCGGAGGCAATCAATAAAGGTTTTTCTCATGCCAAAGGTCAGGTCATTGCCTGGTTAAACTCGGATGACCTGTATTATCGGCGGGATACGGTCAGCCGGGCAGTTCATACCCTCCAGTCCCGTCCAGATGTCGGTATGGTTTATGCTGATGGCGTAATGGTCGATGCAGGCTTGAATATTCTGGATTGGCATACCTATCCCCAATACACACTCACAGATTTGCTGTCTTTTAGCGTGTTATTGCAGCCAACTGTATTCATGCGCCAGCCAGCGTTACAGCATGCCGGCTACCTACCCACGGGCTATCATTTGATCCTCGACCATACCTTGTGGGTGCGAATTGCTGCTCAATACCCCATCATTCATGTGGATGAGTATTGGGCAGTGGAGCGTACCCACTCGGATGCAAAAACCATTGCCCAGTCGGCCAGCTTTGTGGACGAAGCCTTTCATTTCGTCCAGTCCGTTGAGCAAGATCTCTCGTTTCAACCGTTATTTACCAATAACCGTAAAGATATTTATGCTGGGCTTCATATTTTTGCCGCCAGGCGCTTGATCGATGCTGACCAGCCTCGGCTGGCCTTGGGTCACTTCCACCAGGCTGCACGGTTTTCAATATCCAGGGTTTTATCAGTCTGGTATAAGGTACTCCAGGCTTTGGGTGGGGCTCTCGGCTTGGGAAAATTGTTCTTGTCCTACCGCCAGCTGCGCAGACGGATTCAGCATCATTCTCAGCATTTGACGGTTACTGAAACAGGTATCTCTGTAATTACTTTGGATCGAATAAATAGGAATTTACCTTCATCGTTATGTTAAAACACTTTCCTCTTGCACCCTTTGCATTAGCCATATTCCCCATCCTGTCCATGCTGGCCAGCAATGCGAATGAAGTAAGCCTTTCGGTTGCCATTCGGCCATTGTTGATCAGCCTCTGGTAGCCCTGCTCATTTTGGTCATTTTTCGTCTGGTTCTCCGTCGTTGGGACAAAGCCTCCCTGGTCACATCTTTTATCCTTGTTGTGATTTTTTCCTACGGTCAGGTATACTCCTGGCTTGAACAAAATCCAATTGCCGGGTTTAGTTTTGGACGGCACCGGTATCTGATTTTTCTGTACATCCTGGTTTTACTGGTCGGCTTATGGGGTTTGATCTTCAAATTAAAGAATTACACACAGGCATCATTTCTGGCAAATATGGTCAGCCTTACTCTGCTTGCATTACCTGTTCTTCAATTATCCTGGTTTTCCTTGCAAGCCTCGCTTCAAAAAAATGAGGTAGCCCAGGCTGCTGCAATACTGGATAAGCCACTTAAGCCATCCATACAGCCTTTGCCTGATGTATATTATATCGTCCTGGATTCTCACACCCGCAGTGATGCCTTGTTGGAAGATTACCAGCTTGACAACTCTGGCTACCTTAATGAATTAGAAAATATGGGATTTTATATCGCCGATTGCAGCCGCAGTAATTATGATTACACCCAGGGATCGATGGTGGCAGCATTGAACATGGATTACCTGTCCGGCTTGGGTCAATATTTGCAAGAACTGAACTCGGAGGATATCTGGATTTTATTGAAACAAAGCCGGGTTCGGCAGTTGCTCGAAAATGCTGGCTACAAGACCGTTGCTTTTGATACCGGTTATGAATGGAGTCGCCTGGAGGACGCAGATATTTATATGAGTCTTGGTAGTGATAGTTATTCACTCCAAAAAGTCAATCCATTTGAGGCAATGCTCATTAAAAGTACCGCACTACTGATCCTGACTGACTCTCAAAATCAAAAGTTGAGGGCACAATTTAAGGAAGTTAACTTTCCTTTCAGCTTTCATGTGAACAGCCAAAACTTTATCCTGGAACAGCTCCCACTAATTTCCGAGGACCCAGACCCAACCTTTACCTTTGTTCATTTGTTGATTCCTCATGTACCTTTTGTTTTTTCTCCCGATGGTAATATCGTATCGGACCCGCTCTTCTACAATGGCAAGCTTTCCTGGCCTGGAGATGATGAGCATCTTATTCAAGGGTACGCCAATCAGGTGGAGTTCGTTGATCGAAAAATTGTGGAGATTGTCAGGTCAATTCTGGACCAGTCTAAAACTCCCCCCATCATAGTCATTCATGGAGATCACGGTCTGCTGGATGAAAATCGCTTTAAAATACTTAATGCCTATTATCTCCCCGCCGATGGAGCAAAAGACCTGTATTCAACCATCACTCCGGTCAATTCCTTCCGGGTTATATTTAATGATTATTTCGGAACAGATTTCTCTCTTCTACCGGATGCCAGTTATAACCAATCTGATTTGTTAATACCAGAAGATTCCCCTGCTTGTATTAAATAAAAGCTCCAAATGCGCCCCCTTGTTTCCATTGTAACCCCATCCTTTAACCAGGCACGCTTCCTCGAGCGGACCATTGAATCCGTTCTCTCTCAGGATTATTCCAATATTGAATACATTATAGTGGATGGTGCTTCAACTGACGATTCTGAGGAAATCATCAAGAGGTATGCGAACCAGCTTGCTTGGTGGGTCTCTGAGCCAGATCAGGGGCAAACGGATGCAATTAATAAAGGCTTTGCTCATGCAAAAGGTGAGATACTCGCCTGGCTCAACTCGGATGACACCTACCAGTCTGGCGCCATTTCGCAGGCGGTGGAGGCTCTCCTCGCCCATCCGGATGCAGCACTTGTTTATGGAGATGCCAACCTTATTGATGAACAAGGGCAGGTAATCGGTCGTTTTCCCTCTCGCCAGACAAACTTGCAAAAAATCCTTCGTGGATCTGTACATATCCCACAGCAAGCCACTTTTTTCTACTCCCGTTTTTGGAGGCTGGTGGGTCCGCTTGATCCTTCTTTCCAATTTGCTATGGACTACGACCTGTGGGTCCGCCTGGCCAATCTTGCGCCATTAGTTTATATACCCAGTTTATGGGCAAATTTTCGCCTGCATGGTCAAGGGAAATCGGTTATGATGGATGATCGCTGTTACCCCGAGATGATCCGGGTCTACCAGCGCGAACGTGGGAAGAAAATGTCCATGTTAGAAGTTCGCTGGTATTTGCGTCGCGTTCTTTATGCTTGGATACCCATTCATTTACGTGTGAAACTGCGAAATTTAATCGCCCATTGATATTCAAATGGAATTATCAAGAATTAATATTACAATTAGCACATCCAATTGGGAGGCCTGAAAAATATGCGATTTGAACCAACCTCTATCCCCGAAGTTGTCATTATCACCCCAACGGTGTTTGGGGATGATCGTGGGTTTTTTATGGAGACATATCAAGCCCAAAGGTTTGGGGCTGCAGGTTTACCATTCATCTACGTGCAGGATAATCATTCTGGCTCCCAGAAAGGTACTTTGCGTGGGTTGCACTACCAGATTCGCCAACCCCAAGGCAAGGTGGTGCGTGTCCTTGAAGGTGAAATCTATGATGTAGTTGTGGATTTACGTCGCTGGTCAGAATCTTTCAGTCAGTGGTTGGGTATTGAGCTTTCTGCTAAAAATAAGAAGCAAATTTGGATTCCACCAGGTTTTGCACATGGATTTTATGTGCTCAGTGAAAGGGCAGAGGTCGCTTATAAAGCCACCGATTATTACGCCCCCCAGTGGGAGCGTACTCTTCTTTGGAATGATCCCACTATAAATATTACCTGGCCGATCCCAATGGGGCAAACGCCGGTCATATCACTCAAAGATTTGCAGGGTACGCTTCTCTCGGATGCTGAGGTGTACGAACAGGTTATAAAGTGAGAAACGTTCTCGTCACAGGTGGAGCCGGATTCATTGGTTCCAACTTTATTCGTTTTCTGTTAAATAATGAGCCTGACGTCCAGGTAATTAATCTGGATGTGCTTTCTTATGCGGGTAGCCAGGAAAATCTCAAGGATTTACCTTTTCCCGAGAGGCATTCATTTGTAAAGGGTGATATCTGCGATCGTCCATTGGTGGATCAACTTTTCCGCACTCACAAAATAGACACCGTCGTCCACTTTGCCGCAGAAACGCATGTAGATCGATCAATTCTAAATCCTGAGAAATTCTTACACACAAATGTCGTCGGCACTTTCACCTTATTGGAAGCTGCCCGTCAGTATTGGCTTTCTGAAAAGATACTCCCGGTGGATGATTTACGTTTCCATCATATCTCAACCGATGAAGTTTTTGGATTCCTGAAACCCAATGACCCCGCATGGACGGAATCCACGCCTTATGCACCCAGCTCTCCCTATTCTGCCTCTAAAGCAGCGAGTGACCACTATGTTCGGTCGTACGGTCATACATTTGGATTGCCATACTCCATCACCAACTGTTCAAATAATTATGGTCCCTACCAGTTCCCCGAAAAGTTGATCCCCCTCATGATTCTGAATGCGCAGGAGGGCAAACCACTCCCGATTTATGGAGACGGTGGCCAGGTCCGCGACTGGTTATTTGTCGAGGATCATTGTGAAGCCATATGGATGGTCCTTCGTAAAGGCCGTTCAGGGCAGACCTATAACGTAGGTGGTGGTTCCCAACCCACGAATATAGAGGTCGTGCAGCATTTATGCTCTGCTATGGATGAGCTTCTTCCCCATTCGCCTTTTCTCCCTCATTCCTCCTTGATGCGCTTTGTCACTGACCGTCCAGGTCATGATCGCCGTTATGCGATTGATATAACGAAAATAAATACCCAGTTGGGTTGGCAGCCGAAACAATCCTTGGGTAGTGGCTTACAGAAAACGATAGAATGGTACCTGTCCAATACGGAGTGGGTGTCTGCCATTCGCCAGCAGCAAGATTATCAACAATGGTTGGAAAGGAATTATGATAAAAGGCAATGAATTGGTCTAGGAGGCAGTTATGAAAGGAATCATCCTGTCGGGTGGTAAAGGTACCAGGTTGTATCCACTTACCATAGGGATCAGCAAGCAGCTCTTGCCAGTCTACGATAAGCCGATGGTATATTACCCCCTTTCCATGCTGATGCTGGCTGGGATTCGCGAGATTCTTGTCATCAGCACACCCGATGCTTTGCCTGCATTCAAAAACCTGTTAAAAGACGGTTCCCATCTTGGTTTGAATATCTCCTATGTACAACAGGTCGAGCCACGTGGTTTGGCAGATGCATTCTTAGTAGGTCAGGAGTTCATTAATAGTGAACCTGTCTGCCTGATCCTTGGAGATAATATTTTCTTCGGGCAAGGTCTGCCTGCACAGCTTCGCTCCTCTGCCCAGTTAACACACGGCGCATTGATCTTTGCCTATCCGGTCCGTGACCCTGAACGTTATGGGGTGGTTGAATTTGATTCACAAGGTCTTGCCTTGAGTATTGAAGAAAAACCTGAGAAACCTCGTTCCCATTATGCTGTTCCAGGTATGTATTTCTATGATGCACATGTCTCTGAACATGCCGCCTCGCTTAAACCTTCTCCTCGCGGTGAGATTGAGATAACAGACCTTAATATGATCTACCTCCAGAATGGACAGCTGCGTGTGGAAATCCTTGGACGTGGAGTCGCCTGGTTGGATGCAGGTACCCACGAAGCCCTTTTGCAAGCCAGTAATTTTGTTCAAACCGTCCAGGACCGCCAGGGGATGATGATCTCCTGCCCGGAGGAGATTGCCTATCGCCTCGGTTTCATAGATGCTACCCAGCTTCACCAGCAGGCGCAGACAATGCAAGGCAACCAGTACGGGCAATACTTATTGGGCATTCTTGAAGATGAACTCCCTTATCAGGGGCAATAACGAACACTAATCAACATCTGGTATTAATCCATACATGCGAATTTTACTGATTGGAAATAACGGTCAGCTTGGCTGGGAATTGGAGCGAACCCTGGCTCCCCTGGGTGAGCTCTATGCCTGTGATTATCCTGACATCAATCTATTAAATATTGAAAGCATTCGCCAGGTTTTTAGCCAGAGTAAACCAGGATTGGTCATCAACGCGGCTGCGTATACCGCAGTGGATCGTGCTGAATCCGAGCCTGACCAGGCACATGCGATTAATGCCATTGCACCAGCCATCCTTGCCCAGCAAGCTCAAAAAACCGGGGCAGCATTAATCCATTTTTCAACTGATTATGTCTTTGACGGGTTGAAAGCACAACCATACTTGGAAACCGATCCTCCCAATCCGCTCAGTGTTTATGGGCGTACTAAGCTTGCTGGTGAACAGGAAGTTCAATCTGTAGCTGGTGCTTACCTCGTCCTGCGTACCAGCTGGGTGTATAGCTTGCGGCGTGATAGCTTCGTTAAAAAGTTCTTAAGTTGGGCACGCTCTCATTCCAGCTTGAAAATTGTTACCGATCAAGTCAGTGGTCCCACCTGGGCACGGCTGCTGGCCGAAGTCGTCAGTCATATAACCCTATCAAGTAGATATGATATCCTGGACTGGTTTTCTGAACATCATGGCGTGTACCATTTGGCAGGCTCAGGTCATTGTAGCCGTTATGAATGGGGGCAGGAAATATTACGTCTCGATCCGCAGAAGGAGGAACAGGTTATCCAAGAGCTTTTGCCTGCCTTGACGGCTGATTTTCCAACCCCAGCGCCTCGTCCTCTTTATTCCGCACTGAATTGTGATCGCTTCAATCAAACATTTGGTTTACATTTACCTGATTGGAAAGTGGCGCTGAAACTTGCCATGGATTTAAAATGACTCTGCGCGTTTTGTCCATTTTTGGCACCCGTCCTGAAGCTGTGAAGATGGCACCTGTTGTCCAGGAATTGGCTCGCACACCTGGGATTGAAGCTCTTGTTTGCGTTACTGCCCAACATCGTCAGATGCTGGATCAGGTTCTTAACCTTTTTAACATTACTCCTGATGTTGATCTAAACCTGATGCAGCCTGACCAGAACCTGGCAAATTTAACTGCCGATATATTTATACACCTTGATCCTGTCCTCGCTGACCTGAAGCCGGATTGGATTCTGGTCCAGGGAGATACCACCACCGTAATCGCTGCTTCCCTTGCTGCTTTTTATCGTCATATTCATATCGGTCATGTGGAAGCAGGTTTACGCACTCATGATAAGTGGCAGCCTTTCCCTGAGGAAATTAACCGCCGGCTAGCCAGTGTGCTTGCAGATATTCATTTCGCTCCCACCGAATGGACCCGCCAAAATCTTCTGCAAGAAAACATCCCCTCTGAACAAATCTTTGTCACCGGAAATCCGGTCATTGATGCCCTTCATTCAGTAATGAAGATTCCTCCCTCGTCAGACATCCTTGAGCTTTTCAAGCGCATTAATATCCCGTATATCCTTCCAGACAACCCATCCCCATCCAGCCTGATATCCCCCCGCCTGATTTTAGTCACTGCTCACCGTCGCGAAAACTTTGGCCAGCCCCTGGTGAATATTTGTTCCGCGTTGATTGAACTGGCGCAAACCTATGGAGATATGATCAGGATTGTATATCCGGTACATTTAAATCCGAATGTCCATCAACCCGTATATCGTCTATTAAGTGATATTCCCAATATATTCCTGCTTCCACCCTTGGATTACCTCCCCATGGTTCACCTCATGAAACATTCAACCATCGTTCTGACTGATTCAGGTGGTTTGCAGGAAGAAGCACCCGCCCTAGGAGTCCCAGTCCTGGTAATGCGCTCTGTTACCGAACGCCCTGAGGGTGTGAATGCAGGTACGGTCCGCCTGGTAGGGACGGATACAGGTCAAATCATTACCCAATCGCGTAATTTACTCGATGATCCTCAGGAGTATGCCTCGATGGCACAGGCTATTAACCCGTATGGTGATGGTAAAGCTGCAGCACGGATTACGAAAGCCATCATAAATTTCAAATGATGATCTTTCTAA
Organism: uncultured Chloroflexia bacterium; assembly: GCA_963736805.1. Taxonomy (GTDB): domain Bacteria; phylum Chloroflexota; class Anaerolineae; order Anaerolineales; family UBA4823; genus FEB-25. The sequence goes on from CAVTQM010000057.1 coordinate 453,507, forward strand.
TGGTTTTACCAAGTGCTCCACATCTTAGCAAAGCTGAAAAATAACTCAATCCCTCCCCGGTCGAAAAACTGTTCCAGGTCATGCTGAATCTTTCCATTTGCATTACAACCCTTAACGCATGCGATTATTTACAGAACTGCCTGCGCTCTATCTATGAACAATCTGAATATTTACAATCAACCGATGGCGATTCTAATATCGACTTTCCTTCCTCATCCGATTTGCTAACCGTAGTAAATAAACTGGTCTTTGAGCTGATTATCGTTGATAACGGTTCTGATGATGGAACCGTCGAGATGATCCATCGAGAATATCCGGACCTGAAACTGATCCTGAATGGCAAGAACGATGGATTTGCGAAGCCCATGAATCAGGCAATGCGCGCTGGTTTGGGTGATTATTTTCTCATCCTCAATCCCGACACGATCATCCTGCCAGGTGCATTGAATGAGTTGGTTGCCTACCTGGTAGCCCATCCTGACGTTGCGATATGCGGTCCAAAGGTCTTGAATCGTGATGGAAGTTTACAAAAGGCATGCCGGCGGGGTGTATCACGCCCTTGGGCAGCTTTTAGCTATTTTTCTGGATTATCAACCCTATTTCCAAAAAGTAAATTCTTAGGCGGTTATCTCTTAAATTATTTGGATGAAAATACCATCCATACAGTCGATGGAGTATCTGGTGCCTGCATGTTGATCCGCCGGACAGTTGTTGAACAGATTGGATATTTTGATGAGCGTTTTTTTGCCTATCAGGAGGATGCGGATTTATGCTTCCAGGCTAAAAAAGCTGGATGGACAATTGTATACAATCCTCAAGCCCAAATCATCCATTACGGTGGCCAGGGGGGATCACGTGTCCAACCATACCGCTCAATTTATGAATGGCATCGCTCCTATTTCCTGTATTACCGAAAAAACCTGGCGAAGGATTATTTTTTTATATTCAATTGGTTCTACTATTTACTGATGGTTTTAAAGCTGCTACTCTCATTAACTGCAAATGCATTGCGCAGGGATAAATACGCCGGACCGCGCCGGGGCTAAAAACTATCCTTGAGAAATTTCTATGCATAAATACATCTCTTCACATCAAATTATTTTAATGGCCTTGGCGACTTTATTGTTGTTATTAGCAGCCTTTTCATTCTACTTGCTGCAGGATCCAACTGCACCATTGCCTTTTGCTCCTCCACCTCCATCCAGCACCATAACACCATTACCGCCTTCACCGTCATTTACCCCTGAACCATCTTCAACCATGGTACCAACCAGGCAAACTTCCTATACGCCATTTGCATCACCTGCCATAACCGGATCTACCTCACCAACGCAAGCAACTGTCATCCCTCCTACCGCTGTTCTTGAACCAGGTGTCACTGGGACAATTTCAACAGTTCCTGGTGGTACGACTACACCTCGTTCTCCTACCAATACATCGACTATTCAACCTTTAGTAACATCCTCAGTATCCCCAACTGCATCCCAGACTCTGATGGCAGGTGAATATCTAGTTACTGGGCGCTCTGTCCTTTATGAAACTCCAATGGCAAATGCTGTCATTGTATTTTCTGATGATAATCCATCGCGCAAATCGAATACAGACACAGGTGGCCATTATTCATTCATCACCCTCGCTCCTGGCACAACCTTCACCCTGGTCTTCGACAAAGACAATAATCCCCAGCTAACCGCAGATCCAGAAATTGTTCCGCTTGCATGGATTGAAGGAACCCTCCCTACCGGGATGAATCCGATCGAACTGCCTGATTTGGAGCTGAGTCTCAATATCGAGGGCATGGTATTTAGATTGGTAACGCCGGCGGATGGAGCTGTATTTTCTGCAGCTGTCATCAGTCCAGCCAACCCGCTTCAATTCATCTGGGCTTTTTATTACCTGGGCGATTCTTATTATGTTGAGCTAGGTCCAAATGGAAGCGATGAGCCAGTTTGGGTATCCACAAATACAACCTCCACCAACATGATGTGGAATGGTACTTTGGATGATGGAAGTCATATCTCGGACGGAGATTATTGGTGGCGGGTTGGAGTAAACAAATCCCTGGGGAATTATAAGTTTATCGCCTATACTCCAAAATGGGACCTGGTATTTAATCCATAGTCAATCTTGTCGATTGCGATATCAATTGAGCGAGTGGCAATGAATTGTCCTCGCTTATTTTTTTCTCTTGAAGCGCTCTGGCACTGCAGTCGGGTAAAAATTGAAAATTACACCTTAACAGGTAAATATTGTTATGAATTATAATTCCTTCGTTGAAACTACTTTTTATTGGATGATGAATGACGAATAACGGTTGGATAGTTTGTATCATCGTAATAATTTTCTTGCTTTGCGCTTGTCTTTTTTGCTTTCTGATTAGCTTGGTTGGTGCCACTGGGTTATTTTATATCTCGCCTGGCCTAACTTGGAATCTATCCAATCTATCTTCCGACGCGGGCTCCCTAACCCCCTCCCCGGTTGTTATCCGTCCAACCTCCCAAGGATTGGTGACTACACCCACACCCCTCTTTTTAGATTCTACACCTCAACTTGATTCACCAGCTCCTATCTCAGCCATCACTCCACCAGCGCTATCGGTTCCAACCGACACCCTTGTAACACTTGAAAACACCTTCATCCCAATTAATGATCCCATTGAGATTACTCAACGATTGTTAAACATGGATAATATTTCTCCTACTGTTCCACCCCAGTCTCCGCCTTATGAGCTCGGTACCCAGGAAACTTTCTGGGCTGGAAATAATGAGGATGAGAACTTTTCCGTGGATGCCACCCTTCGTTATATCACTGAGCATACCTATTTTTGGATAGAAGACGGTGTTCATTATCAGCAGCGTGATCTGATCAAGCTTGCGGATACCTTTGAAAATAAAATATACCCCACCAATCGCGCTTTTTTTGGAAGTGAATGGAATCCTGGTGTAGATGGAGACCCGCACATCTATATACTCTATGCCCGTGGTCTCGGTGAAGGAATTGCGGGTTATTTTTCTTCTGCCGACGAATATCCGCCTCAGGTAAATCGTTACTCAAATGCTCATGAAATGTTCTTTTTCAATGCCGATAATTCTCCCCTGGATGATGAATATACATACGGCACTTTGGCTCATGAATTCCAGCACATGATTCACTGGAACAAGGATATTAATGAAACAAGTTGGTTGGCAGAAGGTTTCTCAGAACTGGCAGTCATATTGAACAATTTTTATCTTGGAAACTTTGATTCACTTTATTTGAGCAATCCGGATATTCAGTTGACCTATTGGCCTGATGATTCTGATGAAAATGAAGATACCAGCCCACATTATGGTGCCAGTTTTCTTTTTGTCACATACTTTCTGGATCGTTTCGGTGAATATATAACCAAGTTTTTGGTTGCTAACCTTGACAACGATTTATCAAGTGTTGATTCTACTTTACGGCGAGGGCAGATAATTGATCCACTCACTGGGAAGTTAATTACCGCGGATGATTTCTTTATCGATTGGGCAATTACTAACTATTTGATGGATGAACATGTCAGTGATGGACGCTACTCTTATACCAGTTATAACGCTTCTCCACCTGTTGAACCAAACCTAGTCATTTCAAAGTTGCCCGGTTTCAACCTTCACAAGTGATGTTCACCAGTACGGTGTGGATTATATTCGCTTCACCTGCCCTGGAAGTTACACCATTCACTTCGAAGGTTCTATTCAAACGGATCTGCTCCCACAGGATCCTCATTCCGGGCAATATGCATTTTGGTCGAATAATAGCAACACATCTGATATGTCTCTCACACGTACGTTCGACTTGACCCGTTATTCAGGTCCGCTTTCCCTCAACTATTGGACTTGGTATGATATTGAAGATGGCTGGGATTGGGTATATTTGGAAGCCTCCACAGATGGTGAAAATTGGAGCATCCTCACCACACCTTCTGGGACGGATGAGAATTCCCAGGGAAGTAATTTCGGATGGGGTTATACAGGCTATAGCGGTGGAAAATCCTCTCCAGTGTGGATATATGAATCGGTGGACCTTTCCCAGTTTGCCGGGCAGAACCTGATCCTCCGTTTCGAATACATCACCGATTCCAACGTGACCGGGGAAGGCTTTTTATTAGACGACTTATCCATCCCAGAGATTGGTTATCAAGCTGATTTTGAAAATGATGCCGCCGGCTGGCAGGCAGCGGGTTGGGCTCGTATTCAAAATGTCCTTCCACAAACCTATAAACTCGCCCTTATTTCTGAGGGTGATGCAACCAATATCCAATACGTACCGCTTGCTTCAGATATTACAGCAGATATTCCATTCACAATTGATAATACAGTGGACAATGTAATCTTGGTGGTTTCAGGCACCACCCGTTTTACGCATCAGTTAGCCCCCTACCGCTTCAGTGTCAGCCAGCCTTGATCGATAAATGATCATGGGGCTGATCAAATTTGTGTCAGCCCCATCTGGTTCTGATTTTATGGATGCGAACCCACCTTTTACGGTAGTTCTTTTTTGACGGGTGTTCTGAGTGCCGCTAATTCCCGCTCAAGCTCCGCACGACGTTCTTCTGCTACGGATTTAATCTCGTCCTTCAATTGGATCGATCGCTCCTGTATCTGAAACCTCAGATTCTCCCCAGAAGCTGGAGTGAACAGAATTGCAATCGTTGCACTTACCAAACCACCCACAAGCGCTCCTAAAAAGAAACTATATGCCTGTTTCATACTGACCTCCTTTTAATATTTTCCTCGTTATCTACTGCTATTATAATATAGTCGGTTCAAATATCTCATAATAGTTGATCCGCAGGTTAGATATTTTAGTCGTTTCACTGTATAATGAACAAGAAAATATAAGTATATAAACATACTTTATCTCTTTCATTCAATCCTATCAAGATTTACCAACATCGAAAGGAGGCAAAACTTGAAAATTGTCGTTTGTGTCAAACAAGTTCCTGATTCTGCTGCCAAGCTTGTTGCCGTCGATGGTAAGGCAAATTGGGGCGATTCACCCTTGGTGATCAATCCTTGGGATGAGTATGCCGTCGAAGCGGCCCTTCAACAAGCTGAAGCTCATAATGGCACTGTCATTGCTCTAAGTATGGGTGGGGAAACCTCGAAAGAAGCCCTGAAGCATGCCTTGGCAATGGGTTGTTCGGAAGCCATCCTGGTCTCGGATCCTGCCTTATCTCAGGCAGATAGCCAGGTGACCTCTCGTACCCTGGCTGCCGCAATCCAAAAAATTGGTCAGGTTGACCTGGCTTTTCTTGGCCGTCAGGCGATAGACACCGATACAGGACTTACGACTGCCCAAACCGCCCGTCTCCTCGGATGGCCCGCACTCACACTTGTGGCAGTGATTTCCAATGTTGACCTATCATCACATACCATCAAGGTCCACCGCAGTGTTGAAGAGGGTAGGATTATTGTAAATGCCAAGTTACCGGCTGTGCTTAGCATCGTCAAGGATTTTGGCGAGCCACGTTACCCATCTTTTATGGGTATCCGAAAAGCATCCCGTGCAGAAATTCCCATTTGGAGCTTAGCCGATATCGGCTTGAGCAATCTCCAATCTCATGTTACCTGGCTTGAAATATCAAATCCACCCCAACGCCAAATCGCCACTGAGATGCTCACAGGTGGCAGCCCTCAAGAGATTGCTGACTTACTCGCAGAAAAAATCCTGGCGGAGAAGATCCTATGAGCAAGATATGGGTTTACATCGATCAATTCAAAGGTGAAGCTCTACCCGCCTCCTGGGAGGGTATCGGTGCTGCAAAAATGCTGGAAGAGCAGCTCGGAGCGGGTGTTACCGCCGTGGTCTTTGGAAGAAATGTTGACGCAGTCGCTTCCGAAGCTTTCAAATATGGTGCTGACGAGGTGATCCTTGCTGATGATCCTTCTTTGGAAGATTATCGCGCCGAGCCATATACAGCCTTGTTCGCAAAATTAGCCCAAGAATCTGCTCCTGAAGTAGTCATTTTCCCAACCACCACTCGCGGTCGCGAGTTGGCGGCTATGTCTGCCATCGACTTAAATACAGGTGTTTTAACGGATGTGGTTGGATTAGAAATTATAGATGGTGCACTGATTGCCACACGCCCAATTTATGCTGGAAAACTTCTTTCCAAGGTTGCTTGCCGAACCCGCCCCCAATTCGTAACTCTACGCGGGCGCATCTTCAATAAACTACCCCTCGATCCCTCCCACACTGGAACATTGACCAAGGTAACTCCAGTCATGAATGAAGGTGATATCCTGACCAAGGTGGAATCCTACTCTGCGGGTGAAGCTGGTGTTAGTTTGACCGATGCTTCCGTGATCGTTTCCGGTGGACGCGGCGTTTCAAACAATCCCAGCCTGACGCCACCAGCGGGTCTTGATGAAAAACAAGCTGAAATTTGGAAAGCCCAGCAAGGGTTTACGATGCTTGGAAATTTGGCTCAGGTTTTACATGCTGCACTGGGTGCCAGCCGCGCTGCTGTGGACGCTGGGTATATCCCCTACTCCCACCAGGTTGGTCAGACTGGCAAAGTTGTCTCACCCGATCTGTACATCGCATGTGGCATATCAGGTGCCATTCAACATCAAGCCGGTATGCGCTCAAGCAAGATCATCGTTGCCATCAATCGCGACCCCGAAGCTCCTATCTTCAAGCTGGCACGTTATGGCGTGGTTGGAGATCTATATACAATTGTCCCAGCGCTCACAGAAGCCTTTCGTAAACGCTTGGGCAAGTAATTCGATATCAACTCCCCTATCATCAATCTGGGCAGGGATTGGGGATACTACCTCCGCCACATCCCGGATAACCCATTCGGGATGTGGCTTTTAAAAAAAACTATGGCAGAAAAATTTCTCAATCAAAAAACTATCCTGCTTGGCGTGACTGGCTCAATTGCTGCCTATAAGGCAACCGATCTGGCAAGCAAGCTGACCCAGGCAGGTGCACTTGTGGATGTTCTCCTCACCCCATCCGCAACCAGGTTTATCAGTCCATTATCATTCCAATCAGTTACTGGGCGACCTGCTTATACAGACGAAGCACTCTGGGGTGCCCAGGCTCATGTCTTGCATGTTGGCTTGGGTCATACTGCAGATATATTCGTCATCGCCCCGGCAACTGCTAATACCATCGCAAAGTTGGCTCGCGGTCTGGCTGATAACTTGCTGGTTTTGGCAGGCTTATCATTTGGACCAGGAACCCCGGATCATCCTTTGTTGATCGCCCCTGCCATGGATGGTGAGATGTTGAATCATCCCTCCACCCAGGAAAATCTCGAGATATTACGGCAGCGAGGGGCGCTCATTATCGGTCCTGAGATGGGTCATCTCGCTTCTGGATTGGAAGCGCGTGGTCGAATGACTGAGCCTGCTGTCATTCTCGGTCACATCCGCTACCTTCTCACCCGCCAGGGTCCTCTGCAGGGTAAGCATGTTGTTGTCACTGCGGGTGGCACTCAGGAACCCATCGACCCGGTACGCATGATCACCAATCGCTCCTCAGGCAAGCAGGGTTATGCCCTCGCCCAGGCAGCGTTAGATAAAGGTGCACAGGTAACCCTGATTTCTACACCCGTTTCTCTACCTATTCCTGCAGGTGTCACCCACATTCAGGTGACTAATGCTGCTGAAATGGAATTAGAAGTTTTACAAGCTTGCCAGGATGGACACGTATTGCTCATGGCTGCTGCGGTGGCTGATTTCCGTCCTGTTCAGGCGGTTGCGCAAAAAATCAAAAAACGATCGGGATTGTCATCATTGGACCTGGAACCTACCCCAGATATCCTTTCTGCCGTCGCTGAGCAACGCATTCAAACAAAACACCCCGAGATTGTGGTCGGATTTGCTGCTGAAACACAGGATTTACTTGCGAATGCAGAACAAAAACGCAAAAGCAAACGCCTGGATTTGATTGTTGCAAATGATGTCAGCACACCTGGTTCCGGCTTTGGTTCCGACACCAATAAGGTCACTTTTATTCAAGCGGATGGGCAAATCGTTCCATTGACGATGCAATCCAAGGAAGAGGTAGCTGACCGGGTGATTGATGAAGTGATTTTTCTTCTTTCCAAGCGTTCCTGATTTCTACTTCCAAGAGAACAATACCCCATCAGGAGGCAGCCATGAAACTTAAAAATGCCATCACAGATGTTCCCGGCATCCTGGTCGGGCATGCCCAAAACGAAGAAGCACTAACTGGCTGCACGGTTATCCTGTGTGAGAAGGGTGCTGTCGGTGGCGTCGATCAGCGTGGTGGTGCCCCTGGCACACGCGAGGTGGATGCCCTTCATCCCATGCACCTGGTTAGTAAGGTCCACGGGATAGTCCTGGCAGGTGGTTCAGCATTCGGTCTGGAAGCTGCCACAGGCGTCATGCGCTACCTTGAAGAGAAGGATGTGGGTTTCGACACCCGTATCGTCAAAGTACCCATCGTTCCAGCTGCCATCTTGTTCGACCTGGGGATCGGTAGATCGGATGTCCGTCCGGATGCTGCCATGGGATACCTGGCATGCCAGAATGCATCTGCTGATCCTCCAGCCGAAGGAAACATAGGTGCCGGTACAGGTGCCACGGTTGGCAAGATTCTTGGGGTGGGTCAGTGCATGAAATCCGGGATAGGTACTGCCAGCATGGAGATTGGTGCTGGAGTGATCGTTGGAGCTATCGTTGCAGTGAATGCTTTCGGTGATATTATCGACCCCTCCACCGGGAATATTATCGCTGGGGCACGCTCCAAAGACGTCGGACCAGTGCATATCGGCACTTCCGGCTACTTCGCCGACACGATGCAGGTTATGCAAACCCTCATTGGGCGTACTGCGCTTGGTTTTGGCAGCCGTGGCAACACCGTTATCGGGGTGGTTGCTACCAACGCCAAGTTGGATAAGGAATCCATCAATAAGGTCGCCCAGATGGCTCACGATGGATTGGCTCGCACCGTCCGTCCTGCCCACACCATGCTGGATGGAGACACCATCTTTGCCATCGCCACCGGTGAACATACTGCGGATGTAAATATCGTCGGTGCCTATGGTGCCGAAGTATTTGCCCAGGCAATCCTGAGAGCCGTACGTTTTGCTAAATCTGTCGCTGGAATACCAGCGATTTCTGAATAAAACAGATTTTATTCATAAAGCCTCGTTCACATCAACGAGGCTTTATTGTTTGGTTGAGTTAAACGATTTCTTTGAAACCCAACACTAGGATTTTATCTGTTACTATCCTTAATCCTTCAGGTGTTTATCAAACCATCTCAGGATATGGTTTAACCGGGCAATCCTTCTATCAGTCCGCCCGGTGCGTGATAAACCGTGGAATTCATCCGGGAAGCGTACCATCTCGCTATCCACGCCTAATTTTTTCAATGCCACAAAGACCTGTTCGCCCTGCTCGATCGGGCAACGCAGGTCAAATTCGTTATGCAGCACCAGCGTCGGCGTGCGTGCCTTCCCGATATAAGCAATGGGTGAATGGTCCCAATAATTTTGTAGATCCTCGAACGGAGGTTTATTTTCAAGCACCTGTTGGAATGTCCAGTTCATATCACTTGAACCCCACATGGAGACGAAGTTGCTTACACATCTTTGGGTCACCGCTGCCTTGAATCGTTGTGTGTGTCCGATGATCCACACCGTCATATATCCACCATAGCTGCCCCCCGTCACTCCCATCCGCTGTGGGTCAATGTACGGTTGCTTCTCCATCGTATCCGCCCATGCCATCAGGTCTGCATAATCCGCCCGACCCCAATCACCATGGATTGCCTTGGCATGTTCCTCCCCGTAGCCTCTTCCACCGCGTGGGTTGCTAAAGTACACCACGTATCCATTTGCGGCTAGGTAATAAAACTCGTGCATGAAGAACTTTCCATACTGCGTTAGTGGTCCACCGTGGATTTCCAGGATAGACGGGTATTTTTTCGATGGGTCGAAGCCAGGCGGCTTCAAGATCCATCCCTGCAGGTCATTATTGTCCGGTCCCTTGAACCACACTTCCTCCACGCTTCCCAGATCGATCCCGTCTAATAGTTTTCGGTTCAGTTGTGTGAGCTGGCGTTCTTTACCATTTTTCATCTCGCGCACGATAATCTGTACTGGGTCGTTGATCCGCCCATAAAAATAAGCTAGGTATTTCTGCTCCCGGTCAAACGTAAACGAGCCTACCACACCACCTTCACCAATTTCATCCCGCAGGTCATCTCCATTATCAGCAATCGACGAGAGTTTTGAGCTTCCATGCAGCACCGTGTTGAAATAGATCCTTTTGCCATCCGTAGACCAGGTGGGAGCCATGGTTTCCGGCGCGCCTACATCATTGATCGTGCTGGAGTCAATGTGGATGTCATACTTTTCAGTCAAATTACGGGCTGTTTTGGAACCATCCACGGGTGCCACCCACAAGCTTGTATTTTTATACCACTCACCTTCTCCCTCTGCACCAAAATAAGCGATCCGTTTCCCGTCCGGTGAGAATGACGGTAAATATTTTTCCCCTACAGGCGCTTTGAGCTTCCGTAATTCTCCCCCTGTCGCTGGCATTACAAAAATATCCCATCGGTCCGTATACAGGTCTGGATTCTCACTCATGTTGGAAGCGAACGCGATCTGCTTCCCATCTGGTGACCAGGTGGGATTTTGCTCATCATAAACAAGGTGGTTAGTAAGCTGTTTTGCTTTTCCCGTACGCACATCGATGCTCCAGATATGCGTCCGCTCATGGGGAAGGTAGCCATATCCATCCAGTTTGTAAAACAGCCGATCATAATGTCGCGCAACCACACCTAATTTCTTCTTTTGCTCATCCTTCTCACGCTCAAGAGTTTCCGCATCCAATTTCTGCACGGTACACAATAGCTTCTTCCCATCCGGCGACCAGCTCAGATCACTGATTTCACCCTCGATCTGCGTCAGGCGATTTGCTTCCCCACCAGTAAATGGAATTATGTATATCTGGGCAGGTTTTTCTTTGTCACCTCGATCCGATAGGAAGGCTATTTGGCTTCCATCAGGTGACCATCTTGCACTTCCATCGTGTTGGTCCCCCGTTGTAAATTGGCGGGATTCCCCATTACCAGTGTCCGCCACCCATAGGCTGGTATATTTTTTCTCAGTCTTTCGATCCACCCGCTGAACTGTATAAACTACATTTTTTCCATCTGGAGAGATACGCACTTCCGTCACTGTATTAAATTGATACAGGTCTTCAGCTGTGATCTTCCGTAGTTTTTGTTTCGCCATATATCCTCCATTATATCTCTGCTGGATATGAATTGTTTACAGGATTTATTTTAACACGCAACCCCGTTGAATGTGTCATCCATGCCTGTTATAAAAGACGGGTAAGGGTCCAACCGCCTGTCCGGTTTGGCTTTTGACCGGATTGCTCCGCCCTTCTGGGGTAATTCCAACTCTTGTACATTAATGGATTTCCGATTTCTTGCTTCATCGCCGTGCTGACCCGAATGCCGCCTCGCCGGGTGGGATAAATCCTTTACACGGCGTTCTCATGTTCAACCAGGTCCAAATGCCACGTTGGCTGTTGGCCCATGGCGCAGATCCAAATCCAAAATATGAAGGAAAGACTCCCCTGGCTTTAGCACTGGAGAAACAACACCCCAGGTTGGTTGAAATTCTGCGCTCTTTCGGTGGGATTAAATGAGTGGACGTTTATCTCCCTGTGAAAGTGTAATCCAATAACTCGCTATATGCATTTCGTAATAGGATTGAGTCAGTGTACCGTACAATCGCTGCCGCCTCAGGTAATTGCATTTTTCCCCCTCTAACAACGACCTGGCTATCATTGAGAATATCCCGGTAGGTTCCATCAGGTAGGTTGACCATTATATAGCCAGTTTTTCCGCTGGTATTAAAGATTCCATACAGGCTCCTGCCTGGGTTTTCCCAGGCTGCCTGGATTGCTGGATCCGCTTGCATGACAACAAATTTTCCTTCAACCTGCGCAGGATCCTTTCTTTAATTTCACTAAGCGTGTCAGAAATGGCTGAAGGTTGTAATCAGCCCATTCTATCTTGTCGATTTCAAATAGCGATGGCGTATGCTTTACTGCAGATTCTTCTCCACCATAGATCAAAAATGGCCCCTTGTTGAATGCTTCAAAGGCAGTCCACGCCATGCCCTGGGCTTTGCTGGGTGCGATGCGCATAATGCGCGCTTGATCATGGTTTTCCACACATCGTAACTTGATGTAATTATCTGGGTATATGCAATCTTGATATCGCAACATTTCGGTGTATCGCCGAACCGGCACCTTGCCTTGTACAGCTAGCTGCCAGATAGGCCAGAGATCATAATCGTATGTGATATCAAATGCTTTGTATAATTCTCCATCCGAAAGTCCCGTTAGTCCATTGGATCTCCGTGCACCCACAAATCCAGCATGGACTGATTCTGCCAGCCAGATTATGCCAGGTTTTACATTCGCCACCTCTGTCCGTGCTCGCACCCAAAATTCCAGTGGGACCAGGGATGCTACATCACAGCGGAAACCATCCACTCCCAGCTCCACCCAACCTAGCAGTGTTTCAATGAGGTAGTTGCTCAGGCTTGGGTTGGGATGCCTTAAATCGATGACATCACTCCACTCAGGTACTGTGGTCACTGGGTCGCCGTTCCCATCCTGGTGAAAATATTCCGGGTGCGCTTCTACCAGCTTCGAATCATGCGCGGTGTGGTTGTAGACCACATCGATCATGACCTTCATCCCCATCTCGTGTGCTTTGTGGATCAAGCGAGTGAAGTCTTCCCTGTTGCCATATTCCGGGTTGATCTCACAGTAATCCCTGATTGAATAAGGGCACCCCAGGCTGCCTTTTTTGTGTTTCAATCCAATTGGATGGATCGGCATGAACCATAACACGTCCACTCCCAGGGTGTGAAGTCTGTGAAGATCCCTCTCCACATCCGTAAATGTGCCATTTATTCCATGATTGCGGACGTAAATTTCGTAAAAAACCAGGTTACGATAGCTGGAGGGTGTATCACTCGCCATGGTATGTTCCTTATGAATTTTTGCCAGGTGCTTTGTTAAACCAATTGTAACCGATACCATACTGTCGGTCATCCTGGCATGGGTGAACAAAATAACCATTTTCTCTATACAATCTTCATATCTCGAAAATAGTGCTTTTTTTATTTAGTGAAATCACCTTATTATTCATTTAAGCGGTGTATATTTGGGATATTCAAAGGCATGCTCGTCTATGGAAGTATCTTTGCGTGCTCCACATCTATGATGAGGGCAATCAACACTTGAGTAACTACTCACCGATCGCATTTTCTACATCACCTATTAAATACTTGGAGTCTGCAGGGCGAGTACCTTACCCGCCAGTTACTCCTCCCCTATTTTGAATTATAAATGGGGGAGGTTTGGGAGGAGGTCGATTACAGATGGGTGAGTAATTACACACTTGACATAGAACATGCGTTCTGGTATAGTATATCTGTAGAAAAAGGACGGAAAATATGAGTTCCTCAGCGATTCGACAGGCACAACGGTATACCTCCCCACCCAAAAGAGAAGAGTTCAATCTACGTGTTTGGGCGCTTGTACGCCAGATTCCACCCGGAAAAGTTTGCACATACGGACAAATTGCTGCCCTCCTGCCTCCACCTGCGGGTATGGATCCTAAGAGCTATAAGGCTTTCGGAGCCAGGTGGGTTGGCGGTGCCATGGCTGCTTGTCCGCATGATGTGCCATGGCAGCGCGTGATTAACTCCCAGGGCAAAGTTAGCTTACGCTCCGCTGGGGGCGGAACCCATCAGCGTGAGCTCCTTGAATTTGAAGGTGTGGTTTTCGACGAGCACGATCGCGTGGATCTAAAGAAATATGCCTGGTCGGGTGAAAATGACCAGTAAAATTTCGGACCTGATTGCAATATAAACTCCCATTGGAACATCCACAAATTTTTAATGAAGTAGTTCTAAACTTCTTAGTAAAGGATGTGTTACATGACGACCTTCCATCCACTCACCCCTGAACGCTGGTCTGATTTTGAAAAGCTCTTTGGTCCACGTGGTGCCTGTGCAGGTTGTTGGTGCATGTATTGGCGGCTTTCTCGCACCCAGTTTGATGAGCAGCGTGGAGAGCTCAACCATCGTAATATCAAGGCGCTTGTTGATTTAAATATTGTTCCCGGTTTATTGGCATATGCCGGTGATGAGCCGGTTGGTTGGTGTTCCATCGCGCCTCGAGAAGATTTTTCTACCCTTTCACGTTCGCGCATCCTCAAGCCCGTGGATACTCAACCAGTCTGGTCGGTGGTATGTTTTTTTGTTGCACGCAGTCACCGTCGCAAGGGTTTAACGGTGGAACTATTACAAGCTGCGGTAGAATTCGCCAGGGTAAATGGTGCCAGGATTGTTGAGGGCTATCCTGTTGAACCAAAAACTGGAAAAGCTCCCGATGTTTTCGTCTACACCGGACTCGCCTCGGCATTTCTACAAGCCGGGTTTACAGAAGTGCTTCGTCGCTCTGAAACTCGCCCCATAATGAGATATTATCTTTGATGAGTTAAGCAATTAGGGAGGAAATATGAATATCCATCCAACGAGCTTGTTTTCAACGCTCGATGCAGCAGCTGAAAAGCTTTTCTATCAAGAGTCCTTTTCCAATACCCTGCGAGAAGAAATTGTGGCGTTGATCCTCAGCCGTCAATGTCAGACTGGAGTCAATGCCGGTTTCTTTTTACCCTTCACTGCAGAGTCGGAAGTGAAATTTAAATTGTTTTCCGGTGAGCCGTTAAAGACCAGCCTGGCCCAAAATCATCTACCGATGATCGAAGCTGTTCGCATACTCAAACTCCTGGACTCCCAGGGTCATGCATCTACCCAGGCTATTCACCTTGCCAACCAGCGCATGGAAAAGATGTGCTATAGTTCGTTCTGTGCCAAGGGAGAATGTAAGGCATTAACGATTGCATATTTACGTTGTATATCCTTGGATGGAACCGGAAATTCTGCTTCAAGAATTAACACCCATCTAGCCAGCCTGTCCTGTCATCGCGACGGAAAAGGCAGGTGGAGTGGTTTTCCGTTTTTCTATACATTATTGATGCTTTTAGAAATTACAGACCCTCTGGCTGCAGAAGAGTTACAATATGCATTACCTGCCTGTGAAAAACTTCAGGCACAAAATTGGCCAGCTGACCCGATTTCAAAAAGGCGCCAGGAGATTCTTCGGATTAGTCTTGCTCGAGGAGTTGAAACGATGCCCACCCGTTGTTTCTGGGCGACCACTGACGATCCGCTCTATCTGGCATATCATGACCAGGAATGGGGTGTCCCGGTTCATGATGACCGCTTGTTGTTCGAATTTCTTATCCTGGAAGGCGCTCAAGCCGGCCTCAGCTGGTATACCATCCTGCGCAAACGTCCAAATTATCTTCTGGCTTTTGATGGCTTCGACCCCCATAAAATCGCCCAATATGATCAGCAAAAAGTATCCGAGTTGCTGTTAAATCCAGGGATAATCCGCAACCGGCTAAAAATTAACGCTGCTGTTCAGAATGCCCGGAGCCTTTATAAGTATTCAGCAGGAGTTTGGAAGTTTTGATTCTTACCTATGGGATTTTGTTGGAGGACAACCCATCATTAACGCCTGGAACACCGCTCATGAGATACCAGCACAAACCGATATATCCCAAAAAATGAGTAAGCAGCTTTTACAAAGAGGCTTTCGTTTTGTTGGTCCTACCATTTGCTATGCCTTCATGCAGGCAGTGGGTATGGTGAACGATCACACTATCGATTGTTTCAGGTATCAGGAAATTCTTAACCTCTATCCGCAATGATCCTTTCAGTCCCACTGGACCCATCCCGGAAAGACCGATTTCAAAGTCCAGGTATATAAACCATGCACCCGTTTCACTTCACCCCAGCTCCTCGGGGTTTTCCCCACAATCTAGAGATAAAACATTCAATATTATTTCATTCAGACCCAAGCAGCGTTTATAAAGCTCTAACTTCTTCTGAAGGATTGGATTCATGGTTTACGACTGGATCAAAGGTATAACGCAGTCGCTGGGGGAGAAGTTCATTTTCGATGGGTGGATTGGGGACCTGATCACATCACAGCTGATGACGGTGGGTCTGTCGTAGGGACCATCCCACCGAGACGTTTTGTATTTCAATGGCATCCAGATAAACCAGAGTATGCCACCACGGTTGAGATAAATATCGAGCCAATCGAAGGTGGTACAATTGTAAGCCTTCGTGAGTATGGATATGCTGATTCAGAATCAGGCTCCATGGCTACGTTAAACTGTGCTGTTGGATGGGGGGAGGCACTTACATTATTGAAATTTTACCTTGAACCTGGAATCCATTATTAAATATGACTCTCGACATAAACAAGCTTCCCATACGCCCATTTTCTCCAGGCCAGGATATCCCCCGCTTATTATCATTGTATGCTGCTGTAGAAGCCGTCGACCATGAAGGTATTGAGATATCCGAGCAAGCAATTCTCGATCAGTTAGATCAACCTGGGCAGGATCCTGTCCACAATCGATGGGTGATCGATGCCCCTGGTGATTCATCTCAGCTGATTGCTTCTGCCTTTATCAGCCTTATCCCTGGAATGCAGTGTTGCAAATGCCAACATTATTGTCCATCCCAGCTGGCGTCATCTTGGGATTGGTAATGTCCTGTTGTCCAGGGTGATCGAACGTGCCGGTCAACTCAGCCCTGGTTCAATCCAGGTTTTTGCAAACCCCAGTCATACGGATGCTCCGGTTTTTCTGAAAAAGCATGGCTTCGTTCCGCAAGGTGCATACACAGAATTGCGCCTCGCCGAGGATATCCAGCTTCCCCCAATAATTTGGCCTTTTGGTTATACCATGCGTACCTATCGAGACGTAAATGATCTTTCTATACTTACCCAGGCGATGAACCTTAGCTATATTCCTCTCTGGGGTCATCGTGAAGTCAGTGAATCTGAAATGGCTTCCTGGTTGCCAAATTTTAACCTTGACGGGATCTTCCTTGTTTTTTCTGAAAAGGGCAGGGTAGTAGGCATAAGTCGGACGGAACCATCTGATGAAAGAACCAAAAAGAATGGAAAACCTACTGGCTATATTGACGCTCCAGGGATTGTGCCTCAGCACCGTCGCCTGGATCTTTTCCGAGCATTAGTCCTCACTGGCATCAGGTGGCTTCGCCAGCAAGGTTACCAGTTGGTTGAGATGGAATCGTGGGGTGATAAGTTGGAGGTTTTAAAAATGTACCGTGAGCTGGGTTTCAAGGATGTTCACCAGCGGATTAGCTATGAGCTGCTTTTAACGGATGAGAAAAACAAAGTGATTATTATCCTCTCTTTAACAAACGAGAGCCGGGTACGCCACTGCCGGCTCTCTTTAAAAGGAGGAGAAGAAGAGAAATCGCCCTACAATGAATATCTTATCAAATAGTATAATATCGTGCTTGACGGTAACCCTACGATTACCCTACGCTTTACCAACAATATTGATAATATAACGAGAATATTCTATGGATTTTGCAATACGTACAGAAAAACTGGGCCGAGTCTATCAAATTCGTGGTGGAAAGAAATCTGAACCCCGCTCCCTGGTTGCTTTAAATGATATAAACCTCGAAGTGCATCCAGGCGAGCTTTTTGGTCTGCTCGGTCCCAATGGAGCTGGCAAGACCACCCTGATCAAAATCCTGACCACTTTGCTTGCCCCGAGTACCGGTCATGCCTGGGTGGCTGGTTTTGATGTGGCAGACCAACCTGACAAAGTTCGCCCACGCATTAATATGGTTTCCGGTGGCGAAACCTCAGGTTATGGCTTACTTACCGTGCGTGAGAATTTATGGATGTTCTCACAATTTTATGGACTGTCCTCGTCGGATGCAAACGCAAAAATCAAACAGCTCCTCGAAGTGGTAGGTCTGTCAGATCGCATGAATGCCAAGTCATCGGATTTATCCACGGGTCTTCGCCAAAAAATGAATATCGTGCGTGGTTTCATGACCGATCCGGATGTTCTTTTCCTGGATGAGCCCACGCTTGGTTTGGATGTGGGTGCCTCCCGCGAGGTTCGGCATTTCATCCGTTCCTGGGTCGATAATAACCCAACTCGCACATTATTGCTTACCACGCATTATATGGTCGAAGCAGATGAATTATGTGACCGCGTTGCGATTATCAATCAAGGTCGGGTCTTGGCCTGTGATTCCCCTGCTAATCTAAAACGCAACCTCCAACAAGATGTGATCTATCACCTGGAGCTCAGCCCATTCAATGGCAACTTGAACTCAGCAGCATTCGAAACCTTGCCTGGGGTGATTAATGTGGTCCATTCACCTCAAGATGGGTTTGAAGCGCTTGACCTGATAATGCAAGAAGAGTCTGCCCTGGCAAAAGTTATCGCCACGTTGAATTCTGCAAATATTCGCCTGCTGAACCTGAAGAAGAATGAACCTTCTTTGGAGGATGTTTTTGTGAAACTGGTGGGTCAGAGTATGGAAGAGGTTGAGAAGAAAGTCGATGCAGATGAGTAACGATCCAAATTCAATTTCTCAGGTCCTCCCTTCTCAATATGGATGCTCAAGGACCATTAGACGGACGTCTTCACAAAAACGCCGGTTGGAGATTATATCTCCAGACCGTGGTCGCCCGTGCTTACCCGCGCATTATCGGCCAACAGCGTGAGAAATCCTGGCTGTTTTTTGACATTTTATTACCCCTCTTATCTGTTTGTGCCTATGTGTTCGTTTACCAGGCAATTGATGCCCCTGAAGACTATATTGGATTCGTTGTCATAGGTGGGGCAATGACTGCCTTTTGGATGAATGTTCTCTGGAGTATGTCAAGCCAGCTGTATTGGGAAAAAGAACAGGGCAACCTGGCATTATTCATTATGACACCTACTTGGATGATGGCGATTTTGCTTGGGATGGCCTTGGGTGGATTGCTTGCCACCACCTTGCGTGCCTTGGTGATTATTCTTCTGGGCAGTCTTTTTTTCCACGTCCAATATGCTGTGAGCAGCTTTGCGCAACTCTTTGCTGTTTTTATACTAACCATGGTGTCCCTATATGGACTGGGAATGATGTCGGCATCCCTATACCTTCTTCTAAGTCGCGAAGCATGGCATATCTCCAATCTCGCTCAGGAACCGATCTACCTTTTTTCTGGTTTTTACTTCCCCATCAAGAATTTTGGCTTTTGGATCTCTGCTGCCGCCTCAATTATTCCGCTCACCCTGGGATTGGATGCCATGCGTCAGCTGGTATTCGAATCTGGTCCATCCCTGGGTTTTCTCTCTGTTCGTGTGGAAATTATTCTCTTACTCATCTTGAGCGTAGTTTTTCTGTTTACCGCTCGCCGGATGCTTGCCCATATGGAAAAGTTGGCCATCCGCGAAGGACGTCTGACTGAGAATCGCCGTTAGGATAATAGAAACGATCTATGTTGCCATCGAAACCTGAAACTCACAAAAATAATCCGACCATCTTTTCTCGTTCTTTTCGTACTGCAGCCTGGTTGGGTTGGCAGATCGAATCCAACTGGACGGATCCTTTTCTCTTTGCCATCTACTCCATCATCAAGCCGCTTGCAGGTGCGGCAATTCTGGTTGTCATGTACAGCATCATCACCAATGGAGATTTCGCCGATCCAATTTTCACTTACATATACCTGGGGAATGCTTTTTATTTGTACGTCGGTGCGGTAATGTCTGGAATTTCATGGGCAGTTCTGGATGACCGTGAGCACTACAAAACCCTCAAGTATATGTACATTGCTCCTATTCATGTCCCAACCTACCTCATCGGACGTGGGGTCGCTAAATTTCTGGTCGGTTCAATTTCAGTCTTCATCACCATCATCTTCGGGGTCCTCTTTCTCCACGTAGATGTGGATTTGGCAACCATAAATTGGCCACTCTTCTTCAGTTCCCTGACGGTCGGTGTTGTCATGCTGGCCATGATGGGATTGATCCTGGCTGGGATCAGCTTGCTCATTGTCAACCATGTCTGGTTCATC
Source organism: uncultured Chloroflexia bacterium (assembly GCA_963736805.1). Classification (GTDB taxonomy): domain Bacteria; phylum Chloroflexota; class Anaerolineae; order Anaerolineales; family UBA4823; genus FEB-25. Next base: position 473,528 of record CAVTQM010000057.1, read on the forward strand.
GGGGATGCTGTGGCTGGTGCATTGTTCTTGTTTAGTGGTGCCATTTTCCCGTTGGAAACCTTGCCAGTCTGGCTGCAGCCGATTGGTTACATCATTCCAATCTCATACTGGCTTGAGTTATTACGCCGTTCTCTGGTTGGCTCAGTGGCTGCCGCGTTTCCTACATTTGAAAATCTAAGCGACCTCCAACTCATGGGTATCTTGATCGGACTTACCATCCTGTTCGCAATTATTGCCAGGTTTCTTTTTCGATATTGCGAGCATGTAGCCCAGGAGCGTGGTCTGATTGACATGGTAACGAATTATTAGTCACCTGTTGTTTGAATTTTACTTTTTCATACAATGCGAATACTCACTGAGCGTACGTCAATCGCTTCCTCCAAGTTTTTGCCACCGATTTCAATCGGTATGCTGTCAAGCACTCCAATTGGTCCGTTGTGGATAGCGCTTTCAGATCTGGGAATAGTGGCTGTCGATTGGAGTATGCCACAGGTTGATTTCATTCATCGCATCCGCCAGCGCTTCAATACAAATGTGATTGTTGATGATGTCCTTACCGCTGAGCCGTTGCACCAATTATCTGAATATCTTTCTGGCAAACGCCGTGAATTTGACCTGACTCTCGACCTTACCTGCCTGTCCCAATTTCAGGTTCACGTGTTAAAACTCACTTTGGATATTCCATATGGACAAACTGTAACCTATAAGGAAATTGCTTCCCGACATGGAAATCCCCTTGCCGCTCGTGCGGTCGGTCTTGTGGAAGCCTTAAACCCAATCCCATTACTTATTCCATGTCATCGGGTCATTGGTTCGGATGGGAGTTTGCATGGCTATGGTGGCCCAGGAGGAATTAAATTGAAAGCCTGGCTTATTAATCTGGAACAGAGGAAAGATTAAAAAAAACTGCGAGCAGACGCTCGCAGGATAAATAAGCCTATCAAGTCTAGTCCTTAAAAGCATATTTTTCAATGATTGCCTGGATGATTTGACCATCCTCTTCACTCACATTCACAAATTGGTATCCAACATCAAAGAATTCGGGATTGATATCAGGTGCACACCATCGGCTGTTGGCTTGAAACACTAGCTCATGTTTCTGGACAAAATTTTCAGGCAGCTTAATGTGCAATTCCATGATCTTGTTCGAATCAATCTTATCTTCACTTAACACCATGGCACCTTCCAGGGTGATGTTAAGTAATGTACCAATAATTCGCCCACTCTTCGAGTCATATACATTGGCAAACAATAGCAAGTCTTTTCGTGGATATTTTCTCCGTTCTTGCATGTTCCTCTCCTCACATCATTATATCAGGTGCAGCATTAAGGATACTGGATTAATTGCCAAATCGCAAGGCTATTTTTTCTGAATTCTAATATCAATTGCGAAGATGACTCATGGTTCGGTTTAATTAACGTTGGAATGGTAAAATCATTACAGACCATTTAATAATGATCCCAACATTTCAAGGAGAAAATTTATGCCTATTCCAGTAATCATAGATGCTATTCGAACTCCTATTGGCGCTCTGGGTGGATCGCTTGCAGCAATTCGTCCCGATGACCTTGCTGCACATGTTCTTAAAGCAATTATTACTCGGAACAATCTGGATCCTGCCCTGGTCGAGGAGGTATATCTCGGATGTGCCAACCAGGCAGGTGAGGATAATCGCAACATTGCTCGTATGGCAGCACTTTTGGCTGGTTTTCCTGTCGAGGTGGCAGCTATAACTATCAATCGATTGTGTGCTTCAGGATTGAATGCCATCAACCAGGCTGCCCGTGCCATTCGGGCTGCTGAAGGGGATGTGTTTATTGCCGGCGGTGTCGAAAATATGTCCCGCGCCCCTTACTCAATCCCAAAGGCTGAGCAGCCGTTTGCATTTGGCAACCTCACCGCTTGGGATACTGCTTTGGGCTGGCGCTATCCAAATCCAAAATTTCAGGAATTATATGGGACCGAATCCATGGGCGAAACTGCTGAGAATATTGCCCTGCTGATGCCCGATATAACCCGCCAGATGCAGGATGAATTTGCAATGGCAAGCCACCAACGTGCTATCGCCGCAATCGATGCGGGTAAATTCTCAGAAGAGATTATTCCGGTCAGCATTCCTCAGAAGAAAGGTGATCCCATCCTGGTTGATACTGATGAACGTCCCCGGCGTGATACCACCATTGAATCCCTTTCCCGTCTTCGCCCCGCCTTCCGTAAGGATGGCACCGTTACCGCAGGGAATTCATCGGGATTGAACGACGGCGCTGCCGCTGTACTCCTGATGAGTTCTGAGAAAGCAGCTGAATTAAATCTAAAACCCATTGCCCGCATAGTCGCCTCTGCAGCAGCGGGTGTCCCACCCCGCATCATGGGCCTCGGTCCTGTGGGTGCTGTACGCAAGGCGCTTGAAAGGGCAAAACTAAGCCTTTCAGATATCCACTTAGTTGAGTTGAATGAAGCTTTCGCTGTGCAATCTCTGGCTGTGATCAAAGAACTGGGATTATCACCCGAGATAACGAATGTGAATGGCGGGGCTATCGCCTTGGGGCATCCATTAGGCTGCTCAGGAGCTCGTATTCTCACCACACTTCTTCATGAAATGCACCGCCGTGCTCCCTCAGAGAAACGCCCTTACTATGGTCTTGCTGCCTTGTGTGTCGGTGTTGGTCAGGGCGAAGCAACCATTGTAGAATGGTTGGATTAGGTCGACTCGGTGGATTTAATACCACCTTTTATTTTGGAAAAATCATAAGCCTGTATTAAAAGCAATCATACCTTCGGTTCTCTAAAGTGACAGATCCACAATAAAAAACAAGCCATGACATGGTTAATTCATGTCATGGCTTGTGATTCATTTGCGAGCTAAGATATTTAAGGTGTGGCTGTGGCAGCCAATGGTGTATTGGTTGGAATATTGACGGTTGGATATACTGTTCCCGCTGTTGCTGTGGGAACTGGGGTGGCAATATTGACCGGGATATTCAAGATTAATCCTGCATAGATGTCATTCGCATTGTCCAGTTTATTTTCCTCGACGATCGCTTCCACCGTGCTCCTAAAACGTATCGCGATCGCGCCACTGTGTCTCCTGGCATGACGGTGTATACAATCAATGTGCCATAAGGTAGCGATGCTGAGACTTCTGTGGCTGTAGGTAGCAGCATGTTGGGTGGTGGAACAAGGATTTTCTGTCCAACATATATGATCAGCGTTGTTGGGTCAATGGATGGATTCAGGGCAAGTAAAGTTGGTAAATCCGTTCCAAAACGTGTGGCAATATTACTCAGGATATCGCCTTCCTGGATCGTGTATTCAAATGGACCGGAAGGTGTTGGAGTAATTGTTGGTGTTGCGGTATCCGTAGGCAAGGATGTGGGTGTGATCGTCGGTGTTTCGGTGGCTGGCAAGGGGGTTGCTGTATCCGTATTCGCCGGAGTGGATGTAACAGTCGGTGTCGGTGTGGCTGACTTGAATGGAGAATTATCCCCTAATAACCAGAAGATAAGCGCTGCTGCTCCAACGATGAGCAGGATGGCTGCCCCGATCATAACCGCCAGTGGAGTTTTTTGCCGCATTTGTTGGCGCTTGCGGTGCGCTTCAATTACCTTTTGGGGTGAATCTTTATCGCTCATTTGCCTCTCCTCACAATCATGGAATACTGGAATCTCATCTCCATAATGCTCAAAGATACTAGACGTATATTAAGATTATATAGTTCCAAACAATTCTACTCGATTTTTATCGAGTTGGGGTGCCTTGCGATGATTCCTCCAATCATTGTCATGATATCCCCATTCTTACCTTGATATATATCTATTACAGCCTATTACCGCATGCTAGCCACACTTTTAGTTAGGTAACCTAACCAACCGCATCAGAAAAACGTACCAGAACGCATCCATAAGGTGTGCTTTGGCTAATTTTCGGGGTGAGATTTTGCATCATTGCTTCAATTGCTTGCGGTACGTATTTTTGTGTCGCAACTCGTTGCCTGAATGAAATATCATCCCAAGCTCCCTGGTAAGCCAGGTTGCCCTCGGTATCCACGATAAAAAAATGAGGTGTAGTCTCCGCTCCGAATAGGTTAGCTGCATTTTGGTGCTCATCGAATAGAACGGGCGTGAGAGCTCTCTCTTTTGCAACCTTCTCGATCAGGTTGCGCGATTCATTAGCATTCGAAGCTATCCATAAAACTTTTACCCGCTCTTTCCAACGCTTCAAGAAAGTCTTTAACTCGTCATCCACCCGTGCGCACCAATCGCACTCCGCTGACCAAAAATTTAATACGACGATCCATCCCTTCAAACCTTCTAAGGAATAATAATTTCCTTCTAAATCTTTCAGCTGGAATTGGGGAGCTTTCTTTTCGATCATATTTATGGGATCCACGCTGGAGAATATCCTCCGATCACATAGCTGAACAGGGTTTCTGCCGTTAGAATCGATCATCCATAGTTCAGCTGGTTCGTATTTTTTTGCCTCATTGAACCGCACATACACGATCCTGAGATTATCCCAGCTCCAGGATAGATCATAATGATTGTAATCCGGTTCATCCGTGATTGGGTGGGGATTTGAACCATCCGCGTTCATGATCCATATTTGCCTGCCGAATGACCATCGCTCCATATCAAGATATTTTCGAGCAAAGGCAATGCTTCGACCATCAGGTGAATAATGGCCTTCAACATCCTCCACATTATCTGCTTTGGAAAGGTCTCCAGATGTTTCTGCCTTTATTCCATACTGTAACAGATGGCTGATTCCTGTTTCAGTATCTCCAGTCGATGGATAATACATCATCTCGGGAGCCAGGTAAAACTGCCCATCCGGACTCCAGTTGCCTGGTTGCCCTGTCTCATTGATCAATTGGAATCGTACCTTTGTCGCAGGATTGATTACCTCGTACACCTGGCTGGTTCGGTCATAAAAGGCTAACCACCCAGTAGATGACCATGCAGGTTGAATAGTCTCATGAGTAACCTGTCCTATCGACTCTCCATCTAATTCTGGTAAGCTCAGTAGCCAAATTTGGGCTGGACCAAGTTCACCCTTCGGATTGGGAATAAGACGTTCATATGCCAGCATTTTTTCATCATAAGATATCGAGGGCGACCTACATTGCGCTGATCCACAATCAAGCAGTTTTTTGGGCTGATAGGAATTGTCGTCTGCATTTGATTCCTCAATCAGGTCGATTTCAAAAAGATCAGACCCCCCTTTAATATTACTGGCAGAGAAATAAATCTTGATCCCGTCATTGCTGGAAGTAAATTCTAAAACCCCCATTCGATGCGTATATTGATGGATTTCTCCAGTTACTGGATTCAGGGCATATAGATCGGAAGGACCATCGGATGGCCATAAATAAGCCAGGGATGCTTCACGCGTTGAAAACGACCAGCTCTCACTACGCATTGGAAAAGCCAACCATCTTGCTGCTTTGCTCCCCTTCTCAAGGTTTACCTTCACATCCTGCCCACTCGGCCAGGATTCATCGGGTGTAAAAATCAGCATGTTTCCATCCCAACTGTATTCTCCATCTTGGGCAGGCGTTATGGCTATATGGTTGATAACGGATACTCGGTTCATCGGTTGTGAAAATTCAAGGCGGATCTGAGAGGTTACCGGGACGTTTGCTGCATCTTCATCCGGATACACATCGATTAATTCTGGTCTGTTTATCCATGCATATGCGACGAATCCAACCAGGGTGAGTATTAGTAAGAGAACTCCCAGCACCACGTATTTGAATTTCATGATGAGATTATAATCCTTCCGAACAGCGCTCTGAAATATCATGCATGAATTATTTTTAGTCCGGTTGTCAGTCTTTTAGCCCTTACACGTTAATAGAATGAATTACCGGGAGGCTAAACCATACCCTGGTAAACCCAAACCTCCCTTATGGTAGAATGAGACCCATGAAACGCTGGCAAATCTGGTTTGGGATACTGATCAGCGCAATTTTTTTATACCTTGTTTTAAGGAATATTGATTTCCCACAACTATGGCAGGTCTTAAAAGCTGCCAATTACTGGTGGCTGATACCTGGTGTTGCAGTTTATTTCGTTGCCTTATGGGTGCGTTCATGGCGCTGGCATTATCTCTTACGCCCACTCAAACCTATCCCCACCCGCACTATGTTTCCAATCGTCACCATGGGATATGCGTTTAACAACATCTTCCCCGCCAGGGCTGGAGAAGTATTGCGCGCTATCGTGCTCAAACATGAGCAGGATGTACCTATTTCAGCTTCTCTTGCCACGATCATCATCGAGCGGGTGTTTGATGGCATCGTGATGTTGGCATTTGTCTTCGTTAACCTATCTGAATTGACTCGCTTGACGAGTGTTTCAATCACCTTTGGAAGGATTATATTTGGCATCCGGGAGGTAGCAATATGGGGGAGCATCGCCTTCTTTGGTGTACTCGCCATCTTCCTTGTTGCTGCAATGTTCCCTGCATCCACGGATCGCCTGGTCACCTGGTTGGTTGAGCACTTTGTCCCCATTCGTATTCGGGAAAAGACATTGAGTATCAGTCGACGTTTTCTCGAAGGACTCAAATCGCTCCGTTCTCCCTTTGATGTGTTGATGGTTTTCCTCACCTCGGTTCTCATCTGGTTGCTTGAGACGGTTAAATACTGGTTTGTGATGCACGCCTTCCAATTTTCGGTCAGTTTCTTTGCGTTAATGTTGATGAATGGTGTGGTCAATTTGGCAACTACCATTCCCTCCGCCCCAGGTTACCTGGGTACATTTGACCTACCTGGGATCGCTGTACTGCAGGCTTATAATATTCCACGCGAAGTAGCTGCAAGTTACACCTTCGTGCTTCACTTTGCATTATGGTTCCCGGTCACTGCTCTGGGACTTTATTATATGGTTCGCGAAGGAATCAGTTGGAAAGAAGTAACCAATGCCAGGAATAAGCCATTACCAGAAGTAAGCGTTCAGAAGAAATGAAAAATATCGCTATTTTAGGCGCTGGATTCGGAGGTCTGTCTGCCGCCTATGATTTAATTCGTCAAGGAAATCAAGTGACAATCTATGAAGCCTCCAGCAATGTAGGGGGTCTTGCAGCAGGCTTCAAAGAACCTCATTGGGACTGGTCTATAGAAAAATTCTATCATCACTGGTTTGCCTCCGACCGTCACATGCTCGGTATGATTAAGGAATTGGGATGGAGTGATAAAGTACTTTATCCCCGTCCCTACACAGTGATGTACCATGCCGGTCGTTTTTACCCTTTTGATTCGATCCTTAAAGCCATCCTTTTTCCCGGTTTGGGTTGGGGGTTAAACAAAATACGCTTTGGGTTAGTCGGGCTTTTCCTGCGACTGAACAATGATTGGAGATCACTCGAAAAGCATACGGTAAACACTTGGATGCGTAAATGGGCAGGTGATCGAGTTTATGAGCTAATGTGGGAACCGTTGATGATTGGTAAATTTGGCGAGCAATACGCTAACCAGGTTAATATGGCTTGGATGTGGGCTCGCCTTAAAGCCCGTACTACCCATTTGGGAACATTCCAGGGTGGTTTCCAGGCATTTGCTGATCAGTTTGCGGTTGTCTTGCAAGGGTTGGGAGTATCGCTCAATCTAAGTTCCCCGGTTGAAAGAATTATTCCCTCACACGCAGGCGGAATAGACTTCTCTACTCCCAATGGTCAGGTCCATTATGACCAATGTATGGTCACCACATCGCCTTCCCTTCTTGCACAGCTGGCTCCTTCATTACCACCAGATTATCTCAAGGGTCTGCTTCAGTTAAAATCCATGGGTGCCGTGGTGATGACTATTTCACTAAAAAATCAGCTGTCTGAACAGGGGTATTATTGGTATAACCTTCCTAAATCAGCCGGTTTTCCGTTTCTCGCTCTGGTGGAGCATACAAATTTTGTCTCAGCCGAGCATTTCGGGGGTGATCATATCATTTATTGTGGGGATTACCTGGAAACAGACCATGAATATTTTCAACTAAGTCAGGATGAGTTGCTTCAGCGATTTCTACCAGCATTAAAACAATTCAATCCCAAATTTGAGCCGGGATGGATCAAGAAAACGTGGTTGTATCGTACTAAATATGCCCAACCGGTACCATTGCTCAATCATTCACGAAATATTCCCTCCATCCAGACACCCATACCAGGTTTATATTTCGCCAGCATGAGTCAGGTATACCCCTGGGACCGGGGAACAAACTTCGCCGTTGAGATTGGACGCCGAGCAGCAAAGCTCATGCAGGAATAATAAACATAAGATATTTAGCTCGATTTTAATGATACGGGGGCTAATATTTTTTCATGGATTTACTCCACTGATGAGGAAAAACCGCAAAGCATAATCCCATCTCAATTCATCGGCGGTTTCTGATAGTTATTAGACAGTATAAATGCCTGAAAAGAAATAGGAATACTTCCAAATACTCAATATTTTTATGTTTTTTAGGAAAAATGTAATCGAATCGCGTTAATATTATAGAATGAGCCATTCATCAATGGATATTGATAACCTGCTTCGCGTTCGCCAGATTAATGATCCTGTAATAATCAATACTTATGGTGGAGCAATACCGCCCATTCCTTTACCATATGGCATTATCAATTTTAAACGACCCTGCAGAGGCTCATGATTTAACCCAAGATGCATTTATCAGCGCAGCACTTCACCTTGATCGCTATCTGATTGGGACAAATTTCAAAGCCTGGTTATATTCAATCACTGTGAATATTTGCCGAGGCTATTTACAAAAACGAAATACCCGAAAGAACATCCAAACAATATTAGGAACACTCCATTTCGTGACAGCCTCAGCGGTTGATCCCGAGCAATCCGCATTGGAACATGAACTTGGAAGTCAGCTTTGGGCTGCAGTGCGTAGATTGGACGAAAAGCTTCAGCTGGTTGTTGTCTGACATGTCATTCATGATCTTCCAATTTCACAAATTGCATATATATTGGGTACAAATGAGAAGACTATTTATTCGCGTCTTTATAATGCTTTTAGTAAATTAAGGAAGTGGACCAAGCCACCACCTGATTTTTACTGAGTGGCTGAGGAGTTGCCCCAATGAAAAATAACCAATACCATTTTTTTGAATTTCTCCAAAAAATAAAAAGATTCTCCACATGATCAAGCCCTTAATACAAAATGGAACGAGCATTTAACGGGATGTACCATGTGTCAGGAGTATCTGGTTCTATTGCATGAGCTTCAAAATAGTCCCCAAATAAGGCAGAGTAAATCCAATGAATATAAAATTACCAATTCACAGGTGATCTCTAATATCCAGAAGCAAATTCGTAATCAGCAATTTCTTACTGGGTTACTGCAGCCTTTTCATGGATTTGCATGGCTCACGATGATCATCCTGATGGTTGTGTTGTTAAGCTGGGGAATCATAAAATTACGAGCCGGGCAAAACAACACTCCAGCAACATCAATTCAATCATCTCAACCTACCACAATATCAACGCAAATTTTCTTGGGGTCACAAAACTGTCGAAATATTGTCTATACTGTAGAAGAAAAAAATACATTATTAGCCATCTCAGACTTCTTTAATGTAGCATTAACTGATGTCTGGGAAAAAAACATGCTTGGAAACGATTCTGTACTTAAACCTGGAATGAGCTTAATCATACCTTTTTGTGGGTGGAATCCCGTTATAAACACATTTAATCTCACTGGAGTCACGCCAATTGATAACTGTCCGACCGTTGGTTATACAATCCAGCAAGGTGAGACAGTAGAAGGAATTTCTACTTTCTTTATTGTGCCTGTCACGACCATTATTGCAGAAAATCATTTAGTTAATAACTCAATTCTCTCTCCCGGAAATAATCTAATCATACCTTTATGTAAATACCCATGACCTTCTATTAAATGAAATTTCGCCTGGAACCACATTGCATGTAAATATCGTGATGAAATAAGCAGTGATGATGATGCTACAATTAGGTTGTGGACCTTGCTTCTTTACATTCTTTACTCACTGCCTCAGGTCAAGAAATTCTTCATGATGCTTCTTCCCTCAAACCTCGCAAATCAGATTTCTTAGTTCATTTTCAATCTCTCAGTCGCCGCTATCCACCTGATCTGGCACGCGCTGCCCTGGAAATTGCCATCCTGCGTCGTGAAGCTACCGTAAAATTTCCTTTTGCAGACAGGTTATATCTCACTCGCCAGGCGCTGGAACAAGCCTCACCTTTTGAGGTGTCTTCCTATCGCTCCGAGCGATTCCGTCAATACTCATATATCGCCGACTTAGGATGCTCAATCGGTGGTGATACTTTTTCGTTAGCCTTGATCGCCCCAACCATTGGGTTGGACATTGACTTCTTGCGCATATTAATGGCATCGGCCAACCTAAAAGCCTTGGGCTTATCCTCTCAAGCCCGTCTTGTTCAATCCGATCTAACTTCTACCCTTCCACTAACACCTGGTGCTACAGCCATCTTTTTTGATCCAGCGCGGCGTTCTGGCGAACACAGGTTCTTTTCTGTGCAACAATACCAGCCTCCCTTGTCGACCATCAAAAACTGGCTGCCAGGCTTTCCTGCCCTTGGTGTTAAAACCTCTCCCGGCATCGATCTATCAGAGCTTGCGGAGTATGATGCTGAGGTTGAATTCATCTCGTTGCGGGGAGAGCTTAAAGAAGCCACCTTGTGGTTCGGTCCTCTTAAAACTACATCTCGGAAAGCGACTGTTTTACCTGGACCATATCAAATGACATCAGATTTTACAAAGTTTTCAACAACAGGAATCCAGCCTATCAGTGATCCAGGCTCATTTCTATATGAACCTGATCCGGCAGTTATCCGGGCTGGATTGGTGACTACCCTGGCTGAAATGCTCAGTGCTAGCCAGCTAGATCCTGATATCGCTTATCTTACTTCAAACACAATCTCTCCAACACCATTCGCTCGCCTCTGGAGCATTGAAGATTGGTTCCCATTTCACCTCAAGCGCCTGCGCACTTATCTTCATCAACATGAAATTGGCCACGTGACTGTGAAGAAGCGTGGTTCTCCAATTGAGCCTGATTTTCTCATTCATAAATTACGCTTGAAGGGCGATCAGGAACGGATCCTGGTTCTCACGCATCTGCGCGGAGAACCAATCGTCATTATTTGTAAAGGGGTATAATCATCACGCAAGCGAGGCTTCCATGTCCCAATCATCAATCATTCAACCTGATATTCTGAATTCTCCCCCCATTTCCCGCATCCGGCGCAACCATGGATTGGAACATGCTACCCTGCATATCCTGGCCCACTATCTCCCGCATACCATGCTGGCTGGTCATTCGGATTTTGGTGGTTTTTGGATTATTGGTGATGTGCCATCCGAGATATTGCATGTTGCTGTTCAAGAAGCGATCACTCGCCTGAGAGCTGGCGAATTAAGTTTAGCCATTCACCCCAATTGCGGGACTAATTATACAACGATGGGCGCATTGGCTGGTCTTGCTGGTGCTGCTGCAATGATGGGTTCAGGCAGGCAGTTTCGCGATAAGCTGAATCGCTTACCCATCGCAGCAGTCCTTGCAACGATTACGTTGATATTCTCACGACCTCTTGGATTGCTCCTCCAGGAGCGCATAACAACCTCAGGAAACCCTGGCGCGTTGGAAATCACACTGATCACCCACAAGAATCAAGGGCGGGTAAACATCCATCGTATTCAAACACGAGGCTGAGAGTGGTCGAAGAAGGTCCTGCCATCTACATCTTTGATGGGGATGATGAGCTTGCCATCAAAGAATCCATTGATAAAATACTCATTCATCTCGGCGACTCGAATATTGCCGATATGAATACAACCCGCTTGGACGGCAGGTCACTTTTAATGAGCCAGCTCGAAGATTCTGTTGCAACTGTGCCTTTTCTAGCTCCAAAAAGAATGGTGATTTTCACTAATCCCACCTACCGTTTTACTGATAAACAACAGCAGGAAAAATTTATCCAATTTCTAAATGCCGATAAGCCCACCACCAAATTAATATTGGTGGAATATGATTTCCTAACCAACGATAGGGAACGCAGGGACGGAAGGTTAAACTGGCTGGAAAAATGGGCAACTTCGCCCTTACAGGCTAATCGAGTATTTATACGCCATCATCCTCAACCAGGTGGGGCCGCGATGGTAAAGTGGATTCAGGATCAAGCGAAAAACCTCGGGGGACAATTTACACCTCAAGCAGCCATCTCTCTTACCAACTTGATTGGTGAGGATACCCGTTTAGCCTATCAAGAAATCTATAAATTACTGTCCTATGTTAATTTCTCACGTCCAGTAGATCCTGATGATGTTGAACATCTGACCCCTCTGACAGCTAAGATTGGTGATTTTGATTTGGTGAATGCCCTGCGCGATCGAAATGGTCGTAAAGCACAAGCATTGCTGCATAGGAGTATGGAAGAAGAAGATCCATTGCGGATTTTTCAGGGAATTGTATATCAAATTCGAACTTTGATCATCGCTCGCGAAATTTTAGATGATCATGGAACGATTAATGACTTTCCAAAATCATTAAAAATAGCCCCATATCCAGCCCGGCTTGCTCTGGAAAGTGCTGCACGCTTTTCTTTAAAATTTCTGGAATTAATTTACCATCGATTGTTAGAGTTTGATTCAGCCATAAAAACCAGTCAGATGGAAACAGAATTAGCGCTTGAGTTATTGGTTATCGAGCTTACGGCTTAAGTAAGTTCCCATTGCTATTTACCCCCAACCAAAAATGATTTGGCAAAACCGAGCGTGTGGTGCGGACCTCGATGCCCGTTCCTGAAAATGAGCTATTACCCAATGTTCTTGGATGTACCAAGCAGAGATTGGGTGCTTTTCCGTACTTTGAATGATAATAATTAGCCGCTTTCTGGATCTTTGTGGCCAGGTCGGATTTTTTATCATTATCAAACCATAACATCCCAATATTCATTTCCAATCCTCCGCAGGTTCATCTTTTTGCTTTGTGAAATGGTCAATCTTTAATAAAACCCTTTTTCGCATCTCAATTACTCTTGTATATAGTATAACAGAACATTTGTTCTGTGTCAAGTGTTTTCGATGATCATATACAGATTTCTTTATTGCAGATTTCGTACCAGACAGGCCATTTACGATAAATAACTGCCTGGTATGATGATTTTCCCGGTTACAATTGGAAATCTATTTAAATTCACCCATTGGAGGCTCTCGTTATGCGGAGAAAAATCCTTCCCCTAGTTATTTCGATCCCCGCAGTTTTATTTTTGGTTATTGGTTGGTCTTGGATCGCAATGGCTTCCAACGACCCACTTTCCCCGCACAAAAATCCAGAGTTTTTGGATAAATTATTCCATGTGGTTACCGTCGACTCTGCATTAAAACGTGCACTGCCCCAACTGCTTTCTTCAGCTGGAAAGCAGATGGAATGCTTGTGCACTTTTTCGGACCAATCCAGTGGAACCCAACCATATGAATATCTCTGGGATTTCGGTGATGGTATTACCAGTATTGAGCAGTCCCCAGCACACCTGTATACACAGCCAGGATTATTTACCGTAACACTGACAATAAAAGCTCCATGTGGAACAGATGTTTACAGGTCAGCCATACGCGCAGGCAGCATGATTTATATGCCTGTCACCCTCAGGCATTAAATCCTGGATTTTCAAGGGTGGGAGCATGGCGCTCCCACCCTTTTTATTCTTAAACTTTTTCCCAATAACTGATACTTTCAATATGGAATGTCTGGGGAAACATATCAAACAACGCCAGCTTCATCAGTTTATAACCACTTGATCTTATACGTTTGGCATCCCTTGCCAGTGTGGCTGGGTCGCATGAGATATATACCAAATTTGATGCATCTTGTGACACAATCCCATCCACCGTATATATTCCCAATCCCTCCCGGGGAGGATCCATAACGATTACATCAGGATTGAAGTGAATACTGTTTAAGACATCGTCTGCCGGGGCTTCATATAAAGAAACCTGCTCATATTCCTCCAGGTTGATTGTGAAATCCTCACATGCTTCGGTTGAAAGCTCGACTCCCACCAGATGCTTCACTTTCGAGGCAAGAAAAGCGCTAAACAATCCCACTCCACAATATACATCAACAACCGTCATGGTTTCATTAAGTGCTACATTTGCCATGATGTGTTTGATCATCTCACTCGCTTGAAGGGTATTCACCTGGAAAAATGAGCCACTTGAGACCCGATATTGTTTTCCCAATACTTTCATAAATAGGTGATCGCTGCCTGCCAGTACCAGGCTCCCTGATGGGCACTTCTGCAACAACCGAAACAGCCGCACTCTCGATTGAAAAATCCAATGCTCGGTCATTTAAACTTTCTAGGATTAGCAAGAGATCTTCATTCATCCCCAGTCGAATGCTGATTCGCTCCAACCCAGGAATTGGTTCAATTTCAATTTGTGGCCATACCTGGTTGATGGGTGGCTCGGGTAGGTGACATTCCCGTATGGGAAGTGTTTGGTTGGAATGCACTTTCTGAAAACCAAGCTTACCCTCCCGCGTGAGGTGGAATTGAACATGGTTGCGATAGTTCCATGGATTGGCAGCTGAAACAATCTCGATCGGTGGGATCTCAACAAATCCTCCTATTCGTTCCAGTTGCTCCAGCAGTATGGCTTTTTTTACGTTCAGCTGATCAGCGTAATTCATATGCTGGTAATGACAGCCACCGCATTGGCTAAAATGGCTGCAACGGGCTGATATTCGCTTGGGAGATGGCTCTAGAACCTCAACCAGCATAGCTTTCGCATACCGGGCTTTCTCCTCGATCAGCTTGAGCCGGACTGTTTCTCCCGGTAGGCTGAATGGGACAAACACCGCTCTTCCATCCGGTAGCCTGCCAAATCCATCCCCCCCATAGACCAGCCTGTCTATCCTTATATCAAAAGTATCATCCATGGTTCTTTTTAAGCACAGGGACGTCCCCAAGTGGGACGTCCCTGGTATTATCTCGCTGCTTCACTTTCCTTGCATGAATTCATCGAGGCTGGATAACAAGTTCTCTAAATCACTCATTTGGATCTCTGCCATATGCGCAATCCGGAATGTCTTCCCCTTCATATCACCATACCCGTTTGCCAGGCGTAGGTTGCGGGGGGCGATGAATTTATTGAATTCTGCACAATCGAAGGTGGGAGGGTTGACCACCACTGTGATGGTTTGCGATCGGTAACCTTCCGGAGCAAAGAGCGCCCACCCTTTTTTCGTTGCCCATTCCTGGGAGTATTTTGCCATCGCGCTGTGGCGTGCAAATCGATTATCAAGGCCTTCTGCCAGCATTCGGTCGATCTGGAAATCCAGGGCATAGATCAACGACATGGCAGGTGTCATCGGTGTGGAATCTTTGACACGGTGCTTTTCTAATAGCAGGTAGTCGAAGTACCATCCGCGATAAGGTACCTCCGCCGCTCGCGCCATTGCCTTGTCATTAACTGCGATCAAGGCTAAGCCCGGGGGGTAGCGCCAGGCATTTTTGTGATGAGGTAAATAAAACATCCAATCCCCAGGCATCCATTTCAATCTTCGTTCCACCCAATGAAGAGACTGCATCAACCGCAATCAACGTATCCGGGCTCACCCGCTGGACTACTTCAGCGATTTCTTTCACCGGGTTTTCCACTCCCGTGGAGGTTTCGTTATGAACAATGGTTATCAGGTCGTACTTCTCTTTCTTAAGCGCTTCCTCGACCATACCGGGCAGGATCGCCTGCCCCATCGGCACTTCTATCTTATCAGCCAGCTTGCCGTTGGCAATGGATACATCGTACCAACGTTTAGCAAATGATCCATTGACGCAATTAAGCACGCGTTCCTTGGACAGGTTGCGTATTGCGGATTCCTGGGCTCCGCTTCCTGAGTTCGTCATGATGAAGATGCGGTATTGAGTATAAAAGATTTGTTTAAGTTTTTCTGCCGAACGTTGGAAAATTGCTTCGAAATCCTTACTCCTATGTGGCATCATTGCTTTTGTCTGCTGCTGTAGCACATCCGGTGAAACATCCACCGGTCCCGGAACAAACATCGGTGACATTGAAACCTCCTTAGAAGAATTATTTGAAGATTCTAATCTTTCTTTGTTTTTTTATTCTACCACCCAAGCGTAATTTATAATATTACCATGCGTCGCATATTGATTATGATTTTCATCCTCATACTATCAGGATTGTGCTGGAGTTACACTTTCCTGAATGATCAGCCTAAGGTGACCCCAACAGGTACCCCACGCCCTCCAACTTCGACGGTTATTCCTCCTTCATCAACTTCCACCTTCACTCCAACCTCAACTCAGACTGAGGTTCCCACTTTGACTGTCTACGGTTGCTCTCCTCCCAACCACCGGGTCATATAACGTCCTTTATCATCCGGATGATGTGCTTTATGTGGGCGACCAGGTCAGTCTAGAAGTCATATCACCTTCTGGTTCTAGTATAAAGGATGCAAGCCTTCAGGTACAGGTTGACCCGCCTGGCGGACCAATTCTTGGACCGGTTAACTTTACCACCTGGGGTATTCAGGCACGGGATGAAGCCACATTACTCTGGGAATGGGATACTACAGGCCAGGAACCTGGCACCCACACGCTTTCCTTTTCAGTTTTGCCTCAAGGATCCTCCTGGACTGAACAGGTTACATTACTACCGTTTGAACAAATGCCACCCAGCCAGGCTGATGCCACATGGGCTTCCACCCAAACACAGTGTTGTACAGTTTTCTATATCACCAACACTGCCTCTGAACGCGATCTGTCTTCATTAACAAATCTGATAGACGAGCAAGCCAACCTCTCCATTGAGGAAATGGGGTCAAACTTTACAGAGCCAATTACCATCACGATCCTTCCTCGCTTGCTCGGGCATGGTGGTTTCGCCAGCAATGATATCAGTGTCTCATACTTGGATCGTAACTATGCAGCAAATTCATGGCAGATGGTTGTCCACCATGAAATGATCCATTCTATCGATGGTCATATGGGAGGTGATTTTCGCCCAAATATCTTTGTCGAAGGTCTGGCAGTCTATATGGCAGGTGGGCACTATAAACCAGAACCTTTCTCGCCCCGTGCTGCCGCCCTTCTGGAAGGTTATTTAAATTGGTATATCCCTTTGAAGATCCTTACCGATGATTTTTATGCTTCTCAACATGAAATTGGTTATCTGGAAGGCGCATCACTGATTGAATATATGGCCAATACATATGGTTGGGATAGAGTTTTCATCATTTTATCGGGATATTCATATCAATCAAGGTGAAAGTCAGTCGGATGCCATCGATAAGGCATTGCAATCCCATTTTTCAATATCCTTTGCCCAGCTTGAGTTGGATTTCCGCGCAGCCTTAAGCCAGGAACCAGACACCTCTGCTTGGGTGGATGATGTCCGCTTTTCGGTAATATATTATGATACACTGCGGCATTACCAACAGCTCCTGGATCCATCGGCATACTTTCGCACAGCTTGGCTGATGGACAATCAAGCCATGCGCCAGCGTAGCATTGTGGCGGATTATCTACGTCATCCTCACGCACCTCAGAATTTAGCATTGGAAACCTTGCTCATCACTGCCAGTCAGCAGATTTCAAAAGCACAATATTCAGATGCATCCGAAACTCTGGATATCATTAACACTGTTTTGAACGGTATCGAACAAGAGTTCCCCGATCCATTTTCTGTAACCAAATTATCAGCTGATTATTTTTCAATCTCCGCTACCCTGCAGGAGCAGGGATATGAAGTGCAGCGGATTGAGATCATTACGAAAATGATGCAACAGTTTACGCCTCCAATTCAATACAGCCAGGCATCCTTGAGCTTCATCTCCGTCTGTCTGGTGGTGAGTGGATCTTATCCCCTTGATACAAAAATAAAGACCTGCAGGTATTCGCTGCAGGTCCGTTAGATAATCATCCTTTAAGGACAAAAACCCAGCGTTTGGAAGATGAGGTCAAATGGAGCTCTGCAGTACAGCCCACCACCTGGATTCCATGGTTGGTCAATAAACACAAAAACGGCAATAAACAACAATAATATAACCACGATACATCCGCATCCAGCTAAAAGCCAGGTATTGATTGGTTTTTTAGGTGTTACAGTAGGGGATTCTGGCTCCATCTCAGGTATTTCATAATCCGGTTTGTTGTAATTGTTTACTTCCGGTTGCTTTGATAGTACAGCTTGGGGGTGAATCTCTTCCTGTAATGGGATTGCTGTAACGGGTGTATTCTCGATATCCACATCGGTGGGAACGGTCAGGTCAGGTGTGGTTGGTTCTCCATCAAAGACCAAACCTACATTATCCCCCAACATGATGATTTCACCGATTGCCATCAGGTGTGGGCCAATCAACCGTTGTCCGTCGATATACGTTCCATTGGTTGAATTTAAATCATCGATGCGATAACGATCCCCTTCTAAAGACAGTTTGACATGTCTCCTTGAAACCTCTGCATCATTGATTACAAACTCATTTGCAATATCCCTTCCAATCGATATTTCGGTCCGATTCAATTCAAATATCTGGCCAGGTATCGGACCTTGACGCACCACAAGGCGATATTGTGCTTTTCCCATAATTTCCTCCTTCCGTACCACCATCGATGATCGTAGATGATTGATGAATATATTTCTAATATTAATGAACTTTTACAGAATTGTCAAATCTAGCAGCACACGGCTTTATTATTCCAACGGGTTTCCGCAATATTGGCAGAAACTTGCATCAATCGATGAAGATTTCCCGCATTTAATACAGGCGCGTTGGTTATTGGCTTCTGAATTCACCTTTTTTCTTTCGTTTGATTATTTGCAGTCTTCTTTCTTTACGCTGCTTCTGGAGTAGGGTTCGTTGAGCAATTCCATCAGTTTTTAAATCTAGCACTTGCTTCTCATCGCTTTGGTTCACAATCTCTGCCTGGGCTAGACTGGGGGATTTCCTGACTCACCCCGCTTTCTGTGATGATAATTATTTCACCCTGGGTCAGTTCTGGTTTGACCTGTGGGCTGGGCAGCCGGTCTTTTTTACGTTTACCTGATTTTGGATGGGGTAGTTTTTTTCCAAGCTTGCGGGCATAATCTTTCCCTTTCGTAAACGCCTGAGAGGTCAATGCCCGCATTTGTTTCGCATTTAGGTGTCGACCCGTTACATACCAGCCCAGGATGGCATGCCCCACCACGTAAGTCCCTGAGTAAGAGATTGCCACCTTGGGAATGATTCCCCATACAGGGATTAATCCTACCAGAGAGCGTGCAATTTGCCGCCACACAAATCCGCCTCCAATCACACCACCAAATTCGGTCACGTAATCCTGCCAGCGTGTCGAAAATCCAAATAGCAAGCCTAATTTATACGCCAGGAATGCCTGAGATTTGGTCAAGATGATCATATCAGTCAAGGTCAATGGGATGTCCAGGACAGGGACGATTTGTGCGACCCCGGTACTAAATGAATATGCAGCATTGGAAAAGCAGGTATCGTTAATTATTTGATGGGCAATCGGTAGTCGGAATAATGGGAACTGTCTGCCCAGTGCCAAATGCTGTTGAGGCAGAAGCTCCAACACCACCGGAATGAATTCGCGTTGTAAGAACCCGGTATCATTGGTAGAGCCAAATAAAACATGGTTTCCTGGCCATTCCTGCTGTAAAGAAATCAGAATTCTATGATCAATGAGATCAGTTTTATTAATAAATACCAGGATATTTTTCCCGGCATCGATCCACTTTTTCGCCAGGGCTTGCTCTGCTGAGAAATCCTCCCGGGTTGCATCGATCAGGATGATGGTTAAATGGGCTACCGGAGGTTCAGTGGACGGGTTGAAAGTACATAATGCAACGGGTGTTTGCGTGTATATCCCTGGTCGTCCTGGGTCTGTGCGCATCTGTTCAACCAGAGTGTGCTTTCCTGTACCTGTTTCACCCGCGATTGCAATTCTAACAGGATGCGTGGCTGCATCTCGGAAGGGTTTCAGGTCAACTTGTTTGATATTTGTCCAAACTGAAGATATATTCTGTAAACTAGACACTCATCCTCTCAATCCTTGTAATTAAATGCCAATTCTGTTATCGTTTCCATTATACCGCCGGAACTAACTCCATTCTTTATACGTCGTGTGAATGCTTGCAGTTCCTATTTTCAGCGATTTATTTGGTAGAATAACTTTGTGTGAAAAAATGGAGGAAAAAATGGTGTCTATATTTAGAAATTCATCATTTGCTTTACCGTAAATTATGGGATGCTCGTTATTCCAAATCATTGAGGCTGTTCTTGGGTCTGGTGATCCTTATCACCCTACTGAGTCCAACATCCAATTCAATTACCGCATTAGCACAAACAGACCAGGCTGGTGTAAGTAACTATGCCTGGACTCAACAAAGCGCTGCTGATCCTATGCTTTTCACCTACATGGGAGATCGCAGCATGCGCATGGACACCGCCAATCACCCGCATATTGCCTTCGGTGGTGACCATCTTTATTATGCCTATCATAATGGAACAAATTGGACCTTTGAGGTTGTTGATCCATCAGATGGGGTAGGATTATTCACCTCTCTTGCCTTGGATAGCTCAAATCATCCGCACATCAGTTATTACGATGCCATCCATGGCGCTCTTAAATATGCGTATTATGATGGTGCGGATTGGATCATCACCACCGTGGAACAATACGCCATATCAGGTGAGGATGATCCCAATAGCCTCGTAGATGCGCTTGGTACTTCAAATCGCTTCGTGGCAGAACGTTTATGGCGTTCTTTCCCTACCGGTCTTCCTGGAGATAGTAACGATCCCAATGCCATTTCACCCATCTCCGATTTGATTGGATATGGTTTATACAGCTCCATTGACATTGACACAACCGGAAAAATCCACATCGTTTATTACGATTCTGTAAACAATAATCTTAAATATGCAGTTAAATTTAGCGGAACTTGGAGCATCTCAACCATAGATTATAACGGTGATGTAGGCTCCTATGCATCGATGGTAGTAAATAGCTACGGTTTTCCCCAGATCAGTTATTATGATAAAACCAACGGAAATCTCAAGTTTGCCTCATTTAATGGTACCAATTGGATATTACAAACCATCGACACCACCGGTGACACTGGCTTGTACACTTCAATTGCTTTGGGACAAAGTCAGTGGCCAGCCATTAGCTACTACGACAACACCAATGGGCATCTTCGCTATATTTATTACTATAGTAGTAATTGGGTAACACCTCAGACAGTCGACCCGGATGCTAAAGTCGGTCAATATACCTCCCTGGCGATGACCACTGATCACCAGCCGCGCATCAGCTACTTTGACAACGATACCAACGACCTGAGATATGCCAGCTGGATGACCAACTATTGGATGATTGAGCATGTTGCCACGAATGGTTACCTCGGAATGTACACCTCCCTTGCCCTGGATACCTCAAACAAGCCTCGAATATCCTTCTTCGATGCTGGAGAGGGTGACCTGGATTTTGCATCCTTTTATAATGATTCCTGGACTATCACGGTGCTTGCTCAAGGTGCGGATGTGGGCGTTAATTCTTCGCTTGCTTTATATAACGGAAATCCACGAATCGCCTATTTTGATGACACCCACGACGATTTGAGATATGCCTGGTGGGATGGCTCGTCCTGGCAGGACCTGGTTGTCGATTTCGTCGGCGAAGTCGGTCTTCACCCCTCCTTGGTACTGGACTCTGCGGGTAACCCCCGTATTTCGTACTACGATATCACCAACCAGCACTTGAAATATGCCTATTGGACCGGCAGTGCCTGGTCTGCTTCAACCATTGATTCTAGTCCTAATGTTGGCTCCTATTCATCTATCGATCTGAGTAGCGATGAATCTCCATATATTGCCTATTATGATGCCCAAAATGGTAATCTGAAATTGGTATTTAATGTCAGTGGTGGTGCTTGGGTCCCACCAGTCACCATCGATAATGGTAGTGATGTCACCGGGTTATACCCATCACTCAAGCTTGATCCATCCAATCGTCGCTACGTCGTCTACTATAATCAATCCATGGAAGTCTTTAATGTACTATTATTGGAACGGCTCCACTTCCGTGATTACCACCCTGGATGGTGACCCAAACGTAGGTATGTACCCATCCCTTAGCCTTGGATAGCTCCAATCACCCCCACGTTGCTTACTTTTCAGATTACGATGACGACTTGAAATATATGTACTTTGATGGTACCAATTGGCATAAGGAGCTGGTTGATACATACGGTAGTACTGGCTTCTTCCCCTCCCTGGCACTTGATGCTGCTGGGCACCCACATATTGCCTATTACAGCGCAACCGGAACCATGTTGAAGTATGCCTATGGCACGGGTTCAGGCTGGCTCTTTGGAACCATCGATGCACCCGGTGATGTCGGCTGGAATCCCTCCCTTGCCATTGGCCCCGGTGATTTCCCTGCCGTCAGCTACTATTCAGCAACCCTGGGAGACCTGAAATATGCAACCTCATCGATTGCTCGGTTGATTTACCTGCCTTTCCTTAAACGCTAAACTAATTTTTTGTTTATCGTGATGGCGGATGGAAAAACTCCATTCGCCATTTATTTTTTAATGGGTATAATTATGCATAAGACCTTGCACAAATGTAATGATACGCCATGAAATATTGCCATCTGTTAGTCGTTATTTTTCATCAAAGATACCTTTCAATGCTGCAAGCCGCACCTTTGTAACCTTGTCTTTTCCCACAGCCATGCATACAATAATAAACGACAAATATGGAACTTAAGCAGATTGGGCGTTACGAAATCAAATCTTTGATTGGGCAGGGCGGGATGTCCGCTGTCTACTTGGGCTACGACCCACGTTCCCTACGTGAAGTCGCCATCAAGGTGTTGCCCCCGTATTACGTCCATGCCGAGCGATTTCGAGATCGTTTCGAACGCGAAGCAGTCATGATTGCACTGCTTGAACACCCTGCAATCGTGCCGGTTTATGATATGGGGGAAGAAGACGGTCAGCCATATATTGTTATGCGCTATATGTCAGGTGGCTCTTTAGCTGAGAAGCTCAAAGATGGTCCCCTTCCGCTTCGCGAATGTATGGAAATGTACCTCCGTCTGGCACCTGCCGTGGATACTGCGCATGCCAGGGGCGTTATTCATCGTGATGTCAAGCCAGATAACCTGCTTTTCGATAAATACAACAATGTCTTTCTATCGGATTTTGGTCTCGCTCGTCTGAGAGAATTGATCGGCTTTACGAATATCAGCGATGGTTCCATCATGGGAACCCCTGCCTATATGAGCCCGGAGCAAATCCAGGGTGATCGGGAGATTGATGGACGATCAGATATCTATTCGTTAGGCGTCGTGCTTTATCAGATGCTATGTGGATCAGTACCCTTTTCTGGAACAACCGCTGCATCTGTGATGATGATGCATCTGATTAATCCTGTGCCTCAAATTCATGACCAGAATAAGTCCCTTCCCATCGGTGTTCAAGCGGTCCTGGATATTGCCATGGCTAAGAATCCCAAGGATCGTTATCAGTCTGCAACCGACTTTGCGAAAGCCATCCAGGCTGTGACGACCGGCGTCCATAAAAGGATACGGCTACAAAATGTTGCCACAACGGCTCCAAATAAACCTGAAAATCAATCCCCAGTACAGTTATCAAACAAGCAGCCTGTTTCACCGAACAAGCACAGCCAAAATACCCCTGATAAGCTTCCCCAATTAAATGGGTTTAAAACTCCCGTTCCATTGCAATCCTCCAATGGTCATCAGGTACCTCAACAGCAAGAAAACACCCTGCCTCAGCAGGACAATATCAAACCATCTATAAAAGCTCATCCTGGTTCGATCCAAAGTAGACTACGTAGATTCCCCTTATGGAGCTGGTTGTTGGGTGCTGTAGTATTAATTATTCTTTCAGTAACGGTAATCCAATGGTCGCGTGGCGGTTTCCCGTTTTCAGCGCAATCAAGCTCAACCAGCAATTCAAATGATCCGGTTGTTCAGAGTAGTCCCATAACACCTGCTTCCATTTCACCCACCGCTTTGGGCCAGGCAGACAAGCTTGCCTTTATCAAAGACTCGAATATCTGGGTTAGTGACCTGGACGGAGCTGACCTTATCCAGCTCACGACTGATGGCTCTAATAAATCCCATTTACATTGGTCACCAGACGGTCAATCGATTGTTTTCACCACCGATAATTGTCTGAATATCGTCGGCTTGCAGACCAAACAGGTCCTCACCCTCACTTGTGTTTCGGGAATTCCTACGATCAGCGCATTTGACATCTCTCCAGATGGGCAAAATGTCGCCTTGGGGTTGGGTCAATCAGATTTGTATTTGCTTCCTTACACTCAATTGTTCCATCTCCGCCAGGAAAGCCTCCCGGAGGATTTACCCCCTCTTTCACAGTGTTCGTATTATGCTCCCTACAACACAGGGGATACCTTGAAGGCTGTTAATTGGGCTCAGGCTGATAACCAGCTGGCCGTGTTGGTCTCCAAGCCATTGGATGGCATAAACCGGGATGAGATCAGTATCCTGGATTTTAGCCAGTGTAATCCTTCACCCTCACTGGTAAAGGAAATCCTGCCCACCCATTTTCTGTTCACGCTGCGTGGGTATTTCGATCGCCCGGAAATATCAAGCTTTGCCTTGGATGGAAACAATCAGCTCTTGCTCAACGGCTACTTGAACAATGCCGGTTTTGGAGATCTGCAGCTATTCAATCTCGACCAAAACCAGAGTCAGGAGATTGCCCCGAATGGTTCTTGCTGTTACCGGGATGTCCATTGGAGTCCAGATGGCACTTATGTATTCTACACATACCAGCCTGAATCAGGTGGCGACATCAGCCTGTATTATGCCCCTTCTGCTAATCTAAATGAACCTGGCACCTCTATAGCTGCCCTGGCACTCCCGGCAGGTTTCCTTGGCAGCAGCCTTGAATCACTCCAGCCCACGCTTCGCACTGCGCACTAAATCCCAATTATCCCTGGCTTTAAGCCTCCAATAAGGAAGATCGTTATATTTATTTAATGAGCAGGGGAAGAAAAACAGGCATTCTACGTTCGATATAGATAACCCGCGGGGGGTCAGTTGGATTGGAGTGGTTACCTGCCCGGTCAACCCCGATAACAAATGTTTGGTATATTTCGTTCGGTACAAGCACATCAATGTTGAATGCCACCTGGTATGGATAAGTGCTATCCGTTCCAATGGAAACCCATTGGGGAGGATTATGGTTATGATCCCAGTATTTAAATTCCACCCAGGCGACCTGATCATTATCCACCGCTGATGCTTCCAGGGTTACGACACCTCCAAACGAATAATAGGTGCCGTAATTTTGAACTGGCTTTTCCCAATTTACACTCGGAGGCACAGAATCTACCAGCGTTTCTTGAATGCTGATATTGTTGCTTAAATCCATCTCGTAACCAGTTGAGCCAACCATGGCAGTATTGGTGATTACCCCATTTGTTATGGTTGGGGTCACCATTATCGTAATATTGGCCGTTGAATTTGCCGGTATATCCATATTGCACAAGATAATGCCACCAGGTTCGCAGCTTCCCCGGGTTGTGTTTACAGGACCAAGCTCAACATTCGCCGGAAGTGTGTCTGTAACAACTACCCCCGGTGCATTAATGGTACTGGTATTGGAAATGGTGAGCTGATAGGTTAAGCTAACCCCTGCTTTCAACGGGTCAGGGATATCGTTATTATCAATCCCCAATTCAACCAACCCTTGCTCATTGCCCGGTGTGGCAGTTGGTTCAGGAAAATGAAATTGCCGTACATACACCCAATCCAGGATCAGCGTCGCGTTTGAATCCTGATAGCTGTATAGTGTCACAGGCAAGGCCGTATCCGGTATTTGAGCTGTGGATGATGCGCTGGAAAGCCCATGGTCAATCTCTCCAATACTTAACCCTGTGTTCCACTTCACCTCATATACGTGAAAGTCGTTATGCCATGGATTCCCACCCACACGTTGCAGCAGGCGATCGATATCGGGGGCGGTGTTATAGCTGCTGAGGTACAAGTCATTCCAATCCGTCGGGAGGTCCTGAATGACCGTTCTTTTTCCACTGGACTCCGTTGATAAACCCTACCCATTCATGTCCATTCAGCTCATGCGGGGTTTCCGAGCCAAAATTCGCGCGGAAACCGACTGCTTGATTTTGGTATGTGGAAGTGGATTTGATTCCCGTACCTTCCACCAAATTTAATAATCCAGGTGGAGAGACGACAGGAGTTCCACTGATAATCGACCAGGTAAATGGGCTGTACATCCCACTGGGTGCATCAGGTTTACTAATATCAATCAGATTAAATCCTAAGCTCGTGAATTGGCTCCAGTCATCGTCGAAGGAATCGAAGGTACTTGGTCCATCACTATTGGAGGGTACAGCTGGATTGCCATAATAAACATAGATGGCCGTTTCTCCATCTGCCAGGGCTGGTACCTTGACCCATACATATGCCAGCTCAGCAGACTCATCCCAGGATTCGATCCAATATTTAAGCTCTGTGGTGCCATCACTATGTGTGAACCGAATATCTGCGCCATCTGGTTTTGCCCGGCTGAAGATGAAATTACTATTATCGAGGGTGACCATGACCTGATACCAGGGCATCGCCGTGCTGCTGTTTACAATCACTGGCATACGGTAATGCCAGGCTTCGTTGAACCATGGCGGTCCAGATTGTTCTAATCTTTCCTGTTCTTGAATACCAGTAGAAGTATTATTCTTAGCCCCAACTGCGCCTTCTATGCTAAGGAAAAGCACAAATAAGAATACTACCGTCCATGCGCTCATTGTTAGAGGTAATAATCTCTTCATCACACCAGGAACCTTTCTCACCTCAGATTATACGCTAATCTCCCAACTTGTTATAGTTATGCTTGTTAATAGATTTACTTTCATTGATTTTATTCCAAAAATTTTGAACGGATGATAAGTCTATTGCCTGGTTTTAATGATTGGAATCTGCACTCCCAGCCGATTTTCTATATTCCTTGTCCAGACACCATTAAAGAATTAGGGTCCAGGAAGAGTTGGATTATTCGGTGGTAAAGTTGGCGTTACCTCTGTCGGTGGTGGTGCCTGCGTCGTATTGATTGGGGTATTCGAAGGCTGCGGTGCAGGGGTGCGGGTTATCGTCGGAGCTTGTCCACCCGGTGCCTGCGTGGTCGGGGAAGGAGTCTTCGTGGGTATCCCCACGGTAAAAATGGGGGTCACCCATGCGTAGGTCGGTGAAGGCGTCTCACTGGGTGTGGTTGTGGGGGTCTGGCTCGGTGTTTGGGTCAATAACAGGGTTGGGGTACTACTCGGTAAAGCGGTTAGCAGTGAAGCGGGTAAGAATACCCCCTCGCACAGGGGCACCCCAGCCAATCCAAGGTTATATGCCTCCAGGATGCTCAAGTACCTTGCCCCTGTCTCACGGTCACCATCTCCTATTTGGCTTTCATCAGGGTGCTCCACCAGCCATTTATAGGCTTGAAAGATGGTTGTCTCGATGATTTCTTGGTCAGCCCCCGTTGAGGTATTCAAGAACGCCCCAACCAATTGTGCCTGTAATTGTCCAACCAGCCCCTGATCGGTATTCGATAAAGCCTTTTGAATGTCATTTGCCCGGTAGACTTGGCTTCCCAGTATCACCTGCGCAGGGTAAAGTTCACCGTGTTCCTTCCAGTAGGAGATGGGGTATGTGCAGTTCACATCAATACGTGGTGTTGGGGTGATATCCCCTGATTCCGAAAATCCCAGCTGCGTCCATGGAAAATACGTTCCGATGATCCAGACTAATCCAATAAATACCACTCCGGACGCGATGACCAGTATGAGAATTAAGCCTCTTTTATCTCTGATCTCTTTATCCATGTCAGGTCATCACTCAT
This sequence comes from uncultured Chloroflexia bacterium, assembly GCA_963736805.1. GTDB lineage: Bacteria > Chloroflexota > Anaerolineae > Anaerolineales > UBA4823 > FEB-25. Next base: position 501,461 of record CAVTQM010000057.1, read on the forward strand.
TTCAGCAATACAATGAAAATCTTGCCTGTAATTTAATGATTCGCATTATTAAATCTGAATCCAAAACAAACGGTTCTTACAAAAATCATATCATCTATTGATCAATTATTAACAATTTTACTCTATAGTATGGTCAATCTAATAAACCGAATACCTCGGTGAATAAAAAAATAAGATAGGAGGCAGACAAAATGTTAACTCGTTGGGATCCATTTCAAGAAATGTTAAATCTTCGCCGTACCGTAGATCGGCTCTTTGATAACGTCAGCACCGATCGTGAATGGGTACAGCCCACGCTGTGGGACCTGGCTGTCGACGTGGTCGAAAACAAGGATGAGTTCATCATCAAGGCCTCTGTTCCAGGCATCAGCCCCGAAGACCTAGATATCTCTTACACCGATGATACCCTGACTATCAAGGGCAAGATTAAATCGGAAAATGAAGTCAAGGAAAACCAGTATCATCTACGCGAGCGTCGCTACGGTTCATTTTCCCGCAGCGTACGCCTACCTAATAAGGTAAAGGGTGACGCTATCGAAGCTTCCTGCCAGAATGGCGTGCTTACCCTGCGCTTGCCCAAGGCAGAGCAAGATAAACCGAAGCGTATCGCCATCAAGACTGGTGATCAAAATATGATCGATGCCAAAGTAAAGAGTAAATAATTGACCAAAAACCAAAAACGGGTGCCCAGCACTCGTTTTTGGTTTAATTTCTGATATCTCAGGTCGGCACATTCTATTGAATTTCCCCAATGTTATACTTACCGCATGCCTCTCTGCCATGTCCGCTGTTTAGGTCTGATCCCCTACCAGCAAGCCTTAGACTTACAATATCAGCTTGCCCCTCAGATAGCCGTAGGATCAATTCCTCCCACCCTGCTTCTCCTTGAGCACCCCCACACCTTCACCTTTGGGAGCAGCGGTAAAGCCGCCAACCTGCTGTGGAGCGATGCAGAGCTTATAAATCGCCGTGTTGAAGTCCATTGGGTGGACCGTGGCGGAGATATCACCTATCATGGACCAGGTCAGCTGGTAGGGTATCCTCTCCTATCCTTGAATGCCAGCGCTCTTGTAAACCCTCCACAAACCTCCCTTGAGCCTATCCCTCGCGCAGATTACATAGGCTACTTGCGTAAGTTAGAACAGGTATTGATCCTGGCTCTCGATCAGTTCGGAGTTAAGGCGGATCGTATAAAAAATCTCACCGGTGTGTGGGTTAATGGATCAAAAATTGCTGCCATTGGGGTGAAAGTCGATTCACACGGCGTTACCCGTCATGGATTCGCCTTGAATGTCTCACCCGACATGAGTTACTGGGATGGTATCATCGGCTGTGGTTTGCAAGCCTGTTCGCCCACCAGTTTGGCTGACCTGATTTCTTCCCCTCCCCCCATGCAGGAAGTAATATCCGCCATTATTATTTCATTTGAGAAGATTTTTGACGTTGAATGCCTCATCGTCACCTAAGGTATAATACGGAAATGGCCTTGGTTTGTCACAACCATCACAATTGGAGGGAATCAATTGCCTGACACAACCTTGAAAATTGTCATTCTCATGGCGGGCTATGGCACTCGTTTACGACCTCACACGTACAGCAGGCCGAAGCAGTTGATCCGCTTGGCAGACAAGATGGTTCTTGACCATGTCCTGGATACTTTCACAACCGTCCCGGGATCGCTAAATATTGAGTTTATATTCATAATTGGCTATTTGGGAAACCAAATTCGTGATTATATGCGCCATGCTCATCCCGATCTCAAGGTAACTTACGTGGAGCAATCCGAAATGCGTGGCCAGTCCCACGCCATCTCACTTGCCCGCAATTATTTGGACAGCCCATTGCTGGTTTTATATGCCGACACCCTCATTGAATCCGATTTTTCATTCCTTGCCTCTAAAATCAGCAGGCGCTGTAGCCTGGGTGAAAGCCGTCCCAGACCCGCGTCGCTTCGGTGTCGCCAGCCTTGGGAAAGATGGCTGGGTGACCCATCTGGTTGAGAAGCCTAATGGTGTGGAAAACAACCTCGCTCTCGTGGGAGGTTATTACTTTCAAGACCCACTATTGTTGCTTCAAGCCATTGACGAACAAATGCAGCGTAATCTCAGCCTGAAAAATGAATTCTACCTGGCAGACGCCGTCAATGTGATGTTGGAACATGGACTGAAGATGCGCGTCCAGCCTGTGGAGATCTGGCTGGATGCTGGTACACCTGCAGATGTCTTGAGCACCAACCGTTACTATTTGGAACATGGGCATGCGAATTCGGCTGAAGCCTATACGCATAAAAATACGCTACTGATCCCACCTGTATATATCCATCCTTCTGCCACGGTTGAGAATTCCGTGATTGGCCCGCATGTCTCCATCGGAGCCGGCTGCACCATCCAAAACTGCCTCATCCGCGATAGCATCATTGAAGATGGCTCCCAGCTGACCGACATACTCCTGGAACATTCGATCATCGGTCGGTCTGTAAAACTTCAAGATCATGCTGCCATCCTAAATCTGGGTGACCATACCGAGCTGAGTTTATGATGCCTGCTGACCAGGTTGAATGTCGTTCCGATCACGCCTATCTGGGGTACCCGGTAGCCTTCCATTGGCAGGGTCATCGTCTGGAGGTTGCCCGGATCATATCCGAGGTCTCATCATCCTGCAGGTTATTCATTCAAGGTGCTTGATCTAGGATCTAGGCAGTTTGAGCTTATCTATGATTTGAATACAGACCATTGGTCTATTCAACACCTCTAATCTAAGGAGCGAGCATGAATGATAGGTACCTGGCACGTCATGTTGCCGGTCTGAAACCCTCCGGCATCCGCAAATTCTTCGATATCGTCGCCACCATGAAAGATGTCATCTCCCTCGGAATCGGTGAGCCGGATTTTGTCACCCCCGAGCCGATCATCCAGGCCGGCATCCGCGCTCTTCGGGCTGGGGAGACACATTACACCTCCAATGCTGGGCTGATCGAGCTTCGCAGAGCCATAACCGGCCATATCTTCAAGACCTATGGCGTTGAATACGATCCGAATACAGAAGCCATCATTACCGTCGGCGTTTCTGAAGCACTATATTTAACCATGACCGCCTTGCTCAACCCGGGTGAAGAAGTCATCATCCCCACACCCTGTTTTGTCTCCTACCAGGCTGAAGTCATTCTGGCTGGTGGAGTTCCCATCGAAATCCCAACCTTCGCCGAGGATGGCTTTCAGGTAAAACCCGATCGTCTGAAAGCAGCCATCACTCCCCGCACCAAAGCTATCCTGCTCGGTTACCCCAACAATCCCACCGGCGCGGTTTACGACCGCCAGGTCTTATTGGAGATTGCCCACATCGCCGACCAGCACGACCTGATCGTCATCTCCGATGAGCTCTACGACCAGCTGGTTTATGGTGTTCAACATGTTTGTTTCCCTTCCCTGGAAGGGATGCGTTCCCGCACCATCCTCCTGGGTGGGTTCTCCAAGAATTATGCCATGACGGGCTGGCGGGCTGGTTTTGCCTGTGGTCCAGCCGACATTATCCAGGGGCTCGTCCGTATTCACCAATACACGATCATGTCTGCCCCGACCATGTCTCAGATGGCCGCCTTGGAAGCCATCCAGCATGGGCAGGTATTTGTCGACCAGATGCGTGAGGAGTATGACCGCCGCCGTAAATTGATCGTCACTGGTCTCAACCAGCTTGGTCTGCCCACTTTTGAGCCCCGTGGTGCTTTCTATGCCTTCCCCAATGTCAGCATCACCGGTATGGATGATGAAATCTTCGCCAAACGGCTCCTTGATGAAGAGCGTGTGGCGGTTGTTCCAGGTAATTCTTTTGGCGCAGGTGGAGAAGGCTACGTGCGCTGTTCCTACGCCACCGCCTACGAGAAAATTGAAGAAGCATTAACCCGCATCCAGCGCTTCATGCATCGCTATGGCTGAACCAGCACTTTGCCACATGTGCCAAACATCCTCATCCGGCACGCTAAAGCTGTGGCATTCGTCACTTGACGACTTGTCTGACATTGATTAATCTTAAGCTATACGGAAGAGTCATTAATTAGATATTCGAGGGTGCAAACTTGAGAGGGCTGGTTTATCATCAGGAATAGTTGTTAACATTGCGGGCGCCAAACCGGGTTGCCCGCTTATATTTTATAAAATCTCAAAATAAATATCAGGAGTAGATTATGACCGAACAGATCAATGCTTTTCAGATGGCACAGCGCCAGTTCGATGGCGTCGCTAAACAGCTCAACCTTGACCCGCAGGTATCCGAGCTCCTCCGCTGGCCAGCCCGTGAGTTTAAGTTCACCATCCCCGTTCATATGGACGATGGTTCACTGCGGGTGTTCACGGGTTATCGCGTCCAGCACTCCGACGTGCGCGGCCCCAACAAAGGTGGTATCCGCTTCCATCCCGCCGAGACCCTCGATACCGTGCGTGCTCTCGCCATGTGGATGACCTGGAAATGCTCCGTTGCTGATATCCCCCTGGGTGGCGGCAAGGGTGGCGTTCCTGTCGATCCTGCCACGCTCTCGGTTTTCGAGAAGGAAAAACTATGCCGCGGCTGGGTTGATCAGATGTGGCGCAATATCGGACCCCGCCAGGACGTCCCCGCCCCCGATGTAGGCACCACCCCGCAGATGATGGGCTGGATGATGGATGAATACTCCAAGCTGGTTGGCAAATTCACCCCCGGTGTGATCACTGGCAAACCTCTGGGTGGCGGTGGTTCACTCGGTCGCACCGAAGCCACCGGTTTCGGCGTCATTTACACCGTCCGTGAGGCCATGAAGCACCTCAAGATCGATCCTGCCAAGTCTGTCGCCGCCATGCAGGGTTTCGGTAACGTCACCCAGTATGCTGCCATCGGTTTCATCGAGCTTTTGGGTGGCAAGGTAGCCTGTGTTTCCTGCTGGGATCGCGGTGACAAGTGTTCCTACACTTTCAGCCACCCCAAGGGTGTCGATCCCAAGTTCCTGCAGTCCATCACCGACCAGTACGGCACCATCGATAAATCCAAGGCCCATGCGGCTGGTTACGTGCTCGAAGAAGGCGATGCCTGGATCACCAAGGAAGCCGATGTCCTCATGCCCGGTGCCCTCGAAGGTCAGGTCACTGGCGATACGATCAAGAAGATCCACGATCGTGTCAAGATCATCGCCGAAGGTGCCAATGGACCCACCACCCCCGAGGCAGATGATGTGATCAAGGCTCATAACATCTTCAACATCCCCGACTTCCTGTGCAACGCCGGTGGCGTCACCTGCTCCTACTTCGAAGGCGTCCAGAACGATATGAACTTCTACTGGACCAAGGAAGAAGTGCTCGAGCGCCTCGATACCAAGATGACCCAGGCTTTCCATTCGGTGCTCGACATGTCCGAGAAGGAAAAGGTCTACATGCGCGATGCCGCCTATATGGTCGCCATCGCGCGTGTGGTCAAAGCCATGGAACTACGCGGCTGGATCTAAATAGTTTTCATCCATCAGACAGGATATACTTTTGAGACGCCCAAGTGGGGCGTCTTTTTTTGATCGCACAATCCCTGGTATTGAAGCATAGAAAATAAACATCTGGAGAATATTAAGAGCTGGTTAAGTTTGCCCGTAGCGTTGTGTTTGCCACACCAAGAAGATTAATCTAACACAGCATGAGTTGTATATCCTTTCCGTTAGCAGGCAGGCAAAATAAATAATAAATATATTCTTAGCGACATTTGTTTCCAAAAAAACAATTGCATTCAATTATTCTTTCGGTATACTTTTTAAATTATTCGTTTCAGAAAGTAAAACGAAGAGGAACGACTCGGATTGGATGGAAAGTGGTTTTTTGGTTGGTAAGGTGCAGGAAAAGAGTGACAGGACTATTATAGCACAATTGTTCTAATTCTACAAGGGGTTTACGGGAAATGGCATCGAGAAGAGCACTCGATGCTATGCCTGCCTGTGTCTTTATAAAATACGGTGATGGGATGGCAGTAGGAATGCTGGAGGATACTGCAGGTAATAAAAAAGGAAAAAGAGCCATTAAATGGGTGAAAAAGCGCAAAAATGGCTGTTTTATAAATCTTTAACAGACTATTTCGAGGACATGTGTATGCTAATATGATAGAAGAGAGCCCATAAATTAAGGGCAGAAGTTGGAGTGGGTATGTAGACCATAAGTGCTCACGAACGCCAGGAGGGCATCACGCCTTTGGCGGGGGATGTGTTTGGGAGGGAAATGGCATGAAGAAGAATATATTTTTCAACCTGGACTGGTTACATCTTTCTTGTTGTCCAATCTTGGCATGACACCCACAAACCAGACTGGAGTGGCAAGCTCGAATATTTCAGCGAATATCGATGGTGTGTTTGAGAGAATAGGTTCCTGGCTGGAGACGACGCAGGTGGCAGGGTATTCCAGCAGACGGTGCCCTATGATGTGGCGATGGGCGGATATTACCACCCAAGATACAATCCGACAGCAGCCTATACAGAAACAAGCTATGACGTGCTGGGACGGACGTCAGTCATCACAGCGACGGATTCGACGACCACCAGCTATTTATACTGGGATGGATACAATAATGAGGTGCCCTATCTTGACAGCATGGTGACCAACCCGCGTGGGTATGACACGACCACACAGAGCGACATGTGGGGCAGGGTGACGAAGGTGACACCGAGCAGCACCCACAGTGGAATATAACTACGATGCAGCGGACAGGTTGTTAACGGTTGTACGCGGAGGATTGACGACCACGCTGGGGTATGATTATGGGGGCAGGAAGACGAGCATGACCGACCCAGACATGGGGGTGTGGGGTTATACTTATGATGCGCTGGGAAACCTGAAGACCCAGACGGATGCGAGAGGCTGTATCAGCACCCTGGCTTATGATTCTTTGAATAGGCTGACCGGGAAAACTTATAGCGGAGATTGCAGTGGGACGGCTGTAACTTACACCTACGACTCTGGCACGAATGGAAAAGGCAGGCGGACGGGCATGACGGATGGCTCGGGCAGCACGACATGGACCTATGACAACCGGGGTAGGATGACCCAGGAAAGCAAGGCGATCACCGACAGTGGGACGTTCAAGACGCAGTGGGGATATAATTCGGCGGATTTGATAAGCTGGATGAAGTACCCGTTGAATAATACAGGCGGGGTGGGCGAGCAGGTGAACTACACCTACCTGAACCAGATGCTGCTGGATACGGTGATCGGGACGAGCACCTATGTATACAACACGGATTATGATGCAGCAGGCAGGGTGGAATTGCGTCAATTGAAATCGAGCGGGACAATACGGGTGGATTATAGCTATTTCGGGTGGGATGTCACCAATGGAATGGGAAGGCTGCAGCAAATCCTGAGTGGAATATCAACCGACACTGACAGCCTGCAGGACCTGCGCTACACGTATGATGCGAACGGGGATGTGCTGACCATCCAGGACTACCTGGATAAGACGGGGCAAAATCCGCAAACGCAGACCTTCACTTATGATGCCCTAGATAGGCTGGCGAGTGCGGTGGCGGTGAACGGGACCAATGGGACGTATGCCCTGCAGAATTACACGTATAACGCAACCACAGGTAACCTGGAGAGCAGGGCGGGGGTGAATTATACTTATGGGGACAGCAATCACGACCATGCGGTGACACAGATGGGCTCAGACAGCTATGCATACGATGCTAACGGCAACCAGATCACCAGAAATGTATCGGGGAGCGCCTATACCTTGAGCTATGATGCGGAAAACCGATTGACGGGTGTGAGTGGGGCGGCGACAGCGACGTTCGATTATGATGGGGATGGAAATAGAGTAAAGGCTGAGATCACTGGAGGAGCAACAACGACTTACATTGGTAACTATCTGGAATGGACTACCGGTACGAGTACGATGAAGAAATACTATTATGCAGGAGCAACACGTGTGGCGATGAGGACAGGATCAAGCACCATAAACTACCTGCTTGGAGACCACCTCGGCTCGCAGGCAATTACCACGAACAGCAGTGGGGTGAAGAGTGCAGAAATAAGGTATTACCCGTGGGGAAATACACGCTATACCAGCGGTTCGATATGCTTATACATCAAACTGCCCTACGAAATATACAGACCCAACGGGACACAAATGTAACATAGCAGAATTAATCATTGGCGGACTTGCAATCGTTGGATCTGAGATACCAGCTATTATAGCTGGTGGTGTATCTTTATTTACAACGAGGGATCCTAATATAGCATTTCAAGTATTTGAGGCTGTAAACGTAAGGACATTCCCACTTTTTCTGGCTGGAGGTGGTTTAATAATACATAGTGATTGTGTAAAAACATAGTCATGAATTTACGAAGGAGACAAATAAATGGATTTACGAGAAGATAGTAAAAGAAATAAGATACTATTGCCATTCTTGTTTTACGTCTCTTTTTTTGTAATAGGCTTATTACTATGGTATTGGTTTGGTATGGGTTGGTTTATGTTCATGTATACCTTGAGGCGGTTCTTTTTATCATTTTCTCCTCTCCATATCCCCGTAGTACGCCTCCTCATGGGTTCTGAATATGATAAAGAAGAAATGAAAGATAAAATTAACGGAAATCACTTGTTCGTATCGCGAACTTCAGCTATACAATTAATGATATCTATCATTTTAACAATTATTGTATTTTGGAAATACAACATGCCGCTTTACCAAATTGTTGAAAGAGTTATTCGGTGAGAAAAGAGACACTTTCATCCGACCATTATGCTAGTAAGACAAGTAGAATGTTTCATATTGTAATAAACAGGTGAACTTCACCTACCTGAACCAGATGGTGCTGGATACGGTGATCGGGACGAGCACGTACACGTATGTGTACAACACGGACTATGATGCGGCAGGCAGGGTGGATTTGCGAAATCTAGGAGCGGATGTACTGCGTACAGACTATGTTTATTATGCCTGGAACACCCAGGGAGGACGACTGCAATATCTTAAAACTGGCACACCCAGCAATGCCACCTCAATGCAGTATTTCACTTACACTTACGATGAAATAGGCAATGTCAAGACCATCCTGGATGCAAAGAACAGCAGCCAAAAGCAGTGTTTCTTGTACGATTCGCTTGACCGGCTGACACGTGGAACAACCCAACTCAGTGATGCTTTCTGCCAGGCGACTCATATCGGTAATGGCCAATATGACGAGATTTATGCCTACAGTGGGACAACCGGCAACCTGAGTAGCAAAGGCGGCCAAGCGCTGAGTTATGGAGATACAAACCACAAGCATGCTGCCACAGCCTGGAACGGTTGGACCTATACTTACGACGCAAATGGTAATATGATTACCCGCGCGTATGGTGGAACGACCTACACGCTCACTTACGACGCAGAGAATCGCATGACGGGAATGACTGGTGGGAGTGTGAATGCCAGTTTCGTTTACGACGGAGATGGGAATAGGGTAAAGGGGACCGTGGGAGGCATTACCACTTCCTATATTGGAAACAACTTTGAATGGGTTAGCTCGACCAGCAATATGAAAAAATACTACTATGCTGGCGGTGTAAGAGTTGCCATGCGAACAGGTAGCAACAACCCACTGTGGTTATTGGGAGACCATCTTGGCTCGACCAGCAAGGTTGCCAACTTCGACGGGCTGTCAATGCACAGCCAGCAACTCTACAAACCGTGGGGTGAAAAACGCTACCCGACAGGTGCACCGACCTTACCGACGACTTACAGATACACAGGTCAACGCAGCGAGACAGGTTTGGGACCTTCAGGAGGCGAAGGCTTGATGTTTTATAGCTCACGTTGGTACGACCCTTCGCTCGGGCGATGGATACAACCCGATACGATTGTACCCCTTGGTCAAGGAGTCCAGGGGTTAGATCGTTACGCCTACGCGAACAACTCGCCGGTCGTATATAATGATCCGTCAGGTCATTGTGTGATCTGTGTGATTGTGCTTGGAGTGGCCCTTGTTGCGGATATTGCATATATAGGTGCCAATGCCATGGGATGGATACCCGACTTTGTCGGTATTGCTCGCGCCGAAGCGGTTATGGGTAGGAACGGGGGATCTATAGATGTTGCTGCTGGTCTTGCAGTTCAAGGTGAATACTCAGGTTTCGTGGATAGCTTAATAGGGGATGTCGCACCTGGATCTTCTGGCTATGGTCTGGCTCAAACGAACGCAGAGGAGATCAATGCGTTAGGTCTCGGGAACCTGGATCCTCAGAATCCGGTTGATGCAATTCGTGTTATGGAAGCCAGAATTGAAACTGCTCAAGGTGCCTGCACAGGTTGTAGACCTACAGATCTGTTGATTGTAGCAGCCCTGGCTCAGAATAGAAGTTTAGATGCTAGTGGCGTATCAGGTCTATTGGAAGCAAGTGGGGGGAGTATTGATTGGGATACATACTTTAGAGAACCTAAGACACCGGAGCAAATGGATGCACGAATCCGCCAAGCGTTAACTGGTAAGACATACGAAAAAGGCTTTATGTTGCTCAAATATATACAGGACTTGCGAGAACTTTATCGTAAGGGTTGGGCACTACCCAATGGCATTACAGAAAACGACCTTGATGCCCTGGAAGCACTTGGTAATGGTGACTAGTATGGAGACTCCTCATGGTGAAACTACTTAAGAAATGGATTGTATTTCTCACTATCATTGGGTGTACTCTGAGCATAACCTTATGCTCTCGTTTCTATGATATTCAAACAGAGCAAGCAGGAAAAACTGAGATACGATACTATTCAATCAATCCTGAAACCATCCTCGAATCACTCGGTCAAGGAAACATTGACGTTTTTAGCCTAATAGCAGCAACCCCCGAATCGATGTCTTCCGCGCTTGTAAAGCCTTCCTTCTGGAACCAAGGCGATTATTTTCAGATTGCTCAGGCATTATTCGAAGAGTCGTGGGGGGTATCTTTGGGAAATCAGAATTTACTGAATATGTCCTTTGATATGGATTGTGCGGATGTCGAACGCGGAATTTTCAACTCTGCAGACTTTAATTTCTATCAAATCATTCAGGCAGCGGGTGAAGAAACTCGCATTGAATACGCAATAGTGATAAGGCCATCTGAGGGCTTGATCTACACATCAAAACGTGAGTATAGACCTAATATGCAAATCATGAAGCCGATTGATCTGGGACAGTATAGTGTTACAGCGGAGGATGCATTAGGGATTGCCGAAAAGAACGGTGGTGCTGAAAAACGTTTGGAGGTTGGCAATGCTTGTGATCTAGATGTGCTTGCGCCTGGACCTGACTACAAAGGTTGGAGAATCTTATATGGTGATGCTTATGACAACCTCAAATCTATATTAGAAGTTGCTGTAGATCCGAAAACTGGAGAAAACAAGGTGATATTTTCCAAACCAAAGTAGCTCTGTGGTCATGAGATAAATGTGGAAGTACAATAAAAAACAAATGGGACGTTTTGGAACAAACCACTTCGCCTTCTATTTAGGGGTATCTGGATTATACCCGAAAAGTGCCTTTGGAATAATCCTGAGTTTAACCAACCCGGGCCAATACCTTAACATCCTCCATTTGATTTTCGCGTTCAGCCAGTGAACCATTCCTGGATAATCCATTCTGGACCGAGGCACAGCAAAGGATCAGCGGAAGCACCTACATCAAGATAAGAAAATATTACAATAGTTTCGGGCAGTTATTGCAAACCCAGGTGGTGGGAGCCACGATCGGGACGGGGACGAAGGATATCCTGACGGACACTTTCTACGATGCAGGAGGCAGAGTATTCCAGCAGACCGTGCCGTATGAGATGACTCCGGGCATGAATTACCACCCAAGGAGCACGACAGCAGCCTATACGGAAACAAGCTATGACGTGCTGGGACGGACGTCAGTCATCACAGCGACGGATTCGACGACCACCAGCTATTTATACTGGGATGGATACAATAATGAGGTGCCCTATCTTGACAGCATGGTGACCAACCCGCGTGGGAATGACACCACCACCCGCAGTGACGTGTGGGGTAGGGTGGACCTGGTGACTCCAGCAATTGCACCCACGGTGGCCTACACGTATGACCCGGCAGACAGGCTGGTAAGCGTGTTACGTGGGGGATTGACGACCACACTGGGGTATGACCTGGGAGGCAGGAAGACCAGCATGGTCGACCCAGACATGGGCAGTTGGGGTTATACTTATGATGCTTTGGGGAACCTGCTAACCCAAACGGATGCGCGAGGCTGTATCACCACCCTGGCATACGATTTATTGAATCGTTTGACCGGAAAGACTTACAGCGGAGCGTGCAGTGGCACGGCTGTCGGTTATACCTACGACTCAGGTACATATGGCAAAGGACGACGAACCGGGATGAGCGATGGATCGGGCAGCACGAGCTGGACATACGACAGCCGGGGAAGGATGACGCAGGAGTCCAAGGTAATTTCCGGCAGTGGAACATTCAAGACCCAATGAAGCTACAACTCAGCGGACCTGGTCAGCTCGATGACCTACCCGGGAGATAATAACAACAATAACACTTTTGCAGGTGAAGTTGTAAACTTCTCCTACCTGAACCAGATGGTGCTGGATACGGTGATCGGGACGAGCACATATGTGTACAACACGGACTATGAACCATCAGGCAGGGTGGAATTGCGTCAATTGAAATCGAGCGGGACGATACAGCTGGACTACAGTTATTTCGGGTGGGATGTCACCAATGGAATGGGAAGGCTGCAGCAAATCCTGGGCGGGGTCACTGGAGACCCGGATAGTCTGCAGGACCTGCGCTATACCTATGATGCCAATGGGAACGTACTGACGATCAAGGACTACCTGGACAAGACGGGGAATAACCCGCAGACGCAGACCTTCACCTATGATGCATTGGATCGACTGACGAGTGCGGTGGCGGTGAACGGAACCAATGGGACGTATGCGCTGCAGAATTACTCTTATAACGCAACGACGGGGAACCTCTCCAGCCGGGCAGGGGTGAATTATACTTATGGGGATACGAATCACGACCATGCGGTGACACAGATGGGCCCAGACAGCTACAGCTTTGATGGGAAAGGAATAGAATCTACGGCAGCGTTTATACCCAATCAGCCAGCGAAAATTCAGAGGCAAATGGATTGACAAATTGCACTCCTTCGATCCAGGAAGGATTGAAATCCTCACTAAAAACAACCGGGATCTGGTTCATGCGCGCCACAGCCCAAATCTGGGCATCATAATAATTGAAGGAATGTTCTCTCACTCCACGGGCAGCCTCCAGGACATTAAGGCTATTCATATCAAGGACTTCCCATGAAGCTGCATAATTACTCAAGCTCTCAAACGCTCGATCGATCGGTAAAGGTTGGGTAATTTTTCTGGTCACTGCTACAAAAAACTCCACCAACACCTGAGTGCTCAAGATGCCTGCTCCAGTAATCAATAATTGGTCCAATACAGTAGCTGCCTGTGCTTGCTTACCGGGTTCAGAGCGATCATATGCATATACCAGAATATTTGAATCGACCAAAACCTTACCGGTCATACAAATCCTCACGCTTCCATTTACGTTTTCCCTGGATTCGACCTTGTCTGATCAGCGATTGAATGAATTGCAGCTCATTTTCCCAGGCTTTTCGATTCTGCTGAGAGATGTTGATCCGAGACGTCTGGGAAAGGATTGCCCTGCGTATAACTTCAGCCTCAGAAACTCCAAGCTTCCTGGATGTTTGCTTCAGGATCTCGTTCTGTTTTGGGTCAAGATAGATTTGTTTGCGAATTTTAACTTCCATAGGTATCTCCAAGTAAAGTATACATCACTGTATACATCATGTCAAATGGATAATTGCTTTTGTGGCACCGAATCTACCAAATACTGGATAATTTAAGCCTCTCGTTGTATACTCAATCAACCTTACCGAGGAGAATGCTGATATGAGAGTAACCGTCCTGCAAGAGAATCTGGCTCATGGCCTGAGTGTTGTCTCGCGTGCCGTATCCCCCCGCAGCACCCTGCCCGTGCTGGCAAATGTCCTGGTCGCCACCGACGAAGGGCGCCTGCGCCTTTCCGCCACCAACCTGGAACTGGGCATCACCTGCTGGATCGGTGCCAAGATCCTCGAGGATGGCTCAACCACCGTTCCGGCGCGCACCTTCAACGACCTGGTCGCCACCCTCCCCAGTGACCAGGTGGAGATGAGCCTCAACGTGCGTAACCAAAAACTCAACATCCGCTCTGCCTCCTCCAACACCGACATCAACTGCATCGACGCTCAGGAATTTCCCCCCATGCCCACCCCGGATCTCGCTGACGGGATCGAGCTCAATGTGACCACGCTCAAAGAGATGATCCAGCAGGTGGCATTTGCTGCCTCCACCGATGAAGCCCGCCCGGTGCTCACCGGTGTGCTGCTCACTGCCCAGGGCAACCAGCTAACCCTGCAAGCCGCCGATGGTTTCCGCCTCTCCATCCGCAAAGCCGAGCTATCCTCCTCGCTGCCCCGCCCGATCAAAGCTATCATCCCGGCGCGTGCCCTGGCCGAATTAGCTCGCATCGCCAGCGACGGCGAAACGACCGTCACCATGGTGCTGCCCCCCAACCGCGGCCAGGTCATCTTCCACACCAAAGATGTCGAGCTGGTCTCACAGCTCATCGAAGGCTCCTACCCGGATCTCGAGCAAGTCGTCCCCCGCTCCCACCAGACTCGCACGGTCATCTCTACCCCCGCCATCCTCAAAGCCTGCAAACAAGCCGAGATCTTCGCCCGTGAGGGCACCCACATTGCCCGTATCCAGATCACCCCCGGATCCGATAACCAACCCGGGACGGTTGAGATATCCGGGCAATCCGAGGAGACCGGTTTCAACCAGACCGTGATCGACGCCAACATCGAGGGCAACGCCTTGCTCATCGCCTTCAACGTGCGCTTCCTGCGTGAAGTCCTGGACGTGATCAAAACGCCCAACGTGATCCTTGAAACTAACATTGAAACCACCCCCGGTGTCTTCCGCCCGGCTGGCGAGGACAACTTCATGCATGTCATCATGCCCATGCACCTGGGTGGTTAAAGGCAAAGCCTCCAACTTCATCCTGCCTTCCTCAAATCCCCAGAAACTGGAGTTAGGGGAGATAAAGAAATATTATGACCCTGCCATCCGTCAGCGTTGAAAAGACCCTGCGCATCTACTTGGCGCTCGCTCAATATCCCATCCTGCGCATGCAGATCCGTGCCCGTATGCGCCGGGTTATCTTTGAGCGTGGGGTCATCACCCAGCAAGATTTCGAGGCTGAGGTGCGCCAGCAGGCCATCCAATCCCAAAAGCGTGAAGCCCTGAATGACCCGATCTCGGAAGAACCTGCCGATGTGTGGGAGTTGCGCCAGACCCGTTTACGCGACCACCTGACGGATTTTTACTTCGCCTACAACCTGCCCTACGAGCTCTTTGAGCAGATTGTCCGCGACACCCTGGCAGAGCGCGGCGCACCTGTCCGTGATATGCAGGTTTCCTTCAACGCTGAGCTGGCACCCCAATATATGCTCTTCGAACAGGCGGCTGCCATCGAAAATCTGCCTGCGGAAGAAAGGACGGTTGCCGAACCTCACCTGCGCGAGATCATGGTGGTTCTCATCCGCACCCTCATCAGCGATCAGCTTGCCTACGTCAACATTGCCAAGGATTGGCTCACCATCCATGATTTTCGCCAGATCCAACAGCATAAGATCGGCAGCGGCAAGATCGGCGGTAAGGCAGCCGGCATGCTGCTCGCCAGGCGTATCCTGGAAAGCGTGGCTCCCCCAGAGCTCAACGCCCGCATCTCCATTCCCGAGTCGTACTTCCTGGGGGCAGATGTCACCTACGCCTTCATGGCAATGAATAATCTGATGCACTGGAACGACCAGAAGTATAAAGCCGAGGCAAACATCCGCTCTGAATACCCCCAGATAGTGGACGATTTTCTCGCTGGGAAATTCCCCCAGGAGACATTGGACGAGCTGTGCACTTTATTGGATAAAGTCGGCAATCAGCCCCTGATCGTGCGCTCTTCCAGCCTGCTGGAGGATAATTTTGGGACCTCATTTGCTGGTAAATACATAAGTCTGTTCTGCCCCAACCAGGGCACACCCGAGCAGAATCTGCAGCAGTTCACCCAGGCTATCCAGCGCATCTATGCCAGTATTCTCAACCCCGATGCTATCCTTTACCGGCGCAGCAAGGGCTTGCAGGATTACGATGAACGCATGGCGATCCTCATTCAAGTGGTCCAGGGGGAGCAGGTGGGAAGGTATTTCCTGCCCCATGGAGCCGGTGTGGCATTCAGCCGCAATCAGTACCGCTGGAATCCCCAGATCCGCCGGGAGGATGGGTTTATCCGCCTGGTATGGGGACTGGGCACACGTGCTGTGGAACGGGTGGGCAATGATTACCCCCGTTTGGTAGCCCTCAGTCACCCTCTGCTACACCCCGAAGCCACGCCCATGCTCATCAACCAGTACTCGCAACACTTCGTGGACCTGATCGATCTGCAGGATAACCAGCTCAAGAGCTTGCCTGTTGAAGAGGTGCTCTCAAATAAATACCCACCTCTACGCTATATCGCCCAAATCTTCAATGATGATTATCTGACCCCCATCCGCAGCAATGTTCTGGATGAGAGTTCGCTGGTGATCACCTATGATGAGCTATTCCGGCGTACCCCGCTGGCAAGTAACTTTCGCCAGCTGCTCGGCAAGCTGGAGGAGCATTACCACTCACCCGTGGACACCGAATTCACTCTGCAGTTGACCGATCCATATTGCAGCCACCCCGAGGTGGATATCTGTATCCTGCAATGCCGTCCGCAATCCCATTTCAAAGAGAACAAAGTCCGCCTGCCACCCAGCGTAAACCCGCTAGATGTTATCTTTTCCACCCAGCGCCTTGTCCCTGCCGGGCATGTGACTGGTATTACCCACATCATCTTTGTGACACCCGAGGGCTATTTCTCCCTCACCACCCAGGCCGAACGGACACATATTGGGCACTTGGTCAGCCAGCTCAACGCAAAATTGGCTGGTTTCATCTTCATCACCATCGGTCCGGGTCGCTGGGGAACTGTCAATCCAGACCTTGGTGTTCCAATCACTTATGGAGATATCTACAACACGCGTGCCCTGGTGGAGTTTTCCGGACAGGGTAGTATTGTTGTTCCGGAGCCCTCCTTTGGGACCCACTTCTTCCAGGATCTTGTGGAAGCCAACATTTTCCCACTTGCAATCTTCCTTGAAGACCCGGAAGTCCAGTTCAACCACCCCTTTTTCTACTCTACACCGAACATTTTAGCCGAATTTCTGCCTGAAGCAAGAGAATACTCCGAAACAGTGCGGTTAATCGAAGTAGCATCCTTCCGCCCGGGGTACCACCTCGAGCTGGTCATGGACGATGACAAGGGCAAAGCTCTAGCCTACCTGGTTCCGGATGAAGAGAATTTATAGTAATATTGCACCCAACCCGTATGTGTTGACAACCATGGAGGAACAGATATGAAAAAATTCGTAGCTATCGCTGGCAACATTGGGGTCGGCAAATCCACCCTGGTGAGTATGCTGTGTGACCACCTGGGTTGGCAGCCTTTCTTCGAGCCAGTGGGTGAGAACCCCTACCTGTCTGATTTTTACCGGGATATGCGCCAATGGTCGTTTCACTCACAGATCTTCTTCCTCACCCGTCGTTTGCGGTCCCACCGCCAGTTGTGCGAGCATCCCACCTCTGCCATCCAGGATCGCAGTGTTTATGAGGATGCAGAGGTCTTTGCCCATAACCTGTTTTTACAAGGATTAATGGGTGAACGCGACTACCTCAGCTACCGCGAGCTGTACCGCGTGCTGACCGAATTTCTCCCCCTCCCGACCTGGTAGTCTACCTGCGTGCCACTGTAACCACCCTGCAGGACCGCATCTCCCACCGCGGCCGCGATTACGAGCGTACCATCACCACCGAATACCTGAGCCAGCTGAATGCCCTGTACGAAGACTGGATCGAGAATTTCAGCCTCTGCCCGGTGCTCACCGTCCCAGCCGACGACCTGGATTACGTCGCCCACCCGGGTCACCTGGACTTGATTGCCCTAAAAGTGGAGGAAAAACTAACCGGCAAGGAGGAAGTGATCTTCTCTGCCGAGGAAGTTAACAACTCACGCCTTTAGCGCCATACGATAAGCGTAAATAGGAAATCACCACCGGGAATATTCACTCGTATCCAACGATCTCAGCAATCTCTGCGAACGGGTCTTCTATTCCTTCTTATTCACCACCGCATAAACAGCATAAAGGTCCTGGGTCAACCGACCAATTCCACGCCATCAGACTTGCTCAAGCTCTGAAATCTTGTGCTCAATCATGCCTATAACTTGGTTCAAGATGTCTGCATCCATTGCAAAACGTGCCCCGGCTGTGGAGTATAGTTCAGGGATGGATACCGTCCCACCCAGTGCCAACGCCCGTCGGTAGGCTTCAATGGCTCCCTTCTGATCCTTCATCGCATTCGCCCATACCTGGAACGCCCCCAGGGAAGCCAGACCATACTCAATATAATAGAATGGCACCTCAAAGATATGGATCTTTCGCTGCCAGCCTGTGACCATCTCGTCACCTAGCCCAGTCCAGTCTACACCTGACATAAAACGTCCCCATAACTCACTCCACTTTTGATCACAGTTATCTGGGCTCATTGAATTCAGCCTGGTTCGTATATACCCAGTGCTGAAAAGCATCCACTACCGCCATATATGGCCAGAAGAGCAAGGTTTCTTCCAGGTGCTCGATTTGCGCCCGTGCTGCATCTTTCTCTGAGTAGAAACCGCCTTCACTTGCCACGAGGTATGGAAAGGCGAGTAATTCCATCGACATGGAGGCTACTTCTGCAAATTCCATCCCCACCGACAGCTGGTGGTAGTAAGGTAGACTGGCTTCCTCAAAGACATGAAAAGCATGCCCACCTTCGTGCAGCAAGGTGGCGACATCTGTGTGTAATCCAACTGCATTTTCAAAGTGAAAGGCAGCCTGTCCATATCATCATTATTGGGGTCGAGCCCCAGGCGCTTTACCCTTGCGATTTTCCAGATCCAGCAATCCTTGGCTACGCATAATTTCGAAATAATTGCCAAGCTCCGGGTCGACCTTGTAGAAAACCGCCGACACTTTTTCTTCCAGCTCAAGGATGGTCTGGTAAGGCTTGAGAGGTTCTCTTCCACGTGGGTCGACTTTGTAAATCCCACGGGCGTAAGATAGCAAGACCCAATTGCTTTTGGCGTTTTTCATAGATACGCCTGGCAGCCGGGACAACCACCTTTTCGATGGCGTCGTGAAACTTGGCACAGTCTTCAGGGTAGTAATCAAAGCGATGCAGCTCTTTCCACTTATAAGCACGATATTCACTAAAACCTGCGTTGGAGGTTATCCGGTTGCGTAATTCCAGGATCTTGATCCATAACTGATTTAACCGATCCCTGTCTGCCAACTTGCGCTGCATCTCCAAGTGCCAGGCTGTTTCTCGCTCTTCACGGTCTAGGTCTCTGGTAGACTGGCTGTAGCTGAGTGGTAGTAACCTGCTCATCCTGCCAAATTACGGTTTGAGCAGCGATGATCCCGTCATACTCATTGATAAGCTTTTGCTCTTCCATAAGAAATGGCAGGTTCTCCTCACGAATACTCTCTGCTTCCACCTGCATGTTCATCAAGGGTATCCTGAAATTTTCGGGTTGCAACCCAGAGACAATAAGCTTTTGCTTCAAACCCTGGTTAGCTGCCAGCCATGGTGTATGAACATCATCCAAGAAGTGATTAAACCGGTTTTGAATCTCCGGGTCAACCGTATTTTGCGTCGTCGCCACCCATAGTCTGGCATAGCACTCTGATAATACCCGGCTTAGGTCTGACCAATCCTTCATCCACTCAGAAAGGGATGAATTCGATAAGTTGCGCGAGACCAGTTCATCAGCACATCAGTTGCGCCCAGTTCCACTGCAGGAATAAATGTGGGTACTCTTTCGGAAGTGTTTTGAACATAACTTTTCCTTTCAATGCTTATCCTGTGAGGTAGTTTTCAAAAAATCATCCAGCCAGCCCTGTGAATTTCCCAATATTGTTTTATTTCCACTCCTTGATATACCAGCGCAAATAATCTTCCACGTGCGACTGCCAGTATGCTTCTTCATGCTCTCCAACAAACATGTGCCACTCGTGCGGGATATCATATTGAGTGAGTCGCTCTTCCAGAAAAAGACTTGATCAGCAATCTCTGGACGGTCTTCATTC
>CAVTQM010000058.1:0-402060 GCA_963736805.1 uncultured Chloroflexia bacterium
GCCCGGAAGCAGAGGGGTCGAGCAGAACAGCGTCACAAAGGGATCCGCACAGGCGATCGAGGATGGAGGTGCGCAGCAAGAAGGTCTGGATACTTTCGGTCTGCTGGTGCAGAACCTCTTCGACCAGATAGTCCAGGATGAAATGGTGGCTGCCGGTGAAAGACTTGATGAAACTGGTGACGTCTTGATGTCCCTGCATGGAAAGCGCGGCCAGTTGCAGGCCGGCGATCCAACCTTCGGTGCGGGCTTCCAGCGCGGCGATATCTTCTGCCGAGAAGGTCCAGGCCCATCACCTGGCCCAGAATATCGGCGGCTTCAGCGGGGTCGAACGCAGGTCGGGGCAAGGCGCAGCTCGGTGAGATTGGCCTCGGGCACGTAACCGGCCCCCACCAGGGGGAGATGGCTGGGGATCCTCGCGAGTGGCCGATCAGGTGCATCTGTGGCGGCAGGTGCTCGAGCAGAAAGGTGAGGGCATTGTCAACCGGTTTGGCATCCAGAACGTGGTAGTCGTCAAGGACGAGCACGAAATTGTCCGGGATGGTGGTGATTTCATTGGGTAGGGGCCGTCGAAAATCACTTCGGTGGGCGGTGGCTGAGGGGATTGGAGCACACCCAACGCCCCTACTCCAATATTCGACGCAATCGTTTGTAAGGCAGCGACGAGGTAAGTCAGAAAGCGGGTTGGGTCGTTATCCCCTTCGTCCAGTAACAGCCAGGCGACTGGTCGTTCACAAACAGCGACCCATTCGCTGACCAGCGTGGTTTTACCAAAGCCGGCAGGAGCTGAGATGAGGGTCAGCTTTCGCTCTAACCCCTGGTTCAGCCGTTCTATTAGGCATAGGGGGCGGGACAAGGTTTTTACGGACTGGAGGAGTAAATAATTTTGTCGATAATAATTCTGGAGACATATTGCTCTATTATAGCAATGAACTAATCTACCCACTCAATAGGTCTCTAGAAATAGTATAGCAAAATTCTGATTTTCTTATCATCGACAAGGGGAAAATGATTGAAGAATGGTTATTTGTACCATGTATATGGGATTTATATTTGTATACCACCTGCTTGGAAACTTTTCAGACTAAGAGAATTTTTTACTAGGACCGTTCATTTTATTACTTTAGCATGATAAGAATAATGCTGTTCTGATTAACTTATTTTAGGGAAATTAATAATACAACGAACCTGATGGGGCACGACCGGCGACCTCTTCAATATCTATGAAGTAAATCCCCATTCTGTGGGTAATTCTGCGGACCTAGTGGAACTCGAATATAAAACCGTCTTATCCGAATTAAATCAAGCATTTGGGAAAATAAGAATCTGACCGTTGTTGATATGCCTCAATTACTAAAGAGCGATGACAATAATAGCCATATGGTAATTACTCACCAAACCACCCTTTTCCCCCCTTCCCAAAATTTTGGGATGGGGGATAGGAACCGGAAAAAAAGGGGTCTGGTGAAAAAACCAACTCCAAACTCCATTTTTCCTGGCAGTTCTGTATCCAAGGATAAACAGATAGGGAGAAAAGGCTGATTGGTGATTAGATACATAATATATAGAATATATGTTCTAGTTAGAGTCATTTTATGATATGATTTGCATCAGATTAAAAAATCGCTCCGCAGTGTGTGACCACTCGGAGCGGTGACCTAGCAGGATTCAACTGCCTGGTAAGAGCGATTATAACATGCGCTCCAGGCGGGAATGTAAAGGAGCGAGAAGCATGATCGTGTATGATGATCGTCTTGAAATGGATATTGAGGGATTCAAAGCTCTTCTCCGTTCGAGGAATGAAAGGTTGGGTACTACCGAAAATTATCATGGACGGATCGAATTCGATGCAGATACCAAAATATATATCATTTGCTCTGTATATATGCCTGATGGTGTTTTGGGCGGTTGGATTGCTGCAGAAAAAATATCATCTAACACCTATCATGTGCAAGTTTATTATCTTACAGATCTGTGGGCTGATTGTTCTCAGTACTTGCGCCAGTTGGCCTGGTTTATCATTGAAGCATATAAAGGTAGGGCAATCGCTGACAAATATTCAGAGAATATATATTATGTTAAGGTCCACGATGTTGTTCAGATTTTACCGTTTGATGATTTATCTCTTAGTATTTTGAATCAAGAGCAAATCACGAACCATATACGGCATATATGGATTCGATTAGATCCCTGGTTGGGAATGTTGAAAATACGGAGAAAAGCATTTCAATCAAGACAAGTAATGAAGTTATCTCAACAAACCGCAGTATTGGATCAATTCACCTACAAAGGGGATATTTAGACGAGATGGTGAAGGTTGGCATATAGAATATGGTGAAAAAAATAAGGATGTGAAGGATAGTAAAGGAATGCACTATATCCATGTTCTCTTGAGTAACCCTAATAAGGATATAATTTCAACCGACTTATATCGATTAGGAAATAAGTTATTACCCGAGGAAAAAATAAATCTGGGGGATGACGACCATAATTTATCATTAACAGAAGATGATGACATATATCCAGTGTTAGATCCCAAATATAAGAAAGATCTCCTAGATGCTAAAGAAAAGCTAGAATTGGAAATTATGGTATTGCATGACGCAGGTGGAGATTCATCTGATATTAGGGAAAATGAAGAATCCTTGGATATTATCAGTAAAGAATTATCTAATTCAACAAGAAACGGTAAGAGTAAAAACTTAAATAAATCTCCACTTGAAAAAGCACGACAGACAATATCGGCCAGCATTGACCGCTCCTATAAAAATATGAGAAATAAACCCGATGAGATGATTAGTCTTGTTAGATACTTACAAAGTACTATTAAACGGGGAAAAGTATTTATTTACAAGGATGATGAACCTGTAAAATGGGAATTGTAGAAATAGAATAATTCAAGTAACCTTGTGACGTCACAATCGTCGCTTAGCGACGGGTAAAAATCACGCCTATATATATAGACGTGATTTTGTTTTTTGGAGGACGGAGTTGAATAAACTATACATAACTCTTGACGGACACGAATTTGAGGCTTTGTTAAAATCTGCATTAATCGATTTACGGGAGCCGAAAGAAGAAGCTAGATTTCTTTTAAGATCGGAATTACAGCGCCGAGGGCTGATCAATAATTATTCTGAAGTAAATACCCCGGAAAAAATCAAAGTCGAGGAGGGATCAAGTGTTAAATCCTCTCGATGATCCCAGTCGCCTCCTTAAACCTGGCGAAGTTGCGCTCATCCTTCGTGTTAGCCGAACGCAAATTTACAGGCTATTGCGAACCGAGCTGCCGGCGATTCGTTTTGGCGGTTCTACTGTTCGCGTCCTCAGCGGGGATCTCTGGAAGTATATCGATGATCATAAGAATTTGAATGGTCAGGATGATGACCAGCATGAATAAAAAAAATAGCCCCCGATCTTGTGTGGGTGGGGGGCAGGAGGAGTACCAGCCGGGCAATCCTCAATATCTGGTGCGATTTAATTCTAACACTCCCCGGCGGAAAGGCAAGGGCGATTGTTCAAAAAATAAAAAGATCAATATCAACTATCAAACAAAATCGAAAATTTTAAGGAGAATAAAATGAACCAAGATTTTCAAATACCCAAAAAGACATTTTTGTTGATTCCAGCCGGTACTTATCGCGCTACAATCACCGGCTTGGAAAAAGCGGTCGGCGTCTATGGTGAGCAGGTCAAAATCACTTTCCACGTTTTGACCGATGACGTGGAATATACAGATGGATCGGTGGATCTCCTGGCTTGGTGTTCAACCAACTATTCGGAAAAGAGCAAGTTGTTCCGTTGGGCCAGAGCTGCGTTAGCCGGCGATTTTGATCCGTCCGCAGACTTCCAGGCTGCGAAGTTAATCAACAAAAGGGTGCTGATCAATGTAGAAAAGAATGTGAGCGCTAACGGTGGAGAGTTTAACAAGATCGTCGATATTATGGCGGTCCCTCGTGGAAAGGCCAATAGTACAGCTGCAACTCCGGATCCTGATCTGGCTATACAAACAAAGACGGGTGCATCGACACAACCAAAACAGCTCATACCACCAGAACCGCCGGCACCACCGGATGATACCATCCCGTGGTGAGATGATCGGAGGGGTGCATCATGGTGCATCCCTCCCAGTTGAATAATGTTCATGGACAATAACAAGTTTTCAAAACTTCGGTTCTATGCTAACAAAGGTTGGCCGATCTTCCCTGTTACCTGGTTGATTATGGGCCAGTGCTCATGCGGGCGAACAGACTGCAATAGCCCTGGCAAGCATCCTCTCGTCGATAACGGTTTTTATTCTGCGACCATTGACCTCGATATGATCAGACAATGGCATGAGCGTTGGCCGGAGGCTAATTGGGGGATGAGGACCGGTGATAAAAAAGCTGGTGGATCTGGGCTCATTGTCCTTGACATCGATCACAAGACGGGCGGTTTTCACACCTGGGATCTAATGAGGGAGGAAAATCCTGGTCCCATAGAAACGGTGACGGTGGCTACTGGAAATCAGGGGCAGCATCTTTACTTTTTGTACCCGGAGGGGACCGATATCAGGTCCGGGGTAGGGGTTCTAGGGCCAGGTGTTGATATTCGCGCCAATTTAGGTTACGTCCTAATTCCGCCCAGTTCCACCACCAATCCATATAAATTCGAGCTGAATCCTAGCGAGACAGAAGTGAGCGTAATGCCTGCTTGGATCCGGTCGAAATTGAACGGGCATATGAGGTCGTTGCCAATCCAAACTATGCCTGCTGCAGCTCGTTTGGGAAAGGTGATCAGCCAGGGCGAGAGGCACCAATCACTGACCTCCATAGCTGGCAGCCTGAAAAACACCGGACTAGGAGCAGATGAGATCCGGGCAACTCTCCTGATGATCAGGGATGAAAGGTTCGATAGCGGTGACCACCTGGTTACGGATGATGAAATTGAAGGTGTGGTTCAATGGATCAAGTGTAAACAATCAGAATACCCTTTCACCGACCTGGGAAATGCAGAGCGATTTCTAGCCATGCACCGAGAGCGAGTAAGGTACTGCTATGCCTGGGAGAAGTGGTTGAGCTGGGATGGCCGGTGCTGGAAAGTGGATGATTCAGCTGAAATATACCGGCTAGCGCATGAGACGGTCCGGGCGATCTACATTGAGGCAAGCAATGCAAAAGATGACCAGACCCGGCAAGCGATCGCAAAACATGCTATCCGATCGGAAGCTCGATTTCATATTGAGAACATGCTTGCGTGTGTCAAACCTTATGTGGGGGTAAGGCCTGAAGAGCTAGACACCCACCCAATGCTGTTCAATGTGGCAAACGGTGTGATAGATCTCACCACTGGAAACCTGTTGCCCCATGATCTAGCCCTCATGCTTACCAAGATCTCGAATATTGAATACAACCCAAAAGCGCAATGCCCGGAATGGGAAAAATCAATGGATTTATTCACAGGAGGGGACCAGGAATCAGCATATTTCTTACAAAAGGCTGTTGGATATACCCTCACTGGGCGGATCGACGAGCATTGCCTGTTTTTCTTATTCGGACTTGGACAAAATGGAAAAAGTGTGTTTACAGAGATGATCAGGCGATTGTTGGGCGACTATGCCAAACGCATCGATATCGACGCATTGATGGCAAATCGGAATCTGGGTACCGTCGCTAATCCTTATATTGCAGCTATGGCTGGTGCACGGTTCGTGTTAGCGTCTGAAATAGCGGAGAGTCGTAAGATCAATGAAATCATTAGCTAAGGACCTGACCGGCGGTGATGCAGTAACCGCAAGATTCCTGTTCTCAAATCCCTTTACCTTTGAGCCAAGTCACAAAATATGGTTATACGGCAACCACCGACCAAAGGTTGAAGGAACCGATCTGGGATTTTGGCGACGCATCCGAGTGATCCCGTTCCCGGTTACGATCCCAGATGACATTAAGCGGCCAATGGGTGAGCTCATGGAAATATTTAATAAAGAGATACCTGGTATTTTAAATTGGGCAATCTTGGGATGCTTGTTATGGCAGAACGACGGTCTAGTGATGCCTGAAGCGGTCAATAAAGCAACAACCGAATACAGGACCGAGCAAGACCAGGTCTTGCAGTTTATTACTGATAACTGCGAATTGCACCCCGATTATTCAGCCTTCAAAGATTCATTCTATACAACCTGGCGAAAGTGGTGCGACGACCAGGGTGAGGATGAGCTGAAAAGACACTCCAAAAACTGGGTGACAAGCCGGCTAAGAGAGAATAATTTTCCCAGTGGTGGAGATGGAAAAAAATACTATATCGGCCTGAGATTGAAGGGAAAATAAATGCGATGTTGATGAAAGAATGCGAAAAACAGGCACTTTACATTAATTACCTGGTTATGAGCTGTAAATATTGCTATTTAATGCATAGTCGCTTAACTTCGCATTTAACAACGAAAGATCGCATTTAAGGATGTAGAAATAAAGATCTGATGAGATGACATGAAATGACAACTAAACCCGACGGTAATCAATCTGCAATTGTGAGAGTCCTGAGATCAGCCGGTGCATCGGTTACGATCACCTCTATGGTCGGAGGTGGATTCGTTGACCTGGTGGTCGGTCTTCAGGGCAATACCTACCTGGTCGAATGCAAAAATCCTGACGGTAGAGGTCGAAACTCCCTGACCCCAGCTGAGGTGGAATGGTTCAAGGCATGGAAAGGTGGGCCAGCTGCAGTGGTTAATTCACCCGAGGAAGCAATGCGAGTGATACTTGGATTCCTTGATGAACCTGAATAGGCAATCAATCCCCGTAAGGCATCCATATTGGGATCTCGATGAGACACCCGATCCAGCCTCATCATTGGCGAGCGTGGATCCACTGGCTCGCCTGGCAGCAGCGATCGTAGTACGAGCTATCCTGGATCTTCATAATTCGAGATCTAGCTGGTTGACGATCGTCGATTGTCTCAATTTCTTTTTGAACCCAGACGGCGCTGAGTTATACCTCGATGTCATTGGATACAAGATGGATCCGATTGACCTGTTAACCAGCGTGATTAATGGAGATATTGTCTATGCTGGCTCTTCTTACTATCTTATCCGAAGAGATGAAGAATCTCTCACCCAGCCAGAAGCGAGTATTTATGCGTAAACTGCAAGACGGTCATGTGCCTGATTACCTGGTGCTGCTCATCCGTGAAGCTGGTGAGGCTGCCCGATCGTACCAGCCTCATTGTTCTCGGAGACGGATCGTAAATGAACAGCAACAAGAAAACAGTGACGGATAAAAATGATTGAATTTGTAGTGAGAGACATATGCAGCTCGATTAATCTGACAGGGAGGTGGGAGGGGGCAATAAAGAATCGCTTTTTGGTTTTGGCAAGCGGGCGGGGTCATACACACGAAATTTTTTCGTTTTTTGAACTTTTTGGTTTTTTGGGATTTAGGAGGCATTTTATGATAATCGTTGATGCAATAAATAACTGCTTGGAAAGAGTAGATGCGGTAGACCGAATTTTAAGAATAATTCTCTGCATCAATCGATACGAATTAGCTATAGATTGCATGCCAATTGTGCATCAACCAGATCTTGCTCTTCACCAATCAATTTCCAGATTTGGGTATGGCTCTCTGGCGAATGAGCAGGGATTGACTGGCTAAGAATATATTCTACCTCGTATAACATGAAAGTCTTTTGATAAGAATATATAAGACCATATGAAGTAATAAGAAAGAGGTGACTAAAAATGGAAAACAATCAACAGTTCGGTCAGTCAGAAAATCTTCCTGGGCAATTGCTGACTGTACTGCAGGTTGCACACATATTACATATCTCCCGCAGCTATGCCTACAATCTGATCGATGTCAGGGGTACTCCCAGCGATTAACATTGGCGAAATAGCCGAAGGATTCGCCCAGTCGATTTGGAACAATTTATCAGTTCCAACAGATTCGGTGAGAATATTCGATAAGGGGATGTCTCAGTACTTCCTCCAGTTATGAGTATTACACCTTGTTTCTCCTGTCCATCTAGGTCGCAGTGAGAGTTACAATGATTCTGTTCGCTTGTACCTTAACAATTGAATGGACAGGGCATGCAGGTTTGCCTTCCCTCAACTCTTTGAAAGGAAAGGAGTAAGAGGGAATGGCAAAACACATCCGTGGTAGATATGAAGGTTCAATATCTCATCGACCTAGTGGGCATTGGCGTGTGCAAACTTCCCCAATTAATGGTCATCGCATCACCCGCACCTTCAAGACAAAACTTGAAGCATTAACCTGGCTACGAGATATGCAGGCTGAATTACAACGAGGTTTCGATTACCAGGGTAGTAAGACATTATTGAAAGTCTATCTCCATGACTGGTTAGAAACTTCCCGGATAGCATTGCGACCTAAAACAGCTGATAGCTATTCGAGGACTGTTCAAAAGCATATCATTCCAGACCTAGGTGAAATACCTTTGAAAGACCTGACACCTTTCAAGGTAGAGAAATTTTATACCGGATTGATCGAAAGAGGAGTGGGCATCCGTTCTGTGCGTTTGGTGCATTCAATCCTACATTGCGCTTTTGAGAGAGCGGTCATTCAATTGCTGCTGACGCGTAACCCTACTACACATGCCGCGCTGCCTCGTTACAAACATAGCGAGATGAAAGTCTTAGATGAGGACCAGATCAACTTGTTATTATTGGCTGCAATTGACTCTCCTTATGTTGCGTTGTACCACCTGGCAGTTAAAACAGGCATGCGTATGGGGGAACTTCTGGGTTTGATGTGGCCTGATGTGCAATGGGGTTGTGGTCGATTGTATGTGCAGCGACAGTTGCAGGATGTCCGTGGAATGGGGTGTTTTTTCCAGGAGCCAAAGACACGTTCAGGTCGCAGGACGATCCAGCTCGGGGAAGGTACGATTCAGGCCTTACGGGAACACAGTGAATTCCAGAAAATTCAGAAGGAAATTGCAGGTCAGCGCTGGCAGGATAACGATCTGATCTTTCCATCGAAAATCGGGACACCGTTAAATCCCAGTAACTTGCGTTTGGATTTCAACCGGGTGCTAGAACGGGCAGGGGTACCCAAGGTGAGATTTCACGATTTGAGGCATTCCGCAGCGTCGCTTATGCTCAACAACGGAATACCGGTGATAGTGGTTTCGAAGATCCTGGGGCACGCAAAACCGAGTATCACTCTGGATATCTACGGTCATCTATACAACGAAATGCAGGCAGATGCAGCTCGTTTGATGGACCAATTGGTTTCACCAATTAAAATTAATTTACCTGGTAAGGTGTACAGTGTGGCATCCCAGGGCTGATTGTTATAGATTGCAACCCCAAACATCTGCATCAATCTGCATCGATAATAAAAAACCTGCTGAAAAAGTAGGTTTTGACCCTTATATATGGGGGGTAAACAAACGAAATGGCTATATCTGGCGCCCCCGGCGGGATTCGAACCCACAACCGTCTGATCCGAAGTCAGATGCTCTGTCCATTGAGCTACGGGGGCGTTTTTGTATTATACACGAGATGTTTGTATAGTTTAATATCCTGATGTTAAATATAGATTGGAGCATCATGCTAAAATTGAAGGAGAGGTGAACTATGCAAACGAAGCTTACTCAACCCGGAAATCTATTAGATTCTAATGGACGCCTGTCCCAGGTGGGATGGTCACCCCAGCCATTATTGGATTGCAACCTGGAATATGCCCGGTTCTATAATATTCAGCTCTTCCAGCGTTTCCGGATCAAACGCTGGGATTATTATGCCATCTTTACTCCACACTTGTTTTTTTCAGCCACGATCGCTGATCTGGGTTATGCCGGTAATATCTTTGTCTATATCCTGGATTATGCGACGAATGAACTTCACGAAGAAGGTTTAGTCATCCCTCTAAGCAAGGGTATCACACTCCCCCGCAATAGCACTCAGGGGGTCAGTGTTTTTCGGAATAAACAGGTGAGCCTAAATTTTGAGGTGTTACCTGAAGGCAGGCATATCCAGGTTGATTGGCCGGGATTTCATAACGGATTAGGGATTTCCGCTGATATTTTGCTCCAAGAGCCTCAAGAGCACGAATCGATGACCATCGTGATCCCGATCCAGAAAAATCGATTCTACTATAACCGGAAGATCAATTGCCTCCCCGCACAAGGTTCCCTTCAATATGGCGAGATCATCGAAACCCTCTCTCCAG
This sequence comes from uncultured Chloroflexia bacterium, assembly GCA_963736805.1. GTDB lineage: Bacteria > Chloroflexota > Anaerolineae > Anaerolineales > UBA4823 > FEB-25. The sequence continues at coordinate 10,167 of CAVTQM010000058.1, forward strand.
ATACCTGCCTGGGCTCCCTCGATTGGGGCAGGGGCGTTTGGGAGTATAAGAGTTTTTGGAACTGGGCAAGTGCCTCGGGTTACCTCCCAGATGGGCGAAGCATCGGGTTAAACCTGGGCTGTGGATTTGGTGATCTCACTGCAGCGACAGAAAATTGCCTGGTCTTAAATGGAAAAATTCATAAACTGGACCAGGTGAAATTTCATTACAAATCGGGTGATTTCATGCAGCCGTGGAAATTCACCGACTCTGAGAAGCGATTAAATTTGGATTTTATACCATTCAAGGATCGAACAGCAATTACCAATCTTGGAATCATCTATAGTGAGGTTCACCAGCTGTTTGGCTGCTATTCAGGTACACTATTCAACCGAAAGGGAGGGAACAGATCGAGATCCACGACCTGATCGGTTTTGCTGAAGAACACCAGGCACGCTGGTAAGATTGCACAACTGGAGGATCGATCCATGGGCAATATGGAAGGTAAGACATGTCTCATTACGGGTGCCACGGCAGGTATCGGATACGCGACAGCGCTCGAAATTGCCAGGTTGGGTGGGTCTGTCATTATTGTCGGACGTGACGAAACAAAATGTATCCAGACTGCGCATAGTCTAGCGGAGGTAAGTGGGAATCATCCTGCGGATTATTTGATCGCTGATCTATCCTCGCAAGCTCAGATCCGCGCATTAGCCACAGAATTTTATCGGCGATTTAATCATTTGGATGTGCTGGTCAATAATGCGGGGGGATTCTTTATGCGTAGGAAAGTGAGCGAGGATGGTCTTGAAATGACCTTCGCTCTGAACCACCTGGCGTACTTTTTATTGACCCATCTATTGCTAGATGCACTCAAAGCAAGCACGAGTGCCAGGATCGTGAATGTGTCCTCGGGAAGCCATCTCCATCAGCACATGGATTTCAATGACTTGCAATTGGTAAGATCTTATAATCCGGTGAAAGCATACGGGCGGTCTAAATTTGCGAACATCCTCTTTAGCTATGAATTATCACGCCAGCTAAGCGGCTCTAATATCACCGCCAATGCTTTAACTCCAGGCATGGTAGCAACGGATATGTGGAAGTTTGGTAACCGATGGATTGCGTCTCTGATATCTTCTGTTATGAAACCTTTTGCCCAATCCCCCCTGGAAGGGGCTCAAACCAGTATCTATTTGGCAACCTCGCCTGAAGTTGCAGGTGTGACTGGCAAGTATTTCGCCGATCAGAAACCGATCAGCTCCGATCCAGGAACCTACGACCCGGCAGCCGCCCAGAAGCTCTGGCAGATCAGCCTCGAACTGGTAAACTTGCCCTAGCAAGTCCTAAATCCAATAAAATCCACTAAGGAATGGGGATATTGTAGTAATTATAGATGGCACGTGACAGGTCTTTCACGAGCTCATTGGCGGGGTCAAAGATGATCTGGACCGGGTGATACATGTATACCGTAAAAACATAATCTCCACCGGGTGAGAAAACAATCGCCGCATCGCTTAGGTCGTGGATGATTCCAAAAGCATCTGTCACCCAACCATGCTTGTGAGCAACATTCGTCCCATCCGGCACACCAGCCTGGATTAGCAAAGCGATACGGTCTTGGATCAGATAGTTGATCATGGATTGGCATTCAGCCTGGGTGAGCTCACCTGGGAATGCAGCAATCAATGAACCACCTTCTTGATTAGCACATTGATAAATATCCTGCAGTAGCTGTCCAATTTCAGATGGCGTGGTCTGGCTGTAAGGATCCGGATCGGTAGTGACATCCGTGCGTTCATTGGCTGGCGTGGAATATACTTCCAATAGAGGCGCTCCCGCAAAAAAATATCCTCCCAGGAAAGTATTCTTCAACCCTAATGTCTGCATATCTTCGGTGACCAGAATGGGGCCTCGATCCCGGTCGACCTTATTTTGCATCAGCCAGTCCGATGCAGGGTTGATGGATTTAGCGATCATATCCTCCAGGTTCCTAAGCGTATCAATATCAAGATTTTCTCCTATGCGTCGAAAAACCGATACCATAATCGGTATTTTTATCGTACTGCTGGCGGTAAATGCCACGTCTGGAGGGGAAGAGACTTGATTTCCCTGATCGAGAATGAAATTAATATCCTGCCCAGTTTGTAAATCGTCTACATACACCCCAATCACACCATCGAAACCGGACAGGCTAATGATCTGACGCAGCAGTACTTCAAGATTCTGGAAGCTGGGGTGGGAAGGGGAGGTTTTTTTTATCGGGAGGACCAGGGAGCGCTGGTTTTTTGAAAACAATGCCGATTCAATTAAGGCGATCGACCTGTCGATATCCAGCTCCGATCCCGGGGTTCCAGCTTTAAAGTTTGTAGTGCCGATGATCGGGGTCGCTGAGGTTGGAAGTTGGTCATAGCGGGAGGCAATTTCAGATAGTAAATAGGTCCGGAGTCGATCCTCTGAATAGGTAGCTCGTAATGGAATATCGACTGGCTCGATCGGTCGATCCCACAAATAATTCCAAAACGCTTCCCAATACGAAATTTTCGTACGTTCCTGTTCCGCTGCGGCAAGGATATAGTCAGTATCTAAATTAAATCCAACGCTCGCCGGATCCAATTGAATGACGGACTCATTATAGGAAACTTCAACGGGTTGTGAATATACCGTCAACAACCTCTCAATCGCTTGCTGTCGGGATAGCTGACCGACAGGGATGCCAGCAATTGAAAGGGATGGTGGGAAGTTAATCCAAAGCCGGCTGTACCTTACAAGCTGCAGAGAAGTGACCACTACGGCCAGCAGGAGCAGAATTAACGACCCCCATCGAAGAAATGAAAAAGAAACCTTGTTCCGCAATCTTTCTCCGGAAAAATACTAATCTTTAACGAAAAACTCGGAGAAATGATACCACGAATGGTTTGTTAATGGATGTAATGACGATGATGGGTTGGTTAATGTCGATTAATGCGAGACGACCATTTTGATAATATTACCCGTATCATCCAGGGTCAGGCGTGCATATTGCCTGTGAACGTGGTGGGCTTGTTCATAATTCTTACTTAAAGTCACCACACGCCTTTGGGATTTTGAATGAGGGCGATCATCCGATGATTTTTGGTGGACACATTGCTTGCCTTGTGGGTAATGATTACAAAAATTTGCACAGGTTTGCTGTTCGTGCGAAAACCTGATCTCGGCATCGTCCATCCCTGGCAGATATTGCGCAACCACGCTTTTTAGATGTGAGATTGTTTCAATCGAAACTGGAAGGTCTGCCTCATTCTCGCACGAATGCTCACACACCGTCGGGACTGGTATGGCTGAATCGGACAGATGCGGGGTGGTCTTCGGGCTGGTCTTATTATGGAACGGTTGTGCCAGTGGATCGCCGAACAATACAAAGGATATTAATGTTTTTTGGTCTTCGGCATCCAGAAAACCCTGGCGGCTGTGCATCTCACGCGTGAGATGGATTTTTGCTCTTTTCAGGGATTCACCGGCAGTGAAACCTTCCTGCAACAAACTCCAAAAAACACGTCCCAGCAGATCTGCGGAGCTTAATGGGGTTGCAAGGGACCCATAGGAAATACAGGTGGAACCAACTACGCATGGGTGCCCGAAGATAGAAATTTTAATGAAATTGCATCATCTACCGTTTTTCCAGTGATATTCGCTCCATAACAGGCTTCCGTGAAAACCAACCTGGGTGCCGCACCACTGTTCTGAATGTCTGCTGGGCGCATGGCAATTGGAAAGTCTGGTCCATAATCGGGAAGCGCTGGATCAGATTGCCCATACCATTCGCTTCCGTCTGGAACACCATGGAGATTGAAATACCCTAAGTGCGCCTGAGGCAATAGACAAGCATTTTTCCGAGGCAGTTGTGAGGGGAATGGATGATTCAGAAGTCTCTGCGTAATGATCCGACTCGCATGCGTGTGTCGGGGGAGATACCAGAAGATCGGTTGGATTGCCAATCGATCGAAAAACTGCTAACGATGCACGCCGCCAGACTGCAGCTGTGTAACCGTAACTGGATTGCTTCTTTGAAATACCCCTTCGAAAAAGTTCTTGTAGATACTGGGTAATTCGACGATGCCAGGCAAGCTTATTCGCCCTTGGATTATAACGGCTGGAGATATCCTTGAGGATGGAGATCAGGTAAGATGGATCATTTACCGATCCTCCAGAAATTCGACCCAGGGGCCAATCACTGATGAAATAATTATGATCCTTTGTCGCATAGGGATTATCAGAAGGAACTTCACTATCAGCATCTTCCACTGGGTTAGGGAGGTTATGAAATGGGACGATCTCTGGTCCACCGACAATCAGTACAGCCCCGATACGTTCACCCTTTTTTTCGAGGGCAGTATCCAAATTCGACAGAATTAATTTCAATTGCCATGCATCATCCGCTGGGGCTGGTTGTAGATTATAGGGTTGCGTATAGGCAGGGTCATCGGCATAAAACAACAACGATCCCCAATATTCCTGATTTATTTTTCGACCATGGATCACAGCGACTAATTTTTTCAATTCCTGGTCAATTTTCTGGAAGTCCGCAGGGCTGTAATGCGATTCCAAACCTTGATGTGTGGAAAACACAACATAGACAGGGAAACGACCATCTTCTCTGGCTAAATGCGGGCGTTTTAGCTCATCCGCTAAGCGTTCTAATTCGGTTTGTACAGACTGTGCCTGGTCGCTCAGTGGTTGAGGTTCTTCTTCATTGGATAACGAATGTGCGACGTAAATCGGCATGGAAATGGGTGGATTTATTTCCTTTGATTCTAATACTTCCGTTGCCGGATATGCATATGGTGTTGGATGTTCTTCCGAGCCCAAATTCATGGCAGCAATCTGATTCCAGCCCAGGAGAGAGGCAACTGCGGCTGGTATAGGGATGTTCTGAGGGCTATTTGGATTAGAATTACTGGCTTCCAACTTGACTGGCCACATGGATACATACGGATGTTGGTTTCCCCACATCCTCTTTGGAACCTGTCCAGAGATATCTTTTGAGACAGCCTGGTGGAGCATGCTCACAGCTGCATTCGATTCTCCAGATTGCATTAATTCATTGGACAGAGTCAGCTGGAATTGAAGACAATCCGGCCAGCGTTCATGGTAAATTGCCGCCAGGCTGTGGACTGCCATTTTTGGCATCGAAGCCTTCGTCTCCATGATCCTCAGGTGAACCACAGCGGCCAACGGCGTATCCTGATTTTCAACCAATGCCTGGTGGATATAGGATTCTGCTATCTCAACCTGCTGATCATCTCCAGTTTTGGCATTGTTCAGGGCTGTACGGGCTTCATACAGATTTTTTGCCCATGCTGATAATGCATCGGAATTTCCGATTTTTACTGCATGACCTTGAGTCAGGGCATTCACACAGGCTTTTGCTACCCCATGATTGCTTGAACCAGCGAGTTGCTGGACTTCAGCCAACAGCTCCTGTGCCTCAAGGTATTCTGGGTCAATCCTGGACAAATCCTCCAGGATCGGGAGGGCATTCAATCGTAAGTCAGGGTTTTTTTCCTGGGAATATGCACGAGCATTCAGCAAACTAATGTTGAGATCTCCCGGGTAAATTGCCAGCCATGCCGAGCATAAGCGACGCGCATAGCGTAGCTCGCCGGTCTTTAAAGCCGCATCAAGCAGCGTAAGCAGTTGATCACGGGACATGGGGAGGTTGGTGGAAGGTGGGGGCGTTGTCATCCCGTTCATTTACCTTAATTCCTTCCTGATCTGGGATTATGGACGAGATTTAAAGCAACAACCGCAGCCAGTTGACGGCGAATAGCCAGATCGTGGGGTGCAAGGCTTACCGCACGTCGCAGCATTGTTTCAGAGGATCTGTAATCCTTACTTTCCTTCATCGCAAGACCTGCTTGATAAGATGCGCGTGGGTCATCGGGTGCGATGATGGTAGCCTGTTCGAAGATCTGAATGGCTTGCTGGTATTCACGCCGTTCTTTGCGCGCCATGCCGAGCTCAAGATAGGGTTCCAATCGATCCGGTGCAAGTCGGATAGCTTCATTCAAATGATAGATGGATGGATCTAATTGTCCAATTTGACGAAATAGTCTTCCAATTAATAAGTGCAGATTTGCCTGCTCACTTCTTGAGGTTTTATCATTGCAAACGCTCAAGGCATGCTGTGCCGTGTTAATAGCCTGGTCAACCTCATTTATTTCAATATAAGATTTTGCGAGCACATTGAGAATACCAAAATCTTCAGGATATAAATTAACTAATTTCTGAAGTTCCTCCAATCCTGCAGAAGGACCGTTCATTTTCTGTAAGATTTTTACACGTTCCAGGTGCAGATATTTCGGATCTGGAACCGCTGCAAGCATCGTGGTAAGTTTTGCAAGCGCTTCATGGTCCCTGCCAAGCGCAGACAGTGATCGAGCGAGGATAATGGTGGATTGAGGGTCTTTTGGGCTAAGTTGAATAGCATGACTCGCATAATCATACGCACCCTGGTAATCAGAATTTCTTATCGCAATTTCCCCTAATAACTGATAAATATCTGCCCGGTCTGGAGCCAGGAATAGTGCATTTCGGGCATTAATTTCTGCGTTATCAAGCTCATTCAATTCACTTTGGATATTCGCTAAACACACCAAAGAATATATATCCTCGGGATTGATCTCGAGTGCAGTTTCGAAGGATTTTTGCGCTTGCTGGAGTAAATGTGGATCGTTACAAGCATTCTCATAATATGCATTACCAAGTTCAATGTGGATCGAGATATTCCTGGGAGCAAGCTTGGTCGCTACCAAAAGATGATTTATGGTCGTGCTTAAATCGGAGATGCGTTTGTAGATCTGGGCAGCAAGCAGGTGCCAGCCAGGTTCATCCTGCCAAATATCATTGGCGGTATCTACAGCTTTCTGGGCGACTTCATATTGACCAAGATTCAAGGCGATCTTTGCCAGCAGAGATGTTGCAAAATGCAATAACAGGTACCTTTGAGTAGGGATATTGCTCCAAGACCACCTGGAGTGATTTCATCGCTTCAGCTGGATTATCATCACAGATTGCCAGAGCCACTTGTAATAATACGGTTGGATTTCTTGAATAAGATCGGGCAATCTTAATGATCTGGTTTATAGAGTTACTATCAATCGCCTGGCTATCGATCTGGTGCAAATGATAGATGACCGAAGCGGCATCGGCTGCAGTATTCTGGTGAGTGAGAATGTCGACTGGATCGAGGCCTGTCTCATGGTATTGTTTAAAGGCGATATCTGCACGTGCTTGCCAACGAGTGATTTGCCCATCCGTCAGCTCATAATCTTTGGTAACCAGCTCATTTTTGTACGGTGCAATGATCGATTTAACATTGTCCAGATATTTTTTGAACTGATCGTGCGTTTCTTTGGAGATGGCGTCAATGGAGGGTTTATGCTGGATTACATCGGTTATTTCACAAAGATTGTAAAATTCCGCCTCAAGAACGGTTGCCTTTGCAATCGTAAGGTACGAAAGAGGTTCGCCTGCGGAAGATTCCATCATTCTCAAGCATCCACTCACAGCAAGTTCCCATAATCCTAAATCAAGCGCGGTTTCGATGATTGAATTCATGGTCAGGTATTTGGTCAGGGATGCCGACCAGCCAGGCAAGTTACCCGGAAAATCCTGCTTGTTTAATTGATTTATGGCTATTTGCAGAATTTGTTCAGCTTGTTTATAATTTCCAGCCCTATTCATCAAGCGCGCCTTAATGGCCATAAATCGGCAGAATAGCGGATTCGATATTTCGAGCTGAATATCCTGGATCTCAAGCCTGACAGGTTCCCCGGTTTCCAAGGCCAATTCGGAATCAAGGCATAAATAGTCTAGAAAATCTTGTTCCGAAATAAAATCCTTACCCGATAAGGTTTTTAATGGAAGGATAATGTTTTTTGCCTGGTCGGGTTGGATGAGAGCTCGGTAAATCTCGCTGATAAGGATGAGATAATGAGCAGGGAGACCAGAGAAGTCATCTTTAGCGTTAACTTCCTGGGATAACGCAATGCCTTTCTGTGCAAATTTGACTGCAGAATAGAAATCACCAATGGAACGATTAATTCTTGAGGCGAGGAAAAGCAGGTTCAGGTCCAATTTTCCTTTCGAGTTTGCCTGGAATGTCGTCTCGATACAGTTCAATGCCTCTAAGGGTTGACCTAGCTCCAATAGAATTTCGATTTTCTTGGAGACTATGGCATATTCACCTGGAAGAATATTTATCGCTTTGTCCAAAGTGTTAATAGCAGATGCGTGATCGTGATCCTCCACATATTCTTGGGCTAATTTGATATAAATAGATCGATCGTGGCCTGAAGTGGAGTTTTGATCTTGAGTTATGCCATTTTCCAGACAAGCGATCGCCGCCTGGTGATTGCCTGTTCCACTCAAGTAGGCAGACGCAATGATCAGGTCATCCGAAGAAGCAAAATCAAGCGAAGCGATCGATGAAAATGTTTCCTGGGCTTCGGAAAGCGCGCCTAGGCTTGCTTGGAAGTTACCCATTTGAATTAATAAATCGGTGCGGGTCGGTGCCAGATTAATTGCTTTTGTTAAAGCATTCAGCGCTTCCACGGAAAGGGTTTTTAAGAAGGTCGCCTGGGAGTTGCCATACTCTGACTTTTTATTGCGAATGAGGCTGGAAACTATGTTCGCGAACCAGGACAAGTTGTCTGGATTATCACCTTCGATCGCTAATACATTCCTGGCTGACCGAATCGCATCCTCCGGTAAATCTGCTGATAAGAAAGCGCTGGATAGTTCTTTATATATCGCAGGATTGTTGGGATTTGCCTGGCAGGCTTCCTGAAGAGCAGCGATGGCTATATCATGTTTTCCAATCGAGCCAGCGACACATCCGAAACCGTAGGATAACCTTTCCAACCAATTTTGATCATCGATTAACGGCGTATCCAGTGCTTCACGATAAGCCTGGAAAGCCATTTCATGATCACCTGCCGCAGCTAAAGTTTCTGCGATTAATGCTTTGGCTTCTGAGTTATCAGGGTTCACTTGGAGAGCATCATTGAGTGCAATCAAAGCCTTCATGGGTGATAGGTTGCTCATTCCAAGCTGTTTTAAAGATAAAACACAGCGGGCATAATCCAAATAAATCGATTCATCATGGGATCGTTTTGAGTTTAGTACATACTCGAGCGGTGGGATCGCCTCTTCCAACTGACCCAGATCAATCAGTATTTTCGCATAAGACTGTGCTAATCCTGGAAATCCTGGCTCAAGCTGGAAAACTTTAGCATAGATTACCCTACACTCGCTGATATTCCCAACAAGTTTTAAGGCACGACCATAATTTACCAAGAATCGTGGATTATCTGGTGAAAGATTTACAGCAGTAAGCAGCTCGGGTAGTGCGAGGGTAGGCGCATCATTGAGAAGATATAATTCACCCAGCGAAAAATGGATTTGGGCGGAATTAGGAACCGCCTGAGAAGCAGTTGTGAGCGTGTCGATGACAGATTTAATCGGATAGATGTTCCTTTGGGCTTCTGCAAGCGCTATCCAGGCTTCAGAGGATTGGGGGGAAACCTGCGTTGCCCTGGTTAAGAATTCAATCCCTTTATTCGTATCACCACTCCGCATATAGGCTTCACCAGAGTAAATTAGAGCCTGGCAGTCTTCCTGGTTGCGTGACAATAACTCATTACAGATATTCAATGTCAAATCCAGATGGTTAGCATTCAGAGCACATTTTGCATAAGAATATGTATCTTCATCCGTTCGTGTTTTTGATGGATTATGGATAGATTTAACGATATTCTCCCTTATGTGTAAGCTTGCTTCCCACTCACCTATAATTTCCAGGGCTTGAGCCAATTTGCGATGATAATCCATATTTTCTGGATATAACGACGTAAGTACTTTTCGAATCTCGGTTACCTGCTGATCCTTATGGGATTGTTGGTAACTTTCTGCCAGCAATTCCAATAATGTCGCATCATTTGGGCAGATTCTTATGGCGTGCTCAAAAATCATGGCTGCCTGTTCTGGCATTCGTAAATCCAGGAGTAATTTACCCAGATTTATGAGAGAAAAATAGTCTCCCCAAACAGAAAACAAACTGGTTGGGTGCCGGTGGTCAAAGAGGTCCATGATGCGAACTGCTGCAGCATGGGCACGCGATGGATCTCCTGATTTTGCAGCGATTTTAGCAATTGAATAAAGAATTCGTAGGTCATCGGGTGGGGGAGCATCTTGAGCTGGGAGCAATTGGGTGGCATCCTCATAAAAACCTTGATCAGCCAAAAGTAATGCAAATTCTGCCTGATTAATCGAATGATGAATTGAGGATGCTTCAGAATCAATTGGATGAGTGAATTGTTCCCGTTGTTTAGATAATTCTTGATTAAGGGATTTTCCCTGATGTGTTTGTGAAAAGGTAGCCACGTAATGGTTGTTTAAAGATGAGAATACGCGATCTTTGATCACTTTTTCAGTTTCTAACAACTCAGCTAAATCATGGGATCTTCCTGCGATTTTGTGGATCTCGATCTGAAATATATTTTCTACCAAACGGTTTATATTTTCGATCGGAAGATAATGAATATCAGGGTTAGGGTTTGCTGGATTTGGGAATAACTCAAGCCATTTTTGGGCGAATTGCTCTGCCAACCCGGGACGTTGTTCATACAATGCTCGCACCAGGGATAACCCGCTCACTAGCAGGTAGTAAATCGCCGTATTCACTTTGGCAAAGGCTTATCAGGGACCCAACCTGCGTTTCGGCGGATAGTGGATTGCTGAGGATTATATGTACAGCTAACTCCAGGCGCGAGGAAGTTGCGCCTGGTTGAACGAATGAATTCAACAAACTGATATCATCCCCTAATAACCCATACAAGCAGGTGAGCGGGGTGAACCAATGGCTCCCAGGATGGTCCAGGATCGTATCCAACACATGGTTCCATGATTTCGTATTGTGATGAATGTGTGCCAAGGCCAGTGCAATGCGAGCAGCATTGGCCAAATCCTGTGGATCATTCTGAAATAATGCCCGATTATTAAAACTGTCGACAGACTCATGAAGCATCTTCTGATCCACGCAATCAAGCAGATTTACTGGATCAAGCGGAAGTGCATGGCTTTGACCTAATGCAATCAAGGCCAGCCTACCCGCTGAAAAATCGGTTGATGTAAATTCTAAATTTGCAGGTTTACAATGGCAGAATTTATCAAAAAAAACAGGCTCATTGAGGCTGTTCCAAATTACTTGATCCTGCCTGAGGTTAGGGAGTAGCCAGGAAAGATTTGATTTCTGGAGAAGTTCAAGGATTTCTTCCATCGGTTTACAAATAATCCAGCGAATTTAGTACCTATTTAGTAAGACATAACTTGAAACCAGCATCAAGCATGCACCAATAATGGTAAGATAAAATCCAATCCCATTCGAGGTGCGCATCAAGTCATTCAGTGTGGTCATCAAGGTGGAAGCATTTCCGACCAGTCCAGAGATCTCCTCGGCAATCCCCTTCTGAGCTAATTGGGTGGTCTGGTCTGCAATCGTCCGTAGATCTTTCCCCCATGCGCCGTACATGAGTATCGCCAGACCTAATAAAAAAGTGATACTGCCTAATAAAAAAGTACCAATCAGCATGAATAACTGCAGATCTTGTGCGTTTATATTTTCCATAATTACCTCACTTATCGTTGTGCATTCACTAAAAAAATTCGCCAGCTTCACTGATTAGTCTGTGATATTTCAAGGGTTGGGAAAGTGCAGTTCAGATATTGCTTATTTGATAGGAGCTTATTCCATTCAATTTCGAACTGGTCAGGTTCCAAATCAGTCACCAGGAGATTGCTATTGGTCAACATATCCCCAATTGAGACTGGATTTTGATTTAACCCGGATAATCTGTTACATATATTTTGCATTTGTAACAGCTGGTAGGAAAAACCATTTTGAGGGTCATTTTTTACTCCATCCAGATCACTGATGAATTGTTGGTGATCAGCTAGCTCTCCGTCGTTCTCAGAGGCGATCAAGGTATCGAGTATCACGGGTAATGATTTGCTTTTAATGATGAAATAACCACTCCACCAATAGTTATTTGCTTTTAGTAAATTAATCATTTCCTGGTCAATGGTCAGGCGATCATTCTTTCGATCGAGATTAAAAGATTGGAGCAATTGGATCTCAAAAGTAGTTATCGACTCTTCGAGTGGTAGGGTAGATTGGGAATACCTGTAAAGTTGCGGCAGGGGGCAGGTTTGTCACCAACCATAAACTTTCAAGATGAGCTTGATCGGGATCGAGCTTATCCACAAACATGAGCAGGTAGCTTTGCTGTCCATTTTTCATAACCTGGACGGAATTTGAGTTGGTTGAGATTGATAAACCAGGCGCATTGGCAAAAGCATAAATTGGGTGATAAAACTTTGTGCTAACCGCGTAACCTACGACCAGGAAGCTTATGAATAACACAAAATTCATGGTGAATGTATTTTTCATCATGACACCACCTGGTTTAGAGCATACCCATTAAAAATCCAGCTGCAAATCCTAGAATTATCCAAACAATGACCGTGGAGATAACCTGATTGATATAATCCCAGCTTGATATATGTGTCTTATCTGAATAATTAGATTCTTGAGCGATAGTACTGCCTTCCTCATAAACCAGTGGTTCATAGGGAGCAGACGATTGGTCCAATGTATTTCCACGCCAGTGGATTGCCCTGCTTAACCAGGAGAAAAGAAAATTATGGTAAAGAAACCCAAATTGATTTAAGAGGGTATGCGAATTTGAATTCATCTTGGTTATCCAGTCGTTTTAACTGCCACTCTTCGACCACGCCTTAAAAATGCTGGAATATCCAGGTCGTTTGAAGAAATTGACAACTCTTCCTCCCATCCAGAGTCGTGGGCATATTTAACGGGTTCAGTGTCAATGAATTTTGGAGCGTGTGCATCTGGTTTCTCGATCGCTATTCTCCTGCCCTCCACCTTTGAAAGGGTTTCTTCCAGGGTTGGTGAGCCCAATCCAGTGATCACGAGAATTGCTTCCACGCGATCTTGTAATCGGGGATCATTTACCACACCCAGAACGATCTCGGCTTTTCCACCAGCCTGGGCTTGCAGATGGGTGAGGGCGGCATTAACTTCTGCAAGGGACAATTCACTACCGCAAGTGAAATTAACCAGTATTCCAGCAGCATTGTCAATGGAGGTCGCATCGAGCAGTGGGTGATGGAGGGCCTGGTCGATGGCTTTCATGGCTTTATCCGCACCTTCTCCTTGCCCGATCGACATAAGTGCCCCACCACCCAGTTTCATTAAGTTACGGACATTCGCAAAATCCACATTGATCATCCCCGGAGTGGTGATCAGCTCGGTAATCCCTTGCACTGCCTGTCGTAAGACATCGTCTGCCAGTCGGAAAGCTGTATCCAGGGGTAGATCACGTGGAGCTACATATAAAAGGCGATCATTGGGGATGGCAATTAATGTATCTGAATTTGGACGTAGTTTCTTTAGGCCGTCACTTGCATTTCTCTGTCTGCGGCCCATTTCGAACGAGAATGGCATGGTCACAACCGCGATGGTTACAGCACCGATGGATCGAGCAATTTTTGCAGCTACCGGGATTGAACCGGTCCCTGTCCCACCACCCATTCCAGCGGTAAGGAAAACCATATCTGCACCTTCCAGCGCCTCGGCAATCAATTTTGAGCTTTCCTCTGCCGCGTTTTGTCCCACTTCAGGATTTCCTCCAGCACCCAGTCCTCGCGTTGTTTTTGGTCCCAATTGGATCTTTGTGGGTGCAAGGCTATTGTTCAAAGCCTGGGCGTCCGTATTCGCAACAATGAAATCCACGCCGGTTAGGCCAAGCTCGATCATCCGATTGATGGCATTAGAACCCCCACCACCCAACCCAAGAACTTTTAAGGAGGGTTTATGGATGGTGTTATCAAATGGATCGAATTCATCCGGGAAAGTAAAGGGTGAGGAGGCTTTTGTTTGGAAGCTATTGATCATGTCATTCATTGGGTCACCTTTTTGTCGAAATCGATTTAATTATCCTGTTCAGGTAATAAATACATGCTGCTAATATCATTATTGGGTTGTTACTTGGGATGCAATATTCATGCCATCTCCACTAATTTGCTCAACAATACATCCAGCTGCTAACAGGCCGTCGATAATTGCGTCAGGGATCGCAGATGTGCCCCCAATCACGGTGACTTTCCTGGCATGCGAGGCTTCTATGGGTGAAAAACCAATCGTTGGCTGGAATTTCTTGATAAACGGGCTGATCGCTTCCATATGAAAATCCGAACTACCCCATTCGATATTCGGAAGTAAGAGGTAGTGAGAAATTGGATGCACGCCATTGAATTTCAATTGACTTGAATGGATGGATTTGGCTGATCTCGCTTGATTCGTTCCATCACTTGCGACCCATTCTTTGAGTTGATCGACAATCGGTAGCCGACTGCCATTCGGCTTGTACCAGGCATGGTTAACTTCCTTATCCCCATTGGCGGCTGAAAGCACCCAGAAGTTGCAACCGATAACCTGGGGAGGTACTGGATCATATTCCTGCGATTGGCCTGACAATATTTGTACAATCGTCATATTCTGCCAGGTGTGCGCATGTATGTCGACCTCAGGTGACATGGGATCAACCTGATTTCCAATCAGGCTGCCTGCCGCAAGCAGGAAAATCGGTCGAGTGATTCCAATGGCAGCTTCACAGGTGGCAAGGTACCAATCGAAGATGCGAAATCCTAAATGATCCTCCGAATTCTCTGGGGTGAGGTATGGCCGTGCTTGGGGCCACCGTTCTGGTCCACCTGCACCCCAGTTGGGAGACCTGTTTCCAGACCATGCATAAGCAGAAAGCACCAGCTGATTTAATAAGTCGGTTTGACCACGACGATGCATCCCCTGCAGGGAAGCATACAAGAAGGCAGTGTCCCAATAATCTCCCCCAGGTTCTAACGGAGGAAAGACGGGAATTAATCCCGCCAGGAATGCATCTTCAGCGAGAGGAATAAAAATATCCAGAAACCTATCCACGAGATTTGTTTTTGCCCAATCGGAAGGTAACCAATTTTTCAGGAGGTTTGGACGGTCGAATAGAGAAATATATTTAACCCCCCAGTGCGAGTAAGCGTTGAAAAGGAGATTTAATTCCTCCGAATGACCCGATCGATCTGTGGATAGGGGAATATGTATGACTGGCTGTATTTCAGCATCGATTATTCGACGGATGAATAATTCCGGAATAGCCCGGTCTTCGGGTGCCAACAATGTGATCCATGAAGCGCCCAGGGCTTTCAATTCTGGTAACCAGGCATGAAGATCATTCTCTGTATAATGTAAAAAATCAGGATAATAATAAAAACCGAAGCGTGTTTTTTGTGGAATATCGTTTTTTGCTTCCATAGGTCCTCTGTGTGAATTCAATAGGGTTGATGCAAGAGATATGCCATTCAAACCGACTGCAGGTCACTTTCCAGATGATTTGTTTCAATGTATAATGAATCTCGAGATTGTTTTTATTAACGGATTGAGAAAAATCGGCATTATTCTATTATTCCTGCAGTTTGGTGAAAAATTTGGAGGAGTATTCATTTAATGAGAGGCAGGGTGATAGTATCGTTTATCAGCTTGCTGATTATTTGGTTTGTAACTGCATGTAATTTGTCAGCTGACGCAGCGGAACCGGGTACTTTTCCGGTCGATCCAACATTTTCAGATTTTTATGATGAATTTGGGGGTGAGGATGTGCTTGGTCCAGCCATTTCCCCCACCTTTGATGATCAAGGAACTACATACCAATATATCGTCTCGGGTCTTATGGCATACGACCCGGATCAAATGACGCTTTCACGCTTTCACTTTTCTCCCATTGCTTCTTCAGAATGGGGGATCAACGAGCTGGTTGAACCAGTCCCGGCTGATTCCGAGATTCCATATCAAAACGGGCACAGGATTTGGGCAGAAGTATTACCCTTATATAACCGGTTTGGACCTGGAATTATTGGTTTGCCCGTATCAGGTGTGAAAGTAAATGATGAAAAGCAGAGATATGAGCAATACTTCGATGGTTTAGGCTTTTATCGAAATTATTCCGATCCACCTGGACAAATTCACTTAATGCCTTATGGGCAGTGGATGTGTGCTGAAAATTGCCAAATCCAAAATTCAGACAATATTCCCCCTTTGCCTTCTTATGCAAGGGATTACAGTGAAACGGAGCGCTTGTTTCTACAGGAAGCAGAGCGCCTTGGGCTATGGTTATACCGGTGAACCACTGGCTCATCCATTTATCGCGGAGGATGGTAATTTTGAAATGGTTTTTCGGAATATTGCCATGTTTATTGATCCTTTGGATGGCTCCCGGATTAAGCTTAGACCATTACCTTCCTGGGTAGGGATCAAGGCAGAGCCTCCAACACAAGAGATCAAGGCGGATGGGTTATCCTTTTATCAACTCGGTGAGGGTCTTGGATATAATGTACCCGAGTTATTTAGCACATATATTGCTGAGCATGGAGGAATGGATTATTCTGGATTTCCAATTGCTGAATATCAGCCACGTGCAGATGGCGGTTACTCACAATTTTTTTCGAACCTCTGGTTGGAATACCATCCAACAGCCCCTGAACAATTACTCATCAGACCGCATGCACTTGGAGTCGAATATCGAACGAATGGAATTTCCACACCTCCAGCGGATAACTCGGCTACAGAAGCATTGCAACTCAATGTATGGGAACAATATCCTTTGATCCCCTCGGGTCAAAGACAAGTGATCCATGTAGAGGCGATGCAAAACGGATTGCCCGTGAGTGGTCTCGAATTATCGTTATTGGTTAAACAACCGGATGGAATCATTAAGAATTACAGGCTTGATCCAACCGGGGAAGCGGGATCGACAAGTATCGAGCTTGATCCTATTAACGGACCGAATGGTGCGAATATCCAATATGATATTTGCCTGATTGATCCCAGCTCACCACAAGTGTGTTTCACTCGAAACTACTCAATCTGGAATCAATAGGTATAAATAATATTGGTTATTGAGGATCGGAATTTATTTCTTGGGATAATTTGATCAACTCAATGGGCAGATGGGGTAGATCAATCGAACTTTCATCACAAAAAAGCATCGAACGTTCAATGACATTACGCAATTCACGGATATTTCCTGGCCAGGCATGATTGACTAATGCTTCCATGGCGCGTGGTGTCACGTCCTGAATATTAACTCCCAAACGCTGATTATTTTGGCGAATAAATAATCCTACGAGATCTGGAATATCATCCTTGCGTTCTTTAAGAGGGGGTAAATGAAGATCCACGACTTTGAGCCGGTAAAAAAGGTCATGACGAAATTCACCTTTTTCCATCGCCGCAATCAGGTCCCGGTTGGAAGCGGCAATGATCTGCACGTCTACATGTACTTCAACCGTCCCCCCGACCCGGCGAAATTTCTGTTCTTCAATTGCTCGAAGTAATTTGGCTTGCATATCAACTGGCATCGATGAGATTTCATCCAAAAATAGGATCCCTTGATCTGCCACCTCCATTAAGCCTAATTTCCTCTTTTCTGCACTGGTGAAGGCACCCGCTTCATAACCGAATAATTCAGATTCGAGCACGGTACTTTGAATCGCTGCGCAGTTAATGGCAATAAAAGGTTTATTTGCACGGGGTCCCATTTGATGGATCGCGTTGGCAAATACTTCTTTACCAGTCCCGGTTTCCCCTGTAATTAAAACGGATACCGAGGCGGCTGCAGCTCGCTGTGCCTGATGAAGAACGAGCTGCATGGTTGGATTGACGCAGACCATGGAAGAGTATTCTCTCCGTTGTGATTCACGAAGATGTACTAATTCTCTGCGCATAGCCACAATTTCTTGGGCGCGTTGGATCGATTTTTCTAACGAAGCAAGCTGAACAGGTTTTTGTAAAAAGTCATGTGCACCATTCTTCATTGCCTCGACTGCCATGTCAATATGGCCAAAAGCAGTAATGATAATGATCGGCGGGCGCATCGGAAGGTGAGCAGTCTCTCCAAGCAAGGTAGGGCCATATCCATCAGGGAGTTCAACATCAAGCAAAACGATATCTGCACTACCTAACCTGATCTGATCACGTGCTTCAGCCAGGGTTGCCGCTTCAAGAACTTCATATCCACGGGTGGTCAGAAAACCACCAATATTTAGACGGGCATTTACTTCATCATCAACAATCAGTATTGTAGCAGTCATTTGTTATCCATATTTGAGTTGTTATGATACGCACGGGAATTGAACTACAAAATTTGTACCGCCTAATATGCTATTCACATAGATTGAACCTTTATGAGCCGTAATGATTCGTTTAACAATCGCCAATCCTAATCCCGTGCCGTGTTGCTTCGTGGTAAAGAATGGCTCAAAGATCTTCTCCCGCAATTCCAAAGGTATACCAGGGCCGGTGTCTGAGATACTTACCTCAATGTGGGGTTGTTCTTCGCTCTCATTGACCTGATGGATTTTGATGGAGAGCATTCCTCCTGTAGATTCCATGGCTTCGATTGCATTGTTGATCAGATTTGTAAACACCTGTTCCAAGGCTCGATAATCTCCTTCAATGGATGGGATGGATTGATCGGCCTGAACCTGGTACTTGATATTTAATTTGACAAGCCTTGATCGCCAACGTTCAAGGAGATTCGAGATTAACAGACTAAGGTTGATCGATTCAGGCTTATACTCCATTGGACGTACAAAAATCAAGCTCGATTTTACCAGAGATGTAAGACGCTCACAATCTTCCTCGAGCCGGGAAATATTTTTTTGGTTTGGGTCGTCAGGTGGTAAATTGATCGCTAATAACTGCAAGCCTGTGAAAATATTGTTGATTGGATTGCGCACTTCATGGGCAAAACTGGCGGTAACTTCACCCAAGGTAGCGCGTTGTTCAAGCTGTTGGTTTTTTAGGCGATATTCTTCCTGATCACTCAGGTCATGGAATAAAATAATAATGCTTGTGATCAAGTTCTCATTAATAATTGGAATGATCCGTAAATTCGCCAGAAATGATTCCCCATTACGCCGATAGAGTTTAATACTTCCGATACTATCAATCCGTTGTTCGTTTTTTACTACCTGAAAAGACCCTTTCAAATCATCACTACCAATTAAAACATTCTCGATTTGCTGACCAGCGATTTCCTCGGTTGCATAGCCCAAGTATAATTCTGCAGATGGATTTAACGAGTTGATTGTAAGCTCGGGTGAGAGAATGATGACACCATCTTCCATTGTATTGTAGATTGCACGATTAACTAAGACTTTCGTTAAATAATCCTGAATATCCAGGCGAAGCTGAGTATTAAGTGCGTGACTTTGAATGATATTGTTTATCTGTAAAGACAGGAAAGTCAATTGAGTCAGCAGGTTTGAGGAAGGCGCTGAGTTCTCGTCGGATGCCACTACCAAACCAATAAACGCGTTGGTTTCACCGATCGGAGCCGAAGCAATGTAGGATGAATTGGATGTATGGGCAATGCGATGTAAATTGTTACTCGCTCGTTTACCCTTTACCCATAATACTGGTGAGTGCAGATGCGAGAAATCCTGGTTTGATATTTCATCGGGAAAGCTATCAGCGCTTCCTGTGGATGCGACTCTCTGGAGGCTAGGCTGGTGACCACTTACCTGATATATACAAAGGATGGATGCCCCGGTGAGTGCTTGACTGGCCTGGAGAACCAAGGATAGTGATTTTTCCAAATCAGTGCTTAATAATGCCCGGGACAGTTGATTTAAATGGTCCCATAAGACACGGTTTCTTTCTTCTTCTTCCTTATGCAACCGGAACAGCTCATCAGGTTCGAACGAAATCAGTGAGTAGCGGTTGCTTTCTCCGAGAGGACTTACATTTACTTGAACGATGGTCCTTGAACCTCCTCGCCTGACCAACTCGTAGGCGGAAGGATTTCTACCCTCTTCTAACCGTTCATCCGTCTCCTGTCCTTCACTTTTAATGATCTGAAAGAGGGAATTAAAATCAACCTGGGTCAGCTCGCTACGCGTGTAGGCAGTTAACTCGGTGGCTTTTGTATTGGCCAGTTGAATATGATCATTGAGATGATTAACGATGATCGCAGCTTGCGGGAGAGAATTTAGTAAGGTTTCAATTTCCACTGTTCCTAACAGAGGTAATTGGCGTTTTAGAAAATTGCTAAACTGCGACACTTTGTTCATTATGTTGAGGTAACATGATACGTGGTTTATAGGCTCGATTGCGTAAGTGCGCAGGTAAGATCCCTTCGATTGAGCGATACTTAGCAACCGTTCGTCGTGCGACAGAATAGCCCATGCCGGATAATAAGCTCGCAATTTGAGAATCACTGAGCGTGTAGGTTTCCTGATCAATCAACTGTTTTAAAGCGGTGCGGACATGTAGGCTTCGATCGAAAAACATGGAGAGGGGCACGATCCTTCGATTAGGAAGCTGGACAGCCTTATCGGAGACTGCCCTTGACATGGTTGATTCGTGTACTTCGAGTTCGTCTGCCAGGTCTGCACGTGTAATCGGTCTTAGGTAAGCGTCACCATTTAAAATGAAATCGCGCTGGATTACAACCAAGGTTTGCATCAAACGTACAATGGTGTGGTTTCTCTGCTGTAAGCACTTTACCAGAAGGGTTGCCTGTTCAAGATCTGCCTGCCATAACTCGGATTTTTCAGTCGGTGCTTCTTGAAGGGCTTCACGAAATAACGGATTAACCCGTAAGTGAACCATAGAATGGCATCGCAATCTCAACGATAAGAGGGGTGTCGTCTCCTTCATGCACTCTGCTGATGATGATATCTGGGAAATGGTAGGTGTGATCCTGACCATTGGATGCCCCAGCGTTCGTTTGATCTCCCCAATGTGCTCGACCCGGGAATGGATTTAGATTATCGCTAATAAAACGGACGATTTCTTTGGCTTGCGAAACCGGTATATTTAAATGTCTTGCCAACTCTGGCAAATGGTGTGGGCTTAACAATTCAATGCCAGCAAGAATTGCTTTTTCAGCCAGATGAGGTATGCGGATGTTATCTCCTAAAACTTCTAGCTGGATCAAGAGCGCCTCTTTCGGGCCGAGTGATCCAACTCCGATAGGATCAGCATGTTGGATCATAGTTATGATCTTTTCAACCCTCGACAGTGGAACATGATGGTAGAGCGAAATTTCGACAGGTTTAATGGTGAGAAATCCGTCATCATCGATGGCGGTCAAGATATGGACGGCGATCTGGCGGTCGTCCACTTGAAGCTCGGGACCGATTTGGCGCAAGATATACGCGGGTAAGGCTTCTCTTTCGGGAGCAAAATTGTCGTCTGGTAAATCATCTGAAAATGAACCTGACCTGGTTTTTACAAAGAAATCTTCATGACATGATAAATATACGATCGGCTGTTCAGCGGAGGCACCGAGTTTATTTGTACAGGTAGGACAAGGTTGATGATTATGCAAAATCTTGTGGCAGGTTGGGCAACGAAACTCATCAATTAATTCTAAAGCGGGATTGCGCGCTAATTCAGCCTCAACCTTCTGGCGTAATTCATTTACGGTTAGCTCTAATAAAGCCATGGTTTGCGCCAGGTGAGCAGTGGTTTGGGGACGTAATTGTGGTTTTTGATTTTGTAATAACATATGACACCTCAAGTATAACTCGTTTTACCTATGTTGCAAGTTCTATGCCAGAGGAATTTCAATAAATTTGTGCTAAAATTCATTATCTTACCAGATCAATATTTCAAAACGAGGCTTACCCAATGTTCCGTTCCTTCTTCAGTTACCTATCGAAAGCTGCCTGGGCGCGTAAGATTGTTACGAAATGGCCTATCGCATGGAAAATGGCATCCCGCTTTATCGCAGGGGAGCAGCTTGCCAACGGAATTCAAACCATAAAACAATTAAATAGTAAAGGAATTAATGCGACGCTCGATCATTTGGGCGAACATACAGATTCTCCGGAGCAAGCTCGAAAAGCGACGGCAGATATCATTGAAGCCTTGGATGCCATTGAAGTAGCGGGTGTCCGTTCGAATGTATCCATAAAATTAACCCAGATCGGGCTTGCCATTAGCGATTCCCTGTGCCTTGAAAATCTCGTTCTGATCCTTGAAAAAGCAAGAAGTTGCAACAGTTTTGTACGCATTGATATGGAAGATTCTCCTGTTACACAACGAACATTGGATATTTTATATGCTTTACGAGAGCGTGGGTTTGAGAATGTTGGAATCGTGATCCAGGCTTATTTGTACCGCACTGAAGGAGATATTCAAAAATTATTAGAGGATTGCTTTAAAGTTCGTTTATGTAAAGGTGCATATAAAGAACCCTCCAATGTCGCTTATCCAAAAATGAAAGATGTTGATGAGAGCTATGATCGCTGTTCTGCTCTCTTAATGGATGGTGCTAAAGGAAAAGACTGCCCGGTGATAAGCCCGGATGGGAAAATCCCTCCCATCCCAGCCCTGGCTACCCACGACCCGGATAGAATAGATTACGCAAAGATGTATGCCAACCAAGTCGGCTTACCCAAAGATGCGCTGGAATTTCAGATGTTAAACGGAATTCGAAGAGATTTACAAGAGCAGTTGGTAAAGGAAGGCTATTGGGTAAGGGTCTATGTCCCATATGGGACCGAGTGGTATCCATATTTTATGCGCCGGCTTGCTGAAAGACCAGCAAATCTGTGGTTTTTTATCTATAACTTCTTCCATCGCTAAGACAAAGGATTATTTATGGCCGACACCTCTGAATTTCTGGCGGACCGACTAAGAACCGAAGGCGCCAGGGTGATCGATTTCTTTAATCGCCTAACATTGGAACAATGGGCTGTTATCATTTATCAAGATAACAATAAATGGACCTTGCATGAGCTTTTAGCTCATTTTGTTTCCTCAGAAATTGGGCACCTGAAATTAATTATCGATATTGCGCGCGGCGGAAGTGGAGCTCCCGTCGGTTTTGATATTGATAGGTTTAATCAAGATCAGGTGGATCGATTAGCGATGGAGTCCGATTCAAACCTATTAAATATATTTTCTCAAGAACGAGCAAAATTGATCGAGTTTGTTGGAGAATTATCACAGGTGGAATTGGATCGTATTGGGAATGACCCATTCCTCGGTGAGGTGCCCTTCTCCGAGATTATTAAACTTAATTACCGCCACTTACAGATTCATCTTAGGGATGCCAGACGGTGTTTATAAAGTGAAATTGATGCGCTCATTTATCCAATTAACTCGACCAGTATTTATATTAATCGCCTGCTTGCTTTATTTACTGGGAGCTGGGGTTTCGCGATATTTAAGTGGTCAGGTTGAATGGATGGCATTATTCCTGGGCTTTGGATGGATGGTGTTAATCCTGATCGGTTTTCAATATTTAAACGAATATTTTTATATATTGGATACGAAAGCAGATTACAAATGGTGGAAGACACCTTTTTCAGGAAGCACTGGAATTCTTGGTCCAGAAAAATTACCAAGGCCGGTTGCATTATGGGGAGGTTGTACCTGCCTGACTGTTGCAACTTACCTCACTGTTCTTCTCAACCAGAATCATTGGCTAGACATTCAAAGCGGTATAATCCTTGGGGTGATTTTTGTGGGTGAATTGGTATACGTATTACCCCCATTTCGTCTTGTGTTATCAGGTTATGGTGAATTGATCATGGTCATTATCATGGCTGGATTTATCCCTGTTCAGGCTTTCCTATTGCAAGGTCAGGAAATTCATCGGCTCATGGTCATGGTTTCTTTACCGCTTGTATTTTTATTACTTGGGATGTTATTGGCATTTGAGTTTCCTGCTTACGCTTCTGATATTAAGTATGAAAGGAGACCCCTTCTGATAAGAATTGGATGGCAGAAGGGAATGCTGCTGCATAATATCCTTGTATTATCCAGTTTTTTGATTTTCGGTTTAGCGTTTATCTTTGGTTTTCCATTGAGCCTTGGCTGGCCTGCATTACTGGTTCTTCCCGTTGGGTTCATGCAAGTCTGGATGATGAATCGAATTGCAGCTGGAGGAAAACCGAATTGGAATGTGTTCGTCCTGATCGCATTATCAACCTTTTGTTTAACCGCATATCTGTTGACATTTTCCTTCTGGACTCATTGACCCATGCCTGAGTTTTTAAAGCTAACCCCCGTTCAACCAGCCCTTCAATTTTTACTCTCACAGATACAAGTAGAGATTATTACAGAACGGGTTGCCACGATCCAAGCCCTTGGCAGGGTGACAGCCGAAACAATATCCTCACCATTACCGCTTCCATCCTTTCCACGCAGCACCGTGGATGGTTACGCAGTACGTGCAGCTGACACATTTGGTGCTTCTGAAAGTTTACCTGCTTATCTCCGCATGATTGGAGAAATTCTAATGGGTACCACGCCGGGATTTGATATCAATCCAGGAGAAGCTGGTTTGATCCATACTGGAGGTATGCTTCCTGCGTCATGTAATGCAGTTGTGATGGTCGAATATACACAACCAGTCAGTGCGGATACCGTTGAGATCTTGCGTCCCGTTGCAGTTGGTGAAAATATCATCAAAATTGGTGAAGATGTTCAGATAGGTGATGAAGTCATTTCACCTGGTGTGCGGATTCGCCCAGCAGAAATTGGTGGCTTAGCGGCCTTAGGTATTGTTGAGCTAAAAGTTGCCAGAAAGCCAATTATCGGGATAATTTCAACGGGCGATGAGGTTGTTCCACCGGAAAATAATCTTTTACCAGGTCAGGTTTGGGACATCAACTCATACTCGTTATCTGCCCTGATCGATCAGGCAGGTGCAATCCCAAAGCTATATGGCGTAGTACCAGACCAGGCAGAAATATTAAAATCAACCTGCTCTCGCGCGTTGGCTGAATGCGATGTAATCGTGATTACGGCAGGTTCCTCGGCAAGCACCCGTGATCTGACTGCCAGGGTGATTAACCAATTGGGTCCCCCTGGTGTGCTTGTGCACGGGGTAAATATCAAACCAGGCAAACCAACCATATTAGCAATCTGCAATGGAAAAGTTGTCATCGGCTTACCCGGCAACCCGGTAAGTGCCATGGTGATCGCCGGATTGTTCGTTGTTCCTGTCGTTGAAACGTTGCTCGGGATAACGAACGTTGGCTTTCATCCAAAATTTCAAGCAAGATTAACGACTAATATCCCATCTCAGGCGGGTCGAGAGGATTGGGTTGCTGCCAGGTTATTGGTGTCTCAAGATGGATATCAGGTCGACCCAATTTTTAGCAAGAGCAACCTGATCTTTAGCCTGGTGAGAGCCAATAGCCTGATTCGGGTACCAGCAGATGCAACCGGTTTATCGGCGGGTGAGTTGGTAGAAGCATATTTATTAGCCTAATATTGACGTTATTGATCTATCGATGAGAAGTATTTCAAGAGACGTATGGATTTTGGTGTGCATGTTATCTGTTTTACTGATGGGTTGTTCTACAAACGCTGTAGCGAAGAGTGAGATGCATGAATTCTTGGGGTCTGTAAAACCAGGGATGGTTGGTAAAAATACAACAACACCGGTAAATCCGTATAACGATTACTCCGATGATCAGTACGGCGACTTATCGGCCTTCAGCAACTATCACAACACAACCGACGGATACACCCGTACCCACCCAAACCCCTACGTATCCATTGAATCCAGCTGGTGAGGTAACTGCCCCGATTTTGTTATACCATCATATATCTGATGGTGACCCAAAAAATCGTTATTATGTTACTTTGAAAAATTTCCGTTACCAATTACGAGTATTGCGTGATTGGGGCTGTAAGACGATTACAGCTTCCAGTTTAGCTGATGCGATCGTTTATGGGGGAGAACTGCCCCCGAGACCTGTTGTAATTACCTTCGACGATGGCTATGAAGATGTTTTTCAAAACGCCTTTCCGATCATGCAGGAAATGGGGTTCATCGGAGTAATTTACATTTATGTTGAACAGGTCGGATTGAATGGATATCTTGACCCTGAGCAAATCATAACTTTAGCCAATAATGGTTGGGAGATCGGTAGCCATAGTATGTCACATGCTGATTTAACCCGAAATCATTCAAAATTAGCTTATGAAATTCAGGAATCACGCTCGACACTCCAGGAGACATTTGGAGTGAAGGTTGATACCTTCGCCTATCCATATGGAAAATCTGACCAAGTAGTCATCAAATTTGTAAAAGATTCCAATTACCTGGCAGGCATGGGTTTGGGATTAAACTGGCACCATAGCCTGGATTCTTTGTTCGATTTGAGTCGAATCGAAATACCGGCTGACACGGATAGTCCTACATTTATAAGTTTATTCCCATGGACAGATGATTAGGAAATCAACCCCGAATTATTACAGGTATAACCTATGACAATCTATTTACATGACATACCATTAGCCGCAAGCCAGAGAGAGATTTGAAGCCGCCTTGAAAGAAGCCGGAAAGGTAGGAGTATTGGGATCTGAAGAGATTCCTTTAGATGAGCATGCACTTGGACGTGTTTTATCAAGACCCATTTGGGCTAGCATTTCATCGCCTCATTATCACGCATCTGCCATGGATGGTTATGCAGTATATTCAGGCACTACAGGTTTGGCAAGCCCTACCCATCCTATTGAGCTGCTCATTGGGACCCAAGCAGCCTACGTTGATACGGGAGATCCATTACCCGTGGGGTGTGATGCGGTGATACCGATCGAAAATATTGAACCTGTGTTGGAAACGGTCGCGGCTGGCAATCAATCCCTGAAAATAGATCGGATACGGATCCGGGCAGCTGTGACGCCTTGGAGCCATGTAAGAACCATGGGTGAAGATATCGTAGCTACCCAGCTCGTTTTACCAGCCGGACATTCCCTTCGACCCGTGGATCTCGGTGCAATTGCAGCCAGCGGGCATGCTTCGATCAGGGTTGCTAGAAAGCCACACGTTGCCATCATCCCAACTGGAACCGAGCTTGTTCCAGTCGGGCAACCTATAAAAGCTGGAGATATTATTGAATACAATTCGATCGTACTCGCTTCACAGGTCATCAGATGGGGAGCTGAAGCAACCCGCTATCCGATCACTGGGGATGATTTTGACCTGATCTGCCAACGGGTGGCAGAGGCAACCCGAGAGCATGATTTGATCTTACTTAATGCCGGATCATCAGCTGGTTCTGAGGATTTTTCTAGCCGAGTCGTTGAACAATTGGGAGAATTACTGGTTCATGGAGTAGCCGTACGCCCCGGACACCCAGTCATTTTAGGGATGATTGGGAAAAAACTGAATCGGATACCAATCATCGGTATACCCGGTTATCCAGTCTCCGCGATCCTGACGGGTGAGATTTTTGTCGAACCATTAATTTCCACTTGGCTGGGAAAATCTCCCCAGGCTCCGATCACGATGAAGGCGACGTTGACCAGGAAAGTGACATCTCCAGCTGGGGATGATGATTACATGCGCTTAGCAGTTGGAAGGGTAGGGGACAAGGTATTAGCTGCGCCATTATCGAGAGGCGCCGGTGTGATAACTTCTATGGTTCGAGCTGATGGCATCACCATTCTGCCTCGTGGAGTACAAGGACTGCCTGCGGGGAGTGAAGTGGAAGTCAATCTCTACCGCCACCCCAGTGATATTGAAAACACGATATTTGCAATTGGCTCTCATGATATAACGATCGACATCCTGGCGCAATTCCTGGCAGAAAAAAACCGGCGGTTAATATCCGCGAATGTCGGCAGCATGGGAGGATTAATTGCATTAAACAGAGGGGAGTGCCACCTGGCCGGTTCTCACCTGCTGGATCCAGAAACTGGTGAATATAACTTAAAATATGTACAAGAAATTATCCCTAACCTTCCTGTTAAGGTCATCACCCTGGTCGGACGTCAACAAGGTTTATTGGTCGCCAAGGGTAATCCGAAACAAATCATTTCTTTGCAAGATCTCACCAGGAATGATGTAGCTTATATAAATCGTCAAAGTGGGGCGGGAACTAAAGTCCTCCTGGATTATCACCTGCGACGATTGGGGATTTCCTCAGATGAAATTCACGGATATCCAAACGAAGAATACACCCATTTGGGTGTAGCTGCAGCAGTTTCTTCCGAACGGGCGGATTGTGGACTTGGAATCGAAGCAGCCGCCCAGGCTCTAGGGTTGGACTTCGTCCCAATGTACCAGGAGCGTTATGACCTGGTAATTCCGCAAAATTATTATGAAAGCCAGCTTCTCTGCCCACTTTTGGAGCTATTAAGGGATCAAGCTTTCAAAAACACTGTTGCTGGTTTACCAGGATACAATGTTGACCAAATGGGTAAAGTCATCCTGTGATTATTATAGTAAGGTATAGTATTCTTATTGATGAATTATCTCTGATAAGAATGATTAATATATTAGATCAAACATTCAAACCAAAAATATACTTTATGAGGTGAAAGAATGCCAATCACAAGTGGAATCGCTGCACCAAATTTCTCGTTGCCGGATGAGACAGGCACAATTCGGTCATTGTTAGAATTCCGCGGTCATCCTGTAGTTTTATACTTTTACCCGAAGGACGATACGCCAGGCTGTACAACAGAAGCATGCAATTTCCGTGATGATTACAGCAGCTACACAAATGCTGGAGTAGAAATTCTTGGGGTCAGCCCTGACACATCCAAATCACATGCCAAGTTTAAAGCGAAGTTTGGGCTTCCATACTCACTTTTAGCGGATGAAGAACACAAGGTATGTGAATTATACAAGGTATGGGGTTTAAAAAAAATGATGGGTCGTGAATATATGGGGGTATTCCGCACCACTTATTTAATTGACCAAGATGGAACGATCATTCACGTTTTCGAAAATGTAAAACCAGCTGACCATAGTACTGAGATACTGGCAAAATTAAAAGAAAGAAAATAATAAAAAGAACGCACAGAAAAACTGTGCGTTCCAGGTGGAGATGGCGGGAATCGAACCCGCGTCCGAAAGAATAGATCCGCGGATATCTACGAGCGTAGACGATTGTTGGTTTCGTCAGCTGGTATACAAGCGTCAAAAAGACCAACTGGCTAGCTGCCGGAACCCTAAAGTTCCTCTTTCACACAGGTAGCAGCATCGTGTGTGGCACTCCGACTTTTTGACGCCCACTCTACCTCCGGTCGGAGGACGGGGTAGGTGGACGTGAGCCTACGAGAGGCTCATTGCTGACATTCTACCGCTTATGCAGCGAGAGGAAGGGCAGCGTAAGAAGTGCGATTGGCACTTGTGTTTTACACTGATTTATCGAGGTCGGTGTCTCTCGGCTCGCAATCCGGGCTCAGCCTCTCCCGTCGAAGCCTGGCATCCCCGGGGATTTAATTATACCCGATTTTGTGGTGATCCATGACCAGCGAAATATCTATTACGGTTAGATTTGCATCCTTGTGTTATAATATTTATTGAAAATATTTCAAGAAATAAATTTAATATTGCATTTCGAATTGTAATGAAAGCCCTCGACAAGCCATAATAATATCCGGTTGTAGATCACTCCAACAGTTTCCCTTACCTCTTCTGAAGGAGAGCCGATGAAAACCAGAGGTTTTTATAAACTTACAGGTATCGCTATTATCTTGATCTTAATAATTTCTGGATTGATGCATGATCATTCGATTGTGGCTGCCCAGCAAAACATGGATAAGATCGAGGGGAGATTACTTGAACAATTCTCCACTCAAGATTCGGCTGATTTCATTGCCGTAACCAGGCAGGATTCTTTATGCCTGAAAATCCAGGCATGTTGTGGGTCTTTGGTGGACGATCCGGTGCAGATGTACCTCCTTATGCACCCCCCGAATTCTATTCAGTAGATTTTGCTCGGGTGACGGATCGAGTATTCCTACCCCTGGCACTTAAACGCTGATATCTTCACGATTAATTATCCATGATTGATATACAGCCATATATTCTGGAATTATAGTACAGGAAGTTATTATTTTTCAACCATCGATCTACAATTTGTGAATTAAGAGATTCTGAAAATAGGAGCAGAAAAATGATAATTGGTTATGATATACTAAGGGAAAATTAATGGTACTCTAAGAGAATAATCATATTGCTATCCAGCCTCTAGTAAACATATTTTCAAATGATATGTTCGTTGCTAGAAGTGCGTTGGCTTTCAGGAAGTCATCCCATGATAAACTGTTGCCATTGGAAGATAAATATACAAGCAAATCAAATTAATTTACCATGGATTTATATTTGGCGGGGGACAGTGAACCAACCTAAAAAGGAGGTGTGGTTGATAGATATCCGCGCAAAATAACACCATGCATATTTGTATTACGACCTGGTTTTATATAAATCAAAACAAATTCTAAATCTTGGAGGATTTTATGAAATTGAAGTGGTTTATTAATACGACAGCTATTGCGTTATTGATCATGGTTGCCTTGCTTGGGCTGGCAAAGCATGATTTAGTAATGGCCGCGCAGGATGAAGGCAGTAAGATCGAAGGATTATTGCTGGATCGCTTTTCAGCTGATGGTAGTGCTGATTTCATCGTGCGGTTTACCGAGCAGGCCGACCTATCAGCGGCTTATGCGATGGATTGGAATTCACGGGGAGAATTTGTTTATAATTCCCTGCTGGAGACCGCCACGCGCAGCCAGGCTAATTCTAAATCAATCCTGGATGTGCAGGGTTTGACATACCAAACCTATATCGCTGGGAACGATCTTTATGTCGCTGGTGGAACGTTGGAACTTGCCAATCAATTGGCAAGCCTGCCCGAAGTGTACTTCATCCGCGCCACCCGCACCTATTACATTGACCCTGTGACGGTTGTCAAACCCCTGGAGAATATCACATGGGCAGGTGATTATCTGATGAACAACACATTGACCACGGTCGGAAATTCGATTAATGCCACGACCGATTGGGGCATCATTGACAGCAAAGCGGACCAGTTCTGGGCTGCTTTCACAGTACAGGGTGATGGTATCAAGGTTGCCAATATTGACACAGGTGTGCAATGGAATCACCCGGCCTTGGTCAACCAATTCGCATGCCCGGGTGATCCGGGTAATGTAGACTGTTGGGAAGATCCCAGTAATATCTGCGCTGGTGGATTAGCCTGCGATAACAATGGTCATGGTACCCACACGATGGGCACGATGGTTGCCGACGATGATCCCGGCTTGACCTACATCGCTGGAATGGCACCGAATGCCACCTGGATCGCCTGTAAAGGCTGCGAGTCGACCTCATGTTCAGACACTGCATTGAACGCCTGCGCTGACTGGATCCTGGCACCCGGCGGTGACCCAGCTAACCGTCCCAACGTGGTCAATAACTCCTGGGGTGGTGGTGGTGGTGACAACTGGTACCAGGCAAAAGTACAAGCCTGGGTAGCCGCGGGTATCTTCCCTGCCTTCTCAGCTGGAAATAGCACAGGGTGTGGTAGTATGGGATCACCTGGTGATTATCAGGAATCGTTTGCCAGCACGGGTCACACTTCCACCCGTGCGCATGCCTGGTCTCAAGGTCCTTCAACTTTCGGACATGAACCGTATACTAAACCGAATATCACTGCTCCCTCAAATAATATCTGCTCATCAGTGCCAACCAATGGCTGGAGCTGTGGTTATAGCGGTACCTCAATGGCCAGCCCGCATAGCGCCGGTGCAGTGGCTTTACTCTGGTCATGCAACCCTGACCTGATTGGTGAGGTCGACATGACCTTCCAGGCTCTCCAAAATAGTGCTGATGCCCCGGATCCTTCGAACCCCGGCTGTGGTGTTCCACCTGATGCTGAAGGAACCTATGAGGATGGCTACGGCTACCTTAATGTATTGCAAGCCGGTGTCGATATGTGTGGCACAGTTGAAACAGGAACACTGGAAGGTCACGTATATGACCAAAATAATAATCCGGTCGAAGGTGCAAACGTAACAGCTCAACCAGCAGCACTTGGAAATGGCATCAATGCCACCACTGATCCGAATGGTTTTTATACCATGAACCTCGTTGTTGGAACATACGATGTCACTGCTTCTAAGACCAACTATACTTCACAAACAGTGACTGGCGTCCTTGTTGCAGCGGGTGAGACTACAGTTCAGGATTTCCAGGTCAGCTTTCTGGGAGGTTGGACACAAATTGCACTCCCTGTCGGGTGCCCTGATTGGTATCGTTATGATGGCGAGTACTTTGCCGGAACTGGACTGGCATACTTCATGGGTGGTCGACCTGGGACTGATACCAATGGCTCGATCTACTCGTTCAACCCGCAGTCACAAACCTGTGCAGACACCACTGTTGATATGCCTGTCCCGATCTCAAACTACACCATTGTTCCGTTGAACGTAGGTGGTGTAGACTGGTTATGTTCTTTCGGCGGTCGCAACAACGCGGGTGCTATGATCCTCACGGTACAATGCTATGATCCCTTGAGCAATACTACAACTACCCTGGCTGACCTACCTAGCGTCTGGAACACCTACTTACCTGGTGGTGCAGCCGCGGTTAACAATAAAGCTTACATCTTTGGAGGATTCAGCAGCACGACCGTGCCGTATAACCACGCATATACCTATGAGTATGACCCTGCCACCAATTCATATACCCAGATGGGCGACCAGACCTTAGGTCGCGCCTACACTGACGTAGCAGTTTACAATGGCAAGATCTATGCCTTTGGTGGCGATACCTATGACGGTGCTAGCCTGTTCGCTTCAACCAAGACCGAGGTCTTTGACCCGGTAGCTGGCACGTGGGATGATGCAGCTGTAGCAGAGTTGCCAACAGCCTCGGGCGAGGGTCGAGCCTATAGCTTTGCATTAGAACTCGGGTTACGAACTTGCCGGTAAGATCGTGATCGCTGGCGGTGGGCAATGG
Source organism: uncultured Chloroflexia bacterium (assembly GCA_963736805.1). Taxonomy (GTDB): domain Bacteria; phylum Chloroflexota; class Anaerolineae; order Anaerolineales; family UBA4823; genus FEB-25. The sequence continues at coordinate 43,049 of CAVTQM010000058.1, forward strand.
TCCAGTGCCTGGAATGAGGTCGAGATCTATGATGTCGCCAGCAACACCTACGACTATACATTTCCTAACCTTACCTCACTACGCCGGGACTTCGCTGGATTCTTTGTACCGGGGGACCCAGGCGTAATGTGGGTGATCGGCGGCTGGTCTGGTGCTGACACCCCGCCTTTCGGTCCACCTGAGTATTTTGAAGTACCATTAAATGCAGAACCTGAGCCGGACATTGCAGTAGAACCAGCTGCACTCGACGCAACCCTGCTGCCTGATTCAACAACGACCATTCCCCTAACGATCTTCAATAATGGCGATGCACCATTGGATTGGGTTATCGCGGAGGTACCAGGACTGTTGAATGTAAATGTCCTGCCTACCTCAACCCCACCCTCCAATAATCCACGCCAGGTTGCATTGACATTGAGTGGAAATGGTATCAGCAGTACGACCGCTCCGGCGCCTGAAGTTCCAGAAGATGCTGTAGCACTTGTTCTTGATGATGGCAGCCGTGATAATGACATCGGAATTGGCGGAACCTGGGAAATGCTCTGGCTGAACCGCTTTACCCCCAATCCGAGCGAATTTCCCTTCCAGCTGAATGAAGTTCAGATTTACTTCAGCAGTGTGGGCATGGTTAATGTGGGCGATGAGATCGTCATTGCGATCTTCGAGAACACCACAGGTAGTTACGATCCGGCTCCAGGGTCAAATCTGCTGGCGTCATTCAATACTACCGTTCAAGCAGTGGATGCCTGGAATACTTTTACACTCCCATCTCCTGCAATCTTCAATGGTCCTGGGGATGCATTAATTGGAGTCGTTGGCCTTGAGGTTCCTGGCACCAGCTACTGGCCAGCCTCAATGGATCAAACAGCGACCCAGCAACGCTCATGGGCTGGTTGGTATCTTTCAAGCCCACCACCGAATCCTCCAGTTTTACCTCCGGATGATACCTGGATTTTGATCGATGATTACTTCCCTGGTAACTGGATGGTGCGTGGATATGGTGAGACCATTGTGACTGATGTTCCCTGGTTGAGTGAAACACCGACTTCTGGAACAGTTCCAGCGGGTGAGTCGGTTGTGGTTGAGGTGACGTTTGACTCGAACGGTCTGGTACTTGGGGAATATGGAGCAAGTTTGTTGGTGACCAGTAATGATCCTGATTCACCGGAAGTTATTGTTCCCGTCACTCTGACCGTTGAGGAAGTTGACCTGGCCATCACCAAGGGTGATAGTCCTGACCCGGTCCGCTTTGGAGAGGCGCTTACTTACACGCTCCTGGTTACCAATAACGGTCCACAGGACGCCACGGGTGTAATGGTTGTTGATACCCTGCCCGCCGGCGTAACATTCGTGAGTGCCAGTGCGGGTTGTGTGGAATTCAGCTGGCGTGGTGACTTGTGATGTGGGTGTTCTAAATTCTGGTGCGGTGGCGGAACTCACAATCGTGGTTACAGCCCCCGAAGAAGATGGAACTCTTACCAACACGGCGACTGTAACAGGGAATGAGCTTGATCCTCTCCTTGCTAACAATACTGACTCAGAGGATACCACGGTCATCCCTGCCATCAATAATATATATCTACCACTCGTCATGAAATAATCTGGTAGATCCATAAAGTAAATTAACACCCCGGTAATCTCATCTCCGGGGTGTTATTATTTTATAGAAACATGACATTAATCGAGCATTCCCCTGAATTATGGCAATATTACATGATATGTGGTTGTGTTATACTGAAAAAATCTGCTGCAAGAAAATCGGATGATACACTTTTAAGTAGTTCACAATCATCATTCGACTGGGCAATTATTCGAAAAGAAAGATTTCTGTAACGATTATAAAAATACCGTCCCGATTTGATAAATTGATACAAATAGAGGGATTATGAATTCTAAAGAATATTTCGAACTTGAAGAACACTACGGTGCCCATAACTATCACCCCTTGGATGTCATTCTTACGCGTGGAGAGGGTGTGTGGGTTTATGACATCGACGGTAGGCGTTACTTAGATTGTCTAAGCTCATATTCTGCGCTTAATCAAGGACATGTTCACCCGAAAATTCTCGCAGCATTACAAGAGCAAGCCCAAAAATTGACCTTGACCTCCCGGGCTTTTCGCAATGACCAGCTTCCCTTGTTCTATAAGGAATTGTCGGAGGTGACTGGTTATGAGATGTCACTCCCAATGAATTCAGGTGCCGAAGCAGTGGAAACTGCCATAAAGCTAGCACGCAAATGGGCCTACCAGGTGAAGGGGATACCTCGCTACCATGCGGAGATCATCGCCTTCGAGAACAATTTTCATGGGCGCACCGTCTCGATCATCTCATTTTCTACAGAACCCCTCTATCGGGATGATTTTGGTCCTTTCACCCCAGGGATCACGGTTATTCCGTATGGTGATGCGGATGCAATGGCGAACGCTATCACTGCTCACACCGCAGCAGTTCTTGTAGAACCAATCCAGGGTGAAGCAGGGGTGATCATCCCACCGGAGGGTTATCCTGAGCAAGTTCGGGAATTGTGTACAACCAACAATGTCCTATTTATTGCAGATGAAATTCAGACAGGACTTGGACGGACTGGAAAAATGTTTGCCTGTGATCACGAATTCTGTTCGCCCGGATATGGTTACGATCGGGAAAGCACTTGCGGGTGGTTTCTATCCCGTATCGGCAGTGGTTGCCGATAAAAAAATTCTTGGATTATTCCAGCCGGGTGAGCACGGTTCAACATTTGGTGGGAATCCATTAGGGATGGCTGTGGCACGCGCAGCATTACAGGTCCTAAAGGATGAAAAGATGGTTGAGAATGCAGCCATGGTTGGCGAGTATTTCATGGATCAACTTGCTGAAATTTCAAGCCCGCACATCAAAGAAGTTCGTGGGAAAGGTCTTTTGATCGGAGTGGAATTGCATCCCAAAGCGGGTGGAGCAAGGAGATTTTGCGAAGCTCTGATGCATCAGAACATTTTAGCCAAGGAAACCCACGATAACGTGATACGTTTTGCTCCACCATTAATAATCGATCAAAAGACTGTGGATTGGGCATTGCCACGCATTCGTGAAGTTCTCACGATGGTATGAGAAAATATATTAGAAAATCATAGATTAAGTACTCTGTGACTATATTAAGGAAGAACAAGGAGTAATTCATATGAATATCTGCGTACCAAAAGAAAGGCGAACATTTGAATTCAGGGTAGGTCTCACACCCGGGGCGGTACAAATGTTGACTAAAGAAGGCCACACATGTTATGTGGAACACAATGCAGGCGTCGGTGCAGGGTTCAATGACCAGGAATACGAAAGAGCTGGTGCACGAATTGTGTATACACCCCACGAAGTCTTTGGCAGGGCAGATCTGCTCTGTAAGGTTGCACGACCCACTTATGAGGAACTGGAGTGGTTACGTTCAAATATCGCGATCATGGGCTTGCTGCATCTGTATTCAACGCGGCAGGATAAGATCGAAATGATGCAAGAGAAGATGATAACTGCCATCTCCTATGAACAGATCCAACTACAGGATGGTTCACAACCAGTCCGTAAGCCTCTCAGCCAGATCGGTGGTCGACTTGTCGCCCAGATCGGTGCCCATTTGCTCCAAAATGATGTAGGAGGAAAAGGGATCCTGCTAGGAGGGATGGGCGGAGTACCTCCAGCAGAGGTGGTTATTGTCGGTGCAGGTATTACAGGGACAGCAGCCACCCGATCTTTCCTCGGGGTAGGCGCACATGTGTCTGTATTGGATACCAACCTTGATGCACTACAAACCATTCATGAGACATTTCCCGGGGTGGTTACGATGGTATCCAACCCGCACAACCTGGCGAAGGCGACAGCCTATGCTGACGTCGTTGCTGCTTGCATATTGATTCCTGGTGAACGACCACCTATCGTAATAACCCGCTGAAATGATCCGGGGCATGAAACCCCGTTCATTAATAATGGATGTCAGCATCGATGAAGGTGGTTGCGTGGAAACTTCCCGTCCAACTACCCATGAACATCCGACTTTTATTGAAGAAGGAATTATCCATTACTGTGTACCGAATATTGGCAGTGTGGTTGCTCGAACATCCACATACGTATTCTTAAATGCAGCCTATCCATTCATAAAGGAAATTGCTGAAAAAGGAATAGATTTAGCAATTGAAGAAAACCCTGCCATTGAATTTGGGGCGATAATTTACAAAGGTGAACTTCGACGCTTACCACGCGAGCCGGACCAGTTCGGAAGAAGAGGATTAGATTATGGATCTTAATAAGTTATACCAGTCCCGTGTTGTTACAGCAGAAGAAGCAGTTAAGAAGATCCAATCCGGTCAGCGTGTTTTTTTAACTGGAAACTGTTCGACCCCCCAAACGGTGTTAGCAGCATTAGTCAGGCATGCTCCGAACTTAAAAGATGTTGAAATATGTCAGGCATTGAGCGTTGGTCCTGCTGATTATGTCAGTCCAGATATGGAAGGGCATATGCGGGTCAACACGATGTTCATCAGCGCCAATATCCGCAAGGCGGTTCAGGAGGGACGCGCTGATTTCACGCCGGTGCTTCTTTCAGAATTTCCATTGCTATTCAAGAATAAGCACTTACCGTTGGATGTAGCCCTGGTGCATTTATCACCTCCAGATGAGCATGGTTTCCTGAGTTTCGGCATTGAAAATGGATTGACGAAATCGGCAGCGAATCTGCCAGGATCATTATTGCCGAAGTCAATCAGCAGATGCCGCGTACATTAGGTGATTCGTTCATCCACTTAAGCCGGATTAATTACGTCGTACCGGTCAATTATCAACTGGCAGAAATGTCGATGGGCGGTGAGGGTGCAGATGAGATCACTGAAAAAATCGCTGGATATATCGCAGAATTGATCCCTGATGGCGCTACCATGCAGATGGGGATTGGTGCAATTCCAGATGCAGTTTTGAAATATTTATACAACAAGAAAGATTTGGGTGTGCATAGTGAGTTGTTCTCTGACGGTGTGATTGATCTGGTTGATGCAGGGGTTCTGACCAATGCACGCAAATCTTTACATACCGGGAAAATAGTGGCCGGATTTATCATTGGCTCACGGCGATTATATAATTGGGTCGATGATAATCCAATGATCGAGCTCCATCCAACGGAATACATCAACGATCCTTTCGTGATTGCACAAAATGATCGCATGGTCGCAATCAACTCAGCCATCGAGGTTGATCTTACCGGCCAGGTATGTGCTGACAGTATTGGTCCCAAGTTGTACAGCGGCGTAGGAGGTCAATTGGACTTTATTTACGGGGCTTCGCGATCGAAAGGTGGCGTGCCAATCATTGCACTTCCCAGCACGACAACCACCCGGGATGGCACCGTAATATCTCGTATTGTTACCATGCTCAAAAGAGGAGCAGGGGTCGTTACCAGCCGTAACCATGTAAGGTTTATAGTGACCGAGTATGGCGTCGCTGACCTTTATGGAAAGAGCATTCATAAACGCGCGGAAGCTCTGATCAACATCGCCCATCCTGATTTTCGAGACGAGATGAAACGGGAAGCCTCTGAGCTTCATTATTTATAGAATAATACGAGTCCCTTGAATTATGACTGAATATAGCTGATAGGTAGAATAACCCTATCGGCTATATATCTTTAAGGATTTGAAAAGGTATAATTAATTCGGAGAGTGTTTTATGCAACGTCGAACAAAAATCATTGCCACCATCGGACCTGCAACGCAGAGTGAAGCCATGCTCCATCAGCTACTTCGATCAGGGGTAAATGTTGCCAGGCTTAACTTATCCCACGGAACCCATGACGATCATACCGTTGTGTACAACAGGTTGCGGGATGCTGCTAAAGAAATGAAAATGCCGTTATGCATCCTGTTGGATTTACAAGGACCGAAACTTCGCATAGGCAATGTTCCGGGTGGAAATATTCTCCTTGAAAAAGGGCAATTAATTTCCTTAACGAGTAGCACCAGTTCGGGAAGATCCGGTGAAATCCCGGTAGATTTTGACAAATTCCAACGCTATGTCATCCAGGAGGGCGAATTCTGCTTGATGATGGTAACCTGGAATTATTGGTGGATGAAATAAAGTCAAACCAGGTGATTACTCGCGTGGTGGTCGGTGGAGTATTGAAATCTCATAAAGGAATTAACTTGCCTGAAGCACATCTTGATATCTCAGCGCTTACCGAAAAGGATTTGATCGACCTGGAGTTTGGAATTAAACTTGGCGTAGATGTTATCGCTTTGTCGTTTGTACGCACGCGAAAAGGATATTCTAAACCTGCGGGAAAAGATCCATGAAATTGCTCCTGAAAATGGAAATATCCCGATCGTTGCAAAGCTTGGAACGCCCTGAGGCAATCCAAGCGCTCGATGAAATCATGACAGTTGCAGATGGGGTTATGGTCGCTCGCGGTGATCTGGGCGTAGAAATGTCACCCCAGGAAGTTCCCATAGCTCAAAAACATATCATTGAATGTGCCAACCGACATGGAAAATATGTGATCACTGCTACCCAAATGTTGGAATCCATGATCAACAATCCAAGACCCAGCAGGGCAGAAGCGTCCGATGTAGCCAATGCGATCTTCGATGGCACAGATGCTGTCATGCTCTCTGGAGAAACAGCTGTGGGTAAATACCCGATTCAGGCAGTGGAAATGATGGATAAGATCATTTGCCAGGCAGAAGCGCATGTTGATGAATGGGGACACTGGCATGGCCCAACCGTTGCGGACTTACAAGGAGATGATACGAAATTCATGTCCCTTGCCGTGACGGGAATTAGCTCATGACCGTGATGTTGCCGTGATAGCCGTGTTTACCATGAGTGGTAGGACAGCCAGAAATGTTTCAAAGACCCGACCAGGTGTACCCATCTTAGCATTCACACCAGATTTACATACGTATAACCGTCTCGAAATGTACTGGGGTGTAACCCCATACCTGATTCCTAAATCCCTGACGGTGGAAAATATGCTTGCAGAGATCGATCATACATTAATAGAAGCTGGTGCTGTAGCTTTTGGTCAACAGATTATATTCACATGTGGCTTTCCAGTAGCCACAATTAACCCAACAAACCTGGTTTTATTGCATACCATTAAAAATAAGATCTGATCCTATTTGTTTTTGAATATTAGAAGGAAAAATTTACAAAAAGGACCATAAATATTATAGGATCGAGTAGTATACAATGACTACTCCCCACGCTTAACGGTGGTGGCTTTACGGCGCAGTTATATAAAATCATTAATATATTTGGAAGAGAACTTGCAACGATCTATAATCTTTAATGATCAAGCTCATAAAGATCGAAATCAAGTAAAATCTAGAAAAGCCATAATAAATGGTTTTAATAGGTGATCATCATGAGTTTTATGGAGGATAATAAATGAGGTGGAGAAAAGTAATAGGGGTGGTTGTCATTGTAATTATCATCATATTCGCATTCTCTATCCCTACCGCTTTTTCAGCTGGCCTGCAGGCTGAACCTCTTCCCACCGATGAAAATCAAGAGGAAATTACCGTTCAGGTAGAACAGGCTATCCTGGGAGCGATAGCCATAAATAGAAATTATGTACAAGGAGGAATAGCAGCTAATTTACAGGTCACAGAGGTTAAAATTTCAAAAGACCAAACCTGGGCGACAGCCTGGGTTGAATATTACGACCCTCAAACTGAAACCATACTTCCCACTGAACCCGCATTCGTTGTCTGCGCACTACGTGGATAATGATTGGCAGGTAATTTTCCCGTCTGATCCCGATTGGCAAAAATCAATCTATGCACTTCCGGATGATTTGCTATCGAAAGAGGAAAAAGATATGTGGGTAGCGATGAATCAGGGAGCCGTAGAAGCATTTCCGACACAAACGGGTTACTTCCTTCCCTGGCATGGGGGACAAACAGCATATCTCTCACGGAGTGTTAGCCATGATGCAGATTTCACTACCGCACATTTTGCCTTTGATTTCTATATGCCAGGGAACTACAATTTGTCCGAGCGGAGGACAATCAACATTTGGAACGACAGGATTAAACTTTGATATTTATGCAGCACGAGCTGCTACTGTATGGGGTTGGGATGACACTGTAGCTGATTGTGACCATAGCAAGGTCAATTTTCTCGTGCTTAGAAATATCGATGACCCATCAATATTCCAGTTATATTTACATCTTGCTCAGGGTAGCATACCTTCAGCCTTAAAATCTGTGGGTGCACCAGTGGCAAGGGGACAGTACATTGGTAGGGCAGACAATACAGGAGCAAGTTCTGGGTCACATTTGCATTTTCAAATTGAACACCAGCCATACTGGCCAACGAATAATCCTTATTGGAGCACTGCCCTCGACATGACTTTTGAAGATGTTGATATTAATGGGGGCAGGCCACGTGTGAGTCCACTTGATCCACCCTACTGCCTCGAAACTGATATCTGTGATGTTTTTCGACAGACGTATATCTCAGGAAATTACTACCTGGATGATTCAATTCCACCATTGGGTGAGTTGAGCGGAGTTTCTACCGGAGATTTAGTTACCAGTGAAAAGCTCACTCTCAACGGCTGGGGTTCCGACAACCAATCCGGATTGGACTATGGGCAGCTGATCTCATATTTTAATGGCGCATGGCATAATTTAGGTCCGCGATTTAATCCGGATTTTTCGTACGAATGGGATTTTTGCGATCCTGCCTTGCCCGTTGAGAATGGTGCAGTCAGTGTCGCACTTCTTCTTTACGATGTCGCTGGTAACCCTGCCCCTTTAGTCGGATTACGCCATTTTACGAAGAATTTCACATGCCCAAAGTCCTCCACCCGACTGTGTACCCGGCATTGAACAGGTGACTTTATTCGAAGATCCTGATTATCGAGGAAGATGTGTAAAATTTGATAAAGGAAATTATCCAACAGTCAATTCGCTTAATCCATTGGGTAATGATGATGCAGAGTCACTCCTCACGGGTGCGAATGTAATGGCGACTTTTTTTTCCGATGAAAATTTTTCCGGACATTCTCAGTCTTATATTACAGGAACTTCCACACTTCTATATCAATGGGTTCCAGGAAATACCGTTTCCTCAATGATAGTATCATCACGAACCACTGTCCCGCAGGTGCCAGTGGTGATCAGCCCAATAGATGCAATGACTTTTCGTCAAGGTGATTTGGTACCTTTATCCTGGCTTAATGGGGGTGGGGCTATTGATTATCAGGTCGAGATATATTTAGAATCGGCATTACGAATGACGATCCATTGGCAATCAGATCCAGTCAGATATGTAGATTCACTTGGCCAAGGGAATTACACCTGGCGGGTACAGGGTAGGAATGAAGGTGGGGTGAGTAATTGGTCCGAGATGGAATCATTTTCTGTTGAATCTCCGATCGTTATTCCAGGAGAATTTCAGGTTCCATATTCTGATACGATGGAAACTTCTCAGGGCTCTTGGGTACGTACCGGGTTTTGGAGTTATATGGGAAATCCATCCATGGCGCATAGTGGAACCCACAGCTGGTGGTATCAAAATGTATATGGAAATTATGATAACAATCGACCCAATTCTGGTGCATTAACCTCACCACCCATTTCTATATCAAGCGTTGGTTATTATTTGCGTTTTTATTACCGTTACCAAACCGAAACCCAAGGGGAAAATTGGGATCAGCGTTGGGTACAAATATCTGTTGATGGTGAACCGTTCATGAATATTCTTCAACTGCATGATGATCCACAGATTCCGGAGACGTCTAGCTGGTTAATTAGTAAAGCTCTCGACCTTTCTGCTTACGCTGGCCATATCATCCGGGTTCGATTTCAATTTTCAACTCTAGATGCATTTGCGAATAATTTCCCGGGATGGGGAATCGATGATTTCAGTATCACCGCGACCTCACCAATAAATTGTGCTGACAGTCGGGATGATGATACGCCTGCTAAAGCTTTTTTCCTTACCTACGATCCAGCCTTAAGCATGCCTGGTGCGATATGTCCAAACGGTGATTATGATTATTACAAATTTATTGGTCATGCCGGTGATCGGATCGTGGCAGATGTTGATGCGATGAGTGCAGGTTCTCAACTTGATTCATACCTGTTCTTATTGGATACTGATGGAGAAACGGTATTGGCTGAGAATGATGATGAAGTGTATGCTCAATTGCGCGATCCTTTGCTTAGTTATATCCTAACCAAAGATGGAGAGTATTACCTAAAGCTTCGCGCATGGAAACATCCATCCGTAGGTGGGGATGATTATTTTTACTCAATCAGATTGTATGAAGACCAAGATAATCCGGTTGCTTTGATTTCATGGCCAGCAACAAATAGCTACTTGCCAGATACAAATATGACCGTTACCGCAGAAGTGTCGGATGTGAGCGATGGCATCAATCGGGTTGAATTTTACTGGCATTCAACTGATTGGCTTCCCGGTTCATGGGTAGTATTTAGGAACTGATAAAGATGGGACTGATGGATGGCGTATTGAATTCAATCCAACAGGACAACCTGAGGGAAATAATGCTGCTTTTTATATCAAAGTATACGATTTAGCAGGAAATTTCACGGGTGTAGGAACCTGGAATTTAGGGATTGACAAAACGGCACCAGTAACAGAAATGAAACCGCTGAGTGCTCAACAACCGAGCAACGCATTTTTACTTGAGTGGACATCGATGGATAATTTATCAGGAGTGGATTATGTCGAAATTCAAGAAAAAATGAATAATAGTACCTGGCTTACTTTACCTCCAGTTGATGAAATTTACAAAAATTATTGGATTATCGGGATACCTGGTAATTCTTATTCATATCGAATGCATGGGATCGATCATTCGGGTAATAGTGAAGATTATCCAAGCGCAGCTGAAACAAGTACATCTATTCCTTATGCAAACGTAATCTGTTATGCACTGGATAGTTATGATACGTCTGGTAATGATAATTCCATGGCAAATGCCAGTAATATTTATGCCAATGGTGCCAGTCAAATCCATAATTACTGCAATCCACTCTCACCGGACTATCAAAATGATGAAGATTGGGTAATGTTAGATGTAAATACTGGTGTACATTACCTGATCGTCGGTATGGCAAATAGCCTGCCAACAGCAACGAAGATCAGCTTATTTGCACAAGATGGGACCACACTGATCACTGAGGCGATGCCACAAAATTTTGGAGAAAACACAGCACTGGTTTGGACATCGGATCGGGATGGGCTTGTATATATTCGGTTTAGCCACGTGGAAGGTCGAGTGATCGGAAAAGATGTTGCCACGACTGCATCGGTAAGAACGGGTGATTGGATATTTTTACCGATGATTCACAATCGATAAATGAAACAATTTTTCGTAGGTAAATGTGCATAAAACCTACAGCAAAGGATACTTAATAACCTTCCTGTAACTGTCCTTCATTCATCCTCCTTAGCCAGGCAAGGTGGGGCAGTTTTTGATTAAATAACCTAATATGCCTACTCTTGCCATTGCCCTGCTCCTTACATCCGCTGCGCTTCATGCGTTGTGGAATTTACTGCTTAAACAATCCCAGGAAAAATATCTCGCGATGGGCTGGCAGGTTATCATTGGCAGCTTGGTTTCGATCATAGCACTTTTTTTTATGGGACTTCCACCACGTTCTTTATGGATTCTTATTATCATAAGCACCATTTTGGAAGCGATATATTTCGCTATCCTGACCTATGCGTATAACGATCATGATTTTTCGCTTGTATATCCCGTGGCGCGTGGCGCTGCTCCTGCCTTGGTAGTTATTTGGACAGCGGTATTCCTGGGTGAGATACCCAGTACCGGCGGTCTAATTGGGATCTTATTAATTGTTTGCGGATTAATCATAATCGGTGTTACAAGCCTGCTCCAAAATCATTCTCGTAAACCACACTTCCGGGGAATACTTATTTCATTATCTGTCGCCTTGGTAATTTCGATCTACACCCTGGTCGATGGATATGCTGTGAAGCAGGGTCCTGCCCTGTCCTATGGTTTAAGTTTATTTGTACTGATGCCCATCTTTACAACGCCCTTTATTGTCCGCCATTACGGTAAAGATCGTACGATCAAAACCTTTCGAGATCACCCCGCACGCCTGATACTCGTTGGAATTCTGGCAGTGATCGCATATCTTTCAGCCCTATTCGCATATTCAATCGCACCGGTTAATTATTCAGAAGCCATCCGGGAGGTGAGTGTTGTCATGGGTGCATTTGCGGGATGGTATTTTTTAGGAGAGCAGATGGGAAAAATCCGTATCCTTGGGTCAGTCGTGATATTTGCTGGGATTGTCATGATCGCAGTATTTGGGTGATATTATTAAATATAGAACTCGCCAGTCTTAAATAATTGAATGGCGAGTTTTTAATTTAAGTTTATTAGATTAATTTGCGAATATTGATAATTTTATTTCTGACAACCTGCAGATAGATCACTGCCTGAGAACCAGGACGGCCTCCCGCGAACAGGTAACCTGATCTTTGTCGCCAATCTTTGGCAGCTCTAGGAATGGATTGTTAAAAGTATCCATGTAGAAGCGGTTGCTGCCGATCGAGACCTGGATCCGGACGACAGAGCCAAGAAATGTGATATTCTCAACTGTACAATCCAGGATATTGGCTTTTCTTTCCTGTGCAATAAAATTGAATCGTTCGGGACGAATGGCGATTGTGACCGTATCACCTTTTCGTTTATCCTCCAATCCCTCAGTTGCCTGGAACTGGACGCCATCCATCTGAAGCAGATGTGTTACCGGGTCAACTACTTCTGCAGTGGTGGTATTCAGCGTGCCAACAAAACCAGCCACGAAAGCTGTCGTGGGGAAATTGTAAATCTCGAAGGGAGATCCAACCTGTTCGATTTTACCGTCATACATGACAACAATGCGGTCAGAGATCGATAAAGCTTCTTCCTGGTCGTGTGTGACATAGATGGCAGTGATGCCCAGCTTTTTTTGGATAGCACGGATTTCTGCACGTAGCTGTACACGGATCTTTGCATCCAGCGCTGAAAGCGGTTCATCAAGCAACAGCACCTGGGGATGAATGGCTAGGGCACGTGCTAAGGCAACGCGCTGCTGCTGCCCTCCTGAAAGCTGATAGGGGTAACTTTCCCCTTTTTGCTCCAGGTGGATCAAGGCGAGCATTTCTGATAGTACGGTCCTTTAATCGCCTCTTTCTTTTCCCTACGGATTTTTAAGACCAAAACCAATATTGTTTGCAACTGTCATGTTAGGAAAAAGAGCATAGGCCTGAAAAACCATACCAACATTGCGTTGATTGGGTGCCTTGTTGGTGATATCTTCATCATCCAGGATGACTGTGCCCGTCGTGGGGATTTCAAAACCAGCGATCATACGCAAGGTGGTTGTTTTACCGCAACCTGATGGTCCCAGGAACGAGACAAATTCGCCCTTTCCCACATTCAGGTTAAAGTCTTGTACCACCATATTCGTAGAGAATTGTTTGGAGATATTGGTTAGAGATAAATGTGTCATGGTTTGTCACTCATGGATGATTTAGTGTCCGCCGCCGACCTGGGCTTACTCACTACCGCGACCGACAAGAGAAATGATCCCCATACATGCCCAGGTGAGAGCAAAGCTGATGACCGCCAGCGCTGCCGGCTCATAAGCCCTATTCTGGCCTAAATCAAGCATGTAAGGAGCAAAGGCTGGTTTAACAAGGTATCGGGCTAGGATGAACTCCCCTAACACAATCGCAAAGCTCAGAAATGCGCCATTCAAAATTGCTACACGAATGTTCGGTATGATGATACGGAATAAAATTATTCCCCAACCTGCGCCCAAGCTCTGAGCTGCTTCAGTTAAAGTTCGTACATCGATGGAACGAAGCCCGATGTCAATGGCGCGATACATATATGGCATAGATATTATCGTGTAGGCTGCGACGAGAAGCGCAGGACTGTCAACAATCAGGAGCGGAGGATGGCTGTACGTGCGAACGAGACCAAAGACAAATACGATTGGAGGGACGACAAAGGGGATCAGGGTGATGAACTCGATGGCTGATCGAGCTCGTGGGACTTTCAACCGTACCCAGAACGCTGTGGGAACAAAGAGCAGGATTCCGACGATAATTGTTAGGGTAGCCCAGAGAAGAGAGCCTGAGAAGCCCCTGATAAACTTCGGATCGTTGAAAACATTCAAATATGCCTGGAAACTCAAAACACCAAGCTTGGCTTTCAGTGAGAAGATAAAGGTAGCTAGCAGCGGCAGGGAGAAATATAAGACACCAAGAATAATGAAAAACCATGCCCAAATCTTGCCGCGGATTTTCATCGTAGCCATCTCTCAGTGCGTCGTTGAAGAACTGTATAACCCATAATCGCCAAAGCCATAATAACTACCATCCCCAAGGCTAATGCATAGCCGATACCGGGATTTCCTCATACATCTCCACGCAGCTCCGAACCAATCACGATCGGCACCAGGTTGATCTGACCGCCAGTCAAGGCCTGGGCTGTAGCAAAGGCACCAAAAGCGTTTCCGAAAAGCAGGATCGTGGTGCCCATCAGGGAAGGCAATAAGATGGGGAATGCAACATGCCTCCAGTATTGGGAGGAACTAGCCCCTAAATTCTGGGAAGCTTCCAACCACTCACGACGTAATCCGTCAATCGCTGGGGCAATTATTAATACCATCAGGGGAAATTGGAAGTACATGTATACCAAACTTAATCCCCCAAATGTGTACAACGTGAATCCATGGAAGTAGGGATTGTATCCGATTGCCCTCAACCAGGTTATTAGCATCCCTGCCGGGCTAAGAAGTGCGATGAATGCAAAAGCCAGAGGAACGCCAGCGAAGTTGGATGCAACGCCGCAGAAGGTCAGTAGGCTCACACGCACAAACCTGGGTAAACCACCCCGGATGGCAGCATACGCCAGCAGAAAGCCAAAAATTGCTCCTCCCAAAGCAGTGATCAGGCTGATTTTAATGCTGATCCAGTAAGATCCAAGAATATAGGGACTATTAAATAGAGCTAAAACATTATCAAATGTGAATCCCCCTGATCCCGATTCTCGAAAACTACGGATGACGATGGTTGACGATGGATAGAGAAGGAAGAGAAAGGTAAACAAGAAAAAGGGCATTACCCCAAGCCATGCCCATGAAATTTTTCGTCGTGCGGGACGCGCCACGGCGCGTCCCGCATTAAAACTTCAGTCGTAGACACTACTTTTTACGGAACTGGGGTGGGGATATCGACACCAACAGTTGTCATCCAACCTTCGGTGATCAGGGTCTTAGCCGCAGAAAGTTGATCGGGGCTGGGGGCAACCGCTCGAGGCAAGTGCACTGGGGAAGGGAACTTTGCTGCCAGGTCGGCAGGAATCGGCTAGATCCTCGCCCTTCCAAGTCTGCCTGTTGTACACCATGAGCATAGCCCTTCATCCAGGCTAGCTGGGCTTTTTCCATCGGAATGGAGGATTTCCATCCATAACTTGGCACAATTGGGATGTGGTGCATATGCGCTGATGGCTTGGACGTACATACTGGCGATGGTCGGGGAGGGATAGGTAACTTCGAGGGGTGGGTTTCCGGCAAAGGTGTCCTTATCACCGAAAGCCAGATAATCCCAAGCTAAGACGATGGGTGTCGCGCCTTGAGCAACCGTACCCGGGTTGGCGATTACTGGTACGAAATTTCCAGCTGCGTTAATTGGTTGAAGAAATCAAGACCTGGTTGAGCATTATCGAGCGAACCTCCATTTGCCAATGTAGCCGCAAGTACCGACTGGATAGCCTGGTTGGAAGTGCGGGGATCTCCCGAGAGGGCAACCTGACCTTTGTACTCTTCCTTCAATAAATCTTCCCAGTTGGTTGGGGGATTTTCAACAGCTGCTGTATTGGTTTCTAAAGCCATAACACCATAGTAACCACCGGTCCAGTATCCTTCTGGATCCTTGGCGGGAATGCCCAGAAGGGTATCGGGAATATTTTCCCATGTTGAGACTTTATAGGGTTGATAATACCCATCAGCCTTACCTAAGTCTCCATAGGCATATCCGACATCAACGATATCAGGAGCCTGCGGACCCATGTTGCCCTTATTGGCTTCAATGGCTGCCAGTTCATCTGGAGAGCCGCGGTTCGTCGAGTGAGTTGAGCTCAGCACCAGAAATTGATGTAAAGAGATCAAAGATTTCTTGGTAATTAGCCACGAACCTGGAGTCGCTACTGATCGTGATACGATGCCTTCTGTCTTGCAGGCATCGATGAGGGATTGAGGAGTTCTTTAACGCTTGTCCCTGAGGTAGCAGGAACTTCTGGGACGACTGGAGCTTCTGTCACAACGGGCTCTACAGGTGCAACCGTGGTTGCAGTTGCACAGGCAGAAAGGATGAATGAAGCTACGATCATTAAAGCCAGTATTGTGAAAGCGATTTTATTGGTACGCATTTCTAATTCTCTCCTATGTTACAAGATGATTTACTAAATATTGTTTATATATTTCAGGTTTATTGTTGTTCAATTATCGCTGACGCACCTCCTGTCTAAGCAATCACTATCGTTTTTGTAATTTAATTAAACAGATCTTGCAACGTCATTCCGGTTCGGTAAAGTTCTTTAGATGGATTCTCACAACAATCCCTATTATGCCATAATTAGAGGATTATTAGAAGGAGCAGATACCCATTTTGGATATCAATTACTCCTTCTATTCATAGGACATGTCTTAAGTAGTAATCTATTCGACCGGAATTTCCTTCTGTATACCTTTTCGATTTGGATACCCTGTTTTCGACGGTAGTAGCTGAAGCCGAAATAGATTGCCGCAGCAAGAAGGTAGTTGCAATAGCATGAAGATCATCGAGTTCACATTTGACCATCCGATGGCGTAGCTGGCAATTCCGTCTGCTGTAGTTGGATCCCAGAACCACACTACTAACAGCCAGTCCAAGAACCACAGGAAGATCAGTCCCGCCAGGGTAACCAATGGCATGGCTTTGCTGCTCGAGATTCCCTTGATAACCTGCACCATGATCCAAACTAGGATCACTGCATTGATAATAGTCAGAAGCCCGAGCATAATCACCACAAACCATGTGAGATAATCAGCATTCAAAGCACCAAAGCCATTAATAATTGTCCATGCGTACTTGAACGAAAGCCGGATGGGGGTAATGAAACTGAAAATCACAAAAGCAATGGCAACGATCCAACCCAGCCAGGCTGGGACCTTGTACTTGGCGATTGGAGAGCCATCGAATACATCCTTTGCCCGCCAGGGTAAAATAATTCCTGCAATGGTGGATACCGAGGAATGTGATGGCAATCACAACAGTTGCATCGAGCGCCAGGGTATTAAAATTGAATATCTTAAAAGCATATAAATACGAGACGATCACCGCAGGAATGACCATAAGCAACAAGGCATAAATGGGCGTCTTGGTGCGTGGCTCAATCTTCGAAACCCATTCGGGTAAGCATGCGGTCGATCGAGGCCGCAAAATCACCCTGGTCGAGCTGAGAAAGAGCGTCCCAGACCAGCCAAACCACCACAGGCTCATCAAGAGCACGACGATGAACATGAGCGCTGGCTCTTAACCATGAAAGTGGCAAACAGCGCTGGATATGGCCAGATGGGTAGCGGTGGTGGGGTGGTTGTGTAACCAAATCCCCAATTCCAGAAGGCACCGTTTGAGTTGTTATAAAAATCCCAGCCGATAGTTTTCCCAATTAAAAGGAAGAAAATCACCGCACCCACTGTTGTTACGACAATCGCAGCAAACATGCCCATGAAGTTACGCTTGTAATCCGATGCGCCGCGCACCTCACCGTACAGCGTGGAGCCCCAGTTTGGCCACAAGTTGAAGAATGTCAACATCGGGACCAGGAAGATGCTTGCCCCGATGGCCAGCGGGAAGAGTGGACCAGCCACAGTACCGGCTTCTGCACCCGCCTGCATAGTTGCTGCGTAAACGTCCCCAGGCTGCGCGCCAAAGGTGGGTGCCATGGTGTTGTAATTTGCTACAAAGGTATCATGGTTACCGAACAATAACAGGAGGAAAACGATCGCTAAACCAACCATACCACCCCAAAAGCAAAACTTCTGTACCCGCGCGTACCACTTCATACCCACCGCAATGTATATAAAAACGATCAAGCACACAGAAAGCATGCCTACAAATTGACCTTGGGAGGTGGTGGTGAACCATAAAGCTGCATCCTTGAAACCTGCGATTGCAAGCAGAGGCGTGTAAACCTGGTAAGTGAGCATCTGACCATAGAGGGGTGTCCACAGCCATAGAATGAACCACCAACCCGTAACTGCCAAGATGAAGCCAATTGCGCGATTAAGGATACGGCTCTGCCATACATAATCACCCCCTGCGCGTGGCATGGCAGAAATTAAACTAGCATATACGATCACTTCAAAGACGGTGAAGATGGCTCCAATTACAACCCCGCTTATCAGACTGCCCCCAAAATAATAACAATATGAGAAAATAAAAAGCCCAAGAGTAATCAAGTTTATCGAGAAAGTGGCATAGATGAAAGAGTCAAACACTGACCAGGCTCTCACCAATCCACTTGCCTTGCGAACAAACAATGAAACGTCACTCATATGAGTCTCCTTTGTATGTTTTCCGGTTCCGGGGTCCACCGGATGAGCTATTCGAAATGATAATCCTTATTCTTTTGTGTATATCCTAAATCATTTTATATATAGAAAATCTCCTCCTTTCCTGCATCATTCCAATATCTATACTACCCTGTGGTCAGTAAATAATTTCCCACCTTGTTGGGTTTGAGTTCAATTACAGCACCATTTAACATACCTTGCTCGTACATGCTGCCTGGATTGACACACAGAGTTTTCTTATATTTTCGGGTTCCTTTACCTTCATGGATATGACCATGTAAACCGAGTAGCGGCTGATACTTGTCAATCACGGTCATCACAGCTTTACTCCCAACGGGTATCATTGAACGGCCTGCATATAGAGGACGAAGGTCTTTGGTCAGTTCTTGTGCCTCGTCCAATCCACTCCCATAGGGTGGGGCATGCAGGTTGAAAACCGCCATGGATGGATTCTTCACGTTGTGGATTATTGCTTCAAGGCGTGTTAGAAGCGCTTCCTCGGATTCCTCACGGTGCGTATTCCACGGAGTTGGATTCGACCAGCCTGAATTTACCATTTCATGATATTCATCCAATTCAAAAACCTGACCTTCCATACTGCGCACACATTTGGAGGTTCCAATCACATTATCAATCTCGAAGATGTCATCGTTGCCGGGCAAACAATGCAACGGATACCCGTCCCACTCAATTTTGTATCCGTGTAATCCATCCAACGTTGTATGGTTATTATCACCTGCTCCAGGAATAACTCGTCAGTTCTTCCGGGAGTAGTGGAAATCACTTGTACCTCATCCGGATTGGTCACAAAGGGGTAGTAGCCTCGGTTTTGGATGGTCTGGACCATCTTATCAACTTCATCTTTTCCATGCAGAATTTTTTCCTGCTCCAGCAAGGTAACCTTGTAATTATCATTTCCTTGAGCAATAATAGGAATAATCGCCTTGCCGGTCATATCTCCACAAGAATTAGGGTATCCACTTCATAAAACTTGCTGGCTGCAAGGAATTTTTTCCAACAAATTTCCGAACCGTGTACATCCGTTGCAAAATATAATTTCATTGGGATTTTATCTCCAGGTAGTGTTGATTCCCAACTATCAATTACCTACATTTTTTCAGGCAATACCAGAATTCCAGGAACCAGATCCTTGAATTGCGCTCTAATACGGAGCTCGACTTCTTCGGTGAATTGAGCTGCACTCTCACGTGATAGGATTTCATGGAGTCTCGTTGCATTGCGCGTGCATGCGTATCAAGAGATCCTTTCTTCTCCCAGGCTTCACGGGCTTCACGAACCGACAGCCAGGTAAGTAAGGCCTCGCTTTTATTCGTTTTAAAGTGTGGGGGTTCATCATAAATGAACCACCCGGTTTCACCTGGGCAATAATTTCTAGTGCCAATTCCTGTTCGTCGAATTTTATCCCGCGTTTAAAGCGTTTGAGCATCATAGCAATTTCGTCATCGATGACTGCCTTGGCGTAATCAAATACCTTTAAAGAATCCAGAAGGCCGCCCATATTCAACATATCAATCCCACCCAGGATACCCGCAATACTGGACATACCCGTCTCATAACCTGATTGAGCGTCATTGATCTTTGAATTGGATAATCCGATATAACCTCCGTAGGGCACATTGTAAAAGCGAGCCATTTGTGCGAAAGCCATATGCAACATGCCACACTCTATTCCTCCAGAAGCGTATGCACCTGAACGCATATCGGCGACGGTGGGTAAGGTTGCATAGATGGTCGGAGTACCTTCGCACACCATTTGCATCAGCACCGAGATGGCAAGGAATTCTGCATTGCCTTGAACCAGTGTACCAGCCATGGACATTGGTGAGGTTAGACCTGCATTTGGTACGATACTTGGGTAAACCGGTAATTTCTGCTCACAGAAGTAAATCATCGCTTCCGTTGAAAGCTGATCCATCGTCAACGGTGAAACGATGGGGCAGTGATGATGGGTAACAAACGGGTGGGCACGATAGGTTTCCTCACTTCCAGTGATCGTGAAGAGCAAACGCATGATTGACAAGATGTCATCCATGTCCTTGGTTGTGCTACGGATCGGTTTAACGCAGTACTTCACAGATGGGTAAAGACGAGCAAGCGTGAATTGACCAGGGGGTGCATCGTCAGCCAGGGTTGAGATGGAAAAAACATCATAAGCTGGCAATTCATTGATCAGGTGAGCAATTCGGGCGATATCATCGGATCTTGCCCTTCTTGGGTGCTTTGTAAGCGGATCCATGATATCTGGGGCAGAGCTTCCGGTGATGATTACCGGTCCATCTTGAGGTAATGTCCGATCATATTTTGGATCCCTGGCAAAAAAGGTGAAGGTCGAGGAGCAGTGCCCGAATTTCTCAACCACTACTGAAGGAAATTTTATGATCTGCGTTTCTGTATCAATACAGCAGCCATTTTGTTTGAAGATGGTGCGTGCTTTTTCATTTCGAACTAGCAAGCCGACCGAATCGAGCAACTCCAAGGATGCAGCATGAATACGTTCTACCTGTTCCAGCGTGAGCAAGGTGGCGTAATTCAACATGTGAACTCCTAGTAATGGCTTTATACAACCAAGTGTGATCGTTCTACAGATAGCCGGTTTGCTAATTCTATTATCTCATTAAAAGGAAACATCTGTAATCCGGGGCGGGTTACTTTCAAGGAAGCGGCCGTGGTAGCAAAGCGGACGGATCTTTCAAGATCCCATCCCAGAAGGTAACCGTAAATATATCCGGCTGAAAAAAGTGGCACCTGCTCCACAACCATCAATAGCCCGTACTACAGGCGCATGAATCCTTAGAGCCTCATCGCGGTTCACTGCCAGGCAGCCATCATCCGCCATGGTGATAAGCGCGGTATGGACGCCGTTTCTCAATAATCTCAGGGCTACTTCCTGGGTGGAATATCACCACATTGGGCAGCATCGGTAACCGCCTGGCAAATGGTTGCGCGGCCGGCATAGCTTTTTAATAACTCCGGTTTGGTGTGACCGTACTCAAAATTCAAGAACACTGGAATGCCCAGACGATGTGCTTCATCCATTGCTCTTAAAATGTGGTCGCCATCGTACCAATCTACGTATAAGATACGTGTTCCCTGAAGGATGGATAAATCAGTGGTGTCGAGCGTGTCTAAAACTTGCGCTGGACGCTGCCAGAAATAAGTGCGCGCGCCAGTCTCATCAGAGACATCCACTTCCCAGGGGGTCTTGATATCTTTAGAGAACCGCACCTCTCCTTGCACGCCCCTATTCTGCCAGCTGTTGAGCAAGCTGGTGGCCGTGTGAATTATCTCCCAGAACGGTTCCGATCATAGCCGTGGGGATATCCCACTGGCGCAGAGCAGGCAACAATAGCAGCGTCATCGAATATGAATTCGCTAACTTCTTTAACCAAGGCACCCGTATTATGCTCTGGCAATTGCTCTACCACCATAATCGCCACCGGCGTGAGCATGCCAAAGCCAACATAGAAGGAGGATATCGTTCATTATTTTATTTTATATGTAATGCTTGAATATTTAAATACTCCCAACGCTAGATTAATTCCTCAAACGTTCCCCTTTCGGATCCAATAGTACTGTTGCAGTAACTTCAGCCTGGAAGCGAGCATCGATCAAATCAACCTCAAGGCGAGTACCTGTTATCGCAATCTCCACAGGGAGGTATGCATATAATATATTCTTTGAATTGAATAGCCATATCCACCACTCCGCACACGTGCGATCACATTCCCATTATGGTAAATAACCTCACCACCGTAAATCTGGGTGAACTCGCTCCCATCCAATATGATGGTGCATAACTTGCGATTTACCCCGGCTTGTTTCTGCTTGACGAGTGCATCTCTGCCGATAAAATCGCCTTTGTTGAGATCGACACAAAATCCCAAACCTGCCTCGTAGGGCGTCTCCAATTGGGTGACATCAGCAGTGTAGTACCGATATCCCTTTTCCAGGCGCAATGAATTGAGAACCTTGTATCCACCGACTTCTATACCGTATTCCTGTCCAGCTAGGAGTGCATCCCAGACGAGCGTGGCACGCTCAGGGGGGATATATAACTCCCAACCCAGCTCACCCACATAGCTGACACGTTGTGCCCATATATTAACTCCGTTAATTCGATAGTTTTTGAATGCAGATAAGGAATGCTATCATTCGAGATATTATCTTTAGTGATTTTCTCCAGGATCAACGGGATTTCGGACCCCACAAAGCCAGGCATGCCCATTCCTGGGTGACATCACGGATGATTACTTGACCATCTTCCTCTTGTTGATGAATTCTCAACCAGGCTAAATCGTTCCCGATGAATGCAGATCCTGTGATGACTACATAATAATCCGATTCAAGCCGTGAAATGGTAACATCAGCCTCGACGCCTCCGCGTGTATTCAAGAATTGCGTGTAGATAGCGCTTCCAACTGACTTATCGATATTGCTATCTGAAACGCGTTGTAAAAGTCTCAATGCACCAGGTCCCATGACTTCGATCTTACCAAATGAGGATAGATCAAACAAGGTAGCCCGTTCATGCGTTGCCAGGTGCTCCTTCCCAACTCGTTCAAAATAAGGAGGTCGATTCCAGCCCCAATTCCGTTGGTCGGCGCCCATTCTTCGCCACGGTTTATGCGGATCAAAGTAATTGACGCGCTCCCAACCATATTTTTCACCAAAGACTGCGCCCATTTCCTGTAGTCGATAGTGTACCGGGCTGACTCGATGTGGGCGTGCCCATTCGTTTTCGTCATTCGGGAAGCGTAAACGATAATAATATTTGACACCTTCACGGGTTCGTTCGGCAGCATATTCCGGATTGGCGAAATAATTTCCAAATCGAGTGGCACGGTAGGCATAGATATCCAGGGATGGTTCGCCCTGTACAATCCATTCCGCCATGAGCTTTCCAATTCCTCCCGCACCACCATATCCATTAAGAGACATACCGGCCGCAATCCAGATACCGCGTGCACCAGCCATTGGACCAAGCATGGGCTGGCAATCAGGTGTGTAAGCACCTGGGTGGCAAACCAGGGTGATGATTCCAGCCTGGTCGAGGAATGGGATACGCCGGATGGCACCTTCTAGCAGCTGTTCGAATCGATCATAATCCGCAGGGAGCGTGGTTCCACCGTGTTCCCAAGGCACTCCATCGATCCATCGTGCCAGCGGATCTGGTTCATACCCACCAATGACCAGACCACCTGCCTCTTGTCGCATATAAACTAGGTTATCAGGATCACGTAAACAGGGTGTGGTGGGATAAAATTCGTGACCATTTACAGCTTTTAACGCAATATGTTGGTGATCAACCGGTGTGGTTGGAATATGCAAACCAGCCATTGCAGCAATTTGTGGTGCCCACATGCCAGCGGCATTGACAACGATCTCGGTCTGAATTGGACCTTGATCGGTAAGACCCGTGTTAATTTCACCATTGGGAGAAAGATTAAACCCTGTCACCCGCACGTAGGTCTTCACTTTCACGCCCATTTCTCTAGACAGACGTGCCATGGTAGTCGTTGTGGTGTATGGATCCAGCTGGCCATCGTGAGGCAGGTATATCGCGCCATATAGGTTTTCTTTGCTTATTTGGGGCATAATGCGTAAAGCTTCCTCAGGTGAGATAATCTCGACATCCATGCCGATCGCTTTTGCCCGACTCACACTACGGCGTAGTTCTAAAAGTTGGTCCTTCGATGAGGCGACGCGTAAACTGCCAACATGATCAAATAAATGCAAGCCACTGTATAGTTCGATGCTATATTTCCGAAATTGCATTAGAGTTTGCGAGGTAGCAAATTGGGTGACCAATCCAGCGGCATGGGATGATTCTCCACTTGCGATATCACCTTTTTCACATAGAATGATATCAGTCCAGCCCAGCTTGGCTAGATGATAAGCAATATTTACACCAACGATACCTCCACCGATTATTACAACGCGTGCTTGATCTTTCATTTATCTGATCTACCTTTCAAAGTTTAATTTTTGTACATTTTCAAGCCAGATTGGGAATTCTGGTGAGTCCATCTTTTTGACTGCCCTTTCCCATCTTTCAACTGCCCATCCCCAGAAATCATACTCTATCTTCGAGATCTTAGCCTGGATCGCTGCCCAGAGCGCCCAACCCACATCTGACATGATCATATATAATTTCATCCGGGCTATCATGTCCAACTTCTTAGAACCAAAATAGGCTTTGCACACTTCAGCGATACCAGACTTCATCATATTGTAACTCCTGACAGGTATTTCCGAGTTCAAAGCATGGATCATTATTACCGCTGTACTCATAATCAATAATATGCAAGGATTTACCATCATAGATATAATTCTCAGCCAGTAAATCATTATTGCATGGCCGTGTAGGCAGAGGATGAACTGTCACAGCTTGTTCGATGCGCTGGATAGTAGGTAACCTCTCTGAATAGCCATCTGGTATATGAATATCCATTTTTATACAAATATCAAGATAATACTCTGTTAGACGAAACATATTGAAATAAGATAGAAAACGCGGACCATCATGTAAGCTCTTTATAGCGTGGGCAATTTTTGTTGGCATACCTGGAGCGTGTAAAGCTTCATTCGACATAGTGATTCCTTCGAGATATTCCAATACCATCACTTGATATTCAGGTAAATAATAATGTACATGCGGACCTACTCCAGTCTCTGCAGCCGCTTTGGTATTAAAATATTCATTGCGCCGGTCAACTGCCAAGAGCTCTGTGCTCTCACCTGGAACGCGAACAAAATAATATTTCCCATCAACCACCACTTTATAATTGGTGTTGGTTAATCCCCCTAACACTGGCTCAATACTAATCGTTCTTCCCTTCCAATCCTCAATCCTGGTAATTACATCATCAATGATTTTCATAATAAATTATGTATTTGAATTTCCCATCAGGAAAATGGTGGTCAGTGCTACTGCACTGACCACCTTTATCTGAATGGTGTCAATTCTTATTCTGGCGGGATCTCCTTGAATGCATACTCCACATTGATTCCCTTAGACTTCTGTACTGCCTTTGCCCAATAGTACATAACCAGGGAAATCAGTACGACTCCTAAGGCGATCAGTTGGGCGCGCAATTCGTATAAACCACCGGCAATATCCCCACTAAGCAGGGTGTCAAGCCCTGTCCAGATTCCAAGAACAAAGTAGTCTGGTTTTAATAGGAACGCTGCAACCATAGACATGGCGAAGCCCGCGCCGAGAACACCAAGTGCCGAAACCAAAGGCATACTTCCACCTTTGACCCAGCCACCCAGTTTGTCTCGCAAACTGTATATTACCCAACCTGCTATTAATATAGCCACAAGACGGGTGATCCAGACCAGGATGGGAATGCTGGCGAATACGGTTGCCATGCTCCATGTCGTTCCCACAAAAGTTACCAATCCAATCAGCATCAGGAGAATACCAAGCAAACCGTTGATATTGTATCGACTTCCTGGAGAGGCATCGTATAAAGCCTTCGCTCGGTTGGCAGGAACGCTCCCGAGAGGGCGGTCGCTGCGAAGACGTAACCACACCCAAAGGTCACTCCAAGCGTAAACAAAATGAACTCTCCGTACCTGAAACTATATAATGCAAAGATTGGGATACTCAAAAGAAAGTAAACCAGGTGTGCGTTGACTGGAGTATGAAAACGTTCGTGCACCTTACTCACCCATGCTGGTAATAACCGATCAAGGCTCATCGCTACCATAATGCGCGTGACCCCGATGTAGCAGTTGCAAACAATCTGGAAGGAATTTAGCGTGAAACCAATGCCGATTATTAAAATCAACAAAGGGTTTCTTGTTATCGCCACTGCCAACATACTTGGAGCAAGGATAATCGTATCGGCGATTTTAGCAGTAGGATCAACGTACCAATAACCATAGGATGCGACCACCTGACCTTCGGTCCCGGCAGCATGTTGTAAGGCTACACCGAGCAAGGCAAGTAGAAGTCCGGCAGCTATCAGAGCACCGACCATGATGAAGACCTGATTTTTAAATGACCGTGCCTCTTTAATCTCGCCGTTCTGTTGAGCACTGTAGGTAGCCCATTGCAGGCTCTGCCATGCCACAGGCGCGATCAATAGGGTCAGCAACCAACTAAAATTGGGTGATGTGTTCACCCCCGCGGTTTGCGCTGCGGCTAGCGCAGTCTGATAAAAGGTGGATGACTCTCCCACGGCAGCTGCAAACTGATTTAGCTTTTCGGCAAAGGCGGAGACTGGACTGGAAAATAGTATGAGCTAATGTGGCTGCAAATCCAAGCAGAATAGCCCCACCACATCACATGCTGGAAGCGGACATAGTTCTTGAAACCGGTAACAAGTAGGAGTGCCCCGATCAAACCGTTCAAGAGGCTAATGATGAACAAACCCACTGGGGTAGTAGCCCATAAACCGGCAGATAATCATTGCGGGGTTGCTCAATACGTGTCCGAGACCCAATAATAGTGGTGCCAGTCCAAGCACTGCCACCAACCAGCCGGATAGAGCCGTCCAAACGAGGATCCAGATTACGAATCCGCTCATCACGATCGTATAACCCCAACTACCGCCGAAGACACGGCTCTGGAAGACATAATCGCCACCAGATCGCGGCAGTGCTGTCGATAGCCAGACCGCTGCAAATGCGATTGGGATCTCAATGAGTGTGCAGATAAGAATTCCGAGAGGCACATTACCACCAGGGAAAGCAGTTGGGGATACGAGGAAAACCCAGGGGAAGATGATCCCCATGGTTAAGATGTTATAGACAAACGCAGAATACGGAGACATAACACGCACAAGCCCAGATGCCTTACGGGTGAAGACTTCCGGCTTGGTTGCTGTGGCTTCAGACATTGTGATCCTCCTTTGGAATATAACAATTCTAATAATTGGTTTGATTGATTAGTTGATAAAAGCTCAACTTATCTTACGCAATTATCGTAATTTCATAACATATTTGCTTATGGTTGATATTTCCTCCTTTCTAAATTGATCTATTAACCGCTCGTCATCTGGTACCCTTCCACCTTGCCATCGACGAAAGTCACCAGACAGCCACGTAATATTCCCTCCCCATATTCACTCCCGGGGTTGATGCAGGTCGTTCGCCCAATCTTGGCTACAGATTGGGATTCGTGGATGTGCCCATGCAAGACCCAACATTGGTTGGTATTTCTCGATGGCTTTGCGGACCGATTTACTTCCAGCACCATACATGACCGTTTGCCCACTTTGGATGATCGGCTCGGGTGGATCCTTGCTCCAATCCAGCATTGGGCAGGTATCCAGTGATGAATCAACGGGAGGGTCATGGAAGTTAAAAATTACATGGCTTGTGATCGGTTACATGCCCAATCATTTCTTCGATCATTTCACCCAGTTGTTCATCTGAAATTTCCCGAGGTGTCTTCCACGGAGTTGGTGTGCTGTAACCGACTGAAATCATGGTGTGATCCTCATCAACTTGAACCACTTCATTTTCACAGGCAAAAAAAGTTTGTGTACCTTCCTGCTTTATGGCTGTTAACACCACAGGGTCATCATCGTTTCCACCGGTCACATAACATTTTTTCCCTGTTCCTGCCAGGCGTTCTTCCGCCAGATCCACCCAGTCGCTCAAACGCTCATGGGCTACCTGGTGAAACAGCTCGTTAACCGCCTGCTCGTTTGCAGAGAGGGAACGAAATTCGTCTTCATCCATGATCTTATGATAGAACCCCAGGGTCCCCAATCGATTAACTAGATTTTCAAGCTCTAGCTTGCGTGGTGATCTCTTCGACTCTGCCCTGCAAGGTGGCACGATAATGGTCGTTGTTTTCTTTGATGATTGGGATAAGGAGTTTGCCGGTGATGTCTCCTCCCATCACCAGGACATCGACATCATAGAATTTTCCTGCGTTGATAAATTTCCGGTAGGTTCGCTCGGAGCCGTGCAAATCAGTGGCAAAAAACAGCCGGGTTGCCTTCTTTTGTTCCTTCTTGGAAAATAATGGCATACGGTCCTCCTCGATAATATCTTCCTAAAATTTACCTAAACCTATCTAAACTTTCACCTGGTCTGCTGAGGCTATGAGTATCTCCACGGAATGAGCGGCAAGAGTCTCAAGGGTGATAGGATCTATTTGCGCATCCGTGATCAGTTTATCGAGTTCATCGATCGTTGCGATTTGAAAATTGGAGACCACGCCCCATTTGGTGTGATCAGCCACAATTATATATATCCCCTTTCGTACGCTCAATCATCAATTTCATCATTTCAGCTTCCGCATTCGAAGGCACTGTACAGCCATGGATCAAACTGATACCGTCCACTCCCAGGATCGCCTTGTTAGCATACACCTGGCGCAGGTTATCAAGACCGAAGCGACCGGCAACCGAGTTGGAATGCGGCTGGAACTCACCACCCAGGTACTGTTTAAGCCTGGCATCTCCGACCTCCAGTACTGCAGTCAAATTATTGGTGAACACAGTGATGCCAGCATCCCTCGGATGTGGTGGATCACTTGAGCAGTGGTCGTGCCACTATTGATAAATACAACTTCACCATCACGAAATGAGTGATGCTGCCAGCTCTCCAATCTGATGTTTTTCTTCTGGATTTATAGATGCTCTTTGGATATATTCGGGTTCAAGAGTCATCCTCTGACTAAGGATTGCTCCCCCATGAGTTCGTTCTAAAACACCTTCCCGTTCTAGCCATTCCAGGTCCCGTCGGACGGTCGCTTCAGATGTATCCAGCATTTTATACAATTCGTCCATCCGGACGATTTTATGGATTGCCAGATACTCCTGGATTCGCTCTCGCCGTTGAGCTGGAATGAGAGATTTACTCATTTATATTTACATATTATTATCTGTTAGTTAGTGACGGGAATTGATTATTATCTACTTAGATTATAAAAGAATCTGAAGAAATTTGCAAGATTTTGCTTTTTTTATTATAATTGTCGGAAAATATTCCCAAGTGTACTCAGTTAATGACATTTGGTCACATTATAGCCGATTGCTGAACTATCAGCACAGGAGCATGGTATGTTAAGCAGTTCAATCGGGATGGGCGAACAAGATCGTGCGGAACGTGAAAAGTTTGAAAATGAATTAAAGCGTATACTAACTGCCAGCAGTAATGCTGGCATTATTATGCGGGTTATTGGATCATTGGCTTTTCAGATGCACTGCCCGAAATTTGGATATTTACAAGCCGCGATGGGGCGCGCTTACACCGATATCGATTTTGCTGCTTATCATAGGCAGACTAAGGAAATTCAGGTATTAATGTCTGGACTTGGTTACCATGAAAACCGGGAAGTCTTCATCGTTTCTGAAGGTGAGCGTGCCATCTTCGA
This sequence comes from uncultured Chloroflexia bacterium, assembly GCA_963736805.1. Taxonomy (GTDB): domain Bacteria; phylum Chloroflexota; class Anaerolineae; order Anaerolineales; family UBA4823; genus FEB-25. The sequence goes on from CAVTQM010000058.1 coordinate 73,042, forward strand.
GAGGGCGGAAATCGGCATCCACATCGACGTATTCTATGAAAAACTGGCGTTTTGTCATGTTATTTATTGGAATAATCGCTTGGAAGTCGACAATCCAAGCATTCCCCTGGCAGAGATGCTGCTTGAAAAAATGCAAATTGTGAAGATAAATGAAAAAGATGTCATCGACACAATCATGTTGCTGCTCGAACATCCCCTAGGGGATATGGATCAAGAAACTATTAACATCAAGTACATTGCCGGATTGTGCAGCAACGATTGGGGTCTGTGGCGAACAACCACCATGAATCTTGATAAAGTGCGCCAGCTTGCCCAGGGATACACACAGCTAACCACTGAACAGAAGGAAAAATCGATTCGCAGGTAAAAACTGCCCTGGATCGTATCGAACAGGAACCAAAATCTCTTGCATGGCGATTACGCGCCAGAGTGGGTGATCGGGTGAAATGGTATCGAGATGTGGATGAAGTTCAATAATAGGAGGGTGATATGAAAAAAATATGTCCGTGATTTAATGCATCCAGGACTACATACCTGTAGATCAGATGCCACATTAGGTCAGGTGGCTTCTATGCTAACCCAAAACCATGTTCACGCGTTGGTTGTGGTTGATCAAGAACAGATCATCCACAGGGAATCATCATCTGACTATGACCTGCTGGCAGGCGAATGGCTATCTCGGAACCACAAGGTCTGGCTACTATGCGTAAGCTTACTGCAGGTGAGCTTATGTCCACCCCGATTGAAACTGTTGAAGCGGATGCGGCTTTAAATGCGGCTGCAATATACTGATTGAAAAGGATATTCAACGCCTGATTGGTCACCGAAAATGGTATACCTGTGGGAATTATTTCGATCTCTGATTTTGTTTCCAGCATCGCTCGGGAGGAAAAACCTAAACGAGAGACTCGTTGCTGATGTTATGTCGGATGCAATTCTGGTTTGCCGTGATAAAACCCCACTTACTTCTGCTGCGCGAACCATGACCCAGGCAGGGTGGCGCTCAGTCCTTGTAGTGGATGCAAAAGGTAAGCCAGAAGGTGTGGTTAGTGGGAAGGATTTATTACCTTTTGTGGATAAACGGAGATTGATGAGAAACTAACCGTGAGAGATATCATGCACCCACCGTTGACGATTGATATCCATGCCCCTCTGCAAATGGCTGCGAATCTGATGATTCAAAAGCACCACCATCGCCTGGTGGTGATCGACCAGGATGATCCTGAAGCTTTTCCATTGGGAATCATTTCTTCAATTGATATTGTGGCTGAGATGGCTAAACCTGATTCAATTTGGCAGAAATAGGAGACATCTCAATCGTTTCTGAACCGGACCTTGATAGTATTTTATAACCATATTTTATGAAGAATTTAAACATATCTCTTACCCTGGAGGAGGCTATTGCCCGTGTGCCTGGGTGGGCTTCTGCCAATGATTTGAAAGCCACCCCTTTGGGTGGTGGAATTACGAATAATAATTTTCGAATCGATGTAGGTGGGGAGGCGTTTGTTCTACGGATCGTTGGAGCAGATACGGATCTCTTAGGGATAAATCGTGATCATGAATATGCCGCGAATTTGACTGCTGGACAACTGGGTATCGCTCCTGAAGTATATTATTATATCCAGCCAGAAGGTTACCTTGTTACTCGCTTTATAAATGGACGACCGATCCTACCAGAAGAAATAAGCCAACCCGAAAACATTCAGCGTGTTATGGAGATGGTTAAGAAAATACATACCATGCAGGATATACCCGGTAGTTTTGATGTTTTCCGAGTTGTGCGGGCTTATTCTGACATTGCTCGTCGTTATCAGGTTGCGTTCCCGAAGGATTTTGATTGGCTGATCGAAAGACTGAATGAAGCTGAAAATGCATTATCGCTCAAGCCATATAAACCGTGCCCGTGCCACAACGATCTTCTTAATGGCAACTTTCTAACGAATGGTCAGCTCTATATCCTGGATTGGGAATACGCAGGTATGGGTGATGCATTTTTCGATCTGGCAAATTTTTCCGACCACCATAATCTCTCAGACGAGCAGGATTACTGGATGTTGAACTGTTATTTTAATGGAGAGGTAAATCAAGGTCATCTGGCTCGTTTGAAAATCATGAAAATCTTGTCCGATCTGCGTGAAGCCACATGGGGACTTGTACAAATCGGTATCTCAAAGCTTGATTTTGATTTCCGTGATTATTCCGATAAATTCTTTGCCCGTGTCATGGAAAATATCCATAATCCATATTGGAATGAATATCTTAAGGAGGTAAGTGAAAATGTCTGATCTTCCCACTCAGGCTCAAGTTGTAATCATTGGTGGTGGTGTTGGCGGTTGCAGTATTGCATATCATCTAACATTAATGGGTTGGAAAGACGTGGTTGTCCTCGAACGGCACGAGCTGACCAGTGGTTCTACCTGGCATTCTGCTGGTCTGATCGGTCAGATGCGTTCCGATGCAAATCTCACCCGTATGATGCACTACAGCACTGATCTGTATCGAAAGTTAAAGCAGGAAACGGAACAAGATACCGGTTGGCGGGAGGTCGGTGGATTGCGACTGGCTTCCTCGCCAGAACGCCTGGAGGATATTAAACGATTGGTGGGATTGGCGAAGTCTTTTGGTGTGCCGATGGATCTAATATCACCCAAAGAAGCTTTTGACCTGTTTCCGATCATGAATATGGATGGTGTGGTTGGCGCTGCCTATACACCCAATGATGGTGTGATCGATCCAACCGGTTTGACCACTGCCCTCGCTAAAGGAGCTAAATCTCGAGGGGCGAGATTTTTCCTTGACACGAATGTTGAAAAGATCAACATCAAAAACGGTCGTGTACATGATGTCGTTACCAACTTGGGTACGATCGAAACAGAAATTGTGGTCAACGCTGCCGGACAATGGGGAGGAGAAATTGGAAAGTTGGTTGGTTTAAACCTTCCTGTGGTTCCTATGGCTCATTTATATATCATAACAAAGCCGATCGAGGGTGTGGGTCACGATTTCCCAACTTTGCGCGATCCCGATCTACTGGTTTACTGGCGCGAAGAGGTAGGTGGTCTTGGTTACAGGTGGGTATGAGCGTAATCCAGCTCCGTTTGGTTTAAAAGGAATTCCTCGTGATTTTAAATACCAGCTCCTTCCACCTGATTGGGAACGCTTTACCCCGTTGATGGAGAATTCCATCAAACGTGTACCTGCGGTTGAAACAGCTGAAGTCATCCAGCTACTAAACGGCCCAGAAGGATTTACTCCGGATGGTGAGTTCCTGTTAGGTCCCACATCGGTAAAAGGTTTTTGGGTGGCGTGTGCTTTTTGTGCCCATGGACTGGCAGGGGCAGGTGGAATAGGAAAGACGATGGCAGAGTGGATTATCGATGGGCATCCAGAGTGGGATGTATGGCGATTGGATGTGAGGCGGTTCGGATCCAATTATAATAGCCAGGATTACACCGTTGCCCGTACGATAGAGACCTATACTCAATATTACGATATCCATTATCCGGGTGAAGAACGCCTTTCCCGGAGAGGCTTACGGCTCTCACCCACTTATTTCAGGCTGCAAGAGCTAGGCTGTCACTTTGGGGAGAAAACAGGCTGGGAACGTCCCAACTGGTTTAAACCTCATGAAGAAATGGCTCGCCATGGCCATGAGCCAAAAGGCTGGTCTCACCACAATTGGTCTCGTGCTGTTGGTTACGAACACTTGATGACCCGCGAGAATGCAGGCCTATTTGATGAAACCTCATTCAATAAATTTGAAGTACGTGGTCCAGGGGCACTGGCTTTCCTCAACCATATTTGTGCCAATGAGATCGATCAACCTGTTGGAACCATTGTATATACCCAGTGTCTGAATAAGCGGGGTGGCATAGAATGCGATTTCACCGTCACACGACTGGCAGAAGATCGGTTCTTCATCATAACCGGCACAGCCTTCGGGCAACATGACCTGTCTTGGTTATCTTTGAATATGCCTGAGGATGGTTCTGTATCGATTGAGGATGTAAGTTCATCCTATGTTTGTCTGGGTTTGTGGGGTCCCAAAGCCCGAAAGATCCTGCAAAAAGTTACCCTGGCGGATGTATCTAATGAAGGATTCCCATATATGACTGCACGCAGAATCATGATAGGGGATGTACCTACACTGTCCTGCCGTGTAACGTATGTGGGTGAGTTGGGATGGGAGTTTTATTGCCCCATGGAATTTGGGCTCCGCTTATGGGACACATTGTGGGAGGCTGGAAGGTCGGAAGGTTTGGTAGCTGCGGGGTACAAAGCGATCGATTCACTCAGGCTGGAAAAGGGTTACCGATACTGGAGCGGTGAGATCAGTCCTGATTATTCTCCATTCGAAGCTGGTATGGGTTTTGCTGTTAAGCTGGAGAAAGCAGAATTTATCGGGAAAGAAGCCTTGCTTGATCAAAAGAAAAATGGATTAAAGCGGAAGTTATGTTGCCTGACACTCTCTGATACCCGTACGATTGCTTTGGGAAAAGAACCGATTCGTACCAAGGATGGTAAGGTGATTGGATGGGTTGCCTCGGGCGGATATGGCTACTCGGTAGAAAAAAGCATCATTTATGCATACCTGCCCATTGAATATGCACAAACAGGTACTGAATTTGAAGTGGAATTCTTCGGAGAACAAGTTGGGGCAGTCATCGTGCAGTCACCGCTTTGGGATCCGAAAGGAGCAAGACTAAAAGCATAAACAAGCCTGGAAGCTTTATAATAGCTTCATGTTTTCAATGGATAGAATAAGAAAAATATTTTCCATAACCAATATTTATTAAAGGAGGTCAAAAATGTCAATTGTCAATGCAAAGGAAATAATGGTGGAAGCCGCCAGAGGAAAATATGCAGTGGGTGCATTTAATATCACTGACTTGAACCAATTGGAGGGAGTGGTCGAAGCGGCGATCTCCAAGAAATCACCGTTAATTATTCAAACATCTGTAAAACCTTCTAAGTTCCTGGGTCTGGATGTGCTTGTAGCGATTTTCAGGACCATTGCCACTGCAGCTCCAATTCCAATTTGTCTGCATCTCGATCACTGCACGGATGTCGAATACTGCAAGAAGTGCGCTGATGCCGGTTACACGAATATCATGATCGATGCCTCAAAGCAATCCTATGAAGAGAATATTCGACAAACCAAGGAAATTGTTGATTATTGCCATAAACTTGGCAATATTTCTGTGGAAGGTGAACTTGGTACTGTTAGTGGAGTGGAAGATCAGATAAAAGTTTCTGAAGATGAAACCCAGCTGGCAAATCCAAAACAGGCGGTTGAGTTTGTTGAGCGAACCGGTCTGGATATCTTTGCACCTGCTATTGGAACAGCGCATGGAGTATATAAGACGAAGAATCCAAAAGTTGATTTTGAACGATTAGGTCAAATCAACCAGCTGCTGAACGGCAAGAAGATCAAAACGCCCCTGGTGGTTCACGGAGGAACTGGTCTACCCGAAGATTACATTAAAAAGCTGATCGAAATGGGTGGGGCTAAATTCAATGTATCAACAGAATTAAAACGCACCATGATTGATGCCCAGTTCGATTACATCAATGCACACCGTGAGGAATATGATCCGGGAAAAGTTGATGAAGCAGTTAGGAAAGCAATCCGGGATGCCGTTTGCCACTGGATAGATATGCTCGGTAGCGCAGATAAAGCCTGAGCATTAATTATCGGAATTATGGAATGAGATGGCAGGATATTTTCCTTCATTCCAGATAATGTATTAACCAATATAGATAGGAGCTGAAAATAAACATGAAGAAGATCGAAGAATATTTTGTGCCGTGGGTAAAAGGCATTCCGATGTACGTTTCTGGGCATATCGAGCTAGCATGGAGAAAACCAGAGCTCCATCGCATGATGTCGAATGAGAACCCAAATCCACCTTCGGAAAAAGTTTTAGAAGCACTCATTAAATACGCCAAGGTCTCCAATCGATACCCTGACCAGGGATTGGTTGTCCGTGGGAAGATCGCTGATATTAAACGGTTTGAGATGGTCCAGAAAATGTAATGCTTGGGAAATGGATCCAGCGAGGTCTATGACAATATTTTTCGCTGCTTCCTTGCGCCGGGTGAGGAAGTTATCCAGCATACTCCTTGCTTTGGTATCTATAAGCTACGGGGAACGATCCTGGGTGGAAAAATGGTATCTGTGCCAATGATCTACAAGGATCATTACCTGCATTATGATGCAACCGGGATCATCAACGCAATCACCGATAAGACCAAGATTATTGTGGTTGCAAACCCGAACAATCCAACCGGAAACTTCATGGATGCTAAGGATTTCGTTCGAATCGCTGAGACAGGAATCCCCTTTATTGTTGATGAGGCATATGTTGAATATGCTGGATTAAAACTTTCCCAGGTCGAGCTGACCAAGAAGTACAAAAATGTGCTGGTTACCCGGACCCTATCCAAGGCTTATGGACTTGCTGGGCTACGCTTTGGTTATGCGATGGGCGATAAAGATGTAATCGGTCAAATTTCAGCCGCGTTGATTCCATGGAATGTAGGTACGATCCCCATGTGGGCTGCGTTAGCTGCATTAGAAGATACAAAAGCCCTTGAATTTCGGGTGAAGTTCAACAACAGTGAGCTGGATTACATCACTGAATCGCTCAGCGAGATACCGGACCTGGTGGTGTTCCCTTCGAAGGCTAATTACATCCTGTTTGACTGTGGCTCTACCGGTAAGAAGGGAAAAGACGTGGTGGCGTATGCCGAATCAAAGGGTCTCATTTTTCGCCCAGAAAGTGAAAAATATGGCAGCGATGGATGGTTTCGTATCACGATTGGTACTAAAGAAGAGAACCGCATGGCTGTCAAAGTAGTTCGTGAATTCTTAACTGGATGATTGAACTAATTAACAAGGATCAAATAAATTTAAGATTATTAATTAGGATGTGGAGGAAAATATGGGAAAAATAAAGGCCGTTTTCTTTGACCAAGACGGGGTGATTATCGACACTGAACGGGATGGTCATCGAGTTTCATTCAACATGACCTTTAAAGAATTCGGATTTACTGACGAATGGAGCGTGGATTACTATCACGAATTGCTCCAGGTTGCTGGGGGCAAGGAGCGCATGAAGCATCACCTGGAAACCCGGGGATTTAGCAAGCCTATACCACCCGACAAGGTAGACGACCTGATTAAAGATATGCATAAGCGTAAAACTGCCATATTTGTTGAGCTAATTGAGACGGGAAAACTACCTCTGCGACCAGGAATTCACCGCTTCATGAAAGAAGCCATGCAAGCCGGATTATTGATCGGAGTATGCACCACTTCCAATGAACAGGCAGCTAAAGCGATCACCGAAAAAATCCTGGCAGATATTAAATTCGATATCGTGCTGGCAGGAGATGTTGTGAATAAGAAGAAGCCCGATCCGGAGATCTACAACCTGGCCCTTACCCGTACCGGGCTAAAGCCTGATGAAGTTATCGTTGTGGAAGATTCCAAGAATGGCGTGTTAGCTGGAAAAGCTGCAGGTGCGAATGTCGTTGTGACCACCAATTATTATACAGAGAAGGAGGATGTAAGCAGCGGTGATATTATTGTGACCTGCCTGGGTGATCCTGATGGAGAAAAAGGAAAGCTGACGAAAGGTGATAAGACCATAAACTTCGATGGGGTTCTTCACATCAAACAGGTGGTAGATTACTTCTCTAAATAATCTTAGCTAATCATGCTAAATCAGAAAGGACGCAATGTTTTTTAATTGCGTCCTTCATATTATTTGACGGAAAACATTATGGCTGACGAATTACTTGATGTTGTAAGCGATGACGATGTGGTTATTGGGACGGAATTGAGATCCATTGTCCACCAATATGGTCTCCAACATCGCGGTGTACATGTTTTTCTTGTCACACCGGATGCTCAATTACTGGTGCAGCTCCGGAGTAGGCACAAGGAGGCATTCCCGCTTGCTTTAGACTGCTCAGTTTCAGAACATTTAAAGACTGGAGAGGATTATCGCCAGGCTGCTGTGCGTGGTTTGCAGGAGGAGCTGGGAATCGAGAGGGCAAAGATCCAAGAACTTGTAAAATTTAAAATGGAGTATGGTCCAAATGATTTTGAGATTTGTACTCTTTATGAAGGCAGGCTGGATACACAACGGATTAACTACGATCCACAGGAAGTAGAAGGTATGTTTTCCTATCACCTGGATGAACTAAAAGAAATCATTCAAAAAGGGGAATTAGCCATCAGCAGGTGGTTTGTGGAAATAATAAAATGGTATTTAGGTATGCCATCTGAATTGAATATCATGGAAATATATACACAGCAGCAATTCCTATTAACATCCTAAGTCATTGAACGATATCAAGTAATTCACTGGGGAAAGATCAATTTATCCCTAAATTTCATACTTCTCCATAGGTAGCCTCAATGAAATCAAGCATGCCTTGCTTGAGGAACAGCCTGTCCATCAACGCTTCCAGCCAGACCATATAATGCCCCACTTTTTGGGAAAGGTTGGGCAGGATTCTTTGCGTAGGTCACCCCTTCCTTTAAGTCGTTAATAAAAGCGTCAGCCACGCCTGGAAGGGTGTTTCGCAATGTCACACAAAAGTGAAAGCCAGGCGGATTCTGACAACCATTCATCCGCCAGCCTTTGCTGATCAGGTAATCATTAACATGGTACATGTTGACCTGGTCGGAAAACATTCCGATCACAAAAGTGGATTTTCCCGCAATTTTTATTTCGGGGATTCCAGCAATGCCATCCCGGATTTTATCTGCGGTATCCATGATTAATTTAGCAGCCTTCAAGTAGCCATCTTCACCCATCGTTACCATGGCGGCCCAGGTTGCGGCAGTCAGGCCACCTGACCGGCTTCCTTGAACCGTTGGAGATGCATACAACCCTCCAGGCCAATCTCCCACCGAAAAGAATTGGTAGCGCAGCAGTTTATGATTGCGGACCAACAGGGTTGATGTTCCCTTTAGTGCATAGCCATACTTGTGGGTATCACATGACATCGTGGTAACTCCGGGGAGTCGGAAATCGAAAGGTGGGATCTCGTAACCCAGTTTTTCGATCCAGGGTAGTATAAAACCACCCAAACAGCCGTCCACGTGCAAGCCAATTTGATGTTCCAGAGCTAAATCAGATAGTTTACCCAATGGATCGATCACTCCATAAGGATAATTACCCGCTGAACCAGCCAGGGCAATCGTATTTGGGGTAATTTTTGCTCGCATGGCCTCAACATCAGCTTCGAAATTTTGATCGACCGGTACGGAGATAACCTTTATGCTGAGGTAATGCGCTGCTTTGTGAAAAGCAGGATGAATGGTCACTGGTACAACCATCTCAGGTTCCAGGATACCCTTCTCTTCACGCCCCCATTCCCGGTGAATGAAAACGCCATTAAAGATACTTTCAGTGCCGCCTGAAGTAACCGTTCCGCATACCTCATCCTCTGGGTTATATTTTTTTACCTCATCCCCATTAAGCAAATTGGCTACCATTGATATGATTTCGGATTCAAATTTTGTTCCACTGGGGCAGATATCGCGCTGTAATAGATTTACATAAGAGAAAAGACTGAAGACACGATTCAAGAAAGCGTAATGCTCTTTTCCGCCATGATACATCGTGCCGGAAATTAAACCCGATTCCCAATTCCTATCCTCTTCAACTGCAATAGTCTTTAATTCTTCATAGATTTGTTCTGGCTCACACCCATTATTGGGTATGCTTGAGTAAGACTTAAATCGTCCTTGATACGGATATAGATCACCAAAAATACTTGCAAGAGGAGATGCTTCAGTCATAGATTGACCTTTCTATATTTTACAGAGTTATTAATTTGATTTATTGAGGGTATGAAAAATCGGTTTTAATTGTTTGGTAGCCATTCGAAATTGGGCATACATCCGATCGTAGATTTCCTGATTCTTAAGATCTGGCTCAAATATGCGTCGTATGCTGATCTTACTTGGAATTTCATCAAGTGCCATCAATCCCAGGCGATTAAATGCCAGGAAGCCAATTCCTAATAATGTGTTTTGGCTTGGATTGTCTTGTTGGTGTATAGGTATACCTAAAACATCCGCCATAATTTGAGCCCAGACTTCGGAGATTGCTCCTCCACCCGATAAATGCCAGTAGGGGAATTTATACTTCGTGAAAGCCTCTGCAGAAATCTTTCAACCAACGCCAGTTATAGGCAATGCCTTCCAATACGGCTCTTGCAAGATGATTACGGGTTGTGCTGTTGGAAATGTTAATAAATCCTCCCCGTGAGGAATTGGTCATTGCTTGGAACTAAGGCACCACCAGAAAACCATGGTAAGAATAGCACTCCTTCACTTCCAGCATCAACTTGGGCAGCTGCTTGGTTTAGACGGGCATATACATCTTCAGGTACATCACCGGTGTGAAAAGCATCCTGGCCAAATATGAGATTGTTTAAAAAGGAATCGATCACCTTACCAGTATTCCCGGTATCAGCCCATAAAAGGTATCGATTGTTTAAGGCGCTGGGGAAAGTAAAAATGAACTTGATCAGGTCTGTTTTTTTATAGGGGACATGTAAAACCAACATACCTGATGTTCCCAAGACAGCCACCGCTTCGTAATCAGCAATCGCGCCTGAACCGATAGGTGCGACACTGTTATCGCCTGCGGAGGTGATCACAATTGTTTTTGGAGAGAGACCCCAATCCCTTGCGATCGTTTCCTGTAGAGTACCAACAATTCCTTCCACAGGTAAAAGGTCGGGAAGCTTCTGCCGGTCAATTCCCGATTTCGCCAATGCCCAAGGATTGTAATCCCGTGTGCCATTGGGACGATTGTCGATCAATAAGGGTGGCAACATTGGTGTTCTGGGTAGCATTGGCTTTTCCCGTGAGACGCATATTAATGAAATCCATGGGTTCCAGGAACTTGAAAGTTTTTCGATATATCTCTGGAAGTTCGTTTTTGATGAAAAGTATGTGTGCAGTATTATCAGCGCCTCCCAATTGGGGGGCTGCACCAACGATTTTTACCCATTTATATAATTTCCCTAATCCATAGCCTTGCATACTGGGAAAGCCTTTAACAACCTGAGCGTTATACTTGCTGCCGCGTGTGTCCATCCAGCTGATCGCATTCATCAGTGGTTCACCCCGTTCATCGACTGCCACAGATACTGACCACTGGCTGGTAACACCAATCGCAACAATATTTTCTGAGTTTATCCCAGATTCCTTGACAACTTGTTTTACCCCGCTTGAAACTGCATGCCACCATTCCATTGGATCCTGCTCAACGCCACCCTTCGGCAAAATATGAGTAGTATAGCTCTGAGTGGAATATGATACAACTTTACCATCTTGATTAACCAATCCAATCTTTGTTCTGCTGGTGCCCACATCGATGGCGATGACATATTTCTGGGTAGTTATGTTATTTTGATCTGTGGACGGTATCATTTTATTTTGTCCGTAATCCAAATGATCCATATACTATTATTAGAAAATTTTTTTATTCCTCCTTAAATATATTTAAATGACTATACCCGATTTATAAATCTAATGCAACACAAAACCGATATCCTTTTATAGACCTTTTTTGTTTTGAGGCAAAGGGCATATTCATTATTTGTGAATTTCAAATCCAAAAAAAACCTTGTACAGAATGAAAAACTGATTGGGAATATTTTGCTTCCCATGTGAAGATTACCATTCAATAATTATATAGAATATATTTTCCCAACTGGTTTCTATCCCATTTTGTTTGTTTTCCCGAATAGGTACAGGTATAATTTGTGAGGAATACTTCTCTAAATCAAAATATGCACTTTGCATATGGAGATGGTTGTGATACAAGTAAGATCATCTAGGAAACAATCCCAACCAGAGGGATCAACTTTCCTAACCCAATGGCGAAAATTCATTATTCATAATGCGAATATTGTTAAAGTAAATCCGAGCCAACTATATATACAGGCGTTAGCCATCCATGGTAATCAATTCTATGTTATAAACCAAAAGAATGAAAAAAGGAGATCAGTATGAGCAAACTTACGTCACAGGAAATTATTGACCTGAGCAAACAATATTCATTTTTTTCATGGTCTGTGCAAGGACAGGTTAATCCTATCCCTGTAGGCAAGGCTGAAGGGATTTATTTCTGGGATACTGATGGAAAACGGTATATAGACTTTTCATCCCAATTAATGAACACCAATATCGGCCACCAGCATCCCAAAGTAGTCAAGGCAATTCAGGATCAGGCTGCAAAGCTTTGCTTTGTACACCCTGGAAATACCACCGAAGTTCGAGCATTGCTAGGCCAGAAGTTAGCTGAAGTAACACCTGGAAATTTAACGAAGACTTTTTTTACCCTGGGTGGTGCGGAAGCAAATGAGAATGCCATAAAGATCGCCCGTTTTTATACTGGCCGACATAAAATATTAGCCCGATATCGATCTTATCATGGTGCTACTCATGGATCCATTGCATTGACTGGCGATTATCGCCGCCTGGCTGTGGAACCGACAATGCCGGGTGGTGTTCACTTTTTGGACCCATTTTGTTATCGTTGCCCTTTTGGGCAAAAGAAAGAATCATGTAAACGTGAGTGCATTACCCACCTGGAAGAAGTAATCAAGTATGAGGGACCGGACAAGATCGCTGCAATCATAATGGAAGGGGTAGTCGGCTCGAATGGGCTAATTATTCCCCCGGATGAGTATTGGCCGCGGGTTCGCGAAATATGCGACAAGTATGGCATTTTACTAATATCTGATGAAGTTATGAGCGGTTGGGGACGTACAGGTAAGTGGTTTGCAGTAGATAATTGGGGAGTGGTACCTGATATTATAACAACAGCAAAAGGAATTACGAGTGGATATGTTCCGTTAGGTGTTGTGATCGTCTCTGATAAAATCGGACAATTTTTTGATGATAAGTATCTTTACGCTGGCTTGACATATAATGGTCATGCATTATCTTGTGCCGCTGCGCTCGCCACAATTGAGGTATATGATGATGATCATTTGATCGATAATGCTGCCACCATTGGGAAGTATCTGGGTGAGTGTCTTGAAGGGATAAAGACTCGTCATGGTTCAGTCGGTGATGTGCGCTATATCGGTTTATTCACAGCCATTGAGTTGGTAACGAATCGTGAGACGAAGGAAGTGTTTGCTCCAGCAGTGATGGGCGAAATTGGTAAAACCCTGCGCCAGAACGGATTATTTACTTTCATTATGGCGAGTAACATGGGTAGTATTATTTTTGTGGTACCTCCACTGTGTATAACAAAAGATCAACTTGATGAAGGATTAAAAATCATCGAGGAAACATTGGAAATTAGCGACAGACAAATGAAAGGGTAGAACTATATTCACCAGGAGAAAATAATGGAAATATTAAATTACATCAATGGAGAATGGGTCAAACCTCGAGCAACAGAATACGTGGAAGTCATCAATCCAGCGACGGGAGTAGTGATGGCGAAGACGCCTCTCAGTGGAAAAGATGCCATCGAAGCTGCAGCAAGATCTGGGGTTGACGCATTTCCAGGCTGGCGGCGAACTCCAACACAAGAACGTATCCAGTATCTTTTCACACTACGTGGTCTCTTGAAAACCAACAGTGATGAAATTGCTCGTACGATCACCAACGAGAGTGGGAAGACTTTTGAGGAAGCAAAAGCTGAGATCGTACGAATGATCGAGAATGTTGAAATTGCCTGCAGTATGCCTATGATTGCAAAAGGTGAGATAAGTGAGGATATAGCCCCAGGCATTGATGAAATCATGTTACGCCAACCCGTTGGAGTAAGTGCCACAATCGCACCTTTCAACTTTCCAGGTATGGTTCCATTTTGGTTTTTGCCATATGCCTTGGCTTTAGGAAATCCTTTTATCGTTAAACCCTCAGAAAAAGTATCGATGACCATGCAATATATCTTTAAACTTATCGAGCAGGCAGGTTTTCCGAAAGGTGTTGTTAACATGGTGAATGGTGCCAAGGAAGCAGTGGATGGAATCCTGGACCATCCAGCGATACGTGCAATCACATTTGTGGGATCTACAAATGTAGCACGCTATATTTACCGCCGGGCAGCGGAGAACGGCAAGCGCGCTCAAGCTCAGGGTGGGGCAAAGAATCCGGTAGTGGTTTTACCTGATGCTGATATGGAAATGGCAGTGAAGATCATAGCAGATTCAGCATTTGGCTGTGCAGGGCCAGCGCTGCCTGGCTGTATCCTGGGTTGTCACTGTGGGTGAAGCCCGTAATCAGTTTGATGAAGCTATTTGCGATGCAGCCGCAAATCGTAGAGTTGGCTACGGGTTGGATGAAGGTGTCCAAATGGGTCCGGTAATCAGCCAGCAAAGCCGTTCACGGATCGAGGGATTAATTAATCTTGGAGCTTCTGAGGGAGCAGCAGTTCCGGTGGATGGGCGTAATACGGTAATAAAGGGATATGAAGGCGGTTCATTTGTCCGGCCGACCATCCTGATGGACATGAAATCGGGGAGTGAGATATGGAAGACAGAAATATTTGGACCGGTATTAGGAATAATGAATGTCAGGACGATAGAGGAAGCCATAACTCTAGTAAATAGTGGTCAGTATGGAAACCAGGCCAGCTTATTTACAGCGAGTGGTTCTGCCGCTCGAAAGTTCCGTTATGAAGCAGAAGCCGGGAACATCGGTATCAATATTGGAGTAGCAGCTCCAATGGCATTCTATCCCTTCAGTGGTTGGAAGGAGTCGTTCTTTGGTGATAACCATGGGCAGGGAATGGATGCAGTGGATTTCTTTACCCAGAAAAAGGTCGTTGTTGAACGCTGGCCGAAGGAATGGAGCCGGAAGTTTTAAGGTGCGGGTTCAATAAAACCTGATAAAAGCAACAATTACCAAAATAAATTAAGCTGGTTACCCAAGTTCTTCCATGCGGTAACCAGCTTTTTATCCTTTCCGAATAAGCAAAAATTAATGGAAAGTAATTAGACGGGAATTGAAAATTAATTCGATAATATTCATCCGGCAGTATCTAATTAGAACAAAACTGGATGTTTTGATAAAAGTACCAGCTTTTAATGTGGATTTTCCATTATCGATAGGACAAAAAGAGAGATTCCTCTCGGAATCTCCCGTATCTGGTGGGGTGCCTAACGGGATTCGAACCCGTGATAGATGATCCACAGTCATCTGTGTTGCCGCTACACCATAGGCACCATGTTAAACCTATGCTCCTCATTCAAGTACAGTGCCAGTTGAGCTACCGGCACCATGAGCGGGCTGATTTTATCACAAGGGACGATGGCTATCAAGCAATTTTTTTATTTCTAAGGCTACTTGAGATCGCTCGATGGTTTGCTGTGTCGTATTGGCCAGGTCCTTGATCGTCACCTGGTTATTGGCAGCTTCATCAGGTCCAATCACGACCACCACACTTGCACCAATGCGATCAGCATATTTAAATTGCTTTGGTAGTTTTGATGGTTCGGTACTGCAGATAACATTTATCCCAGCTTTCCGTAATTCCGCAGAAATGACCAAAGAATCCTTCTGCCTTTCTGTATCAAATACCGTGACGAGAACCTCTGCGGGTGTATTTGAGATTTCTTTGGGAACCAATCCTAATGATTCGAGAAGTAATCCAATTGCCAGGTCACCCATGGCAAAACCCACTGCAGGTAAGGACTCTCCACCGACCTGGGACATCAAGTTATCGTAGCGCCCACCGCCAAGTAATGCACGCTTGATATCACTGTTCAACGCATAGGCTTCAAAAACGGTACCGGTATAGTAAAGCAGACCACGAATCGTATTCGGATCGAAGCGTACATATTCTATAACTCCCATGGCTTCCAATGAAGAGAAAACACGCAAAAGGGTCTCAGATTTTTTCCATAACTCAGGATTGTTAAGGAAATCTTTCATGCCTACCAGCTGCCTGGAATTCATACCCAAATCCAGGGCATTGGCATCCCATTCTGATGGGACCATTTTTCCCCGACGGTCAATTAGATTCAGGAATTCAGTCAGTTTCTCAGTTGGGACATCCAAAGCAGCCAGTTCTGAATTTATTAGCTGGCGATCATTAACAAAAATGACTGCATTTTGGGGAGACAGACCAACTTGCTTAAAAAAGGTAGCAGCAATGGCGATCAATTCAGCATCAGCTTCGGGAGAATCAACTCCAAGTAAATCAATATTCCATTGGAAAAATTCGCGCGTTCTCCCGCGCCCTGGACGTTCATAACGCCAGAATGGTCCCCATGACCACCAGCGCAGGGGAAACACCAGCTGAGTTTGTCGCTGAGCAACCATGCGTGCCAGACTGGGGGTGAGTTCAGGACGCAGGGTGAGCATTTCCCCTCCACGGTCGGGAAAGACAAAGGATTGCTGGTTTACCAGCTCCTCACCTGATTTGGCAGCATATAACGCAATGGTTTCCAGCAAGGGGGCTTCCCATTCCTGGTAACCATAAGATGCTGATACCTGTCGGATTGTCTGATACAACCAATTTCGGATAGCCATCTCTTCAGGATAGTAATCACGCGTACCTCTGACAGATGGAATGATATTTTTCATGGAAAATCCTTGCCTTTCTATAAAATCTCACAACAAATCCCACGTGGTTTTCGTAATGGATGATTTTAACACAATTCATCCAATGAGTACTTGAATTCTGCCGAGAAACAGTTACAATTAAAGACTAGAAATGGTGTTTTAAAATTGAATGACATTTGCCAACGGAGATATATCCATGAAAATTGTGACTGATTGCGCAGCAGATCTAACAAAAAATGAAATTGAAGCATTAGATATTAAAGTTGCACCGTTATTTATTCAATTTCCAGAGGGTGAAGTAGATTCGATGGATATAACCATTGATGAGTTTTACGAGAGATTGAAGAACCTTTATCCAAACATCCCTACAACAGCACAACCTTCCTCCGGAATATTTACGAGTATTTATCAAAAGTTTGCTGATATTGGTGAGGAGGTGATGTCGATCCACATCTCATCTGGATTAAGTGGAACGATAGAATTCAGCGCGCTTAGGCGCTGCCCAAATACATGGGAAGTCCATTGAGATTGTCGATAGTATGACATTATCCGGTGGACAAAGGTTTCAGGTACTTGCCGCAGCTTTAGCCGCCAAATCAGGAAAAACGAAAGATGTGATCCTGGAAAGATTATCCGAAATTCGTAAGGCAAATGAAGTGATCTATACTCTTGAAACATTGGAGTATTTACAGCGAGGAGGTCGGATTGGGAGAGTGCAAGCTCTGGCAGGGGCATTGCTTCATATTAAACCTATCATCCACGTGGAAAAATCAGACGGAAAATACTCGACCGTAAGCAAGGAGCGTACAATACCAAAAGCACTGGTTGCTATTACAGATCATATTGCGAATGTTTATGGAAAGGAAACGCCATTGTGGGTCACAGTCTTACATGGCCAGTTAGAAGAATCTGCAAACAACCTGGCAGAATTATTACAGGAAAAAGTAAAGGTGGGTAAGTTAGAAATTTTACGGATTTCTCCAATACTGGGTGTGCATACAGGTCCAGGAATAGTAGGATTAGCAGCAGTTCCAAAATATCTGATGGAAGGGCTTGATTGAAAATCACAACCTGGAACGTAAATGGCCTAAGAGCGGCATTATCGAAAGGTATCTGGGAATGGATTCAAACTGAAAATCCTGATGTTTTGTGTCTGCAAGAGATAAAAGCTCGCCCAGATCAGATAGGTGGTGAACAGCATAGTCAATTTAATACGCCCCATATCTATTGGAATCCAGCAGAAAAACCTGGATACAGTGGTGTAGCAACATTCTCGAATACCACACCCATAAGCGTGGATTATGGGGTTGGCAAGAATGAGTTTGATCATGAAGGTAGGGTGATTCGTACAAAATTCCAAGATTTTACTTTATTTAATATTTATTTCCCAAGCGGGCAGCGCGGACTGGATAGGGTGGAATTTAAGCTTGATTTTTATTCCCATTTGTTGGCAATCACCGATCAATTACACCAAGCTGGTGAACGGATAATCATTTGTGGGGATTTTAACACCGCACATCATGAAATTGACCTTCGATACCCAAAGCAGAATCAAAAGACATCTGGGTTTCTACCTGAAGAACGTGCCTGGATCGACACGTATCTCAACCATGGATTTGTCGATATCTATCGCAGATTATTTCCTGAACGTGTAGAATATACCTGGTGGACTTATCGAGTGAATGCCCGTCAAAAAAATATCGGATGGCGATTGGATTATTTTCTTGTCTCTGAGGCTCTGATTCCATTTGTTAGAGATGTCGTTATTCATGCGGAGGTCACAGGTTCTGATCATTGTCCGGTAACATTGGCAATGGATGTAATGTGAAGACAATTTACGATAATCCGTCATCACTCTCCAAATTCAGTTTCCATTTCATCAAGATCATCCCAGGCTTCGGAAACTTCCAGCGAGATATCTCCAAATATTCCATCCTGGGAAACAAGCACCAAATGACGTTTGATCAATTCAAGCATGGCTAAGAAGGTAACGACTATTTCAAGCCGCGAGTGACCTTTTGAGATCAAAGACCGGAAAGCCAGATTTGGGTTCTTTTTTAAACTATCCGTGATCAGAAATATTTTTTCACGAATAGTGACGCGAGCGGGTGGCACAACGTTTCTTAATGAATCAGAAACATTTAAATCCGCATAAATTTCCTGAGCTGCTTTAACAATATCTGCTAACGATACATTAGAAAGATCGACGTTGCCTTCTAATTTTGGAGGAGGTGCAAGCCTCAAGTAAGTTCTAAATCCAGACTCTTCGCGTTGCATCAGGATGGCTGCAATTTCTCGATATCGTTTATAGGCGATGAGTTGCCTGGCTAAGGCTTCACCTGGGTCTTCCTCACCAGGCTCTCGTTCAGGAGGCCGCGGTAGAAGTGCTTCAGATTTTATTTGTAGAAGTTTGGCAGCAATCACTAAAAATGCAGAGACTTCATCCGCTTCCAGATCAGATAACTGCCGAATATATTCAAGGTATTGGTCTGTAACCTGAGCGAGAGATACCTTGGTGATATCAAGTTCCGAATGTTCAATTAATTGGAGCAACAAATCCAGTGGACCCGCGTACACGGGTGTGGCAATCGTATAATTTGAGACCTGTTTATTTGCAGTATTGAAGACCATTGGCGAGATTATACCTGACAATTGATATGGCTCATGCTATACTTACCTAAAATTTCAGAAAAGGAAGGTTTTTGTGGCAGATACCTGGAGAGAAATCGAAGCTGAGTGGCAAGGTGGGGGAGCTTTTATTGGACGAAATAGCTTTGGTGGTATGGTGCAAATGGGAAAAATGGGTGATCGGCCAGGTGTATCACCTATGGAATTGCTTCTGGTAGGCATTAGCTGGTTGCACAGGGGTGGATGTTGTAGATATCATGCTGAAAAAGCGTGAATCTCTAAAAGCTTTAAAAGTAAAAGTAAGGGCTAAGCGCACTGAAGATTATCCGCAAATTTATACGGAAATTGAGATCACCTATCTTATATGGGGTAAGGGAATCAATCCAACTTCAGTAGAAAGGGCAATACAGTTATCTGAAGATAAGTATTGTTCGGTTAGCGCAATGTTGAAATCAACTGCTGAGATCCGATCTACATATCAGATCATTGATTCTGATCTTCCTGGTGAAGAATAAAGTATTCGTGTAACCATTTTTTCATATTTGCATCCAATGTATAGATAAATCTTGGAGACATTATAATGATCGATGAACCCATTCATGTTACTGATTCAGCATTTGAAAAGACTGTATTAAATTCAACGATTCCAGTTATTGTAGATTTTTGGGCACCCTGGTGTGGACCGTGTAAAATGATCGCACCGCTATTAGAAAAAGTTGCTAAAGAAAATGCAGGTAAAGTGCTCATAGCCAAGGTAAACACAGACGAAAATCCTGAATGGGCGATGAAATATGGGGTTCAGGGCATTCCTACGATGTTGTTTTTCTCGGGGGGAAGATCATACACCGACAGGTCGGTGCCATACCCGAACCTATGTTGCGTACGGTTGTGACCCAATTCTTGGAAGTCATCAGACAAGATCCAAAGAATTAACTAATTATCCATCACAAATCAGCAACTCTTTCAATTTGCGCCCCCAGAGTGCGTAGTTTTTCATCAATACGTTCATAACCACGATCAACCTGTCCAATATTTCGGATGGTTGATTGGCCTTCTGCTGCCAAGGAAGCCAGAACTAAGGCCATACCTGCGCGTATATCTGGGCTTTCAAGTTTCTCGCCATATAATTGAGTGGGACCCTGAACGATACAACGATGAGGATCACAGAGGACAATCTGTGCACCCATACTAACCAACTTATCCGTAAAAAACATTCGACTTGGATACATCCAATCATGGAATAAGACGCTCCCCCTGGATTGAGTGCCCACAACGATTGCGATGCTCATCAAATCCGTTGGGAATGACGGCCAGGGCATTACATTGATCACTGGTATAGCATCTCCAAGATCTGGCTCAACCACCAGCTTTTGTTGGGATGGAACGATAATCTTATCCCCATCCACCTGCCACTCAACACCCAATCTACCAAAAACCAGGCGTATCATACCCAGATAATGTGCACCAGCATTATTAATCGTGATGGAACCATGCGTTAATGCAGCTGCACCGATAAAACTTACCACCTCTAGATAGTCAGGTCCAATGGTGAATTCCCCTCCATGCAATTTTTTTACGCCTTGAATGTGGAGTGTATTTGAGCTGATATTATTGATTTTTGCACCAAGCATATTTAGAAAATGGCAGAGTTCCTGTACGTGCGGTTCTGAGGTGGCATTACGTAGAATGGTTGTACCCTGTGCAGTAACTGCAGCCATGATGGCATTTTCTGTGGCGGTCACACTGGCTTCATCAAGTAATATATCGGCACCAATAAGTTTATTGGCGGAAAATACAAAAACGCGATTAGTCCGGTCATATTCTGCCTTCGCCCCAAGGGCGCGAATAGCGAGAATATGTGTATCAACCCTGCGGCGACCGATCACATCACCTCCAGGTGGAGGTAGTCGTAAATCACCCGTACGAGCGACCATCGGTCCTGCGAGTAAAATAGATGCGCGGATCCGCCGGCACAAGTCTGGCTGAAGGTCGGCTGGACATAAATCTTCGGCATGGAATTTCCAGGAGTGGTCATCCAGCCTTTGCGCAGTAACCCCCAGGCTTTGGATCAATGAAATCATATCCTGGACATCGCGGATATTGGGGACATTATGTAGAATTACTGGTTCATCGCACAGCAGGCAGGCGGCGATTAATGGTAAGGCAGCATTTTTATTGCCAGATGGTGTCACCTCACCATTGAGAGGGTATCCTCCCCGGATGATCAATTTATCCATAGATTCCTCCTAACAATCTTGTAAACCAAAATCCAAGGATATTGGTCGAAAAAACCACCTCTGAAAATAAATTATTGCTATAATCACCGTATGATAACATACATCGTTGCAATCATAGTTGGGTGGCTTTCTGGCGCAGTGGTCAATTATATTTCTGATGTACTTCCTCTCCGCCGTCGTTTAACAAAACCTTTTTGTATTCAGTGTGATACTGACCAATCGTGGCCTAATTTTCTGTTTTGGCCACGAAAGTGTCCAGTATGCAGTCACTCAAGGAATCTACGAGTTTGGATCGTGGAAGGATTCTATATCGTTGCGAGTGTTTTGATCAGTCAAAATCCACCAAACAAGCTAGGATACTTTTTAGGACTGGTGGTGCTGGCATATTTTGGCGTGGTCGTAATCATCGACCTGGAATACCGCCTGATCATGCACCCGGTCAGCCATATTTGGAGCAGTTCTTGGCATCCTGGTAGGCTATCTAAGGGTCGGTTTGGTAAATACTTTGATTGGTGGGGTGGTTGGATTTGGGAGCATGTGGCTGTTTTATATGCTTGGAATATTTATCATTAAGTTAATTGATCGAGCACGTAAAAGACCTGTGAATGATGTTGCCTTAGGATTTGGAGACGTAAATTTAAGTGGTGTATTGGGTTTAATGCTCGGTTGGCCACTCATTTTATTCGGTCTCGTCATATCCATCTTGATCGGGGGATTGGTGAGCCTTATCTACATCCTGGTTAAATTAATCACCGGCCAGTACAGCGCATTCATGGCACTCCCTTATGGTCCTTTCCTGGTAAGCGGGGCGGTGATCTTGATATATTTTTGGGACATGATGGTCAAGCTGCTTGGATGATTGCTAATCGGTAATTTACCGGTTTAAGCAGGTCTGATCGGAGCAGGAATTCCACGGACAGGATCATTAATAATAAAAACAAATTAGAAACAAATCGAAACAAATAATTTCCTAGCTTGGTCAATCCCATATCCTCAATCTCGGTATCGATGGCTAAATGATGATACATAAGCGGGATGGATACCTGGTAATCATACGGGCACCCATTTCCCGAGAATGATCCACTTAAAATTCGCAGGTGATGTGAAAATGCTGATCCGTGAGTAATTACCTTCTTCATCGGGAAAAACCACCCGATGTACGGGTGTGTTCATTTATAAATACCAAATCAGTTATGAACACACCCTAATGTAATTACTCACCTACTCTCCCTGCTCTCCAACAAGGGGTTTACCCCTTGTTATACCGCTTGTTGCCCCTTGTTATACCGCTTGTTGCCCCTTGTTATGCGCCTTGTTAGACTCGTTGTCGAGAGCTACTTTTGGATGTCATTGCGGTCATCCCCGCTGATTTTTCGGGGAAGAAGCGATATCTGCGACCTGTGTACCGAGCAGCGTGAGGGAGAAGCAATCTTCAACATTATATATACGCCACACTGTAGGGCAGGTGTCTTACCCGCAGGTTGTGGTTGAGGACGTTCATTGTCCGGTTACACCGAGCGTAGCGACGTGAAACATAGCGAAATGTTTTTGAGCGATGCCGTCATCGTCGACTCAGTGCTTGCCCCCAATGCAAAGGGGGATGGGTGAGTAATTACATTCTTCATCGGGAAAACACCTGATGTACGGGTGCGTGTCATATTGATATGGAAAATCACCATATCAATATTTGTACGCACCCTAATTATAGCACAAATGTGTCTAATTCCACAAGGGAATTAAAGATATTTGAGTGATCAAGAAAAGCACTGAAGGCAAGATATATAAGACTGCCAAGCCATGAGGATCAATTTGCAATCAATGGATTTTAGTTAGACAACCCAATGTAACTGAAAGCTATATAAAATCGTACCTGAGAACTACTTGAAGATAATTCAGAATAAAACAGGCGAGGCCTTCACACATTTTATCGAGAGGATATGCTGATCTTCTATTACAGCTAATTTGCAGCCTGGGTTTTATTACGCCGGAACCATGTACGCCATTCCCGATTTTCCCATACCACTAAAATGGGGGATGCGTTAAAGATGGAAGAATATGTACCACTGAAAACTCCTACTAATAGGATGATCACAAAATGACGTATGGTAATTCCACCAAACAAAGCCAGCGAGAGAAGGGCAAGCATAACCGTCAACTGGGTATTAATCGATCGGACGAGTGTCTGAACAATTGAGTGATTAACCACTGTCTCGTAGGGAAGTCTACGATATATATTCAAATTTTCCCGTATCCGGTCAAACACGACGATCGTATCATGCACCGAGAAACCAATCACAGTTAACAGAGCAGTCAGGAAGAGTGAATCAACCTCCCAATGGAAAAAGTGAGCAATAATCGCTTCCACACCCAATACAACAGCAACATCATGCAACATCGCAATGATAGCAGCGACCCCAAACCGAAAGGCATTTGGAACACCTCGAAATGCGTAGGTGATATATATCAGAATACCCAAAGCTGCCATGCCAACTGCAACGGCTGCCCGTTTTGCCACCTCCTGCCCAATTGAAGGACCGACAGATTCAAAGCGTTGGATGGTAATCGTGGTTCCGAATCGTGATTCCATTGCAGACACAAGCTGGTTTCGTTGTCCATCGGTCATCTCCAAGGAACGTATCACCATGCCGGTATTTCCAGATGTTTGCACAATCGGGTCACTAAAGCCATTTTCTCCATACAATAATACAACCTGTGAAGGCTGTGGAACTATCCCTGAGTCAAAGCGGACATCCAGCAAACTGCCACCTTTAAAATCGATCCCCAAGGGCAATCCCCATAGGACTAATGCAATCAATCCAGGAATGATGACCAGTAATGAGATCCCAAAGTATAAATAACGATGCTTGACGATATCAATCATTGAGAGCTCCTAGACACCAAACCAACGTGTATGGCGAGTGAAATTTATGTTATCTAAAACTAAATGTAAGAATGTGCGTGTAACAACAATGGCGGTGAACATGCTTACTGCAACCCCTATCGCCAAGGTTAAAGAAAACCCTTTAACAATACTTGCACCAAATGTGTTTCCAAACCAGAAAAGGATGGCACACGTTATTAATGTTGAAAAGTTAGAGTCGCGAATCGATGGCCAGGCACGATTCCATCCAAGATCGATAGCCTGGCGGAGCGATTTTCCGGATCGAAGTTCTTCTTTGATCCGTTCAAAGATCAGAACATTTGCATCCACAGCAACACCCACACTTAAAATAAAACCTGCAATACCGGGTAAAGTCAAGGTGACCGGGATAAAGCGGAAAATCGCATATGTGATCAAGGCATAACAAAGCAAGGCAAGATCAGCAATGATTCCAGGAAGCCGGTAATAGATTGCCATGAATAAAATCACAACAGTCATTCCAATGAAACCCGCAACTAAACTTTTACTCAGTGAGTCTTGCCCGAGGGTTGGACCGACGGTTTCACTGGTTACCACCTTGAGCGGAATGGGTAGAGATCCATATTTCAACTGAAGTGCCAGTGCGTTTGCACTATCTAATGTGAAATTTCCTTCGATGGCACCTTCTCCACCCGTGATGGCAGTATTGATGCGAGGAGCTGATATGACTTCTTTATCCAATACAATTCCCAGGACTTTTCCGACATGGGTGCTGGTGAAATCTTTGAATATCTGAGCGCCTTCTGAATTTAACTCAAAGGATACCGTGGGATTACCACCTGCATTTGAATTAACATACACATTTTTTAAATCAGCGCCTGTCATCACCGTATGAAAAGTTGGTCCAAGAGAAATCGGTACTGTAGAGGTTATGGTATTGGTGGGTGAAGGGGAAGGGATGATATTTTGGGATGGTTGAGATATACCAGGCACCCAATCTGTATTAACTTTCTTGGTTTCCAGTGCGTATGCCTGCTCGGTGGAGAGGGATGACATGTCAACAAATTCAAGCAAACCCGTCTGCTTGATGGTTGCCAGCGCTTTTTCTGGGTCTGTCTCACCCGGTAGCTCTACAACGATACGATTTGATCCTGCCGGCTGTACAATTGCTTCAGATACCCCCAAGCCATTTACCCGATTGTCCACAATCTGCACAGCCACATTCATATCCTTGGGATCTATGGTTTGAGATGCAGGAACATCCGCTTCCAACAAAGCTTGAACACCACCAACAAGATCCAGACCCAGCCTTGTGGTGAAATTGCGGTCAATACCTGCAAAATGAATCCCAGGACTTTTAGGGATGTTGATATAAATCGCAAATAATAAAATCAATGCGATAAGGATAAGAAATCGATAATTACGGCTCATAGGGTGATTTCAACCTCCAATGGGTACACAAAGGCCAGCCGAAAACTGGCAAATCTACCAGAATCGACTGGCAAGCGGAGATTATACTCCCATTCAAAAGGCTTGTCTATTTGTTTTCGGAAGGATAAGCCAAGGATTGAATGAATGATTCTACAGTTATAAGGACTTCTTCAAGAACAAGCGGATTTGTATCAATGTAAAGGTCTGCATGCTGGCGGGCATGACGAAGCCTATAAAGTTGTTCCAAGTATTCCGCATGAGTCCAATCTAATTTTCGCCTTAAAATCGTATTTTCATAGGATACATCCAGATAGATCAAGATATCTGGATTGGTTAGCCTTCTCCACATGTCAGGAACATAAGAATGCTCTTGGGCGATATGCCTGATCTGGTATCCATGAGATTTTAATCCAGATGCGACGGAGGATTTTCCTGCGCCACATGGACCGACAACTCCAATGATCATATTTCTACTTATCTTTATTTGACGGATTATTGGCATTTACCAGCGCCCGAATCTCATTGGGTCCCCCCAAAACAGCTAACACATCCAGCTCCAGAATACGACAATCTGCCGATGGATGGAAATCAGAATTACGATTGCGACGCATCAATACCACACTCAGATTATATTTTTGTTCCAAATCATTGACCGTCAGGTTCACGAATTGAGAAGAGGGTTCAACCTTTAGGTGAGCCAGGCTCATTAATTGACCTTCAACGGTAATCGGTTGGGTCATGTCCACACCTGAAGCTGCTGAGGCAAATGCTGGAGCAGCCATTCCGGTTGCGCTAAAGGCGATATAACCAAATTGCTCCTGCAAAGCTTGTGCGAAATCATCATCAAATATGCGAATGATCACCTGAATTTCAGGTTTTAATTTTCGGGCTTTTAGGGCTACTTTTAGATTCAGGCTGTCATTCTGGGTACAAAGAATGATTGCCCGTGCGTGCTGAATCCCGGCTGATTCCAAAGCCTGTTCCCGAGTTGCATCATCCTGGATTACGGGGATCCCCATGGTTTTAATGTTGTTGATTAGATCGGCTTTTGGGTTAGCTTCGATAATAACTACCTCCTGTTGCATGCTCATCAACTGTTCAGCAACGCGGTAACCCAAATGACCCAATCCAACCAGGATGATATGATTATTAAAGGTTGAAGCCACAGCGACCTCCCATTCCTTGGCACGTGCCCGGCGGTTGAATAACATTACACCAAACTCTGTTACGCCATGAGCAAGCAGGATCAAGCCTACCAAAGGCATAATGAAATAAAACATACCCAGATACCACGCTTGAGGAAAATTCCCCCCGGTTTGTAAAAAAGTCATGGTCAAGACCTGATATATTGCTTCAAGGGGGGTTGGTATTGGTTCACCTGCATAGCGAGCAAGGAAAAAATAGATTATCCCGCCCCCGAAGATGGTAATCATAAAAATACTCAATGGAAGCGCAAATTCTTTAAATAAAAGCCATGTATCACGCCATCCAGCTTTAAATTTACGAAATCGCTGTTTTTTATTTTGATTGGACACAGGTGATACTATTTTTATACAATCGCTTGGTTCAGATATTTATTGGAAGATCCACAGTCATTCGACGTACAGAATCACTCGCATGACTTGTTACTTTTATTACGACAACACTAATATCGTCTACAGGTCGTCCTTGATCAAGGTGGACAGCATGGGTGAGGAGCGCGTTCGCAATTTCCTGGGGAGTGGACTGCGCTTCTTCCACATCATCTTCAATGATCGCTTGCAGAAAGGTTTGTATATCCAGGGATTCTCCACTACGTGAACCAGCATGAACCAGACCATCCGTAAATAAGACGACAGTCAATCCCGGTTCAAGGGGTAGTTCACTTATCAATGGGCGAGTGTCTCGATAAATACCGATTGGATTGCATTCATCATCAAAGGCACATATTTCGTTCCCTGATGCAATTAGAACTGGCAATGGATTGTTGCGAGTGATCACCATGGTGGCTGTTTGCATATCGATTGAAACAATATTCAGGGTGGAAGAGACCTTCCCTTTACGCTCGGTGAAGAGATAATCGGAAGCTGCCCGAGCTGCTGCACCATCGCGTACACCTTCGGAAAGCAAGGAGATTACTTTCCTAACCACCAGATAGGATACTTGTTTAGCTCCCTTGCCAGAGCTTTGCCCATCAGCCATGACAACAGACAAACCCCCATTCGGACGTTCAATTACCTCAACCGAATCACCGCTTTCAGAAGTTGCATACTTATTGATCTTGGCAACTGCTAAATTTATTTGCATGCCTACATTGTACAACAAGAATCCGCTAGATTGTAATCTTTTTATTAATTGGCTGGTTGTTTTATCAATCGGATCAAAAGAACTTTACTTCCCGTGAAATGGATCATCTCATACCCTACGATAAATCCAAATCTTTTTAGTGGTTCTAAATATTTATCATCCCAATCAGGTGCTTCACCGGTAATATGATTTAACCAGGCTACAGCTCGCTGCAACGGTGTATGACCTGTTATCCATGCAAGAGGTAATGATGATCGCTGTGCCTCCAATTGACAAGTACGCGATAAATTTCGGTCATGGTTTGTTGATTGAATATAAATTCGGCAGGAAAAGTCATCACAACCTGGTTGAAAGAACCATCTGAAAATGGAAGGATCGAAGCCATCCCACGTACCAAGCCTGGAGTGTATTCTGATCGAATAATCCGGCGCCGGGTGATATTCAGCATTTGGAGGCTTTCGTCAATTCCAACAACAGAAATACCCTTCTGGTGTAGGGAAAGGTGGAGATGTCCTGGACCAAATCCGATTTCAAGAATCTTAGGTCCGTCCAAATAAGGGAGGACAGATTTAACCCATAAATTCCAGTCCCCCAAAGAGACGATCGAAGCAATCCAATCGTATGTCCAGGCCAATTGATGGTAGAGCAGAGTAAAGAAGGCGCGCAAAAATGATGAAAATAAACGCTGCAAGAAGGTCAGGTGAGGCTCAGAACCTGGGTTATTTATCTGCTCCATCGATAAAAACCGGCAAATAATCCGGAAGGATGCGATACTCAACATCCTGGGTGGCTTCGAATTGAATTTCACCGTCTGCATGAAGAGGAGTGGGATGATCGGTGTGGATCTTTAACCAATTGATTTTGATCTCATGGATGGAAGGATGTTCTACATAATTTCCTGAACCAGGTTTCATTGTCCTGGGGAGGATGCGCAAGATATTTAATCGTGAAGGGATAGATCCGTAAACACAGTCCAGGATTCCATCGTAAGGATTCGCGTGAGGAGCCATATAAAAAACGCCACCGGTGAGTGGATTATTACCAACAGTTACCAGGGTCGCAGGACCATCGTATTCGCCGCCATCCCATTGCAGGTGCATTTTCCACTGTGGATTCTTTAAGACACCCATCAAGGTTGCCACAATGTAGCGAACGGAACCACGTAACCATGAGATTCTTTGCTGAATTAATGTGATATTGGGCTC
Source organism: uncultured Chloroflexia bacterium (assembly GCA_963736805.1). Classification (GTDB taxonomy): domain Bacteria; phylum Chloroflexota; class Anaerolineae; order Anaerolineales; family UBA4823; genus FEB-25. Next base: position 102,259 of record CAVTQM010000058.1, read on the forward strand.
CAAGCCGATAGCGCTATTGTTATCAAAGTAACGTTTTTTCTTATTGTTACCGGAAATGTCCCAGGCTATTACTTCACCAATGTCGATGCGCCGAGTATGACCAGAGGCGATCACTTTCGCAGCGCCAAGAATATCAGTCGGTAATCCAAGATTTACCATTAAATCATTGGCGGTTCCCAAGGGCAACAATCCCATCGGGGTGGGGGTAGATGCAGTTTCTTGAGCAGCCAGGACAATACCATTCATAACTTCACTAAAGCTTCCATCGCCACCCGCCGAGATAATCGGAGAGAAGCCATTTTTTACCGCCTGGCAGGCAAGCTCGACGCCATGATTGGGAGCTTCAGTCATTTCCAAGTTCAAAATCGAAGCCCAATGATTTCATTACTTCTTCAATTTCACCGCGTTTTTGTAAGCCTTTCCAACGCCCTGCATATGGGTTAAGAATTATTTTAGCTGTCATATTGGCTGAGATCTCCCAAGGCATTTTAACATAAAACCTTTTATTAGCGACAGTAATGAACCTGCCTTGCAGTGGTTGAGTAGATGTATAAGCGCACACAATTAAAATATGATAATATTTGACCGGATAATAAAATCTAGCCAGATATTTGAGAACGGGAGCAGACTATGTCATTCGTGCAATCATTTTCAGAGGAAATCATTCAGAATATTGAAAAAGTGATCGTGGGGAAGCGAAACGCCGTCGAATTAGCGATCATCGGCCTTCTATGCCAGGGCCATTTACTTATTGAAGATGTTCCCGGTGTAGGAAAAACTGTTTTAGCCCGCAGCCTGGCTAAATCTTTAGGATGTATTTTTAGCCGAATTCAATTCACTCCAGATATGCTCCCGAGTGATGTAACCGGTGTATCCATTTATAACCAGGTGAGTACCCAATTTGAATTCCGTCCTGGACCGCTCATGGCTCAAATCGTTTTAGCAGATGAAATCAACCGGGCGACACCAAAAACACAGGCGGCTCTTTTAGAAGCCATGGAAGAACATCAGATCACTGTGGATGGGGTAACCCATATCCTGCCACGACCTTTTATGGTGTCTGCCACTCAAAATCCAATTGAATATGAAGGGACTTTCCCTTTACCTGAAGCACAGCTGGACCGATTTTTAATCCGATTAAGATTAGGCTATCCTGAGATCAATGATGAGATCAACATTCTTGAAAGACAACAATTTCAACATCCAGTGATGGATTTATCACAAGTTGTATCTTCAGAAGAATTAATAAAAGCACAAGAAGAAATCAAGTCCATTTATGTTTCTCCAGCGGTAAAACGGTACATCGTAGAACTCACACATCAAACTCGACAGCACGAGGAAGTGTACCTGGGTGCAAGCCCAAGAGGAAGCCTGGCATTGTTCCGAACCGGGCAGGCGCGTGCAGCTTTGGAAGGGCGTGATTTTGTACTGCCTGACGATATCAAAGCGCTCGTAAAACCGACGCTTTCCCATAGGGTGATCCTTGGTCCAGCTGCGCGATTGCGGGATTTAAGCGGAGACCAGATTTTGGATGAGATTATCAGCCGAGTTCCAGTTCCAGGTGGGGATTTAAAGGCAAATAAATAAGAATGAACACCGGTCAAAAAGTAGTATTAGCCTTGTTGGCACTCAGCCTGATTGCCGGGCTAGCAACAGGAGGTAAATTCTACTACCGGCTTTCGATATTCTGGATTTTACTTTTTTTTGGTTCCTGGTTTTGGTCCCTTTTTTCATTACGAGGTTTGCAAATTAAACGATCAGCACGAACCACGAAGGCACAAGTGGGGCAAATATTCGAAGAGAGATTTGAAATCCAAAATCTAAATCGATTTCCCCGATTGTGGGTGGAAATTCGGGATGAGACTTCACTGCCTGGATCTGAGGGCTCGCGGGTCCTTACGATGATTAAGGGAAGGCAAACCCGGTCTTATCTGGCCCGTGTTCGCTTAAGCAAACGAGGCGTATTTCCACTCGGTCCTACGATCCTGGCGACGGGAGATTTATTTGGATTATTCCCGGTGGAATATGAAATTCCCAGCAACGATTCATTGCTTGTTTACCCAATGATGGTCGAAGTAAAAAGTTTACCCAATCCGCCTGGATTAATGCCTGGAGGCGAAGCATTACGTCGAAGAACCCATCATATCACGCCCAATGCTGCTGGAATTCGTGAATATAACACTGGCGATCCATTAAATCGAATTCATTGGTTAAGTAGTGCGCGAAGAGGCCGGATAATGGTAAAGGAGTTCGAGCTGGATCCCTTAGCGGATGTATGGATATTTTTAGATGCCTATGCACTTGTCCAATCATCTTTACCACAAGAATCGATTGATTATTACGCCAAAGATTTTTGGAATCGACCAGAGAAAATGCCGCTTTCTCCTTCAACTGAAGAGTATGGGATAAGTGTGGCTGCGTCACTGGTGAGGGATTATTTACGAAGAGGAAGAGCGGTGGGCTTAGCCTGCTCGGGGCAACATTTGACCTTGATTGCACCTGACCGGGGAGGCTGGCAATTAGGAAAGATTCTCGAAGCACTGGCATTAACACAGATGAAAGGTGATTTACCCATAAATGCTCTGATTGAGACACAGGTAAAACATATGGTACGTGGCAGTACAGTGGTGTTGATCACACCATCCGTCTTTCGAGAGGTGGCATTCGTGGTGGATTATTTGATTCAACGTGGGCTAAAACCGATTGTTATCCTGTTGGATGCCTATTCGTTTGGAGGTTCCTCAGGTACGGATCGCCTGGCCGAGAGCATCAAATTATTGGGAATTCCTTTTCGGATTGTTAGAAACGATGCGGATTTATCCGCAGCATTGTCTGATGGTTATTCCCGGTGAGAATTCAAATCGTCTTTAAGTTCCTTTAATACTATTCGCATTTTTAGTAGTATCTTTGTGTCTTGTTCATCCGTGGATATATTCCCCCATTGTTCGAGCAAAGAAAGCCATTTATTCACTACCTCGCGTGCACTTGTTCTTTTAATTTTGGGATCTTCCAATCGATCAATCCATCGGGTGTCATTAAGCAATAGCGCATAATTCAGCTCAAGTTCAGAATAAGTCATGGTCGATACCGGTAAACGTTCTGCTTTCGCTTTGGGATAGGAAGTGCCTTCGACCAATTCCACGGGGGACATCTTGAAAACACCAGCCATTAAAGTGATTGTTCGTTCACTGGGGATGGTTAAATCCATCTCCATGTGGGAAATCGCAACACGTGACAATGCCAAACGATACGCCAGGCTTTGTTGGGTCCAACCATGCTTTTGCCGGAGGTAAGCCAACCGTTTTCCGATGCTCTCGACCATCGGTTAACTATACCGCAAAAATGACGAGCGATCTGCTAACCTGATTAGCAGACAAAATCAAATTATGCTGGTATGCTTAAACATGAAGGAGAACATATTATGGCGATCAAACGAGCATTAATCACAGGAATCACAGGCCAGGATGGATCTTATCTGGCGGAGTTTTTACTTGAACAGGGTTATGAAGTCATAGGTGTGGTTCGACGTTCGAGCACGGTTAACTTTGAACGTATTGAGCACATTCAAGAGCGAATAACACTGGCGTCTGGTGATTTAATGGACCAGATATCTATTATCGATATCATAAAAACCCACCGTCCAAGCGAGGTCTATAATCTGGCAGCACAATCATTCGTACAAACTTCATGGGTTCAGCCGGTATTCACGGGTGAAGTAACTGCATTGGGAGTGACTCGAGTTTTGGATGCGATAAGGCTGGTGGATCCAGATATCCGCTTTTACCAGGCAAGTACGAGTGAGATGTTTGGAAAGGTTCGTGAAACTCCCACAAAACGAGAAAACACCATTCTATCCACGCAGTCCGTACGGGGTTGCCAAGGTATACGGGCATTGGATAACGGTCAATTACCGTGAGAGTTATGACCTGTTTGCCTGCTCAGGGATTTGCTTTAATCATGAGAGTCCGCGGCGTGGACATGAGTTTGTTACCCGAAAAATCGCACGGAGTGCAGCCCGCATCAAGGTTCACCTGGATAAGGAACTGCGCCTTGGAAATATCGATTCACAGCGGGATTGGGGATATGCTCCGGATTATGTACGTGGAATGTGGCTGATGCTGCAGCATACAGAACCGGAGGATTTTGTTCTGGCAACAGGGGATACCCACACAGTAAGGCAGTTTGCAGAGCTAGCATTTGGTTATCTTGATCTGGATTATCGGGATTATGTGATCCAAGACCCAGCGTTTATGAGACCGGCAGAAGTCGATGTATTAGTTGGTAATCCATCCAAAGCCAAGGAAAAACTTGGCTGGGAGACAGAGACATCCTTTGAGGAATTGGTAACGCTGATGGTGGAGGCAGAAATTCAGCTTCTCAAGAAATCATAAGGTATAAGCGTTGAGAATAAACGGGTATGCTATAATGGTCGGCATGTCGACTATACAATTATCTGATCATCAAAAACAACTACTCTTGGAATACTCACAGGCTGGACCTGAGTTATACAGCCACAGAGCGAGATTAATTTTAGCTTATGGCGAAGGGAAGCCGACCATGCAAGCAGCGTTGGAGGCTGGGATTTCACGAGGCCGGGCGCGCTATTGGAAGCGTGAGTTTATTGCGAGAGGGATGGGAATATTTAATCAAGACACCGGTGATAGATTACCGGTAAAGGAATCAAATCAGGCGATAATTGAAGCCTCAGAGTGAATTGGGTTGCAAACATCCACCAGAGAATATAGAGAAAGATCAAGCATCCGAATCGAAGAAGATCCCATACCCGCTTCCTCAAAATTCGGTGGGTGTGAAGGCAGAGGACAGCCTGGCAGAGGCAGGACGAAAGATATGGTTGTATCATTTTGCAATTATGGTGAGTCATGAGCAGGGGACATTACTTGGTGAGGATATCGAAGAATTACATGATATGCGTGTAGCCACGCGTCGTATGCGATCTGCATTTGACATTTTTAGCCCAGCATTTAACCCGAAAATCATGAAGCGATATCTAAAAGGCTTACGTAAGATCGGACGGGTCTTAGGGCAAGTGCGAGATATGGATGTAATATTGCAAAATGGAATGATTTATCAGCAACAGCTGAATGAAAGTGATCGAACGGGTATCGATCCATTATTGGCTGAGTGGAAGCGAGTGATTGAAACAGAACGGATCATGTTGATCAAGCATCTTCAAAGCGAGTGAATATGAAAAATTTAAGCAGGATTTCAACCGCTTTCTACAGGCTAATGGCAGTGATCAAGCGGCTAACGACCAGGGAAATGAAGGAATTTCAATGGTTCGAGATATTGTTCCAATCCTGGTATACAGCAGGTATGCGGCGGTTAGAACCTACGAAACAATCGTACCTACTGCATCCGTAAGTCAGCTGCATGATCTGCGCATTGAATTCAAGAAATTCCGCTACACACTGGAATACTTCAAAGAAATCCTGAATGAGAGTGTAAGCAAATTGATCAATGAAATCAAGCAATATCAAGATCACCTGGGGGAACTGCATGATGCTGACGTGGCATGCCAGCTGGTTAAAGATTTCTTAAAAAAATGGGAGGCAAATCAAACAACGATCACTCATCCAGGAAAGGATAAATCCTGAACCGATCGTTAATTACCTCGCCTACTTACACGCTGAGCGGTATCGGTTAATGATGACATTTCCCGAATTATGGCAGAATATTAATCGGACTGAATTCCGTCAGAATTTAGCAAATACCATAACTCTGCTCTAAATTGCACCTCATGATAACTAATGATAATGAATAAGTTGGTGCCTATTTAATAATCAGCTCAACTTGGGGCTCACCGAGGAACACTGCTCCGTCGGGTGTAACGAGTACATCTTCCTCAAGACCGATATAACCATAATCCGGTAGATTAACTCCAGGCTCTAGCGTATAAACCTGGCCTGCTTCCAACAAATAATTTGGTGTATCACCATAACGGTCCCATTGCGGTCCAAGAATACCCGCACCATCATGTGCGACACGTCCAAGCTGATGGCCGGTGGCATAAAGGTATTCAGGGTAGCCGGCATTAACAATTGTCTGGCGGGCGATATGGTCAATTTCCTTACCCGACACACCTGGTTTCATTGCCTGAATAGCAGCGGTCAATTGCCTCCCTGACTGTATTAAAACCACGCTGGACAACAACTGGAGGAATCGATTTTCCAGGTCGAAGAAAGTAAACCACCCGCTGGATATCCGAACAGTAATCATCCTGCTGCACACCAAAGTCAAAGTGAACGATGTGACCGGGTGCAATCTTCAATTCAGTTGGACCGACGTGGCCTACGGAGGATTCCGGCCCGCAATTAACGGTTGGACAGTTAATATATTCCCAGGCAGGACCAAGATTGAGTTCATTCAGCTGGGAATGCATAAAATCGCTCACCTGCACCTCGGTCATTCCGACCTGGATGAATTCAAAAGTTCGCTCGAAAATGGCATTGGTAGTTTGTATGGCACGACGAACACGTTCGATTTCCTGGAGCGTTTTTCTTCCACGTAGAGCACGATGGATCTTTTCTGCGGAAGCTGAGCCGGGATAGGAAGGGCGTGCGTATCCAGGTAGCTGCAAAGTAGTTGATACATCCCAAAGGTCAATCCATCCGCATGGACATCATCGATCGAATAATTAATGGCAATCTGCCTGGGATCCAGACTGATTAACTGGTCTAACAACTCTGTTTGAATGGATTGGTCGTATTGGATGACGGTGGGATAGGCACCCGTACGCCTGGCAGCTTCAGCTTCAAATCTGCCAACGATGGCAATACGTTCGCCATTCTTGGATAGCATGAGTGCACTTTGCCAGGTAAGATCCAGCCCATAAATCAGTGGGAGGACAGGATCACCCCCTGCACTTGTTTCTCTAACGAATGTAAGCCATAAATCAACGTCCAGCTCTTGCAAGATAGCGATGGCTTGATTGACTTTTTCCTGAACAAGGGTTTGCATTTCGGCTACCTCAAGTAGTTCTTGGAAATGATTATTGAAGGATAACATCACGACTGATTTTTCCTGCACGCTCACTGAGGACTTTTATCGTTATTTTTGTACCCGGTTTAGCTTCAATCACCCATTCGAGGCGTGCGCGATTATCAGTAGCACTTTCACCATATACTGCAGCTACATCCAGCTTGTTGCTCCTGCCTTCAAGATGTCCCAATTCCTCAGCGATGCTTACCACTGGTGAGAACAGCACCTTCAGGAAGCTCGAGCTCCACCCTCACCGGGCGGAAGCTTGCGGGTTTTGCTCTGTTGGCTGGTATAACTTGGGAGGAAACCACTATTTTCTATTACCAGATTGAGGTGGAATTTATCATCGCTAATTTTATTGATTACCACGGATTGGATGACAAGATGGGGCAGCATTTCTCCCAGAGAAAGCATAAACGGGTAATGTTTCTTAACTTCTGCTTCAACAAAACCAAGGGGAGGATTTCGCCAGGTGTACATAGTATTCCAGCCACCCAGCTCAACTTTTCCTAATTGGGGATGGTCGTATGGCTGCCATTCCACATACGCATCCGTTGCGGCATGCTCATCGACCCATTTCAGGATTTGCAGGTCTTCTTCATGGGGATGGTCACGCCACCATTCGATCCACTTACGATCTTTTATCCCGGCCTCGGTGGGTAAATCCCATAACTCAATGGTATAGGTGAACACACCCAAATGATCGTACATCCAATCATCGAAGGCTCCTGTGGTGACCTCCTTGGGATGATATTTAAAATCATGGAAAGTTGAAACACAGCGATAACCGGTAATTTTTGTACCCAGCTCTCCGATTTTCTTGAAAACCCACAAGTCTTCCGTATTCATGTCATCGTCTGATTTGGTGCTATAGGGACGTAAAATGACACGGCTGAAGGTATGAAAAGTGATGGCGATATTGATATTGGGGTGATTGATAATAAAATCCACCATGGCTCGGATCTCTGGCTCAGAGGCTGGGTATGGACCCGCGCCTTGCTGCTCACCTTCGGTCCGCCATTGGAAGGGGAAGTTGCGGTTAAAATCCAAACCTTGTAAAGGTCGGGCGATTTTGATGACATGCCCATCGTAATCTTCCAGCAGTCCTTCAGGAAGAAGGCGGAAATATGTTCCACCAAATTCATCGGGATTCCTCTTTTCCATCAAGCGAGGATCGAGTGAGCTTATCTTCCAATCCCCATTGGGATCCATGATACGCATTTGAAGGATTTTCCCATCCGCATTCATATCCTGGGCTAACAACCCTTCATCCTTCTCTTCCCAAGGGTAAGGGCGCACTCCCGAGCGAACATACCGAGGGTTGGATGACATGGCCCATTCAGCACCATCAGGATTAACGTGTGGAACAATGTAGTAGGTACTTTGGTCAAGCTGACGAGTAATCTGCTCGTCGTTTCCATACCCTAATAATAGTTGGTTGGTGATATACAGGGCAGTGGTGGTCCCGGTTATCTCTGTAGCGTGGATATTGGCATCAATCCAAACCGCAGGCTTCTCAAGATCAGCTCCGGTGGAACGATTGGTCAGGGTGAGCATCCAAATCGGTTTACCCTCATGGCTGTTTCCAATCGAACTTACCTGGATCAGATCAGGATATTTAGTGGTCCACTCATCAAGTACATGTGAAAGCTCTTCATTGGTAAAGAAATGATTGAAATTCAAAGTTTCCTCCGGAATTATTATCAATCTATGGGGTTATTCTACGTTTAATTCAATGGAGTGTCAAACAAGCATGCGTTTATTTTTATTATCGATGCAATACTGAAAAGTATTTATTCTGGATTTCGGTATTTGTTCCAATATCTCAGGATGCCATCTGCAGACATGAAAGGTGGATTAGCAATATGCTGGGTATCTATAATTGCATTCTCTATCCCATTTTTGAATGCACGTAGCTGCTCAAATTCGATGAAATATGTGCGTAGTATCTTCAAGTGAAAGATTCATAGGTAGTTTCGTTTCCATCCAGGCTTCCACTTCATCCAGAGCTATCGAGGACGGCCTGAAGCTGCCATTCTGCATCGGGGTATACCCCGAAGTGAGTGGGGATGATGCGTTTTGGAGCTGCTTGCTGTATTTTCTTGACACTTGACCTCCACCTCTCAAGGTGAAATTCCGGGGGTGGCATGGGTAGGCTAATAAACCGCCTGGAACTGAGGCGGATTCCACCGATATCTCCTGTAAAACAAGCATCCCCAATGATATAAGCCAGGTGATGGCTGGCATGCCCTGGTACATCTAATGCTAAAATCGATAGATTACTTATGTGAATTTTTTCCTGATCTTGCATGATCGAAATACGCTCTTGAGGAGTTGGGATAAATTCTCCCCATAAAGCATCCATCATGTCACCATAAAGCCGGCTTGCGCTGGCCAGGAGTTTCTCAGGATTTACCAAATGCGGGGCACCATTCCCATGGACATGGATTTGAGCTCCATGATTTGCCCACCAACCGGCAGCACCGGCATGATCGAGATGGATATGGGTGAGGAAAATATCGGTGACGTCCTGGATCTCATATCCAAGGTCATTCAATCCTGCAACCTGGGTATCTATGGTCGAACCTGGTCCAGTCTCGATCAGAATACAGCCATTGAGATGTGGAATCAAATAACTGCCAATTGTTCCACTCCTGCCACGAAAATTCAAATCAATGGTTAGAATTTCAGGATCTTTCACTCGGCCTCCAAGTTTTTAGGCAGGATTATATCACGATCTGATGCCAGTAAGAACATAAAACCTGCCTGTTTCAGCCAGACATGATACATTTGCAAATATTTCGTTTATTATACGATCATAGGGTATGAACCTGTTTGCCACAATGGTGAGGCATCCCCCAGGATTTAGGACATGATAGGATTGTTTAATCATCGCCTCAGCGATTTGATAATTGACAGCCTGACCTGAGTGGAAGGGTGGATTTGAAAGGATTAGGTCATATTTATTGGATATAACTGGCTCCAGCAAATCCCCGCTATACACTGTGGCATTGGTTATCCGGTTATTGAAAAGAGTCTGCTTGCATGATGCAACAGCCAACAGATCACTAGTCGATAAAATCAACCCAACCAGCCCCATGGGTTGCAGCGTAAAGCCCTATCATTCCATATCCACAGCCAACATCCAACACTATACTACCGGGCTCTATCTTTATGCTATCTATTAGCATTTTTGTACCTGCATCGATATGATCAAAGGAAAATACACCCGGTAGGCTGCTGATTTGATAATTTTGATCCAAAAAAGGAACTAAAAATTCTACCCAAGTCCCATTAATTATCCCTGGTGCGTATAACCAATCGGGACGAGGTGATAGTTTCCAGGTTGTTTTATGTGTTGGCTGACACGGTTTCCCTTTTTATAGCCTAGAATTTGACCATTCGAAAATATATCCGAGGCATCCTTGTGAAAGATTGAACTCCAGATTTATTTGAGCCAGATATATATAACCTCCCGCTGTCTTTTAATGATTGGTAAGCCTGAAAAAGCCATCTTCGGGCAAGCATACGTCCTTTTGGCATCTGAATTATGGCAACATCATATAATCGGTTTTCATCCGGTAATAAGTCAGCTCCGGTTATCTGGTAGGTAGACGATATATGATTGGCTTCCAGAGACTTGCGCGTCATCTCAAGGGCGATGGAATTATTGTCCGAGATAGACAATTTTCCAAAAGGCAGTTCCTGTGCAGTAAACACGCATAATGCACCATTGTGGCATCCGAAGATATGAACATAATCGGATGGAAGTACGCTTTGAAATTCTGCCAGCAATTCTGTCGATGGGACAAGCTGATCCCAATCCTGTAAGCCGGGCTTGGAGATTACCTCAATGTTCTCACCGGAGAGTTTCATAGAAATGCATTTTTCTTGTTCGTATGGCTGATCGAATTTATAGTTCATAAGGAGGCAATGGAGTGACAGTAAGGAATGTGTAAAAAATATCCCCTTCATCTTGGACGAGGATTTTCATGGGTTGCCTGAGTATCCAAGCCACCACAATCAAGTCTCCAATGCTGCCAGCTGCATTGAAGGCTGCAATCAATAACATAAAAATCATAAGAGAAGGCGATACAAACCGGGTGAGTACCATAAATACGGTGGTTATTATCAAAAATGGAGATACACCAACTAGGATGTATTGTAATCTTGGTATATACCATTCAGGTGCAGCTGCAAAAGCGTAACCAGCTTTGAGAGAGAACCTTGGGGGTTCATGGGTGAATAACCAAAAGAATATACCATGAGTTAACTCGTGTAAAACCAGCATGATTATGATAGAAAGTAATATAGCAACAATATTTATAAGAGAATTTGAATGGAAAAAACCAAATATCCCCTTTTGAAAAGAACTAATCGGGGAAAATTTTATGATCAGGTAAGAAAATAACCAGCCAAAAAAGAAAAGGAGCAAGATAGCCGCCAAATTTAGCCAAAGGATCGTTCTTGAACCGGATAGGTTCAATGATTTATATGATCGATATTCTGGTGGTAGGTATTTCGAGGCCTGCATCTATTTATTATATCTTTTCGTGTAGGGTTGACGAAAGTATATATCACGGCTAAAATTCAGCCTGCTTAAGCCCGTCTCCCAACTGGAGGCGATTTTTTTACCAAATGGTTTTCACAAGCATATATTTTGCAAGCGTTGAGAACAGATTGGCTACATATCAAACCGGTAGATTCCGGATTACCAAATAGAGCGAGGGTAACCCTCAGAATGAAGACTGAGAGGTGAGAGGCGCTCGAGGAAGGGATTTATGGAAGAAGTAATACTTAAAGCTAAGCGCCGTAATGTGATCGGCAAACAGGTAAGTGCGATTAGAAGGGCAGGACAACTCCCAGCCGTTATCTATGGTCACTATATTGATCCAATTTCAATTGAGCTTGACTTACATGATGCTTCTATAAGTTTAACCGGACTTGCCCCATCAGCGTTAGTTACTGTTGATGTAGAAGGCACTCCGCACAAAGCACTTGTCCGTGAGAAACAACGCAATAAAATTACCGGGATACTATTGCATATTGATTTCCTGGCAGTTTCCATGAAGGAAAAATTACGCTCCCAGGTTTATATTGAACTCGTCGGCTTATCTCCAGCGATTAAAGATTTCAATGGTGTCCTTGTGACAGGGAATGATGAAGTGGAAGTTGAATGCCTGCCACAAGATCTGCCTGAACGGATCGTTGTTGATATTTCAATCTTACAGAAAATTGGCGATGGGGTATATATACGTGATTTGAGTATCCCCGAAGGTGTAAAAATTCTTGATGATCCAGATACTATGGTTGCCTTAATCACTGCCCAAGCAGCTGAAGAAGTTGAAGTGGCAGTCGTAGCAGAAGTACCTCTGACAGGAGAACCAGAGGTCATCGAACACGGCAAGAAGGAAGAAGAGACAGAATAATCTCTGGCGGGCGATTAATCGCCCGCCTTTTTTTTATATAGAATGTTAATCAACTGGAGCGTAATTTCTGCGCTTACACCCCAAAGCAATTCATCCTGATATGGTTGAAAATAAATGACCGGATATATTTTCGAATGCAGGAAATTTACGTATGAATTGGGTATGGAACGATTGCGTACTTCGTGATTTTGAGGATCCGCTAACCAATCCAATGGGATTGAAAAGACCCGGCTAACTTCAGTCTCTTCAAGCTGGACTGGGAATGGCCAGGGAATTACTCCAACAATTGGAGTTACGAGATAATTGCTTATTGTGTGCAGGTTTTGCATCCTGCCCAGGATCCTTACCTGAGCTGGGTTCAAACCAATCTCTTCCCAAGCCTCACGTAAGGCAGTCGTTTCTGGGGATATATCGGTTGGATCAGCCCGACCTCCAGGATAAGCTACCTGTCCTTGATGCTCTGCGACTGAGTTTGTTCGGCGGGTGAGTAAAACTTGCCAGCCTAGCTTTCCTTCCTCAGATAAATTTGCAAGAAAAAGAGGGATTAATACTGCAGCAGGCCTGGGTTTATCGGTTATGAAATCCCAGATTTTTGAAGCCCGCATTTTCAAATGCATGGCTTCGCGTAAACACTGAGCGATGTATTCTTCAGAAAATACTTGTGGTGACATTCGGTATTAAGGCTGAATCTCCGATGGTTCAGATGAGTTCGGTTGATTCGGCTAAGTGAGATGAGCCATCAAGATTGGTTAAATCTTCCACTACTGACCGAGCAAAGATCAAGTAGCCTGTATGAGCGATCATTCTATCCGTAGGACGTAAACGATCTGCAACTGGTTTGTAATAACGAAGGAGGATTTCGCATACTTCGATAAAGGCAAAATTTGAACGTCTGAGGGCAATTAACAATGTTGAAACCTGGTTTGTAGTGGGTAAGATACTACCAAGATACCCTCCAGGTTTTAAGGCTTCTTTTGCTTGAGGAATAAAATCATGAGGGTTTGGAAGATCTAAGAAAACTGAATCCACGTTTCTTTCATCAAATCCATCCGTAACGTCACGTAAAATAAAATTTACTCGATCAGCCAAGCCAAGGCGATCCAAATTCTTGTGAGCAAGATGTTGAAACTCTGGTCTGGATTCATACGATGTAACTTTACCATAGGATCCAACAGCAACTGCCAAAGCAGTTGTTAAAGATCCTGAACCGGTACCAGCTTCCAGAACATGTTTACCAGGACCAATGTCCATTGCTAATAGAATAAAACCGATGTCCTTTGGATACATGATCTGTGTATTTCGGCGGGTTTCAACCAGGATATCTGCCAGGGATGGTTGAAGAAGGATAAATGGACTGCCCATATGGGAATACACCCTACTCCCCCAAGGCTTTCCGATCAAATCATTATGATTTAGATACCCACGATGGGTCTCAAATTTTGCATCCACAACCAGACGGAAGATAAAGCGCTTGTTTTGGGCACTGATCAACTGAGCAATGTCGCCAGCCTGTGCACTAGTGTTGTTCATTATTGTCATTTCAACAGATGCTTCCGGAAAAATTCGGTGATGGAGTTGTAACAAATAATGCGGTTTTCCAGCTTGAGGACATCATGACCTTCATTTTCAAACATTAAATACTCAACTTCATTTCCAGATCCACGCAAATGTTCAACAAGATCACGAGATTCTTGCTCGATCACCCTTGGGTCATTTTTCCCCTGGATCACGAGTAAGGGACATTTAATCTGGTCAATATAAGTGCGGGGTGAACGTTCCACCAGGAAATCACGATCTGTTACTGGATCTCCCAAAGAAATTTGGAAATATGGTTTCCAGGTTTCCGGTAATCGATCACTAAATGTGAGTAAATCATACGGGCCGAACATATCCACAGCAGCGGACCATAACTCTGGATGGCGAGAGGCTAATGTGAGGGTCATATAGCCACCATAGGATCGCCCAACAACCCCGGCTTTGGTCGTATCAATCCTGGAATCACTTTTCAGGTTTTGCATGGCATGCACATGATCCAGTCGATCATCACCACCCCAATCATGATCCACGTACTTCATGTAGGTTAATCCATAACCAGAACTTCCACGGACATTGGGAACGAAAACAGCAAAACCGTTAAGGATCAGATATTGAATTAATGGCATCGAAAACCAGGCAAAATCCGGACGTTCCTGGCTTTGAGGTCCTCCGTGAATATAATAGACTAAAGGATATGGCAGTGGATTTCCTTGATCTATGGATGGCAAATATAACCGGGCAGATATACGCAACCCATCATAAGAAGTGAATGATGCATCCTCGCCCTCCGAAAGAAGCGAACCAGAAATACCCAAGACCCGTTCTCGCGTGTGACGAACAACCTTTTTCCTTTTTTTCCCTTCGATGGAAAATAATTGGGTCGGAGTGGTGGCAGTCGAATGGCTTAAGATAAATCTATCGGATGTCTTTTCAAACGCAATTGATTCCAAAACACCGTTTGATAATTTTCCCTTCCCAATCAGGGTCGATTTTATAATGATTTTCAAATCATGTTCGTTGAATTCACATTCATAAAGCCAGGTGCATCCATCGATATTGTATTCAAGAAGATATCTGTCCTTCTTGATAGAGAAACAATTTACCAATTCACCAGTTCCTTTATGCTGAATCCCAATGATTGAAACAGGCTTTACTTGTTTCGGACCAGCTAATCGAATATACCCCAACCCTAATGAATCATCAAACAAAGAAGTCATCAATAACAATCCACGATTTTCGTGGGTAAAGTGAGTATTTGAAATGGAATTAAGTGGCACATCCTGGCCGGGCTGTCTGTCTTCCATTGGTACGCCATATAACAAGCTTCGTTTTTTCTTCTTTTTGTCCCATAGGTAGACCGCATGATCCCCAACGGTATATCCATCGATGATGGTTACTTTGGAGTGGTCCCTGGAATGAGAATCAACGAAGGCTCCCCAACGACTTTCAGCTAATTTGGTTAATTCACCCGTTTCCAAATTTGCTTGATAAGACTCGTTCATGGGTTCTGAGCGAGATTCAGCGGATAAATAGCATATCTGTTTTTGGGGATCACAAAGACCCAGATGAACCCTATAATTCTGGAAATGATCATTAAAAGATGCTTCAGGATAACCACCTGTTAGCGGAAGCAGCATGGGTTGGTAATTTTCATCCCCATCCTTATCCAGCATGACCAGAATTTTATTGATCTTCGAAAAAACGAAATAAGATTTTCCATCCATGAGATGGGGATTTTGTAAGGAGATATCTGGTGGTAATAATGGTTCAGGGATACTACCGCCATAGTCCATCACGTATAAACTCATCCGCCCGCTCAGGTTACTAATAAAATAAATCCGATCACCCACCAATTGAGGTGCCAGAAACATGCGGGCTGATAAAAATGATTCAATTCTTGCCATGGAATTTTTACCTTTCTTCTTTGAGCGATAGATGTCAATTGTACCTTTAATTACTCATGGATTTGATAATACGAGGGTAATTACGACAGAATATGAGTAGCAGCTTAAAACCTTGACGAAACTAAATTTGACTGATAAACTGCACAAAGGTTTATGTGGCACGTGTGTTCTTTCTAGGGTTCATAAGGGACCGGTCTGAGCAAGAAGTGCAGTTTGGACCGGATTATTTTATTAATAAACCCTATTGAACAATGAAGATGTAAAACTGCCAAAGAAATAATCATTAACAAAGTAAGGAGTAGAAAAGATGAGTGAGCGTGTGACAGGTACTGTCAAATGGTTCAATGCGAGCAAAGGATATGGCTTCATTGAACGGGCGGATGGTCCGGATGTATTCGTACATTTCTCGGCGATCCAGTCGGAAGGTTTTAAAACCCTCAACGAAGGCCAAAAAGTAGAATTCACCATAGAGCAAGGCCCAAAAGGTCTGCAGGCGGCAAACGTTATTAAACTAGCAGAATAATTTCCTCCCTAATAATTGCATACCCCTCACATTGGTGAGGGGATTTTTTTTAACCAGCTTTCTTGTCTGACTGGACGAAACTTAGCCAATGACCGATAAATAGTAAAGTAAAGCTTCCTAAAGTTGAACTGAGTAAATGTAATTGTCCAAGAGTATCAAAGGAAAGATTGAGTATATTACCAAGTAATTGACCCAACCAAAATCCAACCCAGGCAAGGACCAGGTATAACAACAAGCGACCTGCGTTACCGCCACGCCAGAGATGAAATAAAGCACCATACAAGGTAGATAAGATTAGTCCCAGGATCAATGTTGGCACTGACATTGTTTTCTCTCTTTGAATAAGGTTAAAATTCTATTCAGCGGAAATAACTCCACCGCCAAGGCATATATCACCATTATATAATACTGCTGACTGACCGGGAGTAATATCGGTCACAGGTTTTTCAAACTCAACTGAAAAAGAGCTATCATCGATTATACGCACTTTCCCAGCAACGCGATGCGCATTATACCGAATTTTAATCAGATGCATCAAAGGCTGCCGAAGGAGGGTTCCCATCGATCCAGTTGGCGTGATGTGCAATCAGGTGATCTTGAAAAGATTCTTCTCTTGTGCCGACAATTAATGCATTTTGGACGGAATCTTTAGCGAGGACATACATTGGAACAGGCGAGGAGATATTAATGCCTTTGCGCTGTCCGATGGTAAAAAATGCCAAACCCTGGTGAGTACCGAGCACGCTCGCTTGTAAATCGAGTATCGGTCCAGGGTTTTGGGTTTGAGGTGCATAACGAGCTAAAAAGCTTCGATAATCTCCATCAGGACCAAGAAAGCATAGATCTTGACTGTCGGGTCGATCTGCAACCGGCAGGTTGTATTGATGTGCCATCTGACGAACTTCTTGTTTCGTGAACTCTCCAAGAGGGAAAAGGGCATGTTTTAGCTGATCTTGGGTTAACACATGGAGTACGTAAGACTGATCTT
Source organism: uncultured Chloroflexia bacterium (assembly GCA_963736805.1). Taxonomy (GTDB): domain Bacteria; phylum Chloroflexota; class Anaerolineae; order Anaerolineales; family UBA4823; genus FEB-25. Next base: position 119,638 of record CAVTQM010000058.1, read on the forward strand.
TCGATGGATCCACGCCGCGTAATAATTGGTAGGCGTGTTCTGAAAGATGGATCACCCGGGCATAATGACCGGTGGCGAGAAAATCAGCACCGGCGGATAGGGCGTGATCCAGAAGAAATTTCCAGCGGATCGATCGATTACAAACCACACATGGGTTAGGGGTGGTGTTTTGCGCATAGCCATCTATAAACGACTGGATGACATGGTCATAAAAGATTTGCCTGGCATCCAAAACATAAAAAGGTATGGATATGATAGAAGCCACTCGACGGGCAAGTGCGATTGAATCGGGTGTGCAGCAACGATTGGACTGATCAGAATCTTGCTCATTCCATAACTTAAGCATCATCCCGATCACTGAATATCCTTGTTCAACGAGCAAGGCTGCAGCAACAGAACTATCCACTCCACCACTCATTGCAATGGCAACCACAGGTTTTTGTTTCATTCTACAGGTTACCTGATTTTCCGTAGTTTCGAAATCACTTTTGGCAACACCGATAAGAATTCTTCAATTTCAGCTGCGGTTGTGAGGTTACCGAGCGTAACGCGTAACGAGCCGAGAGCCCAGTCACGCGTAATACCCAGGCTGGATAACACTTCAGACGGTTCAGGGTTTCCAGTTTTGCAGGCTGATCCGGATGAGCAGGCAAAACCTTCAATGTCAAGCATCATTAATAGGGCATTTCCATCGACTCCATAAAAAACAAAACTTGCATGGTTTGGGAGCCGCTCATCTGGATGACCGGTTAATTGGACATCCGATATTTCCTCGAGAACTGTACCGATGAGGTGGTCGCGTAGAGGTTTTACAGCTAATATTCGATTTTCCCTCTCCGTCTGAGCAATATCCAGGGCTTCAGCTAAACCAACGATATAGGGTATATTTTGGGTGCCTGCACGTAAACCAAACTCCTGGCCACCCCCGGTTTGAGCGGGAATAATGGAAATACCCTGGCGAACATATAATGCCCCAATCCCTTTTGGGCCATAAAACTTATGCGCTCCAATCGAGACCAGGTCAGTATGGAGTGAATTTACATTAAGGGATAAGTAGCCACCCGCCTGAACTGCATCGGTATGAAAGGTCACTCCCCTGGAACGACAGATGTCCCCGATCGCTCCAACTGGATTTATGGTGCCGATCTCATTATTCGCATAAATTACTGAAACAATGGCGGTATCCTGACGTATACGAGCATCTACGTCATCAATATTTACCCGACCAAATTGATCCACAGGTAAATATTCAAGTTCAAACCCATAGAAATTTGAAAGCTGTTGGGCAGTGCGGGTAACGGCGTGATGTTCCACAGGGGTAATTAAAATATGTCTAGCACCACGCTCTTTCAAAGCCTGAATTGCTGCCCCACGAAGGGCAAGGTTATCGCTCTCAGTACCACAGGAGGTAAAGATCACTTCTGAAGGAAGGCATTGGAAATATTTGGCTACTTTATCACGAGCATTTTCCAATGCATTTTCTGCGGATTGACCATAATAGTGATACGAAGACGGATTCCCAAATTCCTCGCTAAAGTAAGGCATCATAGCCCGCATCACACGAGGTTCAATTGGCGTAGTAGCAGCATAATCAAGATAAACCTGTTTCTTTTTTACCATGGCGGAGATTATAACCGGGAATTTCTGAAAACAAAATCACACAACAAAACTTATATCAAACACGTAAGTACTTATATAATCTGTTGTAATTTTTAACAACCAAAGCTATAATCAAATATCGTATTATTTAAAATATCAGATAAATCCATGTGGAGGAAAAAAATGAGTGATATCAAGGATCAGGTATATCAAAATGTAACTGGCAGCATGGACATATTTAAAAAAATTTCCAGCAAGATTCCGGGATTTAAAGGATACGTTGAACGACAAAACCGCAGGGATTCGGATAAACTCCTTCGCGATACCATCTATCGAAGATTTCGCGAGCTGGAAGGTAGAATAACGGACCTACAGGTTGAGTTCGTCAACCAGCATGAGATCAAGTATACGGATGACCTGGAAAAGGCTGCCCTCCGATTACGAACTTTTGCTGACCGGGTTCGTACGGCACCCAGAGGCTATTCCAGCCTGTTCGAAGCAGTTAAGATCAATGAGAAAGAACTAGAGAAATTGTACGAATATGATGCAACCCTATTGGATAAAAGCGAAGAGATCGGGCAAGCCATAGACAATGTTCAAGCTTCAGTCGGAACGGATGGATTACCGGCGGCAATTCGAAATCTTCAAACATTATCAAAGGAATGTGTCAATGCTTACGATCGTCGCCAAGAAGTTGTTGCATTGGGTTAATCCAATAAACTCTCGAGATACTTTTCATAGGAGATTATGCCATGGCTAGAATTTTTGATGTAATTGAATATCCAAATGAGATGCGTGATGAAATTGTTCATCGTTTTCCAGAAACCGGTGCGGGTGATTTCAGAATCGGCAGCCAGGTGATCGTACGCGAAGCCCAGGAAGCTGTGTTCTTTCGAGATGGTAATGCACTCGATACCTTCGGTCCTGGAAGACATACGATCACAACTTACAACATTCCATTGTTAATCGAAAAAATTGGACCTGCACTATTCAATACTGCCACCCCATTTCCGGCTGAGGTCTATTTTGTCGCTATGAAAGAATTTGCAGACCAGAAGTGGGGAACTCCGCAACCGATCATTGTCCGTAATCCAGGCATGGGTCTGGGTGTTGCCCTGCTTCAAGGTTTTGGAAGTTACAGCTTCCAGATGAAGGATTCGCAACAATTCGTGACCCAAATTGTTGGTACGCAAGGGGCGTACCGAACGGATGAAATCGAAGCACGGCTACGTGCGATGCTACTCTCAAAACTACAAGATATATTAGCTGAAACGGCTGCTAAAAATGATATTCCCCAGATGATCGGGTTAACGGAGGAATTAGGTGCAGGGGTACGAGCAAAGGCATCTGAAGATTTTGAAGCTATCGGTTTATACCTCAAGACTTTTTATATTGAAAACCTAAAACCTTCCAGCAAATCGGTGGAGGAGCTGCGTGCGATGGGTATGCTGGATATGGCGACTTATACACAACTTCAAGCTGCGGATTCACTCAGAGATGCAGCCCAGAACCCAAGCGGTGGAGCAGGATTAACTGCTGGCATTGGTGCGGGTGTTGGCATTGGCCAGGTGATGGGATCAGCTCTTCAGGGTATGACTGGTGCAGCTGCCATGACACCTGCCGGCGGACAACCTCCCAGTGGTGCACCTGCAGCTGCTGTACCCGATGTAATGACTCCCGGAGAAGCAGCTACATTCCTGAAAGTATCTGAAGAGGATGTGATTGCAGCAATCAATGCTGGTGATTTGAAAGCCAAGAAAATTGGCACTGCATTCCGGATAAGCAAAGAAGCAATTGATGAATTTCTAAAAAGCTAATAACACAAGAAACCGGTGCCCCAGGCACCGGTTTTTGATTAATTGAATTGCTTGTTTAGCTCCTCAATAAGTTGAGGTGATAATGCATTTTCTTTGGATGATTTTCGTATCGTTTCTTTGAGTTTCTTTAGGGGAATGGTTAAAATTGGGGTTTCTCCAACCTCTAAATCGACTTTTTCATTGGTAAAAACCAATAGGGGACGTGCGTCTGGAATGGATTGATCAGGAAGATTCTTTTTAAAGAAACGGGAGAGTGATTCCACCTCTGCTGGAGCGTCTATATCAGGTCGCCCGATACCTTCCTGAGCAAATGCGCGCAAGTATTTCTGCATAAAGGTTCCCCCTTTTTGTTTCCAACGACCTTTTTCATAAACGATTTTCCCCACCTGGTAGTAAGGCATGATGACCCATAAGCCGGATGGTCCAACTAATAGATGAGCTGCAGGTGTTGAATAATGATACATCGTATATTGGTCACCAAGACCTTTTAATCCAAGGTCAATGCGTTCATCAGGACGGGGATGCCTGCCCCAGCGGTTACCAAAATAAAGACCAACTTGTGAGAGCGCAAAACCGACCAGTAATGCTACCCATGCGAAAATTGAATAAGTTGGATATCGAAATGAAACGAACATACCACCTGCTAGGACAAATAAGCCACTAAAAGTAGCTATCTGACCCAGACGCCCATTGCGCTTGATTAATTTCTCATTGATGATTACCTTCATAAATCCATCCTTCAAATAGTTTATCCTGCTCAATCACTATATTTCTTTAAAACCAGACAGGCGTTTTGTCCACCCAAACCAAACGAATTTGATAATGCATAATGGACATTTTGTTTACGTGCCTGATTTGGTACATAATCCAAGTCACAATCAGGATCGGGAGTTGTGTAGTTTATCGTCGGGTGGATGATGCCGTGTAAGAGGGTCTTCACGCAAGCAATGGCTTCTAACGTGCCGGCTGCTCCCATGGCATGACCGATCATTGATTTGCTGGAACTGATTGCCAGTTTATATGCATGGTCTCCAAACACATTTTTAATCGCTCTGGTTTCATTCGGATCATTTAGTGGTGTTGAGGTGCCGTGCGCATTTATGTAATCAATCCTCGCAGGAGGTATCCCTGCATCTTCGAGTGCCCAACGCATCGCCCGGATCGGTCCGCGTGCATCGGGATCTGGTTGAGCAATATGAAAAGCTTCAGAGGTTGATGAATATCCCAAGATCTCAGCATAGATGTGGGCTCCGCGTTTCAATGCGTACTCCAGGCTCTCAACAATTACTGTGCCAGCACCTTCGGAAATAACAAACCCTTCCCGATTGGCATCGAACGGACGGCTAGCTTTTTGAGGTTCGTCGTTATAGTTGAATGGAATTGCCTTCATGACACAAAAACCTGCAACTGAATAATCACTAATAATTGATTCGGTACCACCTGCGATTACCACATCAGCTTTTCCATGACGGATCAACTCTGTCGCTTCACCGATGGTCTGGGTGCCAGTGGCACATGCAGTGACAATCGTAGAGTTTGGACCGAGGCATTGAAATCGCTTTGCAATCAAAAAAGCTGTAAGGTTTGGAATTCCAAATGGGATGGTAAACGGACTGACTTTGTTAATCCAAGTGTGCGGAGGGTAATGATGCCTTTATCAAATTGATCGATCCCTCCGAGGGCAGTCCCGTAAACAACACCAGACCGTTCTGCATCTGGCATGACTTCCGAAAACCCGGCATCTTTCACAGCTTGTATTGCTGAAGCGAGGCCTATCTGTGCTGAGCGTGGGAACCGGCGAGCTTCTCTTCTTTCAATATACAATTCGGGTTCAAAATCAGGAATTTCCCCGGCAATCTGACACGGCAGTTCGGAGGCATCAAATTGGGTAATTTTTCGAATACCGGAAACGCCATTAATTAAGCCATTCCAAAAAGTATCTATCGTGGAGCCAATCGGAGTAATGGCTCCCATTCCAGTGATTACTACTCTTTTCGTTTTCATTCAACTTCCGGGATGTTAACTCGTTGTAAATTATCCTGAATTGCAGATTTGATCGATCCGAGCAAATTTGCCTCGACACCCTGACGGGCGGTCTTTATTGCACTCACCAGGGCATGGGCATTGGATCGTCCGTGGCCGATTAATACTAAGCCATTCACCCCCAACAGAGGAGCTGCACCATACTCATCCGGATTAAGCATCGCTTTGATCTTTACAAGGGATGGTTTTGCCAGGCTGCCACCAATCATTGATACTACATTGGACTTCAATTGCTGGCGGAGAATATCCATGATCAGCTTAGCAACAGCTTCCGTGGATTTTAACAGGATATTTCCAGTAAATCCATCGGTAACGACGACATCAGCTTCTCCAGCGAAGAGTTCCTTTCCTTCGACATTTCCAATAAAATTTAAACCACTTTCCACTAAGAGCGGATAAGCGTTTCGTACCAGTTCATTGCCTTTACCGGCTTCCTCACCATTCGAAAGGATCGCAATTCGTGGCTTATTGATCCCTCGTACGTTATTGGCATAGATGGAACCCATGATAGCGAATTGGAGCAGATGTTCAGGCTTACAGTCTGGATTTGCACCAATGTCAAGGACAATGCAATACCCAGCTTTTACTGGAAATGTGGCTGTAAGGGCAGGGCGTTCAACACCCGGGATGGTTTCCAAGCGGAAATATGCAGTCGACAATGCTCCACCAGTATTGCCGGCAGTCACAAAGGCATCAGCTTCACCTGTTTTTACCAGATCGATCCCGACTGCCATGGAGGTTTTCGAATCACGACGTTTGGCTTTTAATGCCAAAGCCATACCTTTATCTTGCATGGTGATTGTTTCCGTCGCATCAACCAAACGAACAGATTCTTTTGGTACGCCTAATGCGTCCAAACGAGGTTTAAGGTCCTGAACAGGACCGACCAGGATAATCGGATCTCCGAACAATTTTGCTGCATCAATGGCGGCAGTGATTTCAGGTTCTGGGCAGGTATCACTTCCCATTGCGTCAAGAACGATACGCATGATTTGCTCCTTCAGGTAAGCCTGCTTGACAATCGCATGGAGCCGATTATAATACCAATACCTTTTGCGCTGGTGCTGGAATTGGCAGACAGGCATGGTTGAGGGCCATGTGCCGCAAGGCGTGGGGGTTCAAGTCCCCCCCAGCGCACACCGAGATTTAACTTCCACGAGGTTCGTAATGAATAGCGAAGAAAAGTTTCCTTCTCCTGAATGGATGCAGGTTATCAAGGATAAGTTGAATACTGATGAGCACTATGCGCAGGTCGCAAAAAACTGGGAGGGGGATATGCGGCTTATTATTGAATCAGATGATACTTTTTCGGAGAGCTTGTGGATTATATTTTGATCTATGGCATGGAAAATGTCGCGATGCATACATCGAAGAACAAACTTCGACCAAAAATCCTGCATTTGTTTTAAAAGCATCCTACGGAAATTATATAAAAATATTATCGGGTAAAGTTCAGGTGATGACCGCACTCATGTCGAGGATGATTTCAGTCAAGGGAAGTATGGCTTATATGATGCGCAACGTACCGACGATCCTCGATTTCGTGAGATGCTGCCAGGAAGTTACTCACAGTTGGATATAAGTTAGCGTAATCTTTTTGGTTCGTGCATGATCATTCTATGCACGAACCTTTTTATTTAATGGCTGCCTGTATAATTTTCTGTATCCGATCGATCATTCCTGCAGGATCTGGATGCAATCCCTCGATTAATAACGCATCCTCATAAATTTGTTGGATGATCATTTGACCCAATTCATTCTCATGGGACAGGGTGTTTAATTGGATCAATATTGGATGATTCGGGTTTAATTCGAGAACTTTTTTGGGTGTTTTTAGATCCTCTTGTAGAAGCCGATACATGCGTTGCATTTCCTGATTCGGTGCACCCTCCGGATCAACCAACCTGGCAGGTGATTCTGAAAGACGATCGGTCATGCGGACATCTGAAACTGTATCGCCCAATTGTGATTTGAAACATTCAATAATGTTGACCCATTCATTCGGATTTAAACCAGCTTTTGTTTCTTCATCCGTTTTCTCCTGCAATGGGGGAAGTTTTATCTCAGGAGAGGCAACATTGACCAAAGAATGATCCTTATATTTTGCCAGTTTCATCACCATAAAAGGATCAATCGGTTCTGTCAGTAGCAAAACTTCAAAATCGTGCTTTTTGATGATATCCAGGTGTGGACTATAAACAACGGATCGCTCATCATCCCCGAGAATATAGTAGATATCTGATTGCCCAGGTTTCATTCGTTCCAGATAATCCTCCAACGATGACCACTGAGTGGTGATGTTTAAGGTATGAAAACGGAGTAACGGATATAAAACATCAGGGTCACTTTGCTCAATCGCAACTCCTTCTTTTATGTAACGGCCGTACTCTTGCCAAAACTTGGAATAATTATCAGGCTCATCTTTCGCCAGCTTTTCCAGTGCAGAAGTGATTTTGGACGTGACCAGCTTCTTGAGATTAGCCATGGTCCGGTTGGATTGGATGGTCTCGCGTGAGACATTTAAGGGTAAATCTTCTGTATCAACTACCCCTTGGATAAAGCGATAATATTCAGGATATACATCCCGGCAATATTCCTGAATTAAAACATTACATGAATAGAGTTTAACGCCATCCTCTTTACGAATTGAGAACATATTCCGCTCAGATCTTTCAGGAACATACAGGATGGCATACATTTGTACAGGCGCATCCACTGATAAGTGAATATGGGTTAGCGGAGGCGAGAAATCCAGGGTTAACTGATGGTAAAACTCTTCATACTCCTTTTTCTCGATTTTTCGGGGGGATTGACGCCATATGGCAGTCTGTCGATTGACTTGTTCCTTATTTTCACCCAGATAAATCGGGAAGGATATGAAATCTGAATGTTTTTTGATCACTTCCCGTAAGCGATTTTCCTGGCTGAATTCTTTGGCATCTTCTTTAAGTTTGATGATGACGGTTGTACCCCGATCAATTTTTTCTGCAGGTTCAACGATAAACGTATCCTCTCCAGTGCAGAACCAGGACGCAGCCGAAGAATCAGGTAACTGCGAACGGGAAATTACCCTGATCCATTCAGCCACCATAAAGGCAGAATAAAAGCCAACTCCAAATTGCCCGATAATATCGGAAATATTTTTTGAATCTTGCTGGGCAGCATTCACGAATGCTTTCGCGCCTGAATGAGCAATGGTTCCCAAATTCTCGGCTAATTCCTCAGCAGTCATTCCAATTCCTGTATCACTTATCGTTAAGGTACCATCCTGTGGATTCGTAATTATTTTTATGGCGAGCTCAACATCCGGATCAAGAATATCCCGGTTTTGCTGAATCTCAAAATTCATTCTTGTGAGTGCGTCGGAGGCATTGGAGATCAATTCGCGCAGGAAAATCTCGCGTTCAGTATATAGGGAATGGATAAGGATATCCAGCAACTGGCGGGTTTCAGCTTTGAATGGTACTGGGGTCGCTGTTTCAGGTGTTGTGTTATTCAGATTGATCATTCATTGTTCATTACCTTCTTATAATTAGCGTGTTAATTTCTTATATTGGATGCGGTGGGGAATATCAGCTAAGATCCCAGAGCGTCGCTTGTGGTCGATCTCATAATCAGAGTAATTTCCGACAGACCAGAAGATTTGACTATCGCCTTCAAAGGCAAGGATGTGAGTGGCTACTCGATCGAGGAACCAACGATCATGGCTTACTATGATGGCGCAGCCTGCGAAATTGTCCACAGCCTCTTCGAGAGCACGCAGCGTATTGACATCCAAATCATTGGTTGGCTCATCAAGGAGAATAACATTGGCTCCCTGGGTGAGCATTTTTGCCAGGTGTACCCGATTTCGCTCCCCGCCTGATAGAGCCCCTACTTTCTTTTGCTGGTCTGTTCCGTGGAAGTTGAAGCTGGCGACATAAGCACGCGAATTTCTTTGCCGGTTACCAAGCGTAAGTAACTCTTCACCCGCCGATATCTCCTCCCATACAGTTTTGTCACTGTTCAATAAATCACGCGCCTGATCGACATAAGCCAACTGAACGGTTTCACCAATCGAAATTTCGCCTTGATCCGGTTTTTCCTGGCCGGTAAATAATCTCAATAATGTGGTTTTCCCTGCTCCGTTGGGTCCAATAATGCCGATGATGCTACCAGGAGGAATGCTTAGGCTCAGGTTGTCGATCAATATTTTATCCCCAAAAGCTTTCGATACTCCTTTAAGTTCTATCACACGATTACCGAGCCTTGGTCCGGGTGGGATATAGATTTCCAGATTTTCGCGAAGCTGCTCATACTCCTGACTGAGCAGGTTTTCATAAGCGGTTACCCTTGCTTTACCCTTAGCCTGGCGAGCCTTCGGGGACATGTGGATCCATTCTAGCTCACGTTCCAATGTCTTTTGACGCTTGCTCTCACTTTTTTCTTCATGCGTTAATCTTTCTTTTTTTTGTTCCAACCAGGAGGAATAATTCCCGCGCCATGGGATCCCATAACCCCGGTCTAATTCTAAAATCCATTCAGCAACATTATCGAGGAAATAACGGTCATGCGTAACTGCGATAACCGTTCCTTTATACTGTTTTAAATGTTGTTCAAGCCAAGCTACAGATTCAGCATCAAGGTGGTTTGTTGGCTCGTCGAGTAATAAGATATCTGGTTCGGTAAGTAAAAGCCGGCATAAAGCCACCCTACGCCTTTCCCCTCCGGAAATAACAGCGATGGGTGTGTCTTCAGGTGGACAGCGCAGAGCATCCATTGCAATTTCCAACCGATTATCCAGAGTCCATGCGTCAAGCTTATCCAACTTTTCCTGGATGGCTGATTGCTGGTTTATTAGCGAATCATAATCAGCATCTGGAGCACTAAATAAATTATTGATTTCCTCATAATCATGGATTAAAGTGATAATTGGTTGTACTGCTTCCTCCACGACCTGTTTTACTGTTTTACTCGAATCCAAGCTTGGTTCTTGTTCAAGCAAACCAACCGTATAACCGCGTGAAAAAGCAAGATCACCAATAAAATCCTTATCAGCTCCTGCAATGATACGCAATAAGGTGCTTTTTCCTGCACCATTCAAACCAAGAACACCGATTTTCGCTCCATAATAGAAGCCTAACGAGATATCCCGTAATACCTGTTTGTTGGGAGGATATATCCTGCCAACCTTGCTCATAGAAAAAATCACTTGTTGATCAGTCATCTGCTTATCCTGTTATCGCTGAAGCGGAAATACGGCGAGGATCAACCAGGCGGTAAACAATGCTCCTGAGATTGCATAAGCCCATGTTCCATGTTTTGGAGATATTACCAGCATATGTAAACCCAGCATTACGGGCACAAGGGGTAGGATTATGAAAAGGAAGCCAAGCTCTGGAGTGAATTGGATTGCCAAAAAAAGGCTGATAATTATGGTAATCACTTGAAATAACCACCAACCCAATTGACCAACTGGTTTGGCTGCTTTGCTTGCAGAGCTGATTGAAAAGAACCAGGGTAGCAGGAGAATTGAGCAAGGAATAACTAACCATAGCCGGGAAGGAATCAAGAGCCAAGGCAACCAGATAAAATTCCCTAATAAACCAACTCCCAACCATAATGAGACGAAGGCAATCAATCCTTTTACCAATTCCCTGGATTCAGGCCAAGAAATCTTTGGTCTTAATGATCATTATACTGATCAACCCAGCAATACCAAACCAAATAACTAAGTACCCGCCTACCAATAATCCAAATAATTGAATAATATTTATTCCAAGAAGACTGACCAACCACAAGATGATGGTTGCAGCAATACTTCCAGAAAATATGGCAAGTATTCTATACCACAAAGGTCTAAAGTTGGTCATATATTGGGCTGGAGGTGATACCAGATTGATACAGGAATTCGCCACAAGAACAAAGCCGAGAATTCCCAAACTAAACCAAATAATACGACGATCAAGAAAAGTTGTTGCACCTGGTTGAATTCCGAATGTACCATCCAGCCATAAGCGAGCTGTTGAATGGGCTTGTGGAGAAAAAAGGATGGAGATATGTTCGACGTTTGGAATGATCACTAGATTACGTGCAGTTCCTTTATCTAGCTCTCCACCTTGGCCTCCTGCACTTATCAATAATTCTTCAGCATTTGCAACGAATTGCGGTTCAAGGCTGCCAGCCATAAGAAGCAGATTTTTTGGTAAATCGTGTGTAACACTTTGATTTACAGGAGAAATTGCAATCGTGGCAAAAGTATCGGGATTATTGACGCCAAATGAAAGAGCAACACCGCTTCCCATTGAATGCCCCAGTATGGCAATCCGTTGGGTGTCAATTAACTGAGTGGCCTGTGCTGCTGATAATGCAGCCTCCGTATCTTGTATTAAACTGTTCGCTCGAGATGATGGGTCCATAGAGCTAGAGTTTTCTCCATGACCTTGAAAATCCCACGATAGGGTGGTGTAACCTGCGTGAGCAAGGGTTAGAGCAAATCCTCGCATGATTGTAGAGGAACCTGCAAAACCATGCGCAATCAGAACGGTTGGTCTAGAAGCAGGATTTGCATCGGATGGCGTGATTATCGTAATAGGAGGATTTGAATTATGTAGTTTTATTATGTCAAGATCTGCCTGGGCAGTAAAAATCTGCCAGGTTGAAATAAGAATAAAAGATATTCCAAACATCAATTGAAGAGCATTTTTCCTTTGCATTTTCATAAATATATTTACTCGAATATTAAACAATGAGATGATTGGACTTTTTATATCTACTCAATGCTTATATGCATAGCATTACCTAGGTAATGATCACCCTTGTACCCATACCTCTTTGTTCCCAATCCCGATGATTCTCAACCGGAGTTTTGAAAACAGGAGTAGACCAACGGAATAACCATTTTGCTTCTTCTGTACGCATATTTACACACCCATGGCTCATTTGTAATCCAAAATTATCATGCCAATACGTACCATGGAAAGCATTTCCAGGTGGTATTAGGAAAAAACCGGTCCAGGGAACACCCGGTAAATCTGAACCATCTGCAGCCAGATCACCATCCCCCATATGTTTCGAGGGCATCTTAGATTGGATATTAAACTCGCCACGCGGTGTATCCCAAGGGACACCGTTTGGGTCTGGTCGTTTGTTTAATCCTGAAGAAATGTGGGTTGAGAAAACAATGCGATCTCCTTCATATGCAATCAATGTTTGATCTTGAATCGATACTTCGATTCGTTTTTCGTAAGCGGGAACATCCGGAGAAATGGGACTTAATTCCTCATCCGGAATAATCCGCATATGGCTGGCAGGGACATGATATTGGTCTTCACGCAGCTCATCATATAATCTATACCAGGGAGTACCATCCGGTCCTTCATCCACGCCTACTCCCCAGTGCGTAGATTGGTAATATAAGCGGCTTCGTTTTTTCCATCCGTCCATTACGTTATATTGGTATATCTGAGTGTAAGGAAGTGTAACTTCCACTAATTGACCACTTTCGGGTAAAGATTCCACAGGTGTGTTATACCTATACTTCACTTTTTGAACATACGCGCTATGGATATATCCATCCCAAATTCGGTACCAGGTAGAATTATATGGAGGACCATCTGGTGGGGTTAAAGAATAATAAAGATTCTCTAAAGTATCTCTTCTTAAATAGGCGATTGTCTCGGCTTGTGGCCAGGTTGGTTCCTTAAAGACACTGACTGTATCCCGGGTAACACGACCAAAAATCCCGCTAGGATGTAAGGAATCATCCGGGGTGGTGGGAAATGGATTTATAGCTAAGGCTGATAAAGCCACTCCCCCAAGCTTGAGAAAATTTTTCCTTGAAATTTGATATTGCATAGAGGCTATTTTAACAAGCCTGGTCAAAGATGGCAAGAAATTGTAACAGGGATAGATTTTATGTAGTTATTCATAACCCGTCATTCAATAAACAATATTAAGCGATCTGGATCTGCTTTTATATAATATCGTCGAAAGGCGGCACTCTCGCTCAAAGCAGAATTAAGCAGGGTAGTGATTGCACTCCCATCTTTCGAAACCCTATTTCCAGCATTTTCTACCATGATTTCATCGTCTGCAATTGATTTTATCGTAATATAGCCTTTTGCGATTAACCACTCGAGGCCAAGCTTTGCGGTTGAGGTTTTTTGTGCAGTAGCCGTTGCCAGATAGGATATCGTCGTGTTACCCTGAGAATGCTTAATGCGGTATTTTATTAAACCGAGCAGGCGTTCTAAAAAAGATTTTGGATTATCCATGCCGGGGTCATTGGCAAAGAAATAAACTTTGCGTGGCTTAACCCTCAGAATGGCTGCCTGGAGCTCAATTAATCCCGGTGGTATCGTCCAAATAGCCAGGTTATCGGACGGATTCAGAGAATAACGATCAAGGCATGTGATTCTAGAATTCTTCTCCGCTTCTCCCCAAATAACCAGAGATTCTAAATGTTGTATATGCGATAATTTAGTTTCAGATTTGAATTCTTGCCGTAGATCAATCACCTCAATAGAAGGTTTCATTGACTTAACAGATACTTCTGAGCGTTCAATTTGACGAAAATCCACCCATTCGACCTGGACTTCATGCTGACCGCGGAAGGTACTTGCACGAACAGAATAGGCTAGATCAAAATGATTATCTGGTAAGGCATTTCCCGCGCCATGCCACCAGATGGAGCGCTGGGTATGACCCAGCTCATCTTCAATTGTTAATTGGAGGTGCTCGTTATTCCGACCAATGGCAGAATACCCGGTTAACTGGAGATTTCGTGATGCTAAAGACCAATGGTGGATTACCAGCGCCAAAAGGAGCCAGGCGTTCCAAATCCACAACCAAATCCAGCGTTAATTCTGGTAATTCCAGGTATCCATCAATTATCAAGTTTTTTTCCTTTTGGATCCCTATACCCATCGATTGAAGTGTGCGTGAGGTAGCCTCCCGGAATTCAGCTATTCGGAGAGGATCAATAGATAATCCAGCGGCTAAAGGATGTCCACCGAAATCCTTCACCAATTCACGATTAGCAGCAATAACAGATGTAATATTCACGGTATCGATCGAACGTGCTGACCCACGTGCATCCAGACCTGCTGGGGCAGAAAATAATATTACCGGACGATGATACTGTTCTACTAATCGGGCGGCAACAATACCAATAACACCTGCCGGCCAGCTGGGGTGTGAAAGTACTAAAATTGGATAATCCAACAGTTTTGGATCCAGTGATAACTGGGCCTGGGCTGCCTGGTAGACCTGGTCGCAAAGTAATTTTCTTTGGGCATTCATTCGTTCCAGCTCTAAGGCGAGGATACGCGCTCGACTTATATTGGATGTCGTTAGAAACTCCACAATTGAATTTGCATCATCCAAGCGACCCAATGCATTCATACGGGGGGCGATAATAAATCCTATATGCTCTTCGGTGAGATTAGCTTGATTTACTTCAGCCAGCTCCAGCATTGATAAAAGCCCTAATCTTTGGGTTGAGCGCAAGGTTTCCAATCCACGTTGGAGCAGGTAGCGTGTGTCTCCTTTTTGGATCGCAACATCTGCGACAATTCCTAATGCTACTAAATCCAAATATTGGGATGATTTTTCAGTTTTATCGAACTGAGCGAATAATTGTTCAATAATTTTATATGCTACACCAACGCCGGGGAGTGTACCCAGGGGGTGTCCTGCAGGCAGCATCTTTGGATTGATGATCACTTCTGCATCCGGTAGTTTGATTGGCAGATCATGATGATCTGTGACTAAAACTGGGACTCCACGTGTGCGGGCAGATTCGATTGCTTCATGGGATGAAATACCTGTATCACAGGAAAGAAGGATGTCAACTCCTTGATCTAAAAAGATTTGGAGTGCCTGCGTACCGATTCCATGTGATTCTGATGATCGGTGGGGAATATGGAAGATTACATTACCACCTAAGTCACGCAGTCCGGAGACGAATACTGTGGTGGCAGTTTGTCCATCGACATCAAAATCCCCCCAGATTCCAATTTTCTTTTTTCCACGGATTGCACTATGTAAGGATTCCTGTAATTTTCTCCATACCAGGCAATATCCAATGCAGAAGTAGGATGATAAAAATCAGGAATTAAGAACCCTCTGGCTGTATCAGGATCGGTAATACCACGCTGATAGAGAATCTGACTAACCAATGGATTCCCACCAATGGAATTGAAAAAGTTCTCCGGTACAGAAATGTTATGGATGTCTATCCAGGTTCTTCGCATAGGCATTTAGAATTCAATTTCTATAATTTGATCATAATCAAGTGAGACTTCTTCAACTGTTTGCTCTGATTCCTGCAATTCTCCTAGCTGATGGAGATCCCCGGGTTTAACACCACGATCGCATAAAGACCGATAGGTGCAAAATAAGCAATGCTTTTCATCGAATGTTAGCTGGAAATCTGCTTCAGTTTTTTGACTGATTTCAGTAGTTAGATTAGAAAGGTATCCCGCATCCGCCTTTAAAGCTGCATTATTATAATAAAACCGTTCTGGTTTTTCAGGCTGATTAGAAAACCAATATAACATTTCAATCTTTCCAGGATCGATTGGAATATTGCCATTTATCGAAGCAGCCGCCAAGGAAAAAACGAAGGGATATACGTGAGTCTGCAGACGGTTTTCCAACCATTTTTGTTTAGGACGATTCTTCGAGGTCTTCCAATCAATGATTAAAAATTTACCGTCTGGGTGGAATACCAACAAATCATACTTTGCGATCAATCGAAAATTCCCAAGGGGGATGGTAAGTATTTGTTCTACATAGAGTTTATTACCATCCTGTTGAATTTGCTTTAGAATGCCATCATTGATCGATTGTTTATAATTCTCCCACCAATCTTGTAAAACCTCATCCTCAGTTACGGAGAGATCAATCGAGGATTCAGGTACTCCTGATAGCTGTTGACGTACAATTTTATGAAATCGCGATCCTAATTCTGAAATGCGTTCAAATTCAAGAAATGGTTCTACTTCTACGGCAGGCCAGGCCTGGTGAAGCATGTGACGTAATTGGAATCGTCGCTGACAGTCCTTGTAATCTTGGAGATTGCCTTGATTGAATAGAAAACCATTCGGGAGAGTCATGGATATATCATCCCTTGTTGTTCTAAAAAGGAATAGAGTTCAACGATAGGTATGGCAGGGAAACTTTGTCCTTTGCGACCATTATTCCAGGTTATGATCAACTCTTTTTTTGCACGGGTTATTCCGACATATAGAAGTCTTAATCGTTCGCGGGCATAGTCCAAGCGAGCCTGCATCGTTGGTACACCTTCCTGATACCAATGATATTCATCCCCGGAAATTAATGAATCCATTTGAGCCAGTGTTTCAGCGGATAGATTTAAATTATCTCGAATGAACCATTTCTCAGAGATATACTGGTCTCCTTGTCCGCCTGATGGAAAATCATAATTGTTTACCGACAAAAGGTAGACCCTATCCCATTCCAATCCTTTTGCTTTGTGCATGGTGGAGATGACCACTTTCCCTTTGTACCTCTCTGGTTCAAAACCAGAATCACTATCACTGAATCCCAAGAAACGCCTCTCATTTTTAGCAATAACAACCAGCTCATCGGATAGTTCGTTTAGTCTCCAATCAGGATGGGATTCCTGCGCCCTGCTTAGGAGAACAGATAGTTTATGTGCAACAGCTAACTCACCCGGATCGCTGAGGAGGTCTTGAGCCAGAGTGAGAATGATTTGATCGATCGGTAATAATACTGATTGCTGCCACTTGCGAATGACCTGGCGAAAATGAGACAACTGTTGATATATTTCTGGTGCGCTGATGGACAGATTGGAAATCTCCAACCAATCTTTATCATTCAAAGGCCAAATGAATTCTTCTACATGTTGAATTTTCTTCAATAATTCAGCGCTGATTTCAATGTTGACTTTTTCATCATCATTTTGCCTGCTATCCCGTTTCCAAACTTTATACACCATGGCTAGTTTACTTGAAGATCCAGGTTCAGCGAGGTAACGCAGGATATGACCAAGACTACCAGCCGAAAAACGTGTTGTGCTTGAACTGCGTAAAAAATCGTCATGATACGGTATGTTTCTTGAGTCTGAGTTCATCCGCCAGTTCAAATGCACGTTGATTGCGTGGTGTAAGCACTGCCACGGTAGCATCCTGGTGGTCAGGCAACCATCGTTCAAGGCTGTCTGCGACTGCCTTGATTTCTTCTGCTGGGGTAAATTTTTTCAGGGAGATATGTATATAGGTTTCCTGGTCGGGTGGGTTCGGTTGGGGGTCATTTTCTGGGGTTGGCTCAATTAATGGCGATATTTGTAAGGTATCACGTAAACTAATAACAGGGTGTTCCAAGTGACTCCAAAGTACCAGGTGGTTTGCCAAATTAATCACTCCACGTGTAGAGCGTCCAGAGTTAGGAAGCTCATTTTGAATCACACCTGGATTGTTTAGGAACCTGCGCAAATACTCTGGATTGGCTGTAGTAAATGTCTCGTAAATTGCCTGGTTTGGATCACCAACCCGCACCCAATTACCATTTTCACCCGATAAAAGAGTAAGTATCTGCTCTTGAAGCAGACTACTGTCCTGCGCTTCATCCTCCAATATGTAAGGCCAGTGGTAGCGCAACCGCTCTAATAGTGATGCATCCCATTCCAAGGCTGATAAAGCAAGCCGAATAAGGTCATCGAAATCGACTGCCCCACGATACATCAGGGCGTTTTGGTAGTCCTTATACATCTCCAATCCGATTTGAGCCAGGGGTAATGGAATTGGGAGTGATTTAATTCGTTGTTCGAGATATTCGGGTGTATAGCGGTGGTCTTTTGCATAGCGAATAAAACCCAGGGCAACTTCTTTAATCAATTCTGGGAGTTTTTCCCTTCGAATCCAGTCATATTTTGACGCATCTATCTGGGGATTAAAGTATGAATCCAGGTCATTTTGATGGATTTTCAGCCAGACCTGGATAATACTGCTGCGGATATCGTCTGATTCCCTTTCATCAATGATTTGAAATTTGGTATCCAATCCGAGCAGATCGGGACGTTCTCGGACAATATCATGCGCCAAACCATGGAGTGTTCGAACACGGTAACCCATATTGGGGATCAAACCTCGTGCTTCAATAAATGTGCTGATACGATTATAAAAATTGTCAACAGCAGAGTTGATCAATGTGACAATGAGGATTTCTTGATCATCCTGTATACACCGCCTTTTTAATAAATCTGCGGCAAGGAATGATAATGTCCAGGTCTTTCCGCTGCCTGGAACGGCAGATATTCCCATTTTGCCTTGTGAATAGGATAATATCTCTTGCTGTTTTTGGCGAAGTTTGAAAATCATGTTCTCTCGATCATCCATTATCCAGCGATATTAACATACGGTGAAATGCTTGTAGTAATGGACCACGCTGTTCATATCCCTGTTCATTGAACTCGCTCAGCCCAAGGTAGATCTTCCGTCTGCAACGGTTTAATAATCCTTCAACCAATGTATTAAGGATCTGATCGCCAGTTTCCACTTCATTGGAATCAGTCCAGGGTTCATTTCCACTCCAATTACGGCTCAAAACATATGGGTGTGTTAAAGGCTGGTAGAGCCGTTCCATCCAACTCCGACTACCAATGTCTAACCAGAATTGAATGTCCACCGGATAATTATTCATTAAGAATGTATATGCTGGGGCAATAAAAACCGCATTCTCACCAGTCTGCCAGCTTGGAATGTATTGAGCAGCAATAAGGCCTTCATGGACCATTTCAATGTATTCCTTCCCTAATGGAATTCCAGAATCTGCTAGCCTTTTCCCGGCGACCTTACGAAATTTTTGAATCGATTCAACCAATGCTGCTGTGATCAAACCCATATCATAATTAAAATGGAAACCATATCCAGGTTGAGAAAGAACTTCTCCAAAAAGCAGGCTTATGAAATGGTCGAGCTCGTCTGTGCTTGATTGATTATTTTCAACCAACCATATACGCAAATGATCGAATCGTTCGCCAAGCGAGTAAGAGATTCTATCTTGAGTTGAAGGATTGATTTGATCGAAAGCAGAAAATTGAGGAACACCATCCCTGATATGAAAAACTGCATCGGTCAAGATTTTTGCACGGATCAAATCCATTCCATCGATCGCTTGCATCAGGGAATGGACAACATCAATTTTGGAAGGGGTGAAACCCCACTCAGGATGTGCAATTGAAGCCAGGGTTAACAAGCATAATGTCGCAGGTTCATCGCGCAAACTACGGGATGGGCGATGTGACTTGACGGGAATATGCATGAGTTCAAGACGGTTAATGATGGAAAACCGCAATGAATCTGAAAGAAAAGGTGATAATACTACGATTTCCTTTGGCAAAATACCTTCATCATTAATCAATGCAGCAATCTTCCCAGTAACCCAATCCAGCATCTGTGGATAGTAGGTGTGGTTATCAAAATACAAAGCCAATCGGGGATCGGTTTGTTGAGCTGATATTGACTTGTGTAAAAGAGCTGCGTTTAAATTTGAAGATAATGAATTGAATTTCTGGTGAAGTTACAAGCGATTCATTAAATTCAATAGTCTGTGTGCAGAGTTTTTTAAGCTTATAAGCTCCGATTGGATCCGCACCAAGAAAGCGCCGGTACCCGGCATTGGTATCGTATAACAACAAAGCTGTTTCTGATGTCGGAAGCCACTCGGTTAATAAATCATGGGTAACTGGAACATCTTCTTCTACATTATCAATAATCAAATGCCGATAGGTTTTTATCAAGTATTCCTTGCATATATCTGATTTCCAAAACATAGTGCAGAATACTTCAATCTGTAAAGAAAAGTCCAGTAAATTATTTGATAGGCAGAATTTTCGAAAAAGTGTCGCACAATGTTGGGCATCATCATAAACTCGGGATTGACCTGACTCGCCGGACCAGGCTGATTTTAATCGGTCCCCGATTTCTAAATAAGAAAATCCAACAATAGCAGCTTTATTAAGATTATCAATGATCTGGCTATACAGGCGATTTCGTAATATGGTAACAGAACCAAATAAGCCATCATCCAGAAGAGGCTTGACCAGTTTAGCCATAAAATATTGAGCAGTTTCCAGAGTTAAGAATGTGGGGGGGACCTCAGGTCTCGAAAATCCTGCTGCCTCTGCCATGATTGGCCAAAATAAATCGATCATCCGCTGAGCTAAACCACCAATCGTTACCAGGGTGGGGATACCACCAGCCGTCACTCCAGGTGAATTCATCGCCTCCAGATAAATCATTCCCAAAGTTCTTTGCGGTACAAGGATAAGAATCGATGAACCAGGTATACCCGAGTTCATGAGATATAACATCCGCTCAATACCCGCGGTTGATTTTCCTGTACCAGCAGGACCTTCAAGGAAGATATTTCCTTGAATAGGAGATTGAACTACCGAACGCTGTAATGCGTTAATCGGGATAATGGTCATTAACGATCATAAAATCCTGATCAAGAATACAATCCTTACGTTGAGATCGTATCAGGAGAGTAAAATAATGAGTACTTGCAGACTTCATTTTATCATCAAGGGATGTTCAATTTATAGGATGAGTAAAAAAGAAAATATAAATGATATTTAAAATTGAAATCTCCCGATAAAAGATTATAAGGAGATTTTTGGTACTTTCTAATTAAGTCGGGGCGCCGAGATTTGAACTCGGGACCTCACGGACCCGAACCGTGCGCGCTAGCCGGACTGCGCTACGCCCCGAACGTGTGGGATTATAATCTAGCCAACCTGCTTTGGCAAGTATTGCAACCATACCATGAAAGTAAGCATATTCAATAACTGTTCAAATTAGGATGGACAATTTGATTTAAATGGTGATATCATCTAGCAATCAACTTAATAATGATATGAAATATTAGGAGGTAGTTTGTGAGTAAAAATGATAAGAAAGTAAAGGTTGCAATTATTGGTGTAGGCAACTGTGCCTCATCCTTGGTTCAAGGTGTTCAATTCTATCGAGAAACGAAGGATGATGATAAGGTTCCTGGAATCATGCACGTTAATTTAGGTGGATACCACATCCGGGATATTGAATTCACAGCTGCATTTGATGTGGTAGATACAAAAGTAGGTAAGGATCTATCGGAAGCTATCTTTGCTTACCCCAATAACACCTATAAATTCGCAGACGTACCGATATTGAATGTGCCAGTTTCAAGAGGAATGACCCATGATGGCCTGGGGAAATATCTATCCCAGATCGTTAAAAAAGCCCCCGGCCCAACCGCAGATATAATTGGGATATTAAAGGATACCCAGACTGATGTAGTCATTAATTATTTACCCGTAGGCTCAGAAATGGCTACAAAATGGTATGTTGAACAGGTATTGGAAGCGGGTTGTGGTTTTGTTAATGCCATCCCTGTGTTCATTTCCAGTTCTGAATACTGGGCAAAACGATTTCAAGAACATAACCTTCCGATCCTTGGGGATGATATAAAAAGCCAGGTAGGGGCAACCATTCTGCACCGTGTATTGACCAGTTTATTTGTTGATCGTGGAGTCAAGCTTGATAGGACATACCAATTGAATTTTGGTGGAAATACAGACTTTCTGAACATGCTTGAACGTGAAAGACTTGAATCAAAGAAAATTTCGAAAACTGGGGCAGTTACGAGCATGCTTCCATATACGCTTGCTGAAACTGATGTTCACGTCGGTCCAAGTGATTATGTTCCATGGTTGTCTGACCGAAAATGGTGCTACATCAAAATGGAAGGAACAACTTTTGGAAATGTGCCTTTGGATTTGGAAGCCAAGCTTGAAGTTTGGGACTCACCCAACTCAGCGGGCGTCATTATTGACGCTGTTCGATGTGTAAAATTAGCCTTGGATCGATCTATCTCGGGTCCTCTGATTGGCCCATCATCCTATTTTATGAAAACTCCTCCCAAACAATTCAAAGATGAAACAGCCCGTGAGATGACTGAGGCTTATATCCGTGGTGTTGAGTAGGCATGGTATAATTTGCTCGCTTAAAAGGAAAACTTCATTATCCATCGGTAAATCAGTAGGAGAATAGATATGTCTGGTCATTCACATTGGGCGACGATACGGCGTAAAAAAGGTGCTGCAGATGCCAAACGTGGTCAAGTATTTACTCGTCTTGCCCGTGAAATTGCCATGGCAGCCCGGGTTGGAGGAGGGGATCCCTCTACCAATGTCGGTTTAGAATTAGCCATCGAACGTGCCCGAGCGCAAAATATGCCCAAGGATAATATTGAGAGGGCAGTCAAGCGTGGTACTGGCGAGGGCAAGGAAGGTGGAGAGCTCGAACAAGTATATTATGAAGGTTATGCCAATCATGGTATTGCTTTGATGATTGAGGTTGTCACGGATAACCGAAATCGGGCTGTTGCTGAGATTCGCCATGCCCTGACGCGAAATGGCGGTAGTATGGCAGAGGCTGGCTCCGTAGGGTGGCAGTTTAATCGATCGTCATATTTCTCTTTTCCAGCAGAAGGTCAGGATCAAAACAAGGTATTTGAAATTGCGGTAGATGCTGGGGCAGATGATGTTATCTTTGACGAGAACGAGATTGAGATTCTTGGACCTGTGGAATCATTTAAATCAATCACGGATCGTTTAACAAGTGCTGGAATCACTCCTGAAGAAGCAGGGTTAAAACTAATTCCTAAGAATGAAATAGAACTAACTCCTGACGCTACAGTACAAGTGATGCGAACCATTGAACTACTTGAGGAACTTGATGACGTGCAGGAAGTGTTTTCCAACCTGACCATTACGGATGAGGCAATTGCAAAACTTGAAGCTGCATAATTAATCGGCGAGGATGATCACCTTAGGGATAGACCCCGGGACTGCGACAACTGGCTTTGGAATTATTCGAGAAGAACAGGATGGAAATCTTACAGCACTCAATTATGGGGTGATCCAGACCTCTTCTGAACTATCCCAGGCTGAGAGATTGGTTCAACTCTATAAAAATATTAAAGATTTATTGATTCTCCACCATCCAGATAATGGAGCGGTGGAGAAGCTCTTTTTTGAGCGGAATGTTCGAACAGCAATCAGCGTTGGCCAAGCAAGAGGGGTAGCACTTTTAGCAATGGCTGAATCAAATTTGGAAATTGGTGAATATACACCCTTGGAAGTGAAGCAGGCAGTCGTTGGATATGGAGGCGCAGATAAAAATCAGGTGCAACAAATGGTAAGGATAATCCTCGGATTAATCGATATTCCAAAACCTGATGATGCTGCAGATGCACTGGCAGTTGCTATATGCCATATTCATAGTGGAAAAATCCGTAATTTGCAAAATGAAGTGATCGGGGAATAATTGGAGGCATAACCAGATGAGTATTTTACCAACGATTGAGCTGCTTATGTCAACCCAATGGGAGGACTATGAATTACTGGATTGTGGAGATGGCTTAAAATTAGAACGATTTGGAAAATATATATTTATTCGTCCTGAGCATCAGGCGATATGGAAACCTGCATTACCTCACAGGAATTGGGAAAATGTGGATGCGGTTTTTCAGGCGACCCAGGATGAAAGCGGAGGAAAATGGGTATTTAATCGAACCATTGAGCATCAATGGGAAATGCATTATAGAAATTATGCCTTTTGGGCTCGAACCAGTAATTCAAGGCACCTGGGTTTTTTCCCTGAACAAGCATCGCATTGGGATTGGATAAATCAACAAGTAAAAAAAAGCAATCGTCCAATCCATGTATTAAATTTATTTGGTTATACCGGGATAGCATCTATAGCAGCAGCTGCGGCAGATGCACATGTGACCCATGTAGATGCTTCTAAAAAAACCATTCAATATGCAAGAGAAAATCAAATGAATTCTGGATTGGGCGAGAAACCGATCCGGTGGATCATTGATGATGCAATTAAGTATGTAAAGCGGGAAGCAAGACGAGGGGTGCACTATGATGGTATCATCCTGGATCCGCCTAAATTTGGACGAGGACCAAAGGGAGAATTATGGGAATTCTTTAAAATGATGCCGTACTTGATGGAAGAAATACGGCCTATTCTGTCAGATAAGCCAGTTTTTCTGGTGTTCACAGCATATGCAATTCGAGCATCAGCTCTTTCATTACATTATTCGCTTCAAGAGGTGATGAAAGACTATAAAGGCATCGTAAATTCTGGCGAGCTTGTTATCCCGGAAAAAAGTGCTGGGAGAATCCTATCGATGGCGATTTTCTCACGTTGGTCTTCAATGTGACATTTGTGGATCTGTAATTGAGGATGTAAATATGATATCCATACTGCGTGGGAACGTAATATCACAAGAAACTGATGGCATCATTGTCGATGTGAACGGAATTGGCTTTCACGTATTGGTCCCGACATATTTCAAGGATCGGGTTCAGTCTGGGGAAGCTGTTTATATTTTTACAAGACTGATCATTCGTGAAGATGCGTGGATCTTATGTGGATTTGACACGCGCGAAGGCCGAGAAGTATTTGATTTAGTACTGAGTGTGAATGGTGTCGGTCCCCGCCTGGCGTTGAGTATCTTATCGACTCTTAACCCCCGATTTGATTCGAAGGGCAGTGATCAACAATCAAGCAGATATATTTACTCGCGTGCCTGGGATTGGGAAAAAAACTGCCCAGAAAATAGTTCTCCATTTACAGGATCGGCTTCCTTCTTCAGGAGAATCTGGTTCCCTTTCTCAATTGAGTGATGTTGATTCAGAAGTCTTAGCTGCCCTTACTACATTGGGATATAGTTTAGTTGAAGCACAAACGGCACTTCAATATATTCCGCGCGATACACCCCAGGAACTTGAGACCCGATTGCGAATTGCTTTACAATTTTTTACCACTCCATAACAACTTTAGAGGGTTAATTATTGTTGGAGTATTTTATCTGATCTATGATTGCTTCTAGATCTATTATATTTTAAGTCTCTTAATCGCCTCCCGATTGAAGAAAGGTCCAACTTTAGAGGGTTTTACACCTTGATACAAGAAAGCCTTAAAGGATTTATAAGGTCATAACCGATAGATTGTATGCTATACTTTTTACGATCGCCTTAGGCATATTATTAATAATTATAGATATTCGGCTTGATAACGTTATAAACGAATTATGAAATGAATGATAATAAAAATTAGGCCAGTGAATTAATAAGTTGGTTTCTGAATTAGATTTAAGGGTTATATGAACAATAAAGAGATTAATATTCCGAATCAATTTATTCACTCCGAACCTATGCCGTTTATTAAAGTTAAGGGTTCCCATCGGGAGATAGGACGACAGATTGGTGAAGCCTATCGAGAACAGGTTCAACATCACATACAAAATACACAAGAGCTGATTAACTCAACTTATGAAACACTGGAGCTAGATTGGGCAGGCGCGAGGATGCAAGGGAGAAAGTATTTACCATTCGCCCAAGAGCGGTTTCCTCAATATGTGGAAGAGATGATTGGTGTATCTGAGGGAGCGAATGTTGATTCAGATGATGTTGGGGTTGTGAATGCCCTCGAGGCAGTTACGATAGATGCTTTGCACCTGACCAAATGCACCAGCCTGGCATTGAGCGAAACCAACACATCAGATGGGCATGTATTGATTGGACATAACGAAGACTGGATCCCAGAAGACGAACCTTATGTATTCGTTATACATGCCGAGCCTGATGATGAGCCACCTTTTTTAGCCATGACCTATGGAGCTTTACTGCCCAATATTGGTTTTAATGCATATGGGATAGCACAATGCTGTGATTCAGTATATCCAAATGATAGCCGGATTGGAATACCCCGGTTATTTGTTTCGCGTGCCGTACTAGCTGCAAAGACCCCCGGAGAAGCAATTCGCCGCACTCTTATTCCTCGTAGAGCAGCTGGATACAATCATCTCCTTGCACATGAAAGTGGAGAAATTTATAGCGTAGAAGTATCTGCCAGAAAGTTTGCGATTATCTATGCACATGATGGATATATGGTCCATACAAACCATTATTTGGATACCAATATGCAAACGATAGAATACGAGCCTGATGAACTCATCGCTACTCGTGTTCGCCATTTCAGGACTAACAGGTTATTAAGAGAGACAAATCAGCATACGATCAAGTCAATCCAAGCTATTCAAAGAGATCATATCAATTTTCCCAACTCTGTTTGTAATCATGCTGATGATGATATGGATCCACTGGATCGGGAAAAAACCATTAATGCTCTGGTAATTGATCTCAGTGCGAGAGCAATGCACATTGCCTGGGGCAACCCTTGTATAAATCCCTATCATACTTTTTATCTGGATGCGTGATGGTATAATGATTTTGATGGTTGAACTTACACCAAACGCCCCTAGGCTGAAAAAACCAGGAGCATAAATTGGCGTTTAATCCCCTTAATTGGCTCTTAGGTTTTTTTTCATTAGACATTGGCATCGACCTCGGTACGGCGAATACCTTGGTTAATGTGCGCGGTAAAGGCATTGTGATTAATGAGCCATCCTGGGTTGCTATCGATAAACGAACCAGGATCCCCTTAGCTATTGGTGCAGAAGCCAAAGAAATGATGGGCCGGACGCCGCCCAATGTTGTGGCAATTCGCCCATTAAGAGATGGAGTGATATCTGAATTTGAAATAACCCAGGCGATGCTTGAGTATTTCATTGAAAAAGCACACAGGCAATCCATCGTACCTGTTCCGAGACCACGTGTTGTGGTTGGAATTCCATCGGGTGCAACTGAAGTTGAGAAACGGGCTGTTTATGATGCAGCGATGTCTGCTGGTGCACGTGAAGCTGGATTGATCGAAGAACCAATGGCAGCAGCGCTTGGTGCAGGATTGCCGGTTAGTGAAATCCGTGGAAGTATGATTGTTGATATCGGAGGTGGAACTTCTGAAGTAGCAGTAATATCGATGGGTGGTATTGTGATATCACGTTCCTTACGGGTAGCAGGGGATGAGCTGGATCAAGATATTGTCCAATATATGCGAAACAAATACAATTTATTGATTGGTGAACGAATTGCTGAACAGGCAAAAATCGCGATTGGATCAGCAGCACATTTACCAGAGGAGAAAACAATCTTATTGCGGGGGAGAAACCTTGTCACTGGATTACCTGAGAGTGTTGAAGTCTCTTCGGTGGAAATTCGAGAGGCGATATCGGTTTCGGTAAATACGATCATCGATACTGTGAAAGACGCGTTAGATGAAACACCACCAGAGATCATTGCTGATTTGATGGATGTTGGAGTATGTCTATCTGGTGGAGGTGGAATGTTACAGGGATTGGATCGTACGATTAAGCGATGAGTTAAAAATACGCGTTTGGGTTGCTGAAGATCCAATGAGCTGTGTCGCCAGGGGTGCCGGAATGATCCTCGAGGATTATGATCATCTTAATCATTTATTAACCAGCCTGGAACGATCGAGCAACGGTCGACATAGTTAATTGTTCATCATGGAAAACGCTTAGACAGGTTTACCACGACGCATTATTAAAATCACGCTAAAGAATGAAATCAAATTCCCCGCAATCTTTGCAATTTATTGTTTTATTGTTCATATCCATTGGATTGGTAGGCCTGGCTTTGTCTGGATATCTTACACCGGTCTCGCGAATATTGGTAAATCCTATTATATCGGCTCAAACATGGCTGGCAAAACGATACCAGGCGGTACAAAGCCTGATCACCCAGCCAGAAGATATCACGACCCTGCGCCAAAGAAATTCGGAGCTAGAAGCTGAGAATTCAAAGTTGCAGGTTCAAATCGTTGAATTACAACAGCAAGTCACAGAAGCGCAACTTCTCTCAACGCTTGTGGATTATGAACGTAGGCATGTGGAGAACCAATATACTGCTGCGGCTGTCATTGCCCGTGATATCAGTCCTTTTATGCACTATATCATCATAGATCGAGGTTCAGATGATGGTTTACGAAAAGGAATGCCTGTCATAACGCAACAAGGCCTGGTTGGCAGTGTTGCTGCAGTGACTGCGGGAGCAGCAAGAGTTCAATTGATTAATGACCCAGGATCGAGCATCAATGCGATCTTACAGCAATCAGGAGTTGAAGGGGTTGTGGATGGGAAAATTACTGGTGAAATTGAATTGGATATGGTTTCTAAGAATGCAACCATCCAACCTGGTGAGCTTGTATTGACATCTGGTTTGGGTGGAAAGTTTCCTGCTAATATTGTGATCGGACAGGTAGTTACAATAAGAAGTGAAGCATATTCACTTTTTCAAAGTGCCAGTGTTCAACCAGCTGTCGACTTTTCGCAATTAGAAATTGTTCTAATTATTAAGAATTTTCAGCCAGAAGACATCGCTCCATTAATTCCTATTCAAAACAATCCTTGATGGAACTTAAATGATATATTTAGTTGGAGTAATCCTTTTTGGAGTGTTAGCTATTCTGCAAAGTAGCATAGTAAGCAGAATGCCATTATTATATGGCACCGCGGATCTAATCCTCTTGTTTGTTGTCGCCTGGGCACTTCAAGAAAGAGTAGAATCTGCCTGGCAGTGGTGCATAATAGGTGGATTGTTTGCAAGCATATATTCGGCATTACCTTTTGGAGTATATGTAATTGCATACCTGATTGCAACCAGCATTGCCAAATTGTTAAAACGTCGTGTATGGAAAGCTGCATATCTTTCCATGTTAGCTGCAACTTTTATCGGTACGCTGGTAGTTCATCTCATTGCTTATATTGCTCGAATCATCACAGGTATTGATATTCCTTTGATCAGTGTTTTAAACTTAATTTTATTACCAGGTTTGCTATTAAACTTATTATTAGCTGTTCCTGTATATTCCATTATCCATGATTTAGCTGGTTGGTTATATCCCGAAGAGTTGGAAGCATGAAAAATTCATCTGCACTTAATAATATGGTAGAAACTTGGAGGATTGTAATTCTTGGTGTAATTCTAATTGGAATATTTTTCATATATGTATTCCGCTTATACAACCTTCAAGTGGTTCAATATTCCGAATGGATAGCAAAATCGAATGAAAATCGAACCCATGATATTAACTTACCAGCATCTCGCGGGTCTATCTATGATCGATTGGGATATATTTTAGCTAGAAATATACCTTCATATAATGTAGTAATTACACCCGCCGATTTGCCAGATGATGAAGGCGAGATTCAAGCGATATTTCGGGAGCTTTCCGTCTTAACAAAGATACCTGTAAATCGAGGAGAAGTATCACAAGCCGATCCATACGTCCCATGTATCTCTGATCATGGAATTACACAGATTGTTACCTACGGTGAAACAACCGCTCCATTTGAACCAGTGAAGATATCATGTGATGTAGACCAACAGATTGCCCTTACAATTCAAGAAAATGCATCCTCGTGGCCTGGGGTTGGGGTGGAAGTGGTACCGGTAAGAGATTATCCTACCGGATCGTTGACTGCATCGGTTGTTGGTTTCCTTGGACCTATTCCAGCGGTCGATGAAGATTATTACCAATCCTTAGGGTTTGTACCCAATCGTGATAAAGTCGGTTATGCCGGAGTTGAGCTATATTATCAGGATTTATTAGCCGGAATCAATGGTCGGAGGGAAGTTGAGTGGGATATAGCTGGGCAGATTCTTAGTGATCTTGTTCCACCAGAACCTTCAACACCTGGTTCAAGTATTGCTTTAACGATCGATACCCGCTTGCAACAAGCGGTCCAGTCGATATTGTTGGATGAAATCAATGATTGGAATCAAACATTAGGGGAAGAACGAATGACAAGTGGTGCGGTTATTGCGCTGAACCCACGTACTGGTGAAATCCTCTCCTTAGTAAACTATCCAACATTTGAAAATAACCGAATGGCACGGGTCATCCCAGCCTACTATTACGAACAGCTTATCTCCGACCAAAGAAATCCACTTTTAAACCTGGCGGTAGGTGCAGAATTACCAGCAGGCTCTGTTTTTAAACTGGTCACTGCAACCGGTGGACTGAATGAAGGGGTAGTAACACCGGAAGAGATTATCAAAACCCCTGGAAAAATTACCGTGACTGAACGTTACTATGCCAATGATCCAGGAAAACCAAGGGATTTTGTCGATTGGATATATAAATCAAATCCAGATGGTTTTGGCCAGCTTGATTTCGTGCATGCTATAGCAAATTCCAGTAATGTGTACTTCTATAAAGTTGGCGGTGGTTATCAAGAAGAAGTGGATCCGGGATTGGGAATATGCCGCCTGGGCACATATGCTCGAGCGCTAGGCTATGGTACATTACCGGAAGGTTATGGTGGACTTCCACCTGGGTATACAACACCAGAAATCCAGCTTCCAGATGTGGCGACTGGTTTGATACCAGACCCAACCTGGAAACGTATCAATCAAGGTCAAAGCTGGTCGACTGGAGATTCTTATATTGTCAGTGTGGGCCAGGGATATGCGCTAGCAACCCCTTTGCAAGTATTATTATCGGCTGCAACAGTAGCAAATGATGGTAAGTTGATGGCCCCAACGATCTTATATGAAATCATCGATAGTGAAGGGAATATTATTCAACCATTTACCCCTCGCTTACGTTGGGATCTAACAGTCGATCCAGTAATTCAGGTATATGAAGATAACACGATTAGAGGCTGCCAGCCAACCGGTGAGATGAAGACAGTGCAACCATGGGTGTTTGACCAGGTACGGACTGGGATGCGACTGGCAGTGACAGAAGGTACCCTTGAAAATGTGTTTGCCAACGTAAACATTTCTGTGGCTGGGAAAACCGGAACAGCCGAATATTGTGACAAATTTGCTCAAGCTAAAAATCTCTGCGAGCCTGGTAACTGGCCATCGCACGCATGGACAGTTGCATTTGCTCCATACGAAGATCCTGAAATTGCTGTGGTTGCTTTTGTTTATAATGGTCAAGAAGGTGCCACGGTAGCTGGTCCGATCGTCCGTAGGGTTCTAGAAGCATATTTTGAGCTAAAAGCAGCTGATAGCGCTATTTCTCCTTGAAACATAGAACTGATGAATTCATGATGTTTTTATAAGTCGATGTTATCAATTATTGGAATGAAGGTAAGGAACGATATCCTAATCCTATGAGTCAAACAAATTGGCGACATTTTGATTTTTGGTTACTAGGTGCGGTTGTCTTAATGACAATCTTTGGCATTACGATGATTCGCTCAGCCGTAGCTGGAAATATCGAATTAGAACAAGCAAACCTTGTACAAAGGCAACTGATTTTTGCTATTATTGGTTTCGCAGTCATATTTATTGTTTCTATCATCGACTACCACCTGTGGGCTTCTATCATCCGCCCTATGTATTACATAACAGTTATCTTTTTAGGCGCATTAACAGTAGCTGGACAGGCTTTATATGGTTCTGCACGTTGGTTTGATACAGGCGTGATACTTATTCAACCATCAGAAATTGCTAAAATTGTTGTCATTTTAGTGTTATCAGATTTCTTCGCAAGAAATTATGATAAACTCGATAGTCTTACCTGGATTGGACGCAGTTTTTTATACACTTTAGGCATTGTTGTTTGGATTATTCTTCAACCCAATTTAAGCACATCATTGGTGATCCTGGCAATTTGGTTCAGCTTGCTATGGGCAAGCGGATTAAAAGTAAAATACTTGCTCGCTTTTAGCGGGATAGCATTAGTCGCTCCGTTTGCCGCTTTTCCTTTATTAGCAGATTATCAAAAACAAAGGATATTAAATTTCCTAATTTCTGACCCGAATGCAACACAGGGAGAAACCTATAATATTCAACAAGCTTTAATTAGTATTGGCTCAGGAGGATTATTAGGCAAGGGATATAACCAGGGAACACAAGTACATTTGAGATTTCTCAAGGTACGCTGGTCCGATTTTATATTTTCTGCAACTGCTGAGGAATTTGGATTAATTGGTTCTGTCGTGATCATGCTTTTATTATTATTCATTATTTATCGCTGCCTGCGGGTAGCCAGATTAGCCCGAGATACATTCGGTGGTTTAATAGCATACGGAGTTTCGGTATTATTAGCCTTTCAGGGAATGGTAAATATTGGTGTAAATTTAAAACTATTACCTGCAACAGGACTACCTTTGCCATTTATTAGTTATGGAGGCAGCTCATTGCTATCACTATTGCTTGGGATTGGATTGGTAGAGAGTGTAATATTGCGGCATAAACCGCTTGAATTTTAATATGATCCAGAAATTATCTAGACATTGCGCATAGACAATAAATTCCATTGGGAGTAACAATTTGATAGAAGATAAACCGGTTCGTGTCCGTTTTGCACCATCACCGACTGGTCGAACCCACCTTGGAAGCGGGCGTACAGCCCTCTATAATTATCTATTAGCCCGTCAAACCGGGGGAAAATTCATATTACGGATTGAGGACACAGATCAGAAGCGCTATGTACCTGGTGCTGAAAAAGAGCTGATCGACAGTTTACATTGGATGGGATTAGATTGGGATGAAGGTCCAGACGTCGGAGGATCGTATGGTCCTTACTACCAAACCCAGCGAAAAGATATCTATGCTGAATATGCGTTGAAGTTGATCGATACGGGTCATGCATATTATTGTTTCTGCAGCCCTGAGCGTTTAGACCAAGTACGCAAAGAGCAACAGAGCCGTAAAGAAAATCCACGATATGATGGTTTATGCCGTCGATTGGATCTCGAAGTTGCTAGGGCGAGAGCGATGACAGGCGAACGGTATGTTGTAAGATTTAAAGTGCCTGAAAGTGGTTCAGTAACAGCCCATGATCTATTACGTGGTGATATCACTGTGGATCATTCAGCTATAGACGATCACGTTATCGTGAGATCGGATGGATTAGCGCTTTATCATCTGGCAGCTATGGTGGATGATCACCTGATGGAAATTTCGCATGTCATCCGTGGTTCTGAGTGGTTGTCGACATTCCCACTGCATGTCCTCATTATCCGGGCTTTCGGTTGGCAGGAACCCGAATTTGTGCATCTATCTGTTTTTCTTAAACCGAGCGGTAAGGGTAAGATGGCTAAAAGAGATGCATCACAGCAGATTCAAGACGGACATTCGATATTTATCAAAGATTTAGAAGGTTTGGGTTATATCCCAGAAGGGGTCATTAATTGGATTGCGTTAATGGGATGGAGCTACGATGACCGCACCGAATATTTTACTCTTCCGGACTTGGTGAATAAATTTAGTTTGGAACATTTAAATCCTTCACCAGCAGCCATCAATTTCACGAAGCTGGATTACTTCAATGGTCTGCACATCCGTAGTTTAACCAGAGAGGACCTTGCGCACAGACTTGCACCCTTTATTGGCAATGCTGGGTATACACTTGATGAAGATGTTCTCTATCGTGCTATCCCTATCATTCGTGAGCGTTTGGTTACTTTGGATGATGTCATACCAGTCGCCGGCTTTTTATTTAAAGCTAATGTAATTCCTAATCCCAGACGATCTAATTGGTGATAATCTGACAACAGAACAGTCGATCAAAGTAGCAAGAGAAGTATTTAATATATTAGCAGCTCTGCCTGAGATTAACAAGGATGTTGCTGAACCCCCTTTAAGGAATCTTGTAGAAGGATTTGGACTAAAAGCAGGCCAGGTTTTTGGGATCATAAGAGTAGCTGTGACTGGCCAAAAGGTGAGCCCACCGCTCTTTGAAACAATGGAGATTATTGGAAAGGAAGAAGTTTTACGTCGATTAAAAAATGCGATTGAATTATTAGAGCAGGCTGATCACCAGTAACAATCCATGCATCAGACTGGACGTCAATGAATGGGCGTGGTAAAATTTTTCTGTTAATCACTGGGGGCTCGTCTAATGGTAGGACAGCAGACTCTGGATCTGTATGTAGAGGTTCGAATCCTTTGCCCCCAGCCATAGGTCAAAACACCCCGTCAGACCGGGGTGTTTTGATAAATTTGGAGGTTTAAAAATGACTGAAATTCCATCCACAACTCCTAACAACTTTATCCTTGAAGCTGTTGGTGAAGACAATAAAAATGGACGATTCGGGGGCAGGGTACATACCCGCTTTCCGCCTGAACCCAATGGTTATTTGCATATCGGCCATGCAAAAGCAATTTACATTGATTTTGGGATCGCCCTTGAGTTTAATGGGAAATGCAACTTGCGTTTTGATGATACCAATCCTGTAAAAGAAGATGTGGAATATGTAGAATCAATCAAGGAAGATATCCACTGGCTTGGGTATGACTGGGAAGATCGGTTATTCTTTGCTTCGGATTATTTTTCTCAGTTGTATGATTATGCGGTCCGATTGATCAAAAAAGGGAAGGCATATGTTGATGACCTAAGCGCAGATGAAATCAGGGAGTACCGGGGAACACTGACTGAACCAGGGAAGAACAGTCCCTATCGCGATCGTTCGGTTGAAGAGAATTTAAATTTATTCGAGCGTATGCATGATGGAGAATTTCCAGATGGTACGCGTGTACTTAGAGCAAAGATTGATATGGCGTCTGGGAATATGAATATGCGTGATCCGGTCATGTATCGCATCCTTCACTCAACCCATCACAGAACAGGTGATACGTGGTGTATATATCCGATGTATGATTTTGCACATGGACAGAGTGATTCAATCGAAGGTGTTACCCATTCATTATGTTCTTTGGAATATGAGGACCATCGTCCTTTGTATGATTGGTTTTTAGATGAATTGGAGATATATCATCCACGCCAGATCGAATTTGCGCGCTTGAATTTAAACTATACCGTGATGAGTAAGCGGAAATTATTAACCCTGGTGAAAGATAAGCATGTTCTGGGTTGGGATGACCCTCGAATGCCAACTTTATCTGGATTACGTCGGCGTGGTTATTCACCAGTGGTTATCCGTAAGTTTTTAGATACGATCGGTGTTGCAAAACGTAATAATGTTGTGGATATCGCATTATTAGAACATTTAGTACGCGAAGAATTGAATCTTAATGCTCCACGGGTGATGGGGGTATTAAATCCCCTGAAGGTAGTAATCGATAACTATCCACCTGGACAAATTGAAGAACTTGAGGCGGTTAATAACCCTGAAGATCCAAGTGTTGGCACGCGAAAAGTACGTTTCTCTAAAGAAATCTATATCGAAAGGGATGATTTTAAAGAAGAACCACCGAAAAAATTTTTCCGCTTAGCCCCTGGTAGGGAAGTGCGATTACGGTATGGTTATTTTATTAAATGTGTCGAGATTATCAAAGACGAAGGGACAGGTGAAATTAAAGAACTGCATTGTACCTATGACCCAGAGACACGCGGCGGCTATGCACCCGATGGACGAAAAGTGCAAGGCACATTGCATTGGGTTTCAGCCCAGGATGCATTAGAAGTCGAAGTGAGACTATATGATCGACTCTTTACAAAGGCTGATCTAAATGATTTGGATGAAGGAATGGAATTTCTTGATTTTATCAATCCTGACTCATTACATATTAACAAGCACTGCCTTGTAGAAGCAAGCCTTGCACTAGCAACAACAGGGTCGCGATACCAATTTGAACGAGCAGGATATTTTATTGTGGATCCTGATTCTGCGCCGGGGAAACTTGTTTTTAATCGGATCGTCCCTTTACGGGATACCTGGGCAAAAATCGAAGAAGCTCAAAAGAATAGCGGGAATTAGGATTTCCAGGACTTCTTGGTATGGAATTTGTGTAGTTTGCCCTGCACTTAGGTAAGTAAAAGGAAGGTTTTATGTGTGGAATTGTAGGCTACATTGGTCCTAAGAACGCAACCCCGATTATTCTGAATGGTCTTAAAAAGCTTGAATATCGGGGGTATGACTCAGCTGGATTGGCAGTCATCCAAAATGACCATATTGAGATTCGAAGAGACGTGGGGAAATTAAGCAATCTGGTAGACTTGGTCTCGGAAATTCCTGTAACTGGTCATATTGGAATTGGGCATACACGTTGGGCAACGCATGGTGAGCCTAGTGCGCGAAATGCGCATCCACATATTGGAATGTCTGGGAATGTTGTGGTTGTTCATAATGGGATTGTGGAAAACTATCAGGAGCTACGGAGTGAACTTTTGGATGAAGGCGTCATCTTCAACTCGGATACAGATACAGAAGTGATTGTCCAGCTAGTAGAACGATACCAATCGACAGGTCTTGGATTGGTCGAAGCTGCCAAGAAAGCTTTGCAACAGCTAAAGGGTGCTCACGGAATCGTATTAATGTCATCTCTTGAACCCGATAAGATCGTAGCAGCCCGGATCGGAAACGCTGGTGGGGTGGTTATTGGGATAGGTGAAAATGAAATGTTCATTGCATCTGATTTACCAG
Organism: uncultured Chloroflexia bacterium; assembly: GCA_963736805.1. Classification (GTDB taxonomy): domain Bacteria; phylum Chloroflexota; class Anaerolineae; order Anaerolineales; family UBA4823; genus FEB-25. Next base: position 156,393 of record CAVTQM010000058.1, read on the forward strand.
CCATTCTGGAGCATACACGGAAAGTGGTATTTTTGGAATCACACCATATGGCAACCGTCACAGCTGATCGATTAACAGTTCAGACAATAGAAGGTAAAAACGTGGCGGTTAAGGAGCAAACGGTTTCTTGGGATCCTATTTCTGCAGAAAAAGGTGAATACCGGCATTTTATGCTTAAGGAAATTAACGAGCAGGTACGGTCCCTGACAGATACAATTGCTGGACGGATTGATTTTGAGTCTGGGAACATAAAACTACCTGAGCTAAATCTTTCACCGGAATTTGCTCGGAAAATATCAAAGATATATATTACCGCCTGCGGAACAGCTTCTCATGCTGGCATGATTGGTAAGATCCTCATCGAGCGGATTGCTAGGATTCCAGCCCAATTAGAAATAGCATCAGAATTTCGATATGGCGATCCAATTATCGATCAGAATTCGGTGGTATTGGCTATCAGTCAATCTGGAGAAACAGCCGATACACTGGCTGCGATGGAAGAGGGGCGCAGAAAAGGAGCAAAATTATGGTCGATTGTAAATGCGATAGGAACGCAAGCGATGCGCATAGCCGATGGATATATATCCATGCAGGCTGGTCCTGAAATTGGTGTCGCATCTACAAAAGCATTTACTGCTCCTATTGTCGACCTGTTTATGTTGGCAATCTTATTAGCCGATTTACGCGGGGTATTGGAAGATAAGAACAAACGTTTGTTGGTGGAAGGCTTATGTAAAATACCTGACCTGGTTGGGAAGTGTCTTGATCGTCAAAACCAAGTGGAAGAGGTTGCAGCTGTATTAAAAGATACTCGGAGCTGTTTATATCTTGGCAGGGGGATCAATATGCCTATTGCCTATGAAGGTGCGTTGAAACTAAAGGAGATATCATATATCCATGCTGAAGGATACCCAGCTGGAGAGATGAAACATGGACCGATCGCACTTATTGACCGTGAAATGCCTGTGGTTGCTTTGGCTCCGCATGATCCATGGTACGAAAAAATGATCAGCCAGATTGAACAGGCGAAAGCACGAGGTGGGACCGTTATCGCGGTGGCAACTGAAGGAGACAATATAATTCAAACGCTTGCAGATCATGTTCTTTGGATTCCGGATTCTCTATGGTATTTAAGCCCGGTGTTAACAGTTATACCCCTACAATTGCTCGCTTACTATATTGCGGCAAAACGTGGATTAGACGTCGATCAACCAAGGAACCTTGCCAAATCCGTAACTGTTGAATAGTTTATTCTGAATGATACGAATGCATCAGCCTTGAGATAACGAATTCACCTCTCGTTAGCAATTCCTCCTGATCATCAGGATACGATGGATTATTAAGCAGCTCCAATGTTCGTTCACGTAGTAATCGATTGGGTTCGAGAATGTTAGATTCTTGCCATTTTTCAAGGCTCATTCTTGGGAAGATATTGCTGGAAAGATAGGCATTTTTAAATATTTTCATGGTCTGAGGGGAGGAAAGATAATTACCTCCAATACCCATTTTCTTTATCTGATCGAAATTAATTGTTTCATCATTTACTTCAAAACCCCTGGTAAATTGCCGGGATTGTTCGATGATCTCATTGGCGTAAACAACCAGGTTGGGAGAAAAAACTTTCGAACCATGAATTCCACCTACAAAGGGTGCTAACCCTGCTTTCCCCAAACAGCACGTCAAATGATTAATCGTAAGGGTTGGAGCCGAGATTAGATCTGCTCCCCAACCATTGGAACTACCCGATGTACCAGCATGGGGAATTTGGTAATGATCCATCATTTCTGCACAAGCAATATTTAATAACATTGTTTGAGGATCATAAAAATCCACCATCATTTTCATATCAAAAAATGCGGGCTGGCTTCCTAAAATAACCGGGGTTCCTGGTTGGATTAGTTGGCTGAATACCAAACCGGCTAATAATTCTGAATTAAGGAGTGTTAATATACCTGCAGAGGTGATTGGCGTTGATACGCCTGCCATACCATAATTGGAAAAGATCAATGGCAAGCCTCGGTCGATCGAAGAAAGCATGTTCTCTGCCGTTGCCTTATTGAATACCAGGGGAGTGACAGGATTAAAGTATGGAATTACAAATGGTTTTGTAGAGAGATTTCCAATAAGCTGATCTAGTAAATTTAAACAAGGAACGAATTGATTCTTATCTGATACCAGGATAATTAATGGTTTTTCTGTTCCGGCCACCATTTCCAGGACGGCAAGCAGATCTGCCTGGTGCTGTTTAACATTTCGGATAATGCCAATCGTTGAGATAATATCATAAGATGAAAGCATGTTTCCCAAGCCAACAGCAGAGCGCATGTTTTCCCGCGTGAATGGCAAAATTTCTCCAGTTTCTGGTGATTCATAAAATAGGTTTGTCACTCCGATACCGAAGTGTGTTTTCTCTTCACCCAAACGGAAAGCCAACTCTCTTTTTCGATTGTATATATCTATAAAAGATGGAACTTGTTGAATTGCCCATTCAACAAGTATCAGGATGAAAAAGAACATGCTGATTATCTAAAATTGTTGCCCCATTTGATTTTTTCAGTCGCATTAAGGCATTTTCGGAATCTATTCTTACGCCAACTTCAGCTAATATTTTCAATGAATAATCATGCACCTGTGCAATCGCATCAGGCGATAAAACCTGGATCAAAGGCTGAACATGCACGGAAGGTGACATCTTGGTGTGAATTTAGAAACCGCCGTTGCGTAAAAACCTTAGCGAAGCCTCTGCCAGGATGACTGCTCCATAAGGTAAACAGAGATCGTTAATATCAAACCTGGAATTATGGTGTTCACGTTCATCCCCTTCGACCATACTACCGAGTGAAAACATTGCACCAGGTGCAAGTTCTGAGAAACAACCAAAGTCCTCTGCACCTAAACCTTGCGGAGGTGTACCAACATTATCTTCCCCTAATATATCAATCGCAGTTTGCCTAATTAACTCCGCTGCTTTCTCATCATTAATCATCGGAGGGGTACCTATTTCAAAATTTAGCTTGTAATCACCCCCCAGTGTTTTTGCAACTTCAAAAGCCCTTTTTATCTCCGCGTGTATCCTTTCCTGTACCTTGGGGTCTGTATACCTTAATGTTCCAAGGATATCAACTTTATTGGGGATCACATTTTCAGCAAAACCAGCATTTATGGAACCGATGCTAACAACTGCAGAGTCAAATGGATTAAGTTTACGTGAGACAATCCCATTTAATGCAAGGATGACATGAGCTGACAGGTAAATAGGATCTATAGTCTCATGAGGCCTAGCTCCATGACCGCCCATTCCAAGAATGGATGCCCGGAATGTATCTACACCTCCGGAGGCAGGTCCCGCTCCGATATGGATCTGACCGACGGGGACATGCGCAGATACGTGTAATGCTAATACCAAAGCTACACCTCCGTCCATAGCTCCATCCTGTATCATACGCGGTGCACCGCTGATACCCTCATCATCAGCAACTTCCTCGGCGGGTTGGAAGAGGAAACGAACAGTTCCGGGAAGTTTCTCTTCTTTGGATAATAATTCGGCGACTCCCAGCAAGATTGCTGTATGCGCATCATGACCACATGCATGCATAACCCCCGGAATTTTAGATACATAATCCGTCTGATTATCCTCCTGGAGAGGTAGTGCATCCATATCTGCACGGATAGCAACAATGGGTAGACCCTGTCCTAACTCACCCACCACACCCGTTTTACCGACATTTTTCCTGACTCTGCATCCAAGTGATTCCAATACCTCAATTACCTTCGAGGAAGTTCTATGTTCTTGAAAGCCGAGTTCTGGATATTTATGAAAATCCCGTCGATATTCTTGCATTTTTATTTGAAGGTCCATCGCATCCTTAATCATAATCACCTCATCCATCAACCACGTGTTTTTAATACATTATCTGCTTCTCGGAGGATTTCATCCAATTCCTGTTCCTGCCCAATGCTTAACGGATCCACATGATGATTATTAATTATTTGATTCGCTTCAGCTTGTGCTCTTTCAGCCATTCCAGAACGACCATTCAGCTCCCACGTCTCCCATGAACCTCGTTCAGCTAATGCTGTCAGTAGAACTTCTCCACTCCGCAAGTAGCGTAGGGTGTGTTTTTGACCCAGGAAGTTGTGTGTAGTTTTCATTGCAGCTGAGATCACATCAACAGCCATTGAATCGTCATTTACACTAAAACCATTCCTTATACGCCTAACACTCGCAGCGATTTCATTATCACACACAATTTGTGCAAATGAACCCATTACACCAGCTTCCATCTCACCAATACCAGAAAGCTCATCTGCACCCGCCAAAGCAGGAATAATCGCATTAAGCGACCGTTCAAAGCCGTTTTGAATATCCAAAGTATGCGAATTTGTTGAAAAACCATAAACATTAACCGGTAATCCGTAATAATGGCCAATCTGAACCGTGGCAGCGGATGCTAGACCCAATTCAACCCCACCCCAAACGGATATTCCCGTACGGGGTTCCATCATTACCAACCGCCCACAATAAATAATTGGCAAACCTGGATGAACCAATTGGGCAAGCACAATTGATGCCAGCAATTCGGCGTTTTGTTGAGTAACTCCACCTGCTATGGAGAAAGGTGCGGTTGTTCCTATGGTGGGGCAGGGGAGAGGAGCAAAAGGAATATTATTTCGGGCGATCTCAATGATTGCTGATGCACTAGTCGGCGGGAAATCCTAAAGGACTTACTGGAGAAACACTCAATGAGAATACTTCATTGGGTGGACCGATAACAGACGCTAATTGGATGGCAAATCGCACTTCTTTAGCGGTTTGGACACCAGGTCCTTGGAGAGGCTTGGTAGTATGGGGGATGGCATACCGGTACATTGCCAAGGACATTAAATGGCCAGGAACATCCTGGGGGGTGAAAAATGGAGTGATGGTAGTAACACCCTCCAGAGCATCGAGAAGTCGAGTGCAGTCTTGAAGATCCTTGAGGCTAGCCTTACGGCGAGTTCCAGAACCAGCATCAAAAACATCACGTGCTCCACCAAGATTGTGCCAATGCAGGCGTGTCGTCTCCCAGTATTTTTTCTGTGCCACCTCTACCACGGATGCATACTTTTGTGGTAGATTTTGCAACCTCTTGCTCTACAAGCCACTCAGGAAATAGAATTCTATCGTTGACAACAATTGCCCCTGCTCCAGTTAATATCTCGCGTGCTTCAGGGTGGGTAAGGGTTATACCAATTTCAGCTAATACTCGCAGGCTGGAAATATGGATTGCTTTGACATCTTCATCAGTCATGACCCTGAATTCATGCATGGGTTTCTCCTGATATATTTATTTAATGATATGTATATTATCTAATTGTTTCTTGAATGTCATTAATTGTTTTGGAGAGGCGGAATATCTACACCTCTCCAAAACGGTATTCTCAAATTTATTGTTTATCGATCCAGGTTTGGTAATCTATCCAATCCAGCATTATGTGCATGGATTTTCACCAAATTATGAAGCTCTTTGACCTGATCATCTTGTAAATTGGGTAATTGATATTGATCCAACAGGAATTTAACCTGAGATTTGGCACGTGCAAGGGTATCCAGAGACCCATCCTGGTGCCATCCACGGATCGAATCTCGATCGAGGACTTTCGATGGGAGATATTGCTCTTGAGAGAACAATTCGCGGGTAATTTTTTGTTTTAGAAAATCGCCTTTATAATTGATGCCTTCAAACATGGCTGATGCAAGTGTCTGAGTTGGGGTATGCATTCCAGATAACAGCCGTTTTGCCATGGAAACAATTTCTGCATCAATTACTAGTTTTTCCAGGCTGAAGCAAGCCAGAAAATCCAGCATACCTGCGCCTGAGATCATATTAACACCAGCCAAAGCGCCAACAATTGCAGTGATTCCACTTTCTAAGCCAGCCTGGGCATCGATAAGTTTTGAATCACTGGCACATAGATACGTATGCGTGGGCAACCCAAGGGATTTACCTACCTGTGTATAGGACGCATCAATCATTGCGGTCTCGATTGCACCCATGGGTGTTGTTCCCTTACGCATATCAAAGATAGCCGGAGCACCTCCCCATACAATGGGTGAACCTGGTTTTGCCAGCTGGTGAATCGCTATACCGCTTAGACATTCTGCTGCATGTTGAACAACAGAACCTACCAACGTTACTGGAGCTGTAGCTCCAGCCAACGGCATGGAAACCATCTGTGCTGGAACACCAGCTCGGGCTAACTCGATCAGATTTTGTGCGCCGAAATTGCTCCAAATCAAGGGGGGAGAAGGACAGACATCAAAGACTGCTTGAGGTTTTTTCGCTAATGCCTCACGACCACCTGCGAATAACGACAACATATCGATCATCACCTGCAGGGTGGGGATGGCAAAAGCACCCGTGACGATAGGCTTGGATGAATAGAGCAATACGAGGTAAAGACGGAATAAATCGCTGATCGGCTTAGGGATTTCGTTGCATATTACCGAGGTCGATTGAGCATCGAACTGGGGAAGCATTTCAGTAAGCTTTATGATCCTTACCAAATCATCGGTATAAGATGGACGATGTTCATTTGTATCTGGATCAAGGATATGGACCCCAGAAGATCCTGGATCAAAATGAACGGCATTGCCCCCATAGGTAACTTTTTGTTCACCATATCTATCAAACAAGTAGAATTTCTTTGGTACAGATTCTAATGCATGATGAACAATATTTTCTGGTATATGGACTACTTCAGCCTCTCTATCGATCCTTGCTCCTGCATCTTTAAGTAATTGGATAGCAGCAGGGGATTGAACCTTGATCCCAGGGTTAATCAAAAGCTGAAATGCTTCATCTAATATATTATTTACCAACTCATCCGAAAGAAGCGATATAGATGGCTGCATTGAGTTCACTCTTTCTCAACCGAAGCAATGATTTTCTTTAATTCTAAAGAAACTGTCCTGTCTAGCGGCTGTGGTTGGTGGGTGGAGAGAATCTGTCTGGCTTTCTCAAGAGCCCAATCACTGCCATCATCCTGTTTCTCTTCCCAAACGTTATAGGGACGACGATCCATGAATTGGGGAATAAAAATATCGCGCATGTGTTTCAAAGTGTGCTTTTGACTTAGGAAGTTTCCACCCGGACCAACATTGCGAATCACATCGAGAGCCAAACTTTCATCATCCACAACAATTCCCTGCATGACTTTATGGATGATCGAGAAGATCTCGCAATCCATTAACATTTGCGCATAAGACCAAATACGACTGCCGTGTAATAAGCCAGCACCCAACAACATATCTGACATGACCACGCTTGCCATGAATGTGGAAAGGCTGTTCTCAACACCGGCATGCCAATTCGGTTCTTTTGCTCCAGTAGCGAAGGAACCCATGGAGAGTGGTATATTGTAGAAATCAGCGAGTTTATTTTGAGCAGCACCGAATAGAAAATCTTCTGGTCCTCCACCCGTATAAGAACCAGTTCTCAGGTCTGATGCTGTTTGGGCAGCCGCATAAAATACCGGTGCACCTGGTGAAGCCAGTTGGATTAAAGCTGTGGCGCTTATGACTTCTGCATTACCTACAACTAAATTGCCTGCCAGAGTGGCAGGACCGGTTGTAAGGCATGCTGCCATCGTCATAAAACCAACGGGTAAACCTGCCTCAGCACCCATTAATGCTGCATCCACACTACCACCATCCTGACCAAGTGGTGGAGCAGTACATTGCATGATCGAAAGTAATGGTCGATTTCGTAATTCTGCTTTTCCACCTGCTATGGTAGCTGCCATTTCAATAGCAATCCGAGCTTCTTTTTCATTATAGATACTCTCGGTTTGGGTATGCTTCGTGGAATTTTCCCAAATGGCACGCAATTCGTGTAATCCACGGGTTTTTGCTGGATAATCCTGCGCAGAGACAGCCACCCAATGAAAGGCAATTTCTTCTAACGCGTCTCCAACCCGGGCGATATCTGCAACATCCTGCCAACAAGACATGCGGCGCTTACCTGAATGAATATCCAGGACTTCTACACCACAGCCATCAGTTCCTAAGATATACATGGTTCCCATCCAATGGTAAATCCTGTTCGGGAAAACGTGCTGCCAGGTTATATTTTGGAGGGGCAAGTTTCAATGCGTCTTCAATAATATTCCCAGGTACTTTTACGATAGATGTAGTTCTGTCAATTTGAGCACCGTGAGCTTCCCAAATGTCTAAGGCTCGTTTTGATGGGAAGCGAACTCCAGTTGTTTCAATGATATCGAGGGTGGCCGTATGAAGGCGTAAAATTTCTTCAGGACTTAGGATATCAAGGCTTAATTTTGGGTTTGTAATGGATTTAATTTTACCGGTCATATAATTCCCTGATAAAAATTAAACACCCAAAAGCTGCTTTGCTACACGGGCTGCCCCAATGGCATCCTCGCTGTATCCATCTGCACCGATTTGTTTTACCCACTCCTGGGTTACTGGTGCACCCCCAACCATGACTTTGACTTTTGCTCGCATACCAACATCTTCAAGAGCTTCAATAACGTCCTTTTGATGCACCATGGTGGTGGTCAATAATGCACTCATCGCAACAATATCTGCATTTACTTCGCGGGCTTTTTCAACCACTTTCATGACAGGAACATCTACACCCATGTCAAAAACCTGAAAACCAGTTGCAGATAGCATCGTGCCAACTAAAGTCTTACCAATTTCATGAATATCACCTTCAACGGTGCATAAGACAACTTTACCAAGCATTGTTCGTTCCGTGCCACGTCTCGCAAGTTCTGGTTCCAATACCGCAACAGCCGCTTTCATGGCTTCGCCAGCCATTACTAGTTCTGGTAAAAACATCATGCCACAGCTAAATTGATCACCAACGAAATTAACCCCAAGAACGAAGCCTTTGTTGATCGCGTCAAGGGGATCCATACCCAGATCGATTGACTGTTGTGCAAGCTCGGCTGCTTTTTCTGATTCACCTTCGGTTATGCTCTGTGCCATAGCCTTGAAGATTTCTTCTGTTTCCATTTTTGTCTCCTTGTTTTTATGGTTTATTGATTAGAAATCATTGGATCGATTAGTTTTTCAACTTCGCGGATTGATTCTCCAGAGATATCAAGGTACATTTCAATTTCGTTGCCCAGGTTTCGGATGTGGTTGGTGACTTGTAACGAGGCTTCTTGTGAATCATTATTTGCCAAAGCATCAATGATGGCTTTATGCTCCAGGTATTCGCGTTTCAAGCTGATCTGCAGGAGCTCAGGATGTCGGAACATATACTCATATAACATCCAATCAGGAAATGAATTCGTTGCCATTTCATATAATTTGCTTAATAACGGACTCTGTGCTGAATTTACAATTCCAGAATGGAATTCCTTATTTAATTGACGCAATTCGGACATATCTTCGAGTGAAAGTAAATTTGCGGTTTTTTCGACGATCTCTAATAATATTTTTACTTCATCCGGTTGAATAATCTTTGCACTGATACGGACGGCCATATTTTCTAATACCAAACGCATTATAAATGCATCCACGATTTCCTTGGGTTCTAGTTTTGGGACACGAACACCACGGAATGGGACCCGTTCTGCTAAACCTGACGCTACTAATCGGTCAAAAGCTTCCCGGACTGGGGTTTGACTAACACCCAACTGGGTAGAAATATCTTCTTGACGAAGCCAATCACCTGCAGAAAATTTACCTGCGATGATCTTGCTGTATAGGTAATCGTAGACTTCATCCGTGAGGGAGCGCTTACGGAGAATTTCACTGCTGTCGATAGTTGAATTCGTTTGTTCCATTTATAAATAATATACTATTGTAATAAGTTGAATTCATATTTCTATAATAGATATATTATATATTATATATTATAATTTGTGAAGAGAACAGACTAATAAATTAACCAATTAAGAAAATACATTCTGCAAACCCATTATTATTAATGATCTGTTTCTCAATTTGCCTAACTTTTGTGTCCAAATAATGTTCGAGTAAAGATATATCCAACTGGCATAGGACTGGATGGTCATTAAGTATTGCCTGATATGGACAATGTCCTAAAATAATGCGAGGGTGATTGTAATGAGCCTCCCAGTGTGCCTGATAGTTCATGCGATTGAGTGATTGGATTGTTGAGTATAGACGACGGGTTGGGTTGATCCCAGAAGATTTGAAATCAGTTGCCATTTGGATAGCTATTTGATCTAATAATTGGGTATGATCATCAGATCCTTGATTGAATAATATTGAAAGCAACACATTGGAGAGCTTGTCCAGATTGTGTTGATCAATTTGTGATGTGGAGGCGTATATTTGAGCTGGACGGCCTCGAGTTGTTTTTTTGCCCGATAACTTTAACATTACCCTGTTCAGTTAAAATTGCAAGGTGGTGGCGAATATTTGATTGGGTTACACGAAATACTTTGCTTATTTCTTCGACAGTAGTGCTCTGCTGCTCGACAATGAAATCAAGGATTTTTTGACGTGAGTGTGTCATGTGATTTATTATATCTATAATTATCTATTTACGCAAATATATATTTGCGTAAATGATTGACGGATGTAAAGATAGGGATATAATCCAGTGATAAGTTAATCTGAGGTTAAGGAGGCTGTCTGTATGAGTCAGGACATAATTAATCCTGGATATGAAATCCCACCTGAGATGCAAGGGCAAGTAACTATCACAACCCTGGATAAGATCTATAACTGGGGACGACGCTCATCTGTGTGGCCGATGATGTTTGGTTTAGCATGCTGTGCGATCGAAATGATCTGTTCAGCAACAAGCCGTTTTGATTTCTCGCGTTTCGGTATGGAGATAATGAGACCCAGTCCTCGACAAGCCGATCTCATGATAGTTGCAGGAACCGTAACAAAAAAGATGATTCCACAGATAGTTAGATTGTATAATCAGATGCCTGAGCCGAAATATGTTTTAGCAATGGGTGCTTGCGCCTCCGGAGGGGGACCATTTAAGGAAGGTTACAATGTGGTTTCAGGTGTGGATGAATTCTTACCTGTGGATGTATATGTAGCAGGTTGCCCACCAACTCCTCAAGCATTATTAAATGGTTTTATAACATTGCATAAATTGATCGATAAGCAATCTATAAAGACTGTTCGATGGTACCAAAAGGGACTGGATACACCATTACCCGTTCCAGTTCTTGGACCAGATCTCATGGATACTAGGCAGTATCGAATTATAAAAGAGTATACGCAAAATAAGCTGATAACCGAACAAGCTAAAGCCCAATCCATGGCTGATCAAGCTGATTTAGATAATGCAGGATAAGTTACCAACGAATCGCACATTTTTGGAGCATGTCCATGAATGATCAAAACATTGCACTTGAATCTGACCTAATGTATATCTTTCCTGAGATTCTTATTCAAGACGGGCGACCTGGTTGTGAAGGTTATATTGTAAAATCCGAACACTTATCTTCTTTTATGCAGAGGCTTCGGGATGATTTAGGCTATGATTATTTGTCTTCTGTTACTGGGGTGGATTATTTTCCTGAAGGGTTCATGGAGGTTGTATATCACATTCGGAAATCGATTGGTGGGAATCCCTTGGTGATAAAGGCACAAATGGATCGAGAAAATCCGGTGATTGCATCCCTGGTTCCAATCTATCCAGGTGCTGAATTTCAGGAAAGGGAAGCCTGGGATTTATTCGGGATTAAATTTGAAGGGCACCCCGATTTACGCAGAATTCTCATGTGGGAAGGTTTTTCAGGGCATCCTCTTCGTAAAGATTGGAAAGAAGGTTATTACGAAGAGGAATTTAAGCCTTACAAAAGCCGATGGCCTGTTGGCCATTATAAAAGTCTTGAAGACAAACATCCGCTGGGAACTAATGTTGACTATCCAGCTGGTTTTAACCCAGAAAGCTGGGTTCCTGAGCCAGAGGTAGCCTTATATTCAGGTTTAGGCAGGATAGAACGAAAAGATGAAGAAACAGGTATCGGAACTGAACAAGTGATTGTAAACATGGGTCCTCAACATCCATCAACGCATGGTGTGTTTCGGATGGCTGTAAAACTGGATGGGGAAACAATTGTCGGTCTTAAACCTGTAATGGGTTACCTTCATCGAAATCATGAGAAGATTGGGGAACGAAATACTTTTCTGGGAATCATGCCGTATACAGACCGATTGGATTATTTCAACTCGATGAGTAACAATTTCGGATACGCCTTAGCAGTTGAAAAACTAATGGGGATTAACCCACCCGAACGTGCAGAATATATCCGCATAATGATGGCTGAATTAACCCGACTTGTTAATCATCTGGCATTATTTGGTTTTTTATTAAATGATCTAGGTGCATATTTCACTCCTTTCATATATGCGTTTGAAGAACGTGAGCTGATCTTGGATATATTTGAAGCGGTCTCCGGTTCTAGAATGATGTGTAATTACCACCGATTTGGCGGGGTGGCGCGCGATTTACCAACCGGGATATTAGAAAAGATCAGCGACCTTGTCCTTGATCGGCTGCCTCGGAAAATTGATGATCTCGATTTATATATTACGAAAAACGAAATTATTCGCCATCGGACTGAAGGAGTTGGAATTATGACTCCCGAGCAAGCAATTGCATACTCAGCGGTTGGACCGGTATTGCGCGCCTCAGGCGTGCCATATGACTTGCGACGAGCTCAGCCTTATAGTATATATAATCGGTTTGATTTTGATGTTGCAGTTCGATACCATGGCGATGTATATGATCGGTATTTAGTTCGCTTGGACGAGATGTATCAAAGCCTGAGGATACTCAAACAAGTAATAGAAAATATTCCTGAGGGTCCAATTCAAGCAGGAAAACCACAATATCAGGTAAGGGTACCTGCTGGCGAGGCATACGGTTGCGTAGAAGGACCTAAAGGTGAGTTAGGATTTTATGTTATATCCAATGGAAAACCAAATCCCTGGCGGTATCATATACGTGCTCCGTCATTTATAAACCTAACCTCTCTTGAAAGTATATGCGTTGGAAACAAAATAGCCGATGTCGTAGTTATTCTTGGCTCAATTGATATTGTTTTAGGCGAAACGGATAGGTGAGTGATGCATGGCTGACCAAAAAGATGATTACATGTATGGATTGGGGATTCTGAAGGGTCTTGGTTTAGCTTTCAGACATTTCCTTGAGACCTATATTGATGATATCCGACATTGGGGTAGGCGTTACAAGACCTCGGAGGGTATTGCTTATCGAGCGAGTAAGGATGTCAGCGGAATTTTCACTGTTCAATATCCAGAAGAGAAAGTCCCTGTTCCAGAAGAATTCAGGTATTTACCATTTCTAATCTTTGAAGAAAAAGATGGAGAAAAACAGTACCGCTGTACCTCTTGTGGTATTTGTGCCAAAGTATGCCCACCCCAATGTATCTGGATTGTTCGTTCAACAGATCCCAACACTGGAAGACCAATTCCTGATCCAGCTGAGTATTATATTGATATTGATATGTGCATGAATTGTGGCTATTGTGCAGAATATTGTCCATTTGATGCAATCAAGATGGACCATAATTATGAATTAGCTTCATATACACGCGCCAAAAATATATATGATAAAGCCATGCTTGGACAGCCAATATCTTATTATGAGTCAATCCGACCGATAAATTATCATCGTGAAGAATCCGCCAGAATAGAAGCAGAAACGCAGAGAGCAATGAGGAAGACAGTTGCGTAGAGAATCCCATGCATGAATGATACTTTGGTTCCTTTAGTTATGGAGATATACCATGCCAGGAAATAATGTTGACTTATTATTTCCTTCCAAAGCGATAGAATTCTTGAGGGATATTCGAGGTGAGGAATGGGAAAAACTAGTCAACAGTCTGATTGATTTAGAATCAACCAATCCAGACCGCATAGCCTTGGTTCTGATGATGGTAAGGCTTGGCGGTTGCGCATCTTGTCAATCCGATTCATTTCGGGCGATGAGAGGATGTATACTTTGTTCCACGACATCCATAAAAAGATATAAAGGAAGTGATCAATCCCTTCTTGACCTTTATACTGAAGCAAAGATAGATGTGGTTAAATACATGAAAGAGGTTAATTATTATGATGACTGAGAAAATATCGAAGGAAAAGGTTTTAGCAGCCTTAAGGACTGTACAAGAACCTGAACTTCGAAATGATTTAGTTTCGTTGAATATGATTAAGGATATTGATATTAATGGAGAAAGGGTAACCTTTACAATTATATTGACCACACCTGCCTGTCCATTAAAATCAAAAATCGAAAGCGAAGCCCGGGCAGCGGTATTATCTTTGCCAGGGGTCAAACAAGTGGATATTAAAATGGATTCTAATGTTCCAAGCGATGGAAGATCCAGAGGATTGCTTCAACTCCCTATTCGGAATGCAGTTGCAATTGCTTCAGGTAAAGGTGGTGTTGGGAAAAGCACAGTCGCAGTTAATGTCGCAGTTGCATTAGCACAGACAGGAGCAAGGGTTGGATTGCTTGATGCAGATATTTATGGACCAAATATACCCACGATGATGGGAGTTGGTACACTTCCTCCTCCGAATAAGGAAAAGCTTGTCCCTGCTGAAGCCTATTGCGTCAAGATGATGTCAATCGGTTTTCTGGTCAAACCGGACCAGCCATTAATCTGGCGTGGTCCGATGCTGCATTCTGCCATCAGACAATTTTTAAGTGATGTAGAATGGGGAGAATTGGATTATCTTAATTGTGGATTTACCTCCGGGCACCGGAGATGCTGCATTGAGCTTAACTCAATCATTACCATTGAGCGGGGGTGTTATTGTTACACTTCCTCAACTTGTTTCTCTAGAAGACGCTCGACGGGGAATGGAGATGTTCCGCCAGCTAAATGTACCAATCCTGGGAGTCGTTGAAAATATGAGCTTTTTAGAATTACCGGATGGTTCTCACATGGATATTTTTGGAAGTGGTGGAGGCGAAAAATTAGCTAAAGAGGGAAATGTACCATTTATTGGAAGTATACCAATTGATGCGAAGGTACGGGCTGGTGGAGATAGCGGCAAACCAGTCGTTATTGATGATCCAAAATCTCCAGCTGCTGTAGCTTTAAGAAACATAGCAAATTCGATTGCAGCAAAAATCAGCCTGGCTGCGATGGAAAAAAATAATGTGATTCCAATCACCATTCTTGATTAAACGGTAACTTTATGAGAAGAGGTAATATAAGTGGAAGAAACAGGGCAACAACCGACAGCTAAACCATGTATTGTCGGGTTACAGATTCCAACCGATTGGGAAGTTATATCACTTTGACGCCAGTAATTTTGATGGAATTCAACCAGGAGATTTTGTTGTGGTTGAAACCAGTCGAGGAACTCAACTTGGGCAAATATCAAAATTCATCAATAATCCAGACCGGAACACAACACCTGGAATAAAATCGATATTGCGCATAGCCACTCCGCAGGATTTACTATTACGTCAAGAGTACGAAAAGAAAGAATACGAAGCAGTAAATGATTGCCGAAAAAAAGCTGCAGAGCTAGGTCTCGTGGATGTAAAAATTATTTCTGCTGAATTCAGCCTAGATGGAAGTCGATTATTATTCGTTTATAGTTGTGACGAAGGAGAAAAAACTGATTTAAAATCCTTAAGGCGATCACTTCAGCGTACTTACCAGCAATCTCATGTTGAATTACATCTAGTAGGCCCGAGAGATGTTGCCAAATCTCTGGGAGGGATGGGAGCTTGTGGTATGGAGTGCCGTTGTTGTACAGCATTTCTAACCGAATTTAGCCCCATTTCTATAAAAATGGCGAAAGAACAAGGTATTTCACTCACTCCAACTGAAATCACAGGGATGTGTGGAAGATTAAGATGTTGTTTAGTTTATGAATATGAACAATATGTAGAAGCTCGAAAACAATTACCAAAACGTGGAAAAATGGTAGTCACACCCAAAGGAAATGGTCATGTAATAGATGTAATTCCATTAAAAGGTTCTATTTTAGTGGAATTAGAGCAGGGTGGTCACCATGAGTTTAGCCAGCAAGAAATCCAACCATTTGAAGAATTAGAAACAATCAAGATTAAAACTGATAATAACTGCGAAAACTGCCCTGATAATTCTGGTGTGAGTAAGAAAATAGGGAAGAAGAAACCTTATGGTAGAAACCGATAATGTAAACGGTTTATGGGATTTGCCTCAGAAGATATTGGTAATACTTGCGCATCCGGATGATCCAGAATTTTTCTGCGGAGCGTCGATTAATCACTGGATTCTCTCCGGTCATCATGTAATTTATTGCTTACTTACCTGTGGTGATAAAGGAACTAAAGATTTAACTCTAGGTTCAGATGAATTATGTTCAATTCGGCAAAAGGAGCAACATGCTGCTGCGAATATCTTGGGTGTAGAAAAGGTGATCTTTTTAAACTATCCAGATGGATACTTAGTGGCGGATATTGCACTTCGGCGAGATATTACACGGGTGATCCGCACTATCCGACCAGAGATTTTAGTTACTTGTGACCCACAGACTTTGTTTACTGCGAATGGTGGGATAAATCACCCTGACCATCGTGCAGCTGGTCAAGCTACTCTTGATGCAGTATTTCCCTCGGCGCGTGACCACCTGACTTTTATCGAATTATGGAAAGATGAAAAACTTGAACCACATAACGTGCGCGAAGTATGGGTATGTGGGACCTTACAGCCTGATATCATTCTGGATGTCACGGAGAATTGGGAAACCAAGATCCATGCATTATATGAACATAAGAGCCAGATTGGCGATCCAGAAAAACTAGCAGAACGCATGCGCAATCGCAGGACAATTGATAGTACTTCAGAAAATCCACGATATGAGGAAAAATTTCGTCGATTGATCCTGGGATAACAATATTTTAAATTAAGGTATTTGAGGAACAATGGCAAACATTATCGATGAAGCAAAAGAAGTATTTGATTACACCCGGGATCTCCGTCGTGATTTTCATATGCATCCAGAATTAGGGTTTAAAGAAATTCGAACAGCAAACATTGTAAATAAAGAATTATCCAATATGGGGCTAGAAGTTAAAACCGGTGTGGGTCAAACGGGTGTTGTAGCTCTGATAGAAGGAAAAAATCCTGGCCCAGTCGTATTAATCCGTTTTGACATGGATGCCCTTCCTATTCAGGAAGAAACCGATGCTGATTACGCGTCCACCAATCCGGGTGTGATGCATGCATGTGGACATGATGGACATGTGGCGATCGGGCTGACTGTTGCTCGTTTAATAAACAAGCATCGGTCTGAGTTTTCTGGAACAGTAAAATTAGTTTTTCAACCTGCAGAAGAAGGGCTTGGCGGAGCAGAATGGATGATTAAAGACGGCGTATTACAAAGCCCTCAACCTGATTTTGCATTGGCGCTTCATGTTTGGAATGAGAAACCAGTTGGATGGATTGGTATTGTTCCTGGTCCTGTGATGGCAGCTGCGGATACGTTCTCAATAAAAATTATTGGAAAAGGTGGACATGGTGCTGCGCCACATCTATGCAATGACCCTATCCTGGCAGCTGCACAAGTGGTTAATTTGCTGCAGGGAATTGTATCCAGGAATGTTTCGCCATTAAAATCAGCTGTAGTAACAGTCGCTTCCATTCATGGGGGAGAAGCATTCAATGTCATCCCGCCGGACGTGGAATTGAAAGGAACAATTCGCTCATTCGAACCTGAAATCCGGGCTATGGTAATCAGGCGATTTCATGAGATTGTAGAACATGTAGCCATAGCAACGGGGTGTGAATCGCAAGTAGATATACGATCAATTACGCCTGCAGTAATAAATCACCCTGATGTTACATACCGCGTTCAACAAACAGCCAGCCGAATCCTTCCAAATGCTCAGTTCGATTACCAAACGATAACCATGGGATCAGAAGATATGGCTTATATGATGCAGGAGATACCCGGATGTTATTTCTTTATAGGCTCAGCAAATAGTGAAAAGAAACTGGATGCATCCCACCACCATCCTAAATTTGACTTCGATGAAACTATCCTCCCAAACGCTGTTGGTTTAATGGTAGCTTCTACATTGGAATTTCTTAGGGAATTAATGAACAAAAGGTCAAGGAGAAAAGATGACCATCGATAATAGGGCTTACAACAGCGGAAATGGAAAATTAATGGCACCTGTCATCAATAATTTTAATATTACCGTAGCAACTGTAAATGGCTCAGGCAGTCAGACATCCAACCTGACCTTAATGCGGGCATTATTCAAGATGGGAATACCGGTTTCTGGTAAAAACCTTTTTCCATCAAATATCCAGGGATTACCTACCTGGTATACGATCAGGATAAATGAGGATGGTTTTTTAGCCAGGTGTGAGACCCAAGAGATATCTGTGGCAATGAATTCAGCTACTTTTATCAAAGATATGGAAGGTTTGGTTGAAGGTGGCGTTTTATTTTTTGATGACTCTATAAAAATCCCGATTAATCGAACTGATATTCATCAATACCCCATGCCCGTCAATAAAATGGTACGAGATTCTAATGCTCCCACGAGCCTCCGTGATTACCTGGCAAATATGGTTTATGTTGGGATCGTTGCCAATATTATAGGGATAGATATGGACAATATCTACCAGGCTTTGGAATTCCATTTTAAAGGTAAACAAAAACCAATTGAGATGAATTGGGGCATGGTAAGCAATGCATACGATTGGGCAGCTGGGAATCTCCATAAAGAAGATTCATATTTTGTAAAACCCTCCAATAAAACAACCGGCTACATTATGGCAGATGGCAATACAGCAGCTGCCCTAGGCGCTTTGTATGGCGGATTACAATTTGCTGCCTGGTATCCAATTACACCAGCAACATCGTTAGCTGAGACAATCAATGAATTTGTCCCCGTATTCCGTAAGGATCCGATCTCTGGGAAGAACACTTGTGTCGTATTACAAGCTGAAGACGAACTCGCGGCTATCGGAATGGTAGTCGGAGCTGGTTGGTCTGGATTACGGGCAATGACTTCTACATCGGGACCCGGTCTTAGCTTGATGGTTGAATATGTTGGTTTAGCATATTTTTCGGAAGTACCATTGGTAATTTGGGATATTCAACGCATTGGTCCTTCAACCGGTCTTCCAACCCGAACTTCGCAGGGTGATCTTCGGTTAGCCCATTTTATGGGTCATGGAGATGCAAAGCACGTAATTATATTACCCGGATCGGTCACGGAATGTTTTGAATTTGGCTGGAAGGCGTTTGATATTGCCGAGAGGTTACAGACACCTGTAATCGTCTTATCGGATTTGGATTTTGGTATGAACCAATGGATGACAAAACCATTTGAGTACCCAGATAAACCGATGGATCGCGGGAAGGTCTTGTGGGAGGAAGATGTACAAAAAATGGAATCGAAATGGGGTCGTTATTTGGATCTTGATGGAGATGGAATAACATACCGTACACTTCCAGGAAATAAAGCGCCAAACGCTGCTTATTTTGCTCGTGGGACTGGTCATGATGAGTATGCCAATTACAGTGAACAACCAGAGGATTGGGAAAAAAACCTGCTTCGATTAGAGCGGAAAATAGACAGTAATATTGCGTTGCTTCCAAAACCAATCATAAAAACGACCAGTGGTGCGAAAATAAGCGTTATATCCTATGGATCGACTGATGTGGCAATAGAACGAAGCAATGACTTTCTTGTTAAAAAATGGATTGAAGATTGATCACTTACGGGTTCGGTCCTTGCCTGCAGGTTCTGAATTGACTGACTTTGTACATGAGCATGAACGAAATTATGTGGTAGAACTTAATCGAGACGGACAATTGCACCAAATACTTTGCTTAGAAATCCCCGATAGCTCGATGAAATTAATTTCTCTATCACATCTGGATGGACTACCTATGACAGCCCAATGGGTAGTTAATCAAATAACCGCCAAAGAGGATGAACATAAATGACAGATCAACTATCACAAACTCCTAGGACACAGGTTAATCTTGTCGGATTATCCAAGAATGATTATCGGGGTAATCCAAGCTCATTATGTCAGGGATGTGGGCATAACTCCATCTCTAGCCAAATTATCGCTGCTTGTTTTGAAATGAATATTATCCCTGAAAACGTAGTCAAATTTAGTGGGATTGGTTGTTCAAGTAAAAGCCCATTCTATTTTTTAAACCGTTCTTTTGGTTTTAATGGACTTCATGGACGTATGCCATCATTGGCAACCGGAGCAATGTTTGGGAATATCTTTTTAAAAGGTATTGGAGTGAGTGGAGACGGGGATACAGCCAGTATTGGTATGGGACAATTCAAACATATCGTCCGTAGAAATGTTCCCTTGGTATATATTGTTGAGAATAATGGGGTGTATGGATTGACAAAAGGCCAGTTTTCTGCCACTGCTGATGAGGGCTTGGAACTTAAAAAGCAAGGTACAAATCCTTATTTACCAGTAGATATTGCCTGGGAAGCGCTGGTTAGTCATGCAACCTTTGTGGCACGTTCTTTTGCGGGTGACCCGAAACAGGTGAAAGAATTGATTAAAGCTGCCCTTAGCCATAACGGAATTGCTGTTCTAGATATCATTAGTCCTTGTGTTACTTTTAACAACCAGGATACTACAAGTCACTCCTATTCGTGGGGGAAAGAACATGAAGTGGCATTGCATGATTTATCATTTGTACCTTATGCGGAAGAGATCTTGGTAGATTATGAGGATGGTCAAATAAAGGAGGTGACCATGCACGATGGGTCAATGGTGATACTAAAGAAATTGGAACGAGATTATGATCCGAAAAATCGCGCTGAGGCGATGAGGGTTTTGGAAGAATCCAATAAAGATTGTTGCCTGATCACTGGTTTGATCTATATCGATGAAAACTCACCTACTCTTTTTGAATTATATAACCTGCCTGATGAACCTTTAAATCGACTTACAGAGGATCGGTTACGCCCACCAAGGGAATCAATCGATAAAGTAAATGAAATGATGTTCTGAAATAAAAATCCCGCATTTTCTGCGGGATTTTTTCAATCTTACAAGCCATCTACTTATTTTATGAGATTGTTCTACAAATTATGAAGGTTTGAAATAAGCAATATCCAGTATTGAACCGATTCGCTCAGATGCTGGTTTAAAGACAGCCTGGACGGTCATCCCAAAATTTATCTGCTCCGGGTCAATTTCACCCAAACGATGGATTAATCCACCATCGCCGAAACGAATAAAGGCAATGATCTGTGGTACATCGCTTGAACTTCCATCGAGGTTGACATGCAAGACAGTATAAGTATCCACCTCACCACTTGTTCCAACATCTATCCATTCATCAAGTTTAGCAAGACACCGCTCGCAAAATATTGCAGCTGGTACATAAGTGTGATCACAGTGGGGGCAATACGTTCCAAGAATTTTACTTTCATCCTTCAATGTACGAAAGAATTTTTCTCCTGCCAAACCGTATGTATACCGGTTTGTAACCGGTAATTCCCCCTGCCAATTTAAAGGTGAATTAGGATCCCGATTTAGAAGTGGCATATTAATTCTCCTTTGCAGGTTTAAAATACAAGATATCGGTAATGGAACCTTGTCTCTCATTAGCAGGTTTCCATACAGCTTGAACTCGCATCCCAATCTTTACTTCTTGTGGATCAATTTCACCGAGCATATGCATGATGCCGTGCAGCGGGGATGCCCCATCGATGTTTATCACTGCAGGGATTTCCGGATCCTTTATCCTTTGAACATCCCAAGTAACGTAACAAAGGGAAAATGTATTTACAATCCCTGTATCCTGCAGTGGTATAAATTCATCCATCGGTCGAAAACACCATTCGCAGAATATTCGGGGAGGCACAACAATTTTCCGGCATGTTTTACAATGACTACCGAGAATTACACCATTTTTAAGTGAAGCCAGGTATGCTCCAATCCCAATTCCTGTATCCCAAGAAAACACACCGTTGAGTTTATCAAAATTATATAAAATCTTACCATTTGAAAAATCCTGCTCATTTAAGGAAGTTCCAGGAAATTCTTTAATTTTTGCAGTCATATATCACTCCTTATCTCCCCATGATAACAACCGTACCCACTTGCATCAAGTCACCCCAGGCTTGAGCTAGTCCCCGGCGAGGTTGACCTGGAACTTGACGCAAACCGGCTTCACCGCGCAACTGCCAGAATAACTCAGCAATTTTCATCAACCCTGCAGCTGC
Organism: uncultured Chloroflexia bacterium; assembly: GCA_963736805.1. Lineage (GTDB taxonomy): Bacteria > Chloroflexota > Anaerolineae > Anaerolineales > UBA4823 > FEB-25. Next base: position 178,607 of record CAVTQM010000058.1, read on the forward strand.
AATTGGATTTCCGACGCCTAATAATCCTCCGGATGGGCATATAGGCATATTGCCAGTGCGAGAGGCTGTGCCATCACTATACAATTCCGCGGCTTTGCCTCTTTCTGCGAGTTGAAGACCTTCCAAATGGTGCAAGGCTTTGTAATCAAATGGGTCGTATGGTTCGGCAATATGAATCTCCTTGCGAGGCTCTTTGATTCCTGCCATATCATATGCCATTCGGGCAGCATATTCCACATATCGAGGATAGGCAAGATCCCGGTTTGTCCAGTAGGATGTGTCCAGATGCCAGCCTACACCTTCAATCCAAACTGGTTTATCGGTGATCCGTTTTGCAATATGCTCGGCAGCCAATATCACAGCAACTGCGCCATCGGATACCGGACTTACATCAAAACGTTGAACTGGCCAAGCTAACACTTCTGAGTTCAGGATATCATCCAATGTAATATTGGCATCTCCCAAGAGGGAGCACGGATGGTCTGCAGCATTCCTTTTATGCTGAACAGCAACCTGAGCGATATCAGCCTTGGAAATTCCATAAGTGGTCATATAGCGGTTCATTTCCAATGCAAATATCCAAAGCAGGTTTGGTTTTAATGGGCGTTCAGTTGTGTGATCGAAAATCGTCAAAAAAGCTGCTTGTGCATGAGGATAATATGACGACATTTTTTCTTCTGCCACAACCATGACAACATCGAATAATCCTGATGCAATGTGATACCAACCTTGGATTGGGACAAACACACCGGTGCCGCCTCCAACATAGGAGCGCATATAAGGTTTTCGCCAAGCACCTGCTCCGTCGCTTAAATATTCTCCATTCAAATGTACACCGTCAAAAGCATCAGGAGCAGTCCCAAGGCAAACTGCTTCAATATCATCCATGGTCATCTCGCAAGATTCTAAGGCCATATGCGCAGCTTCCCAGGATAATTCTTTGGGTGTCTCCTGCGCGCGTCTAACAAATTTTGTCATTCCAGCACCAACAACGGCTACTTTACGCATTCCCATAGAGGTATCCTTTCTAGTTAGCGAGAATTAGAACTGCACCGCTATTGGTTGGCACACCACGCCAGGATTGTGCCAGACCGATGTTCGTATCTTCAACCTGTCGAGCCCCTGCTTCGCCTCGTAGTTGAAGAATAATCTCGTAGGTACGTGCGAGCCCATTGGCTTCTAGGAGATTACCCATACCCAGACTTCCACCTGATACATTAACTGGTAATCCACTATCCGGGGATGTAAAACCTTCAGTGGTTAAATTACCAGCTTCCCCTTCTCTGCAAAAACCCAATGCTTCTAGAGCCTGTAATTCTTTGTAAGCATAAGTGTCGTCGACTTCTGCAATGTCAATTGCTTCAAGTGGATTATTAATTCCAGCCTGTTTATATGCCATACGTGCCAGCTGCTTCTGCATATATTGCACGTGACCAATCACGATTTTCCAGAGAGGGAGAATCATTATTCCAACCAACGCCCAAGATCCATATAGGTTTGTCTGTGAGTGAAGTTGCACTTTCCTGTGATGCAAGGACCATAACAATGGCCCCGTCCGAATGGTCTGCTATTTCACGTTTTCCGAGTGGCCAGGAAAAAACAGGTCCTGAAAGGACATCTTCAATTGAGAGATTTGCACCATAAGGGGCTAATGGATTTGATAACGCATTAAATCTATTTTTTGTTACCACCGCTGCGCAGTGTTCATGCAAGGTTCCCGAAACGTATAAATATCGATTCATTTCTAAGCCAGCAATAAAATGGCTGTTTAGAGATAAAGGACGGTTTAAAACAGGATCCTGCGCATAGGCAGTTATATTGGGTAAGGTTTTTATATTTGAGGCTTTACTATGCCCTTCGACAGCGACAATATCAAATTGACCGGTACGGATTAACATGTAAGCTGTAGCAATTCCGTGTAATCCATCCCCTGTTATCGTATGCACGGGTTTCAAAGCCCCGCCGATTTGATCTGGAGTATATTCGTCAAAGATGCTGGTACCCTCATGAAAATCCTCGGCTACAGTAACAAAACTCTCAATATCCCTGCGAGGATCAACACCAGCATCATTATAAGCACGCACGGCAGCTTCATAAACCATTTCTTTATACGATTGTTCAGGTGAAACAGACCGAAATCCTGTACAACCTACTCCCACAATGGCAACTCTTTCATGCATGGATACCTCCTTATAATTAGACCTAATCATGTGGTGGTTACCTTATCACAGCTTGTGAACTAATTTTCGGATTGAGCCTCCTTTTCTTTGGATAATCGCCCTCTTTCAGCCATTGATGCAAGACCTATACTGATGAAGTATAAAACTATCATTGGAGCCATAACAAGTCCCATATTTACTGGATCTACAGTAGGTGTTATTGACGCCGCTAATATCGCTATGATTACAATAGCTAATTTCCACTGCTCGAGAAGGTTTTTTGCTTTGATCAAACCAAGATTAGCTAGTAAATATATCACCAATGGAAATTCAAAAGTCACACCAATCCAAAACATTATGAGGGTCACAAAATTATAATATGAAGAAGGGCGTGGTTGGGTGGTTAAACCCATAAAATTAAATAGAAATGGTAACGCGGTTGGAAGCATCACATAGAAAGCAAATGCCATACCACCAATAAAAAGGAATATTGCTACTGGGATTGCAATTAGTCCTTTTATACGTGATTTAACTCGAAGTGCTGGTGCAACGAACAGCCATATTTCGAAGATTACATAGGGTAATGCAATCGTAAATCCACTCAGAAGAGTTACCCGCATCACGGTGCCGACATTTTCAGTTACATCGATAGCAACTAGTTCATCCATGCCACCAGCCATGGGTGCTGCCAGATAATTCAGGATACTCTCCACAACTAAGAAGGATAATGCTGTGGCAATAATTATCGCTAAAACACCACGGAGCAGATGTTTCCGTAATGCATTAAGGTGGGGAAGAAGTGCTTTTGGATTCTCAATTGTGGTTGAGAAGGATTTAGCAATGGGAGTATCATCCAATTCTTCTTCTTTAAAATACGAATTAATGGTTTGCAATCCATGATTAATGAAAGTACTTAACCGGTGCATGACTCGAACTATGAAACGTGCTGGAAAAGTAATAAAATTCCAAATCGAACGGAGCATTTTTCGCATTAGTTAATTATCATTATTCGGATGATATACTTTTCCCGATGTTTCCCCAATGATTTTTGATTCTTCAGCATCAGTTCTGGTAATTGGTAAATCCGTTGAACCAGGAGGTGTTGTCCAGGAAGACATATCCAGTTCTTTTTTTACTTCATTATTTATCTGTCTTCCGATTGAATTAATATCTTTCAGTTCATTCGAAAGCTCATCTAAACTGGCTTCACGCATCAGTCTATTTGGTAAATATCTCAGCTCACGAGATGCTTTTTGGACAGTACGCCATTCTGGTGAAGTGATTATCTTGCGTAAAAAGCGCCCAAGAGTCAGCCCAGCTTTTACCATATCACCAGGACCAAGAATGATTAAAGCAATCAATAGAATAAATATTAGCTCGAGTGGACCAATTCCAAATACTTCCATGGGAAGAATAGTTAACTTAGTTTTTTAAAATATTGGATAATATCGTTGTAATGTAATGCAAGACTTCCAAGTACACCATTCACAAATCGTGGTGTACTTTCTGATCCATAAATTTTTCCTAATTCAACAGCCTCATTTATCGCAACTTTCAGTGGTGTCTCGTTACTAACTGCTATCTCCCATAAAGCTATCCGCATGATATTTCGGTCGATGATTGCCACCTGGTCGAGGGGCCATTCCGGGGCGTGCTTTGCAATGATCTGATCAATCTCTTTAATTAATGGTTGAATCCCAAACACAATCTTGCGAGCAAAATCACTCAGGTTATCTTCGAGCGGGGATTCAGATAATCTTTCAGCGATTACAAGTTCAGCAGGATGACCAGTTATATCAATTTCGTAAAGTGCCTGCAGGGCAATGCTACGCGCCCTGGTTCTTGGTTTCATATTCGATTATGCTACAGCCTCCGATGGATAATCAATATCTTCGATGTGTATATTTACCCGTCCAACGGACATACCTACCATTTCTGAAATAGCTCGAGAAACATCATGTTGAATGGTGTGACTGATATCACGCACATTTACATTACTATCTAACACAACGTAAATATCAATATAGACCACATCATCCACGACCTCAATAACAACGCCCTCACGTTTTTGAGTGCGTTTTAACAGTTGGTTTACAGCAGTCTGAACATGGCTGAGGTGACTTACTCCCTCGACATTAAGAGTGGTGAGCTGAGCAATGGTTAGTAAAACTTCCGGTGCAATCGTGGTTTTCCCTTGAGAGGATTCAATCTCGCTCATGTATATTTTTCCTATGGAATTTCATTATTTTACATCATGGCCATACCACCATCGACAGCAAGTACCTGCCCGGTGATATATGATGCCTCCTCAGATGCCAGAAAAACAACTGCAGATGCGATTTCTTCAGGTTTTCCCATCCGGCCGATAGGAGTTGCACTAAGGATTGAGGTTTTTAGATCTTCAGGAAGATCGTTTGTTAAGTAAGTTGGAATAAAGCCTGGGGCAACTGCATTTACAGTGATTTGTCGAGAAGCTACTTCTCGTGCAAGTGCTTTGGTGAAACCAATAACCCCCGCTTTTGAAGCTGAATAATTTGTTTGCCCTGCTTGTCCTGCTTGTCCGGAAACGGATGAAATATTTACAATTCGACCATAACGCTGTTTCATCATTGGTCGAATAGCGGCTTTTGAACAATTAAAAACGCCTTTAAGATTTACATCAATGACAGCATCCCAGTCTGCTTCCTCCATACGTAGGATGAGTGTATCGCGGGTAATTCCAGCATTATTGACTAAGATATCTATTTTTCCTAATTGTTTGATCGTTTGGTCGATAAGCTCATTTGTGGATTTCCCATCAGAAACATTTACATTCAATGCTATCAGCTTTCGTTGGGTCAGCTTTGAAATCTCATCTGCAGCTTCTTCAGCCAGATCTATCAGCATATCAGCAATGACCACATCTGCACCTAAAAGAGCAAGTTTTTCTACGATCGATCGACCAATCCCACGGGCACCACCCGTGACAACCGCTACTCGTCCTTGCATCGAGCAAAAATTAATCATTGACATGCCATACTCCTGAAAATTACATTTCAATATTGAAGATTATTATACCTTATTCAATATTTTGAGGTTCTTTGATGATTAATCCAATTTCTGAAGGTTATCGAAATCCTCAGGAGTTCCAAGTGTGGTTATTGTTACATCTCGATTAATTCGCCTAATCAATCCGGATAAAATAGAACCATTTCCAATTTCATAGAACCTTGAAATTCCTTGTGAGACCAAGTTCTGCACTGTTTCAGTCCAGCGAACGCGATGGGTTAGTTGATTTTGAAGATCAATTCGAATGTCGATTGCAGATAAAAGCGCTTGAGCAGTTACATTTCCAATGATCGGGATCTTCGGTGAGGTAATAGCAGTTGCTTCAATTGCTTTGTTGAATTCATCTTGAGCGGACGACATAAATGGGGAATGCGCGGCGATACTCACTGCTAATCGAATAACACGTTTTGCACCAGCCAATTCTAGTAATGGAAAGACGCGTTTTAGAGCAATATCAGATCCAGAGATTACCACCTGACCAGGACAATTATCATTAGCAACTTGAACAATTTCTGATCCAACACTGGCTTGATTACACAGTTGCTCAATTTGAGGAATATCCAAACCCAATACAGCTGCCATTCCGCCAGGGTTTCTTACTCCCGCATTTTTCATGAGTACACCACGAACTCTGACTAATCTCAATCCATCAGCAAATGAAAGTGCTCCAGAGGCAACCAGAGCGCTAAGCTCACCCATCGAATGCCCAGCTACAAAGTTTGGTTGAAGATTGGGATAAATATTATTAAGGACATTTAAAACGGCAATCGAATGGACGAATAATGCCGGTTGGGTATTTATTGTATCATTCAGGAGATCTTCAGGACCTTCCCAGGCAACTTGAGAGAGTGGAAACCTCAAAATCTCGTCAGCCTGGATGAAATTATCATTTGCAATAGAGAATGATTGGGCCAATGATTTACCCATTCCAACAGTTTGGGATCCCTGGCCTGGAAAAACAAAAACAATTTTATGATTGTTCATAGCCTTTGAAATAAAATTCACGAGCCGTGAATTTCACGGCCCGTTTGAGAGTTACTTCTTTTCTTCTTTGATTTCTATTACTTCCCGGCCTTTAAAATGACCGCAATTTGGACATACTCGATGAGGCAAACGCATTTCCCCACAGTTGCTGCATACAACCAGGTTTGGATTTGACAATGCATCATGGGCACGCCGTCTATCGCGTCGACCGGAAGAATGTTTTCTTTTTGGTTGGGGTGTCATGATTTTACTCCTGTTTCATTCATCTGGCAAAACCTTACCTGGTGTTGCCTAATATATCTAGTCACAATAACACCTGCCCTTATGGGCAGGTAGGTTGAGATTATACGTGTGTGCATCAAGCCTGTCAAGGTTTAATTTTGACAGGTTTAATTTTGACTGGTTTAATTTTGACAGGTTTAATTTTGAACTTTATCTACCAGGTTTAATTTTGAATATCCAAACTCCATCTTTATGATATATGATAGAGTAATGATCGCTACTCGATAATTTCTCGGGTGATAAAACACCACCCTTTGCACCAATAAAAATGTAATGATATTGTTTGGTTTGTAAATAATCCCACAAAGAATCAGGATTTGAACTTAGATCTATAACTTGTTGACTTTGCTCTTTAATGCCTTTGCTACCGGGTCCAAGACCGTATAATACCGGTGGAGGCATAGTAGATCTGCCAGAAAGGGGCGAGATCCAATAACCACCATCACTACCCGCATATAATCCATATCCCCAGGCAAATGGATTAATCACGATAGTTTCGTTTTTTGGAATATTATTTTTCACCCAATCGATGGCAGGCAGATCAGCTTCTCTAGATAGGATTGTTATTGGATTAATTATCGTGATTAATTGCTTTGCTCCGGATATACGCCACCCATAAAGTGGCAATAAAAATAATTCCAATGAAAAGAATTCTGAATTTTTGAGGAAATAGCACTTTCCAATAACCGATCAAAACAGCAATAAAATACCCGCCGAGCATGGAAATTGGGATAAAGAGCATAATTTCCACGGATGCACTGGTTAATAAACCACCACCTGGAATATGCAATGCATCGAAATTAGCAATCAGGAAGAGCAAAGTAATCCAAAACATAATCACATAAGCAAAACGCTTCTGTTCAATTAAACTCCAAACTAATCCTAATCCTGCTAATACTAATGTTATGTTTTCCACTTGCGGTTGTCAGGAAAGCCCATGAGAAATCTTGGAAGAATGGTATTGGTTGAGTACCTGCAGTTTTGATTATTGGCAAGACAGAATTCTGAATAACTTGGGACATCCACGGGAAGACTAAGAATATTGAAGCAATAAACGGGATAGAAATCAATTTAATGTTCGTGGGTATAGATGATAATGGCATTCTTTATATTATAATAAAATAATAATACTTAGGTAGGTAAAAATAAGGACTCCGAAAAAGACAGTCACCCGATAATGGACCATAAAAAGCCCACTTATCGTCAGTGCACTTAGGAAAATGAGCCAATATTTTTGTTTTCTTGCGTTTTCGTCCATCAATGACAGGATTAAGGCAAAAGCAGCAGGAAAAATAATTAAACCAGCTAATTCTGTATATCTTCCCCAACTTGTATAATAGGCCGGCATAGGTGTAAGAAATCCGGTAATTAATGCTGCGAATATTCCTGATATTGAGTTTCTAGTAAAGGTTTTCGTAAATAAATAAACTGAAAAAACTGCCAAAGCATTTAGAACCTGACCTAAAATAAGTAGTGCCTGATCAATGCTAAGATTTGACAACCAAATGAAGGTTGCAGTAATGCTATGGAATCCAGGATGATATGAAGATGGATTTATGTCCCAATAAGGAGCGTAGCTCAAAGGATAGGATCCGGAGAATAAAATCAAACCGAGTTATTAAGGCATGATGGACTGAATCTACCCATGCTGGTGTCGCTAAATCACGAACCATGATCATACGAATTGTGAGGGTAATTGAGAATACTACGATTAATGTAAATGGAATCGTCAGTTGAATTAATCGATCAGATTGCCGTCTAAATATTCCTCCTCTGAAAGGTTCGTTACTTGATTTTTAGATTTGTGTAATTTTATGAATTGATATATTATTCGCAAGAATAATATAATAATCAATAAACATAGCAATTAAAAAGACGTGTGTCTTTGTCCACGATAGATGTAATAAAGTCGTCCACAACATTAATACTGGAATCAATCCGAGACTGATTCCAATAGATAATGCAGTTTGTTCTCCAAAATCAAATCGTTTCCGTATGTTTGAGAAATCTAAAAGCAACCAGCCAGGCAGCCATAAGATAATTAGAAAAGGAATAGCTAGCCAGACATCTGATATCCCACGTTTTATATCTTCGATCAATGTCTCGAATTTATACTCGTAACTCAAGCGAAATGCAATATCAGCATGGATGGGCTGGCTATTGAAATAAGCCTGACCATGAGGATATGCATCCTCATTACGACCATGAATAAATACGGTGCTTGAATCACTGGAGAGCTGGATTAGATATTGTTCATTAGCAGGATTATTTTGAGTTGGGATATGAATGGTAACTGGGGCGATATTCCCTGAAGTCGGTATCACTATATTTGTTATATAAACAGGTAAAGAAATCATTCTTGGAGTCAAACAACTTGACATTAACAACATTCTTATCACCAGTGACAGGTTGTAAGTCCTGAGCACTTGATGTTGTTATCCATATTGTGATTCCATCAAGATTAGCTCTTCGGGAAACAAAAGATTGCCCAATGATTAATTGATGATCGAGCTTGCCAACTTTATCGGAACTGTATTCTTGGGATGCTTCTGGATCATTGAAGCTCACACATCCAGCCAAACTGAATGAAAGGAAAATAAAAAAGAGTATTAATACGAACGATTTTACTCGCAGGTGAAAAAAATATTGTAGTTTTCCATTTGAATTATTTTGAAGAATTGTTCGCATTCGTTAGATTTGAACGTAAGTATGCTTCAATAAATCCATCGATATCTCCATTCAAAACCCCCTGGGCATTACCGACTTCATGATCGGTGCGATGATCTTTAACCATTTGGTACGGGTGAAGCACATATGATCGTATTTGACTTCCCCATTCTGCCTTGGTATATTCACCTCGCAGTTCCGCCAGAGTTGCCACCTGTTGTTCCTCTTTTATTTCCAACAACCTTGATCGCAATACGCGTAATGCATTTTCACGGTTCTGAGTTTGAGATCGTTCATTTTGGCAAGTAACGACAAGCCCGGTGGGGAGATGCGTGATTCTTACAGCAGTCGCATTTTTTTGGACATTTTGTCCACCAGCTCCTGACGAATGGTAAACATCGATACGAATTTCGTCTGGATTTACCTCAATCTCTGAATCATCTTCGACTTCGGGAAGGATTTCAACCAGAGCAAAGGAAGTATGGCGCCGATGCGCTGCATCGAATGGTGATAGCCGAACTAAGCGATGAACCCCTTTTTCTGGCCGTAAATATCCATACGCGTAATCACCTTCAACGGCTATTGTTACGCTTTTAATCCCAGCTTCTTCCCCTTCACTCATATCGATGATATCCGTCTTGAAACCCTTATTCTCTGCCCAGCGCAGATACATTCTCTCGAGCATTTCAGTCCAATCTTGTGCATCAACTCCACCAGCTCCAGAATGGATAGCTAATAGGGCATTATTTTGATCGTATTTTCCTGATAATAATAGATCAAATTCCCTTCTTTCTATGTCCATTTCTATCTCATCTAGCTCAGAAGAAATATCATTCCGCAATGAGTCATCAAGGAGTTGGGATAATTCCAAAAGATATGAAACGTGTTGTTCCAATGAGTGCCAATCATCCACAACATTGCGCAAAGAGGCTACCTTTTTCATTACCCTTTGAGCGGATTCAGAATTGAGCCAGAACTCATTTTGTTCAGATTGGTTCTGAAGTTGGGCTAATTCTTTTTCTTTCGCTGGTAAGTCAAAGACGCACCAATAGGCTTTGAATTCTAGATTGAGCTGAATTTAGTCTATCAATAAGGTCCTGCATCAATACTTGCTCCTATTCTATTTTAGCTATTCCTGTAGAATTCCGTCGAATGAACATATCTGCATCGAATGGCTCTAAATCATCAGGCTGTTCTCCTAAACCTGCGAATAGAATGGGTAGAGTCAATTCTTTTTGAATTGCGAGAGCCATACCCCCTCGAGCAGATGAATCCAATTTTGCAAGGATCACACCAGAAATATTCACAGCTTCCTTAAAAGCCTGAGCTTGTTGAAGCGCATTTTGACCTGTGGTCGCATCCATCACTAACCATACTGCATGAGGTGCTCCTGGTAAAGCTTTCCCAACAACCCGGTAGACTTTTTTTAGCTCTTCCATTAGATTGAAACGAGTATGTAACCGACCCGCAGTATCAATAATTGCAATATCACATTTTCGTGCAATTGCAGCTTGAACAGTATCATATGCTACAGCACCTGCATCACCACCAAGCTGTCCACTAATAATTGGAATATTTAACCTCTCTGCCCAAACTTCAAGCTGGTCTACTCCAGCAGCACGGAATGTATCAGCTGCACCTAGAAGTACTTGCATACCTTGATTAGAAAATCTTTTTCCAAGTTTAGCAATGGTAGTTGTTTTTCCCGATCCATTAACCCCAACAATTAAAATGATGGTGGGTTTATGATTAAATTGAATGGTTGGTGAAGAATCGAGGTGTGAGCGTAATTCTTCAACCAGTATCGCATTCAGATCACTCGTCTTTGTTATCCCTTCACGATCTACTCGTATTTCCAACTTTTCCATGATATTCATGGTCGTATCGACACCAATGTCGGCACGAATAAGGAGAGCTTCTAAGTTCGTCCCAGGTATCCTCAGTGATCTCAGTTGCCCCAAATAATGTAGCTAATTGTCCAAATGTAGCTTTGCTGGTACGGGCAAGACCAGTTTTCCATTTTGAAAGTATATTTGCCATCGGTCGGTTATTATAACATGAGGGTTATCGGGGTTTATAATAGCCTATCTCACTTATAACGGAGGCGTGCATGCCTGAATACTTTTCAATTCGCTGGGAAGATGGTGTTGTTATAATGCTTGACCAGCGATTGTTACCGGAAGAGGTCATATATCGAAAATATACAGATTGTTGGGAGGTTGGATCAGCAATTAGCCAAATGGTGATACGTGGTGCACCGGCGATTGGGATCGCTGCCGGTTTTGGATTAGCATTATCAGCATTTTATAGTAAAACCAATCAAGCTGATGTGTTAATCCAAGAGCTTTCTGATTCAGCAGAATATTTGAGAAGATCACGCCCGACTGCGATAAATTTGTTTAGCGCAATTGATAGGATCATGAGGCAAGTAATAAATACAAATAGTAAAGATATTGATCTGATAAAACATGTGGTTTTGTCAGAAGTCAATTAAAATTGCTGATGAAGATGTGGCGATGAATAAGAAAATCGCACAATTTGGGCAACAATTCATTCCTCATCAAGCAAATGTAATTCATCATTGTAATACTGGAGGATTAGCCACGGGTGGTTATGGGACGGCATTGGGAGTTATTCGTGCTGCACATGAACTCGGTAAAAATATTCATGTATTTGTGGATGAAACTCGTCCACGCTTGCAAGGGGCACGATTAACATCATGGGAATTACAGCAATTAGATATCCCTCACACAGTTATTGTTGATGGTGCGAGCGGATATATAATGAAAAGTACAAGAATTGATGCATGTCTCGTCGGCTGTGATCGAATTGCCTCAAATGGAGATGTAGCCAATAAAATTGGTACTTATAATCTTGCCATAGTCGCATATGCCCATGGAGTGCCTTTTTATTCCGTGGGACCGACAACTACGATTGATTTTTCGATTGCAAGTGGAAAAGAAATCCCAATTGAGGAAAGACCGGAGAACGAGATTACACATATTGGTGAAACTCAGATCACACCAAACGGGGTTAAAGTTTTTAATCCCGCATTTGATATCACACCTGCAGAATATATCTCTGCAATTATTACCAACCTGGGGGTAGCAGTTCCACCATATGATCATTCACTAAGAAATTTAATGATTGGATAAGGTACCATACAAATGAAGAAAAAATTATCACACCTGGATGAAAAAGGAAAAGCTAGAATGGTTGATGTAAGTGCTAAGGAAGAGACTGAACGAACAGCAATCGCGTATGGTGAGGTAGTGATGAAACCAGAAACCCTCAAAATAATAGGCGATGGAATATCGAAAAAGGGTGATATTTTTGCAGTTGCACAAATTGCTGGAATCATGGCTGCTAAGAGAACATCAGAATTGATTCCTTTATGCCATTCGATACCGTTATCAGAAATAAGTGTTGATTTGACATTGGATTTGAACCCTGCCAGGTGTTCGGATCACAATCGAAGAATAAAAACGATTGCAAAAACAGGCGTGGAAATGGAAGCGCTTACTGCGACTTCTGTGGCAGCATTAACTGTGTATGATATGGTAAAAGCGGTTGAGAAAACAATGAGTATTCAAAATATTCATTTAGTAAGAAAAACGGGTGGCTTAAGTGGAGATGTTATTAATGAATAGCCATGCAAAAGTTTTATTCTTTGCAACCATAAGGGAGAAAACTGGCGTTCGTGAAACCATAATCGATTTTGAAAATGGTGCGACAATTTTAGATATAAAAGTGATATTAATAGAAAAGTATCCATCTCTAAAACTGAGCATGGATTCTGTGATTGTGGCAATGAATCATGAATATGCGTTTGATGAATACCTGGTAGTGAATGGTGCCGAAATTGCAATATTCCCACCCGTTAGTGGTGGTAGCAAAATTGAGGAATATCCAACTTTCATTAATATCAGTGTTGATGAAATTGATATAAATATATTACTCGAAAAAATTACATTAACTACATCAGGTGCAGCCTGTATTTTTACAGGAATCGTACGCGGAGAGACAACCAGAAAAAAACCTTATAAAACGGATTTGCTTGAATATGAAGCCTATAAAGATATGGCTGAAATGAAAATGCTCCAGATAGCGAATGAGATGCGGACACAATGGCGTGATATAGAAGGTATAGCATTGGTTCAGCGTATAGGAAAACTCTTCCCCGGAATGATAACAGTTGTCATAGCCTGCACTTCATCTCACCGTGATTCTGGAATATTTGATGCAGCGAAGTTTGGAATTGATCGATTAAAAGAAATTGTTCCAATCTGGAAAAAAGAAGTCAATACGGACAGGAGATGTATGGATTGAAGGGGATTATTACCCACATCGGGGGGAATAACTATTAGAGAAAGTTTAGAAATTTCTTCAGGTTTGTTATAGCGTATAATATACAAATCACATAAAATTAATTAGATAAGAACTAATGGATCGCCAGATACCCAGCGTTTGCAGAGTGTCTGACGCTCCCTGAGTTCATAGGAGATCGCACATGGATACATCCCCAGGGAGCAGTAAAGTAGAGGAATCTCCTCAGGTTTTTTTACAAAGAATTGGGTTATCTTTTACTAATATTGGTTTATTATTGCGAGCACTGACACATCGTTCATATTTTAATGAACATAAAGATGCAATCGAAGATAACGAACGGCTAGAATTTCTCGGCGATGCTGTATTAGATTTCTTGGTAGGCGCCTGGCTCTATCACCGATTCCCAGAAATGGCTGAAGGACAACTGACGAGATTAAGAGCAGTTTTGGTGGGGAATGAACAATTAGCTGAATTTGCTAATGGAATTAACCTAGGGGCTGTCATGCGTTTGGGTCATGGTGAAGCAGAAAATGGGGGCCGTGAACGGTTACCTTTACTTGGGTCAACATTTGAGGCATTAATTGGAGCGATATATTTAGATCAGGAAATCTCACAAGTATGGAAATTTATGGATCCAATGCTAGAAACAAAAGTTAGAATTATCATTGCAAACCAGGTAGAACACCATCCGAAAAGTATTCTGCAGGAATGGTCACAGTCCAAGGGATATGGAACTCCGATATATCGCGTTGTTGGTGATAGTGGTCCGGACCATGACAAGTATTTTGAAGTTGAAGTGGTGGTGGATGATATGGTTTATGGATTAGGAAGAGGCCATAGTAAACATACTGCAACAAAGGATGCTGCAAAACATGCACTTGAAAAACTTGGGATAAGGTAATATATGCCAGCACGACTTAAATCTTTTGAATTACACGGCTATAAAACATTTGCATCAAGAAACGAATTCCAATTCTCTGATGGCATCACCGCAATTGTTGGTCCCAATGGATCTGGAAAATCAAATATTGCGGATGCCCTCCGATGGGTTTTAGGTGAACAATCCTATGGTCTATTAAGGGGTAGAAAGACAGAAGACATGATTTTCTCTGGTTCGGAAAATCGCCCCAGGGCAGGAATGGCATCGGCAACAGTGGTTTTTGATAATAGTGATGGTTGGTTGCCGATTGATTTTAGTGAAGTTGGTATTACTCGAAGAGCTTATCGTGATGGGGAAAATGAATATTTACTAAACAGCCAACGAGTTCGTCTGAAGGATGTTTCTGAGGTATTGTCGAAATCTGGGCTTGCAGAGAGAACTTATACAATTATTGGACAAGGGCTGGTTGACGCTGCTTTAGCACTAAAAGCAGAGGAACGTAGGCGATTGTTTGAAGAAGCTGCCGGTATCGGACTTCACAGGTCTCGTCGGGAAGAAGCACTCAAACGACTTGAAATCACCCGAAGAAATCTTGAAAGGGTTCAAGATATTCTTTCTGAACTTCAGCCACGTTTAAGGAGCCTGGAGAGACAAGCGAAGCGGTCACTAGAATATGATCAGTTGAAGGCAGATTTAAAAGTTGTTCTGCGCGAGTGGTATGGATATCACTGGCACAAAGCCCAAGCTAAGTTAGTGGAGGCACAACTGAATGCCAAGCAACAGGAAGAGGCTTTGTCTGTCGTCCAAACAAACCAGCATGAATTAGATACAAAAATTTCTAATTATCGATCAAACATTAATGATCTTAGAGAAAAACTAAACGATTGGCATAAAGAATTAACCACATTACATCAACGTCGTGAGATATTAAGTCGGGAACAAGCAGTCAATAGTGAAAGATCACGATTATTATTATTACAACAAGAGCAAATATCTAAAGAACGAGCCAATGTAGAAGAGGAATTTGGCATTCAAAAAGACCAACTTTCGATATCGAATCAGGAACTAGAAGAGCTTGACGAAGATTTAAAAGAAGCGAGGCTTTCCGTTACTGAATCGTTAGAAAGGGTAAATACACGGCGAAAAGAGAGAGCAATCATTGAAGAAAATATCAAAGCAGCTCCAAAATGAAATTTCTCTTGGGTTAACAAAATCGACTCAATTGCAAGCGCTATTGCCAGAGAAAGATGCTCATATAAATCGGTTGAAAGAGATGTTGGAAAAAATTGACAATGACTTAGAACGCTCTGGTTCAGAATTATCGTCTACCCAAGAACAAATAAAATCCATCCAAAAAGAGAAAGATAAGAAGGCAAAGAATTCAGAAAAGTTAAATAGTGACTTACAACACATCCGGGATAAGGTCACCGAACTCGAACTGGATAGAAATGAATTGAATGAGAAAATTTCTGCCCAAAAAAACAAAATTGCTCGTACGCAAGCGGAGATAAACGTTTTCGAGGAAGCTGAGAAGAATCTTACCGGACATACAGAAGGAGCAAAAATCCTTATTCAGGGGATGGTTGAAAAAAAGATCAATGGTGCAATTGGTTCCATTGGTAATAACCTTATCGTTCCAGAAGAGTTTGAAACTGCTGTTGCTGCTGTTATGGGAGAGTATATCGATTCGTTAATTGTTAAATCGATAGATCAAAGTGAAAACGCGTTAGATTTAATTGGAAATGATACCACCAGAGGATCTATTTTTCCTTTAGATATCATTCTTCCTGCGAGACCTTTATCATTGGATATAACGAAAGCACCAGTAGAATCAGGAAATATATTTGGTGTGGCAGCCAATCTACTAAAAACTGAGATCCATATAAAACCGATTATTGATTGGATTTTTGGACATGTGATTATTGTAAGAGACCGAAAAACTGCTCGTATAATCCTAGCTTCACGTGATTGGAGGGATATCCCTGATTTCCGGGTAGTTACATTAAGAGGTGAGATGTATTATGCCAGTGGACCGGTTGTAACAGGGGCTTCTAGTAAAGGATTGCTTGCCAGACCAAGACAACAGAAAGAATTAATTGAAAGCCAAGAACAAGCCAAGATAACGCTGGACTCACTTGAACACAAAAGTCGGAAACTTGAGGGACAAATCAACGAAGCGCAAATCAGGGAAAAAGATTGTAGTGATAACTATAAAAATGCCATTGAAATCGAAAAATCTCTTTTGTTGGATCTTAACCAGCAAGAATTACAGGCAGAGAAAATTAGCCACGATATACGCTGGAATCAAGAACAAAGAACAAGAATTCAAGCGGATATTAACAATGAAAATATTGAATTGACTCATACAAAATCGGAAATTGCACGATCGCAAGAAGAATTGCGTATAGTTAAGCTCGAATTATTAAGTAATACAACTTCTCTGGATAGCATACCCATTGATGAATTGCTCACCCAACATTCGTACTGGACTACAAATGCAGCGGTCATTGAGCAGGCATTAACTGACGCTAGAAATCGCCAACAGGAAAAAATTATACGACTTAAAAAAGTTGAAAGCAATCTAAGTGATATGATATCCCGGTCAATACAACTCGACCAAGAAATAATCCATCTGAATAAAAATCAAGAAGATTGTTCAACAGACGAGATCCAAATCGCCAAGAAGATTGAAGAACTTGGAAAAATCGTTGATCCGTACGAGGAACAATTAACCCAATTGGAAAAGGGCTATACTGGATTGTTAACCACGGATTCTGAGGCACGACAGGTGTTGCGTGCTGCTGAGCAACGATATACACAAGCGAAGATCAATTTAGCTCACCAATCGGAATCTTTTGAATCACTTCAGAGGCATATTGAGGATGATTTTGGGTTAGTATCATTCGATTATACAGATTCTATCTCGGGACCAAAACCACTTCCATTAGATGGGATGGTTGAAGAATTACCCAAAGTAGAGGTTTTATCATTAGATATTGAGGAAATTATTCGCCAACAGAAAACTCAAATCCGGAGGATGGGTGCAATAAATCCCGAAGCTCAGAGCGAGTATCAAGAAGTAAAAGACCGGTTTGAGTTTCTTTCTTCACAGGTTGCAGATTTAGTTCATGCAGAAGGTGATATCAAAGAAGTAATTGCAGAGCTGGATAATTTAATGGAAAGGGAGTTTCGACGCACTTTCGATGCGGTAGCTCAAGAATTTAAGCAAATATTTACCCGCCTTTTTGGAGGTGGTTCTGCGCGTTTGGCATTGACTGATCCAGAGAATATGTCTGAAACTGGTATCGATATTGAAGCCCGATTACCCGGTCGGCGAGAGCAAGGACTATCGTTGCTATCAGGTGGTGAGAGAAGCTTAACAGCAACGGCATTAGTCTTTTCCTTGTTGCGAGTATCACCTACGCCGTTTTGTATCCTTGATGAAGTCGATGCAATGTTGGATGAGGCAAATGTAGGCAGGTTTGTTGATTTATTAACTGAACTAAGTGAAAAAACACAATTTATCGTCATCACACATAATAGAAATACAGTTCAAGCTGCCAGCATAATCTACGGAGTGACGATGGGGAGAGATTCAGCGAGCCAGGTGATTAGCTTGAAGATGGATGAATTAGGGGAAGATTTTGGGATTTAGAATTATATTTGATTAGATTTCATATACTAATCTTGACTAATAAGATAATAATAGTATAATATAGTATACCCAGCTGATCGGGATGGGTGGGTAGGTTTGATTATGCCTATGGATGGATTAAAAACATTTAAAACCATTGAAGATAATAAAACAGGAATTGAAACGATGATCAAGAATGACATGGATTGTGTTGATGCTGAATTCGTCAGAGAGGTGGGTCTATGCTGTTCAATTCTACATCGGATATGGGATATCGAATAAAGTCCAGTAGGTGTATCAGGAGAATTATATGACGACAAAAATTGTATACAAAATCCCAAATATTAGTTGCGGGCATTGTGTTCATACGATCCAATCTGAATTGATAGATTTGCCAGGCGTAAAATCCGTGAAGGCAGATCAATCATCTAAGATTGCAACAATCGAATATGAGCCGCCTGCGAGTGAAGAAAAGATAAAACAATTGCTTGAAGCAATAAATTACCCTGTTGAAATATAATAAATAAATAAATCAAAAAGAATTACGCAAAATGCTCATTGGAGGGTGAGTGAAGCATTTTGCTTTTTTGTATTTCAGACAGAGAGGATGTCTCAGAATAAATAAGATAAATTTGTAATAAGGAGAATGAATTGTGCATATTGTGAGGTTTCCGTAGCACGAAACCATTGAAAAGATAAGGGAATTAATCAATCAAGAAGCTATTAACTACGAAAATGCGTATAGCCATTATCACTTGATATAATCGACCAAAATTATACTCGAATTTTAGAACAAATCGGTATCGATGTTGATTAATCATAAGGTTTTATCTGGTGAAAATGTTGAAGAAGTTATAAAAAATATATTCAAAAAAAGTGTGCGATATTGTGACTATCGTTGGTGATGGATTTATAAATGCACAAGCCATCACAAAGGGTGATGTTGGCATACCGATTGGATCCGGAGCCGATATTGCTATTGCTGCAACTCCGATAGCATTAATAAACAAAGATCATCATCAAGTAACGAAGCAATAAGTAATCGATAAAAAACCGTGATAAAGAATATATGAAATCTATTATGGGTATTTATTTTACAATGTGATCTTCATTCCTACAGCTGCTATCATCTTATCCAGCCCCATGTTGGCTGCGGCGGCTATGGTATTCAGTAGTGTGGTTGTGGTTAGAAATCCTTTACGATTCCGAAACGTGAAATTGACATATTATAAGAAAAAAATGAAGACTAGGTCATTGACATTTGTTAAAGTCGGTCCAATTTTTATTAAATCGCCTAATATATTAAAGTAATGATAAGAATCATTATTCAATAAGAAATCATTTGGATCAAGACCTTTTTCTAACCCTCTCGAATATGTTTCATTGGTTGCTACTGCTCCTGCAGCATCGGTTGGACCATCCCCCCCGTCAGTTGCTAAACTGGATAATATGATTTGATTAGAACCGGATAGTTCTGTGACTGCACCAAGGGCCAATTCTTGATTTCGTCCTCCTATACCTTTTCCCGTTATTGTTACTGTAGTCTCGCCTCCAGCAATCAGACATGCAGGTCTGTACATTAAGAATGAAGATGAGAACATATGATTAACTTCATTTGCTATTGATTTCCCGATTTGTGCGGCTTCACCTTGCAGGCAGGTTGTTAATCAGCTTCGTGTGAAATCCCAATAATTTAGCGAGTTTTTCAGCATTATTAACTGCATCTATATTTCTTCCCACAATTACATTATAAATTTTGAATAAGCGGGGATCGCCAGGTTTTATCGTTTCTTCAATTTCACCTTTGATTCCATTCAAAATATGGTTTTTGACACTGGTGGGAATATTATCTAGGATTTCATATTTTTGTAGAATTGTCCAGCAATCAGAAAATGTTGTTGGATCAGCTACAGTCGGACCGGATGCGATTACATCGAGGCTGTCACCGACAACATCAGATAATATTAAGGAAATTACTGTTGCTGAAGCCAGGAATTTTATTAAACCACCCCCTTTAAACAAATCTAAATGCTTTCTAATTGTATTAATTTCGCTGATCGATGTTCCGCTTCGCATCAATACGGAGGTGGTGTTTCCAATGTCATCAAGAGAAATCCCAGAGGCTGGATACATAAGTAATGCTGATCCACCACCAGATAATAGCAGGATGACCAAATCATTATGATTAATGTTGGAGATAAAAGAGATCAGCTTTGAGGCTGCATTAATGTTTCGCTGGTCAGGAAGCGGATGACTTGCTACAAGTATTTCAACTTTGCTTTCACGATTGATATTTCCAATATCAACATATCCATCTTTCGTAATTATCAGTCCTGATGTAATCTTGTTTTTTAAAATCTTTTGTAATGAAGCAGCCATTGGAACACATGCCTTTCCTGCTCCAATCACATAAATCTGCTGATAATTATTTAAATCATACCTAGTATTGTCTACAATGAGATGGTTGGCATCAGATGTGACATGCTTTTGAATAATATCTTCAGCATTTACGCTGTTTATGGCTTCTGCCATAATTCTGCAGATGTCATTCCCCCTTGCTGATCTACGTAAACTATAAGTTGTAAATTGCTCTGGTTGAAAAATCATATCAAAAGACTGTTATTACAACTCATCGATGGGGGTAATTAAATCGTTTGCAGTCGTACAATGGACTGTTTACCTTTTTTGAGACAGGATAAGCAATCATTTCATTAGGAGGATAAGGGATCAACAACTCATTTAATTCATTGGCAGGACGGTCTTCAGGTGATATCCAATACATATATGCAGTCTGGATGCAAAATTACAGGCATGCGGTTATGTATAGATTCTAATAACGAATTTGGTTGGGTTGTAATAATGGTGCATGAAAGTATTTCTGAACCATCAGGAGCGGTCCAATGTTCCCATAATCCTGCAAATGCAAAAGGAATGTTATCTTTTAGTCGAATAAGGATAGGTTGTTTCGATTTATTACCTAGGCTTGGTTTCCACTCATAAAAACCATCAGCGAGAATCAAACACCTTCGTCGGCGATAAGCATTTCGAAATGATGGCTTTTCAGCAAGTGATTCAGAACGAGCGTTGATCATCCGGTCACCGATTGACGGATCCTTTGACCATGATGGGATCAACCCCCATTTATACATGGATACAATTTTTTCTCCAGTATTGGGAATTACTGCTACGGGTTGAGATGGAGCAATATTAAATCTAGGAGTTAAATCATTCGGGATGACTGCCCATGGAAAAGCTTCCTGTAGGTGTGCTGGATCTATTGTCAGTGTGAATCTACCACACATAAAACCTCACTTTCTGATTACAAAGAATCTTATAAATTATTTTACTATAAGGGATATAAATTGGGTTCATTATATATTGTTTATAGAAATAATTATGCAAAGAGCCGATTAATTCTTAAATATCAATTAAAGCAATATTTGACAAATTCACTGTCTTTGGAATTCTTAAAAACTAAGACGGGTGTGAGGACTTTTCTCAAGCCTGCCTCTTGTATGTCTGCGAAGGCATGAGTATACTATTGAACACTTAGGTTAGAAAAATGCCCATTAATCACCTTATGGAATCTCTTCCGGAGCTATACTCGATTACTGATCGGGATTTGATTTATCGCGCTTACCGTGTAGCTGAGCTTGCCCATTCAGGACAAAATCGTGTATCCGGGGAACCCTACATTAATCATTGCATTGCTGTTGCTTCGATTTTGGCAGAACTTCGAGTACCTGTAGAAGTTGTGGTGGCGGGATTATTACATGATACAGTAGAAGATACCGCAATTACTTTAAATGATATAAAAATTGATTTCGGAGAAGATGTCGCGAAATTGGTAGATGGTGTTACAAAGTTAACCCAATTGCCACGTGTATCAAGAGGTGATCAGCATCCCGAAGAGGATATTCGGGATGAGGAGTTACGTCAGGCAGCTGATCGGCGAGGTGATCCGGACCCTGAATCAGCCGCTGGTTTATATGTAAAAAGCAGGCGTTATGATCTGGTGTCTGAGACACTGCGTAAGACCTTCCTCGCGATGGGAGAAGATGTACGGGTCGTGCTGATAAAGTTGGCAGACCGATTACATAACATGAGAACCCTCGGGCATTTACCTGATCATAAACGTCGTCGAATTGCCCAGGAAACATTAGATATTTTTGCACCGCTTGCCAACAGGTTGGGTATATGGCAGATGAAATGGGAGCTCGAGGACCTGGCATTTCGTTATGTGAATCCTGAGAAGTATAAGGAGATTGCCAATAATCTTGCTGAAAAAAGATTTGACCGTGAAAGTGGGATGAACGAGATCATTGAGCATCTAACCGAGATGATTTCCCAATCTGGCATCAAACCTGAAATTACTGGAAGACCGAAGCATATCTATTCGATTTATCGCAAAATGGTCCGAAAAGGAGTTGCATTTGACCAAGTACATGATGTCAGGGGTGTGCGGATCGTTGTCCCTGATATTCCATCAGCTTATAGCACCCTGGGCGTGATTCATACACATTGGAGACCTCTTCCAGGTCAATTTGATGATTATATTGCAGTACCGAAGGATAATTTTTATCAATCTTTGCATACATCTGTCCTTTATGATGATGGAAAAACGCTTGAAATCCAAATCCGCACACCAGAAATGCACCAAAATGCTGAATTAGGTATTGCTGCTCATTGGAGGTATAAAGAAGGAGCTCCACACGATGATTCATTTGAGAAGAAAATACTTTGGTTCCGTTCATTAATGGAATGGAAACAGGATGTTGAAGATGCAGGAGAATTTGTTGACAGCTTAAAAACTGACGTATTTCAAGACCGTGTATATATATTTACTCCGAAGGGAGATATCTACGACTTGCCAGCAGGGTCGACTCCCATTGATTTTGCTTACCATGTACATACAGATATTGGTCATCGATGCAGGGGTGCGAAAGTAAATGGAAAACTTGTTTCACTTGACTATATACTAAAAACTGGTGAACAAGTTGAAATATTAACCTCAAAACGTGGCGGACCAAGTAGGGATTGGTTAAATCCAAACCTGGGATTGGTGAAAACTCAAAGAGCAAAAGCAAAAATCCGATATTGGTTTAAAAAACAAGCCCGGGAACAAAATATCAATCAAGGCCGAGATTTTCTGGAAAAAGAACTACGTCGTCTTGGTTTGGTAGATATTAATCTAGAGCAACTTGCGCGGCAATTTGAATTTAGATCAGTAGAAGATCTCTACGTGGCGATAGGGTTTGGAGATATTCCGCTTGTTCGAATTGCACAACAATTAATGCAGAACGAGCAAGATGATGAGGGTTTGAAGTTTGGAAGCCGAATAATCCCCGAGACGGTAGTTGAGAGCCATGATTCGATCACTGTTGTAGGATTAAAGGGACTTTTAACCAGCATAGCCAGATGTTGTAATCCAGTACCTGGGGATGAAATTGTCGGATATATTACACGAGGTCGTGGTGCTACTATTCATCGTAGGGATTGCCCAAATATACTTCGGTTGCATGAAAAGGAAAGGCTCGTTCGAGTAGCATGGGGAGAACCTAAACGTACATATCCGGTTTCTGTCCGTGTAAAGGCATATGATCGGGATGGCTTAGCCAGGGATGTGTCGAATTTAGTGGCTAATGAAGGGATTAATATGGGATTAGTTCAAGCAGGTATAAATCATGATTCAAAGCTGAGCCTTGCGATACTTGATTTAGTCTTAGAAGTAAAAGATGTTGACCAATTGACCCGGGTTTTAACCCGTATCGAAGCATTACCGAATGTGATGGAAGCCCATCGAATTAGACCAGGTTAACAAATATGTATTGTGGGGAATTCTGACGAAACAATAACTTATAACCTTGACTCCAAAATATAATTGTAGTGATATAATGTCGGCTCATAATTCTAAAGATAAAAAATTGTAATTAAAGCAATGATTTATACTTTTCTGTTTTCGACATCTGAGGTAAAATCACTGCCGTCCAGAGAAGGGACAATATAAATCGGTCATGGGTAATTGTAAAAGAACACATGATATAAATATTACAGGAGGAATTAATGCCCCGAATTCGATGCCATTATGTTGATTGTGTTTTCCTGGATGATGGATATTGTGGAGCAGCAGCGGTAGAAATTGATCCTGACATGGGTTGTATGACATATTCCCGGGCAAATGATGTTGAGACAGAAGACGATTGGGATGAAGAAGAGGACGAATTAGACGAGATTGATGATTGGGAAGATGTAGATGTTGATGAAGAAGATGATGATCTGTACATCGATGAAGATGAATTTTAAACCCAGGGATAGTTAAAAATATAAAAGCCTCCTTTTTTTAGGAGGCTTTTTAATAGGATTAGTAGAAATGACACAATTCAATCATTTTGATTTTCTTGCCCCATTTTATGATCGCTATATTAAACCGAGCGATCCTTTAAGGCTGCGCTCATTACTTGAATTACCTGACTCCGGGACCTTACTAGATGCTGGTGGTGGTACTGGGCGGATAGCGTATCAATTTAAAGATATCAGTAACAGAATTGTTATCGCAGATTCTTCCTTGGGAATGCTTGCTCAAGCAGTTAAAAAAGGCAATATTAATTAGTGTATGTTCAAAATCGGAAGAATTACCCTTCGAGAATAAATCTTTTGATAGGATAATAATGGTGGATGCTCTTCATCATGTGAATGATTTCAAAACCACCGCAGCTGAATTATGGAGGATTGTAAAACCTGGTGGTCGAATCGTTATTGAAGAACCTGATATTCAAACTTTACCTGTAAAAATAATGGCGATTATTGAGAAACTTGCTCTGATGCGAAGTCATTTTATATCTGCCCAAAAAATAAGGGATTCTTTTAGCTACACAAATGCTGATGTACGCATAGAACGAGAAAATACAACAGCTTGGGTAGTCATTGATAAACAGAGCAAATAAAACTAACAAATTCTGGGTAACATCTCACCTGACATCATATCAATAATTCGGGTTGTCCCATAAGTTGTTTTAAGTGTCACCCGGGTTTTTAGATTATCGGTGATACTCCCAATGATTGCGGCATCTTCACCAAACGGATTTTCCTTCATTTTCGCTAATACTCTCTCTGCATCATGTTTATCAACAACCGCGATCAACTTACCCTCATTAGCCACATATAAAGGATCAAATCCCAACATTTCACATGCTGCCTTCACAGCAGGTTTGATAGGAATCATATCTTCATAAATCTCGATGCCTACTTCGGATTGAAGTGCGATTTCATTTAGACTGGTTGCTAAACCTCCTCGAGTAGGATCCCGTAAAACATGAATATTATTTGTAAGCATCCAACATCTCAGCAATGAGATCATTTAAAGGAGCAACATCGCTTCGTAATTTGGTTTCAAAGTTCAACTCTCCTCTCGCAGCAAGAACTGCAATTCCATGATCTCCGATTGTTCCCGAGAGGATAACGACATCTCCAGGCTGTGCTCTGGTCCCACTAATGTTTACACCT
Organism: uncultured Chloroflexia bacterium; assembly: GCA_963736805.1. Taxonomy (GTDB): domain Bacteria; phylum Chloroflexota; class Anaerolineae; order Anaerolineales; family UBA4823; genus FEB-25. Next base: position 204,093 of record CAVTQM010000058.1, read on the forward strand.
GATGGAATAATTCCAAAACCGGTTGTATTAATGTATAAACCATCGGCTTTACCATTTTGGACTACTTTCGTATCTCCGGCAATGATTAGTATGTTCGCTTCACCAGCAGCTGCTTGCATTGATTCTACAACTGTTCGAAGAACATCTACTTTCAAACCCTCTTCTAGGATAAATCCTACTGTCATCCAAAGTGGCTTTGCACCCAGCATGCTGACATCATTTACCGTACCACAAACAGCAAGTCTACCAATATCCCCCCCCGGAAAAAAAAGAGGTGTAACAACATGCGAATCTGTGCTAATGGCAAATCTTGGATTAGGATTGTTCCCAGATCGTGGTAAGGAAATCGATGCTGCATCATCACCGGTAATCAGGATGGGGTTGGTGAATGAAGGTAAAAAAACTTTCGATATCAGATCAAACGACATTTTGCCACCACTGCCATGACCTAAAACAATTTGTTCGTGATGATTCAAAGGTAGTGGACAGGTTACACCTTCAATTTTTATTATGGGATCCTTCATAACGACCTTCTGTATCGATAGTAAGCTGCACAAGCACCTTCAGATGAGACCATCGTAGCACCCAATGGATGTTCAGGTGTACACTGATTGGAAAATGCAGGACATTCAAATGGTTTTATTAGACCTTGCAATATTTTTCCGGAAATGCATAAAGGTGATTCTATCGGTTGGATTTCTCGAATCTGAAACCTTTCCTCAGCATCAAATTCTATAAATTCGGATTTTAACTGCCATCCACTATTGATGATTTTTCCAATTCCACGCCATTTTTGATCACATTCAATAAATACCCGTTCAATTATTTTCTGGGCTTGCGTATTCCCTTCATAGCTTACAACCCTGGAATATGCGTTTTTAACTCCATATTGCTTATGTTCTAGCTCCAGGATGGCTAATTGTATCCCGAGTAAAATATCCACCGGTTCAAAACCAGTCACTACGATAGGTACTTTATACTTATCAGAGATCGGTGGATATTCCCAGAATCCCATCACCGTGCACACATGGCCGGCAGCTAAAAATCCTTGAATGCGGTTATCAGGCGAGCCTAATATGGCATTTATTGCAGGAGGTACTCTAACTTGTGATGTTAATATGCTGAAATTAGTCAATCCAAGCTGCTGAGCATGGAGAACACTCATCGCATTAGCTGGTGCAGTTGTTTCAAATCCAATTGCGAAGAATACTACCTGTTTATCCGGATTTGCCTGGGCTATTTTTACTGCATCAAGTGATGAATAGACCACGCGTATATCATTCCCCGATGCTTTTACAGAAAAGAGGTCACCCTGAGATCCTGGAACTCGCAGCATATCTCCATATGATGTAAAAATCACATCTGGCATTGAAGCAATTGCGAATGCTTTATCTATCATTTCCAAAGAAGTTACACATACCGGGCAGCCGGGTCCATGGACAAGTTCAATCTCTTCGGGTAATAACTGATCTAATCCATATTTCATGATGGAATGTGTCTGACCACCGCATATTTCCATGATTACCCAATGCTGGCGGGTGGAGCGTTTGATTTCCTCTATTATCCCGCGAACTAACTTCGAGTCACGGTATTCATCGAGATATTTCATTCCACCATATCCTGATTCGAAATCTCTTCAAGGAGAGCTAAAGTTTCCAATGCTTCTTTTTCGTCAATCAGGTTTAATGCGAATCCAACATGGATAATTGTATAGTCACCAACCTTTGCTTCTGGAACATAGGTAAGACAAGCTTCACGAACTACACCACCGAAATCTATCTTACCCATTAACAGACCATTGATTTCATAGATATCCGATATTATTCCTGGAACGGCTAAACACATAAATCCTCCAAATTAGTATTCCTTCATTTTAACATTTTTTGAACTGCGATTACTGCCTGACCAAGAGCTACTCCACCATCATTTGTCGGGACTAGATGATGATAATGTATCTGAAACTTCTCTGATTCGAGTAAATCACAAGTTCGATGTAGCAAGGTCATATTTTGCCAGACTCCACCACTTAGTACAACCTTGTTAATTCCAAAGTCGCTCCGAAGAGTCTTACATACTTCGCTGACCATTCGGGATATTGAGTTGTGGAAGCGAGCGGAAATAATTGAAATTGATGTGCCGTTCTGGACTTCCGACAATACTTCTCCAATTAATTCTGCTGGATTAATTTGGTATATTGGGTAGGGAGAATTTTCTAGGGGTTCCAAGCGCCAGGAATACTCCCCTTCTTCGTTTTTATCGACCAACGCTTCAAACTCAATCGCAGCTTGAGCTTCATAATTTATTTTTTGACGGACACCCACAATTGAAGCTACTGCATCAAAGAAACGACCCATACTGGAAGTAAACGGAGTATTTATTTTCAACTCAAGTTGCGATTTAAGTATAGATCTTTCTTCAGCACACAGCTCTGATGAATGGATGATGTTCTAGATCCCATTCGTGATTGTATGTCCATAAATATGCTAATGCAATTCTGGCAGGTTTCCGGATTGATGCATCACCACCGGGAAGGGGAACATATTTTAAGTGGCACACTCGTTTGAAACCTTGGAAATCAGACAACAAGAACTCCCCACCCCAAATTGCTCCATCATCACCGAAACCTGTCCCATCGAATGCCACACCTATCACTGGCTCATCGGAGAATAAACCATTTTCTGCCATGCAGGCAGCGATATGCGCATGGTGATGCTGAATCCCGTAGGTTGGTAAATTCTCACGTACACCTCGGTCAACTGCATATCGAGAAGACAGATAATTGGGATGCAGGTCATGTGCTATAGCGACAGGATTAATTCGGAATAATGATTCATAGTGAGTAACGCTGTCTACGAATGAATCATAGGTTTCTACATTTTCCATATCACCGATGTGGTGACTTAAAAATGCATAGCGATCACGTACAACACAAAAAGTGTTCTTTAACTCTGCTCCTACGGCTAAAGTTGGCAACGATTTGAAATTTAGATATACGGGAAAAGGAGCGTAACCACGTGACCTTCGTAGAGGAAAACTTGCGCCGCGAAAGATCCGGATGACTAAATCATCACAGCGAGTACGGATCGAACGATTATGGATTAAATACGCATCCGCCAGACCAGATAACCGTTCAAACGCTTCATCGTTATTAACCGCAATCGGTTCCTCACTTAAATTTCCACTTGTCATAACCAATGGTGGCATGCATAAGTTTCGCTTTTGAAATTTGCTATTCTGTGAGAACAGAAGATAATGTAAAGGAGAATATGGGAGCATTATCCCCAAAGTATTTTGATTTGGAGAAACTTCCTTTGCTATTGAAGAATTAACCCTTCGAGCAAGGACTACAATGGGACGTTGGGGAGATGAAAGTAACTCCCGTTCAGCACTGTCGACCAAGCAATGGGCTTCAATAGATGCGATATCTGCCAACATAAGGGCAAATGGTTTATCGATACGGAGTTTTCGATTACGTAATTCTACAACTGCTTTGGGATTAGTTGCATCACAAGCCAGATGAAATCCTCCCAATCCCTTAATCGCGATAATCTTGCCATTGATCAACAACTTCTGGGCTGTAATTATTGCCTCATCACCTTCAGCAGCAAATTGATTTTTAGCATCTCTTTTTTTGGCAGGTAATTCCAACCATACTTTGGGACCACATACTGGACATGCAATCGGCTGAGCGTGAAAGCGTCGATCAGTTGGGTCGAGGTATTCATGCTCACAATCCGGGCACATTTTGAAATCCTTCATAGTTGTATATGGACGATCATAAGGAATTTCTTCAATAATCGTCAGGCGAGGTCCACAATTTGTACAATTAATAAAAGGATAACGGAATCGTCGGTTTGTTTGATCAAATAACTCGTTCAAACAATCTTGACATATGCAAATATCAGGAGAAATTGGTTGAAATGAGTCGGATACTTGTTTTGAATGGATTATTTCAAATGAATTAATTTGGACGTATGGTATTTGTTTGTGCTCGAATGTGTCGATACGGGCAAGAGGTGGGAAATTTGTATTTATGTGTTGGATAAAAATGGATACAGCGTTTCGATCTCCATATACTTCAATATCCACACCAGCAGATGTATTACATACCCAACCCGTTAATCCATGCTGGATAGCTTGATTATAAACAAAAGGTCGAAATCCCACTCCCTGAACAATACCAGTAATGTGTATTTTTGTGCCAATCATGTAGATTATTATTGATACGAATTAATTCTTATTTCCAACAACATCAGCGATCCAATTAATCCAATTCTCAAGACCTTCTCCCGTTTTACATGAAAGCTGAAAAGTTATTAGTCCCGGATTTAGTATTTCCACACCTTTTCGAAAATAGTCCATGTTAAATGGTACGTAAGGTAGTAAGTCAATTTTATTAATCACCAAAGCATCCACGCCTCGATACATTCCAGGATATTTATACGGTTTATCATCTCCCTCAGGGATGGATGCGATTAATACACTTTTATGTGAGCCTAATTGGAAACTTGCTGGACATACAAGATTTCCAACATTTTCGATAATAATTGCATCGAATAGTTGTAAATCCATCTGCTTCAAAGCAGAATTAATCATGACCGCATCCAGATGACATTGACCACCGGTATTGATTTGAATTGCATATGCGCCGGCAGCTTGAGCACGATCTGAATCAATACTTGTATCAATATCACCATCAATAACTGCAAGTTTCATGGTATTTAGCAAGCGTTTTATGGTCTGCTCAATAAGAGAAGTTTTCCCAGCGCCTGGAGACGCCATGATATTAAAAGCTTTAATACCTACTGCGTCGAACATACTCTGGTTTTCCGAAGCGATACGGTCATTTGCACTTAATAATTTTTCAATCACGAGTAGTTTATTAGTCATTGTGTTTACAAGATAATTTCAGGTCTCGATATCTATTGCTTCCATGTAAAATTCTTCACCTGTAATAATTTTTATATGATGACTTTTACAATCAGGACAATCAAAACTATCATTACCAGGTGAAAACTCCTTATAACATTCCAAGCAAGCAAGAGTTGTTGGTATCCTGCGAAAATGAAGTATTGCTCTGTCTGCAAGCGTTCCTTTGGAAATGATATCCCAATAGAATTGGACAGAATCATCTATGATACTGGCTAACTGTCCAATCACCAAGTAGATGTTGGTGACATGTTTTGCATTGGCTATTATTCGCATGGCGCAGTGATATTTCTAAGATACTCTCGGTCACCGATAATTCATGCATTACAATTCAGATTATCACAGGCAAATCAGCCACTGTAGTGTAGTTCGTCATCTACTAATCATATCATTATTCTCGAATTTAGCTTTATTTCAATCATCAAGTCAGAAACAGAATCACCCAAGTTGATTTAATTTATACAGATCGAAGAATGTGAGTGATTATCGTAGCACCACTACCTCCAATATTTTGTGTCATGCCAATCTCTGCGTCGGTAACCTGTGTAGATTCTGCTTCTCCACGTAATTGTTGAACTGCTTCTACAATTTGATAGACGCCTGTAGCACCAACTGGATGTCCACACGCTTTTAAACCACCACGTGTGCTGATTGGAATTCGTCCATTTATGGTTATTTGACCATCTAATCCCAATTTTGGAGCTTGTCCACGTTTAGAAAAACCACATGCTTCAAGAGATAACACTGACATAATTGAAAATGCATCATGCAGCTCAAAAAAATCTATATCTTGAGGTTTTATACCAGCTTGTTGATATGCTTTAGCTGCAGATATTTCTGCTGCTGATAACCAAAGAGGATCTTTACGGTTATGGATGGCGATTGAATCGGTAGCTGAAGCTGATCCCACAACTTTTATAATCCTTTTATTATCAGGAAGTAATGTATCAGCTGGTACTAAGAATACAGCAGCTGCACCATCTCCAGTAGGGGATGCATCAAGCAAATTTATCGGATCTGCAATCATTCTGGCGGAAATATAATCCTTTTCAGAAATTTTATCGTGGAGACGTGCGTATGGATTGTGCATAGCATTGGCATGGGCATTGATTGAAAAAGGCGCAAAATCTGTATGTTTCCAGCCGTAGGTATGCAAATATAACCGCATTACCAGTGCGTTAATAGCCACAAAAGAAAGTCCTTGTGCTGATTCATAATCTGCATCAGCAGCTGTAGCTAAAGCCTCTGTTGTTTCTATTGGAAGACTTTCAGTCATCTTTTCTACGCCAACAACTAAGGCACTATCGACGTCCTCAGAACTTACCGCCAGTAAACCAGCACGAAATGCGGCTGCTCCAGAACTACATGCTGCCTCAACCTTATGAGCTTCAATTCCTGGTAGCCCAATCCAATCGGATATAAGGGCTCCAAGAATTCTCTTGTTTACTTAGAATACCAGAGAGCATATTACCAATAAATAAGGCATCAGCGGTTTCGTGTTGAGCATCGTTTAAGGCATTAAATATCGCTGTTCCAGCCAATTCTTTTAGGGACTTATCCCAATGTTCATCAATTGGAGTTTGACCAATGCCAATAATTGCTACATCTCGCATGAGTATATCCTTTGATATGGAATAACAACCAAATTATGCCAGAGTATATCCATCATTACCTATCACATTTGGGAGAACAGCTTGATTCCAAATATACACTTACATATAAATGCGTATAGTCATTATTCCTATAGTAAATTTAAAGCATATTATAAAATCAAATTTGGTAAAATACCCTATAACTATATGAAAATAAATAAACCAGAATTAATCATTGTTGGGGGTGGACTAGCTGGATCAGAAGCAGCATGGCAAGTCGCAATGGGCGGGATGAGAGTTCGCTTGTATGAGATGCGCCCTTTTTTGTCGACTGGCGCACATCAGAGCGCTTACCTCTCTGAGTTGGTTTGCTCAAATTCATTAGGATCCAATTTCTTAGAAAGTGCTTCCGGGATATTAAAGCATGAGCTAAGAATGCTTGGCTCATTGTTAATAAAATGTGCAGATGAGTCAGCCGTTCCTGCTGGTGGGGCATTAGCTGTAGATCGTGAAATGTTTTCGAAAAAAGTAAGTGAGCTGATCGAAAACCATCCAAATATCGAAGTTATACGTCAAGAGGTTATTACTGTTCCCAAGGAACCGTGCATCATAGCATCAGGACCTCTAACATCAGCCAGATTATCAATGGCAATTCAGAAGTTAACTGGTATAGATCAGATCTATTTTTATGATGCCATCGCTCCAATTGTTTACCAAGAATCTATTAACAAGGATATTGTTTTTTCCGGATCTAGATATCGTATGCAAGGTCATACCTCGAATGGTGATTATTTAAATTGTCCCATGAATAAGGATGAGTATTATTCTTTCGTTGATGAACTAGTCAGAGCAGAAATTATTAATCTATCGATATTTGAGAAGAATATTACTCAAGGTGTACGGGCAGGAATTCGCCAAGTATTTTGAAGGATGTCTTCCCATCGAGGTTATAGCTTTAAGGGGCAAGGAATCTTTAGCATTTGGTCCATTACGACCGATAGGTTTGACTGATACAAGAAACGGTAGAAAATCATATGCGATAGTTCAATTACGTCAAGATAATCTGGCAAAAACACTCTATAATATGGTTGGTTTTCAAACTAACTTAAAATATTCAGAACAAAAAAGAGTTTTTAGAATGATTCCAGGTTTAGAGCAGATTGAATTTGCTCGGTTTGGTCAGATGCACCGAAACACTTTTATTTTTTCTCCTTCATTACTTTCTCCGACGTTACAATTTCAATTCAGGGAAGATTTATTCTTTGCAGGTCAAATAACCGGTGTTGAAGGATACGCTAGCAATATTGCCACAGGCCTTTTAGCCGGAATAAATGCTGTAAACTATCTTAAGGGTAAACCTCTCATTGAATTTCCACAGAATACGATGATTGGAGCTCTTTGTCACTATATTACCCATGCGGATGTTAAAGATTTTCAACCTATGAAAGCGAATTTAGGAGTTTTACCCAACCTGAGTATTGAAATCAAAGGGAAACGCATGCGCGCAATCGCCTATGCAGAGCGTTCAGAATCTACTATGAAAGCAAGTATTGCAGAATTGATTAAAGAATGATTGCGCATAGGCATTGTATATGATATTGAAATTATTTAAAACAGCAATAATAATTAGTATCTGCCTTTGCATATATATTTATAATCTTTTTTATATCGGGTAAAGCGAATAAATTTGATGGAAATCGTGCCTTAGACTATGCAAAGTATCAAATTGGGTTAGGACCCACGTATTCCTGGAAGCGTTGCACACGAGCAAGCTGCTGCTTGGATAATTTCGAGTTTGGAAGTGAATAAATGGGATGTTGAAGTACAGGATGCAGTAGTTTCTGGAGTGCCTCTTAAAAATATTATTGCAAAGATGGGAACGGGAAAACCCTGGATCGTGTTAGCCAGTCATTACGATTCGAGAATATATGCTGATCAGGAAAAAACCATTTCTGGTCGAAAATTACCTGTAGATGGTGCCAACGATGGCGCTTCAAGTGTGGCAATTCTATTAGAATTAGCTCGGGTCTTGCCATTTTCTAAGGATCGTCAGATTTGGTTAGTTTTCTTTGATGGAGAGGATAATGGAAATATTCCAGGGTACGATTGGATTATGGGCTCACGGTACTTTGTTTCAAAATTGGAAGGCAAACCTGATAAAGTTGTAATTCTAGATATGGTAGGAGATAGAGATTTAAATATATTTATGGAACGCAGCTCCGATCCTGAAATAAATAATGAAATCTGGGGAGTTGCAAATAAACTGGGATATTCTCAATTCATTCCTTCGTATAAATACAATATACTCGATGACCATATTCCGTTTATTAATTCTGGTATCAAGGCAGTCGATATCATCGATTTCGATTACCCATATTGGCATACAAAGAATGACACTATTGACAAAATCTCTGCTGACAGTCTTAAAGCTGTCGGAGATACAATTATTCATTGGATTGGATGAAATAAAATAAAGTTTTGGAATATCATGCCAACTATTAATTAAATGGATGATCGTGTGTGAATGATCGAAGAAATAATCACGCAACAAACTACTTAGAGGATTCAATTAATCAAAGAAATGGCAAAAAAAATAGCAGAAACAACACTTAGGCCAAAAGAAAAAGCCTTTCTTGTTGGAGTTGAGATTTATGGCTCTGACAATTTGCTTAATCTAAATGATTCTCTCACCGAACTTGCTCTGTTGGGCGAAACAGCAGGATTGGATATTATTGGACAAACGACCCAACATTTGGAAAGACCAAATGTAAAAACATATATTGGACCTGGGAAAGTAGATGAAATCCGGATCCTTGTTGATGAACTGAAAGCAAATGTCGTTTTATTTGATGATGAACTATCTCCCCGTCACCTGAGGGAACTTGAGATAGCTTTCGGGAATAATATCCGAATTCTTGACCGAACTGCTTTAATATTAGATATTTTTGCCCAGCATGCAAATACAAATGAAGGTTCTTTACAAGTGGAATTAGCTCAATACGAATATCGGTTACCCAGGCTGACTCGCGCTTGGACTCACCTGGCTCGACAGGCTGGTGGTGGAGGAGGTCGTGCAGGGAAAATTGGAGGTGTCGGTTTGAGGGGACCGGGTGAAACTCAGCTTGAAGTTGATCGTCGAGAAATCCGAACGCGTATAAAACACTTGAAAGAACAACTGGAGAAAGTACGGATACATAGGCAACAATATCGAAATAGGAGAAAGAAGGCATTAATTCCGGTAGTTGCATTAGTTGGATATACAAATGCAGGAAAATCTACATTATTAAATTACCTAACAAAATCCAAAGTGTATGTTGCTGATCAGTTGTTTGCTACTTTGGACCCAACTACCCGTAGGGTTAATTTAACTGATAGCCATGTTGCGCTTCTTACGGACACCGTTGGCTTTATTCAAAAACTTCCCACAGAATTAGTGGCAGCCTTCAGAGCAACTTTAGAAGAAATAAATGAAGCAGATCTACTGATTCATGTGATCGACATTACACATCCACAGGCATTTGAACAGGCAAGAGCTGTTTACCAGACACTTACTGAGATTGATGCAGACCATATTCCGATTTTGACAGCATTGAATAAAATCGATCTCTTACCAGATTCTGATCATGCCAGAGAAGCATTAACTGATTATCAAAGTGCGGTAGCAGTATCAGCAGTTACCGGCGAAGGGATATCAAATCTTATTGAGAAGGTAAATACCTTTTTGTATGAGGATTTTGTATCGATAGATATTATGCTACCTTATCAAGAAGGCGGTTTAATTAAGATATTTCATGAACAAGGGCAGGTCGATCGTTTGGAGCATAAACCTGGTGGCGTTGAAATCCATGGCAAGATTCCTGGTAGATTACTATCCAATTATCATAAGTATCAAAAAGATATTCAATAAATCATCATTAATGAATGCTGATACTCCGGTAATTAGATACCGATCAATGCCATAAGGATTAATTAAGTTTTGGTCCAGAATTAATCACTTCGGTTGGACATCCATCAGCGAATTTTTGGAAATTATCAATGAAGCGTCCAGCTAAACTTCGGTATTTACGAATATAAGCATCTACATTCGGCCAAGCAGTTGATGGATAAAGGACATTATCTGGTATTCCAGGGCAATGTTTCGGAACTTGGAAATTAAATACAGGATCGATATAAAATTCGACATCTTTTAACTCACCATTTAATGCTGAATTTAATAAATCTCGAGTATAGCGAATACTTATCCTTTTCCCCACACCATAAGGACCACCGACCCAACCAGTATTCACTAACCAACAATCAACCTCATAACGTAATATTTTTCGTTTAAGCAAGTCCGCATAAAAATATGGCGGGTGAACCATAAATGGTGCACCAAAGCATGCACTGAATGTTATTTCTGGCTCTTCACCAAGGCCAAGCTCAGTTCCACCAACTTTAGCGGTATACCCGGAGATGAAATGATATAAAGCCTGATCTGGTGTCAACTTAGCAATTGGTGGCATAACACCTGATGCATCGCAGGTCAAGAAGATTATGTTTTTTGGGTGCCCACATGTCTTGTCTGGAATGGCATTTGCGATAAACTCAAGAGGATAGGATGCACGGGTATTTTCAGTTAGAGTATCATCGTCCAAATTAACCAATCTGGTAACAGGATCATATACCACATTTTCGAGGATGGTTCCAAATCGTCTGGTGCATGCATAAATGTCAGGTTCTGCAGTGGGGGATAGACCGATAACCTTTGCATAACAACCATCTTCAAAGTTGAAGATGCCTTCATCACTCCATCCATGTTCATCATCACCAACTAAACCACGATTAGGATCCGCTGATAATGTAGTCTTACCCGTACCAGAAAGGCCGAAAAATAAGGCGGGATCACCATTTTTACCTACATTCGCAGAGCAGTGCATCGTCATAATGCCTTGTAAAGGTAATAGGTAGTTTAGTAATGTGAACACCGATTTTTTTATTTCACCTCCATAACCAGTATTGCCAATGATACAAATTCTTTGATTGAAGTTGATGCAGATAAATGTATTTGTTGGAGTTGTGTCAATTTGGGGGAATGCCTTAAAGGATGGTACAGAAATAACTGTAAATTCTGGTATATGTCTCCGATATTCTTCATTGGTTTTTGGCTTGATGAACATATTCCTTGCAAACAGACTATGCCAGGCAAATTCCGTTATGATGCGAACAGGCAATCGGTAATTTTGATCGGCACCCCCGTAACAGTCTTGGATAAAAAGATCACGCCCCTGGAGAAATCCTTGTAAGCGATTATACAGCTCATCAAATTTCTGAGTAGAATATGGACGGTTGTATTGACCCCACCATACATTTTGTTCGGTTGTTGATTCCCGAACGATAAATTTGTCATTAGCAGCTCGAGCTGTATGTTTTCCAGTGTTAACCACAACAGGTCCAAATTGGGATATTTGGCCTTCACTTCTGAAAATAATCTCTTCATAGAGGGCTTCGGAGGGTAAATTCCAGTAAATTCTTCGTATATTCGTTAAACCAATATTTTCTAAACCAAAATCACTTTTTATTGCATCAGCTTGGGCTTCAGTGGGTGTTTTAATATTTAATATGTTATTCATAGCCAGTCTCTTATTAATTTACGATCTCCTATATATATATCGTTGGGTGAACTGGGATCAAGAACCCATTTAATTCGTTCGATACCTTCTTTAATTTCCTTGACTGAACCGGCATAGCTTAATCTGAGATGCCCTTCCATGCCAAATTCTTTTCCCGGAACTGTAACAACAAGAGCTTTCTTTAAGATAAGTCTTGCTAGTTCAACAGAATCATTTGCTAAACTGGATGGTAAATATGAACGAAAGTCTGGTAATGCGTAAAAAGTTCCTTTCGGTGGAATTAATCGAACACCATTAAATGATTTTATTTCTTCAACCACAATATGTTGGTTGTTTTGAAAAGTTAATCGGAGGTTTTCAACAACACTTTGCATGCCATTTAATGCACCTTCAGCAGCAGATTGAAGTAATGCAGATGTACAGGATGTTGTTTGGGCTTGGACATTCGTCATTACCTCAACTAGTTTTCGATTGGTTACCACCCAACCAATTCGAAACCCGGTCATACCATACAGTTTTGCTATACCATTTACAACGATGATCATTGTATTTTCTAAATCGACGTTCGAATACTGATACGCCGGCTTCCATACAGCTCCATCAAATATTAATTTATGATAGATATCATCCATTATCAAAATGATATGTTTTCGTTCACATAGATCAACGATTTGAGCAATAAAATCAGGTGAAAATACCTCACCAGAAGGATTATTCGGACTATTAACAATAATCGCTTTCGTATAAGAGCTAATAGCCTTCACAATGTCTTCCATACGGGGATGAAAAGTTCCATCTTCCGGAGTTACAATGACAGGAATACCATACACCATCTTCACCATCTCGGGGTAGCTGACCCAATGTGGTGCCAATATAATGACTTCATCTTGTGGGTTGATGATGCTATACAGAATATTAAATATTGATTGTTTAGCTCCGGCGGATACGATAATATTCTCTGGAGCAACCACTTTGTTATAGTTTTCTTCTGTATACCGGATGATTGCTTTTTTTAATGATGGTGTGCCATCAGGAGGTGTATATTTTATATCTCCACCGCTAAGCTTGGATGCTGAACTAAGGATCGCGGTTAGGGGAGTTTTATTTTTCGGTTCACCGATACTCATATTGATAACAGGCTCACCGCGTTCTCGCAGGATCCGAGCTTCTTCATTCAGCGCAAATGTTGGTGACTCAGCAATAGCTCTGGCTAGTCTGCTGATATTCATATATGGTGTATCTCCTATTTGTTATGGATGAAATAATTCACTTTTTCAGGTTTTGATTTATTTAGGCTTATATTAAAAAGTGTATCCTTAATAATGACATGAGTCAATGTGATTTATATCGGTACTTTCACAATTGTGATATATATTAATATAAACTCTGGTGATAATTTGAATGAACTATAGAAATCCAGTTGTCAAGCTAGCGTTATTCAAGCCTTTTTAGATGTAAGTAATATTTTCAGAAGATAATTGAACCTGATTCACGAATCGAACGTTTATGGGTACCAATAGAATTAGAACAACAGTGCTAATTGATAAATATTGTTATTATAGGGATAAGACACTAATAATTTAAAATTGTTACCAGGTGTACCTATAAAGATATATAGCAGGAAGGTATTGTTGCCGGTTATACTCGTAGTTAGTCTATTGATGGGGTGTCCATTTATTTTATTAGATTGAGAGAAATTCTCCTTATGATTAGAAGAGATAGACTAAAGCCGCAATAGTAGAAATCCTTAATAAAATGCTTGCGGTCTCATTTTATGTTAGTTAAGATTATTAAGTCCTAACAAAGTTCGAATAGGTTTTTATAATCCCATTCTTAGCTTACAGTCTTTGTAAATGAACGATATGTGAAACAGCTAATAATTATATAAAATAAGAAAATTTCAAGCTTCCTAATAGGTTGACATAAGAATTATTTCTCGAGCACTCCGATCAGCCTTAAACGTTGGTGGGAGGCTTGACAGCAATACTTATATACGATATTATCACCATGGTTTCGATAACTATCATTATCACTAACATGGAAAATCGGAAATATATTATGAATAAGAAATCATCAATCTCATCAGTGATCAATGAATATATTAATATCGTGACTTCTGCACGAAGTGTAAATACTGCACGTACTTACCATAATGCTCTGAAATCTTTTAAAAAAATATTGGAATTCCATGATTTACCACCAGATAATTCTCCAATTTTCATGTTATCGGAAGATGCTGTTTCCTGGTTTATCAATTCGCTTAAGGATTATTCACCTACCACCGAGAGGCTATATATAACCGCAGCTGCTGGTTTTTATGAGTACCTATCAGCAGAACGACTATGCGAAATAAACCTACCTCGTCTTCGTCTTCTAATGAGGCAGCGTACTCGAAAACCTGGTCAGCGATTACCCCAATTTCCTTTTAATAATATTGAGAATGTACTGGAATATGTAAATAATATTGCAAACACGGCTGATGATGATATCCCTAATAAATTAATTAATTTCCGTGATCGTTCATTCTTATATGTATTAGCGGATACTGGGCTACGTGTTCATGAAGCATGTGGGTTAAGGAGAGGTGATATCGATTGGAACGAAGGCCGTGCACTTATTATTGGAAAAGGAAATCAGCAAGCAATTATTCGGTTTTCAAAAAGAAGTCTTTTTGCGCTGAAAGATTATTTATCCTTACGAAGTAGTATGGATGGAGCCTCGGGTCGAACCCTTGCCTCCCTACCCCTCTTTGCAAGACATGATCGTGGAGCTGGGAAAAAAATCAAACCAATGACTACTACTACAGGGCGAAATATCGTTGCGAATAGAGTAAGGCAAGCACTTGGAAGTGATGCAGTCGGAAGTATCACACCTCATTCTTTTCGTCATTATTTTGTTACAGTTGTTTTACGAGGGTCAGGTAACTTGAAATTAGCTCAGGAATTAGCCCGGCATAAAAATATTTCGGTTACCCAACGATATGCGCATCTTTCAGATGATGAGTTGGACAAAGGTTATTATGATATTTTTGAGACAAAAAAAACTATTTAAGACGATATATAACTCAATCCAGTACTTGACGGATATAGTAAACAGGTTTATCACGAGATTCATAATAAATTCGCATGATCATTTCGCCTAAAAAACCCATCATCAAAAGTTGGACACCGATAACAATAAGAAGTATAGCAAGTAATAATAAGGGTCGATTGCCAATTTCATAAGCATGGAATCCTGCCCATCCATCAATTATTCCGTGATAAATTTTTGATATAGCCAGGCTACCTGCAATTACTAAACCAGAAAAGCTTAAAACCAATGCCATGGATCCAAAGAGCCTCATAGGGCTTGTAAAAAAAGTCAATAAATAAGCGACTGTAATTAGGTCTAAGATCACACGTGGTGTACGTGTAATGGAACCATATTTGGATTTACCAGATTTTCTTCTTCGATCGTTCACCGGAATTTCCGTAATTTTGACGCCTATAGCACTAGCAAGCTCGGGTAAAAAGCGGTGTAATTGTCCATATAAGCGTATGTTTTTAACAATTTCTCGTTTAAAAAGTTTTAGCGAACAACCTCTATCATGTATCTCTAGCTGAGAACTGCGATTGATAATACGATTTGCTGTCTTGGATAATAATCTACGAATACCTGATTCTTTTCGATTTACTCGCCAACCAATTACAAAATCGTAATTGCCTTCATGTAGCGTAAACAGCATCTTGGGAATATCATTAGGATCATTCTGACCATCGGCATCAATCGTTAGGATTAGGTCTCCCTTAGCAGCATCAAAACCAGCAGCAAATGCCGCTGATTGGCCGAAATTTCGGCGAAATTGGATTATTCTTATTGCTTTATAATTATCATGGATTTTGGATAATTCCTCAAAACTATTATCTGTACTACCATCGTCAACAAATATAATCTCATATGATACTTCCATATTATGCAATACATCTGTTAGCTCCCCATGTAAAGGAATAAGATTATCTTGTTCATTAAAAACTGGGACGATTACAGATAAAAATGGTAGATTATTCATAATATTGGCACCTTTCTTGATGGTATATCGGTAAATGGATATCAGAAATCAAGTATATTATATTCCCCAATGGTATAATTTTCTTAATTGGTATAAGTAAGTCAATAATTAGGATATGTGGTGATGGAAATCGCACTAACTCCGATTGATAATTGCGATCTAGTCGAGATAAAAGGCCGTATTGATAGTTTTACAGCCCCGGATTTATCGAAAGAATTAACAGATATTATCCTAAATAAACGATATAAAATCATTTTAGAACTGAGTGAAGTGGTTTTTGTATCAAGTGCGGGGTTACGAGTGCTTATTGACATCCAAAAAACATGTAGAAAGAACAACCAGGGGGAAGTTGTTTTGGTTAATGTACCACCCAGGGTGTATGAAACATTAGAACTTGCAGGTTTCGCACCATTATTTAAGTTTTACAGTAACATCAGCTTAGCAATCCAAAACTTCTAGCAACTAAAATATCTAATAATATGATCGTTCATAGAATTTTATAAGCCCTCTGAATCCAAATCATTACATACTCGTCTCTCTAATAAAGTACTGATTAGATATTTGATTGTAATTATTATTTTACTTTCAAAATATAAATAAGAATCCAATGTATGTCAAATTCTAGAGTTAATTTCATCAACAAAAATAACTTCTAATATTAATAAGTAAATGAAGTTATTAGTGAAGAATATATCATTCTAACAACAGAGTGGATTGGTTAGATATGATTATTATTAACAGAGCTACCTAAGATAGTCTTAAGACAATGACTCATAGGCAACAATATATGTCAATCAAAAAAAGAAAAAATGAAATGATTAATATGGTTACGCAAATCAGCAAATCCTTTGTATCCAATCTGGATCTTGAAAACCTCATAAATAGTATTGTTACCCTTATATACCATCATCTACACTTTTACATGGTAAATATTTATTTATATCAAAGTGAACAATTTCGTTTTTATAAAAAAGTTAGTATTTCAAATTCAGGATTTACGGTAACAAATGAACATTATTCAGGAAATAATGATAATCCCATCTCTTGGTCATTTTTACATCATAAACCAGTAATTGTTAATGATACAAGCCAGGAGAATAGATTTACCCGATATGATTATGACATCAATTGTAAATCTGAATTTGTAATTCCCTTACTATTTGGTGAAATGTTCATTGGTGTGCTAGATTTATGCAGCGATATTATTAATTATTTTTCTTTTGAAAATATAAAGATATTAAATATTGCATCAGAGAATGTAACATTAGCATTACGAAATGCAAAACTATATCATAATGAGCATCTCAAAAGAGAGATATTTGAATGCTTACAGAAAATGATTGGGAATATATCAGCTGAAATTTCAGAAAATGAAGTCTGTATAAAAGCATTAGATGAGTTGGGAAAATACTTACCGATCGACGCGTGTGCAATTTGGTTGGATGATGATATGACATCTGATATAGGTTTAAGTCGATTTCCTTCTTCATTAAAGTTAATAAGTGTAAATGTTAATAAAGAAATACTCTCAATCGATGAAGAATTTCAAAGTTTTAAGCCTGATGATATTTCTGATAGATTGATTACATATGATGATACAGGTGTTATGTTTTCTGATTTTCCCTGGACACAAGAAATTTCTAATGCCAAGAATCCAATAATCATTCATCCAGAAATCGTTAAAGAACCTCTTGGTTTAATATTTTCATATAAGGGGGAATATTCGGCCTTAGGTATTCCACTAAGCAATAAAGATCATAACTTGGGGATGATAATTGCTGTTAGTCACTTACCTGATCAATTTGATGATGATTCGATATTTATTGCTTCTACGATTTCGAATTATGTATCTGTGGCTATAGAAAATGCTAAATTATTTCATGCGACACATGAGCAAGTGTGGATGAGTACTGTTCTTCAACAATTTAATGAAGCAACAAGACCAATCACATCGATGGTTGAATTGGTAGAAACCATCACAAGTTTGCTGGTAAATCTCATTGGGGTGAGTGGTTGTACTTTATATATTAATGATCAATCCTTTGGTGCTTTTTTTCCACTCGGATCGTCTGGATTTGATGAAGAGCGACGAGCTCGAATAAACTCTTTTAATATATTTCCTGGAACTGTCAATGCATTTGAAATCTTATATCACAAAATGGATTCAGTGATAATAAATTCTGATACGATATCTGACGATATTACAGCACTAGTATTTCCTTCATATGATTTAAAGTCAGACCTGATGATTTTATTTCCGATTACAAATCAGAAAGATTTAATAGGTGCAGTTCTTATCGACTTTACAAATTCAGATTTGTTAAAAAATTCTTCCCAAAATAATTGGGATGATATGTTTGCATTAATAAAAGGTATTTTAGATCAAGCTGCAGCATCCATAGTAATTCTTCAGACAATCAAATCTCATGAAGAAGAAGCATACATTTCCATTGCATTATCTCAAGTTGCTCAAGCAATTGTCAGCTTGAATCAATTAGATGAAATTCTTAGTTCAATAGTTAGAATAACACCGATTCTTGTGGGCGTAAAAAAATGTATTATATATTTATGGGATTTTGCAGAAAAATTATTTTTACCTGTCCAAAATTTCGGGTTCTCAAAAAACGATAATCGGTTCGAGAATGAAATATTTCAGCCAGATGATTTTCCCCTATTAAAAATTGTATTTGAGGATAACATGATTGCATACCTTCCGTTAGAGCAATCAATTTCATTATTACAATGGAACGAAATTAAATCAGAACTCAATTCAAGAAATTGAGGGTATGGGACGAGGATTTGATGAAATATATGAAGTAAAAATTGGCAATGAGGTATTACAGATTAGATCGCGACTACTTATAGGTTTTCCATTATCGGTTAAGGGAGAAGTTCTTGGTGTCATGTTAATTGAAGAGGAAGAACCTAGTAAAGGTACCCTATCTTATCATATAAGAGAGAAGCGAATTGAGATTGTAACAGGAATATCTCAGCAAGCTGCCTTAGCAATAAAAAACGATTATCTGCAACGTGAAGCGATAAAAAGTGAAAGAATGGAACAGGAATTGCAGTTAGCAAGGGACATCCAAAAAACCTTCCTTCCCGATACCTTGCCAATAATACCAGGTTGGGAAATTGACATTCGATGGAAGCCCGCTAGGGAGGTTGCAGGAGATTTTTATGATTATTTTTATTTAGAAAAAAACGTACTTGGTTTTGTTATTGCAGATGTCGCTGATAAAGGGATGCCCGCTGCATTGTTTATGACCCTTATTAGGACCCTTTTTCGTTCAGCTGCAAAGGATCATCCATCACCAGCCGCTGTTGTTAAACAGGTTAATGATTTGTTAATCCCTGATGCGAAAAATGGAATGTTTGTAACTGTTTTTTACGCAGAAATTAATTTAGAATCTGGATTGATCACTTATGTCAACGCTGGACATAACCCACCAATCATTTGTGCTCTTAACTCTGATTATTTAAATGAATTAACCCGAACCAGTATTGCACTTGGAATATTTTATGATATCGAAGTTCAGGAAGCTGTAGTTTCACTTAATCCGGGGGATTGGATATTTTTCTATACAGATGGAATTACAGAAGCCTTTTCTGACAATGATGAAATGTTTGGAGTAAATCGCCTTCATCGTTTATTAAAAGACAAATATTTCACATCAGCAAAGGCAATTGTGGAAGATGTTGAAAAATCTGTTCATGAATTTGTAAAAGGCACAGATTTATCTGACGACATTACTCTTGCAGCCATTTATAATAAAAATATGTTGATGAATTAATGGAAATAATAATAAAGGACCATACCCCAAAAATATCTTAAGGGAATGGTCCTAATTTTCAAAAATATGATGACAGGTTATGGGGTGCTACTATTATAAAACCAGTTATAAGCGTAATAACCTGATGTTGAGCTTTGCAATCGAATTGCAATTTTATACGATCCAGCCAATGAGGATGGTATTGAATAGGTTGCGGATAATGATCCGCCTGCACCAGTGCTGGTGCTTCCTACATTCGTTCCACCAATTGCCTGAGTCCCGTACGGTCCCATTAAAACAGTGAAAGTGTCATTAGGTGGGAAATTCTGCCCAGAGATCGTTACTGATTGGTCTTTAACTACCCCCGTAATGGATATGGTCGGGTAACCAGTATATCCTGAAGGAGCAGGTGTTGGGGTTGGTGCAGGCTCTTGGGGTGGAGGGGATGATGATGTATTATTATAGAACCAATTGTATGCGAAGTAACCGGAGGTAGGGCTTTGTAGGCGAATTGCTATTTGACTCAGTCCAACCAAAGAATCTGGAATTTCATATGTTAATGTTAGAGTGCCACCGGCTCCGGAATTGGTACTTCCAACTACAATACCACCAATTCCCTGGGTTCCGTATTTACCCATTGTTACTGTAAATGTATCGTTGGGAGGGAAATTACTGGTAATAATAGTCACTGATTCGTCTGTAACAACAGATTGAATTGTAAATGTTGGATACCCTGAATATCCTGGGGCTGGGGTGGCACCTGGAACCGGGGTAGGGCTTGATGAAGAACCTGGATTATTATAAAACCAGTTGTATGCATAATATCCGCTGTTTGGACTTTCAAGCCTCATTGCGATCTTCTCACGACCAGCTAAAGTAGATGGAATTGAATAAGTCGCGACAAAAGAACCACCGGCTCCGGTGCTGGTATCTCCGACAACAACCCCTCCAACACCATATGTTCCATACTCGCCCATAGTAACTCGGAAGGTATCATTTGCTGGAGCATTGTAGACCTGAATAGTTACTGATTGGTCCTTTACTACTTCGAGGATGTAAAAATATGGAAAGGGTTGTGAGTTTGTACTCGATGCAGCCACCGGGAATACAAGAATTGATAAAGCAACAATCGCAAAAAATATGGATAATAATTTTTTCATAAACTCCTCCTTTCTAATCGATCGTGATATTTATATATAATAGAAACTAGATTATACTACTTTGAAGGCATTTTTACCTTACATTCTTGCAAGAAAAATATAGAAATTATGGTCAAGTTTGCTGCCTGGATATTTCAAAAGAAAAGATTAGAATGTCAATAAAAAAAAGTATCTTTCTTATTTTTGTACTGCTTTTAATTGTCGGTTGTAGGTCCAATTTAAATGAAACAAATACCAATGCCTTCGGCCATTGGAAGTATAGTGATGTGCGATTACTTGATCCAGTAGATACTGTGTATTCAGAGCAGGATTTAATTTCTGTCTATGCAAGAAATAATGCTCAATTCTTTCAAGTACGGTTAGACTTTCTTGAGCTGAATAATAATGAAGGTCGGGATATTTATATTCCAATTGATACTAATCCAGGAGGAGTAAACTGGATCACTTTAAGGAAATAATAGGCATCAAAATATACAGATATACTGGGATTATTTAATAATTCTTCAATCAGATGGTAGTGTAAAAGTGGTTTCTGGGGATTATCACCTTGTAAATTCCGTGGAATTACTAATATTTATTAATTCTATCCAGGATAATATCATTATTAGTATCAACCAGGAAGTAATTCCATTAACACCATTAACCAAATTTCAAGTAATAATATGTCCCCCACATCAAGATAAACCTGTTGATCAAACTCGAATTATATCCTTGGATTCATCACCACCAGCTCAAACAAGGATTCAATTTGTATTTTGGAATACATTAGAAACATCTACGCCTGCTGAAGTCATGCGTTCTTGGGCAGGAGCGCATTCTGGACCAATGAGTAGTAGACATGGACTGATGTACTTATTAGAAGCTATTTCGAAATTTGAATATCCCGTATTAATCTTAGATCTTTGTAAACCAGAGAATGCATCGGTAATTGATTATCTTGGGGCCAAAGATAAAATTAAGACATTAAATGCTAGAAATATTTTGTTGTTATGTGATGACGTAGATATAAAAGATTTTGAAAAATTATTTATTATAGATAATAGATAATAGAAAATATATGTGTAATTATGACTATGCGCATTTTTTGAAAACTCAAGATAGTAAATTTTTCTTTGCAGAGAATTTATCGATTTACCAAGGCAATCTCCATGATGCATTCATGATTTTTAAATCTCAACTAATTTCTGCAGGGGTGTCTGACTCACCCAACCCTTTGTTATTAGGAGGAGATTTTAGATACTTCTTATTTAGGTGATCCTGCGATTTTGGAGGTTATATTTTCATACATAAATAATCATCCGTGGATCGAAGTAGTATAATAATTATGCGAATATTCAAGTTTTAATAAATCAGTATGGCTCCAGGAGTACGTACAATTCTAATCTATCAAAATTCAGCACAGGTCAAAGTATATACGAATCTTTGCTATGATGCTCCGGAAAATTCAATTTCTATATTAGCATGGAAGGTTTATGGTTCCTTGATAAATCCCGGAAATGTAGACTTAGTTCCACTCGGTAATAACTATTTAGGGCAGATTGGGCAGATCCTTGAAGCGTCTCAATGGGTAGAAAATCCTATTCCAATTTCCTCATGCAATTTGGATATAGATTATGATGGCATCAATGAGTGCATTTTAGCAAGCAATAGTATATTTTTAACAATTGAACCAATAGGTGGATATATACCATTTATATTTTCTGTGGATAAGAATGGCGCTCATCAGATTGTAGGACCTACCTGGGAATTTGTTATTGGATTAAGCGATATCTCTGAGTGGGATCTGTCAAAGGGAGTAAATAGTGATCCCAATCAAATCTTAGGTGCATTTTACAACGAAGGATGAACAATGGGATTCTTTCACTATTATTAATAGCTATAATGAAATCGAAATACAAAATATGCGCATGTCTATACGAAGAACTTTTACAATTGAGGGTAATAGAATAAAAATAATCTACAAAACTCTGGGAAATCAAGACAGTATAATTCAAATTCCCTTAGTTCTCGATCCTTGGGTTAGATATACTGAGGAATGGGGTGGAAAATATATAGAAATCAATTACACCTGGATCGATAAATTGGGCGATAAATGCTGGTGTTTCGGTCAATCTACTTTCTAATTATAATTTTGCATTATATCCATTCAACGCTACAATGGACATAATAAGAAATCCAGAAAATCCAAATTACGATTATGGTCGTGGACATTATTTACCATTTCCGATGGCGCTTGCAGAATCTCAAGCAATCGGTGGCATTGAGGTTGATATACTCATCAATCCATGAATCGATTTCTTAAATTGTCTGACATATTGGTTTACTTGACTTTGAAATAAATGTATAGTAAACTACCGCTCGCAAGGTCCCGTGGTGTAGCGGCCAAACATGCGGCCCTGTCAAGGCCGAGATCGCGGGTTCGAATCCCGTCGGGACCGCACGAGATTGCTTACAATAAAGCCTGGCTTTTTCAGGCTTTATTTGTTAAGTAAAGCTCTATAAATATATTTCAATAATTGAATTTACATATCACGCATATATCTCAGGCTTTAACTCAGCAATATAAGGTAAAGTCCGGTAACGATCCGCATAATCCAATCCATATCCTACAACCCATGCATTCGGAATATCAAATCCAAGGTAATTGATTGGTATATCCAAATTATCCTTTTTCTTTCGAAGTAATACGCAAGTCTTTAATGATGCAGGATTGTGCCATTGCAATACTTGATATAAATATTTTAACGTCTTTCCGCTATCAGCTATGTCTTCGACGATAATTGCATGTTTCCCATCAATCGGCGCACGGAGATCCATTATTAACCGTACTGCGCCCGTTGTAGCAGTCTTTCCGTAGCTTGAAACCGCCATAAAATCAACAACATTTGGAATTTTTAAATGTCTGCTCAAATCCGCTAAAAACATAAATGCACCTTTTAATATTCCAATTAAATATAATTGCTCAACATCGGCATAATCATTGGAAATTTGATCGGCTAATTGTTTGACGCGAGATTGAATTTGCTCAGTCGTTACCAAAATTTCTTTCAAATCCGGATTAATTTCTTGCATTTTGTTACTCCCATTAATATTAATAACTCTATTATAATCATAACTACATCTATGTTAAAGGTGGAAAATAATTTATGAAACCTAATCCATCTCTCAAAAAACTTGGATATTCAAACACTGACCGCTTATTAATAGTTCATGCAGATGATATAGGAATGTGCCATGCATCAATACAGGCATATATTGACTTAATGGAATTTGGTGGTATTTCATCAGCAGCAGCAATGGTACCTTGTCCCTGGTTTCCCTATCTAGCATCTTATTGTCGTGAAAACAAAAATACTGATATTGGTATTCACTTAACTCTTACAAGTGAATGGGATACCTATAGATGGTCACCAGTTTCTACTCACGATCCAGCATCAGGTATGATTGATTTGGAAGGATATTTTTTTCGCACTGCGGAAGAAGTACAACTACTAGGAGACATTGAAGCTGTAAATCTTGAATTATCGCAACAAATTGAAAGAGCTCGTAATGCGGGTATTAATATTACGCATCTTGATACTCACATGTTTAGCGTTGCCCATCCAAAATATATTCATAACTATATTCAGTTAGCTATTCAACAAAAATTACCTTTCTTATTCCCTAGGATGGATAATGTGGGGTACCAAAATCTGGGTATGGATCAAGAAATTGCTTCAATAGCTGCATAATTAATTAATGAGCTAGATGAAATGGGTGTTCCACTCGTGGATAACGTTGTTGGATTGGATCTAAATAATCCAGAGAATCGGATTAATCAAGCAAAACAAGCACTGAGCGCCTTACCATCGGGTATCACGCATTTCATCATCCATCCTTCTATCGATACACCTGAACTGAGAGCAATCACACCAGATTGGCAGAGTAGAGTTGCAGATTATCATACCTTTATGGACGATGAAATACGTGTTTTTATTTTAAATATTGGTTTACATGTAATAAGCTATGAATTACTAAAGAATTTATTGTTATCTAAATAATTATCAGTTTTAAATAAGGAACTTTTGATTATGATTAAACCTGGAAAGATTATTTCTTATTATTTATTGTTTATATTGTTGACAACCTTTTCTACTTCTTGCAATAAAACTCCAGATACACCTGGAATACAAACGATAATTTATACTACCAATCCTAATGAAAATTGGGATGTGTATTCGATTGAGAGTAATGGAACGGACCGAAAAAGACTTACTACGGATGCATCTATAGATGGAAATGCAGTTTGGTCTCCCAAGGGAGATGAAATTGTATTTCAATCAGACCGTAGTAACAATTTCGAAATTTATATAATGAATGCAGATGGTACTAATCCGGTAAATATTAGCAACAATCCTGCATACAATTCCATGCCATCTTGGTCACCCGATAATCAGCTTATTGCTTTTCAGTCCGATCGAGATGGAGATACTGATATTTACATAATGAAACCAGATGGTAGTAATTTAGTCAGGCTCACTGACAGCGAAGCTGAGGATAGCAATCCATCATGGTCACCAGATAGTAAAAGGATTGTGTATCAATCAAAGCGTGATGGTAATGCTGGAATTTTTATAATGAATGCCGATGGTTCGAATGTTTTTAGGGTCACACCAAAACCATATATCGCAGAAGCACCAGCATGGTCACCTGATGGAAAAAAGATTGTCTTTACGTATTATGGAGATGGTAATTCAGAGATTTATATTATCAATCCGGATGGAAGCGAACTAGTACGATTAACAAATACGCCTGAAGGCGAAAATACACCTGCTTGGTCTCATGACGGTACCCAAATTGCTTTTACAAGCTCAAGGTCTGGAAATTGGCAAATTTATACGATGGACATGGATGGTTCTGACCAATATCTACTTACGAACGACAAAGCAACAAGTGGTGAGCCAAGTTGGAAACCATAAAATACAATCCCCCAGGAACTATCTAATATTATTGCTACATTTTTTTGATAATAAACCCTTTTAGGTAGGCACTTTCAGGAAAATTCAAGGCAATTGGATGATCAAAACCTTGTTGTAATCTTTCAAGTATCAAGGCATCAATTCCGGCGTCTAATGCTGCACCTGCTAATATTTTTTGAAACAAATCTTCGCTTACTCCACCAGAACAAGAAAAAGTCACCAAGAGCCCACCTGGATTTAATATTTTTAGTGCTAACAAGTTAATATCTTTATATCCTCTGGATGCTCGTTCTACTTGCGAAATAGTTGGTGCAAATTTAGGAGGATCTAAAATTACCATATCAAAAACCTCTCCTCGATCGCGTAGCCCCCGTAAAAACTGAAATACATCCTGTGCATTATATTGAATGTTTTGAGTATGTAAATTGTTTAATATAACATTTCGATTAGCAATTGATAAAGCTAGACCAGAAGAATCTACAAGTGTTAGAGAGGACGCGCCCCCAGCCAACGCGTTTAGAGCAAAGCCACCAGTGTATGAAAAACAATCCAGTACTTTACAGTTGCTAGCTAAATTCCTAACCCGCTTACGGTTCTCCCTCTGATCGATATAAAATCCAGTTTTGTGTCCGTTAGCAACATCTATGAAATATTTAAGACCAAATTCATTTATGACTATTTCATTTTCGGAAAATATCCCTGATAACAACCCACTCCTAAGCTCCAGACCCTCCAATTTACGAACATCGCTATCGGACCTTTCAAAGATTGCCCTAGGCGTTCTCACTGAATTGACAATTTCAACAATCAAATCCCGCCAGAATTCTGCTCCAGTTGTAAGAAATTGGATCACACATATATCATTATATTGATCCAGGATTACTCCAGGGAGTCCATCTGATTCTCCGTGTAATAATCTAAGTGCAGTATATGAATCCTGATCTCTGAACGTTTCACGTATTTCAATGGCTTTAGTAATCTTTTCATAGAAAAACTTACTATCTACTTCCTGATTTTCATCCCAAGTCCATACTCTAGCCACAATTTTTGAAAATGGGCTGTAAGCAGCTTTAGCGAGGAACTGTCCTTCACTAGAAAATATGCTAACTGATTCACCAGAAATTGGAGATCCACTAATTCTCGCTACCGAACCAGAAAATATCCATGGGTGATGGCGTATTAAAGATTTCTCCCTTCCTTCTTTTAATATTAATTCTGGCATTCTTTCCTTTATTCCACCTAACCCTTTATTAATCCGAATTCTTTCCCAGCATCTTTAATAATATCCATGGCTCTTTCTATATCATCTGGATCATGGGCTGCAGTGATCGTGGCTCGGAGGCGTGCAAGTCCACTTTGTACTGCAGGCGACACAACTGGTAGAACAAAAATACCTCGTTCTTGAGCAGATTTAGTCATTTTATAGGCGAGTATATCATCCCCACATAAGATAGGCACAATCGCTGTTCTTGTATTCAAAGTATTAAATCCCCTATCTTTTAAACCATTTATAAAGATTTTTGAGTTCTTCGATAAACATTCGACTCGCCAAGGCTCATCAATGATAACTTTAAATGCCTCATTTGCCGCTGCAGCTTGTCCGGGAGGTAATGCGGCAGAAAAGATATAAGCCCGACTTGTATGACGTAAATATTGAATCAGATCCTTGTTCCCAGCAATGTATCCACCAACCGATGGAATAGTTTTACTAAGAGTCCCCATTTTTATATCAATAACATTGTTCAATCCGAAGTGCTCTTCTATTCCCCTCCCAGAAGTTCCAAGAACTCCAATAGAATGCGCTTCATCAATCATTAACCAGGCTTGATATTTTTTACAAATTTCCACTAATTTCGGGAGATTGATAATATCTCCATCCATGCTGAACACAGCATCTGAAATTACTAATTTCGCTGCGTTTTCTGGAATTTGCTTCAATCGCTTTTCGAGGGTGTCCATATCATTATGAGGAAACCTAACAAACTTAGCTCCTGACATAATGCATCCATCGACAATTGAAGCGTGATTTAATTTATCTGAAATTGCATAATCTTCTCGCCCAAGAAGCGTAGATATTGTTGTAAGATTAGTAACATATCCAGATGAAAATGTGATCGCAGATTCTGTGTGTTTAAAGTTAGCTATCGTTTCTTCAAGTTCGAAGTGAATAGGCAGCGAACCCGCTAAAGATCTCACCCCATGAGTACCAGTTCCGTACTTTTCAATTGCTATTTTGGCTGCCTGGTTTATTCTTGGATGTCCAATTAGTCCTAAATAACTATAAGATGCATACATTCCCATAGTGCGTCCATCCACGATAACGGTAGCTCCCCCATTTAACTCATTGATAGCTTTATTATAAAAATATAGGTCGCCTTGCTGTAATTCAAGCAGGCGTTGTTTCATCTTTTCAATTCGTAGAAGGATATTATCGTGTTCTGTCGTCAGCTTCATCTTATCCCTCACCCATTAGTTTTTCCAAATCTTCAATACCTATGACTTTAATATTTAATTTATTAGCCTTATCCAGTTTCGATCCTGGTTGATCTCCAATTAATAAATAGTTGGTATTATTACTCACCGTGTCAGTTACTTTTCCTCCATATTCTTCGATCCATTCCTTTAGCTCATTGCGAGTATATCCGGTTATAGTACCAGTTATCACAAATATCGTGTCATCCAGTCGTCTTATTGTTTTTTGGTTGTCTTGAAAACTTGTTACTGCAGGCCAAACCCCCACTTGTTTCAGTTTTTCCAGTAATTTTTTATTTGCAGGTCGGTCAAACCAATCAACAATGGACCTGGCAATATTTGGTCCAACCCCATCAATGTATTTGTAAATCAGTGATTGTGGTCTTTGAAAATTCATCTAAATCGTTGTAATATTGAATAAGTTCATTCGCTAAAACTTCACCAACGCCACGTATTCCAAGTGCGAGAATCAATTTATTTAATTCTCTATTTCTTGACTGGTTTATTGCAGACAATAGATTGTCTGCTTTTTTCTCGGCAAATCCTTCTAATTTTAATAGATCAATTCGTTTTAAAAGATAAATATCTGCGACATCACGTACTAAACTTGAAGTTACAATCAATTCGATAATTTTTATCCCAAGTCCATTGATATCCATTGCGCCACGAGACGCAAAATGCTCAATATTTCTAATTAATTGAGCTGGACATGAAACATTTACACAATACCATGCGACCTCCCCTTCGATATGTTCAACATGCTGATGACATGCAGGACAAAGTTCAGGTGGCACATATATTCTTTCGGTTCCAGTTCGAATATCTGTTATAGGTCCAATCACATATGGTATTACATCACCAGCTCTTTTTATTGCTATCCGGTCGCCAATTCTAATGTCTTTGTCTTTGATGAAATCAAAATTATGTAAGGTGGCTTGTTTAACGATCACGCCACCAACTTCTATCGG
Source organism: uncultured Chloroflexia bacterium (assembly GCA_963736805.1). GTDB lineage: Bacteria > Chloroflexota > Anaerolineae > Anaerolineales > UBA4823 > FEB-25. Next base: position 233,602 of record CAVTQM010000058.1, read on the forward strand.
GTCTAATAATGCAAGTGGGGTTAATACACCAGTACGTCCTACATTAACAACAATATCAAGTAATTTCGTAGTTGCCTCACGGGCAGGAAATTTAAAGGCGATAGCACCTCGTGGGTCTTTTCCAACGATCCCGAGTCCTTCTGCCAGACGAAGATTGTTGACCTTGATAACAGCCCCATCTGCTTCATAAAACAATTTGTCTCGATTACTCAGCAATTGATTATACGCAGCGATGGCTTCTTTAATATCCTTACATTCAATAAATTCTGGTACTGTGAAACCCAACTCTGTTAAATAATGTAACTGTCCTGTCTCTGTAATGGTTTGAGAATTATATTCTGATAAAATCGCATATACTATGATTGCTAATGGGCGCTTTGCGGTAAGTTTTGGGTCTAGCTGACGTAATGCTCCTGCTGCAGTATTTCGAGGATTTTGATAGGTCGCCTCACCCGATTCTTCTAGCTTTTTATTTAATTTTTCAAAATTTTCTAAGGAAATAAATGCTTCTCCTCTAACCACAAATTCCGACGGTGGTATAGGGCCCCTTGAATCTACTGGTATTTTTAAGGGTAATGATCGAACAGTTTTTAAATTATTTGTTATATCCTCTCCAATAATTCCATCTCCTCGCGTAGCACCTTGAACAAATATTCCATCCTGGTAATGTAGTACCACTGTTAATCCATCAATTTTTGGCTCTACAACGTAACCAGAATTGTCTATCCGGCTATCTAATTTTCGGATGCGTTCTAACCATTCGTAAACTCCCGAATCGGTGTAGGCATTAGCAAGGCTTAATATATGTCGAGGATGGCGGATTTTGGTAAATTTTTCCGAAGGAGCTGCACCGGCCCGTTGAGATGGTGAATCTGGTGTAATCCAGTCAGGATGCTTAGATTCAATTTCTAACAATTCCCTAACCATTTGATCATATTCAAAATCGCTTATGACTGGTGTATCCAGAACATGGTAACGATAATTGTGAAAATTAATTTTCTCTTTTAATTTTCCAAGTTGAATCTTATCGCGCTGCTCATCCATTGGCATTTCCCAAAATCCTAAAGTATGGTCATTATTAGTCTTCTAGATAATATCCTTAATTATGATTCCTGAATTATTCAATGATTAGATGAACCATAATATGATCTATCAATCAATTTACATAACCGCCAGATTATTCTGGCGGTTATGTATTATATATTATTATAAAGTGTTGCTCGTAAAAAATATTTTAATAGATCTAATCACCAATTATATACGCCATCAAGGTCTTCTTCGGATACATCAAACACGGAATTATTTGGTGGAAGTGGATCGCGTGTCATCCATTCAGGCAAACGATCATCTGCCTTTGTAAATCCAGCTTTCAAATTAAATTCATGCTCCCATTTTAACGATTCCCTACCTAATTCTTGTAGAATATCGTCACTAACATTCCAATCATATCGGGCATTTAACATATCTCTAATCGTACCTGGAGCAGAAGTAAATCCAGGTCCTGTGAAAATACATGCTCCGAGAGTATCATACCCAGCCATATTTATTTGAACTGTTCGCGAGAGATCAGCTTGCCCCTTTGGATCCAAATGATTGATTTTTGCCCTTATCGTCAATCCAGAAGTATGATCTGCACCTTGTGGCGAGGTTGCATAGGTTACGCCCGTACCTTTTATCGCACGTGGCTCGTAAGCTGACATTGCCTGACCTTTAACTGCAGGCACTTGCTCAACTCCTAACACTTTCCCAGTTATTGTTGCACCACTCCCCAATAATCGACCTATTGGAGTATTAGATCTAATTTCATCAATTAATTGCAAGGCGCGATTACCATCACCAAAATCCATTAACCCAGCTTTAGCAGCAACACCGAGAGCTGCTCCAATCTCAATTGGAATCAAGCCCCAGGTCATTCACAATATAATTGAGTTTTGCTACGGTATCCAATTCGCTGATACCTAAATTGGATCCCATAAGTCCGATGGTTTCGTATTCTAGCGGTGAGACGAGCGACTTTCCATTGCTGTCAGGGTAATTATTTGAACAACGTATGGTACATCCTGGCATACAAGCATGTGTAGGCTCACCTTCGCCACCTCTTGCCAGGATCGTGTTTCTCATATATTCACCACTAATCGTCTCTATATTAACAAATTGGCCCTGTGAAAAATTATTGGTTGGTAGTCCTCCAAATCCATTAGCCATTCGAGACATTGCTGCAGTCCCATAATCACGATATACAGCTGTTTGTGGAGCTTCCATTAATGCTTTAGTAAAAAGCTTTTGTGCTTGTCGAAATTCTTCCGAATGTGCAAGAGTTGGCTTTTGTCCGTTTCTTCCATCAATTACTATTGCTTTTATCTTTTTAGAACCCATTACAGCACCTAACCCGCCACGTGCAGCAATTCTCGATGGAACATTTTCTTTATCAAAATTTTGGATTCCAGCTGAAGCTAATTGTAATTCACCACTCGGCCCAATTAATGCAACAGCAATCTTGCTTCCATATTTATCTAAAAGTTTTTTTGAGCAGTCGTATACTCCAAGCCCGATAAACTCTTCAGCAGGATCGAGTTTTATACCATTTGAAGAAATAAATAAAATCGACCAATCATTGTTTATCGGTTGATCTTCAATAATAAGAGCCTTTATTCCTAAGTGCGTCAAATATAAACCTGTTGTTCCACCTGCATTAGCTTCTTTTACTCCTCCAGTTAATGGACTTTTTCCTCCAAAAGAAATGCGATCACAACTGGAGATCATGTGGCCTACCAACAAACCAGGAGCTAAAATTAGCTTATTCATTGGTCCTAGTGGCTCACATGTCGGTGGTACTTCATCCACTAAGACCTTTGCAACAAGTCCACGTCCACCTAACCGTTCCCAGGATTTTGGGATGTTTTCATAATTTGCAGATTTATCTTTTAAATTTATTCGCCAAATTTTTGGAATACTTATATTTAGACTAGCTTCTGTCATTAACTTCTCCATCTAATATCATTGATATGTATTCTTTATGCTATATATCTATGCGCAATGAGAAAAAGTTATTTAACCACCATTTGTCGATTTCACTCCTCATGGATTTATATTAACAACTGATTTCATCGCCTCGATAAATATATTCACAGCTTGAGTAATTTCATCTTCAGTTACAATTAATGGTGGTATCCACCTAATAACATTATCGTACGTTCCACAAGTTAATAACAGAAGATTTCTATTAAAACACTCAGTAACCACTGCCTTGGTGGTCGATTTATCTGGCTTTCGATCAGTGGTACGGAATTCTACACCTATCATGAGTCCCAGTCCGCGTACATCACCAATCACAGGAAAATCTACTTGCACCCGTCGTAAATGTTCAATTAATTGATCTCCCCGAATTCTTGCATTATCAATCATTTTCTCTTCATGCATGGCTTTTATTGTTGCAACTCCAGCAGCACACGCAATTGCATTGCCTCCATATGTACCGCCATGGGTGCCCGTTTGCCATTTTCTCATGATATCGAGCCGGCTAAATACTCCTGCAAGCGGTAGACCAGAAGCAATTCCCTTCGCAACTGTCATAATGTCGGGGATAATTTTAAAATGTTCTTGAGCAAACCACTTGCCTGTCCTTCCAAACCCCGATTGAATTTCATCTGCGATAAGCATAATTCCATAACTGTCACAGATTTCTCGTAGTTTTCGTAAAAATTCAACAGGAGGTACAACATATCCACCTTCACCAAGAACAGGTTCAATCAATATCGCAGCAGTTTCATTCGGAGCTGATTGCGACAACAAAAGGAACTCCAATTCATCTAAACACCATTGTGCCGTCTGTTCATCGCTCCATCCGTAGCGGTAGGTATATGGGTACGGCGCAACGAACACACCAGCCATGAGCGGTTGGTAACCCGCGCGATAAACTGTTTTTGAAGTTGTTAAAGACATCGTGCCAACCGTCCGTCCATGAAAGCTACCTTGGAAAACGATAATATTAGTCCTACCGGTGGCATGACGTGCTAGCTTGATTGCTCCCTCGACAGCTTCAGCACCTGAATTTGTAAAGAAAAAACCATCCAAAGCAGGATTTACAATCGTCTTTAATTCCGTTATAAGTTCAAGCATAGGTTTGTGAATAACAATGTTTATCTGACCATGAATTAATGATCCTGCTTGATTCTTTATCGCTTCTACAACCCGTGGATGGCAATGGCCAGTATTTGTTACGCCTATCCCGCAAGTAAAATCCAAATATTTATTTCCGTAAATATCATAAATATAACAGCCCTGAGCATGGTCGGCTTCTATCGAGAAAATTCGGGACCATACTGGTGATAAGTTTTGTTTATTATCAAAGATTTCACTCATCATAAACCTCACATTACATAATCAATTAAAATATTCCTGCCTGTAGGGAAGGAAACAGGCAGGAATGTGAATTACTCAGCATCTGACAATACATATGGATCTATATCCGGAATACCAGGCTTTATCCATTTCTTTATGGGGAAATACAAAATTACACCAAGAGCCATTGCAATCAAAGCCCAAGTTATCGTATCCATTCCAAATTCAACATAATTGGAGTAGATCGCTAATATTATTATCAGCGCAGGTAGCACAGTGACAATTGCTAAACCAAAATATCCACCGGGGATTTTCTGCCTTGGTAGTTCAGGTCGTGTAAAGCGTAGTTTCCACATTGCAAAGAATTCAAACATTAATACAATCATATTTAGAAATACATCGATGACTACTAGAGCAGCAAAAGCAGAAAGAGAAAACACTGAGTAGACAAAAGCGCAAATTAATATTGCTATCCACGGTGTTCCATATTTGGTGTGTACTTTTACCATAAATTTTGGCATCATTCCATCTTCCGCTAAAGCGAATGGAATTCGAGTACCTCCTAAACTATTTCCAATAAATAATCCAATCATACTGAGTACAGCAGATATGGTTACTAAACCTCCCATAACTCTCGCCAGAGTTCCATCTGTTTGTCCAGTGAGTTTATCTGCTACTGCATGGGCAATATCCGGGAACTCCCAACCTACAGAGCTGGAAAGATCCACACCCCATTGTTCGGACTGTTCAGGTGGTACACCATAATCTTCAAGAACAGGGCCAATGCCTTCTCCACTTTCGTATTCTTCAATTCCCCAAAGCTGATACTTACCCTCTTCGCCAGCCCCACCATATAATCCAGCGACAGTTGGGATTGAATATGTGGCAATTGCAGCTACAAGCACAAGGACCATAGCAAGTGGATATGTCTTTTTAGGATTTACAATCTCATCGCCTGCTGCTGTCGGAAGTTCCCATCCCATGAAATTCCACATCGCAACGTAAATACCCGTGCTGAGTGCAGCAGTTAAGTTATCAAAGTTTACTTGCTCACCACCTGGAAGAAATGGGAGTTGAATGGTTGAGCCACTTTTGATCCATGCTATTATGCCTATAATCGACATAATAAGGAGGGGTATCAACATGACAAGGCCAATACCGCTAGTTGTTAAACCAGACAATCGAGCGCCTCGTACACTTAATGCGCTAACGGACCATATTAGCACAGCAGCAACAATAAAAGATAACAAAGAGCTTGATAGAGTTACATTACCAATTGTAACTCCTTCACGAATCGCAGGAATAAAATAACCTAAGTAGTAGGCAGCCAAAACTGGGTATATTGAAACATCCACCCAGGATACAACCCAATTCATCCAACCACCCATAAAGCCAATAAATGGTCCGAAAGCTTGCTTGAGCCAGTGGTAATAGCCACCTTCAACAGGCATCATCGACTGCATTTCACGAACCATCAACATGTTCGGAATGCTAAAAAATATCGGTGTAAGAACAAAAAGCAAAAGAGCTAAACCAGGTCCTGACCAGCCCACCATTGGTTCTGCACCAAATGATCCACCGCAAACAGTAAAATAAATCAATCCGAATAGAGGCAGTAAAGTTAATTCACGCTTTAGTTTCTTCATCTCAACTTTTGCAATATTATTATTACTCTGGGCTGCCATATAATCCTCCATTCTTATAAATTATATTTATCTACCTTACATATTTACAGACAATACATTACCCTTATTGCTACATTTCTTTTATTCCATAGGGGAAACCATATTCAGACATCTTTTCGATGAATGGAACAGGATCTAATGCTTCAGGACCTAATACCCCCGTACCTTTCCATGTTCCACTATTCAATAAATCCCATCCAATTACGGCATTAAATGCAGTTTGAGCTACGACAGCTTGGCAACCCCATTTTTGCATACATTCTTCATTATCTGCCACCTGGTATATATACACCTGGCGTGGTTTTCCATCTTTTATACCCTTTACCCAGGTACCTGCACTTGTTTTTCCAAACATCCTGTCACCAAGATGAGCAGGATCAGGAAGGCATGCTGCAACGACATCACGAGGGGCAACCATGACATCCTTGACTTTGATTTCTTCCTTATTATCCAATCCAAGCATGTGTAATGTTTTTAATACATTAATAAAAACATCGCCGAGTCCATATTTGAAGGTCACACGTTTACACTTCACCCATCTTGGTATCAGGAGAACTTCTTCATGTTCGACATTCACCACTTCTATTTTGCCTATCCCTTCTGGAAAATCAAAAACTTCCGGTTCTGAGAAAGGTTCTGTGGTAAACCAATCTTTTCCTTTCTCCCATATGACAGGCGGATTTAAACATTCTTCAATAGTTGTCCAGATCGAAAAATTTGGAGCAAATACATAACCTCGTACTTCAAGATTAGCTCCATCCCTGATCCCTATTTCTTCAATTTCATCAAATAAATAATCCTGTGCATAACGAGCAAAAATATCTGCCATTCCAGGTTCAACACCTAATCCAACTAAAGCAAATAGTCCCTTTGCTTCCCATTGTTTCGCTCGTTCGAATTGGTAATCACCAAGTTTAATACCACATTTGTTCATGGGATCTGTCGGATGAGGCTCTGATAATGTCATTGCCATGTCCATATAGGTACAACCAAAGTTAAAAGCAGCATCAAAAATTGGTTTATTGAAAGATGGATCACAGGCATTCATGATTAAGTCGACCTGGTATTTTTTTGCCAGCGCTTCAATCTGTTCCCGGTGACTTGCATCTATTTTTTCTACAGGAAAGCGTTTTACATCACCCAATTTAGCCTGAACTTCTTTTGCGCGGTCAAGGTTGTAATCGGCTAAAACAATCAGATCTACCCAATTTCGTGGTTTTGCTATTGCAGCTATTGCCTCTCCCACTCCACCTACTCCAACTAATAGCACTTTCATATATACTCTCCTTTTAAAGAATTTTAATTGTTTTATTCTCTCAACTGCGTTGAAAATATATTCAATTGAAATTTAATGTTTAATCTTTTTATAATAATCTTGAAACTTCAATTAATGTGTCTTCTAACCTACTTAATACCTGATCAATCTGTTCATATGTGATTACTAAAGGTGGTTCAATTCTAATTGTCTGAGCACTGGTTAGTGTGCCGGCCACAAGCACCCCACGTTTGAACAATCCAGCTGCCACTTTGTAACCAACATCCGGATTATGGAAATGCTGGCCGATTAACAGACCTTTCCCTGTTATATTCTTGAAAATCTGAGGGTAACGATTGGCAAAGTCATTTAATTTAGGAATGATGTACTCCCCTTTGGCTGCGGCTTGTTCCCAGAGTTTATCTCGTAAAGTTATGTTAATCGCTGCAATTGCTGCACTACAAGCCAGCGCACTACCACCAGTCGTGGTAGTATGAATAAAAGGATTAGGAAACATCATACACTGCCATATTTCTTCTGTTGAGCAAAAAGCACTGACTGGCATTACGCCGCCACCTAAAGATTTTGCCATCGCGATTATATCTGGCTCAACTCCCCAGTGTTCAACGCCCCATAATTTTCCTGTCCTACCAAATCCAGTTTGAACTTCATCAGCAATCAGAAGTACACCATAATGCTTGGTCAATTCCCGAATTCGTGGCCAAAAATCATCTGGTGGCACAATGGCTCCCGCTTCACCTTGTATTGGTTCCATTAAAACTGCAGCGATATCAATGCCGACTTTTTGTGATAGTTTCTAGTTGCCTTTCAACTGCATCCGCATCTCCAAAAGGCACATGAAATACCGGTCCACCGTAAAGAATTCCCACGGGTGTACGATAATCTGATTTACCCAACATGCTCAGTGAACCCATTGTTTTTCCATGAAAGGCTTTTAACGCTGCAATAAATCCGCTTTTATGGGTATACATTTTCGCTAGCTTTATCGAGCCTTCAATAGCTTCAGTACCACTTGCAGCAAAAAAACTGTATTTAAGATCTCCTGGAGTGATCATTGCCAACAAACGAGCTAAGGCACCTCGTAACGGATCAATTAACTCCTGGCTTGGCATTGGAGACCGATTTATTTGCGCTTTTACGTTGTCGATAACCTCATTATTCCCCCAACCAAGATTCATCATTCCATAACCACCCAAGCAATCTATATATTCACGCCCAAGGACATCCTTAAAAATAGCTCCCGAACCTGTCCACTCGACTGATGCCCAATCACCTGCTTCAGTTATGGATTTACGATAATCTAGCCAGCCTCGATTAAAATGCTCTGCAAAGTTGTATATTGACTCTTCAATAATTGCTTTTGCTTCACCCTCTGTTACCTCTGATTTGTGAATAATATCGATCCAGCGTTGAGCGAATGCCACCGCTCCTTCATAATTCTTTTCCATATTATGACCTCTTCGATTTACTCCCACTAGGAGATTTTGTGATTCACTCCCAATCTGAGACTTCTTTATACCAAATCTTACTCGTTCCGGTCTTTGCACGACTTTTCCATTTACCCGATTTGGGTTCATTCTCGATTATTTTTATAACTGCCTCGGCTTTCTCGTTAATGATGATACGATCTTGTTCTGAAATAGCCGGAACTCCATTTACTGCTGCCTGGATTTTGTTCAGATTCATGATCGATGTGTAATAAAAACCCCAATCATCTGACATTAGCTTTGCAACATACTTTAGGTTTACCCGGTTGTTATCCCCATCTCCAATTTGCCCAGCAAGCAAAAGCAGCATTGCATCTTTTAAATCTTTATCATTAATTTTCACAATTTGAAGTTTTTGTAATAATAAGTCAGTCAGGGATACACAATAAGGATGGATTTCCAGTCGGTTTCGATAATCGATCGGATGGTTATAGTCTAATTTATCAAAAAATACATCAATCATGGGAATTCGTGCGCCAAAATAGATATGTCGAGTTCCCCCGCTCATCATCGCTGCCCGTTTTTCTAGCTCATATCCTTGTTTCTCAAAAAAAGGAACTATTTTTCCTCGGCTTTTCCCATAAGAGGCATAATCAATATCTGTGAATACCCTATCACCTAGGCGTTCCATTCTCCTGTACAATTCTACATGGTCTGGAAAGTAGTAATGCAGCGCAATGGGACCCATAACTCGCAAGATCAATCCTTCTCTTTGAGCGGCATCCGTTAATCGACGAGCTTCATCGAGATATTCTTCAGGTTTTGGATACTCTTCCAAAGGTATATCTTTTGGTAGACGAAACTTTTTTACCGGTAACATAATCTTATCCTCCTATCCAGAAGTGAATATATAATCTTTAACTTTACCTTTTTCCAAAACAATCATCGCACCTTTCAAGATACCTTCTGAATACTCACTTCCTGGGTTGATGATCAATGTCTTTTTAATTTTTTGGGCACCCCGAGACTCATGAATATGTCCATGGAGTCCAATCAATGGTTGGTATTTTTCAATCATCTTTGCAACCGCACGGCTACCGACATGGATCTTGCGGTCAGCTGCTTGGACGAGATCTTTGGTTAATTCTGGTGCCAGGTCCAGGGCAAAACCATATGGCGGAGCATGAAAATTAAATATTGCATTTGATTTATCTCTTACAGTGGAGACTAGCTCTTCCAACATTGGTTCCAATTCTTCATCAGGTTTTTCACGTGGTGTGTTCCAAGGAGTAGGGTTTGCCCAACAAAAAGTGATCATCTCGTGATCACCTAACATAACATTTTTATTATTGCAATTAACGATTACCTTTAAGTCTTCAATTATCTGATCTACTTCAAAATGATCATCATTGCCAGGTGCCATATATACTTTATATGATGTACCTGCAAGACGTTCATCAGCCAGGGTAATCCATTCTTTTAGTCTTGACATCATCAGCTGCTTAAATAAATAATCTACTTTTATTGGATCAGCCTTAAATTCTCTAAATTCCTCTGGTGTTTGATGGACCCAGTAATATCCCATCATTTCAACTGTCTTTTTAAGCTTATCAAGTTCTTCCTGATTAGGGACATCAACATGTGTACCCATTAGGGTCGTTTCCCAACCTCCCCCGGCTTTCTCTACCAAGGGGATCAATACCTTCCCGGTTAGATCACCAAGAAGAATTCCAACATCAACGTTATATACTTTTAATGCATTTAAATATTTTCGATAGCATAAATTCGATCCATGAATATCAGTAACAAAAAATATCTTCACCGCTTTGCTCATTCGATGCTCCTATTGAATATAAAACAAACAAAGGACGAAGGGTTTTCCCTTCGTCCTTTAGAATACAGAAAACTAATCAGGAGGTAACTCACCAAATGTCATACTAACATCAACACCGACCTGCTTGTTGCGATTCTTCCAATAGAAATACCATATGATCCCTAAACCCCAAATGATGGAATACAAAATTAGAGATCCCTTTATGAGTTCTTGTTCTCCCATCTCCGACATGAAGAAGAAGAAATAGAAAAGTATGCCCAAATAGATCAGGTTTACGATGGCACCAATCGTAACAACAGGAATATTCAGGATCTTCCAACCTCTGTATGGTGAGGATTCCCATATTTGACGAGCACGCTTGGAGAATGGGAATATTGCTGCGGCTATCGCAGTGACCCCAAATACAGATACAATCTCCATACCTGTAACTGATAGCGATGCCATCGGATCACCAAAGAAAGCAAATAAAAAGATGCCAATCTCTCCCAGAATGAAGCAGAGGATATGATTCTTCACTGGTGAAGCGTACTTGTAATCGATATCAGCAAACCACTTCGGACCCATCCGATCCATACCCCAGGCAAATAAAATCCGGGGGAAGGCAAGGTATGAAAGGGCTACCCACCACAGATTGAAGAGTATGAAGGATAGAGCCATCATGAAAAGTATGATCGTATTTGTTGGCACAATGACTGCTGCTAAACCAACAAAATGCGTTGGCCATGGGAATGTATAACCCGCTAGACCTTCTCCCATGTTATCGACCCAGGCTGTGGCAGATAGGAATTCAAAACCAACCGAATTATAAAGAACAATGGCCAACCAAAGCATAAAAAAGGCTGGTACAAGGACGGCGAATAAGTTTGCCAGAATAATTGTTTTATCTGGTCGTTTTACTTCACCTGCAATGAATGTGATGCAGTATGCATATGCAAACAACCAGGATCCTGCAACCATCACTCCGAAGCTGTCAAACCAGTTCCATGTGGTAGGTAATACGTCCCCTGCCTCTTCGATTGTTGTACGTGCAGTACTAAGGAAACTTTCATAATCCAAGGATCCATACTGGACCGCAAGGTTATTCCAGTCTTGAACGAATTCATTATGAGAAGTGAATGTGAAAACTAATAAGATAATCGTACAGCCTAGAATACCCAGGATCATAATCACTTTCTGAACAGTTGCAAATACTTTCAATCCAAATACAACAAAGAGGAGAGCAATTAAGCTTACAACACTGGAGATTAAAAATACAGCTAAGGGTGTTTGCACTAAATCTGCAGCAGCTTCAAAACCTAAGAATTGGAACATCATTGTCAAACCTGGGTCAATCGTCCAAGGAGCCAATACGAATATCCACATAATCCATACGAAGGCATTACCAAAAGATTCAGCAATGCCGATGACGGGATGAATTATGCGTGAGTTATAGATATACTCACCACCAGACCGAGGCATGGATCCACCCAGGATACCCCAAACTAAGGAAAAGCCGATACCGCAGAGTATGGCGGAAAGTAATGTTCCGATAATCAGGTTTCCACCAGTATAAACCCCCAAACCAAAACTTATCATAACCCACATACTAGGCGTAAGTCCCTGGTTCATAAAACCTACACCAAATGCGTCCCAAAACGAAAGCCCCCGAACAAGGCCGCTTGCCTTACGTGCAAAAGCCATTTGTTCAGACATTTTTTCCTCCTATAAACATATTTGGTATAAAATCTTGTTACTAGCTTTTACTGATCCTATCTGCCAATACTGCCTTCTCTTATAATTCCTCCTTTCCAATAATCTAAGTATCTCTTAGTTATAAACCGATCCTATATTTCAGATGTATAAAATATGCTTGCGTGTTTTAACACCTACTTCAAAATAAAGCCATTAGTTTTGATCGTATGGTTTTGATTAAATAGTTAGCAATACATATTTCCTATCTCTTTACATGTTTTACAGCATCCGTCATCACGTTCAGCGTTTCTTCTATATCCGCATCAGTATGTGAAAAACATAGGAACCAAGGTTCCCGTGGATCATGATCGGGCATAACACCATTTTCAATAGCATATTCCACCAATCCCAGGTAATAATCACGATCGGTATCCTGCCAATCGCGCTGGTCGATTACTTTTTCCTTTCCAACTGTGAAAGAGAACATAGCAGGATACCCATGCATGGTAACTGGAATATTTGCTTCAGTAAATATATTCGCCAATCCTGCTATTAAGTTATTGCCTCGATTTTGAATTGTGTCAAGAATTGGCTTTTCATTCAAAAGTCTTAGGGTTGAAACTGCAGCAGCAACACCCGGTTTATTATTGTTATATGTACCACCTTGAGCAACTCCATGCCCAATGATGCTCATGATATCTTTCCTGCCCCCAAATGCAGCGATAGGGAATCCATTTCCCATGGCCTTCGCATAAGTTGCCATGTCTGGCATAAGATGGTAATACTCTTGTGCACCCCCTTTAGCAATTCGAAAACCAGTTTTTACTTCATCTAAAATAAAAACAATTCCGTACTCAGTGCACTTTTCTCTAATGAATTCCAGGAATCCGGGTAGTGGTTCTATTGCTGCACAATTTCCTAAACATGGTTCAGCAATGATAGCTGCAATATCGTGACCGGACGCTTCTAAGAACTTTATCCAAAATGTCAAAATTATTGAATGGAAGTGTAAAAATAAGTTCCGTAAGTGATTTTGGGATACCAGAGGAAGAAGCGATTGGGATAGGGCTGTTTATATTTCCATAAGCTTCCACAGGCGAATATGTTGAAAATAAAGTATAGTCTTGAAAACCATGATACATACCTTCAAATTTTATAATCTTTTCACGGCCAGTGAATGCCGCGCGCAACTCTCAATGCATGCATGGTTGCTTCGGTTCCTGAACACGCAAGTCTGACCATTTCAACACAAGGGCACATTTCGATGATTAAATCCGCTAACTCAAGTTCCAATTCACTGGTCATAGCATATAAAACTGCACGATCAATTTCCTCATGCACTTTTAAATTAACTTCATCAAATGCGTGTCCCAAAATTATAGGACCAAATGCCAAGCGATAATCGATATATCGATTACCATCAACATCCCAAAGGTATGCGCCTTTTGCCTTGTCAATATATGGAGTGATCTTATCTCCCCAATACCTGAAGTTTGAATTAACACCCAATGGTAATAAATTAAATGCTCTTGCTTGCATAGCCTTACTTTTTATTCGGGTATTACTCATTCAATATCTCCCCGTTTATACTTTCATCGATTATCTTTTGAAACGCATGCTTTATCTGGAATTCTCCATTGATAAACGTCTTTAATAATCAACGGAACGATAGAAGTCGTTGTTTTTCTCACTCCAGGTATTTTTCCGATTACATTCGTTACAAAATGATAAACTTCATCCGTATCATGACCAACAACTTGAATACTAATATCTCTCTCCCCAATCGAGCAAGCTACGTAACTAACACATTCATATTCTGATGCTTTATTTGCGACGTTGTTTATTTCTCCAGATTCCACCTCCAAAAAAACATCTGCGGTAACAATATATCCAAATGATTTTGGATTCGTTATTGCACTGATTTGAATATATCCCTCTTTTACGATCTGCTCTATCCGATATCGAACAACTCTTTCGGAAATTTCCCCAATTCGCCTGGCTATCTCTGAAGCCGGCATTCTACCGTTTTCCATCAACAAATTTATTATTTTCTTATCGATTTTGTCTATTTCATACATATATTCACGATATATTTACCGTTTCATACAATAATTATATAATTTCTTGGCTAAATGTCAAGTAATGTTTGTAGAAAAGGAGCCATTTTCTCCAAATTACGCTCTATATATTCTTACACAGTTCATGCTATATTTAAAATAATTTTTCACTATGGTATAATATTTTCAATGGATACGGGACAAACTGAGAATATACCAAATTCCTCGAGCTCTTTGCCTGATCAAAAAGAACTTCGAAAACAACGCCTAATCATTATTGGATTAGGAATCATTGTATTCTTCTGCCTTGGACTGCTAATTTTTGGTCTTTTTTTTCTCCTTAATCCAGAATTATCTTCAAACGAAACAGTGAGTCGAGTAAGAGATGTATTTATTATTTTAATGGCTTTAGAATCAATGCTTACTGGTTTAGCATTAACCATACTCATTGTTCAGATTGCTCGATTAACAAATTTACTCGAAAATGAAGTAAAACCTATTCTAGATTCAACCAATGAGACAGTCAGTAATTTACGAGGCACAACAAAATTCTTGAGCGATAATCTTGTAGAACCTGTTATTAAATTGAATGAAGTTGTTGCTGTATTTCAACGGATGGTTGATATCTTCCGTTTTACAGGAAAACGATAATATTGATAGCTTGAAAGGAGAATTAAACATGTCTGAACGAGATAATGATTTTGTAGCATTCCTAGCTGGGTTTGTTGTTGGTGGAGTTATCGGTGCTATTGCAGCACTTCTACTTGCCCCCCAATCTGGTGAAGAAACCCGTACAATGATTCATGATAGAAGCATCGAGTTGAAAGATAAAGCAGTTGAAAAAGCGGAAACTGCAAGGATTAAAGCGGAAGCAGCAGCAGCAGAAGCAAGAGCACGTGCTGATGAAATTGCAAAATTAACTCAAGAAAAAGCTTCGGATCTAAAGAAAAAAGGACAAGAAGCCTATCAAACACAAAAATCAAAATTTGATAGTGCTACAGCTAAGAAACCACCTGCTTTAGATGATACAACAGATGTTGTTGTAGAAGGATAAACACTTCCCATTACAATAACGGAATCCAATTTTTTATTCTTGGGTTCCGTTATTGAATTTAAAATACTTATTTGTGAAGCCTGCTAATTACCAGTGATATTGCATTTACAACATCACTGGCCATCACAGAAGTAGTATTTCCCAATTGTTTTGAAGCGAATAATCCAGCATTGGCGTGGATCCATACAGCTGTGCTAGCAGCATGAAATGCGTCCATTCCTTGCGCCAATAAACCAGTAATCATTCCTGCAAGAACATCGCCTGTCCCTGCTTTAGCTAAAGCAGGAGTAGCAACCGGAACAACTGCTATTTCGCCATGTGGATTTGCAATAACTGTAAACGCACCTTTTAAAACAACAATATGTCCCCATAGCGAGGAATACTTTTTAGTAATTTCGATTCGACAATCTTGGATTTCTTTTATCGATAATCCTGTCAAGACCGACATCTCTCCTGGATGAGGCGTGAGAACTGCGGGTGCGGGTAATAATTCAGGCCAATTCTCAAGTGTCTGACAATAATTTTAAACCGTCCGCATCAATTACAGTGGGTAAATGTCTTTTCTGTATGTCATTGTTTATATTTGACAGGCTATTGGAGTGGATATCATTTTTCTGGTTTATGTCCGGGGTAAAATATTCCTTTAAAAATCTTTTTGTGGTATCTTCAAGACCGATTCCAGGTCCTATCAATATAGCATTAGCTTGAATTAGATTTTTATGTATAATCTCAACCCCACCTGAAGAGATTCCGCCATCCTCCTGAGGTAACAAGATCCATGTTGCTTCTGGAAGCATGTCCAGCAAGAGAATTATGTAATTCTGCCGGAACCGCCAATGTTACCAATCCTGCACCTATTCGATATGCAGCCATTCCTGCTAAATATGCAGCTCCGGTGTAATTTGCAGAGCCGGCAATTATTATTGCTGTACCAAATGTCCCCTTATGAGAATTTAATGGTCTCTTGGGTAGACTATCCAAAACGAATTTTTTAGTGATTACTATTTTTTGGTTATCTTGATATGTTTTAAGGTTTTCTATAGGATCCTATACTAACAAATCGTATTTCACCTGCCATGTTTGCAGCAGGAAATGTGATCAATCCAATTTTCATTCCAGCCATGGTGCAAGTAATATCAGCCTGAATTGTTTCAAGTGCTACTTCACCCGTATCGCAATTCACACCTGATGGACAATCGACTGCGACTACATATTTCTTATTTTGTGATTCCCTGATTAGCTTTTTTGTATAGGATAATAAATATGCAATATTGCTGCTGAGAGGTAGCTTTATTCCGGTGCCAAAAATCCCGTCAATCAAGATGGTACTTGCGTTTATCAATCTAGTTAATTCTTGATATTGGTTATCTTCTTCGAAATAATATATTCTGCCACCTGCTTTTCTTAGGTTTTCGATATATGGATCATTGTCAGGTCGATTTCTTACAATATACGCGTTTGTCTCCCATTTATTTGATGAAAGTTGTTCAAGTGCGACCAGTGTATCACCACCGTTATTACCTGATCCAACTAAACCAGTAATATATTTTATGGTGTTATATGGCTATACGCATTATCAATAATAGTACCTATTCCACGACCTGCATTTTCCATCATACTCTCATAAGTCAATCCGCTTTGGTTGGCTTCGTTCTCAACTGCTTTCATCTCGGTAACTGAGAATAGTTTTACCATATATCCTCCACCAGCCAATCTAATCCCAGTGGATACTAATTTTTCCCTCGTGGGGTATCCGGTAATCTTATCCCAGCCCCGCACTTGATAGTAGGCATCAAGCATTTCCGTAAAATCTGGAACAAATTCTTCTGCTGCTAATGGGTGATCTGAATAGGGTCGGAGTAAACCTTTTGGAAGTTTATCGTTCGTACGATTAAGACCCAAGCGTATATTAATTACTCGCTTTAAATTCCATCCCCGCTCTCCTGCGAGTAATAATTTCTCCAAAGTCCAATCCAGACCACAAGCAGTATTAACCAACTCTAAAATCGATTCTGGTGGAACATTAGCAAAGAAACACGCTCCAAGAGAGTTGGTAATCGTGCGCCAATTCTGATGAATTGACACGTTTCTTGCTTTCTCAGCCCCGCCTTGTCGTGGATATTGCTCCATTCCAAGGCTGTTAATTATTTGCCCAATCTCAACCAAGAAATAATCGGATTGGTTATGGCAAGCGCCACGAGGCGAGGTTGCATAAACTAGAGCCATACCACTAGAACCTCGCGGATCATGATAGGGTACTTCTAGTCCGTTTACCTGTATAGCCTCCTCCTCGCAACCAAAATGGTGCGCTAAATCTCTTGCGCCTTTTGCAATCCACTCGCCAATACCTTTTTTATTAGCGGTTTCAATAATTAATTCTTCGATTATTTCCGGCTTTCCCCAATCTAAGGTTAGGCCATTTGTATTGTAAGTGGTAATATATACCTTTCTGGAAAAGATTTATCGCAAGACCAATCGTATTACTAGTACTGATTGTATCCATTCCAAATCGATCGCACATTTCACCAAATTTAGTAATTACTGAAGGATTATCGTACAATAAATTTGGACCAAATCCAACAAGTGTTTCATATTCAGGACCTTTCCTGTTTTCCCCATCATTAAGTTTTACAATTCTTCCGCAAGCAATAACGCATGCATGACATGCTGTTGTTCCAGACAGTATTGTCTCGGCAATATTTGAACCTGAAATATTTATAGCATTATTATATTCCCCATTTTGAAAATATTTTTTTGGCATGTCTGCCAGATAATCAAAATAATCAGCACCTCCGGCTGAACCAAGTTCATGAAAAACTCTTGTAAATGAATCAGCTTTTAATTCTTGATTCGTTTTTGTCCGTATTCTTGCATATCCCTCTTCATCCACAACGGGAACTTTACCGTGTCCTTTTATAGAGATGGCTTTAAGGTTTTTGGATCCCATTACGGCTCCCATGCCAGTACGTCCAGCCATACGTCCATGGTCAGTCATAATCACAGCAAAAGGTATCATTGCCTCACCAGCTGGTCCTATCACAGCAATTTTTGGATTATTTTCATTTATTTCAGCTTTTACCGCCAATTGACTAGAATACGTATCCATCCCCCAGATTTTTTCAGCAGATTTTATTTCAACATTATTATCGGTAATATTAAGAATGCAAGGTTTTTCAGCTTTTCCAGTTATCCAAAGCCCATCATATCCAGCTTTACGAAGTTCTGGTCCCCAATATCCTCCACAATTGGATTCTCCCCATAAATGAGTAGCCGGTGATTTAGCGCAAACAACGAAACGTCCGACTGCCGGTCCATATGTACCAGTTAAGGGACCTGTCATAAATAATAAAGGCGCATCACCTGAAAGCGGATCAAGGTTTTGAGTGAGCTGTTTATACAATAATCTAGCGGCTAACGATGCTCCACCTAAAAACTCAATTTCCCATTCTCTGGGTATTATAATTTTATTTATTTTTCTGTTGGTCAAATCGATTTGAAGAATTGGTTGCATTTTTATTAATTAATCACTTGTCTGGGGAAATATTGTAGAAATATCGCTTTATAAAAATAAATAGAACTTCCTTCCAGCAATTACACTGGAAGGAATAAGATTTATCAATATTCAAAATTACTATACTAATATACATAGATAAATAGTATTGCAGAGACTCATATATGTTTATGATATACCCGATGGTTCTTGTACGCCTTGCCTCCAACGTTTTCCAGATCATGTCTCATTTGAACTGCTGTTTCAGCTACCTGGGTTAGATCTGCGTGCTCAAAATTAAATTCGTGGAGTGTTTTTTCCATCTCGGCATATAAGAGTGCATTTCCTCCTACGCCCTGGTATTCCGGTAATACTCCTGCACCATTTAATGAAACCCATTTTGTGCGTTTCATTTCCATCATTAAATCTACTAATCCAAATGGTAGTAATTTTCCTTTAGCACGTTGCAAGGCTGCCGATAAATCTGGAAAACCAAATAAAAATCCTATTGCATCAACTTCATTGTGTGTAATAATTTTTATAAGTCTGGGGTCTGCAACAGTAAGTATATTTTCTAATAGAAATTGTATTTCCCGATCTGTTAAAGGATAGTATTCCCAATTATTAACAAAAGAATCATTATAAAGCTTCCCAATTCTATTTGCCCAATTTCGTAAATCTTTTTTATTTTCAAATCGATGAACACCAAGCTTACTATGGGTCTTCGCGCGTTCAACAATACGGTAAACCCTATCTGGTAGGTGAAAAGCTTCTTTACTCAAATAACAGGAAACAAAGTCGACTTCTTTTTGGAACCCAATACTTTCCACTAACTTTACATAATATGGGTAGTTATAGTTCATCATTGTCATCATTTGGCGATGTTCGAAACCTTCTACCTGTATGCCATACCCATCAAGCGCGCCAAATCCTTTTGGACCGACAATATTATCAAGCCCTCTACCCTTTGCCCATTCGAATACTCGTGCAAAAAGGGCAATTGCCACTTCCTGATCATCTTCACATTCAAACAAATAAAATTGTGCTTGTTTCGTTTTATGGTAAGCATTAAAGCGTTTGTTTTCTAAAGCGGCAATTCTTCCAACTTCGCGACCATCTTTTGTAGCAATAAAAAAATCGGCATCACTATGTTCGTAAAATGGATGTTTTGATCGATTTAATTGTGTTTCTGCGTCAATAAAAAGTGGGGGCACCCATTGTGGATGATTTTTATACAATCGGTAAGGAATCTGAACAAATCGTTTCACAAGTGCTTTTTTACTGGTATCAATTTTTTCAACCTGAAGCATTGTTTCCTCCGTAATAACTTATTTATTTTCTATATTCATGACTGCATTGTCAATGAACATTATTATATTCACACCATTGATTGATAATTAATAATCCAGCGCGGTCACTTTCGTATGGACGGGTGATATTATTTACTCTGGAGATTTACATAGTTTCCTTTACCATTAACGGAGTACTTCAATCCTGTCCAAATGTTGTATCATTATAAAGTAATTTATATTATTTTTATCCTCCTTGGTTGAGACTCCATAACTTTAAGTTATGACCGATTATAACGCCATAATCTGATACTTTGAGTAAAGCGATCCATATAATTTTTTCTAGTTAATATTGTAATTTCATATGAAAAATTCGCGATCTGGTTATAGACAATTAGGAGAATTTTTTTTAGTCATACGATCTCTGTATCGATAAATAAATAGAAAATCATTCAATGAATACCATATCCAATCAACACAATCTGGATTCAATCAAGTAATTCCATAATGAAGGACCAGGATTTGGTATACTAGCTATATACAGCATTCGGAAGGTATAAATATGCCAGAAAATACTGAATTTCTCCCATTCCATGCAATTAATGAATTTATGCGTCCTGATTTCCGGTTATCAGTCATAAGGGATACTTTAACCTCTCAAGAGAAATTGCCTGAAGATTTGTGCAAATATCTAGATGAAAAAATTAAAAAAAATGTAAAGTGTTCCAGGATTTCGAAGCAGCGATAAAGCACCCGCATTAATTAAAGTATTACCGACGTCTAAGGGGTTTGAGAAAAATCCAGATTTGGTAGCAGCCATTCTTTCATGTTGGGCTGAATTACACTCAGAATTGCGAATGCAAGTTTATCAGGTATTTATATCTCGTAATTGGAAAATACTTCAAGATTCTGATGGAATAAGTAAAGAAAACATTTCACTAGAGACTATTAAAGACTGGCCAATTTTTCCAATTACGTTTAATCGCACTAAGTTACCTGGATTTTTTACACATTGGCCAAAAGGCGAGGATTTCGAAGTGCTTTACAGTACATTTACTGAGCTCTTTCCTGAGATAGAAGCTAGTATCGATAAAGTTAGCCTTATGGTCGTATGGTTGAGTATGCGTTTACCATCTCATATCGATGATCTCACAAATGAAACAGAAAATTAGTATTTATTTTATATCATCGCTAATCAGATAATCTTATCTTTACATCAGCGAATATCCAAATGTCAGATCAAATAGCTATCCAAAAATATAAAAGATTGAACTTCGCTTGGGTACCGGATTTATTATTCCGACCTCGTCGTTTCTTTCAGCGTATATCGACAATCAACCGCACTTTGTGGCTAACACCTTTGTTAATCTTGTCGATTGCAGTAATAGTCAATGTTCTCATCGTGGGAAGAATAAAAAATCAGGCATTTTTAATGGGTGAGGTTACTTATCCCCCTGATTTTCAGTATTACTCTCCTGAGCAGCAAGCTCAATATATGCAAGCCATTCAATCTACTCAAGGATCAGTTTTTATTTATGTGTTACCTTCAATAGCATCGTTATTGGGAGTGTGGGCGGGATGGTTAATTCTTGGTGGATCACTACACTTAATAACAACATTATTTGGAGGCCGAGGAAGTACAGCTTTATCACTGAATATTGTTGCCTGGTCTAGCCTACCTTTGGTTTTTAGAGAAATTGTTCAGATTATCTATTTACTCTATACGGATTCGCTGATAAGCAACCCAGGACTATCTGGATTTAGCCCTATGGATGAATCTGGATTGTCATTATATTTTTCGCAGATTCTTAAACTTATTGATATTTATCTAATTTGGCAGACGGTTTTAATTATTTTAGGAGTTCGAATATCCACTGGGTTGAATTGTGGAAAATCAGTATTTTGTGGAATTCTCACAGTGCTATTCATTCTGCTTATTCAATCAGGTTTTTCTTATCTAGTTAGTTTGCTTGGTGACTTGAACATAAGCAGACCATTTTTCTTCTAATATTTTTCTTTAATTCCAGATTCATATTATGACTGAATCTCTCGTAAAATTTACACAGATATATAAAGAATTTATTATTGGGCAAACAATCATTCAAGCTTTGTCTGGAGTGGACCTTACTTTGGAGTTAAATTCTTTCACAGTATTAATGGGACCCTCCGGATCAGGAAAATCCACCCTGTTATATTTATTGGGCGGGCTAGATAGGCCTACTAGGGGCAATATTGAAGTTAATGGACAATTAATAGAAGAATTAGACGAAAATGCATTGGCGATTTATCGTCGAAAGACAGTGGGGTTTATTTTTCAATCATTCAACCTTATCCCAAGTATGAATGCATTACAAAATGTTGCTTTTCCGATGCGTTTTATAAACTCAAGAAAACAACAAAGGGATCAACGTGCAATCGAAGTACTAAAACAAGTCGGATTAGAAGATCGAATGGCACATCGACCAACAGAGCTTTCTGGAGGCCAGCAACAGAGAGTTGCCATCGCACGTGCCCTGATTAATGACCCAATATTGATTCTGGCAGACGAACCTACCGGGAACCTTGACTTATCGAGTGGTGCAAATGTAATGAAATTATTATCTGAACTACATCGAACTGGACATTCTGTGCTTGTAGTAACTCACGATTCCAGGATGAAGCAATTTGCAACCCATCAGTATTTTTTATTAGATGGAAAAATTGTTACCGAAGAAGAATATAATGAAGCATCGACGCTCCTCTCATTTACGGATATCAACTAAATTAGCCAGGCACTTATTTTACATTTATAAAAAGGATCGGCTGTAATGTATAGAAAACATAGGTTATATATCAACATCTTGTTGATTGTTATTACTTTATTTTCGTTGACTTTTTTTCCAACGCAAGGTAAGTGCTGCTTTATTAATTACAGGCATTAATCCTGATACGATTTCTAATTATCAAAACAACACGCTTTCAATCAATGGGACTGATTTTCAAATTGGAGCTATTGTCTCATTGGAGGGATATGGTTCATTAAGCACATCTTTTTTTTCAAGCACGACTTTACTTGCTGAGGTTCCTTCAGGAATTCCCGTTGGAACATACACTGTCACGGTAACTAATCCAGATCAAGTGTCGTATTCCCTAATTAATTCTTTGGTTGTGATTGCAACAGTTCCAACTTCAACGATTACCCAGACGGTTGAACCACCTAATGGATATGAACGCCCAGTGCTGGTCGTTAATTCATACAGCATCAGCCAGGAAAAAATTTCACCGGGTAACTCCTTTACGCTTTATATAACTCTATATAATGCGGGGCAACTATATGCAAAGAATATTGTCGCTACATTCGTACCTGGTGATTTTATTCCTCGTCAAACGGGTGGAGTAGTTGCAGTGGGTGAGATTGCCCCGGGTAATCAAATGGATTTTTCACAACCCCTTATTTTAAGTACCGATGTATGGGGAACGCTTGCATCGATCAATATGTTGGTAAGCTATGTTGATGATGATGGTATTTTATTCAATGAAACCTATGTAATAACATTACCTGTTTATCAATCGTATTCATCATGGACAACTTCTACTCCTACACCAACATTAACTCCTACGCCATCGGATAAACCCCAACTTGTGATAACGAATTATGCAACGGACATCGAACCATTACAATCAGGTATACAGTTTAATTTATCAATGACAATAATTAATATGGGAAATTCGACCGCCAAGGGTGTCACTATGATCGTTGGTGGTGGAAGCAGCACTACAGCTGGCGAGAGTGGCACACAACAACCTGGAGGAATATCTGGAGGGAGTGGCGAATTCACAAACTTCGCACCAATTGGTTCTTCAAATGTTCAATCACTGGGTGAGTTTGGCCCTGGTATCAGCCGTTCTGCCTATCAAACCCTCATCGTAAACACGAGTACAGCACCAGGTGCCTATCCATTAAAAATTTCGTTTGTATATTATGACGAGCATAACCATTCATATACCGATGATCAAGTTATCACACTATTAGTTTACCGCATACCCTTATTAGATATAAGTTTTTACCAGGAGGTAGCACCATTATTTTCCGGACAACCAAATCTACTTCCAGTGCAGGTTGTTAACCTTGGTCGTGCCAGTGTTGTTTTAGGAAATATGCGCATTAATGCTGATACTGGCCAATTAAGTAATAATTCAATCCTGGTTGGAGCGCTTGAATCCGGTGGATATTTCACTTTAGATGCGACATATTATACCCGATCAACCCGGGTCTGTTGACCTTATCGTAACTATTGATTATACAAATGATTTCAACCAGATGGAAGTCATAACAGAAACATTAATAGTAGAAGTGCTAGATCAGCCAATCATAGAACCACCAATTACCGATGGCATGAATGGAGATGGTGAGATTATTCCTAATCAACCTGAGACGTTTTTACAAAAAATTTGGCGTTTCATTTTAGGATTGATTGGTCTTGATAGCGGGATTAATTACTCTGAGACCCCAACCTTTGATCAGCCAATCGATACAGGCTTATCCAGCGAAGAACCGATCATTGTTCCAGCACAACCACCTTTAAAGGGTCCTTAATTCAATGAAATTTCCTAAAGTTAGCAGATAATGGGTATTTTTGATTTAATATCTCTAATAATTGATAACCTTAGTAGGAGAAAAACTCGCGTCGCCCTTACAGCGATTGGCGTCATTATCGGTACTGCGGCTGTAGTTGTTTTAGTCTCCTTGGCAATTGGCTTACAAAAAAATGCCACGCAACAGCTTTATGGTATCGGAAATTTAACTCAAATTGATGTCTATCCAAACTACGAAGAGGGAATGACTTCTGCGGTCTATGCTGGTGGTGGTGGCGGAAGTTATGGTATGCCATCCGTTCAAACGTTGATAACGAATGATACGATCGATCAATTAACTTCGATTCCAGGTGTCGTTTCTGTTGTACCGAGAGATTATATACAGGGTGGATCCATGATAAAGCATAATCGATTAGAAGCATATGCTGGGATTATTGGTGTTGGAACTCAAGACCTGAGTTACCTGGGAGTAGATCTTCAAGGAGGTGAATATAATTTGGGTAAAGGTACTGCTGTTATCGGCTCAATGGTACCCATTCAATTTTATGATCCGAAATGGCGCCCCGGGCAGGAACAACCTACTCCCCCTGATTTATTAGGTCAAACTGTTAAATTAATACTCATTAAATATGATAATGAGGGAAATGAAATACGTAAGTCATTACCACTCCGTATTGGAGGAATCCTTCAAGAAACAAAAGGTGAACCGGATTATTCTATATACATGTCACTCGATGAAGTCAATTCCTTCAATGAATGGATGTTAGGAAGGCGGATAAATCGGAATCGCGATGGCTATAACCAGCTCGTCGTAAATGTCGAGAGCGTGGATCAAGTCTTGGAAATTAGTGATCAAATTACTCAATTGGGCTACCAGGCATATACACCCCAGTCTTATGTCCAGGGAATTAACAGCTTTTTTCTAATACTGCAAGTAATTTTTGGGGGAGTTGGTGCAATTGCACTTCTAGTTGCGGCTATTGGGATTGCAAATACAATGGCGATGGCGATTCTTGAAAGAACCCGTGAAATCGGATTAATGAAAGCTGTAGGAGCAACAAATAGGGATGTGTTATCTATTTTCCTCGGCGAAGCCGCAGGAATAGGCTTTATTGGAGGACTGGGAGGAATATTATTAGGTTGGACCGCTGGGCAGATAATAAATGTTCTTGCGTTATCCTATTTAGCTGGACAATCTGCTCAACAAGGTGGACCACCTCCGAGTACTGCGGTGTATACTCCATTATGGTTGCCGGTTTTCGCACTAATATTTGCCACTATGATTGGATTGATATCAGGTCTTTACCCAGCGTTGAGGGCAGCGACAATGGTCCCTGTAACTGCATTAAAATACGAATAATGCCTCGAAAAATATTTCATATAGATTTGGATGCTTTTTTCTGTTCAGTTGAAGAAAATAATAATCCAACTCTGCGGGGAAAGCCATTTGCAGTTGGAGGTCGTCCAGATCAACGCGGAGTTGTTGCTTCATGCTCATATGCAGCCAGAATACACGGTGTACATTCAGCAATGGCGATGTCTCGTGCATTAACTCTTTGTCCAGATTTAATAATTGTCTCAAATAGGTTTGGAGATTATGGGAAGATTTCAAAGCAGGTAATGAATTATCTCAAAACTTTAACTCCACTGATTGAGCAAGTCTCTATTGATGAAGCCTTTCTGGATTTAAGCGATATACCAGATAATGATGAAATGCTTGCCAAATCAATTCAGAAGTATATAATGGACCATTTTCATCTTCCTTGCTCCATTGGAGTCGCATCGAACAAATTAGTTGCAAAAATCGCCACGGACACTGGAAAGGCGTCAAAACGTTCGGGAAAACCACCGAATGCCATTCTCGTTATTTCTCCAGGAAGGGAAGCAGAATTTTTAGCACCTTTACCTACAAAAGCATTATGGGGAATCGGGCCGAAAACATCGGAAAGACTGGCAAATCTAGGAATTCATACCATTGGCGATATTTCCCGATTACCTGAAGTTGACCGTAAAAAAATCTTCGGTAAATACGGCGATGAACTTGCAAAACGCTCATTAGGTATAGACGATAGTTTAGTACAAACTAGCCACATAATTAAATCAATTAGTAATGAAATCACTTTTTCGAATGATATTAGCGATGTTCAAATCCTACACGAGACACTTCATAACTTATCCGAGAGTGTTGGACACCGATTAAGGAAGAAGAATCTGGTTGGTAAAACCGTAAAGCTGAAATTGCGATGGAAAAATTTTTCTACGCTTACCAAACAGATTACATTATCTATTCCAACCAATGATGATAATGAAATTTATCATTCAGCTAAAGATCTTTTTAGTTTAACCTGGACAGAAAGGGAAACCCATTCGATTATTAGGAATCGGTGTTTCACAATTAACTGAACCTCCTGGTCAACTGAGCCTTTGGGAAACGGATAGTCAAAAGGACGGTAAACTTCTTTCCGCGGTTGATGAGTTAAAAGAAAAATATGGGAAAAATGCAATTATCAGGGGTAGTGAACTTATAAATATTGATCCAGAAAAACAAAAAATAAAACAGCCCACCAATGAATAAAAAATCAATATATCCGTATATATTATTAGGGACAGCGTCACATCCATCACATTTAATCGTGATATTTGTCATTTGACGCATCTATTTAGTTTTAGTAACCTCTACAAAGAATTTCTAAGAGCACTATAGCTTAGTAACTTTAATCCAAAGAAGGAGAAAATATTATGGCGATGAAAATTACTGAGGAATGCATCTCTTGTGGAGCATGCATACCAGAATGCCCGACAGATTCAATCACTGAAGGCGATACAATTTATTTAATCGATGCAAACACTTGCGTAGAGTGTGTTGGTCATTTTGATACTCAGCAGTGTGTAGCAGTATGCCCTGTTGATTGTATTGTAAAAGCTTAGTATTGTTCGAAATATTCTCGATAAATGCCTGTATCTGTATAAATAGATGCTGGCATTTTCTTTTTAATCTAATATATAAATTTGAAATGATGATTTATTGAATAAGTTATATGGTTAATGCTATTTTATAATCTGATATACTGATAAAAATGCATTAGGGAAAATATATGTGTGGAATTTTCGGAATTATTACAAAAGAAGAACAAACTTTAGGTCCAATTTTAATTGACGCAGCAAAAAAATTATCCTATCGAGGTTACGATTCTGTCGGTTGCGCCACAATTACCAAGAATGGTCTAATTTCATTAAGAAAAGACGTCGGCAAAATAGATGAAGTTGCGCCTCGGTTAAATTTTAATAATATGTCAGGTAGTCGAGGCATTGTTCAACTCAGGTGGGCAACATTTGGTGTACCATCTCAAGCGAATTCACAACCACATTTAGATTCAAATGGAAGTATGGTTGGGGCACATAACGGTAATGTTGTAAATAATTATGAGCTTAGGCAACAATTCATTGACGAAGGAATGATAGTTCGATCGGACAATGATGGAGAGACCTGTGTTCATGCAGTGGAACGATATCTAAAAAAAGGATATAACATTATTGATGCAATTCGAAGTGCATATAATGATTTAATGGGTGATTATTCATTTATTATTGGCATATCTGGGGAAGAAAAACTATATGCTTTCAAAAAGGGCTCTGGATTAGTAGCGGGAATAGCAAAAGATGCAACTTGCGTATCATCAGATTTACCATCGATATTACCTATTACCAGGAAAATCCTTCATATTAATGATGGAGAAATTATCATTTTAGAAGCAGATAATATCGAGATACGCAGTGTAATTAACGGAGAGGTTATTGAAAGGGAATATGAAACAGTAACAGAAAAGATGGAAACTGTCCAAAAAGGCGGTTATCCTCACTTTATGTTAAAGGAGATTCACGAACAACCTCAGGTTGCCAAAGAGCTCATCCATCTACTGGATAAATCTCATACGATTAGCGAAATGGCAACTAGAATGTTAAGCGCCCGGCATTTATATCTGATAGGATGCGGGACAAGTTTTCATGCTTGCGTCCTTGGCTCGTATTACATCGCTCATATGGCCGGTAAACCAGCTATACCTGTGTTGGCTCCACAATTTATTTCTCAATACGGACCAACGTTAAGTCATGAAGATGTCGGTATTTTTGTAAGCCAAAGCGGTGAAACCAAAGACGTATTAAACGCATTATCTGTTGCTAAGTCCAGGGGTTCTCAAATATTTAGCCTTGTAAATGTTATCGGCTCTACTCTTACTAAACTTTCAGAATTATTTTTACCATTAACGTGTGGGTACGAAATAAGCGTTCCCGCTACGAAAACATATCTTAATCAGGTCATCACTTTTTTATACCTGGCGATGAAAATGGGCAATAATAATTTAGAAGTAATTCAAGAACTTCCCGGTTTTATACAGGAAACTATCACAAGCTCTGAGGAACAAATATTTAATTTAGAAAAATATACTCGATTCATGGAATGATATGTATTTCCTTGGATATGGTGCCACTTATCCTGTTGCACTTGAAGGGGCTTTAAAGCTTAAAGAAGTGACGGATATCCATGCAGAAGGATTATTATCAACTGAGTTTAAACATGGACCGCTAGCTGTGGTGCGTGATGGATACCCGATTGTGTTCATTGCCAGTCCTGAAGATGTATCCATCATCATTAGTGGAATTAACGAAGTTTCTTGTAGAGGAGCTCGAACAATTGTCGTCGCAGAAGAAAATTCAAGGCTGTTGTCAAACGCCGATCATCTTATACGAATACCGTCAGTAAACCCAATTTTTAATCCGATCCTAGATATAATTCCATTGCAATTACTTGCTTATCGTCTCAGCATATCACGAGGATTCGATCCTGATTATCCAAAAAATCTAAGCAAGACATTAACCGTAGACTAAACTGTAAGTTTTCACATTAACTATTTAAACTCACTTCATTGTATATCCTGACACTATTTTAAATCGATAAGGAGAATAAAAAAATGAATGAGAATATTCGAAAATTATTAACCATTGATAATTCGCGAATTGATGCATTGAATGCTATCTTGTTAGATCCGAATATGATTGTTATTAATAATTTTCTTGAGGTCGTTGCGAAATACGGATCACCAGAAGAAATAAATAAAAAAGCAGAACAGGCAGGACACCTCGGATCATTGCTAAAAAAAGTAGAAGCTTGCCAACCAGATTATTTAAAAGACTTGGAGTGGTTAATAGAACAACGTGACAAAAAAGCATTTATCACTGTACCTGAGTATCGGAGGAAAGTACTAGGGGAGAAAACCGATATAACGAATTTTAATGACGATTATGCGGTAACACTAGAAATTAGCGCTTACCAGTATTTCCCTTGGCTGATAACAGCAGCAAAAAGAGCAATTGAGCAGCAAAGTTTAATGCCAGGTAGATTTATTAAAGTACGAAAGATGAAAGAACAAGAAATGGATGGTGATTTACCAGCCATTGCTGCTGCAATGAATATAATTGGTGCATCTTATGTGGAAACTCTAGATACAAAGGGCACAGATGGCTCTAATATCCATTTAGGCGGTCCTGAAACAATCACAGGGTACTTTGGTGGAGTAGGAGAACCTAACCATTATCCATTAAAATGGTTAGATGAATATTTATACTATTATACGAACTATGGCGTTCGTCAAGTATTAAACATAAATCCGGGCACAGTATTATTGGGTTATTTTTTGTATCGTATTGGTGTAAATATTGAATTTAAAATATCAGTTTTTATGGGAAATGACAATCCTTATGCTGGTTTTTGGACCTTGCTCTGTGCAAAACTGTTCTCCAGAGATGATGGAACAACTCCTCTCATCGGTTTCAATTGGAGTAATTCAGTAAATAATGAGACACTTGAAATCACCGCACAATTCCGAAAAGATTTCGGATTTGAAGATGTAATTAGATTTGAGCACCATATCACCGAAACCTGGAAAAGTATTGTACGCCAGCCCTATAATCGCCGGGACGAATTGATGCAAATAGCAGATCATGTAGCTAATATATCTGCAAAACATGAAGGTGGTGACCCAGAAATTGATCAGATCCGTGACCACCCTTCAGACATTCTTGATTACTTTCGGGATAAGAGTGAAATCATTGCGTCTGGAGACTGGGATAAGCTCGAGACAAACTTTATTGATAAATTTGATGCTGTAAATAAAACTGCCTACGCTCTTACTCAGAACGGTTTATCATTCATAGCAGCGCAAAACCTTCACGGCAGGTGAACCATGATCCCCAAAATGATGGAATTATTCCTCAAGGCACAAATCCCTGAGCAAACATGGAAAAGCCGTCTTATATGCGAGAACGGTATGTGTTTTATTGAATTTGGACCATTAGATGTTGACCGATTGGGAAGACTTGGAATAGAAGTAGACAGCTTAGGACCAAAATTATTATCTTGTATGTGGAATGAAGAATCCCCACTAGAAGTTGGAGGTTATTTAGTTGTGGATAACCTAGCTATGGGTCGTCCATCTATGGGTGGCATCAGGATGTCACCAGAGCTCAACCCAAGCGCAGTTCATAATCTTGCAAGAGGAATGACATTAAAGAATGCTGCCGCAAATCTTCCATATGGAGGGGGAAAAGCTGGGATCATAGCTGACACAAATGTAAATCCCAGCGTCCACCAAGAACTTATCCGATTATTTGCTCGATTGATTTATCGTTACAGGGATATCTATCTACCAGGACCTGATGTTGGAACGAATGATGCCGACATGAAAACAATTGCTATCATGAATGGTTTGGACAATGCGCTATCTAAACCAATAGAGATGGGTGGCAACCGGATCGATCAACTCGGAGCAGCAGGTGGTGGACTAGCAATCGCTCTAGAAGCATTACTCCATGAAATGCCTCGTTTGAAGATCTTGCCTCAATTTGCAAATTTTACATTACCGAGCATGGAAAATATCACGATATTAATACAGGGTTTTGGCGCTGTCGGCTCGAATGCAGCAAAATTTATCCAAAAACGTAATCCTAATGTTCGAATTGTCGGAATTAGCGATATATCTGGGTACTTATTCAATAATTCTGGATTACCTATCGATGAATTATGCAATTACTGGAACAAGAAGGGTTCTGTAGCTAAATATTATTATCAGGATCATTTACTCAATCTACCTCTGGGAAACTATTCTATTAAATATTCTAGTTATCCCGAAGATTTACTCCGAGAATCAGGCTTTTGCTTAATCCCAGCAGCTCCGATTGCTAATTATCTTGATGTCACGGATACAACCAATCCATCAATGACTACAGATCATATAGGATCATGGAATTTAATTATTGAAGGTGCTAACACTTATTCACCAGACCCAAATCGAAAATATTCACGCTCTCGGATGGAACGAGAAATTTACCGTCAGAGAGGTATCTTGATTATTACAGATTACTTAGTAAATTCCGGAGGAGTGATATTTGCTGCCCAGGAACACCTGATTAAAACACCCGAGCGATTAAGGATCCCTGAACAATATTTAGGGAATTTTGATGAAGTAGGATCGTGGATCAACCAGTATCGCGATGAGTTTGATGATCTGGCTGGGAAAAGACGCAATGCAGCTGAAGCAGCTAGAGATGAGGTTATCAAACGGAATATGCGCGAGTTGGTTGATCGTTTAATTACTGATCCCGACATGCTACCTTGCGAAGCTGCAGAAAACATTAGCATAAATCGAATTACCTCCCGTGAAAAAGATCGAAAAGCATCTGATATTATGGAATCAATTATTACAATTCAGGAATTAAATACTGCTCAAGAAGCAGCAAAATTATTGGTCGAGACTGGATGCCCTATACTTGCTGTAATTAATCAGAAAAATGACCTTGTTGGAGTGATATCAAACTGGGACATTACTAAAGCAGCCTCACGAGGACCTATTGAGAAAGTTACCATCGATCAGGTAATGACACGAGCTGTTATATGTGCCGAACTTGATGACCAAATATTGGATTTAGTACGAAAATTAGAGTATCATGAAATATCCGCTATGCCCGTTGTTGAAGGGAAAAAAGTACAAGGCATGGTAAGTACAGATATTTTGGCCAGGAGATCTCTGTATAGATTATTACAATCACAAGCAGATTAGTAATCCATGATAAATTACTAGGTCAAATTACAATTGAAGGCTGTAATTTACATTCTTGACAATTAGCACTTTTGTTCTATAATATCAGTATGGAAGCTTATGAAAAGCTCAAATTACTCACCTCTCAAATGCATTTGGAACCGGTTGAAGATTTAAATTGTCATCAACTATCATCACGGAAACAGGATAAGATCACAGTAAGCCCCGCAGTATTACCCAATGGAAAACGTATATCCCTCCTAAAATCCCAGCTTTCAACTGTTTGTGAACGAAATTGCTACTATTGTCCTTTTCGCGCAGGACGTGATTTTCAACGTGCCTCATTCATTCCTGAGGAATTTGCGAAGATTTTTATGTCATTGTATGCAGCACGAATTGCAGAGGGGATATTTCTGAGTTCTGGAATTTTTGCCAATGGAATTTTCACTCAAGATAAGCTACTAGATACTGCAGATATCCTTCGTAATAAATTATCCTATCGTGGATATTTGCACTTAAAAATTATGCCAGGAGCTGAATTCAGTCAAATAGAGAGAGCCATGCAGCT
The DNA here is from genome assembly GCA_963736805.1 of uncultured Chloroflexia bacterium. Lineage (GTDB taxonomy): Bacteria > Chloroflexota > Anaerolineae > Anaerolineales > UBA4823 > FEB-25. The sequence continues at coordinate 266,962 of CAVTQM010000058.1, forward strand.
TGCTGATCGAGTGTCAATCAATCTCGAAGCTCCAACAAAAGAAAGACTAGAAATGCTAGCTCCTCGTAAGCGATTTTATTGAAGAACTTATACAACCATTAAAATGGGTACAACAAATTCGTATGACTCAACCGCAAAATAAAGGTTGGAAAGGCCATTGGCCATCGTCAGTCACTCAATTTGTAGTAGGTGCGGTTGGTGAATCAGATCTTGAATTAATGGTCACTACTGAATATCTCTACAGGAAACTTCAACTAAAACGTACCTATTATTCAAGCTTTAATCCAATAAATGATACACCTTTAGAAAACCTTCCACCAAGTTCTCCAGAACGTGAACATCGTCTCTATCAAGCATCATTTCTACTCCGCGATTATGGCTTCTTCATGGAAGATCTTCCCTTTGATTCCTCAGGTCATCTACCATTAGATAAAGATCCAAAATATGTCTGGGCGACACAAAATTTATTAGAACATCCAGTTGAAATAAACCGTGCAGACAAACACATGCTCCTGCGCATCCCAGGAATTGGTCTAAAAAATGCTGACTCTATCCTTAGAGAAAGATCGAAAAATAAACTATCAAGACCTGAGGAATTATTAATGTTTGGTATAAATCTCAAAACGGGCGGCACCCTTTTTATTAGTAAATGGTAAGCGTCCAGCTTACCAGACTTCTTATTTGTAGGTTTATTTTATCCCTTGAAATTTTTAAATAGATACTCTATACTGAGTTATTATGTTGCGCATTGGTATCGATATTGGAGGCACATTTACAGATTTTGTTATTTATGATTCAGAAGATGGGGGTATCACTACTTTTAAAATTCTTACTGACAATTCAAATCCAGCTGTTACAGTATTAAATGGCCTTAAACAAACTTACTTTTGGAAAACCAGTTGAGATAATTCACGGATCAACAGTGGCAACCAATGCATTATTGGAAAGAAAAGGTGTTCGTACTGCATTAATCACTACCCTTGGTTTTAAGGATATCCTTCAAATCGGGCGTCAAAACCGTCCAAATATATATGCTTGGAATTTACCTCCTCCAAAGGCACTGGTACCATCTGAATACCGATTTGAAGTTAATGAGCGAATTGACTCACACGGAAAAGTTGTCATTCCATTTGTTATTGATGAAATTGAAGATATTTCTAAACTACTAACGATAAATAATATCGAATCCATCGCCATATGCCTACTATTTTCATTTTTGCACCCAGAGCATGAGCTACAGATCGCAAGATATTTTCGACAAAAAGGTTTTTTTGTTTCTGCATCATCAGAAATCCTGCCAGAATATCGAGAATATGAGCGAACAAGTACCACAGTAGTTAATGCTTATGTCTCTCCAATCCTTGACAAGTATTTAAATATTTTGCAAAACTCCATTCCTAATTCAAATATCCAAATCATGCAATCCAATGGAGGAATGATTAATCTGACTGATGCCCGACAAAATGGAGTTCGTTGTATATTATCTGGTCCTGCTGGTGGAATTGTTGGCGCTCAATATATATCACAATCGATACAAGAATACGGAAAAGACACTCAGGCTTCAAATAAAATAAAAATTATTACTTTTGATATGGGCGGAACATCTACAGATGTTTCACTTGTAGATGGTCAGCCTACCCTATCTACTGATGCGGTTGTTGGTGGGTGTTCTATACATCTACCTTTACTTGATATACACACCATTGGTGCAGGTGGCGGATCAATTGCATTTGTTGACCCTGGCGGTTCACTGCAAGTTGGTCCTCAGAGCGCAGGCGCAAATCCAGGACCTGCATGTTATGGTATAGGTGAACAAGCTACTGTCACGGATGCTAATCTAGTTTTGGGACGTATTCTTCCAGATTATTTTCTAGGTGGCAAGATGAAAATATATCCAGAACGTGCATATATAGCGATGAAAAACATAGGAAATAATAATCAAGCTTTCACCGGTCGAAGTCGCCCATGGAATAATCCGTGTCGTAAATTCACAGATGGAAAGAGCGTTAAGAGTAATATCAGTTGAACGTGGCTACAATCCACATGATTTCAGTTTATTCTCGTACGGCGGTGCTGGAGGTTTGCATGTTGTTGATTTAGCACGAAATCTAAGAATACCCAGAGTTATTATAAGTAAATTTGCTTCTACTCTATCTGCATTTGGAATGTTAGCGTCAAATGTTATAAAAGATTATTCTCAAACTGTGATGTTAGCGGGAACCATTGGCATAGAAGTGATTGAAAATATGTTTTCTCCATTAACTAAACAAGGTATTTTTGATATTAAGAATCAAGGTTTTCAGGATGATAAAATTGAAATTCTCCGTAATCTTGATATTCGTTATTTAGGACAATCATACGAGCTTCTTATTCCTTATACGCTTGATTTTATTAAATTCATTTCACAATGGCACATACAATGATGTACGGATATTCACATCCAGAAAGGTCAGTAGAAATCGTGAATATACGTGTAAGGGCCATCGGAATAGTCTCTCCGATAAAGTTATCCCTGTTTGACGCTGGGGAAGCTAACTCACCTCCCATAATTGAAGAATATGTCAAAGTAGAAATGAATGAAGGAGCGGTTTCAATTCCAAAATTCAATTATGCTTACTTGCTTCCAGGAACATTGATTGAAGGACCAGCTCTCATCTTATCAACAGATACCACAATATTAATAAATCCCCGGGACAATGTTATTGTAGACAATTATCGTAATTTAATAATTGATATTGATGTCAAAGAAGAAAACACTTATGTTTTTAATTCCGGTAACGTAGAACCCCTAATCAGATAAGGTTTGAATTATACGCCTATGCGCAAAAGCCGGAAATATTCAGGCATCGATCCAATCCAACTCGAAGTATTTAAACACCAAATCTCAGCGATAGCTGAGGAAATGGGTGCTGTACTTCGAAAATCAAGTTTCTCTCCTAACATCAAAGAACGTCGAGATTTTTCGTGTGCAATTTTCAATGCAAATGGTAGCATGGTTGCACAAGCAGCACATATTCCAGTTCATCTTGGCTCGATGCCATTATCGGTCACCAGCGCCATCACTAAATATCGTCAAGGTAATTCACCATTAGTACCTGGGGATACAATCATTCTTAACGATCCCTACCTTGGCGGTACTCATTTACCTGATATAACCCTTGTAACACCGGTATTCATTTCTGATTCTTCTCGGATTATATCAATCAGAATCAGCGAAAAATCTGTCTGATCGTTCGATAAAACCATTTGCATACGTCGCAAGCAGAGCACATCACTCTGATGTTGGTGGTATCGCCCCAGGTTCAATGCCGATCGCTCGAGAAATATATCAGGAAGGATTAATCATTCCTCCGGTGAAAATTATTAATGGAGGAATACTTAATAATGATATTTTAGACTTAATTCTATCCAATGTTCGGACCCCAGAAGAACGTTTGGGAGACTTATATGCACAGATTGGAGCCAACAAGCGTGGAGTAAATTTGCTCATAAATTTGATCAATCGCTATAACCAGAGTGAAGTTGATCATTTTATGCAGGAACTTCTTAAGTATACCGAGCGCATGACACGCGCCCTATTATCTGACCTCCCGAATGGATACTTTTCGTTTGAAGATTTTTTAGATAATAATGGTGTTTCAGATGATTTAATTCTAATAAAGGTGGCAATCACTATTGATAACGATACAGCCATTGTAGATTTTACCGGTTCAGCTCGGCAACAAGAAGGAAGTGTTAATGCAGTTTTTGCGATCACCCTTTCAGCAGTCAATTATGTATTTCGTTCCCTGATCGATCTAGATATACCAAATAATAGCGGAAGCTTAGTGCCTATTCAAATTATTGCTCCTCTGGGAACGGTTGTAAATGCAATTCATCCAGCTCCAGTTGCCGCTGGTAATGTTGAAACTTCCCAGCGCATCGTGGATGTTTTACTCGGTGCACTAGCCCAAGCTTGTCCCGAAAAAATACCAGCTGCATCCCAAGGAACAATGAATAATGTAAGTATTGGTGGATGGGATCCTGAACGTAAATGCTACTTTACGTACTATGAGACCATTGGCGGAGGAACAGGCGCAAGCATTAATAGTCATGGCGTGTCTGCAATACACAGTCACATGACAAATACCCTAAATACCCCAATTGAAGCACTGGAATATGGCTATCCAATGCAGATAAATCGCTATGAAATTCGGAAGGATAGTGGGGGAAAAGGTGCAAAGCATGGTGGTGATGGTATTATCAGAGAATTCAAATTCCTAACCGATGCACAAATTACAATAATAACAGAGAGACGTTCAATTGCTCCGTATGGATTAGCAGGTGGAGAAAATGGTCAAAGGGGAGAAAATGTATTAGTTCGTGGTTCCAAAGAATTCCAACTACCAGGTAAAGGATCTTTTTGCGTTTCCTCAGGAGATATTTTACACATAAGTACGCCTGGAGGTGGAGGTTATGGGTTTTCTGATGAAAGAGAATAATATTTTTCTTATTCTTATATCAATCACTCCGGTTATTGTTATATTTTTTCTACTAGCCATTCGGCGAACACCAGCAGATATCGCTGGTTTAATCGGTTGGCTAATAACAGTTTTCATAACCTGGTTATTCTTTAATACGTCAACTAATGTAATCATTCTCTCCAGCCTTGGAGGAATCATTGCTTCATTACCGATCGCATTGGTAGTTGCGACATCAATTTTTCAAGTGACCATTATGCAAGAAACCGGTGCTATAGCACGTATCGTGGCTTTGATAAAGACAATTTCTCCAACAGATAGAATTGTCCAGATTATGATTGTTAATGTTGGATTTGGGACTCTTTTGACAGCATTAGGAGCAGTACCAGTATCAATTTTGCCACCAATAATGCTTTCATTGGGATATTCTTCATTCATAGCCATTGCATTACCGGCAATCGGATATGATGCGTTAACAACCTATGCACTACTTGGTATACCGGTCGTAGTATTTTCTAATATTGTAGGACTTCCAATTAGAGAAGTGGGAATATATTTTGCTCGTTTTATGCCAATTATCAGCACTTGTATCGCCCTTGGTATGTTGTGGATTGTAGGAAAGTGGAAAACAGTAATTAAAGGATTAATGCCAGCGCTATTATCTGGATTAACTGCAGGATTCATCTGTATCGGAATGAATAAATTTGGATTAATTACGCTTACTGGTATTGCAGCAGGTGTTGGAGTGGTCATAATGATGTTAGTATATTTAAAACTATTACGGAAACCTATCCAAGATCGAAATAAAATGGATGAAAATGATAGAGCATCCGCAAAAAAAATGTCGATATATGCTGCAATTTCGCCCTGGATAATTCTTATTTTTATTTCATTATTAATTAATACCCCAAGTTTACCGATTTATGATATAACATTCAACCGTTTCTCAATGCCTTTGGAGATAATTCCTGGTTCACCTGAAAAAATTCGCCTATTGTGGCAAGCATACTTTTGGATCGCAATTTGTACATTTTTGTCACTCCCAATAATGAAAACCACTTCCCTTCAATTTAATAATAGCCTAAGGAAATGGTTAAAACGAGCTCCACGCCCAGTATTTTCTGCTGCGATTTTTTTTGCAATTGCGTATTTGTACAACCAATCTGGAAAGGATAACAACTGGCATCTCGTTGATGAAAATATAAATATGATTTCTGTATTGGCGACTGCAGCAGGATCAACTTTTAACCGCTTTTATCCGTTAATCTCACCATATCTCGGTTTATTCGCTGGTTTCATCAGTGGCTCAGAAACTTCAGCAATCGTAATGCTGACTAACCTTCATCTGACGACTGCAAAATCGATTGGTGCAGTTGGGCTGGTTATCGCAGCTGCAAGTGGAATCGGAGGAGGATTGGCGAGCGTAATTTCGCCAGCCAAGTTGCAAAATGCAGCTGCTAGTATCGATCGTATTGGAGAAGAATCTCGTGTAATCCGAACCACGATGATAATTGCATTGGTTATCACTGCTGTCTGTGCATTAATGACTTTGATTTGGGCGTATTAATCGTTCCCAGGAGCCAACCCATGGATTACCGAGGCGATTCCTCATTGGTACGTTTACTTTACTCATTTTTTGAGTTATCTTTGCAATAATACTGGTAACGCTTTCCCAATCATCTTTATAAAGGGCTTGTTTTAATTCATCCCCCATCCGTGTTGACCAACTCCATTCCATTCGGTATCGATCAGCTTTCACCCAATAACCACGCTTCTCCCAAGCAACAACTGATTCGTCTACTGTTTCCCCAATCGCAAGTAACGATAGTGAAATATAAGCCAACAAATCATAGGTATTATTATCTATACCGGTTTGCTTAGATAACTCACGAATAGCAATAACGATTCCTTTTTCCAGCCAAATTCTATCCTTGCCTGGTGAACCTGATTTAATTATTCTTCCCAAATACTAACTCCTGAATATCTATTAACTTTTTGAAAGAAATTCTGAATGATTATATCCGATTTATTGACGAACCCTTCTCTCTGGCTTATAATCCCCGCTCGCGGGGAAGTGCTGGAATTGGCAGACAGGCATGACTTAGGATCATGTGCCGCAAGGCGTGCGGGTTCAAGTCCCGCCTTCCCCATATATCCCTACCTTGGTAATAGAAGCCAGGGTATATGAAAAGGAAAATGATTTGAACATCGAACAACAATTACTCGAAAGTCATCAGGTAAGATTAACTGTTGAGGTTGAAAACACGAAGCTTGAAGAAGCCAAGCATCGTGCAGCCCGACATATTTCCCAACACAAGAAAATTGCCGGTTTCCGTCCTGGAAAGGCACCCTATGCAATCGTTCTTCGGAATTTCGGTGAAGAGACTATCCTTGAAGAAGCATTGGATATCGTAGTTAAAGATATTTACCCCAAATTAATCGAAGAATCAAAAATCAAACCCTACGGACCCGGATCCCTTGAAAATTTGTCAAAACTTGATCCACCTACGTTTGTGTTCATAGTACCACTTGAACCAGAAGTAGTCTTGGGAAATTATAAAGAAATTCGTATACCCTATAAACGTAAATCAATAACAAAAAAAGATATCAATAAAGTACTGGAAGACTTACGGGAACGCCAGGTCGTGCTCGAACCGACTAATCTGCCAGCCAAAGTTGGAGATCAGGTTTATATAAAATTATCCATTAACCGTTTACACCCTACAGGTGATGAAATCCCATCCCTGGTAAGCGATCGCCGCATCCCAGTTGTTATATCCTCAGATTCTGAAGATAAAAAAGAATGGCCTTTCCCTGGATTCTCTCAATACTTAATCGGTGTCAGGTCTAGCTGAAGAAAAAGTATTTCAGTATACTTATCCCAAGGATTCTGACTATAAGGAACTGCGTAATATAGAAACGGAAGTCCACTTGTTCGTTGAAGAGATCAAGAAACGCATCCTTCCAGACTTAACTGATGAATTTGCGCAATCTGTTGGTGAACAATATGAGAACTTGACATCCTTAACAGATGATATTCGAAATTCTCTCGAAAAACAAGCAAAGGAAGCTTATGATAATGAGTATAACGACAAAATAATGGTGGTATTACTTAAATCTACTACCATCAAATATCCTCCTCAAATGTTGGAACGAGAAATTGATATTTTTATCGATCAGCTCGAAAATCGTTTAGCCCAACAGAAATTGGATATGGAAACCTATCTAAAGATGCGAAAGCTCGATATAAATGCTCTACGCACAGAAATAAATCCACAAGCAGAAGAGCGTCTTAAAGCGTTCGTTAATACTTCTTGAAATAGCTAAGGTAGAAAATATCCACGTAGAAAAGAATGAACTAGAAAGCGAATCAATGCGCACTTTAGATGAGCTTGGACGAATAATGCCGGCTGAAAAAGCTCGAAAAACCTTAACCCAATGAATTTATTCAAAGCATGATTGGTAATGTTGGCGCTGATTTATTAATCAGGCATACATGGGACTTTTTACATGAAGTTGCCCGTGGCGAGAAAGAAACTGAAGCAGTCGTAGCCGATTCAGTGGATCCAACACAAGGACTGGATCAAGAAAAAACAACAGAAAAAACCAAGAAGAAAAAATCAACCAGGATGGTAAAAAATAATGAATCCAAATAACCCATTATCGCTTGTACCGATGGTGATTGAAACCACAGGTAGAGGCGAGCGAGCTTATGATATTTTTTCACTCTTACTCAAGAATCGTATTGTTTTCTTGGGCACGCCAATAAATGACCAGGTTGCAAACTTGATCGTTGCCCAGTTATTATTCTTGAACCAGGAGGATCGTGAAGCCCCAATATCCATGTATATTAACTCGCCAGGTGGCCAGGTTTATGCTGGTCTGGCCATATACGACACGATGCAGATGATTACTAACCCTATCAGCACTGTTGCAGTTGGAGTTACCGCATCCTTTGGGACCGTATTATTAACCGCAGGCACTAGGGGACAACGCTATGCATTACCCCATGCAACAATACATATACACCAACCTCTGGGTGGGGTCCAGGGTCAGGCAACAGACATTGAAATTGAAGCGCGTGAAATCTTGAGACTAAAAATGAGGTTGAATGAGATCTTAGCCTTTCATACTGGCCAGTCTGTGGAGACGATTGAGAGAGATACCGATCGTAATTTCTATATGGACGCAAAGGGAGGGGTTGATTACGGAATCGTTGATCAGGTTCTTGAATCTCCTGTAGAGAAATCAGGTAAAAGTCAAAAGTAGTTAAGGGACAAACGTTTAAACAAATATAAATCATTTATGATAAGAATGTACCCGGAAATAACTTTTTATATAAGAAATTTCCGGGTATATTATTTCTAGTATATACTTCAGTAAAATCTTATGAGTTCTGTAATTAATAATTTTCCTTCCAAAATTAAAGCTGTTATCTTAGATATGGATGGAGTCTTATGGAGAGGCAACCAACCAATCGGTGATTTAAGCTCAATTTTTACTCATATTCGTAAGATTGGGTGGAAAGTTATATTTGCAACAAATAATGCCACACGAACTCCCCAACAATATTTAGAGCATTTGACATCCCTTGGTGTCCATGTGGAATCCTGGCAGATTGTCACTTCTGCAGCAGCAGTTCTTTATAGGTTAAATCTCCTACTTACCGAAAGGTCGCCCATCTACATTATTGGAGAGCAAGGGATTATTGATGCGTGTTCTGAACAAGGATATTTTCATTCTGAAGTGGATGCCAAAGCAGTTGTTGTTGGATTAGATCGCCAACTAACTTATGAGAAACTAAAAAATGCTACGTTGCTGCTGAGAAAGGGTCTACCATTTATTGGCACTAATCCTGATCTTACCTTTCCAACACCTCAAGGATTAGTTCCTGGGGCAGGCTCGATATTAGCTGCTTTGACTGCAGCCAGTGATGTAAAACCTTTAATCGCGGGGAAACCTGAACCTATCATGTATCAGATTGCACTTGAAAGATTACACCTATTACCGAGCCAGGTTTTGGTTATCGGTGATCGTCCAGAGACAGATATTGCTGGAGCACAAAAAATTGGTTGTCATACGGCTTTGGTTCTCTCTGGGGTAACAAATTCAGAGCAGGCAAACGATTGGCAGCCAAAACCAGATATCATAAGCCAAGACCTGGATAATATCGTTCGTATGGTCTGGCTATAACCTTGTTTAAAGATATTGTCCAATATTAAGGATCCTTGATGGAAGATTATTCAAATATTTATGATTTGAGTTTTGAAGAGTTATCTCGAGTAATTAATTCATGGGGTGAACCTGATTATCGTGTAGATCAGATATGGCAGGGTATCTATCAACATCTATGGTCATCTCCATCTGATTTTTCAATGCTACCAAAAGCTCTTAGACAAAAAATTAGCGATATATTTGCAATGAACGACACGTTAATGGAGAATAAACTCTCCTTCAGTCAATTGAGTGCAACCCGAACCCAGAGATCATCTGAAGGCGAAACTATTAAAACCTTGTTTACATTAAGAGATGGAATGCAAGTAGAAGCTGTGCATATGCAATACAACAATAGGCACTCATTGTGCATTTCCACTCAGGCAGGTTGCGCCATGGGATGCGTGTTCTGTGCTACAGGCCAGATGGGTTTTCATCGTCAGCTTTCATCGGGTGAAATTATTGAGCAAGTCTTGTATTATGCCCGGCTACTATCATTAGAACATCTGCAGGTTACGAACATCGTCATTATGGGTATGGGTGAACCATTTCACAACTATGATGCTACCCTGTCAGCAATAAAACGATTAAATTCACCAAAGGGATATAATCTAGGTGCACGGAGATTTACCATCTCAACAGTGGGTTTGGTACCTGAAATACGACGATTCACCAAAGAAGGTTCTCAAATCAATCTAGCTATTTCACTTCACGCAGCAGATGATATACTTCGTTCCCAATTACTTCCAATAAATCGCAAATATCCTCTAGATCAATTATTTTCTGCATGTTTAGAATATATCCAAAAAACTCACCGTAGATTATCCTTTGAATGGGCGCTCATCGAAGGGGTTAATGATACCCCCGAACAGGCTCATCTACTAATTCAAAGATTAAAAGAGCTGCGAATTGGTGGATCAAATCTTAGCCACGTCAATGTAATTCCATTAAATCCCACTGATAAATACCAGGGCTACCCTACTTCCCGAAAAAATGCTCTCGCTTTTCAGGAAAAATTGACTCTGGCTGGAATACCATGCACGATTCGTTTACGGAGGGGAATAGAAATCCAGGCTGGCTGTGGTCAGCTGGCAATCAAAAGCCAATCCTAGCTAAATATTTCTCTTATTAATATTTATTTCTCGATATCTAATGAGGTAAATTGTATATATGCCCCTTGGTATATTCGTGATTTTCTAACCTTGTAATAGCCTTTTATTTCGTGTTTCCTTTTCGTACCTAGTTATATCCATTGGTTTGTTGATATTGATCTATTGCAGTAGCTGTAGCACTTTGTAGGCTTGATCCTTAACTAATTTAATCTATCAGCTCGAACTCTAGACGTAAATTCCTCACCCAAACACCCTTTTCTCGACATATTGAAAATAGGCTTTCTCCGTTGGTGGACGTTGTAATGTTTTCGCTAGTTGTGATCACCCCCTTAACATTTTTTTCTTCGATATATTGCTCCAAATTTTTCCATCCGCCAAGAATTGTCACTCCATGAATACTACTCCCCCATTTAAGTAAATCGTCATCCAAAAATCCAACCACATTGTATCCAATTGCCGGATTTCGTAAAATCCATCGTAAAGCTATTTCACCAGCATCTTCTGCCCCATATAATAAAATATTTTGCTTTTCTACACCACTGAATTGTCTACTATACATCCGATCCAAAAATAGAAATGATGAGCGGGATCCAGTTAAACCAATCAGTAAAAATATGATAAATAGAATAAAAACCTCTTTTGGGAATCCTTGGTAAGGAAATATTAGTTTAACAGCAATCCATGTCAAAATACCAGACATAAATGATGCACCGACATATCGTATTAAGTCATTAATACCAATATAACGCCATACACCCCGGTATACACCTAGAATATAAAATGATCCATAACTTATTCCGAGTGCGATAGGCCACGAGCGTAGAAAAAGTTCCATGCTCGCAGTGGTCATATCTAATCCAAATTGAGTCCAAAATGCTAGATAATAACTAATTCCAATCAGCAATAAGTCAAAAATCAGCTCAAATATCCTGCGCTTAAAAGTAAGTGTAGTAATCCATCGAGTAAATCCACTTTGATTATTTTTATCCATTGTGACAATTTTCATCCTGGCTAAATATGCCACAAATAGCGAAAGAGTGATCAACAATAAAGGAATGAATATAAGACTTAACTCATAATCCCATGCTTCAAGACCAATTGCAGCAATTCCAGAAACGATTGCGATTCCATAAAGCACAAGCAATGCTTGCCGCTCCGATAATCCAAATGCAATTAATCGATGAGATGTATGATCTGTACCACCTTTGGCAGGAGATTGCCCTCGTAGTATACGTGTTATTGTTACCAATGCAGTATCCACAATTGGTAGCAAAAATATTAATATTGGTACACCCATAATGGCAAATATATTAGATGCTTGAGAGCGCTGGGCAACTGCCAAGGATGCAAGAGAAAATCCTAAAACCATGCTTCCGCTATCCCCCATAAATAATTTTGCAGGTGGAAAATTAAAAAATAAAAATCCGAGGATACTTCCCGCCAGTGCAAGTGATACAAGTAATAAATCTATATCTCCAGTTTTTATAAAGAAAATCGAAAGAAATCCCGAGGCAATAAATGATACTCCCCCAGCTAATCCATCCATGTTGTCAAGCAAATTCATGGCATTCGTTATTCCAACTAACCAAAAAATAGTCAGAAGGATATTCGCTATCGGCCAGCGAAAGAAATTAATTGTATTATCACCAAAGAAAATAACCAGCGTAGCTGCCAGAATTTGAAATGCTAATTTTGTTGGAGGTTTGATTTTTTTTATATCATCATATAGTCCGACAGAAAACATGAGTAAAATTCCGACAAACAAACTCAATCGTTGTATTAAATGGGCTTGAACATGATTTGTTATTATTACGACTGCAATAGTGGCAATAAATGCGATAAATATACCAACCCCGCCTAAAGTTGGGGTTGGTTTTCGGTGCCATCGATCAGACCTTGGTATAACAAGTCGATTAGTTTTAAAACCTAACACTCTTACAGCTGGCATCAAGGCAAGGGATGTGATGAAGGATAAGAATAAAGGTAATAGTGTCATACGTAAATGAAATAATGAAAATTAATATAATAACCCTTATTTATGGTAAAGATAATGTTTGTGAAATTAAATCCTGGATTCTACCAATAACAGAATTCGGTGCATTTTCTAAAGCCTGACTCGCATAATATTGAGCGAAGGATTTATCACCTAGCTGAAAGTAAAGCTTGGCTACTGCTTCTTGAACTTTCCAAAGGTCATTTGAACTGATTCCAGCATCGATAGATTCAAGTAATACTTCAATCGCTTGTTTTAACTGGGCACGATCAACATTCTGTGGATCTAATCCAGCCATGACCACATATACATTGGCTAATGAAACAAGGTAGCTTGCCTTTGACATCTGATCTGACTTTTTTGCACCCTCAGCGGCAGTACGGTAGTACTCAGCAGCCTTTTGCAAAGCTTTTTCCTTTATTGAAACTTCCGTGGCAGAGTTCGCTTCCCGTAGATAATAATCGCCTAATAGACCTTGCGTAAAGCTATAATGAGAATCTAATTCCAATGCATGTTCCAGTTTTAATAAAGCATCTTTTGGTTGTCCAGCTACCTGCATTAATAATACTGCCCACTCATCCCATAAAGTTGAGTTGTTTGGGCTTATTGTGACTGACGTTTGATAATAATCAGATGCTTTCTGAGCTCGAGTAGCTTTCGATTCAGTAGTTGATGCTTTACCCGCCCACCAGCTATACAATCGAGCCAAATTTGCAGTGTGATCTGTGTTTAGCGGATTAATCGATTGAGCAACCTTCAAATCATTTTCTGCTTGTAAAATTAGTTTATCTTGGTCAGGTATGGAATCGGTTATTTTTGCCTGCTCAAGATAACTTCTGCCGAGGAATAAATAGTAATGATCTTCTTTTGGCGCAAGTTCTAAGGCTCGCTTGTATAAGAAATTTGCAACTTGCCATTGACCGCTTTTTGTAAAAGGTTCAGCCATTTTAAATGTAATATCAGCATGGATAACTTGCAAATTTGAAAAAATGGTAATTAAGAAAACTGAGATCAGCGCAATTGGAACAACAGCAATTATGGCTGGTGATCTAACACTTTTACGCTGTGGCCAATCATCTGGTAAGAGGAAAGCAGCAAAAAAGATAATGAGTAATATATATAAATAATATTTGGATAATAACGAGCCAATGCTATTCACCTGTTGGATTACATCATTCTGATTGGCAGGAGTAAAACTTGCCAATATTGCAAGGCTGATTGCATGTAAAATCCAAAACAGAAAACCAATAATAGATGAACCAGCAAACATCAATCCAATCGACTTCAACCAGGTAGGAAGGTTTAATTCCGTATCTCCCTCAACAGAGAACAAGAATACTCCAACGATCCATGTAATTAATATTAGCTCAATGATTCCGAAAGAAAGGGCATTGTTCTTATTTGCGAGTCGGGTAATTGAAGAGATAAGAATCGTAATTGGCGATGTTGAATGTCCTGAGTTGGTTACATAATCATAACCTAACGTAGCAATTACCAATCCCACAATAAATGCGCCGATAATTGAATATCTGGTCCAATCAGGTCTCTCACCAACAATTGGTCGCCAATTTCTTCCCGACTTCCGGTTTTGTTTTTTTTGATTTCGCCGATCTTTCTTCTTGTCTGAAGTTGAATTTGGAATATCCTCAGTTATTACTTCCGTTAGCGATTGTTCTGTTAGCGAATTCACTTTTGGGAGAATGTAACCTACGACAACCATCAAGGCAGCATAGGTCCAGAATAAAGTTCTTGTGGATGCAATAGCAATTCCAAAATTGATTTCAACGAAATGCCCTGCGATTGCGGACAGTAAAACAATTATGATTGGTATTTGCAGGTTATTATTTAGATTACGATTTTGCTTAATTGGAAAAAACAATGCAGAAATTGTAAGATAACCAATCACCCCTATTACCATACCGAATGGTAAACCTACTCCAAAATATTCCATCCCCTTAAGAATAATCAATACGCATGATCCAACAATCCCACCGCCAATCAGGCATATAAAAAAGAAATATCTTTCGCGGTTTGTTTTAATTAACCCTTGCCATTGCAAGCCATAATAAAATAAAGAACTAAAGATGGATAAATACACGATCAATCCTGCGAAACCAGTGATAACAATGGAATCCCAGGTCTCGTTATGCGCTCGGTCTGGTGAGGCATTACGCTTTTCAACCTGGCCAAGTTCTGGTTGGTAAAATTGGTTATACGCAACATACATCGCCTCAGGACCATAACCAATAACTGTCCTAAGAAAATTAAAAGGATCAGTAGCTTCCATCTGGAAATATTAATGGGTCATGAATCCCAACAAGCTTGACTGTTCCTTCCCATATGTATTGCCGGACCAAAGCACTATTACTCTCAGGGTCTAAGAGCAAACCAAATCTACCAATTGCGGGAGAAGATTTAAGTGTCTCTAATGGACCATTTCGTAAATTGAAGACAGCTAAAAAAATTATTCCCATAACAGCAATACCAATAACCGTATAAGTCAACCAGCGTTTCTGCCAGAAAATTGAAAATAATAACATCATGAAATAAACTGCAACCATCAGTCCTAGGAGAGGTCCTCTGCTACCACTCATATATATAGCAATCAATTCCAACGAAGCGATTAATATATAAAGAGATGCTTTAATGATTTGCTTTACAGTTTTAATTCTTGATTCCTCTACGTGTCCATCATCTGAAATAATATCTTTGAAAGAACCAATAATTCTACCCAAGGTTAGTGGGAATACCATGATAAGATACGCAGCTACGAAGATGGAGTTTCCCATATTTGAAGCAATGCGCCTGGAAACATTACCACCCCATGGAATTGGATCTATTTGGAAACGCTGTAAAACTCCATAAAGAGAAACGGGTAAACTCGCTAAGATAATCGTCGTTATCAATCGACTTATCTGGTTCTTCGACCGAAGGTTCACAACAAGTGAAAAAAATATTACGATATATGAAAAAGTAGTATAGGTTCCTTGCAACCTTTGGTAGGAACCGAATAGACTGATGTACGGTGTAACAGAAAAAATTGTTGCAAGAACATATACAATTAATAGACATATTACTGGGCCTACTAACGGAAAACTAAAAAGGTAAGAAAAAATAGAGACATTCCCATTATTCTCTTTCCATTTTGTCCCCCCTTCTTCGAATTAGCTTCACAATCCACGCTGCTAGAGTCACTAAAGCTAATGATCTCAAAATTGCTATTTTATCCGGCTCAAAAATGCGACTCGAATAAATATTAAAAAATATTGGAACGATACTTACAGCTGCTAACCAAGCAGCTTCCATTATCCCCAGACAATACCGACTTAGTTTTGTTGGCATAATCAGTCACCTATTTCAATAATTACCATTACAATATCCCTATTATACTTTGGGGTGCAAAAGAACCTTACCCTTCGTATTTTATAATTGGCTTCACTCTCTTTGTAATATATATCGATAAAGGTAAACATAGACTATGCCATTAAAATAAATGTTAAATTGGATAACAGCATTTATTGACCATGTCAATTTCTCATGATCCTGATTCCGGTGTATTTATTGTATCAGTAGAATATATTACCAACAAAGTGAGCCTTTATATTTAGAATTGCTTTTATTTATATATGAGCATTGCACAACGTAGCATTCGTTCTTCAATGTACACACTCGGCGCTAGTGGGATTAACACTGTCATTCAACTCTTTCGTTCAATTCTGCTTGCCCGGATGATTGCCCCTGAGGTATTTGGAATCTATTCTTTTGCTGCTTCTTTTGTGCTCATAACTAGCTCAATTCCTAATTTCGGAATGTCCAGCGCTCTCCTTCATCGTGCTCCAGAAAGCGAAGGTGAACAACCCCTCCGTGTACATTTTACAATTCTTTTAATCTTTAATATTCTTCTGGGCAATTACGATTGCTCTTATCGCTGCATTAATATTTCCTAAAGAGAATCTTTGGGTTCTGTGGGTATTCCTAGCAACCCAATTTGTAGATAATCTTGTTATTACTAGCCGTACTCTACTTATACGTCGTGTAGTATTAAAACGAATCGCGGTCATTGATACAATAAGTATCATTCTTTCCACTGCTTCTGCCCTCATCTTTGCCTGGAAAGGATTTGGAATACAAGGCTTAATTTCAACAGATATTATCGCTGCCATCGTGGCAGTTTTTGGATACCTGCTTATCCGTCCACCCTGGAAAGTTCATTTTGGGTGGTCACCTACAATTGCCCGATACTTACTAAATTTTGGATATCGCACATTTTTAGGCAATCTGGTTACCCAGGCTCTAGATTACACGGATAATTTATGGACTGGGCAATTCTTGGGAAAATCATCTTTAGGTTATTATTCACGTGCCTATACGTTCTCATCATATCCACGAAAAGTGTTAGCAAATCCAATTAATTCAGTTGCTTCTGGTACCTATGCAGAACTAAAAGAGAATCCGAAGCAGCTTTCACAAGCATTTTTTCGAGCAAATGCCCTTCTAGTTCGCACTGGTTTCTTTATGGCGGGCTTGTTGGCATTGATCGCACCAGAGTTTATCTATCTGGTCATTGGTGCCTCAATGGCTACCTATGTTAGATGCTTTTCGTCTCATGCTTCTATTCACTCTTCTCGATCCGCTCCGGTTCACACTTGCAAGTCTGTTCATAGCAGTTGGAAAGCCTGAGAAATTGCTTTGGATCCGATTGCTTCAATTTGGAGTGATGATTATTGGCTTGTTTATATTTGGAAACTTATGGGGTATCTCTGGAGTAGCCATTGCAGTAAATTTGATGATTTTAATAGGTATCATTATCATGTTTTGGCAAGCACGTTCATATGTGAGGTTTTCAATATTACGCTTATTTGGTTCACCATTCGTGGCTTTAGTTACAGGGTTGCTATTTGCTTATTTGGCAATATTGATTTTAAATGATAATGCATCATATTGGGTCACAGGAACTATTAAATCCCTTGTTTTTAGCATCATCTACATGGCAATAATGTTATTCCTTGAACATAAGGAGATACCCATTATGATGAACTATGCAAGGAAAATATATCAGGGAAATCGATATTCTGCATAAACCTGATGATCAATCGAAATAACACCATCGAAGGATATCTTAATGACAGTCCAATATTAGTAATATACACTGTCATAATGTTTTTACCAACGTATCACACTTCTTAGTCTAGTTATCCATGAATCTTCTCGAAGTAAATGCTCAAATTCAATCGCTAGAAGCCAATAAAGAGATATTCCAATTTAAAATTGGTTCCTGGCGTGCATGGCCAATCATAAGATTTAATATCGCAATTATTGCTTCTAAATTAGGTATGGATAATAGTGATATTAGATTATCAGCTATAGAATATATTCAACAATCAATCCATGATATTGCTCGATATTATCGACCTAACCATCCAAGAGCACTGCTTTATGTAGCATCCTCGAACCGAGTTGAAAATGAGTCTGGATTATATAAAGATATTATTTTCGATGATTTACTGCGCTATATCCCTGAGTACTATAAGATTGAGATAATAAATAATAAACACTACCTAAATCACAGCCAAAACGCTTTATATCCGAGCCAGATAACTACAAGCTACATATTCTTGATTTCTAACATATTATCCAATTTGCCATGGCCAAATTCTATTGATCTTATTGCAAAGAAACTTTTCACGCTCATTCAAAAAGAACTACCAATACCTGAATTATCATCATTTTATATATGTAAAATCCTCAAGCTATATTATTGGAGAAAAAGGTTCTTTCAAAATTTGTTATTCCGACTAGGTCCCAAAGTCATTTTGTTACAGGTTGCCTATACTAATCATGCTCTGATCGCTGCAGCAAAGGAGTTAAAAATCAAAACTATTGAATTCCAGCATGGCATTGTCGATCGCCATCATCCTGGTTATTCCTGGCTTTCATCATCCCTGGTTTATAAAATGCAGATGCCGATACCCGACTTGTTATTTTTATATGGAGATCATTGGAAAAAAGAATTATTGGAGAATGGATTTTGGAATAATGAATTACGAGCTGTTGGTAGCCTCCGACTTGATGACTATCGCAAAAGATACTCCTCAATACTAAATGTTGTAGATAAAAACTATTTAGTAAAAACCATAACAGTGACTACTCAAGCCTTGGATACAGATCGACTAATCTCATTTTTAATTGAATTTATCAATATATCAACTAATCATATCCATGTTAATATTAAATTACATCCACGAGAATTCAATCGTCAGCCTTATGAAATTGGTTTTCGAAATTATCCAAATGTTAAAATTATTTCCGGCCCTGAAGCACCATCGACATTCGATCTTATATCACAGTCTGACTTCCATGTTAGCATCCATTCAACTTGCCATTATGAAGCTCTGGGACTAGGAAAACCAACCATTATTCTACCATTTACTAATCATGAACGCGTATTGCCATTATGCACCCAAGCATCAGGCTATGCTTTTTTAGCGAGTAATCCTAAAGAAATGGATGAGATAATAAAACGTGAAATCATAGTCCCATCTAAAATTTCATCTTATTATTTCCGTGATCATGCATTGGAAAATATGATGATTTTACTAAAAAGTGAAGTGGATGAAACAATTTTTAATCTACACTAACCTTTGATCTCGATCGAACTCAAAGGTTACAATTTTATTATATATATGACTCCTGGTCCAGAAATGGTAAAATGAAAATTAGATGTAGCCGGGTTTACTTTTTTTAATCGTTATGAACAAAGTTTGTATTATTTCCACCGTTCACAATGCTCTTGATAACCGTATATTCTATCGTGAAGCTTGTAGCTTGCATAAAGCTGGATACGAGGTTACTTTGATCGCTGTTCATGATCGATCTGAAACCGTCCAAGGTATTCGGATTTTATCTTTAAAACGCGTTAAGCGAAGCCATCGCCCATTTCTCTGGTGGAAAGTATTAAGTTCCGCACTATCAACGAATGCAGATATATTTCATATCCATGACCCAGAGTTATTGTTTATTTCTCCGTTATTACACCTTTTCTCTGGTCGACCCGTCGTATATGATATCCATGAATCAGTCGCTGATTTCATAGATATAAAGGATGATATACCAGCTTTACTAAGAATATTTTTCTCTTGGACCTTCCGGTGGCTTGAACCAACCTGTGCTTATTTGCAAAGTGGATTAATCTTTGCAGACAATCAAATCGCCAAGTCTTTTTTAAATATACATCGACCAAAGGTTACTTTATTCAATTATCCATCACAATCATTCTTAGAGATGGGTTCCCAATCACCCAAGAATTATCATTCAAATCAACCTATCGTGTTATACCTGGGTGGTCTTAAACGAAATCGTGGTACTACGCTAATGTTGGATGCTTTTAGAATTGTTTTAGATTAGATTCCTCGGGCTCAGTTATACTTGGTTGGCCCATTTGCACCCGAATCCTTAGCTGATGAATTACGCTCTGAGATCGAAATCCGAAACTTGACAAAATCTGTTACCATCACTGGTGCAATTCCTTTTACCAGTGTTCATTATTACCTGTCTCAGGCTTCGATCGGTTGGATTCCCTTTCCTCTGGTTGCTAAATATCAAAAGAATATACCAACAAAACTATTTGAATATATGGCTTACGCAATTCCTGTGGTTAGTAGCAATCTTATCTGCAGTCCAACCTTTTATCGAACACCGGAAAAACGGTTTCTTGGTCAAGGCTGATAACCCGTCTGCTCATGCAAGAGCAATCATCGAATTGTTATCAGATACATCACTTTCAGAAGCAATTGGGAAAAATGGGCAAATTTCTGTTAAGGAAAAATATTGTTGGACAGATATGGAAAAATACTTGATTTCCTTTTATCAACAATTATTGCTCATCTATAGTTAGGTCTATGCGCATACTTATACCTTTCTCAATACTTTCCACCCGAAGTAGGGGCTACGCAAAGTCGCGCATATGAGATGGCGTATCAATGGGTTCAAATGAAACATGAAGTGACCATGATTTCAGAAATCCCAAATCATCCATCCGGAATCATTCCACAAGAGTATAAAGGAAAACTATTAGAGAGAGCTAACGTCGATGGAATTGATGTTATCAGGGTTTGGGTAAAAACATCGCCAATCAAAAATTTTCGTAACCGATTGTTGTTTTATTTATCATACATGATAAATTCAATAATCATTGGTTTACTTATGGTACGAGGTCGATATGATCTCATATATGCGACCTCTCCACCATTATTTGTTGGTGGAACTGCACTTGTACTTAGCTATTTCAAACATATACCGATATTATTTGAAGTACGCGACCTTTGGCCTGAGTCTGCAGTTGCTCTGGGAGAATTATCAAATAAGCATTCAATATCCTTAGCCACAAAACTTGAGGAGAAGTGCTACCAAAAAGCAATACAAATTGTTGTAGTTACCCAAGGTGTTTATAACAAATTAATTCAAAGAGGAATTCCGCAAGAAAAGTTGTTATTAATCCCTAATGGAGCCAATACTGATTTATTTGTTTTCGACCTATCTGGTCGAAAAATAATCAGACAAGAGTTGGGATTATCTGGAAAATTTGTCATTATTTATGCTGGTATACACGGATTGGCACAAAATCTAGAAACAATATTACAAACTGCACGGTTATTAATAGATTACCCAATGATCCACTTTTTACTGATTGGTGATGGACCTAAGAAATCAGAATTAATTACTTTAGCTACCTCATATGATCTACCCAACCTAACCTTTCTCTCCGAAAAACCGCGAGAACTAATCCCGATGTACTTATCTGCTGCAGATATTGCAATCGTTCCCCTAAGGAACGCAGAAGTTTTTGATACAGTCGTCCCATCAAAAATATTCGACGCGTGGGCTTGCAAACGACCTGTAATGCTCACCATCGATGGTGAGGCGCGTGAATTGGTTGAGTCTATTAACGGAGGTGTATATGTTCCAGCAGAAGAACCAACAAAAATAGCGGAGATAATATTGAAATTAGTAAATTCTCAAGATGAATTAGACGTAATGGGAAAAAATGGTCATGATTATACTGTACAAAATCATTCAAGAAAAATCTTAGCGGAAAAATTGATTCTATATTTAGAAAATTTTGTATAAACTATTAATATCCATGGCTCATTTATATTAAACAGATGGGTCATAAATAACTAGCTCGAATAATTCCTAAGTATTTTCATTATGATAGAATAGATTTATGACTAGAAAAGTGCTTGCTACAAATCGCCGAGCAAGGCATGAATTTTTTATTTTAGAAACCCTCGAGGCAGGGATTGTTTTGCATGGAAGTGAGATCAAGTCGATTCGGGCTGGTCAAATTAGTCTTGCAGAAGCTTACGTTCGAATTGATGGAAAGGAAGCATGGCTTGAAGACGCACATATTGCGCCATATGAACAAGCTAATATTTATAATCACGAACCATTGCGACCAAGAAAATTATTATTGCATTCATCAGAGATACGTAAACTTTGGAATACAGTCCGTCAGAAAGGTGTAGCAATCATCCCGCTATCTGTTTATATCCAAAATGGTAGGGCTAAAGTGGAGATTGCTATTGCCAAAGGGAAAAAACTATACGATAAACGTGCAGAAATAGCCAAGAGAGACTCGCAACGAGAAATTGCCAGGCATTTACACGATCGTTAAATTTCTTTCAAGTGCGATATCGCTAACCATATTCCAATTAAAAGGAATCCACATGCTAGAATATAACATTATTGCATTGGCTAATCACATTTGCAATCTCTCTGTTCTGGCTTAGACTAAATGATTTTATTGCTCATCGGGGTTGGATAGAAAGTCATCTGAGTCGGAAAATAATTCATATCGGTACAGGACCACTCTTCGTCCTTTGTTGGTTATTATTCGATGAAAATCCAATTAATAAGTACCTGGCAGCATTGGTGCCTCTCGCATTTACGGTTCAGTTTTTCCTGATTGGAATTGGTGTGATAAAGGATGAAGCTTCCGTTAAAGCAATGTCAAGAAGCGGTGATAGACGTGAAGTTCTGCGTGGTCCCCTATATTACGGAATTATCTTTGTTTTACTAACGATATTTTATTGGAAAAACTCACCCATTGGCATAATTGCCTTAATGCTCATGTGTGGTGGAGACGGATTAGCAGATATCTTTGGCCGAAAGTGGGGTAAAAGAAAACTATTTTGGAATAATGGAAAATCATGGACGGGATCATTTGGGATGTTATTGGGTGGATGGACGTTATCAATCATCATATTATGGATTTATACACGAGTTGGTATATTTTCACCTCCACTCCAATACTTTATCCTTCCTATTTCGATAATAGCGATTGTAGGTACGCTGGTTGAATCGTTACCATTCAAAGACCTCGACAATATCACTGTGACTTTATCAGCTTTGATCGTTGGTCATTTATTTTTTTAGATTTCTCGAAGTTTAGGTATATAATAATCCATTCAGGTAACGAAACCAGTATCTTCCTCATGACGACTTCAGAATTCTTGAGGAATAACTCAATATTTCCATCATAAGCATCCCCTCCATTCTCACTAACAATATCGGTAACTCCTCGTAAAATGAGAAATCGAGTGTGGTTTTTAGCTGCAACCTAAGCAATTGCATCCGATTCCCAATCTACAGCAATTGCCCCATAGTTTGTCTTGAATTCAGATATTTCTTTACAAAATAAATCACGCTCTCCTGAGATAAGAAAATATTTTCGTGCTGGAATCGGAAATGGCATTTTGATCCACAAGTTATCGATTTTAGTTGAATAATGTATTATTGACTCTGATGGATCCCCCATTCGCTCGTAAATATCGTAAATGATCGTTTCATTTGCTAAAAATAATTCTCCTTTGGAAACCTCTCCTTCTATTCCACCGCATGTACCAATATTAATAAGTAAACTTGGGTGCCAATTATCAATTGCAAATTAAGTCGAAGCAGCAACTGATACTTTACCCCAACCTCCTTGCATGAATATGATTATTGCTTTCGTTAATTCTGGAAAACCTTTGTTTTAATGAATAAACCGCTCCCCAAATGGTGATGAATATATTGAGTAGCCCTGTATGATTTTCCGTAAGGCTCTGTCCATTCAGCATCAGCAGATATTAATACAACAATATGATTATGCATTTATAACTTTATCCTCAATATTGACCATCATTATCAGGAGGATTAGAATATAAAATGAAATATTTTAGGAGTAACTATGCCGATTTATGAATATATTTGTAATGATTGTGGAAAACGTTTTGAAATTATTCGTTCATTCAAAGAAGCTGATTCACCCATTGATTGTAAAATCTGTGAAAGTAGCGAAACCCAACGTGCAGTCTCTGTTTTCTACGCGCAAAGCGGCTCTAAAATAATTGCAGGTGGTAGCAATGGGGGATGTACAGGGTGCTCCGGTGGATCTTGTTCTTCATGCAATTCAAATTAATCATATTCACCAATGTTCATAATGGACCAGATCTTCTAGTTTCTTTCGCTCTTTGATACCTGGCAGGTTATCAGGATATCCTAACGGGGTAAAAAGAATAGGTTCAACATGATCAGGCAAGGACAATACCTTTCGTGCATTATTTGAATCGAAAGCAGCAATAAAGCATGTGCCGAGACCAAGGTCTGTTGCAGCTAAAATCATATAATCCATTACGATGGCAACATCAACATCAAGATAAATTTTGGAGTCGTTCCTGACCCAGGCTTCAGATGGTAAGCCACATACACATATAACAATAGGAGCTCGGGCGAACCACTTCCTTGGGAATATAGTCAATAGCTCAGCTTCTCTTCCATGTGTATTTATAAGAATGATTCTAAAGGGTTGCCGATTACTTGCAGTTGGAGCAAGACGTGCAGCGTCAAGGATAATGTTTATTTTATCTTCTTCGATATTGATCCGGTTTATATGAACGTACAGAGTATCGTTTATTAATTAAATCAATGAAAGCCATATGCACCTCTGAAATGGTGATCAGAATTTAAACAATACGTATTGTAATACCTATTATTTACTTGTCCTATACAGTAATATATTGATATGGAATTTTTCTTGACACAATAGATGATTGGTTGTATCTTATGGCATCAAAAAAGGAGAGAAATGAAACAATACAAGGTTGCTTTACTCGCAAATATGAAAATAAATGCCCCACATTTCGAAGGTATGGCTGCTGATCAATGGGATGATCTTGATTCTGAAAAGACTGTCAATGCACTTGTAAATGCAATTCGAGAAGGCGGTTATTCATGCGAGTTTTTAGAAGGTGACCTCACTTTGATCGATTCACTCCGAAAATTTAAACCAGATATCTGCTTTAATATTTGTGAAGGCCATTTTGGCGATGCTCGTGAAGCACATGTACCTTCGTTACTTGAGATGATGCGTATCCCCTACACTGGTTCAAAAGTACTTACATTAGCATTGGCCTTGGATAAACCTATGACGAAACGAGTAATTGCTTTTCACAATCTACCCACACCAGAATTTCAGACTTTTGAACGTCTTGAAGAACCATTAACTCCTGAAATGAGATTCCCATTATTTGTAAAACCCAGTCGAGAGGGAACCGGAATGGGAGTCTCGAGGAAATCTATTGTCCATAATGAAGATGAATTGCGCGAGCAAATCGCGGTAATCATAGACAAGTATAAACAACCTGTTTTAGTAGAAAGGTATATTGAAGGAAGAGAAGTGACAGTCGGATTTGTAGGCAACCTTATAAATCCAGTTGCCCAACGCTTGCCAGACGACGATAATGCCCGTAGGATTCAGGCAGGTTTACATTTCTTTCCTCCAATGGAGGTTGATCTTTCCCCATTCTCAGATTCAGATACAGTTTACAGTAATCGACTGAAGGTCGACCTGGCAGATCAATTAAATTATCTATGTCCAGCTCCGATTACAGATGAGCAAAAAGAGGAATTAAATTGGCTTGCAGCAGCAGTATTTCGAGTTACTGGAGCGCTTGATGTATCAAGGGTAGATTTTCGACTAGATATGCATGACAATTACAAACCGTATATCCTTGAAATTAATCCTTTACCAGGATTAGCTCCAGTAATATCAGATTTAATTATTGAAGCAGCTGGAGAAGGTATAGGACATACTGAGCTTGTCAATATGATCCTTGAAACTGCATTAGTACGTTATTCAATGATTTGAATACCCACAATTATTCTTTAACATCTTTCAGGGAAAGTTCATCTATTTGTTTGGAGATAGTATCTATTTTCTGAATAAGCAGATTAAACTCGGTTTTTGTGGGTATTTGCTGCCCCTTTATGTAACCCATGATTACATCTTCAATATCAATATGTTTCTGTGTATCAGGTTGATTGAACGAAATAAGTTTCTCTAATAGTTCTGCACCACTTTCCTGGGATAATTCGCCATTATTTATAAGTAGATTTATTCGTCTTTCGATTTCCATATCATAATTGCGGTATAAACTAAGCGAATCTATAATATTTTGCTTTAATTCATCAAATCTATTTCCACCTGATTGAACCAAACTCAATAATAGCTTAATTGGTAAAAACCCGGAACGGTTTTTCTCAAATTCGAAAATTATTTGACTTAAAGTAATTGCAGTTATATCTTTTCCAGTTCTATTATCGATAACAATAATATCCTGCTCACTTTTTATTAAATCTTCAATTTCTTCAAGCGTCACATACTTTTTTGATTGCGTATTATATAGCTTTCGATTTTGATACCGTTTTATTATGATTGTCATAGTAATTCCATAATTTATCTGCCATAACTAATATATCATCCTTTATATAAATTTGTTATATTGGATAATAAATCGGTCAATTTACTAATTAGTGATATATTGGAGATATGTAGTATTAAAAATAATAACAGCAGAGCATCTTACCAATATGTAATATGAACTCAAATGATACTTATCTTTTGGGAATCAAAAATACTTGAAGCAATTTATAATTTATCTGAATTGTCGAATGTAAATGATCAAATAAGATGCGAGAATTAACCAAAGAAAACCTAACACAATTACTATTAACCTGACTCTTGGATAACCCGAATTGTAAATGTTTTCCGAATCTGGAATTTGGGTAGCTGTTACTAAAAATAGGTGTAGGTTTTTGGGTAATCACTGGCGTTTTGGTATGAGCTGGAAATATTAGAGTTATCGCCGGCAATGGTATCAACGTAGTCGTTGATGTAACAGTTGGCGTGTCTGTTGGAGTATTTGTTTGGGATTGCAAGCCTGACATTCCAGTTGGTGTCTGGAATAATCCACCTGGTGTCGTTTGCAGATCAAAAAAAGGATTAGAAACTGTCTGAGGGCTTATAATAAAAAGCGAACAGACAATTAGCACGTAGAATGAATTCCTGTATAAATTAATCATTCGGATTATTACTATTTGATGGTTCGTTAAGCTCGAAAAGTCAATTTTACCAAATATTCATACCTCACCCCATTTTTGATTACCTTTTTTATATGAGTTAAGTATCAAGATTATTAGAAATTCCTAATATATCATTGTTAACCAATATTATAAATGTTTACTAATAAGACTTGCCTTCTAAGCAAACAACCTCTATAATCCAACTATGAGTCAAATCTCAAATTTATATAGACTACAACAGATAGATAGTCAAATAGATGCTGCCACTGCAAGATTGATAAGTATTGAAAACGTATTACTTGATGATATTTCTATCCAATCTGCAAAAGTTGCAATCGATGAAAATGAAGAGAAACATAAATCTTTAGTAACAATATTGCGTGGATCTGAAAATAAAACATCCGATATAAGAATTAAGATCGAATTTTCAGAAGCAGCACTTTATGGAGGAAAAATCCATAATCCAAAAGAGCTTCAAGAATTACAAACTGAGATAGCTTCACTAAAAAAAATGTTAGCATCCGCTGAAGATAAACAATTAGAATTAATGATGGAAGTTGAATCAGCGGAAGAAAAATTAATGTGGGCGAATGAAGGTTTACTCGAAGCAGAAAAAATAAAAGCAGAACGAAACGCTGAACTTATAGGAGAAAAGACGAAGTTATTAAACCAACTTGAAAGGTTGGATTCTGAAAGAAAAGCGACTCTTCCAACAATTCCAGCACCAGATCTTGGATTATATGATCATTTGCGGAAAAGCCGAAACGGAGTAGCTGTGGTAATAATCAACACCAGAGCATGTAATGCCTGCGGTACAACGCTAACTGCTGCATTAATCCAGGCAGCACAATCCACGGGTCAATTAATTCGCTGCCCATCCTGTAGTAGAATTTTATATCCAGGATAAATGTTTAGGATATCAATACGATGAATTTTCTCCAAAATATAAATATATCATCACCATCGTTTTGGATGGGATTTTTTACAGGCGTTCTATCTGCGTGGATTATTTCCAAGTTATTTATTTATATTCCAAAGACTCTAAAGGATTCACGAAAAAAATATAGTACAGTTCGTGAAAATTTCTCTGTAGGTACCGAAGTCCGTCTCCGTAATGATGTTTATCATTTTTCACAAAAGCAACACCTTGCGGCCTCGTTATTCTCATTGGATGAAATTGCGATAGAACCGAAAGTATTAACCCCGCTTATTCAGGCACCGAAATCAATCGAGCTTGCCCCTACTGATAGTGTAAGTTTAACAATTCCTTACATACCAGATTGGCCAGAATTTGGTTCCATATATAAAGCATCGACATTAACCCTGATTGAAGGACTACAAGGTGGTTCGAATATTATTCTTGCAGGTCATCCAGGCAGCGGAAAAACAGTCGCACTTGCATGGCTGGCTTGTTGTATCGCAAGTAATAAAAAAGGGTTGGGAAAATTAGCAGGGTTACTGCCAATCTATATCCATGCGACAGATATACCCCATTTATTTGATCATATTAATGCTAATGCAAATGGAATATCGGATTTGAATTCAGAAAATTCTGATTTTGTGGAAAAACCAAAGCTAAGCAATATCCTTGATCCCAATGAAGTTGTAAATATTCTGATTCAAGCAGTATCTGTTTACGCATCACCGCTTACTATCCCTAGGCTCCCGCGTATTATTGAGTCTGCACTAGAAAATAATCAAGGTATTCTGATCATTGATAGGGCTGATGAATTACCCCCGAAACAGGCAAGGATTATCACAAACTACCTTGGACAGTTACAAAAGAAATATCCCAAACTACAAATTATCATTGCGATGTCTTATGATGACTTGGCTGGATTACCCACCTTGGGATTTAATCTTCTTGGGATGGCTGCTTGGACTGATGAAGATCGCATCGATTTAGTAGAACGATGGAGTCAACAATGGTCAAAATGGATAGCTCCAACATTAAAGTCACCGCACAAAAAGGTAAATCCCAGATATTTAAAAAATTGGTTGTGTGTAAATAATGCTTTATTGAAACCACTAGAATTCACCCTTAAAATTTGGGCTGCCTTCTCGGGAGATATTCTAGGTTCTGATGGTTTCAGTGCAATTGATTCGCATATACGACGGATGATCATTGATGTTCCAGATTCACTCCCGGGTTTGGAAGCATTAGCACTTCGATTATTGCTCGGCTTAGAAATTCTTATTAATCCATCTGAGTCCAATAGAGGTGCAACACAACCAACTCTTGAAAGTCCATCTTCAGCTTCCGCGGAATTAAGCGAGCAAAGTGTTTCCGGAACCTCATCTCCAAATGTACAAATTCAATTAAAAGAACTCCATGGGATAGATGTATTTATTAAGAATGGTTTGCTGCGTAGTTATCCAGGGTCTCGCGTGGGATTTTCACATCCATTATTCTTCGGATTTCTTGCCGGAAATGCGCTTGTTGAAAATAATCTAGTAAATAATCTTCAAAGTCAACCTTCTTGGATCGGGAGAAATTTATCTTTATATTACCTTGCCCGGAATGGTGATGTAACAAGTTTTATCCAACCATTTCTCCAAGATGACGATAATATTCATACTAATCATTTGTTAATTGCCCGATGGTTACAAGTTGCACCAAAAAATCGCGCTTGGAGAACAATAATCCTTCGAACGCTTACCTCAATTGTGCAAAAAGAGAAGGAGACATTAAGCCTTGCTGCTAAGATCATTGCAGCGATGGCGTTTTCTGGTGATGTTGGTGTATCAGTGTATTTTCGCCAACTACTTAAGAACGATCATCCTACATTAAAACAATTAGGAGCCCTTGGTTGTGGTCTACTAGCAGAGAAAAAAGCGATTGAGGAACTTGGCCAATTATTACAAGAAGAATCACCGACATCAGTACGTTCAGCTTGCCTGGCATTGGCTGCAATTGGTGATAAACAATCACTTGAAATCCTAGCATCAAGCCTCCTTAATGGAAGTGAAGAATTACGTCGTTATGCTGCTGAAGCATTAGCCAACAATCCACAAGAAGGTCAACCAGCGCTTCGAGAAGGCAGTTCCATGGATGATCTTCTTGTACGTCGATCTGTAGTTTTTGGACTAATCCGGATCAATCAACCATGGGCAACAAAAATCGTTGAAAATTTACAATTAGAAGATAATGAATGGGTTGTTAGAAACGCTGCAATTCAGGCATTTGATGAGCTTCAAAGAAAATCAAGTTATGCCCCAACAATTCCCCCTGATTTGACGGAAACTCGCTGGTTGATTGAGTATGCCGATAAAATTGGCACTACGATTGCACCCGGTAAACCTGCAGAACAGCTGGTGGCGAAAGCACTTGCGAATGGAAGTCCTGATGAAAAAATGTGGGCGATGGATTATTTTAGAACAAGATGTGATCCTAGCACGAAAGAATTGATCTAGTTCGGTTTATTCCAGCAGCACAGGTGAGCTACGCGACTCAGCATATTATCTATTATGGTTAATGATCATAACGGGCATAAAACTACCAATTTCATTTGATTAATAATCCTAATAAATAATAAAATGAAATACCAGCCTACTGATATCTTTACCAGTAGTTAAATACGTATTATTTAGATAGAATAAATATATTTCAAGGAATTTACACGAATTAAGATTGATAACTTCGTTACACATCAAACCTGTAGGAGAACCATATCAAATTATTTCAAATATCATGATTTCAATTTCCCCACTACACTGATATATTTATAATTCTATCAAAGTTATCTAAGAAAGTCAGTTATTAGGCTTTTTTTAAATTTAGAGTTATATTTATACTTTACTTAGACAGTATTTAAGTTAGTAGATCCTGATCCAAACTTTTTTAATTAATCCTCGGACCAAAAATTGCCTGACCGATTCTTACACAGGTCGAGCCTTCTTGAATTGCAATTTCATAATCATTGCTCATTCCCATGGATAATTCAGAAAATCCTGACAAATTATATTTCTCGATTGATCGTTTCCCTTATCTCATAAAGTTTCTTAAAATAATATCGTGAATCTTCAGGATTTTCAGAAAATGGAGGAATAGTCATAACTCCAGTTAATTTCAATCCTGGGAGCAAGCGAATTCTATCTATATCATTTAATAAAGTTTGTCCAAGATTCATTTCCTGATAAATTCCAACCAGATTTTGATTCTTCACCACTCACATTTACTTCAAGCATCACGGGTAAGATTTTTTCTATTTCAATCGACCTTCTGCTTAGCCTTTCTGCTAGTTTTACACTATCTAGTGAGTGAAGAAATTGAAATTTTTCGCAAACTAGTAAAGCTTTCCGACTTTGCACATGACCAATCATATGCCAATTAATAAACTTGGTACCCTTTATAGCAATTATTTTTTGAATTGCTTCCTCAACATAGTTTTCTCCCAAATCGGTTGCACCAGCATCAACAACCGCTTGAATCGCATCAATCGACTGGGTTTTCGTGACAACAACCAATCGAATCACCTCAGGATTTCTCCCAGAGCGTTGTGCGGCATTATAAATACGTTCGCAAACATAGTGATAATTTTCAATTATTTTTGAATACATATACCCTTCACCGCTACTCCAATTTCTTATTATCTGAGACCGATTACGACTCCAAAACGTCCTGTCGTTCCGTTTTCCCCGCGGTGTGAATACCAATCATTGAGATTACAACTTGTGCAAATACCTACTAATTCGATTTTCGTTATACCCATTTCAGAAAGAATGATTTGATTCGCCTTCCATAAATCAAAATAATAGCATTCATTTTCTTTTCGTATGACTTGATCTGACATGGCATTAAAACTTGTGTACACTTGTTTTATTACATCCCCCCCAACTGAATAATGATCGGGTCCAATCGATGGACCAATAGCAGCAATGATATCACTTGGATTGGATTTATAAATATTTAACTAATGCCAATACAGTTTTTTGTAGAATTTTCCCTACAGTTCCTATCCAACCTGCATGAACGATTGCTATTGTTCTTTTAATCGGATCAAACAATAATATCGGTACGCAATCTGCAAACCTCATCATTAATGTTACCCCAGGATGATTACTAATGATCGCATCAGCCTTAAGATGCGTTTCAGACGCAGTTAGTGGTCTATCGGTACAAACAACTTCCACGCTATGAATTTGATATACATCATAGACACTTTCTGGTTTTACATTTAAACAATCCAAAGCAATTTCACGATTACGGTTCACTCTTTGTATTTCATCACCAACAGAAGCGCCAAAATTCAAACTTTGCCAAGGAGTTGGAGAAAATCCACCGTGCCTGGTAAAAAAAGCATGGTAAAGTCCCTCGTGATCTAGAGATGCACAACGGTAATATTTAATAGATCCAAATTCGTGAAATGGCATTTAGTAAAAATTCTGTTATTCGCGTATACGAATTATCTTTTGGATTTTAGTAATTTTCCATCCAAATATTTACGGTTTTCAGCCATAGATTCTTCCACATACGGATAACCAAACCATGCAGTAAGAAAACCAAATAAAAAGCCGGTTACACTCCTAAATAATGGGGTGCTTTCTCGAAAAGGTATTAAACTTAGTGGAGGCTGGCTGAGCAATTGGCTTACTCCATCCACAGCAATCGGAACAATCCCTATCAGGAGCCAAATTGCCCAGTGTATTGATCTAATTTTCCGTCCCAATATTGCAAAGAATATCCCAAATATTAATATTCCTACCATAAATCGCTACATCTCTTTGGCATAGGGCAACTTTATATCCTATTTCTGGGTTTCCAATAAAAGCACGTGCAGATAGGAGATCATTACCACTCAATCCTGTTGCTTGCTCATAAGAGACCAGGTAATCTATACCTGCTTGCTCTCGAGGATATGCAATCTGATCTCCGAATAAAAACCATGAACGAAAGGCTAGTTGGTGACAGACAAATCCATACACCCGGTAAATCATCGCGGCTGGTTGATCAACACCAACTTTCATCATAAGTGGGGCGAGAAATGGTGTACCTACATAAAGAAATACCAAAATATTAAATAATGATAAATAATGTTTTGAAATCCAATGGCTAAATTTGTCAGCAGCTGTCCATTTCACATGTATTTGCTGTTGACCTTCTTTGATTGCCTTATCAATTTCTTCTTCTTGGTCCTGACTATGTTTTATCGCTAATAATGAGATCTCTAAATCTTTCTTTTCTATCGGCGCAGATAATTTGTATGGACCAATGATAACTACTGGAACATTGAAACCGTACTCCTTTTTTAATTTTGTATCACCATCCACATCAATAACCGTCAAATGATGGGGAACACTTGACTGAAGTTCTTCTAAATATTTCTGGGTGACTTCGCAAAGGTGACAATCATTTCGTGAATAAAGAAATACTTCGATCATTTAGAAACTCCAGATGAATTCGATTAATAAAGGGTAATTGTGTAATATGTAAAAAAAATCATTTATTAGGAATTTAATATCTTTATTTGTGAGAATTAGCTATTAAGTGACCACTTAAATAACCCAAATACGCAGGAACAAGTGGGAAAACGCAAGGCGATAAAAACGACAAAGCTCCTGCCAATACTGCTGTTATCATGCTTGGTACTCCCGATCCAGATTGAAAATCCAGATATAAGCCATTTTGAAGAGCCCACCTAGCTATTACAGTCATTTGAGAACTGATCATCAAAATACCAATCACAATGATCAATACTCCTGAAATTATTTGGAAGGTTTTTAAATGTTTACCTAATTTACGAACAAGCGGAACTGCCTGGTTTACAGCAAGAGCTAAAATTAGAAATGGAATACCAAGCCCAATTGAGTACCCCATGGATAGCCGCATTGCCTGACCGACAGTATCAGAACTAAAACCTAATGTGAGAATCGCCCCAAGTGTTGCACCGATGCAAGGACTCCAACCAGCCGCAAAAAAAACACCCATGGCAATTGAACCCCAAAATGTGCCAGTCTTACCTGTGAATTGATGGCGCGTATCCATATAAAACCATGGAATATGAATAATATCCATGGTCGCTAAACCAAAAATAATAAGGACTACACCGCCAATACGAGCAATCCAATCTTTATATGTAATAAATAATTGACCAAGGATGGTTGTGGCACCTCCCCAGCCAATTACAAATATGATTGAAAAACCAAGAACAAATGCCAACGCATGTAAAAAGATATATCCTCTGCTCTTGAGATTTTCCATTTTTAGAACTTGACTATTTAATCCCATCCTGGAATCTCCAATGATAATCACGATTACCTAAAAACAATTATTCTGTCCCTTTTAAGACTCAATAACCTGAACCATAGTGCTGCTTTCTCCAGTGCTCGAAATATCAACCATCCCAGGGTCATATGGCACATTAGGAAGTCCCCATCGAAATACCCACTTTGCATCCTCAGGCAGCGTATTGACACATCCGTGCGATTTCGGAGTACCAAAATCATTATGCCATACAGTTGCATGAATGGCTACTCCACCGGTCGCAAATATCGATACCCAACCGATACCGGGTAAATCATATGGCGCTCCGGTCGTTCCACCACTCATTTGTAGAGATATGTACTTACGTGAAATTAAAAATGAACCAATGGGAGTTGCCCATTTTTCGACTGCATTTCCATACATATCATATTTCGCGCCTGTAGAAACACGACAATAAAAAACTTCTACTTCATCCTCATAACAAGATAGAGTCTGCTTGTTAACGTCGATAATAATCTTTTTGTTTTCAACATTTGGGTTTATCGGAGTAATTTCTTCTGAAGTTATTGGATGCATAGCTTCTGCCGGTATCCAAAATAGATCCACTCCACCATAATAATTCGGGTTTACCCGATAATACTTATTTCCCAGCTCATCGGTT
The DNA here is from genome assembly GCA_963736805.1 of uncultured Chloroflexia bacterium. Lineage (GTDB taxonomy): Bacteria > Chloroflexota > Anaerolineae > Anaerolineales > UBA4823 > FEB-25. Next base: position 302,006 of record CAVTQM010000058.1, read on the forward strand.
TTTATCTGGTCAATATAATAGACTTGCCCGTAATATGCACGAATCGGTAATCCCTGCTCTACCCGTGCATGCGCCCATGAATTAGAAGAAGGGTTATTGACCAATGCGACATCAACATATGGAACCGTAACTTCTGACCACATTCCTTCATCTGAATTATTTGGCAGTAGAGTGACGATGGTTTGATTAGGGTGATTCTTCACAGGTTGAAGGTTCGCAGCATATATATAACCATCAGGTGTTTCAACCCACTTCTGATTAAAATAGTTATAGTTTGGCTCTTTTGCAACAACCTCATTATGCCAGGTTACTACTGCATCTTCGTAGAGCACACCAACGGTTTGACTAGCTTCACTCGGTTGAGCTTTAATATCAACCATACCAACACAAACACGACCAAGTCTCTCGTTAGTAGGAAATTCTGTTAAGTTACTTAAAAATAAGGTCGGTTGGATGCCTAATCCTGTTATCCCAATTCCAATTATTTTAATGAAACTGCGTCGTGATATTTTATCTACCTTCATAATAGGCTTAAGCATAACTCGAAAGGAAAGGTCGGTCAATAGAAAAAGTTAGTGTAGCATTAGTATTTTAAATCTATAAATATTTATAATTTATTATTCACCAATTGCCGGGTGTATAATCTTGTAAGAAATTATCATTTTAACTCATCCATTTTAGATCCATTTACCAATGCCAGGAAATTTATATCCGCTTGTTTTAATTACACATGCATTACCGAAAGAATGGCTCTTAATTCTTGAAGGAAAATGCGACTGCATTTCAGGACCACCTGATGCCACCCAATTGGATCCATCCCTCTTTCAATTGTTACCTAAGGCGGAGGGTTTACTCAGCTTATTGACCATCCCAATAACGGAAAATATATTAGCTTGTTCACCAAATCTTCGAGTGGTAAGTAATATGGCAGCAGGAGTTGATAATATTGATATGGTTGCCTGTACCAAACGTGGAATTCCTGTGGGAAATACTCCTGGCGTTCTTACTGAAAGTACAGCAGACCTCACAATGGCTCTATTATTGTCCATTGCCAGGAAAATTCCAGCGGCGAGCAACGATGCATATGAAGGGCGCTGGAAAACTTGGTCACCAACAGGCTGGTTGGGACTAGAATTGAATGGCAAGACTCTCGGAATAATTGGATTGGGAAGGATTGGACAAGCCGTAGCCAAAAGAGCAGTTGGATTTGGTTTGAACATCATTTTCAGCGATCTCTTTCCAAGGAAAATTCCGAATGCAAACCAAGTTACTTTCGAAGAATTACTTAGTAAAAGTGACATTATCTCCATCCACGCCCCACTCACAAATGAAACACGTGGGATGATCAATAGATCTGCCTTTTTATTAATGAAACCAACCGCAATACTGATAAATGCAGCTCGAGGCCAACTCGTTAATTGTGATGATTTAGTCGAAGCACTTCAAAGGAAAATGATATCTGCCGCGGCTCTAGATGTCACGGATCCGGAACCATTGCCCCACACCCACCCACTCTTTCAATTAGAAAACTGCTTGATAGTTCCTCATATTGGATCTGCTACGCAAGAAAGCCGAATGAAAATGGCTGAATTGGCGTGTCAAAATATATTAGCTGGATTACGAGGTGAAAGGCTTCTGTATTGTGCTAATCCAGAAGTATATGACCAAATTAAGTAGGTGAAAATATTATGGAGTTAAATGGCTTACATCTCTTACTGACGTACCAATGCACATTCGAATGTGACCACTGCTTTGTATGGGGAAGCCCATTTCAAACAGGAACAATGACCATTACTAATCTTCGCACGATATTCAATCAGTCTAAAGAAAATAGCTCGATTGAATGGATCTATTTCGAAGGAGGGGAACCATTTTTGTATTATCCATTGATGCTTTCCGGGATAAAACTTGCCAATGAATTTGGATATAAGGTTGGTGTTGTGACTAATAGTTATTGGGCTACTTCGGAAGAAGATGCTTTATTATGGCTATCACCACTGGAAGGTATGGTACAAGACTTAACAATTAGTAGTGATTTATTCCACTTCTCAGAAAAAATCAGCCAGCAATCAAAATATGTTACTCAAGCTGCAGGGAAACTAAAAATTCCACTAGGTGTCATTTGTATTGAACAACCGGAAATACCATCTGATCCTTCGGTTGGGCAAATCCCTTCTGAATCCTCATCCGTTATGTACCGGGGGCGTGCAGCTGACAAACTAATTCATAAAGCAGTTTTTCAAAATGCGATTAATTTTTTCTGCCTGTCCACATGAAAATTTGAGAAATCCTGGGCGAGTGCATATCGATCCATTTGGAAATATGCATATATGTCAGGGCATCTCCATTGGGAATATCTTCTCGTCATCACTATCAGAAATATGCAATAATTACAGTCCAAGCACTCATCCAATTATCAGTCTGCTATTGGACGGAGGTCCATTACAGTTAGCCAAACATAATAACATTCATTATCAAGAGACATATGCGGATGCATGCCATATGTGTTATGAGGTTCGTAAATCAATCAGAGATAATTTCCCTGATATTCTCCTGCCAAATCAGATGTACGGAGTATTTAATTAATAGTGGCTATACGCTACTCAGATTAATATTTACTCTAATCGTATAAATATCAAGGTTTTGCCCACTCTCTGTTCAGATATATTCTATTCATCGATGTAGGCTATTAATAACCTTAAAGTATCATCCTGATATTATTAAAGGATAATAAATATAATCCACTGTTCAGTTATGAAGCAACCTCTGGATCGAAAACTAGAGGGTGTTTTTTAGGCAAGGACAAGAAACATGAAAATGTCACGGCTTTTTAGCCATACGATACGAGAAGTTCCTTCTACATCCGATTTAATTAGCCACCAGCTTTTACTTCGAGCAGGTTTTATCCACCAATTGGGTGCGGGAGTTTTTTCCTATCTGCCATTAGCAAAGCGGTCATTGGCTAAAATCGAGAATATTATCCGTAAGGAGATGGATACTATTGGAGGTCAGGAAATTACTCTACCTGTTGTTCAACCTGCTAAAATTTGGTATGCATCAAGCCGATGGCATAAGATTGGGAATAAAATCGGTCGTTTCAAGGATAAAAATGATCACGAAATGGTCCTTTCGGGAGTGAATGAAGAAATTATTGCAGATATCGTGCGCGGAGAAGTTCGATCATATCGACAGTTACCTAAATTACTTTACCATTTTCAAACAAAATGGCAGGATAATCCACATCCACACGCTGGTTTATTGATGGCACGGGAATTCATAATGATAAACAGTTATAGTCTGGATTCAGATTGGGATGGCTTAGATGCTCAATACGAATCTCATCAAAATGCTTATAGAAGAATATTCAAACGCTGTAACCTTCCTGTGATCGTTGCTAAATGCGACAACGGAATCATAGAAGGAAAGCTTGCCCATGAGTATGTGTATCCTTCACCGATCGGTGAAAATTCTATTTTGATATGCGAAAATTGCGGTTATTCCGCGAATCAACAAATAGCAAAAACTTTGAAAGTGCCAATTATTGATAAATCGCAAAAGGTAATCGAAAAAGTTTACACGCCAAATTGTAAAACGATCGAAGAACTTGCCAAGTATTTATCGATACCAATCTTTAAGACAGCTAAAGCAATATTCGCTCATTGCTACTCTTCTCAACGGTGCTGAAAAACATGAGCAATTTGTTATTGCAATCGTTCGTGGTGATATGAAGTTAAATGAAGCAAAACTAGCAAATGTTCTAAAAGCAATAGAACTTCGACCTGCGAGTGAATCTGAAATCTTAGCGAATGGGGCAATTCCCGGTTATGCATCACCGGTTGGACTAAACGATCCATTTACCATTGTCGATGAATTAATCCCAATGTCATCAAATTTAGTCTCAGGTGCTAATATTGAAGGTTATCACTTGATAAATGTGAATTTTTTACGCGATTATTCAGCCAATATTATTGCAGATATTACCATTGCACATGATGGCGATTTATGCATTGATTGCAATCATCCGCTTCGATCTGTAGGCGTAGTTGAGGTTGGTTATAATTTCAAATTGGGAACTCACTTCAGTGAATCGATAGGTAGTAATTTCCTGGACAGACAAGGACAAAATCACCCAATTATTATGGGATCCTATGGAATTGGTACTGAACGATTGTTAGCATGTATTGCCGAAGAGCATCATGACGAACATGGTTTGATATGGCCTATAACTGTTTCTCCTTTTGATATTCACATAGTTTCTCTTCCATGGAAATCCACGTCTCCCAATGATGGCGGGCTAAATATGGCAGAAAATTTATACCAAAGGTTTATGGAAGATCATATTGAATGTTTATTCGATGACCGAGATGAATCACCGGGGGTAAAATTTAATGACGCAGACTTAATTGGTAATCCCATTCGGTTAACTATCAGCGAACGTTCGATAAAAAACGGTGGGATAGAATATAAGCGGCGGGAACTTTCAGAAAAAACGATCATTCCATACGAAAACATTATTCCTTTCATACATGAAGAACTCAAGAACTTACTTCTAATGTAATAACCTCTCATTCTAAATAGTTCATGAATAATCTCGAATTCCAAGTTGATCCATAATTCTGGTTCATTTGGCAAAATTTGAAATTAAGGTTACCAGCTCTTTCGGATGAGTGGATAATTTTCTCTTGTATGAATAATTTGAATTATTTCATTCGGTTTTCGATTGGTACTCAAAATATGATTATTCGAAAAAGTATATTCAAAAATAAACATTATATGTAATAAAAAGGAGTGCAGGAGGATCTCAAGAACAAGTTGTTTTTCATTATTAAAAATAATATTTACGATATTCCAGTTCTTTGATGGTGACATGAATACTAATTATTCAATTATGGTTGTTCCAGCATAGGGATTAGGAGTGGGTTTATACGCTTCTTTTTATCAAATAAACATTCATAACAAAATATAGTACAAATTGGAAAGGCTTTCGGAATTAAATATTTAATTGATTATAATTTTGTATAATTGGTATGATTGGCTAAAACAGAAGTATAATTGCCTGGATTCAAGTAATCGGTCAAGGAGAAATGATTATGCCAAGCTGGTTAGGAGCACCTGAATTAATTATTGTTCTAATAATTGTGATTCTTATATTTGGGGTTGGTCGAATATCTAAGATTGGTGGTGAATTGGGAAAAGGAATTAGCGCTTTTCGCAAAGGTATAAAAGAAGAAGAAGAAAATAAAATAGACGAAGAGCAAATTTCTAACGAAGATGATAAGAAGGTATAAGTAAATTCATTTCATCCGTTAAAAAACAATTAAACAATCGAATTCAAATGGTAAATAAAAAACCGCTATTTATAAAAAGCGGTTTTTTATTATTTAATTCTCACAGATTCTTTATATTTCAAATTTTAATGTTAACCCTGTTGTTAAATGTGACTTGATTGATTAAATTGCTTATAAGTCTTTCACATCATTGATCTATATATCGCTAAAGTGAGAGTTATCAATAAAAATCAAATGCTTTGAGCAGTAATAAATAAGCCTTATGCAATCACTCATTTTTTTATTCTTTATTTCATCTTAAAAAAAGATGTCAGCTTCATAGCAAGGTTTAAATCACCTTTTAATTGTAACTTTCCTTGCATAAAAGCAGCCATTCCATCCATTTTTCCAAGTAAAATGTCTCCGAATTCACGACCATCAGCCGTTAAAGTCATTTTAGGATTTTCTGTGATGCCTTCTGTAACTTTACAAGTCCCTTCTTTGATATCAATGATCCAATCGCCTCCTTCATCACCAGTTAAATGATATTGAACGATCGCATTTACACCTGCTGCCTTTTCGGGCATAAAAGCCTTTTCGTGGTTCAGTATTAATTCTCGAACGGTGTATTCAGTCATTCTAAAATCTCCTTGTTAATTATATTAGGTAATATTATATTAATTTATATTCTCAAATATTCCGGCTGCACCCATACCTCCACCAATGCACATTGAAACCATTCCAAATTGTACATCCCGCCGTTTCATCTCGTATATTAATTGCGTGGTTAACTTTGCCCCGGTACATCCCAACGGATGACCTAAGGCGATGGCACCACCATGAACATTGGTAATATCTGGATTGATTCCAAGCTCACGTATGACTGCTAGACTTTGAGCAGCAAATGCCTCATTCAATTCTATTAAGTCAATCTCACCCAAATTTAATCCTGCTAATTTTAAGGCTTTTGGAATAGCAACGATGGGACCAATGCCCATGAATTCTGGTTCAACACCGCCCACCGCATATGCAATAAATCGAACCATAGGTTTAAGACCAAGCTGATCAGCTTTTTCCCGTGACATGATTATTACAGCTGCAGCACCATCAGACACCTGTGAAGAGTTTCCAGCCGTTACAGTACCACCCTCTTTGAAGGCTGGTTTTAGTTTAGCAAGGGCCTCAATTGTTGTGTCTGCTCGTGGACCTTCATCCTTTTGAAAAACAAAAGAATTCTTATGAATTTTTCCAGATCTTTCGTATTCTACAATTTCTATCTCAATGGGTACAATCTCTGGATCGAATACACCAGATTCAACTGCAGGATTTGCTTTTTTATGGCTTTCATATGCAAATATATCCTGATCTTGACGACTAATTCCATATTTTTCTGAAACATTTTCAGCTGTCAAACCCATCCCTAAGTATGCACCAGGCCATTCTGCTGCTAAATACGGATTAGGAGAAAATTTTAATCCAGTCATCGGCACCATCGTCATGGATTCAGTGCCACCAGCAATAGCGCAATCCATTTGACCAGCCATAATTCCAAAGGCTGCGTGAGCAATACTCTGCATGCCAGACGAACAAAACCGATTAATGGTCTCTGCTGGTACTGAAACTGGTAATCCAGCACGTAATGAAACCAGACGTGACATATTCAAGCCCTGTTCACCTTCAGGAAAAGCGCAACCAAGGATAACATCATTTATTTCTTCTGGTTTTAATCCTTTAACGCGGTTTAATAATTCCTTTATAACGGCAACAGCCATTTCATCTGGTCTAACGGTTGCAAGACTTCCTCGTTTGGCCTTTCCAACAGCCGTACGAGCAGCCGCTACAATCACCGGATCACGCGAAGCATCTATTGGTTTCATAATTCTTCTCCTTTTACTCTCAATTCCTGAGTACTTTCCCAGTTTGTAACAGGCTCATCATACGTTGCCGTGTTTTTTCTTCACCACACAGTGAGAGAAATGCTTCCCGCTCCAAATCCAGGATGTAATGCTCATCCACCCATGTAGGCTTGCTTAACTCTCCACCGGTCATCACATTCGCTAATTTCCTTGCCATGTGTGCCTCATACTCAGTTATGTATTTACCTTCTTTCATCATGTGAATGGCTACACGCAATGCACCTAATGCGTCACGCCCTGCAGCATATATTTTTTCAGGAATTGGAGGGTGATATCCAATTGCTGACATATGCAAGGCTTCTTTTTTAGCTTCGGCAATCAATAACTCCCTATTCATTACAACCCGATCGGATTCTCCAAGAATACCCATTTGCCTTCCCTCTTCTGCACTTGTGGCAACCTTGGCTAATCCTATTTGCTCAAACACTCGTTGAAGGAAGGGTAATACTTCCGCTCCTTGCGTCTTCATTGGTGGGTTTACAATCCGTCGTACCATTTCTTTGGTTCCTCCGCCTGCTGGTATCACACCAGCCCCGAATTCAACCATACCGATATATAACTCAGCAGCGGCAACAACCCGACTTGCATACATCGTGATTTCCGCACCTCCTCCCAATGCCATTCCAGCAGGAGCAACAATAACTGGTTTTGGGAAATAGCGTGATCGCATATTCATATCTTGCATCTTTTTTATTACTGCTTCGAGTTGGTCCCATGCCCCCATTTGAGCTGCCATTAGAACCATCATTAAATTTGCTCCCGCACTAAAATTATCAGCTTCATTCCCAATAACCAAGCCTTCAAAGTCATTGATCGTACGGTTTTGCCCTTCTAAGATGATATTAAATATATCTTCATCCAAAGCATTCATTTTTGTGTGGAATTCGATACCAGCAACGCCATCACCTAGATCATATAAAGTAGCACTTGGATTTTTATCAATTATGGTTTGTTCTTTTAATAAAAGTAACGAGGAAACACGTTTAATTGGTTGATACTTTCCCAATTCTGGATTAAATACACCGATTTTTGTATCCCCTTTATATTGGTAAAACTTATTATAACCAGCATGAATCATAGACTCCACCCATTTCGCAGGTGGAAATCCCGCATCTTTCATCTTTGGTAATGTTTCCTCAACACCTATCATATCCCATACTTCAAATGGCCCCGCATCATGACCAAAACCCCATTTCATGGCGTCATCCAAAGGTTTTGGTGTATCTGCAATCTCTGGTATGCGTTCAGAAGCATAGGACAGACTTTGAAAAATTAAAGCTTTTATTAGTTGAGCCGCACGATCATCCGAAGCTAGCAATATTTTAAGTTTCTCGCCCAATTCATCAATATCTTTAACTTGTCCAAGGGATTCAAATCTTACTTTTACTGGAGCTTCATAATCCAATGTCTTTAAGTTTAACGACCAGAATTCTCGGTTACCCTCAGGTGTTTTTACTTCTTTATAAAATCCCTGTTTAACTTTATTTCCCAGCCAACCCTTATCTACCATTGTATGGATCACATGATTTACACGCTCTGAATTCAAGTACTTTAATGCCTGTTTATCATTGGGGATAGCAGGAGCTAGATTATTACCAACATGTTCCCACACATCAATCCCGACAAGATCAATTAATCGGAAAGTCGCGGTTTTTGGCCTTCCCATGGCTGGTCCTGTGATCGTATCCACTTCTTCTACAGTGTAACCATTTTCTAAAATGTAATCTAATGCAAAAGCACCACCTCCAAATCCTAACCTATTAGCAATAAAGTTGGGAGTGTCTTTACAGAGAACTATCCCTTTTCCGAGCCGGTATTCACCAAATTCACTGATTGCCTGAATAACTTCAGGTGCTGTCTCAATCGTTGGAATTACTTCAAGTAGCTTTAGATAACGAGGTGGATTGAAAAAATGGGTACCCAAAAAATGTTTTCTAAATCCTTCTGATAATCCTTCAGCTATTGATCTTACGGGGATTCCTGATGTATTTGTACTGACAATTGCCTTCTCAGGTCGAATTATGTCAATTCGTGCCATTAAGTCACGTTTTATCTTTAAATTCTCTACAATCGCTTCAATAATCCAATCTGCGTCTTTAATAACATCAAGATCATCCTCCAAATTTCCAATCGATACAAGGGCAGAGTGCTCTGATGTAAAAAAACTCGCTGGACGAGATTTTATTGCACGATCCAATCCTTGTTGGACAATGCGATTGCGAACACTTTTATCTAGAAGCGATAAACCTTTTTGTTCTTCTTCAGGGAGAAGCTTACTCGGTACGATATCAAGTAAGGTTACCAAGACGCCTGCATTTGCCAGATGTGCAGCCACAGATGCCCCCATCGTACCAGAACCGATTACTACCGCTCGATGAAATTTGTACTTCATGGTTCCTCCTTAGATAAAGTAAAAAAGAGATTTATATATTGCTTTTATCTTTATTTAGATTTATTACAAAATGTATAAATACTTTATCTCAATTCACGCCCGCTATATCCCAAAATATTTCGTGCTACAATTAAGCGATTGATTTGTCCTGTACCTTCATAGATATCACTGATTTTCGCGTCTCGGAACCATTTTTCCAAAAGAAGCTCTTGACTATAACCGATGGGTCCCATAATCTCAATCGCTTTTTGGGTAATCTTTGTAACAACATCACCACCTCGAACTTTTGCCATGGATGCCTCAAGGGGGTTCGATTTACGATTATCCGCCATCCACACTGCTTTAATTACTAACAACCAGGCGGAGCGAAGCATTACCTCCATGTCAATAATATCGCGTTCGATACTGGTTAACTTTTGCCTCGGTAGACCATATCGGATTGTTATACCTTCCTTCGCAAGCAATTCTTTTAAAAGCTCAAGGGTAGCCCGGGCAACACCCACCGCAGTAGCACCAATCAAAGGCCTTGTTGCGTCAAAAGTTGCCATGGCACCTTTGAAACCAGTAGTGGCCTTTTCTTGATTAACTTCTGGGTTACCTAATATGTTTTCATAAGGAACACGGCAATCTTGCAAAACCAGTGAAGCTGTATCACTGGCGCGGATACCCATCTTATGTTCCAGCTTGGTGACTTTTATTCCAGGAGTACCCGCCTCAACTACGAAAGGTCGCATTCCAGCTCTTCCTGCATTAGGATCTATTGTCGCCCAAACTACAACTAATCCATTACCTTCCAATAGGGATTTTTGTCCACCGGTAACAAATATCTTTTCACCGTTTAAAACCCATTGATTATTTTCTTTCTCTAACACGGCGGTGGTGCGGATTGCAGATGTGTCGGAACCGGCTTGAGACTCTGTCATTGCCATTGCACCAAAGGCGGGTTTTTCTTCACCAAACCGTGCCAGGAATTTCGCATTTTGCTCTGGAGTACCATTTGATTGGACAGCGGCAGCCCCCAGACCTCCTCCTGGAGTACAGAGATAAATCCCTACATCCCCCCACGATAGCATTTCCAACATAAATGCCAGCATTTGGTAACCTATCCGAGGTCTTTCTTTGCCTTCCGCGTCTTTTTTGGGTGCTTCCTTTGGTGCAAGCGAACCTGCACCGGTGGCTCGCATTGCCATGTGCATAAAGTTAATATAGTCCCAAGGAATCTCGTGTTCATGCTCATCAAAATATCGTGAAACCGGTCGCATCATGTTTTCAGCGACAGTCTTTAATACAAAGCTTTGCTGGCTAATTGGTTTAGGTTCTTCAAACTCAATCATTTTCTCATCTCCTCATACAGTCACTTGGTAAATTGATAAATCTCTAAATAATTGTCATTCCAACAAGCAAGGAGAAACTTCGTCCTTCACGCATCCATTTTTCTACCGGGTGTTCTCGTATATAACCGTGCCCACCTAATATCTGAACTGCTCGATCAGTCACCATCATCGCCATATCTGCAGCGCCGGTGTGTGCTAAATAAGCTTCCTTGTATGCTTCTTCTTTCCCTGTATCAAGCATCCAGGCAGCTTCCCAAACGAGCGTTCGAATTGCTTCAATTTCTGTTGCCATTTCTGCCAGCATAAATGCAATTGATTGTTTTTGGGCAACTTTCATCCCAAAAACATCCCGATCTTTGGCATACGCGAGTGCATATTCCATTGCTGCTTTTGATACCCCTAATGCCATCGCTGATGTAGCAATCCAAAAGGATGAAAGTATGAGTGAAAAGTCATGACCATTCACACCACCAAGTCGATTAGCACTTGGAATCCGCACCTCATTAAACTTTACCGGGAAAACTGGTAATGCATTTATCCCAAGCAATTTTTGTCGTTCTCCAATATTAATTCCCAAAAGACCATTTGGAACTATAAATCCTTGAGTCTGTCCATTCAATGAGGCATATACAATCATAGATTTTGCCTCATTCGCAAAAGGTACATAATATTTTTCACCAGTGATGATTAGGCAATCTCCATCCACTGTTGCAGTTGTCCTAAGCTGATTTGGGTCATAGTCGTAATGCTGTTCAATTATTGCTGCTGTGTATGGTGACCAATCACCTTCCACAATGTGAGGTAAGTATTCACTTTTCTGTTCCTCACTGCCAGCCAATAGTATTGGAATAGCAAACAGACCAGGTGCCATCACCGCCAAGGTACCTGCCAGATCGCCCCATGCCATCTCTTCGGTAGCTAGAACGCCAGTAATTGAAGAATGTTCTCCGAAGCCACCGTATGCTTCAGGAATGGATGCTTGGAGCACACCCAGTTCCCACCCTTTTTTAATCAGGTTTAGTGGTATTTGGCATTCCTCATCAGCATCATGAGCCGCTGGACGCAGATTACTTTGAGCATAACGAGCAACAGTTTCTATCAGCATTTTTTGTTCATCGGTGGGATCAAATGAGTACATAGAATTCCTCCTTTACCTTTTGTCTGCTAGATATTTTTTATCGTACAATTTTCAGTAAGATACTGGAATTGACCCTTTTTCAAACAACCTTCCAATGTCATTTATATTCAGTAATTCTAAATAGCCCCGTTGATAAAGATACTCAACATGTGCCCCTGTTTCTTCTAAGGCTAATAGAATAGTATATCCATCCACTTCTCCAAATAGATATTTGGAAATATCAGCAACTGTATGTGGTTCAGTTAAATATTTTAAGATCTTACTTAATCTATCAAAGTGAATTGAGCGAATTTCATCTATTCGCTCAACTAGATTAATGATTGGATCCTCATGTCCTCCTAAGGTTAATTTCACACCCTTTGCAATACTACGAACGATTTCCAAGGAGTTTAAATAAGTATCCAAACCAGTGGAAATTGTGATTTGCTCAGGTGCCTGATGTGGGCTTGTTTTTTCGAGGACATGATCTCCACTGAAAAGGACATCATGCAGTTGGATGGCAACATGTCCGGCACAATGACCCGGTACATGGATAAATTTGAACGGACCCAATTCCATACCAATTGCTTCATAAGAGATTTCCACTTCTACAGATTGATACATGCTTTTTGTAATTTTATATAGATCAAGAAGATTACTTAATTTCTCAGGCACAATTCCAGCTTCATTTAAAAATACTTCTAATCGATAGGCAGCTAAAGTTAATCTTTCTTTGTGGTGTGTTACAATTCTGCGATCCAATTCATGAATGCATACTTTTGCATCAGTCTTCTTTTTTATGTAAGTCAAACCTCCATAATGGTCAATATGACCATGTGTAATAAATATATGAGTAATATTAGCAAAATTACAATCTTCTCTCCGAATATCACTGATCTCAAGCAATCCCTGCTCGAGATCATTGTTTGATTCTCCAAATCCAGACCCAACATCGATTAGCACACGGTATTTACCAAAGACTACGAGATAGACATTCCCCACCAAACCAGGGAACTCATGAACTCGTATCCGATAGATAAGCCCACCGCCTGCTGTTTGAAAAATATCCATTTTTTACATCATCAGCCCATTTAATAATAAATCGGTAAACAGATGAGATATTTCTGACGCAGATCGTGGTCCATCACTGTGATACCACATTACAGTCCAATTCATCACTCCAAGAATCGCCCTACCAGCTAATGATGGATCGATACTATTAAATACACCTGCTTGATTACCTTCTATGATTAAATCCTTCCACAATCGTTCAAATTTCTCCCTGCGTGCAGCATGGAGTGATTTAAGCTGAGGATCTAATGAGCGAATTTCTAATAGCAAAACAGCGGCTAAATTTTGATTTTCAGTAATCGTTTGTAAATATGAATCCATTGCTAAACCTAATTTTTGTTCTGGTGAAATAGATTGAGCTAGTACTGATTCTAAATTGGTATTTATTAGGTCCAGAGCTTGATCTAAAAGGGCTATAAGTATTTCCTGTTTACTTTTAAAATGATGATATAAGCTCGCTTTTCGTAAGTGAACTGAATTCTGCAATATCATGCATTGATGTAGCATGATAGCCTTTTTCACCAAAGATACGAGCTGCAGCTTCTAAAATTCCTTCTCGAGTCAATTCGACATCTCCCTACCGAACATTCGGTAGGGATAGGATATCAAAATTATTCTCACATGTCAAGTAGAATTACGAAATTATGGGGTTGCCGTACTACTGGTTGGATTTACCAATATTAATATTTCTTGAAATATAACCATTGGATCGATATTCCTGAAATCTCCACTTGTTCTCCAACGTTTATAATTATCCATCTCTTCTATTAATGCGCTTGTATCATAAAAAGCCATTCCAGAAAAACTCGTACCTGCAGGACCAATACGTGTTTCCAAATGTAAATGTGGATTCACAATGTCATATCCAGATTTTCCAACAGTTCCCAATCCTTGTCCGCAGGTTACATAATCCCCTAACTCGACTTGTGGTGATTGACCCATATGCGCATATAATGTAAACAAGGATTCCCCTTCTGCAATTTCAAATTTATCAATAATTAAATTGGATAATAGTTTTCGTGGTGTTTCAATTATCACCATATTTCCATATGGTAATCTATTATTTACCGATGCAGATACAATTCCAGGTAAAATAGATTGGATGATCTCACCCTCAATGGTCATCCTATCTCGTCTACGATAATAAGCAAAATCAACTCCATGGTGCAAATCTTCCCTACCGATCGGAGGATTTCCAAAAGGATTTGTTATTATTTCAAATAATGTCGCAATTGTTTCTTCAGCTAATGGTGAACATATATTAAACGGTATTTCGGTTTCCGTTGGAGTAGGAATTTGAGTTATCGTTGATGTAGGCGTGAACAGGATAAATTTATTGTCTGTTGGTGCAATTGGAGTGTTTTCGAATAACTCAACACCCGAATTGGGTATAGTAACAGAAGTAGATGAATTTATTATAAATTCGGTCGGGAGGTTTTGGATTGTAACATTATTCGGTATCTGTTGGCATGCCCCTAATCCAGTAAGTATAAATAAAATAAATAATCTATAAATATATTTATTCATTATCGTTATTATACATTCATCAGGGAATATTTCACTCTTAACCAGGGGTTGCCAGAACGCTCTGAACGCGCTATAATCTGCCCGCAATTTATCCTATCGGGGCGTAGCGCAGTCCGGCTAGCGCGCTTGCATGGGGTGCAAGAGGTCCCGGGTTCAACTCCCGGCGCCCCGACTTAATACTAACCAGCTCCTTATCATATTTTTTGGAGTTGGTTTTATTAATTCCTTATAATGTAATTATCTAAAAATCCCTGTATTTATGACCATCATTGAAAGGTATTGCGATGAGATTTTTTCTAGATAATGGTTTTCTTGAGTATGAAACTGTAGGTACTGGAATACCTGTATTATTTATTCACGGCTTTCCATTATCACGGAAAATGTGGTCCCCACAACTTAAAAGTTTATCCAATATTGCGTTATTAATTTCAATAGATTTACGTGGCCATGGAGATTCATATCCATTTGATGGTCCTTATTCTATGGAGTTATTAGCCGATGATTGTGTGAAATTGATGGAGTTTCTAAATGTGCTTCCACCATTTGTAGTTTGTGGTCTATCAATGGGTGGATATGTGATCATGGCAATGTATCGAAAATATCCAGAATTATTCAGAGGCATGATATTAACATCTACCCGACCAGAACCTGATTCACCGGACGCTAAAAAGGTACGTGACGAATTAATTAGAAATACTCAAGTCAATGGTACAAGAATAATTGCCGACACTATGCTATCAAACTTGTTTTCATCAGTTACACTGATAAAGAATCCCCGCCTGCCTGAACAGATTCATATAATGATGACCAAAACATCTATGCAGGGTATTATAGGTGCTTTGCAAGGAATTAGAGATCGTCCTGATTCAGTATTATTACTAAACCAAATAAGCTGTCCGGTTTTGATCGTCCATGGTACTGATGATAGAATTGTCCCGATGAATGAGGCGGAATTAATGGAACGCAAGATTTCCAATTCACATATTGGTAAAAATAAAAGACGCCGGTCATTTGCCAAACCTGGAACAACCAGTTAAATACAACCAAGCTATACGTGATTTTCTAAGATCCCTGGCTTAAATGATATATATTCTATTTTCTAAGATATACTCGTAAACCTTATCAGGTACTAAATATCGATAATGTTTCCCATTCTTAACTCGCGCCCTGATATCTGTTCCAGAAATTTCTATTATCGGTGTATTTAGCAGATATTGTTTATCATTAAGACCTGAAACTTGCTTATCGTTTTTTATGGATTTCAAACTTTCCCCATGTCTTAACATCACTGCTATTCCATCACAGAGTTCAACAAAATCAGCAGGCCGATGCCATGTTGGTAAATCGTTGACTGAATCTAAACCCATTAGATAATATAACCTATCACTGGGAGCCTGTTCTTTCAGCAAAGCCATCGTTTCTACAGCATAATGTGGCGGTGGTCGATCGATATCGACTCTGGACATGATAAACTTGGGATTTCCTTCAATCGCTAATTCAACCATTCTTAATCTATGCGCAAGAGGCGAAATTATCTCCGGTCTTTTATGAGGTGGTGAAGGTGTAAGAACCCATAGGATGTAATCCAGTTTTAGCTGACCTAATGCTTCGGCAGCAAGTATTTGGTGGCCTATATGAGGAGGATCAAAAGTCCCACCGAAGACACCTATTTTCATAATGCTTTACGTTATTCCTTCCACTCTAATTCGTAATCTCCAATCAGAACCAAATCGCCTTCCTTGACACCTGCCTTACGTAAATCATCATCAATTCCCAAGTTTTCTAAAATTCGTTGAAATCTTCGAATTGATTCATAATTTTCCCAAAATGTCATCGCTGCAGCTCTCTCAATTGATTCTCCATTAACCTGCCACCCTTTCGGCACACGATTAATCTCATATTTTCGTGGATCGGTTTGAGGATGATATACTGGGAGACCTGGTTCGTTTGATAATGCCGGAGTACTTTTAAGAAGCTCTGCAGATTTGTAAAGCAGTATATTTAAATTTTCTTTAGTCACAGCAGAGATAGCATATGGGAGAGATTCCCTTTTTCTTAAATTCACTTTCTATTACCTTCCAACGATTTTTCACATCAGGTAAATCCATTTTATTCACAGCAACAATCTGAGGCTTTTTTGCTAAATCTGGATCGAATAAGGACAATTCGCTATTTATCTGTGCATAATCTAGAATTGTGTTTTCTGCCAATCCATCCAATAGATGAACCAACACTCTTGTCCTTTGGATGTGTCTGAGAAATTCAAAACCAAGACCTGTTCCAAGGTGCGCACCTTCGATCAATCCGGGGATATCAGCTAGCACCAGAACTGTTTCATGATCAACACTTGCCACGCCAAGGTTGGGTTCAAGCGTCGTAAACGGGTAATCAGCAATTTTAGGCTTTGCATTTGTAAGCGCAGCAAGAAGGGTGGACTTCCCTGCATTTGGTACACCAATAATACCAATGTCAGCAATCAACTTTAATTCAAGATTAATCATTAATTCCTGCCCGGGTTCACCTCTCTCGGCTAAACGTGGTGCTTGATCCCTCGAGTTTGCGAATCTTGCATTTCCTCGTCCACCTCTTCCCCCCTTACAAATTAATATTTCTTGGTTATCTTCCACCAGGTCAGCAATTATTTGCCCACTGTCAACACTTTTTATCACAGTACCTGGCGGGACATTAATAACCAGATCATCCGCGGAATGGCCGGTTCGATTGGATTTTGCTCCTTTTTTACCATCCTCGGCAATAAATTTTTGTTTATGGTGAAATTGATACAGAGTATTTAATTGTGGCGACACCCTAATGATTACATCGCCTCCCCGACCACCATCACCTCCATCGGGACCTCCCCTTGGAATATACTTTTCCCTCCGGAAATGTACCATTCCATCCCCGCCATTGCCAGATTTTACAAGAAGGATTGCTTCATCAATAAACATTTATTATCTGCCTTGACTTGCTCAGAATGGATTATACCATTCCAAGTAATTTGCCCGATATTGTGCAATATTTGTTCAGCAATAGTCTTATACTTGTAATATAATTGTGGAGAATTGCACGATTTCATATATGACTATATTATAAATATATATTTATTGGAGATCTTATGGAAGAAAAAATTGTTCCCAATATTGTTGTTGGCAGGTTACCCCTTATATTTACGTACTCTTCAGCTGATGAGCCAGGAAGGAAGAAGGGTAACATCTTCTCAGGAATTAGGTGAAAAACTAGGAATATCGGCTGCCCAAATTCGTAAAGACCTCTCACAATTCGGTGAATTTGGTAAACAAGGAACTGGATATAATATCGACTTTTTAACAGACAAGCTTCGTCATATCTTGCATGTTAATAAAGTCTGGGATGTTGCTATTGTCGGTATTGGAGATGTTGGTCATGCACTGGCAAGATATCAAGGATTTACAAATCGCGGATTTAGAATTGTCTTGCTTTTTGATAATAGTCCTGCAAAAATTGGTAAACATGTAGATGATTTCATAGTTCAGGATATTTCATCGATGGTTACTCAGATACAAGACGCAAATGTCCAAATTGCTATGTTATCCGTTCCTGTTGACCAGGCTCAGTTAGTGACAAATCTCTTGATTGAAGCAGGTGTAAAATCAATATTGAATTATGCACCGATTAATATCACTGTGGTATCCGGTGTAAGAGTCCAGTACATTGATCCAGTTCTACATCTCCAAAGGATGACATATTATCTTGAGTAAAATAAATGAGCTGATCATCTCAGCTCATCGGGAATATTTCAGATTAAACAGCGATCAAATTTCGCCTTAATACATCATGCATTTTAATTGCTCTTGCTGCTCCTTGCACAATGCAGGTTGTAGGATTGTCGACTAGATAAGCCGGTACGCCCAATTCCTTCGTTAATAATCGATCAATTCCGCGCAGCAATGCACCACCACCACACAGCGCGATTCCACGGTCAATAATATCTGATACTAGCTCTGGAGGAGTTTTTTCCAGAACGTGTCTGGCTGTTTCAACAATTGCGTGCAAAGGTTCTTCAATGGCATCAATCACTTCCCCAGTGGTTATTGTCACCGGTCGTGGTAATCCAGTGACTTGGTCCTGACCTTGGATTTCAACGCTCTGTTCTTCAATTTGAGGAACTGCTGCCCCAATTTTGATTTTAATCTGTTCAGCAGTTTGCTGACCAATTATCAAACCATACTTCTTACGAATATAGCTAACAATAGCTTCGTCTAGTGCGGTGCCCCCTGCTCGTAAAGTTTCTCCAGTAACGATGCCATACATGGCAATGACAGCAACTTGGGTTGTTCCACCCCCAAGGCATAGGATTAAGTTTCCAGAAGGTGTACCAATGGGTAGATCTACTCCGATCGCAGCAGCTAGAGGCTGTTGAATTAAAGCAACATCTCGACTGCCAGCTTGTAGTGCAGCTTCATGAACAGCTCTTCGTTCAACACTAGTAATGCCATTGGGTACGGTAACCATCACTTGAGGTCGGAAAAATTGTAGCGGTCCGCTTAGCTTGCGCAAAATGTCTCTTAAAATATATTCAGCAACTTCATAATCTGCAATGACACCATTTCGTAATGGACGGGTTACTTCGATCGAATCAGGTACTCTACCGAGCATATCTTGAGCTTCTTTACCCCACGATACCATCTTTTGTTCAGCAATTATAATAGCAGCAACTGTTGGTTCCTCAAGGATAAGTTGATTTCCTTCAGCTGCCCTGGTATTGTTCGTTCCTAGATCGATCCCGATATTCCGTGAAAACATTGCCATGGTTTATTTTTGGCTTTCTTCACTCATTCCGGTAAACCGAGTGCGTTGTCCTCGGTATTTTTTTACTGCTTCCAATCGAAGATTAGATCTCCGTAATGCTGATTCAATTTTCAAATAAGCATCCGAATCAGGTGGGAGTCCATGTTTAAGGATTTCCTCAGCTCGCCTTTTTGCTGCCTCTGCCCGACTAACATCAATTTCAATCACATTTTCAGCTGCATCGGCCATTACAGTAATCATGTCAGGTTGAACCTCAATCACACCACCTGCGATGGTAAAAACTTCCTCGACTCCCTGATAACGAACCCGTAATATCCCATATTTTAACGGTGATAATAATGGTGCATGATTGGGTAAAATGCCCATTTCACCTAGCACACCTGGCACTATTACCATATCTGCATCGCCAGAATACACCTGGCGATCTTGTGATACGATATCACATCGAATGGACATGATTGTTTTTCACGATTACTCTTACTATGCATTTTGGGCTAGATTTTTTGCTTGTTCGACAACTTCGTCTATCCCGCCAACCATCATGAAAGCTTGTTCGGGAAGATCGTCGTGTTTACCTTCCAAAATTTCCTTAAAACCACGCACTGTCTCCCTTAATGATACATACCGTCCTTCCCGCCCTGTAAATACCTGGGCAACAAAGAATGGCTGTGAGAAAAATCTTTCAATTTTTCGAGCGCGTGACACAATTAGTTTATCATCCTCGCTTAATTCATCGACACCAAGAATGGCAATTATATCCTGCAAATCCTTATAACGCTGTAGAACACGCTGGACTTCTCGTGCAGTATTGTAATGCTCTTCGCCTACAATTAATGGATCGAGAATACGTGATGTGGAAGTTAATGGATCAACCGCTGGATAAATCCCTTTTTCTACAATCGACCTTTCAAGCGCAATTGTCGCATCCAAATGGGTAAATGTCGCTACTGGGGCAGGATCTGAATAATCATCCGCTGGTACGTAGACAGCCTGCATTGACGTGATTGATCCATGACGTGTGGAAGTTATTCTTTCTTGAAGCTCGCCCATTTCTGTAGCTAAAGTAGGTTGATAACCGACAGCCGATGGCATACGGCCTAACAATGCTGAAACTTCAGACCCCGACATACTGAAACGAAATATATTATCGATGAATAACAATACATCCCGTCCTTCATCCCGGAAATATTCAGCCATTGAGAGTGCAGCAAGTGCCACTCGCAGCCTGACCCCAGGCGGCTCATTCATCTGACCATAAACCATAACAGTGTCTTTCATAACACCAGATTCTGATCATTTCACGGTAAAGCTGAGTGCCTTCTCTAGTCCGTTCTCCTACACCAGCAAAAACAGAATTTCCCTGGTGAACAGTCGCAATCGAACGAATTAATTCTGTAATTATGACCGTTTTTCCCACACCAGCACCACCGAAAATTCCAGTTTTCCCACCACGGGTGAATGGGGCAATCAAATCAATAACCTTAATTCCAGTTTCAAATACTTCAACTCGAGTTGATTGAGCTTCAAAATTAGGTGCTGGCCGATGGATTGGATAGTACTGCTCTGCCGAAACTGAAGATCCACCATCAACAGGTAGTCCTAAGACATTAAACACACGTCCTAAGGTTGTTGGACCGACTGGAACCATGATCGGCGTTCCTAGCGAATGTGCAGGTAGATTTCTTTGTAATCCATCCGTTGAGTCCATCGCTACACAGCGAACCCAATTATTGCCAAGATGTTTTTGAACTTCTAGAACTAGAGGCAGTTGACCCTCACGAGGTACTTCTAACGCCTCGAAAACATCCGGAAGCTGTCCTGCAGGAAATTCAACATCAACAACACCACCCAGAATTTGCACTACTTGGCCAGTAACTCTAGCCATGATTGCCTCCTACATAATAATTATTCATTATTTTGCACCTAATGCTTCAACACCACCAACGATATCCAGGATTTCACCCGTTATGCCTTGTTGCCGTGCATTGTTATATTCCAATTGAAGAGCATTAGCTAAATCTGTTGCACTATCAGTCGCATTTTTCATCGCAACCATACGAGCTGCGTGCTCACTGGCGAGGGATTCCATGATCGCTTGATAAACCTGTAGTGCTGTGAATCTTGGCACAATTTCATCCAGTATTTCTTCTTCGTTAGGTTCATATATATAAGCGGCAGCCACTTTATGTAAATGCTCAAAAACCTCTACCCGACCCTCGCCGCTGCCAATTTCCAATGGAAGAAGTTGTTTAATATCCGGGATCTGCTTAACCATATTAATAAAATCGGTATAAACCAGATATACACGATCTACATTACCATTTAAAAATTCATCAACTGCTAATCGACCAATAGCAGAAACATCCGTAAAAGTCGGTGCTGCCGGCAGGTGGCTGAATTCAGCAATTACATTCTTTCGACGACGCATCAACATGTCTCTGCCTTTTCGACCGATTGCTATATAGGATACAGGAATTTCACTCTTATTAAATCGTTGTAATGCAAAACGAACTACATTAGAGTTATAAGCACCTGCCAAGCCACGATCTCCAGTAACAAGTACGACAAGATCATTTCGATCCTCTGCTCTAGGTGTAAGCAATGGATGCAGGGTGGCGCGCCCTGGCTGTCCAGCTATATGAGTGAGTACCTGCCAGGCTTTAGTCGCATATGGCCGTGTGCGCGACATCGCTGCCATTGCTTTCCTCACATTGCTGGCACTGACAGCTTGTAAAGCCCGTGTTACTTGGGCGATATTCTTTACACTGCGAATTCGGAGACGTACTTCTCGAGCATTAGCCATAGAATTTATTTAGAATTATTCTAATGCCAGGTTGCCATGAATGCTTCTAGCGCTTGAGTAAGTTTCTCTTCTGTTTCAGGCGAGATTCGTTTTTCTTCACTAATGGATTTACCGATCTCTGGATGTGAGGTTTCCATATAACGTAATAAGGAAGTTTCCCATTGCCTCATTTTATCCATAGATACATTGTCTGAATATCCATGTGTCCCTGCAAATATTTCTATTACTTGATTTTCCACAGATAACGGCTGATATTGAGGTTGCTTTAGAATTTCCTGCAGGTGTTGGCCACGATTCAATTGTGATTGGGTAGCCTTGTCCAAATCGGAACCAAATTGTGCAAATGCAGCTAATTCTCGAAATGCTGCCATATCCAACCTGAGCCGGCCAGCAACCTGACGAAACGCTTTCGTTTGTGCATCCCCACCAACTCTTGACACAGATAAACCAACATTTACTGCTGGACGTATGCCGGCATAAAAGAGATTACCTTCCAGATATATCTGTCCATCTGTAATTGAAATTACATTGGTTGGAATATATGCAGACACATCACCAAGGAGGGTTTCGATGATGGGTAATGCTGTTAACGAACCACCAGATCCTCTTAGTTTCATGGCTTTATACTGTTCAGGATTCTCTCTTTGCTTGATTGCTTCTGCAACGTTGTGATAGGCTAGTGGTCCACCATATACTTTGTTATCTATACCATCAGTCTTATCAGCAAGAGAGCCAGAAAAATCATTCTTCACAATAACATATTTATCGCCTAGACGAGCAGCACGTTCTAATAATCGCGAATGTAAATAGAAAACATCACCCGGATACGCTTCACGACCAGGCGGACGACGTAGTAATAATGACACCTGCCGATACGCCCATGCGTGCTTTGATAGGTCATCATATACACACAAGGCATCTCGACCTGATTCCATAAATTCTTCACCGATCGCACAACCTGAGTATGGAGCGATATATTGTAATGCTGCAGGTTCGTCAGCTGCTGCGACAACAACCGTTGTATAATCAAGTGCACCGTAGCGTTCAAGGATTGCCACTGTACGGGCAATTGCAGATTTCTTCTGTCCAATTGCAACGTATATACAATATAAATCCTTTCCTTTTTGGTTGATGATTGTATCGATTGCAAGCGCAGTCTTTCCTGTTTGACGATCCCCAATAATCAATTCACGTTGGCCACGACCAAGAGGAATCATTGAGTCTATTGCCTTCAGACCAGTTTGTACTGGTGTATCTACATCCTTTCTTTCTATTACTCCCGGTGCTATCCTCTCAATTGGTCTAAAACTATTAGCTTTGATTGGACCTTTTCCGTCAATTGGAATACCTAACGCGTTAACCACTCTACCAACCAATGCTTCACCAACTGGAACCGAGGCAATTCGCTGCGTGGACCGTACCAGCATACCTTCCACAATCTGGGAATATTCACCCATGATGATTACCCCAACCTCATCCTTTTCAAGGTTGAATGCTATTCCCATCACTCCATTGGCAAATTGAACTAATTCTTGTGATTTAACATCTGCTAAGCCATTTACACGAGCAATTCCGTCTCCAGCTTCAACTACTGTACCTACATCGCTTAAACCTAATACCGGTTGGTAGGTATCGATTTGTTTTTGTAAATCTTCTGTGATCTGTTTAATAAAATCTGTCATATTTCCTCCAACCGTATTTTATTCTGTTAAGGATGCAACGGTAATTGTGTCTAATCGATCAACCAAATTAATCAATAATTTAACCGCATTGTCATAATCATTTCCTATGAATAATTGAGCTGTGAGAGTGGATATGGCGAGCAGCAACTCCTATCACGATCGTAGGTACCCCGAGACCATGCAAATGTATCATTGCCCCATCAGTAGCTCCACCTTCGATTGTAGATAATTGAATTGGTACTCCAATTTTTTCAGCGGTTTCCATAACTAAATCTCTGAAACGAATATTCGGGATCATTCGTGCATCGTAAAGAAGTACCGTTGGACCTTGACCCAACTTTATGCAGGATTCATCTGGTTTTATACCAGGGACATCCCCAGCAATGTCTGATTCAAGAACAATCGCAACATCTGGATCCACAGCACGGACGCTGGTAGTTGCTCCCCGTATTCCCACTTCTTCCATAACAGTAGCAACTCCGTATACTTGATTTGGGTGGTTTTTATTCTTTAGCTCTTGTAATGTAGATATGATCAGTGCCGTACCGACTCGATCATCAAATGCCTTTGAAAGGTAAGTCAATCCACCAGTTAATTCTACAAAATCTGCACGTGGAACAATCGGGTCCCCAAGCCTAACACCAGCCTTTTCGACCTCATCCTTACTACACGCGCCGATATCGATATACATGTCTTTTCGTTTAACAACTTTTTCACGTTCGTCCGGTGTTAGTAAATGAGGTGGTTTTGCACCAATTACCCCCACAATATCTCCTTTATTCGTCTGAATAATTACTCGCTGTCCTAACAATACCTGGTCAAACCAACCACCAAGAGGTAGAAACTTAATAAAACCTTCAGGGGTTATTTGTTTGACCATAAAACCAATTTCATCCATATGCCCTGCAAGCATAACCCGTGGATTATCAGATGTGCCTGTTTTACGACATATTACACTCCCAATCTTGTCTTGTGATAGATCGCCATAATTCTCCAGATATTTCCGAACGATTGACCGGATTGGCGTTTCATATCCAGGAACTCCAGCTGCCTCAGTTAACTCTTTTAATAGATTTAATGTAAAATCCATTGGAATATACACCTCAGAACAAGGATTTGAGCGGACAAATGATACCTGAAAGAATCAATATTGTCTAGTTATTCACGAACCGAAACTACCAAAGATAAAAGGTGTTTATCTCATAAACAACTGATTGGAGGAATTTTCACAAATGATTAAAATAATCACTGACACAACCTCCGGTTTATCTCTTGAAGCTTCCAAACAATATCAAATTCCAGTGATTCCACAAATTATTAATTTTGGCAATCAATCTTTTTATGAAGGTATTAATATCGATAATCCAACATTTATGAGAATGCTCAAGGAATCCAAGGATTTACCAAAAACAGCCGCACCTCCACCAGAACTATTTATCCAGGAATTTACAAAACTAGCTTCATCTGGAGCAACGATATTTTGTATTCATCCTTCTGCTGAAATAAGTGGCACAGTCAGGTCAGCTTTGATGGCAGCCAAAGAATTCCCCAATTCCGATATCCGGGTCATTGACACCCGAACAATTGGTAGTCCCCTATCCACCCTGGTCCAATTGGCCTCAGAATGGGCAATTATGGGAGAAGACGCTGATGTAATTGAAAATAAACTCAAACAGATGATTCCTCGGAGTCGGATCTATTTCCTTGTTGATACACTCGAATACTTAGCCAAAGGAGGCAGAATTGGAGGTGCAACTGCACTTTTAGGTAGTGTGTTGAAAATAAAACCGATATTGGTCTTATCTGAGGGGCGGGTAGATCAGTTTGAGAAAGAAAGAACTCAAAAACATGCCATAATGCGTCTTATTGATCTTGTTAAATCTCAAGCATCAAGGAATGAGGAAGCATATATTTCCGTGATGCATGCGGCAGTTCCAGAATTGGCAGAAGAGTTTGCCAATACGTTATGTAAAGAATTTAACTTAAATTCAATTCCGATTCTTGATGTCCCACCAGCCATCGTAGTCCATGGAGGTCCAGGGATTCTCGCTGCCGCATTTTTTACCGACGAGTAGCAATAAACCACTCCTGGACATTTAAAATCTTCATCTTTGCTTGTGGGTTTAACTCGAACATACGTTCCATCTTGAAGCATTTTACGCGCTTTGGAATTATCTTTATAATAATAATTTAGAATATTCTCATAAATGTGTTTAATCATTAGTTTATCTTGAACGGGAAAAAGGACTTCGACCCTTCGGTCAATATTTCTGGGCATTAAATCTGCACTACCAAGATATATTTCTTCGTCACCACCATTACGAAAATAATAAATACGGCTGTGTTCTAAGAAACGACCAACAATACTGGTTACCTGGATATTATCACTTATCTGCTGTATTCCAGGTTTCAAGCAGCAAATTCCCCTTACGAAAAGGTCAATTTTTACCCCTGCTTGTGATGCAGTATAAAGCAATTGGATCATTTTTTTGTCTACCAATGAGTTTATTTTAAATATTAAATGCCCTTGCCCGGTCTTCTCGTGTGCATTAATCTCTCGTTGAATTAATGCTTCCATTCTCGCACGTAAGTTAATCGGAGCAACAATTAACTTCTGATATTCGTTTTTTGATGAATAACCTGTCAGGTAGTTGAATAAGTCTGTTGCATCGGCTCCCATTTCCTTGTCGCAGGTGAACATACCAATGTCTTCATACAACTGTGCAGTAATTGCATTGTAGTTACCAGTCGCCATATGCAGGTATCGCCTGATTCCATCTCCTTCTTTACGAATAACCAAAGCAATTTTTGAATGGGTCTTTAAGCCAAGTAATCCATAGACAACATGTACGCCTTTTCGTTCAAGGGTTCTCGCCCAACCAATATTACTTTCTTCATCAAAACGTGCTTTTAATTCCACCAAAACAGCCACTTGTTTTCCGTTTTCTGCTGCTTCCAGGAGTGCATCTACCACGGGTGGTTTATTTCCTACTCGATATAAAGTTTGTTTAATTGCTAAAACATCTGGATCATTGGCTGCTGTTTTTAAAAATTTAATTACAGGTGAAAAAGAATCATATGGATGGTGAAGAAGGATATCTTTTTCACGAATGGCTGAAAATATATTTCGTTCATCATCATCTATTCGTAAAATCTTTGGTATATAGGGTTTAAATACCTTATCTTTAAGATCGTATCTATCGATGCTATATAACGACCAGAGGTCGCTGTAGCCCATTGGACCATCAAAGATGAATATTTCATTTCGATCTACTGCAAGATTTTCCATTAATATTTCACGAACACGAATTGACATGGAATCATTAATGGATATCAAAACAACCGAACCAAACCTGCGTTGCCGGACTGTTTGTTCTATGGTCTCCAATAGATCTGCGGCTTCCAATTCTTGAATTGCCATATCTGCATCGCGTACAACCCTGAAAGGATGGGTCTCAATAACATCCATCCCCGGAAACAATGAATTCAAATTAGCAGAAATGACTTGCTCCAACCAAACAAAATAGTGATAATAAGGTGCAGTACCATCTTTACGTACACTACCCGAAGAGCGTTTGATAGGAACTAAACGAGGTAGTGTATCTGGCACTTTTATTCGTGCAAAGTGCTCCACTCCCTTTTTATCCTTGAGCAAAATTCCCAGATTTAGTGATAAATTGGATATGTGTGGAAAAGGATGTCCTGGATCAAATGCCAATGGAGTTAATACCGGAAAAATTACATCCCGAAAATATACATCAACACTCTCTTTTTGCCGTTTGGTTAGCTCTTGATAATCTAGTAAATAGATTCCAGCATTTTTTAATGCTGGAATTAAACTTGACTTTAAAGTAACAGCAGCTTCTTTAACAAGCTTGCTTGCTAATTTTCTAATTTCTGCTAACTGCTCTGCTGGGGCTAATCCATCTGGAGGTAAATCTACCACACCAGCATCCACCTGCTTTTTTAATCCAGCTACTCGAACCATAAAAAACTCATCAAGATTAGAACCAACGATTGCCAGGAATTTAATTCTTTCCAATAAAGGATTTGTATCATCCAATGCTTCTTCCAAAACACGATATTGGAATGCTAATGCACTCAATTCACGATTAATAAATAATTTTTGTAAATCAGTTGCTTGTAACAAATTCAGGCTTGTTTTCTTGTCCAAAGTCAAATCCTTAAATTATCATTATAAATTATTCACAATTAGTTTATCCAAAACGACCCATAATATAATCTTCAGTCCGTTTTTCTTTGGGATTAATAAATAATTCTTTCCCAATTCCTTTTTCGATCAACTCACCTTGCAGAAAGAATGCAGCAAAATCCGCCACTCTGGCAGCTTGTTGAACAGAGTGGGGAACTAACACAATCGTATAAATCTTTTTTAACTCCTGTAATGTTGCCTCTACCTTCCCCGTAGAAATAGGATCTAAACCTGAGGTTGGTTCATCAAGTAATACAACTTCTGGTTTTAAAACAAGGCTGCGTGCCAGGCATAAACGCTGCTGTTGACCACCAGAGAGCGCAATAGCGGGCTCCGAAAGGCGATCTTTCACTTCATCCCATAATGCCGCTTGTTTTAGGCTTGTTTCTACTGCCTCATTTAAGACAGAAGATCTTTTTTCTCCAGTTAATTCGAGTGCATAAGTAAGGTTCGACTTTATGCTCATTGGCAAAACAATTGGTCGAGCAAATACCATACCAATTCTTCGACGTAACATAATGACATCAATTTTTGGGTCAAGAATATCCAGATTATCAACCAGAACTCGTCCAGAAAGTAGCTTTACATCCGCTAAATCATTTAATCTGTTAAAAACCCTTAATAATGAGGATTTACCTCCTCCAGCAGGTCCGAACAAGACAGTTATTGTATGTTCAAGAATATCAAGATTTATATACCTTAGCGATTCGTTACCATCTGAATATTGTAAGCATAGATCTTCTACGTGAATTTTTACGTGTTCCATAAAGCTACCATTGCCTATGCGCACGCGCCCTAGATCTTATGATACTCGCAGTCAGGTTTAATAATAGCATAAAGGATATCAAAACCAATGCTGTACCGTATTGAATGTTTATCGGCATACCTGGTACTTGTGTTGATGTGACATATAAGTGGTAAGGTAGTGCCATGGTGGGATCAAAGGGAGTACTTGGTAATCTCGGTAAGAAAAATACTACTGCAGTAAAAAGTATCGTTGCTGTTTCTCCTGCCGCACGCTCGAGGCCAAGAATTACGCCAGTCATAATACCTGGTAGAGATTGTGGAAGGATTATTCTACTAATGGTTTGCCATCGGGTTGCACCAACAGAAATACTGATTACCCGAAAAGCCTGAGGAACTGCGCGGAGTGCTTGCTCAGACGTACTAATTACTATGGGAAGGGTCATAATTGATAAGGTCAAGGCGCCGGCAAATATACTCACACCTAATTTAAAAAATATAACAAACATACCTAACCCAAAAAGTCCATAAACAATAGAAGGAATTCCTGCCAAATTGATGATTGCAATCCTGATAATTCGAGTCCAGCGATTATCGGGAGCATATTCTGATAGATATATTGCTGCACCAATACCCAATGGAACCGTAAAGATAGTTGTTCCGATTGTCAATAAAAATGTCCCTATAATGGCAGGGAAAATCCCACCTTCTTTCATCCCATTTATTGGAAAAGTAGTTAAAAATTCCCACGATATTGCTGAAATCCCTTTTAAGAAAATGTACAAAATAATCCCAATAATTGGAATGATTGTAAATAAGGTGGCAACAAATAATAAACTAAATCCAATTTTTTGTTTATTTTTTCTCGTAACAGATGAATTTGGATTTTTATAAAATTCCTTGATATTGTTGATGATATTCATATTCTTTTTACGAAAGTATTCGCTCAGCTCTCTTCCGTTGTTTAAACATCGTTGTTGACGCAGTAATATTTATCCCAAGTGAAATTATAAATAAAATCACTCCAATAAAGAATAACACATGATAATGTGTACTACCTTTTGCAACTTCTCCCATTTCCGCAGCAATGGTCGCTGTCATGGTTCTCGCAGGTTGAAATAATGAATTTATTTTAATTGGAAGGACAGCAGCATTACCAGTAACCATCATAACCGCCATGGTTTCTCCAAGTGCACGCCCGAGACCCAACATAATCGCAGTAAGTACACCGCTGCGAGCTGCTGGTAATGTCACACGCCAGATTGTTTGCCATTCTGTAGCGCCTAATGCCAGGGCTCCATCACGATAAGTTCGTGGAACTGAATCAAGAGCGTCCTCTGCTACTGATACGATCGTTGGCAGTGCTATTAATCCTAATAAAATGCTCCCCCCTAAGGCCGAAAGCCCTGTGGGTAGATCAAGTATTCGACGAATGTATGGTGCAAGAATGAGTATTCCTAAAAAACCGAGCACAACGGAGGGGATGCCACCTAATGCTTCCACTAACGGTTTTAGTATATCGCGTGCCCATCGCGGAGATACTTCAGAGATAAATATTGCGGTACAAAGACCGATTGGAATAGCAAACAGTCCTGCTCCAATCGTCACGATTATTGTTCCCCCAATTAATGGCAATATTCCATAATAATCTTCAATTGGATACCAGCGAGTAGATAATAATTCTCGAATACCTACTTCCCTGAAGGTCGGTAATCCTTCGCGCAATAAAAAATAAAAAATCAGTATAACAAAAATTATCGCAGAGTAACCTGAAATCTTAATCAACCAATTTAATAAAAATTCTTTCCAATTCTTTGCCATTTGCTTGATCTTCCTGATCTATTGCTACGGCTTTCTAATCGGAACAAATCCAAGCTGTGAGACAATTGCTTGGGCTTCGTATGTCATGATCCAGTTAATATAATCTTTTATTACACCTGTAGGTTGGTTATTTGTATACATATACAAATCCCGTGCTATCGGATATTGACCCTTATTCACAGATTCAGCAGAAGGTAATACATATGGACTGGAGGGATCAGGCGCAATCGCAATAACTTTCACTTCAGGAGTAACATATCCCAAACCATCATATCCAATCGCATTTGGATTATCTCTTGTTTCTGCTGTAATACCTTCTGAAGATGGAAGAAGCAAAGTGTCACTTGAGAAGATAGAATTATTGTCTTTATCTCCCAGCCGAATAACATTTTCTAAAAAAAATACATGTGTACCAGAATTTGTTTCACGAGATAAGCGAACAATTACGCGATCTTCACCGCCTATTTCCATTCCAATTATTTATTTTTCCACTATAGATATCTGATAATTGCTGGATAGTAAGCTGATCAACCGGGTTGTTAAGGTTAACAATGATGGCAATCGCATCCCTGGCTACAATAAATTCTACCGGATCCACGCCATTTGCCTCCGCTTGTTGAATTTCTTCAGTTTTTATCTTACGGCTCGCATTAGCAATATCAACATTACCATTAATGAGTGCAGCTATACCCGTTCCAGAACCTCCCCCCGTAACCGAAATTTCCACGTCTGGAAAAAGCTCGTGGTACTTTTCTGCCCAAGCCAAGGCAAGATTTACTAAAGTATCAGAACCGATATTTTCAATCGTCGATATTGGATGGTCAAATGTAGGTAGCGGAGAAGATTCTGTTTCTGTGTTGCACCCAGATAACAGGATGAAAAACAATGCAATAATGAAGCACATATTTTTTTTCACCCAATCGATTATAGCTGTAAAAATTTCGGTGTACAAGGTTAACTATTGCAATTGATATAGAGTAAAATCATAATATATGAATACGACAGAACCCATTATTAAAATCAGGAATCTTGATTTTTATTATGGACCATCCCTGGCTCTGCATCAGATAACTATGGATATTCCAGGCAACTTGATCACAGCATTAATTGGCCCATCTGGATGTGGAAAATCGACCTTTCTCCGCTGTCTAAATCGAATGAACGATACAATTCCAGGGACTCATATTGAAGGTCAAATTTTATTAAATGATAAGGATATTTATAGTCCTGATACAGATCTGGCTAATTTAAGACAAAAAGTCGGGATGGTTTTTCAAAAGCCGAATCCTTTTCCACAATCAATATTCGACAATGTGGCTTTTGGTCCTCGGGTGACAGGATTAACCCGTAAAAAAAGCGAGTTGGAGACTATTGTTGAGCGGAGTTTACGCCAAGCAGCGCTCTGGGATGAAGTCAAGGATCATCTAAACGAAAATGCGATGAGCTTTTCGCTCGGAGAACAACAGCGTTTATGTATAGCACGGTTGCTTGCTGTTCAACCAGATGTGATCTTGATGGACGAACCTGCTTCTGCACTTGATCCAATAGCCACATTGAAAATTGAAGAATTAATGGCAGAACTTAAGGAAAACTATACGATTGTTATTGTTACTCATAATATGCAGCAAGCTGCCAGGGTTTCTAATTTCACCGGCTTCTTCTGGCTTGGAAAATTAATAGAATTTTCTCCAACTTCAAAGATATTCACCCTCCCAGAACAACAACTCTCAGAAGATTATATTACCGGTAAAATGGGATGATTGATCGCTAAGGAGAGACGCATATGTTACATGGAATCCGTTCAACTTTTGACCGAGAATTTGATGAAATCCGATCTGAATTACTGGGAATGAGTGTTTTCGTTGATACTGCAATCGATCAGTCAATGAAAGCGCTCTTAAACCGTGATACAAATTTAGCAGACCATGTGATTAATGGGGACATTGAGATTAATAAGGCTCGGTTTAAAATTGAAGAGGAATGTTTGACATTAATTGCTACCCAACAACCTGCTGCAAGCGATCTCCGTGAGATCATTGCTATTTTGTACATCATTGTTGAAATGGAACGCATTGGAGATTATGCAGCAGGGATTTCAAAGACTGTAATATTAATGGGGGAAGAGCCATTATTGAAAACTTTTAAAAAAATCTTCAAAATGGCTGAAATTAGCCGGAGTATGTTGGCAGATAGTATCCAAGCATATATGAAACGCGATCCTGTCTGGGCACGTGAAATTGCTGCTAGAGACAATGAAATTGACGATTTATATAACATCGTATTTCAGAGATTGATAAAAATCATGGCAAAAGAACATGATATGGTTACACGTTGTACCTACTTGATGTGGTGCTCTCATAACCTGGAGAGGATTGCAGATCGAGTTATTAATATATCTGAACAAATTGTATTTATGACTACAGGGATGTTGAAAGAATTTGAATAATCAACTTTCTGACAAAACAAATTCTAGGATATGTTCCAGCTCAACATTAGAGGGCTCCACGACAATAGATCCATCATTAAAACATATCGTTGGAACAGATCGCATCCCATTATTTATAAACAGGACGAATTCTTCACCAGCTGCATCAATATCAATATCCACCCATTTGTATTTGATGTTGTTCTGATCAAAAAACCTGCAAGCCCTGGTACAATCTCCGCACCAACTTGTTCCATAAATCGTGATTGAATACTGTGCCATATTTACCCTGTAAATTATCATCAGGAAGTATTTGTATTATTATTCTACCAAATCTTATTACATACATGAAAAATTGGTACCATGGGTACAATCGGGTATAGTTATAGAGATTGGATAGGTTCCTTTTATCCAAGTGGAACTTCTCGACGAGGTTTTTTATCATATTTTAGCAAAGTATTTAGTATCGGTTAGTGTAAACTATTTTCTGTAAAATTATCTACCTCAAAGCGGTAGGTCTGGTGTATCCTTCGAGAAGCTACCAACTTCAGAAAAGGAGTAACACCATGACCTACCAAAGTGATTTTACCTTACCATCCGAGTTGCTAAAGCAAATTGCTGCCAATGGTTTTGACCAACTACCTGAATTGATCCGCATTGTGGTAAACGCAGCAATGCAAGCAGAGCGTCAGCAATATCTCGGAGCTGAACCTTACCAACGTACACCTGAGAGACTTGATCAGGCCAATGGCTATAAACCCAAAACAGTCAAGACCCGTATGGGAGAGATCACATTCGATGTGCCACAAGTACGCGAAAGGTGTTTTCTACCCAGAAGCACTCGAGAAGGGTTTGCGCAGCGAAAGAGCTCTCCGCATAACCCTAGCCGAGATCTACATCCAGGGCGTTTCCACTCGCAAAGTTACCGCTATTCTGGAGCGGTTGTGTGGTACGTCCGTATCTGCCACCCAAGTTAGTAAAGCATCTGCTCTTCTGGATGAGACTTCTCCAAGCCTGGCGTCAAAGACCACTCGGCGAATGTCCCTATCTTGTCCTGGATGCCCGTTATGAAAAGGTACGCCAGGATATTGGTCATCTAAGGGATGCAGCCGTCCTGATGGCTTGTGGCGTCGATTTACAGGGTAAAAGACAGCTTCTAGGGGTCTCAGCCTCGCTGAGCGAGCACGAAATCCACTGGCGCAGGTTTCTTGAAGGCCTGGTGGCTCGAGGCTTGCGGGGCGTGCAGCTCATTACCAGTGATGGTCATCAAGGCTTGATGGCTGCTCGACTGGCTGTTTTCGGTGGTATACCCTGGCAACGTTGTCAGTTCCATTTACAGCAAAATGCCAGCGCCTATGTGCCCCGCCGATCTATGCTCTCCGAAGTGGCAGCAGACATTCGGGTAATATTCAATGCACCGGATCGTGAGTTTGCTGAGATCTTCCTGGAAAAAGCGATCCAGAAGTATGAAAATGCCGTTGAATTATATACAATCTTCTATGCAATTCCACGCTTAGCCACACTTCAATCATAGGTAGAAACAATACCCAAAGAATTTAGGTTTTATGGAAAAACGTCTCAAAGAATAACACATGAGCTCGGATTAAAGATTACTCAAGGAATGATGTTTGAATTCATCGATACACTTCAGCCATTAAATGAAAAAAATAGGACCAATTTTGATACAACTACCGCCTAAAGACTTCACAGAATAATTTTTCTATTCTTGACAAATTCTTATAAACTTTACCACATTCATATCTCTATGCAATTGAATTTCGAAACAAATCCTGGTACACCCCAAAGACCTCAGAATTACACGGAAAATACCGAGGTCTGTTGGGTTAGTACTGATTATCCGAATTCACCAAAGGAAATTACCTTTACATCAAATTTTATCAATATCCTCTGGATTGGGATGAACGGGATGTATCAATATCATTCTAATGAACGCGTAGATAAAAACGATGAATTCCACTCGTGGCTGGAAAAAATCCTGTCGTATTCCAGCTAAATTTCGACATTATATGGATTATTTTAATAATGACTATGCAGGATTTGCTCCTGTTACATGTACAATGTTTCAAACAATTTTCAGGTATTCAAGATGAGATCGAAAATCATCCTTACCAAAGCAGGCTTTTCTAAATGCTTGGGGGGTTACTATGAACAAATATATTTATCTTTATTTTAGGAGAATCTATTATGCACGCTGTAATCGTTTCTATTCATGTGAAACCAGAAAGCATTGAGGCCTTTATTACCGCTACCCTTGATAATGCAAGCAATAGCGTAAAAGAACCAGGTGTAGCAAGGTTTGATTTTTACCAACAGTCAGATGACCCCACCCACTTTACGCTAATCGAAGTTTATCGTTATGAAGATGCTCCAATAAAACATCGTGAAACTTCTCATTATTTGCGCTGGAATAATACTGTCTCTGAGATGATGAAAGAATCACGTACTAAAGTTACATACAATATCATCTATCCTCCATTAGATAAGTGGTAAATGCAATTCGAATTTTCTACCGTAACAAGAATAATTTTTGGACCAGGCACTCTAGATTCCATTGGTGATCTTGCTTCTATATTTGGAATTAAAGCTTTCATCATTTCAGGTTGCCCAAAAATAATCACTGACCGACTGGTGCGACTATTGGAAGCCCATGGGATTTCATGTATAACTGCTGAAATAAATCATGAGCCAACTATCAGTTCGATTCTTCCGTTGGTAGAAATCGGGCATCAATTCTCCCCTGACTTGATCATTGCCATAGGTGGTGGTAGTGCGCTCGATTCTGCAAAGGCAACTTCTGCATTTCTTACCAATCCGGGAAATATAACAGATTATCTGGAGGTTGTCGGTTTAAACAAGCCTTTAATCTCGGAATCAATTCCTCTCATAACAATTCCTACAACCTCAGGAACTGGAGCAGAGATTACTAGAAATGCTGTTTTAGGATCAACCGAAAATCATGTAAAAGTAAGCCTTCGAAGTCCATTGTTATTTCCTAAAATTGCACTCATAGATCCAGAACTTACATTGCCGCTGCCCCAGGATATTACTGCCTTTACGGGTTTAGATGCACTCACCCAATTAATTGAACCATTTATTTGCAAAGATCCAAATCCACTCGTAGATGCATTATGCAAGGAGGGTATCCGATGTATTGGCAAATCTCTATATAAGGTATTTGATGAAGGTAGTGACTATAAAGCGCGAGAAGATATGTCTCTTGCCAGTTTATTAAGTGGACTAGCATTATCAAATGCTAAACTTGGTGCTGTGCATGGACTGGCTGGCCCGCTAGGTGGTGAAATAGAAGCTCCACATGGTGCAATATGCGCTTGCTTATTGGCAAATGTAATGGAGGAAAATCTTTCTGCTATTATTAATAGAAACCCAGATCATCTAGTTCTTGAGCGGTTTGATTTGATTGGAAAAATCTTATGTGATGAACCTTCCGCTAAAGCCAGTGATGCTGTGAATTGGATTAGAGAATTTTGTAACCATGTAAAGATACCAAAATTGTCATTTTATGGTTTGACTGAACAGAAATTCAATATAATTATCGAAAAATCTATGCGAGCAAGCAGCATGAAAGGTAATCCAATAGCCCTTTCAATGGATGAAATACGTAATATATTACAACGGTCTTTATAATATACAACAATAATATTTTTGCTTGCCCGTATCCTAAAACAGATGTAAACTATAACAAGGAGGTGTTTATGAGCACAAGCAGAATACTCTCTTATATCGCAGCTGTTTTATTAATCTTGATTGGTCTTGCAGCTGTATTCTTCGGGGTCATATATATATGGGGAAGTTTTAGTCCAACCGGGCAAAGTGGATGGATCACTTCTGGATTAATTTCAGTAATTATTGGATTAATCATGGTTGGCGGTGGGGCATATCTGATTTCTCTTGCGGGACGTGGCAAGATGGGGGCAGTTACAGAAAATGTTACTTTAAATATCGATCTTCCTGCAAATGTGAATATGGATACTCTAAAATGCAAATCATGCGGGGGAACACTGACTATGGACAATATCCAGATGGTGGCAGGTGCACCAGTGGTTAACTGCCCTTATTGCCAGTCCACCTATCAATTAACTGAAGAACCAAAATGGTAATTTTTTGTAAGTAATTAATTTCTCAAATAGGTTAGTAGATAATCGGAGGTGAATAATGCGAAGACGAGTATTTTACATCCTGCTTATTCTCACCCTGCTCTTGTTGATATCTTCACCAGCAAGAGCCCAATCTTACTCCTTCCAAGTCCCCAGTCTTACAATCGATGTGTATTGGAATTCAGATGGCAGCGTGTCAATGGATTATACATACGTCTTTGCAAATAATCCTTCCGGACATATTATAGATTATGTTGATCTTGGATTGCCAAATAGCAATTACTCAGATAACAACATCACCGCATCTGTAAATGGTCTATCCAGTTTCAGATATTTCATCATCAGGGTTCGAAGGTGAGGGAAGTAGTGGAGTTGCTATCGGTCTTGGACAATATGCTATAAATCCCGGAGATACGGGTACAGTTAAAGTACATGTTGATAATGTCCGTGATGTTCTTTATAAGGATAGCACGGATAATAATTATGCAAGTGGTGTGTTCGGAACGCCATATTTTATTTCAAGTGTCGTATCTGGAAAAACTGACCTGACAGTAACATTTCACCTTCCTCCGGGAGTGAATCCGGAAGAACCGAAATGGCATGAATCACCCGCAGGTTTTCCAACTGAACCCGTCACCGGAATAGATGACCAGGGTCGAGTCACATATTCATGGAATAATACGAATGCAAATAATTATACCCAGTACAAATTTGGTGCTTCGTTCCCAAAAAGTCTTGTTCCATCGAATTCAATTGTTACAGTAAATCCGTTCGCTGGTGTAGGTAAAGCGATTAGCGGAGCCATTATCCCAATCCTTTGCATTGGTGGTTTTATTGCGATTGTTGCTTCAGGGATTGCATCTGATAGCCGACGGAAAAGGCAATATCTTCCTCCAAAGATATCCATTGAAGGTCATGGTATCAAGCGCGGTTTAACTGCTGTTGAGGCTGCAATTTTATTGGAAGAACCATTAGATAAAATCATGACCATGATTCTTTTTAGTGTAATCAAGAAAAATGCAGCGGAAGTAATTACTCGTGACCCGTTAGAGATAAAGAGCACAGAACCTTTACCTCAAGAACTTCAGGAGTATGAAACTGATTTTCTTGCCGCCTTTGAGAAAAGTGCAGCAGATCGCCCCAAGGCATTACGAGTAATGGTAGTTAATCTTGTAAAGAACGTTACAGAGAAGATGAAAGGATTTAGCCGTCAGGAGACAGTTACTTACTACCGTGACATAACGAAGCGCGCCTGGGAACAAGTGGAAGCAGGTGATACCCCAGAAGTTAAGAGTCAAAAATACGAAGAGGTGATGGAATGGACTATGTTGGATAAGAATTATGGCGATCGTACAGAGGATGTTTTTCGTAATACACCAATTTTTGTTCCAACATGGTGGGGTCATTACGATCCTGGTTTTGGAAAGGTATCATCGAAGCCGGGTGGAATGCCCATCGGAACAGCAGGTGGAGGACAAGTTCCTGGTGCAGATTTTGCAGCATCCATGGCAGCTGGAGTCCAGAATTTTTCAGGAAAAGTAGTTGGGAATATCAATGATTTCACTTCAAGTATCACATCGATAACGAATCCACCACCAAAGGTATCAACTAGCTCATCCAAAGGTGGATATAAAGGTGGTGGTGGCTTTTCATGCGCCTGCGCATGCGCCTGCGCAGGATGTGCTTGCGCTTGTGCTGGTGGTGGTCGCTAATATTTCCATTATTTATAATTTTGTGAGAAGTGTAAATTGATAATAAATAAGTTCAAAATTCAATAATCGTTCCAAAATATTACCAAGTTCTGGATTATTCCATTTTGAAATTCGCACCAATGGAGATAGATCGAGAGTTCATTTACGGGTAGATCCAGATGGCAGTGGATTGATAATAATCAATGCAAATAGAATAATTCATCTGAATCCTACAGCATTATTTATGGCATATTTGTTCTTGCAAAAAACAAAACATGAACAAGCGATTAATATCATTATTAAAACCTTCGATGTACCAAAAGCCTTAGCTGAAAGTGACTATACGCAAACCTCTAATCAATTGCAGGAACTGATTAAACCAGATGGTGTGTGCCCAATACACGATTTAAATTTAGATATTACCCCGCCTTTTAGCACATCTCCATCTGCACCATATCGAATGGATTTAGCGCTCACCTATCGATGCAATAATGATTGTGCTCATTGTTATAATGCACGCTCAAGGGAATATCCTGAATTATCAACGAAAGATTGGAAGTGCATACTCGATTTACTTTGGGAAATAGGTATTCCTCACATCGTATTCACAGGTGGTGAACCTACCTTAAGATCAGATCTGCCTGATCTTATCTCTTATGCGGAGAAAAATGGTCAGATTACAGGAATCAATACCAATGGAAGACGGCTGTCAGATCCAAAATATGTAGATAGTTTAGTGGATGCTGGTTTGGATCATGTTCAAATAACATTAGAATCTCATGATCCTGTAATTCACGATGGTATGGTTAATTCCCGCGGTGCTTGGTCTCAAACGACTACAGGAATCCGTAATGTCCTAGAGTCTTCTTTGTATGTTATGACGAATACTACGATGCTAACGAAAAATAGCCCATTCCTGAGGGAGACATTGGAATTTCTTGCAAATCTCGGAGTACCAACCATCGGTTTGAACGCTCTAATCTATTCTGGTCGAGGATTATCTGTTGATACCGGTCTTGCAGAAAATGAGTTGCAATCCTTACTAACTTTAGCAAGAGAGATAACTACCACTCACG
Organism: uncultured Chloroflexia bacterium; assembly: GCA_963736805.1. Taxonomy (GTDB): domain Bacteria; phylum Chloroflexota; class Anaerolineae; order Anaerolineales; family UBA4823; genus FEB-25. The sequence continues at coordinate 342,009 of CAVTQM010000058.1, forward strand.
GCCAGCAATTAATCTGGTATACGCCTACACAATATTGTAATTTCGATCCTGTTCAACTCGAGCTTGGTATAAAAAGTTGTACAGCAGCTCGATATAACATGTGCATTGAACCAAATGGAGATGTCATACCATGCCAATCCTATTATGTCTCTCTAGGAAATATCTTAAAATTACCATGGGCTGGAATTTGGGATCATGAATTATCCAAAAACCTTCGTGGACGTTTGGATATTCCACAGAAGTGTACAGATTGTGCATTGGTCAGTGAATGCAGAGGCGGTTGCCCATTAGCATTACCGCTCGTTACCGATAACAAATTAAAAGGAGACCCAAATGACAAACCTGCTTGAATCAGTCTCACGTCTGTTCACACCAGTGAAGCCATTATCTCCTGGGATTTATCATTATCAAGCACCCCCCGAAGCATCAACGCCATACCGCCTCCATTTACGAATAGAACCGGATGGGAATGGTTTATTAATCGTGAACGCGTCGACCATCCTTCATCTTAATCAAACTGCGGTGGAGTACGCATTTCATATTGTGAAACAGACACCTGAAGAACAGATGCTGAGGGAAATTACTAGTCGTTATAGGGTAAACCGGCAGCATGCATTAGAGGATTATCAACGTTTGAATGACCGTATTCAGGCTATAATTACATCACCGGATGTTGACCCGGAAACTTATCTCGATTTTGAAAGATCAAAACCCCACTCGCAACCGGTTTCCGCTCCTATCCGTCTTGACTGTGCACTAACTTATCGTTTACCAGCTACATTTGATGATTCACTTGCTCCAAATTCACGTGTTGTCCGTGAAATGTCAACTGAAGAATGGTGTGGGATATTCGATAAAGCATGGAGTTTTGGTATCCCGCACATCATTTTAACCGGTGGTGAACCTACCCTTCGAAATGATCTACCAGAATTGATCGCTCACACGGAATCAAATGGACAGGTGGTGGGTCTCATATGCGATGGATTAAAACTCATAGATAATAATTACCTTCAAGCATTACTTCAAACTGGTTTGGATCATATAATGCTTACAATCGCACCAGATAACGAAATCTCTTGGAAAGCATTGGAAAATGTCCTTGCTGCTGATTTATTCGTTTCTGTTCACATCACGCTTACACCTCAGAATATTGATATTGTCCAGAGTGTAATACAACGTCTTGCGAACATAGGTGTAAAGGCGATCTCACTTACAGCATCGGATCCAGGACTTCAAAACTCATTAATCCAATCTAGAAATCAAGCTGCATCCTTGAACATGTCCTTAGTATGGGATCTCCCAGTCCCTTATTCAGCATTTAACCCGATTGCCCTAGAAACCCAAATGGATAATTTGCCATTAGGTGCTGGCCATACATGGCTATATATTGAACCTGATGGCGATGTGCTGCCTGCTCAAGGAATAAATCAGAGTCCTTGGTAATGTTTTGAGTGATCCCTGGGAAAAACTCTGGCAGTAGACTAAATAACTTGCTGCAATTCCAAACGCGGTCGCTACATTATATGAACTTTTCTTACCCAGCATGGGAATTGATATTACTTTATCGCACACATCGATAATTCCTGGATCTACCCCGCTAACTTCATTGCCAACTATTAAAACAACCGGATTCACTTGACTTGTTACTTTCACATTATAGAGAGGCTCAGCATAAGGTAAATCTTCTAGCACCCATATTTTAAAACCCTTGGATTTGAGAGTAATTACTGTATTTAATGCATTATTTGATTGTTCCCATGGAATAGTGATTTCAGCCCCCAATGCAGTCTTGCTCACCTTGGAGTTATCCGGATTAGGTGAAATTCCACATATATAGATCTTTCTTATACCCATTCCATCTGAAGTACGGAATATCGATCCAACATTCAACGCACTTCTTATATTGTCCAACAATACATAATATTGCAAATCCCTATTCGAACACTCTCTCATATGATCTATTATTCAGGTTATCGACAAATGCAACAACACGGGTATTTGAACGGCATAATGGACATCGATTTCCTTTTGAAAATCCTTCGTATCCAGGAAAGCGCAACTGACAGCTGGGATTTTCACATTCATAAAAACAATATTGAGTCTCTGGCATGTATCACTTAGTATATTCATTATAATATCAGTTAATCGCAGATACAATTTACATATAGATTCAAAATGTCATTAACCATCCATCAGTGGCACCAAAGATTCACGCAACAAGCTCAATGGACAAGCTCGTTGCGTAATTATCTATATAACAAAATTGATCTACACCACGCTGAACGGATAATTGATGTTGGGTGTGGTACAGGTATCTTATTGAATGAATTAAGCCAATTCTCTCAAGGTAGTGCTTATGGAGTCGATATCAATTATGATTCTCTAAAATTCATCCATGAAGCATTACCAATGTCATTGCTAACGCAGGGAAATGCGATCTGCCTTCCATTTTGCTCTAACGCATTCGATGTCGCACTTTGTCATTTCTTACTGCTCTGGGTAAAAGAGCCTCTTCAGGTAATAAAAGAAATGGCCAGAGTTGTCCATCCTGGTGGATATATAATGGCACTTGCTGAGCCCGATTATGGAGGAAGAATCGACTTTCCCTTAGAATTATCCCAACTTGGAATATGGCAAACCGAAGCCCTCAGAGAGCAGGGAGCAAATCCCCTGATCGGACGTGAGCTTCAATCAATATTTTCTTTAGCAGGTTTATCGGATATTGAAACTGGTGTCTTAGGTGGGCGATGGAATGCAACCCAACTTGACGATGAATTTGAACTAGAATGGTATGTATTTACAATCTGATTTAGGTAAAAAAGAGGAATTTATCCGATCATCTGCCGAGTATGAAGCCATCGAAAGATTATCCCGAATTAACCAACAACGGATACTTTATGTTCCAACATTTTATACGATCGGTCGTGTCAGCAGATAAATTATTCTGCTATCGGTATTCCAATTTCTATTTGACCATTTACGATGCGCACTGGATAGGCAGGTATATCCACAAATGCTGGTAAGGCTAAGGCTTTGCCAGTCCGTATATCAAATCTCGCTCCATGCCGTGGGCATCCAATTTCAAAATCATCCAGGATGCCTTCACCAACGGGTCCATCATCATGTGAACATACATCAGCAATAGCATAATAATATCCAGATATATTGAATACTACTATTTGCATTTCATCAATATCAATAAATAACCTTTGCCCTGCTTGTAATTCATCAACAGTCCCAATTGGAATATATTCCAAATTTTTCGGTGAGTATTCCCTATAATTTAGCATTTTCAATTTTCAACAAGATCATCGCTGGCTTCACCCAATCCGTATACGCCAGCTTTTAGGACCTTTAAAGAGAGTAATGCACACTTTAAACGTACGGGACCAAGTTCAATTCCAAGCAAGTCCAATATATCTTGTTTTCCAACCTGTTTTACTTCGTCAATTGATTTTCCTAATACACTCTCGGCCAATAAGTCAGCGGATGCTTGAGATATCGCACATCCATGACCATCAAACGCTACTTCACTGATCCGATTTTCTGCATCTACTCGTAAGTCTATTCTTATATGATCGCCACAGAGTGGATTATCATCCTCAAAAGTAATATCATGAGGGTCGAGAGATCCTCGAAAATGGGGATTTTTGTATCGATCAATTATTAATTCACGATAAAGGTCATCCATATTTATCCAAAATATTTCTTTACTTTGTATAGACCATCAATCAAAAGGTCAACTTCACGCATTGTATTATACAGGTAAAAACTAGCTCTTGTCGTGGCGGGAATATTAAATTTTTCGTGCAACGGCATGGCACAATGATGCCCAGCCCTCACAGCAATTCCCGATTGATCCAAAACCTGTGCTACATCATGCGGGTGGACTCCATTAAATGTAAATGAAGCCACACCTCCCTTGTGCTTGGCTTCTGGACCAAAAACATGTAGTTCTGGAAACTCTGCCAATCGAGCCAAAGCATAAGAAATGATTACTTGCTCGTGAAGAGCAATTTTTTCTTTTCCAATGCTTTCAATATAATCCATTGCAGCATGCAGACCGATTGCTTCAGCAATTGCTGGGGTTCCTGCTTCAAATTTATGAGGCAGCTCGTTGGGGATAAAGGAACGCAATAAGACCCGTTTGATCATTTCACCTCCGCCTAAAAAGGGCGGAGCATCATTTAATAAATCCGATTTTCCGTAAAGGACTCCTAATCCTGTCGGTCCACACATTTTATGCGCTGAAAATGCAAGGAAATCTGCATTCAAATCCTGTACGTCCACGGGAATGTGCGGAACAGATTGAGCACCATCCACAATTGTTACCGCACCTGCCTGGTGAGCCAATTGAATAATCTCCTTTGCAGGATTTATCGTTCCAAGAACATTCGACATATGCGTAAAAGAAACCAGGCTAGGAATGTTTTCAAGTAACTTCTCATAAATCTCTAAATCCAGTAAACCCTCTGTTGTGACTGGTATAAATTCAAGTCGAATACCTTTTTCCGCAACCAGCATCTGCCAGGGGACAAGGTTGGAATGGTGTTCCATCTCGGTAAGGATCACCAGATCATCCTCCTGAAGATATTTCCTTCCCCAGGTTAATGCGACCAGATTGATCGATTCTGTTGTATTTCTGGTGAAAATGATTTCTCGTGGTGATCGTGCATTGATAAAAATCGCTGTTCTCTGCCTTGCTGCCTCATACGCCTCGGTTGCTTCTTCTGCCAAGGTATGGACACCACGATGAACATTGGCATTATTTTTATAATAATAATTATCCATCGCCTGGATTACCTGGGTTGGTTTTTGAGTCGTCGCTGTTGAATCCAGATACACCAATGGAATACCCTGATGAACTTCCCTTGTCAATATCGGGAAGTCACGTCGAATATTATCTACATCCAGGGATTTATTGATTGTGTTTTCCATCATGGTCATCTATTTTCCCTTCTGATGTGTACGAGCTTTTCGTTTCGAAGGACGTATTTGGGTTGATGTTTTTGGGCACCATAATACATGATCTGGAACCATCCATCCATCCGTGAGATAAACACTGTCCTTAAATTGAACTGCAATCATTTTTGGATCCACTTGGACAACAATCCCTTCCAACCAGTCTCGAATCCTTGTATTATTCTTATCGTGGTCACAAAATACTTCAACACGATCCCCGACATGATATAACTCACCAAGGTCTGGTGCATTTGTAAAATACATTTCTGCCAAAGTACCCTCCTTAATTCATTATTATTTCATTTTATTAATTATTGCTTGTTGAAAACGTTGCCTAACCCCATCAAATGGAATACGCTGCATAATGGGATCAAAGAATCCTTCAACGACTAAATGTTCTGCTTCAGTGTATGGAACACCCCGGCTCAATAGATAAAAAATCATATCAGGATCTATTTTTCCAACAGTCGCACCATGTGTACAACGAACATCATCAGCTAGAATTTCTAATCCTGGAATTGAATCTGCCCGCGCATTTGAATTTAATATTAGATTTCGATTGGCCTGATAACCATCGGTTTTCTGACCTTCAGGAGCTACATAAATCATCCCTTGCCAAACTGAACGGCTACTATCTTTAAGTGCTCCTTTAAACAAAAGATCACTTGTGGTATGCGGTGCAAGATGATTTTGTTGTGTATCATGGTCTAAATGTTGCTTTCCATCCGTGAAATAAAAACCTGACATCTTACCAACAGCACCTTCTCCAACTAAGTCGATTTCAGAAAAATTCTTGGTGAGAAAACTACCCAGTGCTCCAAATATCCATTCCAGGTTGGCATCTTTTCCCACCTTTACTCTTTCATGACTAAAATTCCACACATTATCTCCCCATGATTGAAGCTCAACAAATTGTAGTTTAGCTCTATCACCGACATGTATTTCAACTAACCCTGAATGTAATGTTTGTCCTTCTTCTCCATCCGGTGAAGATGCTTCGTGGATATAGGTAAGGGAAGAATCAGGCTCCATCCATACAAGAATATGTGAGAAGTAAGCCAAACCGGATCCTGGTCCCCAGATCACTGAATGAAGCGGAACCTCAAGTTTTATACCTCTGGGTATATAGATAAAAACTCCATATTTTTCCATTGCGGCAGTTAATGAAGCAAATTTACCTTCATCAGGTTTTACGATCTGCCCAATGATTTTTTCAAGTTTATCTGCATATTTCAGCTCTGCTGTAATTAAATCAGTAAATATTACCCCTTGCTGAATCAGAGATTCATCAACTTTTACATCTGTTCTCTCGGGTCGAATAATAATTTGTCCCACCGTGTTTCTTACTTATTAAAGGATTTAATAAAACCTTTGGAATCGAAGCCAACTTAGAAAAAGAGTGTTTCTCAGGTATTGAAAATTTACTAAGATTAAGATTGTGAATATCTGTTCGTCGCCAGGCTTCATCCTTTGTTGTTGGAAGTGATATATTTTTATATGAATCCCATGCTTTTTGCCTATAATTCTTAATATATTCAGCTCCGTTCCAATTTTTCGATAAAGCAGGGATCATATCAGGGATGAAAGAAAAATCTTTCGATCTGATATTATCGGGTTGATGTGTCCTAGTGATTACTCTCCGTGTGTTCATGTTTAACCTACCGAACCTGCCATTTGCAGTTGAATTAATCGATTCATCTCAATCGCATATTCCATGGGTAATTCTTTTACTAATGGTTCAATAAAACCAGAAACAACCATTGTGGTTGATTCTTCCGCGGATAGTCCTCTACTCATCAGGTAAAATAATTGCTCTTCACCAACCTTTGAGACCGATGCTTCATGGCCTATTGAAACATCCTCTTCATCAATCTCAATGGATGGGTAAGTATCTGAGCGTGATTGAGGATCAAGCAATAATGCATCACAAACAGTATTCGAGCGACTATCCACCGCTCCTTTATATACTTTCAATAATCCCCGAAACGAAGTCCTCCCTCCACCCTTACTAATGGATTTCGATGTAATTTTACTAGATGTATGCGGTGCAAAATGAATAGCTTTTCCACCAGCATCTTGGTGCTGTCCTGGTCCAGCAAACGCCATAGAAAGTATTTCTCCTCGTGCGCCTGGTTCAAGCAGATAACAGGATGGGTATTTCATGGTGAGTTTCGACCCCAGGTTGGAATCAACCCATTCCATTGTTCCTTCTTCATGGACTAAGGCTCGTTGAGTTACCAGGTTATATACGTTTGTAGACCAATTTTGAATCGTTGTGTATCTTACCCGGGCACCCTTATTTACAACAATTTCAATTACACCGCTGTGTAATGAATCAGTTGTATAGGTTGGAGCTGTACAGCCTTCAACGTAATGCACTTGAGATCCTTCGTCGGCAATTATTAATGATCGTTCAAATTGACCAATATTCGCGACATTTAATCGAAAATAAGCCTGAAGGGGAAGATCTACCTTCACCCCTTTGGGAACGTAAACAAATGATCCACCTGACCATACCGCGCTGTTTAAAGCCGCAAATTTATTATCTTCGATAGGGATGACTTTTCCAAAATATTGACGGAATAAATCGGGGTGTTTACGTAGTCCATCCTCAATGCTTAGGAATATCACTCCTTGCTTTTCTAAATGTTCTTGTATGTTGTGATAAACCATTTCACTTTCATATTGGGCACCCACTCCAGCTAGAAATTTTTGCTCCGCTTCAGGAATTCCTAAACGATTGAAAGTGTTTTTAATCGTGGACGGAACATCATCCCAATTTTTACTCTCTTGTTGTGAAGGCTTTACATAGTAGTAAATATTATCCAAATCAAGTCCGGATAGATCTCCACCCCAAGTGGGAATAGGGCGTTTTTCAAAATGCTCCAGGGCTTTCAAACGGTACTCTAACATCCAATGAGGTTCACCTTTAATATCTGATATTTGCTCAACAATTTCTTTGGACAATCCTTTCTTAGATCTGAATACATATGTATCAGGATCACTAAATCCAAATTTATAATCTCCAATATTATCTAAAACGTTTGAGTCAGAACTCATTACAACCTCCAAAATCGCCTGCTTTAAACTGGCACCGCTTCGTATTTTTCACGAACCCAATCATATCCATGTTCTTCAAGATGAGTAGCTAAGTCCGAGCCTCCAGATTCAACAATCCGTCCGTCCAGCATAATATGTACAAACTCCGGTTTGACGTAATTCAGGATACGTTGATAATGCGTAATGACTAAAACACCCATATCTGGACCTCCTAAGGTATTTACTCCTTCAGATACAATCCGCAACGCATCGATATCCAAGCCAGAATCTGTCTCATCCAATATAGCAATTTCTGGTTTTAATACCGCCATTTGCAAAATCTCCGCACGTTTTTTTTCTCCACCAGAAAAACCCTCATTCAAATATCTACCAGCAAAGGCATGATCCATCTTCAGGATATCCATTCTTTCCTTTATCATTTTTCTAAACTCAGGTACTGAAATTCCCTTATCTTCAGGATTTATTGCTTTCCTTCTGGAATTTATCGCAGTCCTAAGGAAATTTGCAACGGAGACGCCTGATATCGCAACTGGATACTGAAATGCAAGGAAAATGCCTAGCCTCGATCTCTCATCAGGTTTCAGTTCAAGAATATTTATACCTTTGAAAATAACTTCACCTTTAGTTACTACATATTCAGGATGACCCATCAATGTATATGCTAAAGTAGATTTCCCAGTACCATTAGGACCCATTAATGCGTGTACCTCACCTTGTTTTACTTCGAGATTCACACCTTTAAGAATTTCCTTGCCTGCGATACTTACATGCAAGTCCTTAATGATCATTTCTGACATGAGATACTCCTTGAGGAAAATATAAACGAATAATCCTTGATTGGTTTCGATCAAGGATTTCAATTGCATAAATAATTATAGCATGTCGCGATATTAATGTCAATATTTATGATAATTATGATAAATATTGACAGATGAAAGAAACATTGTTATACTCACTTTACATTATATGGCAGGTTCACGAGATTTAGTCCTACGTACCCTACTTTCCCAACCCCGCTGCTCAATTAATGAATTAGCAGAGAAGGTTGGAATTAGTCCTATCTCGATTAGACATCATATTGCTAGTCTTGAAGCTGAAGGTTTAATTGCCTGTGAAGATGAGCGACATGGAGTTGGTCGACCGCGCCAGGTGTTTTTTCTCACTGAACGGGGTATAGAGCAATTTCCAACCAGATATGTGCAATTAACTCTTCGTTTACTCGAACACCTAAAAGAGACAATGCCTGAAGCGATGATTAACAAGTTATTCACACAGATGGCGAACGATCTCGCAAAAGACCTATCCGTAGGTACAGAAATTCAAAATCTCAGCATGGAAGAACGACTAAACCTTGTAAAAAGCTTGTTAAGACAGGAAGGATTCAACATAGAATGGGAACAACTGGATGATGGATATCAGATTCATGAAGCAAGCTGCCCTTATTATTTTATCGGACAAAACCATCCTGAAGTCTGTACTGTGGATCAAATCCTCATATCAACCGTTCTTTCAGTACCGGCAGAAAAAATTAAATGTATACTAAATGGAGATAATAATTGCACTTATCTGATCTCCATTCCAACTTATATACCACAAAATTAACTATGAGTGATTACATTCAAAATAGACCCAGTTTGGGATATTGAAAAGACAAATCCAGAGCTTATTGAATTGCTAAACACCGAGCTAAAAAAAGTGATGGATCCAGAAATCGGTTTGAGTATCCTTGAGCTCGGTTTGGTCCGTAATGTTGCAGTTGTAAATGGAGCAGTAAAAATAATGATGATTATGACCACACCATTCTGCCCGTATGGACCTGCCCTCCTTGAGACCACGCGTCAAATTGTGGAAACAGGACTTAAACTGCCAACCTCTATAACTCTCGGATATGAACCTTGGGACCCAAGCATGATGGATGAAAATGCAAGGTTAGATTGGGGCTTCTTTTAGCATCTTGGTAATTGTAAAAGACACGTAATAATATCTTCAATATACATAATGTAATAAATCTGACTACCTTGCCATTTGTCAGAATTTTCAGGTTATTGTAAATTGTTGGTGGCGAGGGTGGGACTTGAACCCACGACCTGAGGATTATGATGCCCCTGCTCTGCCAGCTGAGCTACCTCGCCATTTTGAGAGCGGCAGAATAGTACTACGCTCTGATTATTACTCGATAATTCTCCCAATATGCGGTGGCACAAGCTCAAAATAGGAGATGGAGCTATGGAAACCGCACGACATGACCAGAGGACTATCACAGAATTTTCTCAAGATTCATATTTGCTTTCATGGATACAGGGGTTCTTGCTAGATAGAAAAGCCCAAAATCTTAGTAAAGGTACCCTCATCTTTTACCAGAAGAAGCTAAAGCTATTCACCGATTATTGTAATTCCCAAGTTATAACTCAAATCACAGAATTATCGCCAGAGAATATCAGGCTATATCTATTGTTCCTTGATGAAAAAGGTCACAATCCTGGTGGTATTCATGCTGCATTCAGAACTCTTAAGGCATTTCTCAATTGGTGGGAGAGTGAATACGAACCAGAGGGATGGAAGAATCCAATTCGTAAAGTAAAACCTCCAAGGGTGAGTATTGAACCCCTTGAACCTGCCGACCTCGAAGATATTGGTAAGATGCTGGATACATGTATCAACTGATTTCCACGGAGCCAGAGATAAAGCGATTTTACTTGCCCTCTTAGATACAGGCGCAAGGGCATCTGAATTATGTGTCTATAAATCTCCAAGATTTCGACCAATTTACAGGAGAGATATTGATACGCCAGGGAAAAGGAAGAAAACCTAGAACTGTTTTCTTAGGGAAAAAATCACGCAAAGCATTAAGGAGTTATCTTAAGATTACGTCAAGATGATTCTCCTGCATCTTTGGGTTTCGCAGAGATGGAGAAAGTATCAGCTATTGGGGATTGAATGAGATAATAGAACGAAGAGCAAGGAAGGCTGGTGTACATAAACCTGAACTCCATGCTTTCCGGCGAGCCTTTGCTCTTGAATGTCTACGGGCAGGAGTGGATGTATTCAGCTTACAAAAGCTGATGGGACATGCTGATCTCCAGGTATTGCGGAGATACCTAGCTCAAACAACTGAAGATATTGCCCAGGCACACAGGATAGGAAGCCCTGTGGATAATCTCATGTAATAAATCAGTGAGAATTGATCATGCGTGAGTTCTTAAATAGGTGAATAATTATAATAAAATACCCGTTAACAATTGGTATGCCTTTACAGTAATAATTCCCATAATCGTTAGGATTACTGTTATAACTGCAACACTAATAATTAAGCTATACTGTAGTTTTACTCTTTCAGCAGATAAATTGTCTTTTATATTACGAAAATTAGATTCTTTAATCCTTAAGAAGACGACAGCTGTTGGTGAAATGATAGTAATGGTAGAAAATACACCCAATAATATAAAGATGGGAATAATAATTATTTGAATTAACCCAGTGTATAGCGAATTACTATTTTGGGAATATTCTGTAAATAAATTTACCAATACAAAGAATATCATGAGCCCTATCTGCGAGTGGCAACCAACAAAGCTAATATGCTCATAATCGTTCCCCATTTTTCTAATTTTTTCATCTTGATATAACCGCCACGCTTTCGTGATTTTTCAGTGGATGCTAACAATATCGGAGCAATGATTGGTGAATACATTAGCGATGCACATAATGCAAGAACCACGAGAAGAATAAAAATTAATGGTTCATTAACTGATGATTCTGCGGTCTGATGATAAATCCATTTTTTATTATTGGGTGTTATTTCACGTTTGCGAAATAATGGTGTCCCATTAGGTAAGTACACACTGGGCTGGTACTCGAGTTCGGAGTGATCTCTTCTATAATCTTGATCGAGAATACTCCACTGCTTATCGTACTGCCCAGCCCAATTCCTCTCATAAACAACTCCATCTTTGTCTATTAGAGTATCGTTAATCGGCCATTATTTCCCGTCCTATGCGATTAAAAATACATTTCTAGTTTAGCAAAAATTACTTTCGATGTATTCAACGATTAGCTGATGACTATTTTAACATTATATTACTTCTATCTGGCATTACTCAATTATTGCGGAGTAAAACTCCTCTAAAGTCAACATATTGGTGAATAAATGTGAATTTCGCATGAGAGAAAATCGGAGTGAATAGGTTTTCAACCCCTATCCATTCTTTGGTTTTAAGCAACCTATAGTAGGGGAAAAAGACTAAAAGTGCACAAGGGGAGTATGAAAATATACTGCAGGGCCTCTTTCAGGTAAATGTGTAAATACTTCCGTGAGTAGTGTCACTTATAGGTACCAATACACATAACACATTAAGCCGACACCACCCACTGCCCCCATGCACTTATAAACAAGGCACCAAAACAAACAAAACGCAAACCAGGCAGGAAAGAGTCATTATCTTACCAGAAGCAGAATTCATCTGGGAGTATCTGTAACCAGGCGGTTACTCAGCACGTCCTTTCGTTTTCTTTCTCAATCCAGCGGGATAAAGTCGCTGATCGTTGTCACCAGGTCTAACTCCATGTTCTAAATAACGCTGGGTTGTCTTGATACTCGAATGTCCTAGCTGGGTGCTGATCTGCGTAATGGGTACACCTGTCCTCGTATCCGATCTGTGCCCAGGTACGCCTTAGATCGTGGGGGTCCAAGTTTTTTATACCGATCTTCACTCCGTACTTGCGGACAAGCTGGAAGGTACCTTGTGAACACATACGCTCCCCTAATACTTTCTTACGCCCGAGAGAGCGCACTATCTTACCGGAGCGACCCACAACCGCTTTCCATCTCCTCAAGACGAGCTGCTAATACTGGCTTAAGCGGGATAGTTCGCACCTTGTCACCCTTGCCACGTATTTGTAAACAGGTACGCTTGCCGTTCTTTTGCATGGGAAGATCAACCAGGTCATCAAATGTCGAGCGTACCAGCTCGTCACAACGTACACCAGCCCCCAGGAGCAAGCCTAACACGATCCAGTCACGCTTGCCCTGGCAGTCATCCCCACATTCAGCCATGATCGCTTTCACCTGCGCTTGTGAAAGCCAGATATGCACCTTCTCACCCTTTGGAGCATCCACGAGGATAGCATCTTGAAGAGCCTCCAACTTGTAGAGGGCAGCCTGCACACCTGGTAGATTGTCGGGTGTTGCACCTGCCTTCAACTCATGGACCAGACCCTGCAGACATCAGCCGGATGGCTGCCTTCAAGAATGATCTACTTGAAGATGGCAATACCCAGGGCGTACTCTTTCAGTGCTAGTGCATCCCCCAACTTGGCGCCAGTATCCAGATACCTGTTAACTGCTTTGACATATTGCGCCTTTGTTTTAGGTGATAAGTTCGCTGAAAGTATAGGTTTGAAATCGTACAGAAATGGCGAATTCTGTGTTCATAACTTGCATCCAATACTAGCGTATATATCCCTTTTTATACTGAGTATAGTTGCAATCTATTTAACAAATCAAGATATTCTCATAATGAGAATTTCATCAAATTCATTTACTCCTCAGCACAGAGCCTGGCAGCTCGAAGGCACAAAGGCAGATCTAGGCTCTGAAAGGAAGATCCCCACGCTGATCAGGCGCAGGGTTTTGATCTATGTCTTACTAGCGTGGGACTGCCCAACCACTGGATAACAAGTGGGTCGAGCCGATGTGTCAATTCCTTGAAACGGTCCCATCCATCCCCTGCACAACTCTTTAAACTCTGCGTACCCGGTCGAGTGCTTCCAGCCGGGTATTGCAAATCTGGGCTGTCTGCAGCGTTTTGGCTTCGAAATCCGAGAGTTTTTGGGTGAATCACTACCTGAGCTGCACTGGCGAGCTCGAAAATGATCCTGGAACGCTGTCTCCAGGGTGGCCAGCACTTCACGAAACGTTTACACCGAGCTGGTCCTCTAATCCTGCCCCTGAGACCCATGGCGCTAGCCCCTGGCTCTCTCACTTAGGCTGCCAGGGCCTGCCTGATGGTGCCTCATCCTGGGCTGTTCTCTCTAGCTGCCTGAAGCTTCTGCTGAACATTGCTGAGGTCTGGGAACTTCGCTGCTCCTGCACTCTCTCCTCAAAGCCTCTCCAGGCTTGCCTGGTAATGATCCGCCTCTTCGATCTCTACCCGGAGGCGTCCGATAATGCCAAAATGACCGGATATTTGTCGTTTGATTTCGTCTGATGCTCACGGTGATTTCCCTTTTTTCTTCTCGTCCATATCACGCTCATGCTCACGCGTCTGGCGTGATAGATCGCCTGCTGGTATCCCGCATCAGATTTATGCAACCCTGACTTTTCCAGCTTTGTTTCCAGGGCAGCTCGATCACGCTCTTGCTTGACCTTGAGCGCGTTCGAGTTTTGTTCACGCTTAATAGCGAGGTCTGTTTGTGCAACTCCGCCTGTGTGTTTTTTGGTAGCCATTTTTATTTCTCCCATGGATGTTTCCAAGTGAAAGGTGTTTTGGTGGTTGGTTTTTTGGGTGCCAATTTTTTCATGGTGTCTTTGTGCTGCCGATCAAGCAGATAAAAAGTCTCGATCGCCGAGGGAATTGTCGGGATCAATTCCCAGGAATTTAAACTCAGCTTTTTTTCGGGCGATCTCAGCCACGTGGGCATTTTGTAGCATCCGCCGGAGCTCATCTTTTGCGACCTCATGACCGAGTTCATCAAGATCAAAATCATTTTCTTCGGAATCGTCGATCTTACTTACCTCCGTCAATAGTTTTTTGGTCCGGTCAATCAGATTGTCTTTCCATTTGCGTCATATTTTTCATGTCTAGTGAAATTTGATTGAGTTCCAAAATTATGGGTTTCAGAAGCTTTGCATCATTGTCTGAAACCTGATCCCAATGTAAATTTTCAATCGGTATTCCTTCTCCCTTGATCCCTTCTGAAGAGTTTAAAAACCAAATCCAGAACCCTGGCTATCTCCGCTCGTGTATTGAATGGGTAAAATAATTGATAAAGTTTTTGAAAGAAAACTTCATCGGTCATGCTGTCAATTTGTTTTTCTAACGTTTTGGTTGTCGGCATAGATCATGCCCTCCAGTACCGTGAGCCTGGCTCCAACGTCCACCAGGGGCAGAATGTCTACGGCTATCCGCAACAGGCTAGCGGTCACTTGCAATCGTTGAATAGTACCTTCGATGGTTCGGGCATCCGCAAGCGCAGCATTGACGTAGTCTAGTAACTGGTTTGCGGTCTTGACAGAATCGGGATAGCTGCCGATCTGCGGTAGCTGACGACGATTTAACCCACCTTTCAAGCGTGCGATCTTAGCCTCTTCAGCGTGGTTAGGTGAGTGCATGAAACAAAACCCATCTTCCATGGCGGGGGCACCACACTTATCACCAGTATTTGCAACTGCATTACAAGTTATATCTGTCATAACATACCTCTGCTATCGATAAAGGATTGCTTAGTCGGTAATCGCTATTGATGGTCATACGTTTACCGCTTCTTATTTGGTTCATTTTAATCCTCAACTCCTTCAAGATTTCTGTAATATTTGAATACCTCGGAAGTGCTGCAACAGGCACAACACCTACAACAAGTCCCAAATTTACTCGATAATATGGGGGATTCTTGTTGTAGATGCGTTGTAGGTTGTTGTACAACAGGTACATCAAGAACTGTTGTAGGTGTTGTAAGTGTTGTAGGTGTTGTAGATGTTGTATATGTTGTGAGACTTCTATACACATTCATAATATACCTTTCCTTCTATAACCTCTTTACAAATCATATGAGCAGAGTGAAGATCATTAAGTTTACGAAAAATATTGCTTCTGTCCTTACCCAGGAACTTAGCTACTGCCGGGCCGGTAGACTTTCCCAGGGCTTGTAGTGCGTCTAATACTTCCTGTCGTTCCCTCGGTGATTCTCACTTCACCCGTTTGACCTTCACATTGCCAGCAGCAGGTAGTCACATCCCAACGTAGGACAAGATCGATTTCCTCAGTGTCTCTCCCTCGACCTTTCAGGGTGGCTGTTGCTTTTCCTTGGTCTTTGTAGAGTGCAATCACCTGGTCAGACACAGCGGTTTCAACCGTTGAGTTCATAATGTCGTCAACGGGATCGCCCATCAAACCTTTAGGTTTTGTGGTGTGGTCGTTGAAGATCATGGCGAGGTGGTGGTCGGTACACATCCGTTGGATGTTAGACATAACCGCGTCAATCTGCGGCTGGTCGTTCTGGTCTAGACCTCTAAAAGCCCTGGTTAGTGTGTCCACCACGACCAGTCGGTATTCATGTTTGATGATTTCCTCGAACAGTCGAGTGATTCCCTCTTCTTGCAGCGGCGCCCAGGTGCGCTCAAAAGTGATGCTGGCATCACGGGGATTTCATGCTTCCGAATCCTGTCCTGCAGCCTGCGTGGACCATCTTCGAGGGCGATATATAAGACGTTCCCAAGTTCAACTTTTTGACCGAAGAATATCCCTCCTGTGCCTATGGCGTGTGCGCCATCTGCATGGCTAGCCAGGATTTACCAACCTTTGGACGACCCCCGAGTAAGGTTGGAACCTTCGGGGATCAGCCCAGGAATAGCCCAGCGTGGTTCTGGAAACTCAGCATCGAGCAGCTCCGCAACCGTCCAGCGTGTAGAAATTGGTGCGGTTTCTGTGTGTTGGGTATCCTTTAGTTTTTTTAGTCTGGAAATAGACAAAGCAGGATCAAGTTCTTTGCTCTAAATCTAAAGTGAATTGTGCCCCGTCCTGGTATATTTTGAACGCTTTCCGCCTGCTGGATAAATCTTTGACTTTTAGTGAAGAGGTTATCGTATCGACATCGACCAGGGTCAAAGTATTTCGGACATATTCTTCTCCCCCTGCATCTTCCAGATGCTTATTGTCACGCAGCCAGTCGATGACAGCGGTAGGGCGAATATCCTCACCATCTTTCTGCCTCTTTATGAGTGCGTTATATATGTGTTTATGGCTGAGATCGTGAAAATCTGAAATATCAAACTCGTAATCAGTCATTAAACCTAGGCGCATCCATGAGATTAAAAAGTACAATCTGCTCGGCTTGATGGTCATACAAAGACGGCGGGTATTCTTCTGCTTCGATGGATAATAGATCTGATTTTTCTTCTTGTAAGTTATAATTGTGCATGAGACACCATACCTGTCCTCAATTCACAAACCCGCTTACCTGAGCGGGATTGTGTTTTAAGGTGATTAGGAATTTTCCCTTTCTTGGGTGATTACCAGGTTTGGTGTCTCTATTGGATTTGCATGAATGTATCCCCGATTTTGAGCAAACTCAATGAGCGCAAGCCTTAACACGAGCAGACTTATTAGCCTCGGTATATTTCGACGCAAGGCTTTCAATAACGATTCTCTTGAATTTCAGTTATTCGAATGGGTAGAAAAAAGCGCTTTCGCATTTGTGCCTCCGGCAATAAGTAAGAGTAATTGGAGCAAACCTCTTATCATTTCCGAAGTGCACCACATACGAAAAGCGCATGGGATGATTTGTTCGATGAATCGATGTTTCGATGTTTCGATGTTTCGCTTTGATGTGATATCGTTGAGTGATCCCATCAAATAATGATTTGTCTTACATTGTATCACTCCAAAGTAGAAAATGCAATGGTTTGGAATAATTGCGCTTGACTTCTTTCATCTAATAAGTATTTATTGTAAAATAATAAGCTTCCTAACCTACACAGTGGGATTTTCTTGTTGCTGGACTTGCCATATACGAATGGCGTTTCGTTGAAATCCCTATTTCATATTTTATTTCTCTTTCATGTAAACAATTATTTCTTCTAATTTCGTGTCTAATGATTCTATTTTCGATTGAAGGTTATCAATATCTTTTTGAATTTCACTTCTTTCCTCTTGACCCTTTTTACTAGAAGGAGAGATGAACCAAGATGCAACAAATCCAGATACGACCCCAAACAATCCAATACCAGCAAACATCAATACAGCAGAGATAATCTTTCCTTCAGAAGATACAGGGTACATATTACCTAATCCAACTGTTGTCATTGTTGTAACTGACCACCAAAGTGCTTCCTCGGCTGTATCGATTGTGCCACCTAGTCCTTGTTCTACTTGAAGAACTGAGATACTTCCAATAAAAATCAGTAGAACTGTCATTAAAATTGCTCCAATAATCCCACTGTTTGCGCGATTACCCGTTAAGAATGAAGCCAATATTTTACCAGCTCTAGCGCCTCGTAGAACCCGACCAATTCGGAGTATTCGAGCAAACCTAAAATATCGAAGGAAAATAACCGCGGGGATACTTGAAACCAAATCGAACCAACCCCAAGTAAAGAAATATCGTTTCTTATTTTCGGAACGAATGAATGTGTATAGGAAATCAACGAAAAAAATTGCACATATAATATAATCCAGGTATTGGATAATTATGAGATACTCTGGACTGAGTGGAATAAACGTAATTATTCCAACTAGAAGTATTGAGAAAATACTTATCATTAAGATGAAAATTGTATATGCTTGTTGTTTTGGTGTTTGGATTGCCATATCGGTTCTTTTTCTCCCTTTCTAATAGCAATAATCATTGATCAGATTTGTTTGGTTATCCCGCAGATAAGCGCAATCTCCAGTATTATTCCAGATCGCAGAACCACTACCATAATTAAATCCGCACCATTCCGGGTGAAACTCATTGGTGAAAACTCTACACACCTGCCCTGGTTGTATTACATAATTAGGGAATGTATAAATATGATTGGCTATGTCTCTCAAGGTCCATTCTTCTAGTTGTATCGGACTATTGCTATCGTTTTTTATTTCCACAAACTCATCTGGTTCTAGACTGCCATCACCATCATAAAATAAGTTTGTTATTACAACATTGGTTGTAAATGGTGGAGTAGGAGTAGGTGATTGGGATTCCCCTCTAGTTACTAGTGGAAGAAAAAGGTACTCACCCGTGATTGATGGTATTACCCGATAGGACATTCCATCGCTTGAAGTTACAATAATCGTTCCATTTATATCAGTCCTCCAAATCGTTGATCCGATTGCCAATAACCGTGAAATTGTTTGATCTCCTGGATGACCATAAGGATTCTGACCAACTGATATTACTGAATCTTTTGGTTGAACAGCATTTAGAAATTCTGTATTTGTACTGTAATTACTGCCATGATGGGCAACTTTTAAGATGTCAGCGGGTATTGGTGTTCCCCTTGCGATTATTGCAGATTCAACGGCACTGTCAATGTCCCCTGTGAAAAGATACTCAACATCATAGTGATCAAATAACAAGACTAATGAGGCATCATTGATTTCAGGATTTACCAAGCCAGATATTGGATTCATGATATATGCTGTTGTTGTACCCCAATGCAATTCGCCTGGGAATTGGGCAGTCGTTAATGTCAATCCTTCATTCGCTACTGCTGCAACAAAATTATTCCATGTCTGGGTATCACCAGGGTATCCATTATAGATAACTGAGTTTACTGTTATATCCGTTGCATTTAATACGGTTATCAATCCTCCAATATGATCACTATCAGCGTGGGATGCAACAATAGCATTAAGTGTATTCACCCCATTATTACGAAGATAGGCTAATACAGTTGGACCAGCTGATTCTTTTCCTCCATCAACTAGGATGTTATATCCATCTGAGTTTTGAATTAACGCAGAATCACCCTGATCTACATCTATGAATGAGACTTGTATTGAATATTCCTGAAAAGAAGCACCATGATTAACGTAAACCAGGAAACCACTGGTAATTACAACTATGATAACCAGGATCAGAAGTCTATATTTCATTATCCTAATAACAATAATTGTCAATCACGATGCTAGTCGAATTTCGTAAGTATGCGCAGTCTCCACCGTTGTTCCAAATTGCTGACCCACTCCCATAATTAAATCCGCACAGATTCAGGATGATTTTGATGTGTATATACCCGGCACACCTGACCAGGTTGAATGACAAAACTTGGAAAAGTGAATACATGGTTTGCAATATCGCGTAGGGTCCAATTAGCCAATTGGATTGAAACAGTATCATCATTTCGGATTTCAACATATTCATCAGGTTCAGTCGTTCCGCTTCCATTATAAAAAATCGTTGTAATAATAACATTCCCTGTATTTGGAGGAGGTGGTTGAGTTGTCGGAGGCGGTTGAGTAGTCGGAGGTGGTTGAGTTGTTGGAGGTGGTTGAGTTGTTGGAGTCGGTTGAGTCGGTGATGGAGTCTCAGTAGGCGTTGGTGAGATTGCCCTAATAATTATCGGTAGATATATTATTATTGATGTACTAGATGCTGCCAAAGTCACATAAAGTGGAAGCATAAATATTAGTAACAATAGCAGCATACTAACGAAGGTTTTTTTCCCTGTACCCATAATATCTTCCCTCCTTTGAATTGTAGGCAATTACTTAGTGAATTAACTAGTCAACTTTAACTATACATCAATATGATTTAGAGTCAAGTTTTACTTATTCAAAAAGGATGCTGGATAATCGTAATCCTAGCGGATCGCTTTCCAAGCTTCATACTATGGTGCAGATCGAGTGCAAATATCCAACAACAGTATAGGAATAACGTAAATGCTGGAATATCAAACCACTATATTTGGTGTTTAATTGCCATGAATATCTTTTTAGTATACTGCCTTAATTGAATACCACCCACGGATAGTAAAAACTTGTGTAATGACGGCTTTTTTACCATATGTGGGCGCGCATTCCAGGCTACCTGTGCTCATTACATACGAATTAGACATCCAGGAGTTTAATTGTATATCTAGTACTAGATATAGTTGTTGGACATAATTGAAAGTCATTTTTACCACCTCGAATATCATTGTATAGATCTAGCATAGATGAAATCACAGGACCTACGGACTTGTAGTTTCTTGGTTTCGATGTTCTAGTTCTGCTAACCTCCATCTGAACTTCCTCATCAATTCGGTTTGCCTGAGATCAAAGTGGTGTAGCCGACACATATACAGAATGCGGTTGCCCAGTGTTTTGAAGAAGCCTATATGTTTATGCGAGTCAGTTGGATCGAATAGAGCAATCTGGATGAGATTCTTATTATTGGTTTAAAGTTGAAAAGTTTGTGTATATTTCTAAGGGGATTCTCTGGACGAAAATTAGTTGCTACCGGAGAAAGGTAATTAATAACTCACAATAACTTGAGCACGTATTCTAGAATAAATAATGGTGGCGATTGTTTTAATTATTTATTAATGTTACAATATTTATAAAGGGTATAAATCTTAAGGTCTCACTGATCAGCCCTATGCTTCGAGTCACCCAACTGTTTAGATTGTAATTATTCCTGGCTGATTTATTGTTGCTGATAAGTTTGCTGTTTACAGCCACAAGCATTTTTACGAGTTTCGACTTAAATATAGGGAGGCAAGAGTGTATAAACATAAAAAAACGAGAATAAATAAATACCTAAATGGATCCACGCTAATTGTCATGGTATTATTCCTTTGTTTTAGTATGAGATCGTCGATCGTTCGCGCCAAGATTATGGGGACAGAGCCTCAGCGAGTCGGCTCTTTGTCTATAAAAGGGCAATCCTGGTCAAAGTCTGGGTGGTTCTCGATAATTTGGGGTGACGCCCCTGATGGCACATCGTCAACGATCTATACTCTTACAGATGATTTCGGGCAAACAACCGGGCTCTTGCTTGACGAAACGCTGGCCAAGTCACAGGGGGAAGTTCTATCCTTCAACCGAAAGTATGTAAACATACAAGGTGTTTTACCAGCTTCCTATCCTGCTCAGAGCGCCTTCGCAGTTTTGAAGGTGTCCTCCATTTCTCTTGCTCAATCTCCCGAAGCAAGAGTTCTGGGAGGAATACCTACTTCGGAAGTAACCGGATCCCAACCGTGGATCACGATCATGTGCAAGTATAGCGATCATGCCGAAGAACCCAAGAACCTAGCTTATTTTCAGGGTATGTATGCGAGTACAAAACCCGGGCTGGATCACTACTGGCGCGAGCAGTCCTATGACACCATCAATCTTGTAGGAAGCGATGCCGCTGGTTGGTTTGTATTGCCTCACCCGGTAGAATACTATGATATCGACTGGGGATTGTATGTATTAGCCCATGATTGTATTGCCTCTGCGGATGCTAATGTTGATTTTTCGCTCTATGTCGGTATTAATATGTTTTTCAACACCGATTATTATGGTTGCTGGGGAGGAAGGTGTGCACATGACCCTGGATGGTGTATCAAAAGATTGGCACACGACCTGGTTAGAGCCATCTGCATTCCCATATCTTTCCGTCGTTGAACACGAAATGGGGCATGGTATTGGACTACCTCACTCCTCCTCGCCCTTTGGACCGGATTATATGAACGTCTGGGATGTGATGAGTAATACATATTTTCTATGCGCTGCAGCCAACGATCCCATATATGGGTGTATGGGACAGCACACCATTTCCTACCATAAAGATATTTTGGGCTGGATCCCTGCTGAGCAGAAATTTATTGCCGGGGAAAATATCAACACTACCATCACGTTGGAACAACTGGCTTTACCAACAAACAATAATTATAAAATGGCGCAGATACCAATAATGGGAAGCAGTACCCATTTCTATACATTGGAAGTCCGTCGCCTGAATGGATATGATAGTTGTTTACCAGGACAGGCAGTGATCATACACGATGTAGACACATTGCGGGTTACACCCGGGTTTCCAACAGACCCTGCCAACGTGATGGGCACGGACAATTCTCGGGATACTAGGAGTCCTGGGTATATGTGGACAGTTGGGGAGACATTCATCGATCCAATCAATGGCATTTCTGTTTATGTCGCCTCGGAAACATCCACTGGATTTCAAGTCATGATTACTACGAAATCCATGTGGACCATTTCGGGCTATGTGCGTATGGCTAACGGGATAGGCATTAGTGATGTGACGATGAGAGGTTTGCCACATAAGACGATTACCGATGCGAATGGCTATTACAGTGATAAAGTTGTTGATGGCTGGTCCGGAACAACCATGCCCCAACGGCTCAATTTTTCTATTGAACCGACTAGCCTAAATTACACCAACATAACCTCTGACCATATCAATCAGAATTATACAGGCACCTATCAACCATCCGGGAATACAATCCTGCTTGTGGATGACGATGATAACGCTCCAGACGTACGTTCCTACTACACCGATGCAATATCCGCTTTGGGAAAATCTTTCGATGTGTATAACACGTTTAACAGCAATATTGAACCTAGTTCAACGGAACTCACGCCATATGATACGATCATCTGGTTCAGCGGGTCAGAGAGGTATAACCCTGGAGATAGCGGAGATTACGCAGGGCCAGGTAAAGAGGAAGTGTCTGCACTAAAGTCATGGCTGGATGGTGGCGGGTGTTTTCTCCTAAGCAGCCAGGATTTTTTAGGTGAATTTAGGGCGTTCATGTTTGGGGATTATCTTGGTTGGAACAGCGCTACCACTGATGTGGACCAGACCGCTGTTACTGGTGCTGGAACAGTCTTTGACGGGTTAGGACCTTTTACGCTCAGCTATCCATTCGATAACAAAAGCGATATGATCTCACCAAATTTTGACGCTGAAATTGCGTTTAGTGGTGATAAAGGATCTGCGGCTGTTGATAAAGACGGCGGATCATATCGTACAGTCTATCTTGGCTTCCCGTTTGAGGCAATCGCCTCCCAGGCAGATCGTCAGAATGTGATGAATACCTTTCTGAACTGGTGTGCCACTAATATACTGAGTGTTAGCAAGGTAGGCGTGGTAATGGCACGGTGACAAGCAATCCAAGTAGTATTGACTGCGGCTCTTTCTGTTCCGCCTCATTTTTCAAGAACATCTCTGTAACTCTTACTGCCACACCTACCATTGGCTCTACCTTCATCGGTTGGAGCGGCGGCGGATGCTCTGGCACTGATACTTGTGCAGTGATGATGGATTCTGCCAAATCAATCACAGCCAATTTCAATCTAAAAACCTACCAGATCTACGTGCCACATGTGAACCGATAACTGGTCAGCATTACCGAACCTATTTACCCAATCTTTGTGATTCGTCTTCAGATAAGATGGGTGAGCATTCGTATAGTACCGAATTGCCTTTCCTTGCTTCATACTGTGGTGCAGTTCGGGGACTGTTTGGATGCTATGTAGTATGAAAAGCATGTGGGCTTCTTTTATTATATATACCCCAAAAAAAGTTGGTATTTCTGTAATTACAGAATAAGTGATTGCTCGTTGATTGTGGAATACACAAGGAGGAAATAAATCAGTATATAACTATATAGACAGATTATGTAACATTTACTATAATACAGAAATTATTGCACATTACCAGATTATTAAAACCAAAGGACTATCCTTAAAACTTGCTAGGATAGTCCAAAAATAACCACTGAATATTGGGAATTGACGACTAGAAATTGTCAATAATTATTGGTGGCGAGGGTGGGAGTTGAACCCACGACCTGAGGATTATGATGCCCCTGCTCTGCCAGCTGAGCTACCTCGCCATTTTGAGAGCGGCAGAATAGTACTACGCTCTTATTGTTTTGTCAACTAAATTTCCCGGATCGATAATATAACAAGCTAACTCTTCGAGCGCTTTTCTTTCCGTTGATTCTGGAAGTTTCGTTAACGCATTTAATGCTTTCTCAACGGAAAGTCGAGCTTCATTAAGTGACATATCGATAGCACCACTTTCCCTTATCGATGTGAGTAGCCTGCCTAAACATTCCTCGTCGCAAAAACTTGTTTGAAGAATATTTTGCATATCCAAATCAGCAGGGTGGTTTTCAAGATAGTATAAAACCGGAAGCGTAATCAATCCTTGCCGTAGGTCACTGGCTACTGGCTTTCCCATCGTTGTTTGCTCACTTGTAAAGTCAAGAATATCATCGATTATTTGGAATGCCATTCCAATCTCATAGCCATATTCTTTTACTATGTTTACGATATTTTCATCCGCATGGCTTAGAATCGCAGCGGTCGTAGTTGATGCTTCAAATAAAGATGCTGTTTTTGCGTAGATCCGACGGTAATAATCATCACGATTTGCTACCCATCGACTACTAAACAGTTGATTAATTTCACCATTAACAATAGTTGCAAGGGTCTCTGCAAATATCTGCATTACTTCAACCGACCCAGTGTCAGCAGCTAATTTAGCCGCCTTGGAAAATATAAAATCACCAGTTAGAACCGTTGCTGCAGGTGACCATTGAGCGTTAAGGGTTGGTATTCCCCGCCTGATCATCGCACCATCAATTAAATCATCATGAACAAGGGTAGCTGTATGAAGGGATTCAATTGCAGCTGCAAGTGTTGCTAATTTATCCGCATCTGCACCGAGCATTTTCCCAGTTAGTAGAGTAACAACAACCCGAATTCTCTTACCACCTGAACCAAGTAAATGATGTAATGCAGCAACTACTGCTGCATGGTGTCCATCTGCTTGGGAACGCATACGTTCTTCAACAAGTTTTACCTGATCTTCTATTGGAGTTATGAAGGATGTATCAATCAAAGAATTTCTCTCCATCCAAACAGCCTATCTGCCTCAGTTGTAGTGACTTTTGCGATTTTATCAAATGAATCTTCTTTTAATTCAGCGATTTTTTCTGCAATTATTCTAACATTAGCTGGTTCATTTCGCTTACCCCGATATGGATTTGGTGTTAAATAAGGGGCATCGGTTTCAATTAATAAATTATCGGCTTGATGAGACCTAACGATTTCTTGAAGTAAATGAGAATTAGTAAAGGTTATAGGTCCGGTTATTCCAATCTTAAAATTATACGAAATAATCTCCCTTGCAAAATTTATGTTTCCAGAAAATGAGTGCATAACACCTGGATGCTCCACCAATCTACTATAATTATAATTTAGACCTTTGTACCATTCTTGAATTATTTTAAGAATATCATCTGATGCTTCACGATTATGTATGATGACAGGTTTCCCTAAGTCTGCAGCTAATTCTAACTGCTTTTTAAAAATGACTTGTTGTTGTGTTTTTAGAGTTTTATCTCGATAATAATCTAACCCTATCTCTCCAATTGCTACAACCTTTCTTTGTAAAGCTAACTCCCGAAGCTGTTCGTAAGATTGAGTTGTCCAGGTATAACCCATGTTGGGATGTATACCAACAGAAGCATAGACCTCATCATAAACCTGAGTACAATCAATTGCAGATTTACATGTCTCGATATCAATCCCAGGGATTAATATCCTACCTATACCATTCTCTCTCGCCCTTATAATAACTTGTTCACGGTCATAATTAAAAATATCGAAATTTAGGTGACAATGGGTATCAACAAGTTCTGCCACTGGTTGATCACCCTCTACTTTATACCTGCAATCCGTAGTCCATCATCCAGAAGCGCTTTGACTTTGTCCTGTCTTGTTGTTTCACAATATACCCTCATAATTGGCTCAGTTCCAGAGAACCTGATCAGCAACCAACCTCCATCTTCCAAATTAAACTTAAAACCATCAGTCGTATCCAGGTTTTTTACCTGAATACCACCGATAAATGTTGGATTTGCCGTAATGATGCTTTGTTCACGTGATTCTCTATCACCAGTGAATGGGGTATCAATCCTATCATAATAATGAGGACCGACTTTTTTAAATAAAGTATCGATCAATTCTGAGGGTTTTTGGCCTAATCGGACCATCATATCAAGGAAGTATAAACCCGCTAAAATCCCATCCCTTTCTGGTACGTGCCCTCGAAAAGCATAACCACCTGATTCTTCACCGCCCAACATTGCATTTGTTTCTAACATTTTTGGTGCAACATACTTAAAACCAACACCGGTTTCATAGACAGGGACATTGTATAGTTCACCAAGCTTAGTTAGCATATTCGTTGTTGATAATGTCTTTACTATTGGGCCACGTTCTTTACGGACTTCAAGAAAATAGTATCCGAGCAGTCCATATACCCTCAACTGATCGATAAACGTACCATTTTCATCTCCAATACCAAGTCTGTCGGCGTCCCCATCTGTAATAATCAGAACGTCGGCATTACGCATTTTCGTTACCTGTAAGCCAACATCAACATTAGGTGGGATTGGCTCAGGCCGTTTCATCTCTGGAAAAATTGGATTTCTCTGATTATGAATTTCCTCTACTTTTGTTTTTCCCCCATGAAGAAGGTGAGGAAACCATCCAATTCCATTACCCCACATTGGTTCAATAATGATATTCAAACCGGCATTCTTGATTGTTTCCAGGTCTACCATGCGATGTATTTGATCGATGTATGCCTTATTTGGATCAAAAATGACAATATTGGATTGACTGACTCCATCATCGAATGCTACCCTAGATGCTTTTTCTTCTGAATCTGGAATATATGATTCAATTTCCAACAGTCCATCGGGATCAATTGCTCCCCCATGCTCATCTCGGACTTTAAAGCCGTTGTCAGTTGCAGGGTTGTGGGATGCAGTAATATTTATCGCGCCTACTGCTTTCTTATTCAACACAGAATAAGAAATCACTGGAGTGGGGGTTGCTTTATCTGTAAGGTAAACTCTCAAACCATTTGCAGCCAGCACCTCAGCCACAGAAATTGCAAAATTTTCAGAATGGAAACGCTGGTCGTAACCAACAACCACCCATTCATTTTTTAAACCATTATTCAACAAATAATGCGCAAAACCTTGTGTACACCGTCGAATATTAGCAAAAGTATAATCTTCGGCGATCCTACCCCGCCAGCCGTCTGTTCCAAAATGGATTTTCTCCACCATTATGCCTCCAGATTAACCAATCTAAATCGAGGGTATTATATCAAGGGATATTAGAGAGCGGAATAGGTATGGTTGAGATGATATAATCGAAACTTGCAAGTTAATTTTCCGGAGGAATATTATGAATCTTCAAATTTTACAAGATACCCTAAATTTATTAGAAGGAAGTTTGATCATAACAGATCATGAAACGAAAATCACAGATCGAAATCGATTACAACAAAATATCCATCGGTTAGCGGAACAGTCTGCACTCGCAACTAATCCTCAAAAAGGCGCTGCACAATATATTATTCGAAAAGCAGCTTTAGAATTTGGTTCAATCCTTTCATCAATAAACGACTTATATCTAGCGCGTGGTCGAGGCGAAATTCCTTTTACTTTTACCGTTCCTGCGATAAATCTTCGTATGCTTACATTTGACTCAGCCAGGGCAGTCTTCAGGGTGGCTAATGAAATGAAAGCTGGTGCATTTATTTTTGAAATTGCTCGTTCTGAAATGGGATATACAGATCAACGACCAGCAGAATATACATCCAGCATCCTTGCAGCTGCAATTGCGGAGGGCTATATTGGACCAGTTTTTGTACAGGGTGATCATTTTCAAGTCTCAGCTAAACGGTATGCAGCATCACCAGATTCTGAAATACAATCATTAAAGGATTTGATTATTGAGGCAATCAGTGCTGGTTTTTATAATATTGATATTGATACATCAACGCTTGTTGACATTGCCAAATTGACGATTCCTGAGCAACAAAGACTAAATTATGAGCTTTCTGCAATGTTATCGGCATATATCCGCGCAAATCAACCGGAAGGGATTCAAATATCCATCGGTGGAGAAATTGGTGAGGTTGGTGGACATAATTCAACCGAAGAAGAGTTAAGAGCCTATATGGATGGTTTTCGAAATGAATTATCCAGGAATTCAACCAAGTTTATCGGATTAAGTAAAATCAGTATCCAAACCGGTACTTCGCATGGCGGAGTTGTTCTTCCCGACGGTTCGATTGCCAATGTAAATCTTGATTTTGGCATCTTGTTAAACTTCAGCCGTGCTGCGCGCTCAGCTTATGGTATGGGAGGCACAGTTCAGCATGGAGCATCAACCTTACCAGAAAATGCATTCGGGAAGTTTGTTGAATCCGAAGCCATCGAAGTTCATCTGGCTACTAACTTTCAAAATATTATCTTCGACCATTTACCAGAAGGTTTAAGAACAGAAATGTACAGTTTCCTTGATAAAAACAACGCATCTGAACGAAAATCCGATATGACCGATGAACAGTTTTATTATAAAACTCGAAAGAACGCCATCGGTATATATAAAAAAGAGACATGGATGTTGCCGGCAGAGAAAAAAGCTGAGATTGCCTTTGCACTTGAAGAGCAATTCAGAAAACTATTTGTTTCTTTGGGTATGGAAGGCACACGTACAGTAATAAATGACAAAATAACACAGGTAAAGATCACTCCGGATTTAAAATACTATTTAGGAAAATTTACGAGTGAGGATGGGGTATCTGACCTTGCTGATTAATTATGCCGGTATCTGATCAGGGAGTAAATCTCGACCATTTCATGCTTATACCCCGGGTATTAATATTCCTCACCCGGGGTAATAATATTCTCTTGCTCAAAGGCGCAAAGGACAAACGACTATGGGCGGGTTTATATAATGGGATTGGTGGACACATTGAACAAGGCGAATCTATCAAAGCTGCAGTAAATCGTGAATTGCGTGAGGAAACTGGCTTAATTTCTCAGAATATTTGGTTGTGTGGGATTATAACGATAGATACACAAACCAATCCAGGTGTGGTAATTTTTGTCTATAAAGGTGAATCGAACGGGGATAATCTGATTTCTTCGAATGAAGGTCTTCTTGAATGGGTTGAGCAATCGCAACTCATACACTTACCATTGGTTGGAGATCTTCCAGCACTCCTTCCAAAAATTATAGCTATGAAACAAGGCGATTTTCCTTTCATTGCTCACTCAAGCTATAATGAGCTTGGAAAAATCGCTGTTTCTTTCTTATAAATATAGATAAAAATAACAAACAGCAGACAGGTATTCGATGTCTGCTGTTTGTAATTATGATTGATTATTCCTGTTTATTTTAGGAATGATCGTCCAACAAGAAATATCCCCATCACAATAAGCACAGAAGGCCATATATAATTGATATATTGCTCTACGGAAATTAGAATTATTAATCCGATTAAGCATAAAATACCTGCAGGTATCCAAGCCCAACGCATCTGGCCAATAGACGTTGGTAAAATCGCTACCAGGGCGAAGGTTAATCCAAGCCCCAGAAAGAAAATTCCGCCAGTAACAAACATTGTGGAATTTATTTCCATGTAAGAAACAAGAGCAATTGTTGCTATAACCCCAGCAGGAATAATTGACCACCAGTTTGAATGTTCAGCCAGATAAACAAGTAAAAAACTTAGTGAAATTCCACTAAGTATGATTGTCCCACTAAGGTTTCTTTCATTAAAACCTGGTAAATATTCATTTAGTCCAATGACTGCTGAAATGCTTAAAAATATTGTTCCAGGTATCAGCGCCCACCAATGCTCCTGATTAGTCGCATAAAACGAAAGAAATAAGATTGCAACGAACGCAGAGATTATTGTCCAGAATATTGCTCCACCTTCGATCACCCCAAATGTGTCCAGAAGTAATAATACTCCTCCTATGACTAATACTAATCCCCAAAATATTCGTGAAGAAAGAATTTTCATAAACAAACCTCCAGGCTATTTCTTTTTAAAAATAGTTTGGATTAATATCCAAAGGCCTCCAAGGATAATTAATACTGGCCAAAACTTTATAAATTGAGCCTGTCCCGAAAATATCATGAAGAAAATTCCAAATAGTATTGCACTTATTAAGATCAGCCTTAATCCATCAATAAATCCATTTTTCTCGCACCCACCCAATAATGTTGACAATATTATTCCGATACCAACAAAACCTGGAATTAATGACCACAAGTAAGACCAGGCAGTCCAATTACCGGTTGAATTTGTCCAATAAAGTAATCCTCCGATTCCACCTACAATACAAGCTGGAATACACATACCTGGATTTCGTAATAATAAACCAAGAACAAATAAGAAAATCCCTATACCGATGATAATTACTGGCCATTGATACTCAATGATCATGATGTCATTCAATCCAGGCACTAGATCGAATTCTGCAGCTAAAAACCAACCACCTATTAAAATTAGAATAATTCCAATGACTAGATCAGATCTTCTTTCTTTTGTCATACATCCTCCTTTGAAAAATTTATGCCATGTGAATTAAGTATTCAACCAAAACAAATTTTAAGGTTATTTTTACTTCATTAATTTAATTCTATATCAACTTGCTGATTATTTAAATTGACCATCTTTACAATAATTTTGTCTGTTCAGTTACAAATATCCATTAATGCAACATCCAGTGTGGGGAATTTAAATTTATAGCCCTGATCAAGAAGTTTTTTTGGTAGCACTGTTTGACCTTCTAAAACCATATCAGCAACTTCACCCAATGCAAGACGCATAAATAAACTTGGAATTGGTAAATAGTGTGGTTTTCTTAATATTTTACTTATGGTTTTTCCAAATTCATTGTTAGAAACTGGATTGGGAGATGTAAGATTAAATATCCCTGATGCTCGCTGATTTGAAATTAAAAATCGAATAGCATTTACCTGATCATATATATGGATCCAAGACAAAACTTGATTCCCGTCTCCAATGTGGACCACCAACGAAGAACTTGTATGGTAATAATAAAGGTCGTAATGCTCCACCGACTGGGCTTAGTACAATACCGGTACGAATTATCACTCGCCTTACACCGATCTCTTCTACACTTTCGCTTGATGCCTCCCATTGTTTACTTAAATTGGCTAAGAAATCATTCCCAGGCATTGATTCTTCAGAAAAAATAATTCCTCGATCTGTACCATAATATCCAATTCCAGACGCTTGAACAAATATTGTTGGGCGCCGCTCTGCCATTTCTATTGCTTTTGAAAGTACTTTACCTGAATTAACCCGGCTTTGAACTAAACGATTCTTTCTCTCTTTTGTCCACCTCGATGGCAGCAAACCATCTCCGGAGATGTTTTCACCTGCAAGATTAATTACCACATCGGTATTTTCAATTTCCTTCCCCCAACCATTATCAGACATTCCATCCCATTCGAGTACCATAACCCTATCAGTAGTATTCAAGGCGTTTCCTGGTGTTCGACTAAGAATAATTACATCGTTTCCATCATCAACTAATGATGAAGTTAATGCTCTTCCGATCAATCCACTTCCACCTGCTATGATTATGCGCATAATATAGATTTCTTGATCTTCCATGTTTCCAAGATTAAACTTAAAAATAACCATCGAAACTAACAAACAAAGGTATATATTATCTTTATTATAGCATGCGGAGGATTTTCACCACTAATGATACAATAATCAGGATATTGCGAAGTTTAGTTGAAGGTTTTTATGCTTAAAGAACTCTTCTTGCTTGATCCAGATATTATCTACCTTAATCATGGCTCATTTGGCGCTTGTCCTAAACCCGTATTTACGGTGTATCAAAGCTGGCAAAGGCGATTAGAATGGCAGCCTGTTGAATTCCTTGGAGTAAATTTGGATAATTATCTGCAACAAGCACGTCAAAATCTGGGTAAATATGTTAATTCCAATGAGAATAATATTGTTTTTATACCTAACGCCACTCACGGTGTAAATTTAGTCGCCCGTTCATTGAAACTTAATCCTGGCGATGAAATCTTGACCAGCAATCATGAATATGGTGCTTGTAATTTCATCTGGGAATTTGTTTGTGAAAAGGGTGGAGCAATATATAAGCGCCAGTCAATAACAGCACCTTTCTTATCAGATGAAGAATTACTTAACCAGTTATGGCAAGGCGTGACATCAAAAACAAAACTCATTTTTATCAGTCATATCACCTCTCCAACCGCATTATTAATGCCCGTTCAAAAAATTTGCCAGCGCGCACGCCAGGCTGGTATTCTTACCCTAATCGATGGTGCCCATGCACCAGGACAAATCCCACTGGATTTGGACACCATCCAGCCAGATTTTTATGTTGGGAATTGCCATAAATGGATGTTGAGTCCGAAAGGTGCGGGTTTTATCTATGCAAAACCTGAAGTGCAATCACTTATCGAACCACTTATTGTAAGTTGGGGATATCAATCCAAGCATGCTGTCCCTCGAGTTTCTACATTTGTTGATTTTCTCCAATGGCGTGGAACAAATGACCCAGCTGCATCGCTATCCGTCCCAGCCGCGATAGAATTTATGAATTATCATCATTGGGATCATATTCGGGCAACATGTCACAGTATTTTAGGTTTTGCTATGGAAAGAATAAGTGAATTTACAGGCTTAAAACCTCTTTACCCTTCTGATTCAGATTTATTCAACCAAATGGCAACAATTCCAATTCCTCAGATCAAAAACCTGCAAGAATTCAAGAATAGGTTGTTATCTGATTATAGAATCGAAATTCCGTATATCGATTGGGAAAACCACCATTTTCTTCGACTATCGGTCCAAGGTTATAATACCATTGATGATATTAATCATTTGATAAATGCACTAAAATCACTCATTCCAACCATGTTGGCTTAATTATTTATTATTGTATCGAATTTATCCGTTCAAAGTTAGAAAATTATAACATAATAATCAAACCTTAATTCAATTATATTAAACTGATATACCTATCTACTTTTTTTATTCATAATACTACATAATTCACCATCCCTAGCTTGTGAGATAAATATATGAACCATCAATGGATTGTTATTCGATATCATTTAGTCTAATTTAGTATTGAAGGAATCATTTGTTCTATGAATAAATCGCACGAATTTACAATAAATTTTCAGCCAATTGGCAGGCGAGTACTCACAGATTCACGACTGACAATTTTAAATGCTGCGCAAGACTCTGGTATTGCATTGGCATCTATTTGTGGTGGCGCTGGTATCTGCGATAGTTGTAAAATTCGCCTAATAAGTGGAAGTTTATCTGAACCAACGATAGAAGAGCAATCACTATTTTCCGATACTGAGCTCCAGTCAGGTTTTCGACTGGCTTGCCAGTCCTATCCACTGAGTGACATCACGATCGAGATTCCGCCCGAGTCTCTCACAGCTCCTCAAAGGCTTCAAATTGAGGGAATGGCGAATGCAATCGAAATAGATCCTTCAGTGATTTCGATCGAAATTACAATTCCAGAACCATCTGTCGCAGATTTACGCGCAGATAGTGTCCGCGTTAAAGATACCCTGATAAAAAACGGAATGTCTTCTCCTGTATATATCACCTTTCCAGTGCTGGATACAATGTCTCACCTATTGCGTAGTAATAATTGGCACGCAAAAGTGGCTATGCGCAATAATGAATTGGTTGCTATTTTACCTTCAGGGTCTCCGCTATTAGGTCTCGCAGTCGATGTCGGTACAACAAAACTAGCAGTCTATCTCTGCGACCTTTCAACAGGTACAATTCTCGCTAAATCTGGCGCGATGAACCCGCAGACCGCATTCGGTGAAGATGTAATAAGCCGGATCAGTTATACGAATATTATTCCAAATGGTCATCTAATCCTTCAGGGTAGATTGATTGAGACTTTAAATACGGTTATCAATGAATTATGTGTGGTTGCCAGTAAAAATAATCCATCCATCAATCCTCAGCAAATCGTCGAAGCAGTAGTTGTTGGTAATACTGCAATGCATCATTTGTTTGCTGGTTTACCCGTTCACCAATTAGGTGTTGCTCCTTATGTCCCGTCTGTTAGTGAACCTTTGGAACTCTTTGCGCACCATATTGGCTTAAACACATCTCGAGGAGCCAAAATACATCTGCCCTCCAATATCGCCGGTTATGTTGGTGCAGACCACGTTGCTATGCTTTTAGCAACTGGAATGGATTCAGCTAATAAAACAACCATCGCTCTTGATATTGGGACAAACACTGAAATCTCATTATCGTATGACAATAAGCTATTTTCATGTTCGTGTGCATCAGGACCAGCTTTTGAAGGAGCACACATTCAGGCTGGAATGCGCGCTGCACCAGGTGCAATTGAACGCGTCCAAATGATCCAAGAAAAACTGCATATACAAACGATTGACAATCTTGATCCGATTGGTATATGTGGCTCTGGCATACTGGATGCGATTGCCTGCATGCGTGAGAATGGAATTATAGATCACCGTGGTTCATTCATACCCACTCATCATGCTGTTCGGATAACTGATAATAAAAGCGAATTCGTTCTCGTCGACCATCAGAAAAGCGGAAATGGTCGAGATATTGTCATTAATCGTAAGGATGTTAATGAAATCCAACTCGCAAAGGGTGCAATTCGAACGGGAATTGAAGTATTGTTGGAATATGCAGGGATAAGAGCAGAATCAGTTGAAGATTTCATAATTGCCGGTGCTTTTGGGACTTATATAAACATCCCAAGTGCTATTCAGATTGGAATGTTTCCATCGCTTCCTTTAAATCGGTTCCAGCAAGTTGGAAATGCTGCAGGGACTGGTGCAAGACAAATTCTGCTATCAATGAAATTACGACACCTGGCCGAAGATTTAGCCAAACGTTCGAATTATGTTGAGTTATCAAATTATCCAAACTTTACCGAAATTTTTTCAAAATCATTATTCTTATAATAGAAAAGATCTGGAGTTTACCTGCCACAGGTCTTTTCTATTAGTGTTTTCCTGATACACATTCCAATAACCTCCACCCTACTTATCAAAATCCATCCATCATTTTTATGATCTAAGTTATAGCCGATGCATCGAATTGTCCTAAGATAATTCCTTTAGCAAGGCAATAGTTTCATGTTTTCCACCCAACCCATTTTCGCCACCTGGACCAACACAGGATGGACAGCCATCCTCACATCCACAAGCTTCAACTAATTCTCGCCCCTTTCTTAAAAGCTCATCATGGATTTCATATAATTTTTCCCCTAAACCAATTCCACCGGGAATTAAATCATAAAGAATAAGTGCAGGTTTGCCTTCTGCCAAAGGAGATTGGGGATCGGAATGGATGCCCAGGTCGCCAATATCACACATCAAAAATAGTGGTGCCAAATTCCCTAATGTAAATGCTAATCCTGCTAAACCACTCCTAATACGGACTGCTATTTCTACTTTTCTGTGGCATGAATTACATAAGGTAATTAAATTCAATAATTGATTGGCTTGTTCGGTTGAATCAAACAATCGAAATGGTGTTTTATGGTGTACATGATGTTCCTTAACCCCTTCTGGTTCACCACACAATTGGCAACGATACATGTCACGGGCACGGGCGAGTTCACGTTGCCTCGACCAATTTGGTCCATAATCGTTTGGAGCATTCAACCATAAACCTTCATCCTTCAATTTTTCTACAGTATTATTGGAAAGAGCTAACCAATATCCAGTGGTAAGTAATTCAGAAGGTGGTAAATCTAAGCTTTCTATACCCAATGTTTCATTTGTATGCCAGCGGATTTTCCGAAAACCTATCACCTTTGTAGTAACCTGGATTTCGCCATATGCTTTTTCACCACCTCGAACGACTTCCTGGTATATTTTTTCAACTTGCTGCACATTCACTTCTCGACTCGGTTCTGTATAGTAATCTACCGCAGACGGCTCAAGGCTTACAATGTGATTTTCCAAATCGAGATTCTTTACTAAAAAAGTCGTTCCTTCGTGCATATAAATAGCACCTGGGTGTGTCATCCACATGGAGCTCGAACCATCGATCTCTCCAATCGTCTGCAAAGAAAATCCTTTTGTGCTATCAATCACGGGCACCTGCAACAAGACACGGTCGGTTGAAGCACTCCGTAGAGAAACATTTTGTGCAGGGTATTTATCTGCCATCCAAAAATATTTATTTCCAGACCGATGTAAGACACCTTCTCCTTGCAGGAATTCCAAAATCTCTCCCAGCATGGAAACATCAATCGAGCTAAAGGTTTCACCGATCTGCAACGGAAGTTCGAAAGCAGCACATCGTATATGACCAAGTAAAATAAGTAAATTTTCAGGATTTATCATCCCATTTTCAGGAGAATGTCCAAAAAAATAATCGGGGTGCTGTGCTAAATATTGGTCCAATGGACTTGGAGAAGCAACAAGAATTGCCAGCGAAGATTTATCACCCCGTCCTGCTCTACCTGCCTGCTGCCATGTTGCTGCAATCGTTCCAGGATACCCAATCATTAAAGCTGCATCCATATTCCCAATATCGATCCCAAGCTCAAGGGCATTGGTCGCCACAACCACTCGAACTTTTCCCGAGCGCAGCCCCTCTTCTATAATTCGCCGTTGTCTAGGGAGATATCCAGATCGATATCCTCGTATCATATCATCTGCATTTCTGCTCGTGATTTTTAATTCCCAGTGAAAAATTATTAACCCTCTCTCTCAAATAGGTTAATATTATTTCTACGGTTCTTCTTGCTCGGCTGAATACAATCGTCTGAATATTATAGGCCAGTAAATCCTCTGCCAGACTTACTCCTGCCTGGATGGCACTCCTCCGTAATCCAAGACTTTTATCGATAATAGGAGGGTTATATATTAGAAAATGCTTCTCACCTTTCCCTGATCCATCGTGATCTATTAATTCAAGGGGTGAATTAATTAACTTCTCTCCGAGCTCAGTCGGATTGCCAATGGTTGCAGATGTTAGTATGAATTGTGGATTTGCCCCATAGAATTTTGCAATTCTTTCGAGCCGGCGGATTACGTTGGCAACATGCGATCCAAACACACCTCGATAAGTATGAATTTCATCAATAACTACGAACCGTAAGCCTCTGAAGAATTGTGCCCAGCCCGTGTGATGAGGCAAGATTCCAGTATGTAACATATCTGGATTTGTAAGGATCAAACGGGCTTTACTCCTTATAGAAGAACGGAAATTTATAGATGTATCACCATCGTATATGGCGAATTTTATGGGGTGCCCTTCATTCGAATGAGGACTTAATAATTCAGAGGAATTCTCAATTTCTGATAATAGTATATTAAGAACAGAGAATTGATCCTGTGAAAGTGCTTTTGTTGGAAATAAATATATGGCTGTTGCTTCATACTCCTTCAATAGAACATCCAATACAGGCAAGTTGTAACATAAGGTTTTTCCGCTGGCAGTTCCAGTTACAACAATAACATTTTTTCCTTGGTCGATTGCTTTCCATGACCCATATTGATGAGTGTAAAGGGATTGAATACCACGGTTTTCTAGTGCTTTTCTTAGAGAAGGATGAACACTCTCGGGAAATGGTAATAAATGGGACTTTTGCCCGGGAATGGTATGCCATTTAATTAGGTTTGGACCGATCTCTGGATCTGCTCTCCAATGGGCTAGTAAAGAATTAAGTGTCATATACCTAGTATTATACTCAACCCAAGGTTAATACACCTGCAGGCGGTATAATTGGGGTCAATGAGGACTTCAAGATCTCTTCGCTGGGGATTATTGGGAACAGCTCGAATTAATCGTGCTTTGATTGAGCCGATAAAATTATCCAAGAACAGTATTTTGAGTGCTGTAGCAAGTCGCTCGAGAACTAAAGCTGAAGATTATGCGAACACCTGGGGAATTCCTCGCTTCCATGCAACTTATGAAGATTTATTATCAGATCCAGAAATTGATGTGATTTATAACTCCTTACCGAATAGTTTACATGCTGAATGGTCTATAAAAGCTATGCAGCTAGGAAAACATGTCTTATGCGAAAAGCCAATTTCAACCAGTATTCGGGATATGGATGCCATCATCGCTACAGCAAATAAAACAGGAATGGTGATTGCTGAAGCATTTATGTACAGGCACCATCCCCAAACAATCTTGGTTAAGCACTTGATCAATGATGGTGAGATTGGGAAACTTCAGTCGATACATGGATCATTTTGTTATACCAATACCCGTTCTGCAGATCCCCGCTTTGATCCTGACCTGGGCGGAGGCAGCTTGTGGGATGTGGGTTGTTACCCTATCAATTACGCTCGTTATATCACCGACGATGAACCTGATGATGTATATGATCATCAGATAACTGGTCCAACAGGGATAGATTTGTTATGTATTGGCCAATTACATTTTCCAAGTGGGATATTATTTCAATTTGAATGTTCTTTTATATCTCCATTTAAAGCGTTGATGGAATTTACCGGTGATAAAGGCCGACTAATTGTCCTAGAACCTTATAAACCAGGGATTAGAACAAAGCTAATCTTCGAAATTGATGGTCAGCAAAAATCATTGGAAATAAAAGGCATAAAGTTATATCAGGGTGAAGTTGAAGATATCGAAAATGCGATATTAAAAGGTATATCCCCTCGGATCAGCCTTGAGGACAGTAAAGCCAACATTGCTGTTATTGAAGCATTATATAAATCAGCCCGATTTGCCAAAGCTATAAAAATTAAACAATCATTCTAAACATAGGAATTACAAATATGATTTTTTATAATAATAAAGCAACCCAAGTAAAATCATTATCGGGAGTAACACGGAAGACATTGGCGCAAAGCCAAGTTTTAATGTTATGCGAATTTAGTTTTGATGCACATGTCACTATTCCAATACACACTCACCCACACGAGCAGGTCGGTTACGTGGTTAAGGGACATGTGGAAATGACGATAGATGGTGAAAAATTTGAATTGAATGAAGGTGATTCGTACTTTGCACCTTCCAATATTCCACATGGTGTATACACTTTGGTAGAGTCAAAAATTATTGATACATTTTCTCCACCGCGGGAGGATTATCGATGAATATTCTAGTTACGGGTGGTGCTGGCTTTATCGGAAGCCATACTTGTGTCGAACTACTTCAGAATGGGTATGAGGTTATTGTTGTTGATAATCTTTACAACAGTAAAGAGGAATCTCTCCGTAGGGTGCAGGATATTACTGGGAAAAGCATATTATTTTATAAAGTTGACCTTCTCGAACAAATGCGCTTAGAGGAGGTGTTCCAAAGGCATCAAATTCAATCCGTCATCCACTTTGCTGGATTAAAATCGATGGGAGAATCAGTAAAAATACCGTTACGTTACTATCATAACAACATCACAGGTACGCTTATCTTATTGGAAGTAATGAAAAAATATCAGACAAATAATATCGTCTTCAGCTCATCAGCAGGAGTATATGGCGATGTTAAAAAAGTTCCAATTTCTGAAGAAGCTCCTCTTTCTGTGCTAAATCCATATAGTAGAACCAAATTAATGATAGAAGAGATCTTGCGCGACGTAATCATTGCTAATCCAGAGATGAACATGGCTATATTACGATATTTTAATCCAGTCGGAGCCCATCCCAGCGGACAGATTGGGGAGGACCCGAATGACATTCCAAATAATCTCATGCCATATGTTACCCAGGTTGCGGTGGGTAGGCTTCCATTTGTGCGTGTCTGGGGAAATGATTATCCAACCCCAGATGGAACAGGAATTCGGGATTATATACACGTCGTGGATCTTGCTGCTGGTCATATTAAAGCCTTGACAAAACTTGAACAAAATCCTGGACTTGTAACCTACAATCTGGGTACTGGGAGAGGATATAGTGTTATTGAAGTGATTTCTGCATTTGAAAAAGCCTGTCATCATACAATTCCATACAAGATTATGGAACGTAGGCCAGGTGATGCAGCCATATCATATGCTGATCCGACAAAAGCTAATCTGGAATTAAATTGGTACACACAAAAAAATCTGGAAGATATGTGTAACGATGCATGGCGATGGCAATCACAAAATCCATCGGGTTATCCATAATATATAACGTTTAAAATATTTCTATGAAGGTATACATATGTTCAAAAGAATTATTAAAATTATATTTATTTTATTTGGTATCGGTATTGTTGTATTTCTTTTAATCCAGCTGGTCCCTTATGGTCGGGATCATACCAATCCACCGGTTGTAAGTGAACCAAACTGGGACAGCCAACAAACCAGAGATCTTGCTAAAAGGGCTTGTTTTGACTGCCATAGTAACGAAACCATCTGGCCATGGTACTCAAATATCGCCCCTATCTCCTGGCTAGTATATAGAGATGTAGCTGAAGGCAGACAACAATTTAATTTTTCTGAATGGCAGACCTCATATTTAAAGGACGCAGGTGAATTTACAGAAATAATCAATGAAGGAGAAATGCCGCCATTTCAATACGTATTAATGCACCCTGATGCTAAGCTTACCTCTGCTGAGAAAACGCAGTTAATCAATGGTTTATCAGCCACATTAAACCGTTAGTTTCGAGAGTATCATGGCAAAATATATTGCTGCGATTGATCAGGGTACCACCAGCACGCGCTGTATGCTTTTTGATCATGTCGGAAATATTGCATTTTCTGCACAGAGGGAGCATTCTCAAATTTACCCTAAACCTGGATGGGTAGAACATGACCCTCTCGAGATATGGCAACGAACTCAAGAGGTTATTCAAGAAATTGTAGTTAAATCTGGCGTAGAATCATGGTCAGATCGCAGCAGTAGGAGTTACTAACCAGCGTGAAACAACGGTTATATGGAATCGAAATACAGGAAAACCTTATTACAACGCGATCGTATGGCAGGATACACGAACTAAAGAAACTTGCGACCTTCTTGCCATTGATGGAGGTCAGGATCGCTTCAGACCTAAAGTAGGGTTACCGCTTACGACTTATTTTTCAGGTCCAAAGATTGCTTGGTTGCTTGAAAACATTCCTCAATTACAAATTGCTGCTCAAAATGGTGATGCCATTTTCGGGAATATCGACAGTTGGCTTATTTGGTGGTTAACGGGTGGTCCAGAACATGGCATTCACATTACTGATGTCAGCAATGCGAGCCGTACGATGCTTATGGATTTGGAGACCTTAAACTGG
The DNA here is from genome assembly GCA_963736805.1 of uncultured Chloroflexia bacterium. GTDB lineage: Bacteria > Chloroflexota > Anaerolineae > Anaerolineales > UBA4823 > FEB-25. The sequence continues at coordinate 383,776 of CAVTQM010000058.1, forward strand.
GATACCGAGATTTTGAATACCCTAAACATCCCAAGCAGTTTATTACCAAGAATACTTCCATCCAGTTTTTCACAATCATACGGAACAACCATAAAAAATGGACCATTTGGCGATAGCATACCCATCTGTGGAGACCTTGGTGACCAACAAGCCGCCTTGGTTGGTCAAACCTGTTTTAATATTGGCGAGGCAAAAAATACCTACGGCACAGGTTGTTTCTTACTCTTGAATACTGGTAGCAAGATAATTCAATCTAATCATGGATTATTAACTACGGTTGGTTACAAATTGGATGATAAACCCGCAATATATGCCCTGGAAGGTTCTGTTGCTGTCACAGGTGCTCTTGTACAATGGCTCCGTGATAATCTGGGTTTGATCAATAATTCTGCTGAAGTCGAAGAATTGGCCATAAGTGTTGAAGATAATGGTGGGATTTATTTTGTTCCTGCTTTTTCAGGCTTATTTGCACCTTACTGGCGTTCAGATGCGCGAGGAATAATTGTTGGTCTGACTCGTTATATCAACAAAGGTCATATTGCGCGGGCTGCTCTCGAAGCAACTGCATACCAAACACGCGAAATCCTGGATGCCATGAAAGAAGATTCCAATGTTGGGTTGACAAGCCTGAAGGTTGATGGAGGAATGGTTTTCAACCAGCTCCTGATGCAGTTTCAAGCAGATATGCTGGGTGTGCCAGTCGTGCGCCCACAAATTGCAGAAACAACTGCATTGGGTGCTGCTTACGTAGCAGGATTGGCAGTTAGGTTTTGGGATAGTCTGGATGACTTGCGTTCTAATTGGAAGATTAGTCAGATTTGGAAACCTCAAATGGAGAAATATCAACGTGAGAAATTATATAAAGGATGGTTAAAAGCAGTTGAACGCACCTTTAATTGGCTGGATGATTGATTCCATCTTGTAATCTCTGCTTATTACTTAACTCCATTTATAACTTTGAGGCAAATGCTATGCGTCATATTAATACAGATATCCTGGTAATCGGTGGTGGAGCTACTGGTACAGGAATTCTCCGCGACCTTTCCATGCGTGGATTTAAATGCCTATTGGTAGAAAGACGGGACCTGGCTTACGGAACCACCGGACGATATCACGGTTTGCTTCATAGTGGAGGGAGATACGTTGTTAAGGATCCTTTGGCTGCCAAGGAATGTATTCAGGAAAATCAGAATTCTCCGGAGGATCATGCCAGATTGTATTGAAGATACTGGTGGATTTTTTGTCCTTACCTCTTTTGATGATCTTTCTTATGTCCCATTATTCCTTGATGGTTGCCGGAAAGCAGGAATTCCTACCGAGCAAGTAGAAATAAGTCAAATGCTAAAGGAAGAACCGATGCTTGATCCAAAGATCCAGCAATGTTATCGTGTTCCAGATGCATCTGCTGATTCATTCCTTGCATCGGATTTAAATGCTGAGTCTGCCCGTCAACATGGCGCAATGGTTTTAACCTATCATGAGGTAATAAGCCTGTCTACGAATTCGGAATCGTTATCCGGTACGATGCACGTTAATGGCGTGATTTGCCATGACCTGGTTAGAGACGAAGATTTAATGATTGATGCCAGCCTTGTGGTAAATGCATCAGGAGCTTGGGCAGGAAAAATAGCCAAGATGGCTGGAATAAATCTGGATATGGTACCCGGAAAAGGAACCATGTTGGCATTAAATCACAGGGTGGTGAATACGATCATTAATCGTTGTAAATTGCCTTCTGATGGGGATATCCTGGTTCCAGCCCATACTGTCGCTGTAATAGGCACCACAGATATCAAGGTTACTGATCCTGACACTTACTCAATTGAGCCTTGGGAAATTCGGTTGATGATGGATGAAGGGGAGAAAATCATTCCCCTTTTTAAAAAATTCCGAGTATTACGTGCTTGGGCGGGTATAAGACCACTGATTCAAGGAGAATCAAAGGAAAGTAACCGGGATATCAGCCGTGCATATACTTTGATAGATCATGCAGAACGTGATGGCACCCAGGGATTAATCACGATTACGGGTGGGAAGTGGACTACGTATCGCAAAATGGCAGAAGCAACAGTCGATAAAGTATGTGAAAAACTAAAAACTAACCGAAAATGTTATACGCATCTCGAGAAATTACCCTCCAAAATCGATACAAAAAAGCAGGGACATTACCAGGGTGCACGCTTGGAGAAGGTTGAGGCTGAATCAAAATATGGCAGGCTTGTTTGTGAGTGTGAGCTTACCACCCGAGATGAGGTAGAACAGGCAATTATACATTCAAATGCGGTCACCCTCGACGATATTCGCCGGGATTTGCGCCTCGGTATGGGACCATGCCAAGGAGCCTTCTGCACGATTCGCACAGCTGGAATACTTCATGAACTCAGACACCCTCCCATCGAAGAGATCAATGCATCCTTGAGAGATTTTCTTGAAGAACGTTGGAAAGGCGTATTGCCAGTTTTATGGGGACAACAGTTACGCCAGGAACGGCTGAATGAATTTATCTATATTAACTGCTTGAATGCAAATCATTTACCAGGAGAATCGAGATCAAGATTCTCGAGTGAAAAGTACAGTAAACCAAGCATCCATATTACCGAACATGCATCACGACCTCCAAAAACAAATTCCATACCGATTGTTAATTTGAATTCTCAGCGGAGTGATGTCGTGGTGGTTGGGGCAGGAATATCAGGGTTGTTTTCAGCCTGGCAGGCATGTATCAAGGGTTTAAAAACAAAAATCATCACAAAAGGATGGGGAACCCCTTATTGGAGCACAGGCTGTATCGATATATTGGGATATTTGCCTACGGAGTATAAAGCCAGGGTATCCTCTCCCTTGAATTCCTTTGAAGAGTTTATTAAGACAAATCCCAAGCACCCCTATGCTCTTATTGGACTAGATTTTCTAGAGAAGGCAACCGGATCATTCATGAATTTATGTGAAGAACATGGATTACACTATTATGGTTCTTTAAGTTCAAATTATATCTTGCCAACAGCCTTGGGATCAATCCGGCCGACCTGCCTGGTACCTGTGTCAATGGTTGCTGGAGATTTACGGCATCGTACTCCGATGTTGATTGTTGGGTTTAGCCAATATCTTGATTTTTCACCAGGGTTAGTTGCTGATAATTTAAATGTGCAAGGGGTTCAGGCTAAAGTAATAACCTTGGATTTAATGTCTTTACGTGATCGAAAATTCATTTCTGCGATGGTCTTGGCACGTTTATTTGACAGCCCTGATTTTTGTGCTGAAGTTGTTGATGCGTTGAAACCCAGGCTTGGTAATGTCGCTCGAGTTGGCTTTCCAGCAGTCCTTGGATTACATAATACACCTGATGTGCTCCAAAAGTTAGAAGAACAACTAGGATTACCTGTGTTTGAAATTCCAGGTTTACCTCCATCTATTCCTGGAATTCGTCTCCATAATCTTTTTACATCAGGCATCCTAAATCATCATGGGTCCATCAATAACGGAATGTCAGTTACAAACGCCCTAACCCAAAGCAAAATTGTAGTCGCGGTAATTAGTGAAGCAGCTGCAAAATATATCGCACACCCTGCAAATCATTTCATCCTTGCGACTGGGGGCATACTTGGTGGCGGCATAATCGTTAATGAAGACGGCTATGCGCAGGATACGGTTTTTAATATACCCATTGAGATTCCTCCTTCTCCATCCGATTGGTTTTATGATCAATTTCTATCGACCGAGAGCCATCCTATCCATACCAAAGGACTTCCTATTGATTTAGCTTTTCATCCGATTGATAAAGAAGATCAACTCATCTATCAAAACTTATATGCGGCTGGTAATATCATAGGAAATTGTGATCCCATTCGAGAGTGTTCTGTGGAAGGAATTGCCCTAGCATCGGGATATAAAATTGTCGAGAACATTTCCAAAGGACCTATGATGTGATTCCCAATCCAATGGTCATAATTTCATCTGCGGTAGGAAACCATCTGCCACCCGAATTCACTCTCGATCAATGCATCAAATGCAATATTTGCACGACGGCATGCCCTGTTTCATCGGTAACAGATCTATTCCCTGGACCAAAGTATGAAGGACCACAGGCAGCACGTTTCCGAAGTGCAAGTCAACCAACTCCTGATATATCGGTGGATTACTGCAGTGGTTGTCGTATTTGCAATATGGTCTGCCCAACCGGAGTAAAAATTGCTGAAATTAATGCTCGTGCAAAAGCTGATATTGTCAGCAAATGGAAATATCCCAATAAAACTTAGATTGCGGAACAACCTACTTGCCAGGTCCGAATTGCTCGGTAAGGTTGCACATCCCATTTCAAGATTAGCTAACATAGCTCTAAATCTAAATTCAGCACGCTGGTTTGCAGAGTTTGCACTTGGAATCCACCATTCTGCACCATTACCAAAATTCAGTAATCAGTCATTTACTGATTGGTTTCGTAAGCATCCCAAACCTAGTTCGTCCAACTCGAAAAGTTGTATATTTTCATGGTTGTTCTACCCAATACTACGAACCAAGGATAGGACAAGCAGCAGTTCGTGTATTAGAAGCCAATGGATTCGAGGTTATCGTCCCACCCCAAAATTGTTGTGGATTGCCACTGTTATCTAATGGTGAATTCAATGCTGCCCGAAAATATCATAAAAATAACGTCAAACATCTGGTTGAATATGCTCGTCAAGGGATACCCATTGTGGGTACATCCACAAGCTGCACACTTACCCTCAAGGAAGAAGCCCCCGATTTATTGGATATGCACGATGAAGATACGCAGCTTGTCGCGGCAAACACCTATGACTTCAATGAGTTTTTACTCCTGCTATTGAATGAAGGAACTCTCAACCTTAATTTTAATCCGATACCATTAACACTTGGTTATCATATACCCTGCCAATATCGTGCCCATCGCATCGGAAAACCAGGTATAGATATTCTGAATCTGCTACCAGAACTTACCATTATTGATACCTATGCAGCTTGTTGTGGAATTGCCGGTACCTATGGATACAAAAAAGAGAAATATAAAATATCGATGGAAATAGGAATGCCCTTATTTAATTTTATTAATAATGATTTGGTCAATAGCCCATTGGTAGTTTGTGATAGTGAAACTTGTCGTTGGCAAATTACATACGCCACTGGTAAACCTGCAATTCACCCGGTTGAATTGCTTGCGAAATCATATGGATTACCGATTGAAGGTGTTCTTAATACTATCTAGTTTGAAGGACTTTTTTGTTTACGAATCCATTCCGTTTACTAAAAGAATATCCCAGACAATTCAGGCTGATGTTTTATGGAATGCTGATCAGCACGATTGGTTCCAGCATGATCTGGCCATTCTTGATGATATTCGTCCGCGAACGTGTAAATATGCCATTGACTCAGGCTGCCAGCCTGATGACCATCAATGCTACGGCAGGCCTCATTGCCGCGTTTATTGCAGGACCCATCACTGACCGGGTAGGACGTAAATGGGTTATGGTGATCAGCCTGGCTGGGAATGGTGCTGTGTACTATTTTATGACCAATGCGAACAGTTTCCTTAGTTTCGCAATCCTGATGGCTCTTAGTGGCACTTTCAATCCCCTTTACCGTGTAGGTGCGGATGCAATGCTGGCTGATCTTATCCCTTCAGAAAAAAGACCTGATGCATATGCTATGATGCGCTTAAGTAACAATGCCGGAATTGCTATTGGACCAATGATTGGCGGATTTCTTTCATCAATTTCATATAGTATTACCTTCTTCTTGGCAGGCTCGGGGATGGTCATCTACAGCTTATTAATGGCTTTCTTCGCAAAAGAGACATTACCCAAACAAACCAACACAGATGCACATCCCAATACTTTTAGTGGATACTTACTTGTTTTTCGTGATACAAAATTCCTTTCTTTTATTGGTGTATTTGTCCTGCCTCAAATGTGTGCTGTGCTGATATGGATACTTATGCCAGTCTATGCAAATGGTATCTATCAAGTTCCTGAAAGCTTATATGGATTCATTCCCACAACTAATGCTTTGATGGTTGTTTTTTTGCAAGTTTTTGTAACTCAGAAAACCAAAGCTTTATCGTCCATTGCCCGTGATGGCAATTGGTACCGTGTTCTTTACATTGGGTGTTGGAAGTGTAGCATTCGGTCATTCTTTCATTGGATTTTGGATAAGTATTGTTATCATGACCATTGGCGAATTGATATTAATGCCCACTGCTTCTGCGTATGTTGCTGAATTGGCACCAACAGATATGCGTGGGAGGTATATGAGTGTTGCAGGTTTAACCTGGAGTGCTGCAGCAGGAATTGCTCCCCTCATGGGTGGTTACCTGAATGACAATGTCTCACCAGTTGCTACCTGGTTTGGTGGATTCATGGTTGGCATCCTTGGAATCCTTGGCTTTCTATACTTATCAAAAAAAGAACAAGGTATTAAAACAGTTGTTTACATAGAATAGATAATCAAAATGGATTAAAATGTCATAATTATATATAGCGAACCAAAAAGAGGTGGATTATGAAATCATCATCACGATATCCATGGGTCGTTGTCACAATCTTCTTTTTCTTCACTCTCCTTCATCAAGCAGATAAACTGTTGATCGGTCCATTAACAGAAAATATCATCAAAGATTTCATATTACCAACACGCAAATGGGTGCTGTATCCACAGGTGCATTGATTGTAGGAGCAATATTCTACCCATTATGGGGTTATCTATATGATCGATACTCCCGCCCAAAATTGCTTGCCCTGGCTTCATTCATCTGGGGTTCCACCACCTGGCTTAATGCAATCGCTCCAACATACCCAGCGTTTCTAGTGACACGATCATCAACAGGTATCGATGATTCAAGCTACCCTGGACTCTTCAGTCTGGTTTCGGATTATTTTGGTCCCAAAGTGAGAGGCAAAGTTTATGGGTTATTACAGTTTGCCCAGCCCCTCGGTTATCTACTGGGTATGGTGCTTGGACTAATCCTCGGTGGTGTGATTGGTTGGAGAGGCGTATTCTATATCACAGGTTCGCTTGGGATCGTAATGGCAGCGGTGATATTCTTTGGAGTCAAAGATGTACCCCGAGGACAGAGTGAGCCTGAGATGGCTGATTTTGAAGTACAGGGACATTATCAGTTTAATTGGAATACTGCCAAAGACTTGTTTAAGAAACCAAGCTTACTTTTACTTTTTGTCCAAGGCTTTTTTGGTGTCTTCCCATGGAATGCCATATCCATTTGGTTCTTTTATTACCTTGGATCGGAACGTGGTTTCGATCCGAATACACAGTTGATCGTCATGGTCATTGCAGTTCTGGTACTGGCTGTAGGATATCCTATCGGTGGTAGTCTTGGAGATTTCTTCTTCAAACGAAACAAACGCGGTCGATTGATCGTATCCATGATAGGTGTGTTTTTAGGAGCAATATTTCTTTATTTCACCCTCAATGTTCCTGATGAGAATGTTTTATTATTCACAGTCCTGTTAGGTTGTACCGCACTCTTCATGCCTTGGGCAAGCCCAAATGTCATTTCAACAGTTTATGATATAACACTTCCAGAGGTCCGTAGTACTGCGGTATCAATTCAATATTTTATAGAATCATCCGGAGCAGCTGCAGCCCCATTTATTGTTGGACTAGTTTCTGATCAAACCTCTCTAAAAAATGCCTTCCTCTTAATTTGTATCTCCACATGGTTGTTGTGTGGTATTTTCTTCTTCGTTACATCTCTTTTCATTAATAATGATATCAATACCCTAAGAGGTGAAATGGCGAAACGTGCCAAAAACGAACGCATGTCCCACCAAACCAACCTTGAGGAAGTAGCCTAACATGAAATTAACCATCATCGGTGGGGCAGGTCTGCGTACTCCGCTAATAATTAAAGCAATTCTTGCCAGACAGGATAGGTTGGATATCCATGAGTTGGCGTTAATGGATATTGATGAAGAAAGGCTTGAATTAATTGGAGCATTGACATCTCCACTCGAAAAATCGTCGGATACGAAATTTCGTATTTTACGGACAATCGATCCAATCACTGCCCTTAAGGATGCAGATTTTGTAATCACTACATTCCGGGTTGGTGGCATAGAATCACGTGCGATAGATGAGCGTGTGCCATTAAACCATGGTATGCTCGGCCAGGAAACCACCGGGGCAGGTGGGTTCGCCATGGGTATTCGGTCTATACCCGTTATTCTTGATTATGTTAAATTAATGAAGGTAATTTGCCCAAATGCATGGTTGATTAATTTCGCCAATCCTGCTGGCATGTTAACCGAGGCAGTTATCCGACAAACTGGTTGGACTGCGAATTGTTGGTATTTGTGATGGACCATCATCAATGCACCTGGTCATCGCATCGCTTTTAGGCGCAAAACCTGAAGAAATTTACCTTGATTATTTCGGTCTAAACCACCTTGGATGGATTAAACGTATTTTATTTCAGGAACGGGATTATTTGCCTGAAATTCTTGAGTTAATAAAATCCTCTGAATTAATTCCAGGTTTACCATTTGACCCACAGCTGGTTATTAATTTAGGAATGATCCCAAACGAGTATTTGTACTATTATTATTATTCTACCCAATCTGTAAATAATATATTTACAAGCAGGTGAAAGTCGAGGCGAGCAGATCGTAAGGTTAAATAAGAAGCTATTGCATGAACTTAAAGAAAAATATAAAGTATCAAGATTTAACCGGAATGCAGACTGCATATCAAACCTATCTTGACGAGCGTGGTGACACATATATGGTAACTGAAACTGGAAAACCCCACGATTTATCATCATTGACCCATTCAACAATCGAATCCATTAACGATGAAGGATACGCAGGAGTCGCCCTTGATCTTATTGAAGGTTTGATCGGTAATCAAACCAATTGTTCAAATCTTGAATGTACCAAATGGTGGAGCAATTACCGGTATGCATGAACTTGATGTGGTTGAAATTCCCAGCCTGGTGATGAAAGATCAAATCCATCCAATGGCTATTGGAGATGTTTCTACCCATTGTCTTGGATTGATGAAACAAGTTAAGTCTTATGAACAATTGACTATTGATGCTGCGGTAAATAATTCTTATCAAAAAGCTCACCTTGCACTAACTGTACATCCCTTGGTGCAAGATTTCAAGATTTCCGGATTGATATTGGATGAATATATCTCCAGGCATCAAGGGTATTTCCCAGAATTATCCTAAATGAGTTTAATTTTTGATGTAATTGTTGTTGGCAGTTATTCCATCGACCTGATTTTTTCTGGTATGGATGAATTTCTTCAACTCGGGAAAGATGTCATCAGCAAAGATTTTAAGATGACCCCCGGTGAAGCTTATATTACCGCGGTTAGTTTGCACCGATTAGGTATTAAAGTCGGTTGGGCAGCAGATTTTGGAAATGATTATTTTAGCCAACTTGCATTGAATTACGCTCGTGAGGAAGGATTGGACGAATCATTATTCATCCATCATGATCGTCCTTATCGTCGTATCTCAGTTGCTGCCTCCTACCCTCAGGATCGTGGTTTCCTGACCTACCATGATCCAGATCCTCCACTCCCTGCTGCTTTATCAGCTATCCGTAAAGCCCAAGCCGAAGTGTTACTAATACCTGGTTTATATTATGGAATATTTCTGGAAGTTGGTAAAAAGATAACCCAATTTAAAAAAATGAAACTATTTATGGATGGAAATTCGTCTGCTGGTAATATTATAGGCAATACAAGGGATTGTAAAGCCATTCGGAGATCTATCAAAAATGTTGACGTTTTTTTACCAAACGCTCAAGAAGCCAGACGGTTGACTGGGACGACGGACTTGGATCTGGCAATCCGGCAATTAGGTAAGTTATGCCCTTGTGTCGTGATCAAAGACGGAAGCAATGGTTCTCTCGCCTATACGAATAACCAGCTATTCTATGTACCGGCAATTCAAGTAAATGCAATTGACACAACAGGTGCTGGTGATAATTTTAATGCCGGGTTTTTATGCGCCTGGATGAATGGCCAATCAATCGAGACCTGTTTAAAATGGGGCAATATCCTCGGCGGATTATCCACTACTGAGCTTGGTGGTACAACGCGCAGGATAACATCTGATGATGTGATTGAAACATTATCAAAAATATATTCATAAAAAGTAGTTAATCGTGTGAAAAGGAATTGTTTAACAAACATGAAGATCATAAAATTTAACCTTTCTGACCAGTACCGCATCCAACAATTTATTGATCTTCCATTCAGAATCTATCGGGAAAATCAACAATGGGTACCGCCTCTTGCGACTGATGCGAAAAATGCCTTAGATCCACAAAAAAATGCGTTTTTCAAACACTCCACCGCTGCATTCTTCCTCGCAGTAACAGATGATGGATCTCCTGTAGGTAGGCTTGTTGTCCAAAATAACCGTCATTTCAACAGCTATAATCACACACAGGTGGCATATTTCTGTTTATTTGAGAGTTTTAATGATCGCCAAATAGCCAAAGATTTATTTGAAGAAGGATTTCGAGTGGGCGCGTAAACAAAAATCTGACAACCATATCAGGACCTAAGGGATTTTCTGCATTAGATGGGATGGGTATGCTCGTAAAAGGTTTTGAGCATCGCCCTGCTTTTGGTATTTCATACAATCCAGATTATTACCCAAACCTGATCGAATCTGTGGGGTTTGAGAAAGAAAGTGATATCGTCTCTGGGTATTTAAGCACTGAATTTTCATTTCCAGAAAAAATCCATAAAATATCTGAACTTGTCCAGCAGCGCAGAGGTTTAAAAATTGTAACCTTTCGCAACAAGCGGGAATTACGGCGAATGGTACCGACCATCACAGCGATGTATAATGAAATTCTTGGGAGCACACCAGGAAGTGTGCCTTTAACTCAAGAAGAAGCTGATGGAATAGCCAACATGATTATTTGGGTTGCAAATCCACGCCTGATAAAAATTATTGAGAAGGATAATAAACCTGTGGGATTTCTTTTCGCCTATCCGGATATTTCAGCTGCTCTTCAACGGACACAAGGACGGATCTACCCCTTTGGATGGTTACAATTATTGCTAGAAATGAGACGAACAAAGTGGGTAAACATTAACGGTGCAGGAATCATTGATCAATACCAGGGTCTGGGGGGAACGGCAATATTATTTAGTGAAATGTATAAAAGTGTCCTTGAGGGTGGATTTAAGCATGCAGATATCGTACAAATCGGTGTAGAAAACGACAAGATGCAGCGTGAACTGCGTGAATTAGGGATAGATTTTTATAAAATTCACCGAATTTATCAACGTGCTATATAAAAGTAACAATTTAGAGATAATTTAGGAATTCGTTGCTAAATGGCAGGCGATCCAATGTTCTGGAGTGATCTCACGCCATTCAGGTACTTCGCTTCCACATATCTCAGCTGCTATCGGACAGCGTGGATGGAATCTGCAGCCACTGGGGGGATTAATTGGACTGGGTATTTCACCTTTCAGGATAATTCGTTGGCGTTGACGGTCTCGTTTTGGATCTGGAATCGGGACTGCTGATAGTAATGCTTGGGTGTAAGGATGTAAAGGATTCTCATATAGCTCATCACGGTCGGCTAATTCAACGAATATTCCCAGGTACATCACCGCCACACGATCGCATATATGCCTGACCATACTCAAATCATGGGCAATAAACAGGTAGGTGAGGGTGAACTCGTCTTGTAATTCCTCCAATAGGTTAACCACCTGCGCTTGGATGGATACATCCAGGGCGGAGATCGGTTCGTCGCAAACAATGAACGCTGGATCGGAAGCCAGAGCACGCGCCACACCAATGCGTTGTCTCTGCCCACCGGAAAATTCATGCGGAAACCGGTTGATCAGACGCGGGCTTAGACCTACCTTCATCATCAACTCATGCACCCGTTCGTCACGTGCTTTACCGTCTGGTAATAGATTGTGCACCCGTAATGGCTCACCAATGATAGCACTTACCGTCCAACGTGGGTTGAGTGAGGCATAGGGATCCTGAAATATAATCTGTGCTTTGCGTCGAAATAATTTCATCTGTTCTTTTGAGGCATTTTCCAGAGAGATTCCTGTAACGAGCACCTTACCAGCAGTTATCGGGTAAAGCCCCAGGATCGTGCGCCCGGCAGTGGTCTTTCCGCAACCACTCTCACCCACCAGGCCAAGAGTCTCTCCACGTTGAATCGAGAATGAAATGCCATCTACGGCTTTTACCGAGCCAATCTCACGATCGATGATCAGACCCTGGCGAATGGGAAAATGTTTTTTAAGCTGGTCTACTTGAACCAGTGGAGGTGTAGTTTCAACGATTGAAGATTGAACGTCAGCCAAAGGTTTTCTCCTGATGTTATCGTTCTTTACCGGTGGTTACATCCAACCAGCAGGCTGCCCTGGTGGTTCACCCCAACCTGAAATAGTGGTGGCATCTCACCTCTACAGCGGTCAAAGGAGAATTGGCAACGTTGCACAAACGGGCAGCCCGTGGGAGCAACAAGAAGGTTGGGTGGTGCACCAGGTATTGATTGCAAGCGCTTGTCGCGGCGTCGGTCGACACGCGGTAAGGCAGCTAGTAATGCCTGGGTATAAGGGTGACGCGGGTCTCCATAGAGATCATCCACGATAGCTTCTTCAACGATAAAGCCTGCGTACATCACTAGCACCCGCTCTGCAATTTCAGCGACCACTCCCAGGTCGTGGGTGATCCATATTACTGCCATATTCATCTGCTCGCGTATTCGTAAAACCAGCTCAACAATCTGTGCCTGGATAGTCACATCAAGTGCAGTAGTCGGTTCATCTGCGATCAGGATCGATGGCGAGCATGCTAACGCCATGGCAATCATCGCTCGTTGGCGCATTCCACCAGAGAATTGATGAGGGTAATCTAATAGATGTTGTGGGGGATCGGAAATACCCACCTGTTCGAGCAGCTCGATGGAGCGTTGGTTAATTTCCTCTTTACTCAACCCTAGGTGCACGCGTAATGGCTCACCAAGCTGGCGACCGATAGTCAGAACCGGGTTGAAAGCGGTCATCGGGTCCTGGAAGACCATGGCGATGTCTTTTCCACGGATATCTTCCATCTCAGATTCGCTCAGTTTTAGGAGATCCCTGCTTTCATAAAGAGCTTGCCCACTGGCAATCTCTCCTGGGGGGATGGGAATCAGCCTCATGATGGACATCATCGTTACTGATTTTCCACAACCGCTTTCTCCTACTACTCCTATCGCTTCACCATGGTTAAGATGAAAGGAAACGCCGTTTACCGCGTACACCGTGCCTTCCGCGATGTGGAAGCGAGTGCGTAGATCGTTGACTTCTAATATTCGTTCCTGTTTCATATGCGGTGATATCCTTTGATTAAGCAGCTCGGCTGTGCGGGTCAAGTGCATCGCGCAAACCATCACCCAGGAAATTGATGCTCAATACGGTCAGGGCAATTAGCATTCCAGGAAAGAACCACAGCCACCAGGCCGTTTCAATATAGTTATATGCACCCTCCAGCATATTACCCCATGTGGCAGTCGGTGGGCGCACACCAAGACCCAAAAAGCTGATATAAGCTTCCAGAGTAATGGCAGCAGCAACACTTAGGGTCGCTGATACGATGATCGGAGCAGAGCTATTGGGAAGAATGTGGCGAATAATGATATCGCGGGTGGAAGTACCAGTGGCTCGTGCTGCCAGGATATAATCATTTTCCTTAACCGAGAGAAACTGCGCTCTGACGATACGCGCCAGGTAAGGCCAGCTGGTAATACCAATCACAAACACGATGACCAGCACACTCCCGCTAAAGGTGCGTCCCAGAAGTTTGAGATTGGGTATAGACTGAGGCGAAATACGAGCCATCACCAGTAAGAGGAAAATTTGAGGAATGACTAACATTGCTTCAGTCATTCGCATCAGAAAGCTGTCTAATTTACCACCGAAGATAACCTGCCATTGCTCCAATGCTGACGCCTAAAATCACCTCCACAACCATGGCCGTTAAACCGATAATGATAGATATCTGGCCTCCATAGATGGTCCTGGCCAGGATATCACGCCCGATGGTATCGGTTCCATAGGGATGTTCCCTGGTTGGAGGCTGTAAAGCATTTCCGGTTTCGGTGCGATTGGCATCAGCTTCACTGAAAATCAGCATACCACCAAAGGCATAGATAATAATTAGAAATAGAGTTACGATACCAAATATCGCCATCCTGTGCCGGCGAAAACGACGCCATGTGAGCTGTCCCAGGGATAATGGTGGTGTTTCCAGCTCATCTGGACTCAGGCTGGGAATCCCAGGTTTTGGTTGTTGTAGTGCGGCTTCAGTCAACGTTTTTCTATTATTTATAGCGGATGCGTGGATCAAGCCAGGCATAGGTTACATCAGCAATGATTTGGAAAATGATCACCGCAAAGGCGATCATCATCATGATGCCCATCACCACAGCTGTATCTGGTCGGGAAACATGATCCAGGAATAAACGACCCATGCCAGGCCAGCCAAAGATGCGTTCTGTGACGATCGCACCACCTAACAAGAAGGGTAAATCCAGGGCGACTAAGCGTCACAATAGGTAATGCAGCATTTTTTAGGGCATGAATATAGATAACTTCAGGGTGCGGTAAACCTTTGGCTTTGGCAGTACGGACATAATCCTGCCCCAGGGTTTCCAGCATCGTGCTGCGGATATAGCGGCTGTATCCAGCAATAAATCCAAATGAGAGCGTGGCTACCGGTAAGATCATGTGCCAGGCAACCTGGCTCGGGGTCTGCCCAGCTCCTGGTTCAAACATGCCAACCGTGGGTAGATAGGGCAACCCCCATTTTCTGAAATTGACTGAAAATAAATACATCGTCAGTAGGGCAAAGAAGAATACCGGCATCGAATAAAGAATAAAAGTTGTTGCCGTTATAATATTATCTATGGCAGTATATTGGTGTAAAGCTGAATAGATGCCGATCATTAATGCTCCAGAATAATAATCACTTCAGCGGTTACCATCAACAACAAGGTGTTAGCTAGGCGTTCACCGATCACTTTGGTGACTGGCTGGCGATTGACCAGGGAGATACCCCAATCACCCCGCAATACACCCTTTCCTGGTTCCAGGGTTTTCAGCGTCAATGTAATTACGTGGATCCAGGCATTGAATGATCGGGGTAAAAATTCCAGCATTTGGTTTAGGAATTTCTCCAACCGGTCTGGTCCAATCATTACCAATCAACCAGTAGACGTATTGTACACATCCAGGTTTGTCCAGTCCGAGCTGGCGGGCTAATCGTATACGATCTTCCGGTTTTGTTACTTTACGACCACCCATGGTCGCTACTGGGTCGCCCATGTTCTGCATAAGAAGAAAAGAATTATGCTAATGATTAAGAGTAAGGGGATTGCTTGCAGCAGACGGCGGATGATATAGCGAGTCATGTACGCCTTTCAGAAAAGGTGTGCAGGCGGGATTCCCGCCTGCACACAAATCTAATTTGATCTTATTGGGTTAAATCCCATTCAGCAATATTAAAGAATGGTGTTGCCCCTGACATCTTCACATTGATCATCCGATCGCTGAACCCGAATAGGTCTGGATCTGGCCACAAACCAATCCAGAAAGCTTTATCGAAAATATACCGGGTGATCTCGTAGAATGTTTGTCTGGCGTTCTGCAAAGTCAACCTGGGTTCTCTGCTTCAAGAAGAGCGCATCCAACTTGTCATCGCATAAACCAGTCGGGCTGGTACCAGCCGGATTCTCATCCGAGGGAATATCAGAGCAGTTCCAGATGGCCGTATTCGGATCTGGAAAGTCTGGTGAATCTGAGTATTCGATGAGGTCCAACGAAAAGTTCGCAGACGGGCCGTCATCCTGATAGCTGGAGAAAAAGAGATCCGCGTCAAAACTCTGCAGATCAGTTCCGATACCCACTGCAGCCAGGTCCTGCTGGGCGACTGCCTGGGTATTCTGGCGGACTTCTCGATTGGTGGTGCCGTACTTTAGTATCAGCTCGACGCCGTCTTTATCGACAGTGCCGTCCCCATTTGTATCCGTCCAGCCTGCTTCTGTCAGCAGCGCCTTGGCTTTATCAGGGTCATATGGATAGGGTGTAATCGTTGGATCGACCCAAGGAGTCACATCCCAATCGGTAGCAGCGACACCAGTGAGACCGAGAAGCAGATCCTGAACCAGTTTTTCACGGTTGAACGCATAGGCGATTGCCTGGCGTAACCCTTGACATCCTTCAGGGCCGGGTTGCCTTTTTCTTCATGCATGTTGATATAGATACCTTCATTGTAACCTGAGAAGGAGTTCAAGATAGTGATACCGGCCTCCTTCAGCTGCGGTACATCACTGTAGGCGAAGAAAGTACCGATATCACCATCACCGGCGACCAGAGCTGCAATCATCGAGGCATCATCCGGCACAAATTGGAAGAACAGCTCATCCAACTTTGGGCGACCAAGCCAGAAATTATCATTAGCGACAAAGCGGGCAAAACTACCTGATTGCCACTCCTCGAATACAAACGGACCACAGCCTACGGTCGGAGCTGTGTTCCATTCCGCGGTATCAAGTGTGCCTTCTGCATCAAAAACAGGTCGCAGAATATGTTCGGGATGATGGGGGTTCCGCTTGTTGATCCACTGAATAATGTAGCCAACCATGGAGCAAAAGGATCAGTGAAGGTGATGACCACCGTGCGCTCATCGGGGGTTTCAAGTGATTCGATTTGGTCATATGGTGATCGCGTATTCACAGCATTTTTATCCGACATGATCATGTCGTAAGTGAATTTAAAATCTGCAGATGTGATGGGTTCACCATCCGACCAGACAATATCATCGCGCAGTTTAAGCGTAAAGGTGCGGCCTTCGCTTGAAGCCTCCATTTTCAATCGATGGAATCTCGGTCACCAAATAGGGGAAGGCAGTGTTCTGGTCGTCAAACAACCATGCTGGGCACATGTATGCAGGATAGACGACTGAGACAAACCACATGTTGGTGTAGATTGGGCTGAGTGTATCGAACTCCTGGGTCCAAACAAAGGTCACCACCTTCTTTTCTACTGGTGGAGCTTCAGTTGGTTGCTCTACGACTGGTACTTCCGTCGGTTGCTCAACAGCAGGTTCTTCAGTTACTACCGTTGTTGGCGTGGAAGCGGTTGCACACGCAGACAAAATCAATGAAGCGATCATTAATATTGTAAACAACATATGTTTACGTTGCATAAAATTCTCCTCCATTAACGAGCTAATTTGTAGATATTTGATTTATTATTATTTACAATCTGAACGGTTTGTTTAGTTCAAGTATAGGATTTTTCTGTCTGCCACCTCCTATCAATATTTCAGGGATATGAATATGAATATGAATTTTTTGGAGAGTAACTTTCTGTATTATAGTATCGATTATGAATTTTTGCTTAATAATTTAGGTATGTTTTCTATCGTATAATTAATTTATGCTTAACAGATATTAAAAAACAAATCATTAAAGAAATCGATCGACAATCTGAGAAATTATGGAATATCAGCAAGGAAATTATTCAATGATCCTGAAGTAGCTTTAAGGAATATAAAGCTTGCCAATTACTTAGTGATTCTCTTAAGTCATCCGGTTTCTCGGTCGAAACCGGAATTGGAGGGCTGGAAACTGCATTTCGAGCAACTTTTGGAGACAAGAACCAACCCTACAATCGCCATTCTGGCAGAATATGATGCTTTGGTTGGTTTGGGTCATGCCTGTGGACATAACTTGATTGCTGCAGCTGCGGTGGGTGCAGGGATCGCATTGGCAGCATTAAAGCCAAGCATTACTGGTCAAATCCAGGTGATCGGTACACCTGCAGAAGAAGGCGATGGTGGCAAAATCATTTTAGCAAATGCAGGTATTTTCAATTCGATTGATGCTGCCATGATGTTCCATCCAGCCAGTAAGAATATGGTATTACGTCCATCTCTTGCATCATCCGAACTTATAGTTGAATTTTTCGGTAAGGCGTCTCATGCTGCAGCCGCACCAGAAGAAGGTATCAATGCCCTCGATGCATTGCTTCTTATGTTCAACAATATTAACGCATTACGGTTAACCTTCGGACTAAAGGACCGGGTTTCTGGGATAATAATCGATGGAGGCAAAGCTTCAAATATCATTCCAGATCATACATCGGCAGAATTCAGTATTCGAAGTTTATCTGCCAAACAAAGAGATATATTAGTTGATAAAGTCATAGCCTGTGCTCAGGCAGGAGCTCAGGCCACTGGCTGTAAGGTAAAGCTAGATGTGAAGC
>CAVTQM010000059.1:0-12761 GCA_963736805.1 uncultured Chloroflexia bacterium
ACATAGTCCATAATTTCCATACAGTACTTTCTTGTCTACTCCGCTCTGCTTTCAGAGCGGAGCTTTTTCTGGTACGATTTGCACGAAATAATCTGCAACAGCATCCAACCCATCCACGAGCTCGCCCCCATTTGGAAGAGAAGCTGCTTCCGCCCTGGCTGCCGCGGTCGGTCAACCCGGTCACCACCGCCAATCAAAGCCCTGTCTCTCACCACTTCTCCCCATCCAAATGCGCCAGCCCCTGCACATCCAGGTAGCGCACACTCTGGTGACCCTGCGCCGGGATCTCACGCCCCGGCTTCTCCCACTCGCCGGCGTAGTGCACCAGGCACCGTGCCCATTCCGCACCCGCCCTTTCTTCCGCCATCACGCCCCGTTTCACCACCTCCAGCGCGCGGATGCGCGCCCGTGCGGATATCCTCCCGCGGTATATCAGGTAGATAAAATCTCCCGCTTGTGCCCGGGTGGGTGTCTGCGCCAGCGGCAGGAAATGGTCACGCCCTGCCAGCAGCGCCTCCACCTCTGCCTCCGTCTTTCCCGCCGGGATCGTCTTGGTGAAACTTGCCATCAGCAGGGATTTTACCCCGGATTATTTTGGAATTAACTTGTCATTTCATGAAGAGATCGGGCAGCAGATTAAATCCAGCAAGTGTCATTATAAGCACCATCACCTGCCGGAGGAGCATTAGCACATCCCCGATTGCACTCTGCCGCAGGAAGAGTAGCAGGCTGAAGACTCTCTCAATTTTGTATTATCCGTATTAGGTACCCCCTTGGGGGCACTTAGGAAACTCGGAGTTCAGCTCCAGGTTTTCTTTTATTGATAGTCAGCATGGATTATGGGAGGATACCCATAGGGGGTGTTATGGAACAAGGTGTGTTGTTTGAACAAGTTAATATGCATCATCGTATAATTAACAATAAAACACGATGTTTACACACCAAATCACAAAACTATTCTGCATGATGATCCTGGTATTAGTTGGATGTAGCCAGCCAACGACTGCGATCCCAATTCCTATCGTGCCAACACGCGCGCCCATTACGCCAACCACCGAGACGATACCCGCCTTCGAAGAAGTGGATTGCGTCTTTGAAATCCCCGAGGGATTCCAACCACGATGTGGGTACCTGGTTGTCCCCGAGGATCGCAGTAAACCGGATGGAAGGACGATCCGTTTGCACGTCGCCATCTTCGAGAGCGCCAACCCCAATCCCGCACTGGATCCGGTTTTCCACTTGATTGGCGGGCCGGGGTCTTCAGCGCTGAACAACGCACAGTGGATCCTGATGCGGGGCGGCGCTGATATCCTGGAACAGCGCGACTACATTTTGTTTGACCAGCGTGGCACTCAATACAGCGAACCATACCTGTACTGCCTGCCATACGATGAATATCTGTGGGATGCCCACGAACAGAATATGAGCCTTGCTGAATATTATGCCGGGGCACTCCCCATTATTGAGCGCCTGCCTGGAGAATTGGCGAAGCCAGGGGATCAACCTGACAGCCTACAACAGCGTGGAAAATGCTGCGGACGTGAATGACCTGCGCCTGGCGCTTGGATACGAACAAGTTAACCTGTACGGCATATCTTATGGTACGCGCCTGGCGTTGAATGTCATGCGCGACTTTCCCGAAGGCGTCCGCAGCGTAATCATCGACTCAGTCTTCCCACCGCAGGCTAACCTGGATCTCGATATTGACGCCAATGCATTCCGTTCCCTACAAGAGGTTTTTCAATCTTGCATGTTAAATAATGATTGTGCAAGCCGATACGGCGATATCGAAACAAAATTCTATAAGGTGATTAATCGGCTGGAAGTCACGCCCGTTCAACTCGAAATTTATGGCCCATATCGCGAGCAACCTTACCTGGTGTATCTCGACGGCGACCTGTTCATTGATACCATCTTCGGCGCACTCTACTCGATGGTCTCCATTGCAGACATTCCTCTTTTTATCCAGGCGGCGTATGAGGAATTGTATGCCAAGCTCTCCGAACCCGTTGGAGGCGCGATCGGTTCCCCCCTCAGTACGGGCTTATTCTGGTCTACCACTTGCGGGGGAAGAAGTCCCTTTTGAAATCGGTGCGCAGGAGACTCCCGAATTTGCCTGTTGTTCACATCTTATTGCACGAACACTTCACCGAAAAGTATATTTTTAATGTGTGCATACTATGGAATGTTCCCCCTGCTGCTTCTAAGGAAAACGAAGCTGTGATCAGCGACATTCCCACATTGGTATTTTCCGGCAGGTATGATCCCGTCACGCCACCACGCTGGGGGCAGCTTGCCGCGGAAACTTTGAGCCACCATTACTTTTACGAATTCCCAAACCTGTCCCACGGCGTTATGCGTTCCAATCCATGCGCACTTCAAATGGGGCTGGCATTTTTGGCTAATCCGCTGGATGCCCCGGACTTGTCGTGCATGAACGAGCTGGACAGCCTGAAATTCCGCTAATCGTTCCCACCAGACTTATAACGTATATGTGCAAATGTAGTAAGCGGTGTACCACACCGTAACGTTTGTTGTTTTCTCAGGTGATTTTATTAT
The DNA here is from genome assembly GCA_963736805.1 of uncultured Chloroflexia bacterium. Classification (GTDB taxonomy): domain Bacteria; phylum Chloroflexota; class Anaerolineae; order Anaerolineales; family UBA4823; genus FEB-25. Next base: position 2,560 of record CAVTQM010000059.1, read on the forward strand.
TTTTGTGACCTCTGTCACTTCTCTCATCACTCCATTTACTTTATACTGATGCTATGAGATTATTCCGCCCAAAAGAGGGCAGCTCAGCTTCAGCCAGGCTTTCCGAGTCAGATCTGAAGCTGCATAAGGCTCCCCAAATCCGGGTAGGCTGTCCGGCACATAACTGCGGAGGACGTTGCCTGCTGATTGCCTCGATTGAGAATGGCAGGATCACCCGCCTGGATACGGACGACCGCCCGGACAGCCTGGCTGATCCACAGCTGCGGGCTTGTGCACGCGGACGTGCCTATCTGCGCCGCCAGTACCATCCCGACCGCCTGCAATATCCGCTTAAACGGGCGGGAGAACGCGGTGAAGGCCAATTCGTGCGCTGCACGTGGGAGGAAGCCCTGGAGATAGTCGCTGGACAGCTGCAGGACGTTCGGGCAAAATATGGCAATGAAGCCCTGTTTGTACCCTATGGTACGGGTAGCTACAACCAGCTCAACGGATCGCACACCGCGCGCCGCCTGATGAACTTGTTCGGCGGTTGCCTCGGTATTTACAATTCCTATTCGTGGGGTGCAATCAATATCGCCACCCCCACTGTTTATGGAACTTGGTCACCGGAAACCAACGCCAGGATTGGCTGAACAGCCGTTACATCATCATGTGGGGCTGGAATCCTGCCGAAATGCGTGATGGTACGAACAGCGATTATTTCGTCAAGCTGGCGCGTGAGAACGGCGCTAAGGTGGTATGCATTGACCCACGCCATTCACTTTCAGCAGCATCCCTGGCGGATGAGTGGATTCCCATCCGCCCAGGCACCGACACGGCCATGATGAGCGCCATGGCGTATGTGATGCTGACCGAGGATTTATATGATGCCGATTTTGTGCACACCCACTGCATGGGTTGGGATGGCTCCCAAATGCCAGCGGGTTTAGAGAGCGCAGAAACGTATTCCGATTATCTGTTGGGTACCCGCGACGGCGTTCCCAAAACCCCAGAGTGGGCTGAAACCATCACTGCAGTTCCTGCGGCGACCATCGCCCGCATTGGGCGTGAGTATGCCACGATCAAACCCGGGGTGCTCTACCAGGGTTACGGAATGCAGCGCCGTGCCTACGGGGAACAGGTGGTACGGGCCGGCTGCGTGCTGGCTGCCATCACTGGTAACGTGGGAATACCTGGGGGATGGACCAGTGGACTTGCCTTACAGGCCCCTGACGGCGGCCCTTTTTGGACACTTTTCCCAACCGGGGAGAACCCTGTCAAAGCAAGCATACCAGTTTTTCTGTGGAGTGAAGCGTGCCTGTGCGGACATGAGATGACTTCGGCTGACGGTGTGATTGGCGCACCAAATTTAAAGACAGACATCAAGCTGATCTATGGCGTTGCCACCAACTGCCTGATCAACCAGCATGCCGACGTCAACCGCTCGGCAGCAATATTGAGGGATGAGTCAAAAGTTGAATTCATCATCATCCAGGATAATTTCCTGACCCCCACCGCAAAATTTGCAGACGTTGTCCTACCAGCCTGCACCCAGTTCGAGACCTGGGGCGTGGAGGATGGATGGAAGTATGGAGATGAAGTTATCTTACAACCCAAACTGGTTGATCCCCTTGGTGAGTGTAAGAGTGATTACCGAATCTGCGCGGACCTGGCGGACCGTTTAGGCTTTGGTGAGGCTTATACTGAAGGGCGTGACGAAAAAGCCTGGGTGGAATGGTGCCTTGACCGTTACAGGGAAACAAGCTTCCCTGACCTGCCCAGCCTGGAAACATTCATCGAACAGAACCTGGGCGTCTATTCAAAACCAGTCACACAACCGGCAATCGGGCTGGCCGATTTTCGCCGTGATCCAGAAAATAATCCTTTAAAGACGCCCAGTGGAAAAATCGAGATCTTTTCAAAGACTCTGTACGAGATGGGCAAACCTGACGAAATCCCAGCGGTGCCAAAATACATCCCGGAATGGGAAAATCCATTCCCTGAGGATGACAACGGATCAAACGCCTCAGGAAAACATCGCGAGAAAACAATATCCACTGCAAGCCATTGGGCATCACAGCCTCGCCCGGGTGCACTCCACACATGACAACAACGACTGGCTGCAGGAAGCTTTCCCGCAGCGGATCTTCATCAACCCTCTGGATGCAGCCGCAAGGGATATCAACGATGGCGATTTAGTACGCGTCTGGAATGAACGAGGAGAGCTGGTCATACACGCCCGCCTGACCCAGCGCATCCTGCCAGGTGTAGTCGATATACCGCAGGGTGCCTGGTGGGACCCCGACCCGGAGGGCGTTGACCATGGCGGTTGCATCAATGTGCTGACTTCCCACCGTTGGACCCCTCTGGCATTCGGCACAACGCAACATACGATCATGGTTCAAGTTGAAAAATCCCACCCAAAAAACCAGCAGAGAGATTCAGGAAATCCTTGAAGCTGCAGAGTGAATGTTGCAAAAGATGAACTATACATTCACCTTTGACGCAAGTGCCTGTTCCGGCTGTAAGACCTGCCAAGAAGCCTGCAAGGATAAAAATAACCTGCCTATTGGAATACTCTGGCGGCGCGTGATTGAAATTTCCGGCGGAGAATGGCATATGACCAGCAGTGCATGGGAGAACAGTGTTTTTGCCTATAATCTATCCCTTGCATGCAACCACTGCACACATCCAAAGTGCGCTGGCGTATGCCCGGTGGATGCCTACACCGTCCGCCCGGATGGGATCGTATTGATCGACACATCCCGGTGCATGGGTTGCGATTACTGTGCCTGGGCATGTCCCTATGGAGCACCGCAGTACGATACCAAGCAAGGCATCATGACCAAATGCGACTTTTGTTACGATCGGCTTGATGCCGGTATGCCACCGAGTTGCGTGGCAGCCTGCCCACTACGGGTATTAGATTGTGAAACAATCGAAGATTTGAGTACAGTAAATAAAGGTCAAAATTTATGGCAGCTACCCGCGGCTGAACATCCCTTTCCATTACCCAACTATTCACGCACCGAACCCCATCTGGTTATCAAACCACACGCAGGGATGAATAACCCGCTTGCCAAAGCGGTTTCCAACCAAGAAGAACTCCAGCCACCACGTTCGTTTGAGAATAAGCATCGAATCGACGCCATGCGCGAGTTGCCATTAGTCGGCTTCACCCTGCTCGCCCAGGCGGCAGCAGGTATGGCAGTTTTTAGCCTGGTACTTTCACCAGTACCCCTGCCGGTGCTGTTGGCTATTGGTATTCTATTGGGCAGCGGGGGAATAATATCGTTCGTGCACCTGGGTAGGAAACGCAATGCCTGGCGGTCGGTCATACATCTCAAAAAATCTTGGCTAAGCCGGGAAATCCTGGTGGCAGGCTTGTTCGGAGTAGTCTGGGCAGTAGCAGTTGGATTGCGATTTTTTTGGGAAATTTCTCCCAATCTCTGGCCTTTGGCAATATTAGGCCTCGGGCTGATTTATTGCATGAGCCAGGTCTACCACCTTAGAGCAGTCCCTGCCTGGAACAGCTGGCGCACCTATGCAGCATTCTTCTTGAGCGCGGTGACTCTTGGAGCTCTTGGGGTAAATATCGCGGTGCCACAACCTGAATGGGTAATCCTTGCTGGAATCGGAATGATAACTGGAATGCTAATGCTGCTGACTACGCAATCTACCATTGATGACAGAGCAGGCAAGCTGCGAATTGCTTTTCTCAGCCTGGGAATTATTGGGGCTGCATTCTTAGCTATCGTACCGCAAGCCAATCAAGCAGGGCTGGCGATTCCAATTTTCCTGGTTGCCATGGCAGCCGAAATTATTGGCAGGTGGCAGTTTTACGCTGCTCGCAAGCCATTTCCGATGCGTGCCAATTGAGCAGGGGTGTATCGTGTAGATTTAGGGCAGTCGTCTGGGGTGCGTAACACAAACTAGAATCTTGTTGGGATATACAAAAATCCGCCGGGAAAGGCGGATTTTTTATATTTATGTACTGGTTGAAAGTGTATCTTTGGCCTGCTCATCTTTTATGATGTATTTTTAAGTCCAGGTCATCACGTTCTAAAAGGTGGATTGTAGGCAAAGGCAGGTTTCGAATTCAGCATGGGATATCCCAAAGAGATGATTCTCTTCTAAATACCTTGCAGCGCCTGGAATCCCAATATGTATTATCCAACCCCCAGGTAAACAGGTCAGAACAGCTTGCTGTCCAGCATCTGCTTGAGAACTGTTTCTGAAACCTCCAATACTTTGTCAACATGGCTCTGGTTGTGCGCAGTGGACATGAATAGCGGGTGGGCACTGGCCATAATGCCATTGGCGCGCAGGCCAAGGTGGAACAAACCTGCGGCTTGCTTGTTGGCTTGCATCGCATCACGCTTGTTTTTGATGCTTGTGGTGGTGAAGTGGAATTGGAAGATGGATGCCACCCTGGTAGCCATAAGAGGAACACCCAGGCGTTCGCCGAGACGATCCATTCCGCGGCATAGGGTTTCTGTCAATCCATTGATATACGGATAAGCCGTGCCTTTCTCGAGCTCCTCCAGGACCGCAAGACCAGCCATCATCGAGACCGGGTTGCCGGAGAAACAGCCGGACTGGAAGATCTGTTCGGACAGATCCCACAGGCCGACCTTTGGGGTGACCACCTTGTCCATAATCTCACGCTTACCACCGAATCCCCCAATGGCGAAGCCACCGCCGAGTATTTTCCCCAGGCAAACCAGGTCGGGCAGGATGCCGAAGTATTCTGCTGAACCACCCAGGGCGATGCGGAAATTGGTCACCACCTCGTCGAAAATCAACGGGATGCCTATTTCAGCCGTAACCTGGCGTAGGGCTTTGAGGAATTCGATATCAGCTGGCACCACCCCCAGGCCGAAAGCTGAGACCGGTTCAACGATCACCCCACCCAACTCGTTAGCATGCAGCTTGATCTGCTTGACAGCCGTGTCTGGATCATTGTAGGGCAGGATGATAACATTGTCTTTTATATTCTCAGGGATGCCAGCGCTATCCAGATGGGGTTGGGGGGTTCCCGGTTCGCCTTCCACCGCCAGGGTGCTGACCAGGACGGTATCATGCTGACCGTGGAAGTTGCCCTCGAATTTTACGATCTTGGGGCGCTTGCGGTAGGCACGTGCAGCACGTATCGCCATTAGGGTAGATTCAGAACCGCTGTTCAAGAAGCGAACCATCTCGACCGAGGGCATCAGCTGACAGACCTTCTGCGCCAGCTTAACCTCTGCCTCGGCAGGGAGGTAATAGTGCACTCCAATATCGAGCTGCTGGTGAACAGCACGCAGGACACATTCAGGTGAGTGTCCCAGGATATGGACACCCGCCCCCATCAACAAGTCGATATACTTGTTATTGTCAATATCGGTCATCTCTGCACCCTGCCCTCCAAGCATATAAATCGGGTAGGGTGGGAGGTATTTGCCATTGGCGGCTACCCCCCCGGGCAGATATTTGCCTGCCAAATCTGATAGTTGCTTTGACGCGGATGTGTGCGATCGGTAAAGTTGTTCAAGCGGATTGATGTTTGGTGCCATGGTCTGCCTCCGATTTATTATTCGATCAAACAAAATAAGTATAACCTGAATTAAATGAATGGAAAAAGGATCATTTTCCCGGTTGGAGCAACTTTTAAAGCTAGGCCTTTCATCAAAATTCCAAATTCGTTTATACTTTCTCTGTTCACTCGGATCATACATCCATTTTTTGGAGGTGGATACGAGATGACAAAGTGATACCAGCACAATGATTCTATAAACTATGCTCACAATCAGCCCAGGATTAGAAATCCACATTGCCATATTGCTTCTCCTTGGTTTGAGTATAGGAATACTTAGCGGATTTACCGGTGTGGGCGGAGGGTTTATTGTTACCCCAGCGTTGATTGTAATGGGAATGCCGGTCAATCTTGCAGTAGGCACAAGCCTTTTCTGGGTATTTTTTAATTCACTGATGGCTGCCATCATCCATCGAAAACATGGAAATTCAGATAGCAAGCTGGGGATTAGCATAGCCATACCATCCTTAATTGGTGTTGAAGCCGGTATCCAATTAGCTCTTTATATACACAAGCTTGGAGTACAGGATGTGGCAATCCTGTCCGTATCAATTTTGCTAATGATCTTCATTGGTGCTTATACCATTATAGAAAGTCTGAAAAGGAAAGCTTACCTCGACCAAATCGGTGAAGAACGTCACCTAGTTTCCTATCAACCAACTGCTTTTGCCCGCAAGATGCGAGGAATTCACATCCCACCATTGGTTCATTTCAATCGATGTGGGTTAACGCTTTCGCTGTGGAGCATCCTGGTGTTGGGTTTCCTCATTGGCGTGACTACTGGTTTCATTGGCACGGGCGGAGGGTTTATCATCATGCCTGGCTTTGTGTATTTATTGGGAATTCCTGCCGTTTTAGCAGTTGGCACATCCACGGTTCCAATCATGTTATCGTCCTTCTATGGTGGCGCCAGATATTTATTGAGCGGAAATGTGGTCATACCAATTGCATTGGTGATTTTATCTGCATCCCTCCCCGGGGTTTTTTACGGAGCCTCAGTTACAAAATATGTGCGCGGCGTCACTGTCCGGATGGTTCTGGGTATGACAATTATGATCGTATGTGCAGGGTCAATTTTCAAACTTACCTGGATAGTATTAGACGAAGAAATCCCCTTATTGCACATTATGGCGAATATCATCACTTTCGGCGGTATGTTCCTAATGTTAAGCTCGATAGTAATATTGAATGGGATCGCCAGAAAACATAAAATGGGAAAACGAATCCCCCGTTGGTCCGAATCTCTCTTCCAGTAATGACAAGAACAATGCCTAAGTTTGAAGGTATTAGAAATTTAACAACAAGGCGCTATGGCTCAGACATAATATTTGACGATATTTACGCGCTGAATGCGCGGGAAATAGTTTGGGCATTGAGTGCATTCTAGCCAAACAAAACTGAAACGGATCTCCTATGCTGGTAAGGGTATTCTGTATGAGAAATTATCTAGCCCTTGCTGAGTGGTCGTTTTTTCTGTCTCTGCCATTGCTCGAAGTTCACTGCTGTGATAATCAAACCTGCAACACAAGCGCCCTCGGTGCGGCTAGAAATCCCCCCAATAATAAGTATAAACCCCAAGAGACACAGGATCCCATGAGCTAAATGATAAATTGGGACATCTAAATTAACTTGCTTTCGTTTTATCATTGCAAATCAGCCAATTTTCTCTACAATCAGCAAAAAATCAACTTTATGAGCCCACAAAAAACCGAGGGTTACATTGGGAATAATGGCAACAACATCGCCCTGCAATTGGTTTAGGAACTTCTCCAGTGCATATTGGTCGTTGGTCATTTTTAAATCAAAACGATGCACTTTGTATTTCATTTTAGCACCTCCGGTAAAGCTTCAATCACGTTATATTTTTCAAGCAACTGGACCAGATCAAGGATCTCGGGAGCCAGATTCTCGTCGATACCAGCCTTCTGAATGATCTCGTCAACGGTAAAGGCTCTGCTTTTGGAAAAGGCAGGTGGTAGAGGAACTTACCCTGTGGGGTGGTAAGTTTAATCTTGCGTTCCTGTCTCTCGCGTCCATTCCCGGTCCAGATGGTCACGCTGGTGATATAGTCATCACTACGGGCTACCGAAAAGCGCGCCCCGGCATTCTCCGTTTCCCGTATGTGTGAGGACAGGCTGTTCTGGGAAGGTTCTCGCTTGACCTGCATCAGATCAATATCGATGACAAGCCTGGTCTGCTTCAGGATATAGCGATAGTACGGGCGTTTCTTCTCGAATATTTCCTCTTTGGACAGGATATCAAGCTGTTCCAGGGATTCGAGGAAGTCCTGGGCGGTCTTGATGTGCAGGTCGAGGCGGGTGGCAACTTCGGAGGCAGAGATTGCCTGGTAATTTACCAATAGCTTGAAGATATCTTCAGCATAATCTTTGGAGAGCAGTGAGGCGTATTTTGCTGCGGTGTGAAAGTCCATCGTTTACCTGCCTTAGGATAAGAAGCTGAGTTTTAGATCATCCATGCGATCAATCACCCTGACGCCTTCCCCTTTGTTATAGAGTTCAATAAAGTCAATGAAGACCTGCCCCAATGAGGTGCACAGCTGGTCGAAGGCCAATGGTTCACGATAATCCAGGTAATCCTTCTGTGCAATGTGCACGGAGACTTCACCGTTGACATCAAAGTTGACCCAGGTAGCATCACGGTAATCGCCGCTCAAGCCCAACAGGCGACCAAACTCTTCCCCCATCTTGATTGGAACCAGGGTGATGTTCTTAGAGGTGATATAGGTCAAAGCGATCAGGTGGCGGGCGCAAAAGCGGCGAAAAAGCGTGCATCTGCTGCAGACTGTACTCCACCTTCCCAACCGGGCGCGGCCGTGAGGTGTAGCCGTTGCCAGCTTCATCCAGCGATTCGCCAGCCAGCTCAAAAATTTCACGCCCACGCCATTTTAACCTGCGGGTTAAACCAGGAAAATCAAATATCAGGCCAAAGAATATCACGCCAGAAATATATGCCGCTTTAAACTCTTCGCTTCAACGAGCTACGTATTCAGACCCCCGAAAGTTTGGCTCAGAAGCACCAGGAACATGAACCCAAAAAAGACTCCTTCTATGCATAATAACCAGTTGGGCATGTGTTCCACGTGCGCATAAATACATACAGATAGAAAAGGGAATAAACCCACATCCAAATCCCCAGGGCGATCAACCCGATGGGTAAGGCCGAAGATCAACGTAGCCAATCCAAAAATCGGCACGATTGAAAAGGGGATGATTAATGCACCAGTGATATTACGATCTGGTTTGAGTTTACGTATAAGAGACATGATTCCCTCCATTTCTGTACAATTTACATATTATATACTTCATTATTTATGAAGTATATAATATGTGTAAACATTTGTCAAGGGCTAATTAAGTGCTATTTTAAAATTCCCATATCCAACACCTTAGCGATATAATCCCCGTATGCCGGAAGGTTTATCCTGGAGCACCTTTTTTACCTCCGCCACGCCCCAATCAGCCGGTGTGCCTAAAACCAAGACAACTTTCTGGAAGAGATGCACAATGGTGGTAAAAAATCTTAGAGGAGAACGCCCATGACCACAATTACCCGTACTCAACCCCAATTTTCCATCAAAGTGCCCACCAATCTTCTCCCACGCATCCAATGGCTCGCGATTATTATTTCCAGGGGGTTAACCGCACCTGGAACAACGAGTCACCTCCTGGACTACGGGAACACCCTGGGATTTCCAGTATAACGAACTAACCTTCTATATCGTCCCGGAGACATATTCATTCCTGCAGACCTTTCGCTCGGCTTTTAAACAGGTCGCGCGCCCTATCAACTTGCATCCCGATTTCTGGAAGTGGTCATTGCCGAGAGCGCCACGCCTGGTTCAACCGCGAAGTGATGGTACATTATCTTCCAAAGGAAATCCTGCCCGGAGACCTGCTTGCGGGAGGACGGTTCAACATACAGACATCCACCTGCATGACGGAAAAGGAGACAAAGACCGCGACCGCCTGGTTTACGGCCAAAATGGCAGCCGGGCGGCAATGCTCTGGTTCCACAACCATGGCTATGGTAATGTGGGTGCCACCTTCCGGGCATCTGATCCCCGATTACGGGCGTATCATCCGCGATGGGTGGAAAGCCGTGCACGCCGAGCTTGAATCAACCTATGGGGCATTATCCGAAGGGGATAAAAATGGCAAAAAGGGTGCACAGCTGCGGGCGATGATGACTGCCGCAAGCATGCCGCGTGACCTGGCGGCAGAATATTCCAGGGAATGCCAGGAAATGGCTAGCCAGGAAAGCCGACCCGCAACGTCGCCAGGAATTACTCCAGATGGCAATGAACCTGTCACGCGTCCCCTGGGAACCTGCCCAAAATTTCTGGGAAGCGGTGCAATCCCTTTGGCTGACCCACATGCTGGTCATGTCCGATGAAAACTACCCGGGTCCGGGCGACTCGTTCGGACGGCTCGATCAGTATTTATATCCCCTTGGAAAATCCAGTCGCGAAGGTATGGACCCGGAATTTGGCAAGGAAATCTTGAAGTGTTTTTGGCTGCATTGCAACACTGCCTACGATGGGATGATCCGCACAGGCGGCAACCAGGGAATTACGGCAGGTTATCGGCAGATTCTTACCATCTCGGGAATGGGAGCGGATGGGAAGGAC
>CAVTQM010000060.1:0-33469 GCA_963736805.1 uncultured Chloroflexia bacterium
ACCCGGCCTTGGTCAACCAATTTGCATGCCCGGGTGATCCTGGTAACGTAGACTGTTGGGAAGATCCCAGTAATGTCTGCGCCGGTGGATTAGCCTGCGATAACAACGGTCATGGTACCCACACGATGGGCACGATGGTTGCCGACGATGATCCCGGCTTGACCTACATCGCTGGAATGGCGCCGAATGCCACCTGGATCGCATGTAAAGGCTGCGAGTCGAGCTCATGTTCAGACACCGCATTGAACGCCTGCGCTGATTGGATCCTGGCACCGGGCGGTGACGCAGCTAACCGTCCCAACATCGTCAATAACTCCTGGGGCGGTGGCGGAGGAGACAACTGGTACCAGGCAAAAGTACAAGCCTGGGTTGCCGCAGGTATCTTCCCTGCCTTCTCAGCTGGCAACAGCACAGGGTGTGGCAGCATGGGATCACCTGGTGATTATCAAGAATCATTTGCCAGCACAGGTCACACGTCCACCCGTGCGCATGCCTGGTCGCAAGGACCTTCAGCTTTTGGACACGAACCATATACCAAGCCGAATATTACTGCTCCGTCAAATAATATCTGCTCAACGGTGCCAACCAATGGCTGGAACTGCGGTTATAGTGGCACCTCGATGGCCAGCCCGCACAGTGCGGGTGCGGTGGCTTTACTCTGGTCATGCAACCCTGATCTGATTGGTGAGGTTGACATGACCTTCCAGGCACTCCAAAATAGTGCTGATGCCCCGGATCCTACGAATCCCGGCTGTGGTGTTCCACCTGATGCCGAAGGAACCTATGAGGACGGCTATGGCTACCTTAATGTATTGCAAGCCGGTGTTGATTTGTGTGGCACAGTTGAAACCGGAACATTGGAAGGTCACGTATATGACCAGAATAATAATCCGGTTGAAGGTGCGAACGTAACAGCTCAACCGGCAGCACTTGGAAATGGCATCAATGCTACCACTGATCCGAATGGTTTTTATACCATGAACCTGGTTGTTGGCACATACGATGTCACTGCTTCTAAGACCAACTATACTTCTCAAACAGTGACTGGCGTCCTTGTTGCAGCGGGTGAGACTACAGTTCGGGATTTCCAGATCAGCTATCTGGGAGGTTGGACCACAAATTACACTCCCTGTAGGGTGCCCTGATTGGTATCGATATGATGGCGAGTACTTCGCTGAAACGGGACTGGCATACTTCATGGGCGGTCGTCCTGGTACTGATACCAATGGCTCGATCTACTCGTTCGACCCAGCAACCCAAACCTGTGCTGACACCCTTGCTGATATGCCAGTGCCCATCTCTAACTACACCATTGTTCAGTTGAACGTAGGTGGTACAGATTGGTTATGTACTTTTGGTGGTCGTGATAACACCGGAGCGATGATTCTCACAACACAGTGCTATGACCCCTTAAGTAACACCACAACCACCTTGGCCAATCTTCCCAGCGCCTGGAACACCTACCTGCCTGGCGGTGCCGCGGTAGTGAACAATAAGGCATATATCTTCGGTGGTTTTAGCAGCACAACAGCACCATATAATCACGCGTACACTTATGAGTATGATCCTGCCACGAATTCCTATACCCAGAAGGGTAACCAGACCTTAGGTCGCGCCTATGCAGACGTAGCAGTTTACGATGGCAAAATCTATGCCTTTGGTGGCGACACCTATGATGGTGCTAGCCTGTTCGCTTCAACCAGGACCGAAGTCTTTGATCCGGTAGCTGGCACGTGGGATGATGCAGCTGTAGCGGAGTTGCCAACAGCCTCTGGCGAGGGTCGAGCCTATAGCTTTGCATTAAACTCGGGTTACGAACTTGCCGGTAAGATCGTGATCGCCGGTGGTGGACAATGGTCCGATGCTTGGAATGAAGTTGAGATCTATGATGTTGCCAGCAACACCTATGACTATACATTTCCTAACCTTACTTCACTACGCCGGGACTTCGCTGGATTCTTTGTACCGGGGGATCCGGGCGTGATGTGGGTGATCGGCGGCTGGTCTGGTGCTGACACCCACCTTTTGGTCCACCCGAGTATTACGAAGTGCCATTAACTGCAGAACCAGAACCTGACATTGCTGTAGATCCAGCTGCTCTGGACGCAACCCTGCTGCCTGATTCAACAACGACCATTCCCCTAACGATCTTCAATAATGGCGATGCACCATTGGATTGGGCAATCGCAGAGGTACCTGGACTGTTGAATGTAAATGTCCTACCTACCTCAACCCACCCTCCAATAATCCACGCCAGGTTGCATTGACATTGAGTGGAAATGGTATAAGCAGTACGACCGCTCCAGCGCCTGAAGCTCCAGAAGATGCTGTAGCACTTGTTCTTGATGATGGCAGCCGTGATAATGACATCGGAATTGGCGGAACCTGGGAAATGCTCTGGCTGAACCGCTTTACCCCCAATCCGAGCGAATTTCCCTTCCAGCTGAATGAAGTTCAGATTTACTTCAGCAGCGTCGGCATGGTTAATGTGGGCGATGAGATCGTCATTGCGATCTTCGAGAATACCACAGGTAGTTACGATCCGGCACCAGGGTCAAATCTGCTGGCGTCATTCAATACTACCGTTCAAGCAGTGGATGCCTGGAATACTTTTACACTCCCGTCTCCTGCAATCTTCAATGGTCCTGGGGATGCATTAATTGGAGTCGTTGGCCTTGAGGTTCCTGGCACCAGCTACTGGCCAGCCTCAATGGATCAAACAGCGACCCAGCAACGCTCATGGGCTGGTTGGTATCTTTCAAGCCCACCACCAAATCCTCCAGTGTTACCTCCGGATGATACCTGGATTTTGATCGATGATTACTTCCCTGGTAACTGGATGGTGCGTGGATATGGTGAGACCATTGTGACTGATGTTCCCTGGTTGAGTGAAACACCGACTTCTGGAACAGTTCCAGCGGGTGAGTCAGTTGTAGTCGAAGTGACCTTTGATTCGAACCTCCTGGCGCTTGGGGAATATGGGGCAAGCTTGGATGTCAGCAGCAATGATCCTGATTCACCGGAAGTTATTGTTCCCGTCACTCTGACCGTTGAGGAAGTTGACCTGGCTATCACCAAGGGTGATAGTCCTGACCCGGTCCGCTTTGGAGAGGCGCTTACTTACACGCTCCTGGTTACCAATAACGGTCCACAGGACGCCACGGGTGTTAAGGTTGTTGATACCCTACCCACCGGCGTTACATTCGTGAGTGCCAGTGCGGGTTGTGTGGAATCAGCCGGCGTGGTGACTTGTGATGTGGGTGTTCTAATTTCTGGTGCGGTGGCTGAACTCACCATCGTGGTTACAGCACCCGAAGAAGATGGGACTCTTACCAACACGGCGACTGTGACTGGGAATGAGTTGGATCCTGATACTGGAAAATAATACCGCAACCCAGGATACCACTGTCATCCCGGCTATCAACAATATCTATCTACCTCTCGTTATGAGATAATCTGGTAGATTCATAAATAAATCAAACACCCCGGTGATCTGATCATCGGGGTGTTTTCTATTCCTGCCAGGATTTATCGATCACTATATATTCTCAATTGACATTTCCTAAAATCTCAGTCATATGATATGGTTTCTTTTGTTATTTTGTAAACTATTCTATTGATCATTCATCTCATCTCATTTTCTGGTTTTGATTGCTTGTTTTTGTCATTAACTTCATCAGCCATCTGTGTTCCATGTCAAGTTATTGTGTTCACGGCTGAGAGATCTTGTAATGAACATTAAAATTTAATATGAGTTAATAAGAAACTGACTGAATGGGTTTATATATTTAGCTTGGCATGGTATAAATGATCGAAAGCCTGAATTTCCTTGTTTCTCTGTACAGGGAATGATCAACACCATCATGGAAATAACGGGGATCCAAACACAGAAAATGAAGGAGGTAGTGATTAAGCGTAAAACGTGTTCCGTTTTAATCGGATATTCCAAATAAGTCTTAGTAAAAAATGAAAAGGAGAATGCCTAATGCAACCAAAAATCTTCAAAACGATAATTAACATCAGCATGGTTATTGGGATAACCCTGGGGGTCTTTTCTGGTTTCTCGAATGCATTCCCAGTTTCCGCGTCTGATCGTCAGAACACCATAACCCAGCCGAATCGTTCACTACCTGAGAGTGAGACGGGCTTATATATCGTCCAACTTAAGGACCCTTCGGTCTCGCGTTACATGGGTGGAGTTTCCGGTTTGGATGCAACCAGCCCAGAGGCAACAGATGCCCACCGGTTGGATCCCCAGGCACCCGCCAGCCAGGCCTACCAGGAATATCTGGACACCCAGCAGCAAACGCTGGTTGATAACATGCAGGCAGAATTTGGACACCCGATCGAGGTGCAGTTCTATTATCAATATGCGTTAAATGCGGTTGCTGTCCGGCTGAGCCATGCGGAAGCACTGCAGGCATTTGACCTACCGGGGGTGAAGGTTGTATATGCTGATGCCCTTAATGAGCTGGACACGGATATGGGTCCCACCCTGATCAGCGCTCCCAGCATCTGGGAGGGTGACACTATTGGAGATATCGCCACCAAGGGTGAAGGCATCGTGATCGGCATGATCGATAGTGGGATCAACTCACAACATCCCTCATTTGCAGAAGTCGGAGAGGATGGCATCCCCATTGAAAACCCATACGGGGATGGTGTGTTTCACGGTTACTGTGAAACCAATCCGGATTTTTGTAATAATAAGTTGATTGCAGCTTATGACCTGTATCCAGGTGGAAGTGGCGGCCCGGAAGATACTGACGGACATGGCAGTCACACCAGCAGTACCACGCGGGTGGCAATGCACATGATGCTATATTCGATGTGGGAAATCAGCAATTCACCCGTTCCATCGCAGGTGTTGCACCGCATGCCAATATCGTGGCTTACAAGGTTTGCAATCCATCCTGCCCAAACTCAGCAGCTATTGCAGCGGTCAATTTAGCCATCAGCACGGATGAAGTGGATGTAATCAATTTTTCCATCTCCGGTGGAGATACCCCCTGGACGGATGGGGTCGACCAAGCCTTCTTGGACGCCTTTGCGGCGGGGATATTTGTCTCAGCTTCAGCGGGTAATAACGGCCCTGGTGATGGTACGGTTGCCCATACGGGACCGTGGAATTCCTCAGTAGCAGCTTCCACGCACAGCCGGATAATTGCCAACACATTGGACATCACTGCTACAGGTGGGAACCTTACGGAGATCTCTGCGGTACCTGGTGAGGGGATCGTTATTGAAACGGACTTCACAGATAACATCCTGTGGGCTGGTGATGTTGACTCTGGAAACATCGATGCCTGTCTGGCCTTTCCAGCCAACTCGTTCTCCGGTGTGATAGGTTTGGCTCAACGAGGAATCTGTAACTTCTCAGTGAAGGTTACTAATCTAATCAACGCAGGTGCGGTGGGGGCGGTGATTTACAACAATGCCGGTGGACCTCCAAGCACCATGGGTTCAATACCGATCACCGTTCCAGCGGTCATGATCACCCTGGAGGATGGCCTGGCGGTGGTGGATGCGATCAGTGGTGATCTCAATGCAAGCGCCACCATCTATGCTACAGCACAGGTGATCATCGATCAAGCCTGGGAGGATATCATGGCGGGCTTCAGCTCGCGCGGTCCGAGCCAGTTTGAGTTGCTCAAACCGGACTACACTGCCCCGGGTGTGAATATCCTGGCCGCAGTGGCTGCTTCTGGTGGAGAGCCGGTTCAATATGGTCTATACCAGGGCACATCGATGTCCTCACCCCACAGCGCGGGCTCGGCTGCTCTGATGATGGCTCTACGACCAGCATGGTCCATCGCGGAGGTCCGATCAGCTATGAATAGCACTGCTGACCCGGATCCAGTTTTGGATTCTGATGGGGTTACTCCAGCTGATCCACAGGACATGGGTTCAGGGCGGTTGGACCTGTATGGTGCGGGGAGTGCTGGATTGGTTATGGATGAAACAGCTGCGGATTATGAGGCCGCCAATCCCGCCTTGGGTGGTGATCCAAAGACACTCAACCAACCTAGCATGGTCAATTATGACTGTGAAGGAAATTGTTCATGGACGAGAACCTTGACCAGTGTTTTGCCAGCTGTGGATACCTGGACCGTCTCCACGAACGCTGATCCGAATCTGGAGATCACGGTTACTCCTGATCAGTTCACCCTTGATCCAGGTGCGAGTGTGGAATTGACCATCACAGCTAACGTTTCAGCTCCTTCAGGGGAGCAGCTATTCGGCGCGGTGACACTCACACCGACAACAGCGATGGTCACTCGTTTACCTGTGGTGGTGGTCGTCGGAGGGGCTCCGATCATCTCGATTGATCCGACAGAAATCACCAGTGTCCAATTGGCAGAATTGGTTACCAAACTTCTGACCATTAATAACGCTGGAGATGCAGATTTGGTTTGGGAGCTGTACGATGGAACACCAAGCGCAAGCTGGTCGGATGACCTTGATAGCTATCCCACAGGTAGCCAGATGCATGGACAGGGTGGTTGGAAGGGATGGGCGAACGACCCGTCTGCTGGTGCGCTGACCTCGGATGTTCAATCAATTAGCACACCGAACTCAGTGGCTATCTTGGGTGCTTCAGACCTTGTGCATGAATATACAGGTTTTACCTCAGCTAACTGGACATACACAGCCTGGCAGTATATCCCGACCGATTTCGCAGGTACATCCTACTTCATCTTGCTCAACCAGTATGATGATGCAGGTGTGACCAACAATTGGTCAACTCAAGTTGAATTTGATAATACTTCTGGAACTGTAATAAATGATGGTCCAGCCGGTGGTGCGCTTCCTTTGATCAAGGGACAATGGGTCGAGATTCGTGTGGAGATTGACCTCGATAACGATATCCAATCCTTCTACTATGATGATGACTTACTCTACTCTGATTCCTGGACAGAGGGATTAACTGGTGGTGGAATCTTGAACATCGCCGCAGTGGACTTGTTCGCCAACGCTGCTTCCGTGGTTTATTACGATGACATCTCTCTTGAACCTGGGGAAGCGCCTGCTTGTGGTGTGTGGGGTGATGTACCCTGGTTGAGCACAGCGCCTGCTTCTGGCACAACGCCTGCGGGTGAGAGCACATCTGTGGATGTGTCCTTAGACGCGACCGGCTTGCCATTAGGGGAATATACAGCCACTCTATGTGCTGCCAGCAATGACCCGCAGACACCCTTGGTGGAGATTCCGGTGACCATGTCGGTTGTGGAATATGCACATGTGGCCGTTGCTCACCTAGCGCCCTTCGCCATGGACCCGGGCACTGCAGTAACGATCACCCTGAACGGCACACCGGCTTTGACTGACTTTGTCTTCGCTGATTCAACTCCCTACATTGATCTCCTCCCGGGTGAATACCTGGTGGAAGTCTGGCCAATGGGAGCGGTTGAACCGGCCATCACTGCAACAGTGGATCTTGCAGGGGGAACGGATTACTCAGTGGTTGCTATGGGTGATGGGGACAAACAACCTCTAGAACTGATGGCATTGGTGGACGATAACACACCTCCGGCTGTGGGCAAATTCCACCTGCGCCTTGGTCACCTAGCACCGTTCGCAGCAACCGGGACCGAGGCTGATATCTGCCTGCAGGATGGTACAGCGATCCTTACTGATGTACCGTATGGGGCAGTGGCATCCTATCTACCCCTGGATGCGGGCACATACGACCTATTGATCGCAGCAGCGGGCACCGATTGCGGTGTGGTGTTGATCGATCCACTGCCGGTAACCTTCATAGAAGGCCAGATCGTGACTGCCTTTGCCGTTGGCAACGGTACGCTACAGGATCTGGGTGTCTTCGCCTGGCCGAGCGATGCGGTTGGCTTCTTGCTACCCTTGAAGGAAGGTTATACTATCTATCTACCACTCGTTATGAAATAATCTGGTAGATTCATAAATAAATAAAACACCCCGGTGATCTAATCTCCGAGGTGTTTTATTTTTATAAAATACATGACATTAATCGAACATTCCCCTGAATTAAGGCAATATTACATGATATGTGGTTGTGTTATACTGCAAAAAATCTACTGTAAGACAATCGGATGATATGCTTTAAGGAAGTTAACGTTGATCAATCGACTGGGCACTCATTCGAAAAGAAAGATTTCTAGAACAATTATATAAATGGCGTATCGATTTTTTAAATTGATATAAATAGAGGGATTATGAATTCTAATGAGTATTTCGAACTCGAAGATCATTACGGTGCCCATAACTATCACCCCTTGGATGTCATTCTTTCGCGTGGAGAAGGTGTGTGGGTTTATGATATCGACGGTAAGCGCTACCTGGATTGTCTAAGCTCATATTCTGCGCTTAATCAAGGACATGTTCACCCAAAAATTCTGGCAGCATTACAAGCGCAAGCCCGAAAATTGACCTTGACCTCACGGGCTTTTCGCAATGACCAGCTTCCCTTGTTCTATAAGGAATTGTCGGAGATGACTGGTTATGAGATGTCATTGCCGATGAACTCAGGTGCCGAAGCAGTGGAAACTGCCATAAAGCTGGCACGCAAATGGGCATACCAGGTAAAGGGGATTACCTCGCTACCATGCAGAGATCATTGCCTTTGAGAACAATTTTCATGGGCGTACCGTCTCGATCATCTCATTTTCTACAGAACCCCTTTACCGGGATGATTTTGGTCCCTTCACCCCAGGGATCACGGTTATTCCGTATGGTGACACGGATGCATTGGCGAACGCTATCACTGCTCACACCGCAGCAGTTCTGATAGAACCAATCCAGGGAGAAGCAGGGGTAATCATCCCACCGGAGGGTTATCTTAAGCAAGTTCGGGAACTATGTACAAAAAACAATGTCCTATTTATCGCCGATGAAATTCAGACAGGACTTGGACGGACCGGTAAAATATTTGCCTGTGATCACGAATCTGTTCGCCCGGATATGGTTACGATCGGTAAAGCACTTGCGGGTGGTTTCTATCCTGTATCGGCAGTGGTTGCCGATAAAAAAATTCTTGGATTATTCCAACCAGGTGAGCACGGTTCAACGTTTGGTGGGAATCCATTAGGGATGGCTGTGGCACGCGCAGCATTACAGGTCCTAAAGGATGAAAAGATGGTTGAGAATGCAGCCACGGTTGGCGAGTATTTCATGGATCAACTTGCTGAAATTTCAAGCCCGTACATCAAAGAAGTACGTGGGAAAGGACTTTTGATCGGAGTGGAATTGCATCCCAAAGCGGGTGGAGCAAGGAGATTTTGCGAAGCTCTGATGCATCAGAACATTTTAGCCAAGGAAACCCACGTTAACGTGATCCGTTTTGCTCCACCATTAATCATCGATCAAAAGACTGTGGATTGGGCATTACCACGCATTCGTGAAGTCCTCACGGTGGTATGAGAAAATTTATTAGAAAATCAAAGATTAAGTACCCAGTGACTATATTTAGGAAGAACAAGGAGTAATTCATATGAATATCTGCGTACCAAAAGAAAGACGAACATTTGAATTCAGGGTTGGTCTTACACCCGGTGCAGTACAAATGTTGACTAAAGAAGGCCATACATGCTATGTAGAACACAATGCAGGCATAGGTGCAGGGTTCAATGACCAGGAATACGAAAGAGCTGGTGCACGAATTGTGTATACACCCCACGAAGTCTTTGGCAGGGCAGATCTGCTCTGTAAGGTTGCACGACCCACTTATGAGGAACTGGAGTGGTTACGTTCAAATATCACGATCATGGGCTTGCTACATCTGTATTCATCGCGGCAGGATAAGATCGAAATGATGCAGGAGAAGCTGATAACTGCCATCTCCTATGAACAAATCCAACTTCAGGATGGTTCCCAACCAGTCCGTAAGCCTCTCAGCCAGATCGGTGGTCGACTTGTTGCCCAGATCGGTGCCCATTTGCTCCAAAATGATGTAGGAGGAAAGGGGATCCTGCTAGGAGGGATGGGCGGAGTACCTCCAGCAGAGGTGGTTATTGTCGGTGCAGGTGTTACAGGGACAGCAGCCACGCGATCTTTCCTTGGTGTAGGCGCACATGTGTCTGTATTGGATACCAACCTTGATGCACTACAAACCATTCATGAGATATTTCCTGGGGTGGTTACGATGGTATCCAACCCGCACAACCTGGCGAAGGCGACAGCCTATGCAGATGTCGTTGCTGCTTGCATATTAATTCCTGGCGAACGACCACCTATTGTAATTACCCGCGAAATGATCCGGGGCATGAAGCCCCGCTCATTAATAATGGATGTCAGCATCGATGAAGGTGGTTGCGTGGAAACTTCCCGTCCAACTACTCATGAACATCCGACTTTTATTGAAGAAGGAATTATCCATTACTGTGTACCGAATATTGGCAGTGTGGTTGCGCGAACATCCACATACGTATTCTTAAATGCAGCATATCCATTCATAAAGGAAATTGCTGAAAAAGGAATAGATTTAGCAATTGAAGAAAATCCTGCTATTGAATCTGGAGCGATAATTTACAAAGGTGAACTTCGACGCTTACCGCGCGAGCGAACCAGTTCGGAAGAAGAGGATTAGATTATGGATCTTAATAAGTTATACCAGTCCCGTGTTGTTACAGCAGAAGAAGCAGTTAAGAAGATCCAATCCGGTCAGCGTGTTTTTTTAACTGGAAACTGTTCGACCCCCCAAACGGTATTAGCAGCATTAGTCAGGCATGCTCCGAACTTAAAAGATGTTGAAATATGTCAGGCATTGAGCGTTGGTCCTGCTGATTATGTCAGTCCAGAAATGGAAGGGCATATGCGGGTTAATACGATGTTCATCAGTGCAAATATCCGCAAGGCGGTTCAGGAGGGACGGGCTGATTTCACGCCAGTGCTTCTTTCAGAATTTCCATTGCTATTTAAAAATAAGCACTTACCGGTTGATGTAGCTCTGGTTCATTTGTCACCTCCAGATGAGCATGGTTTCCTTAGTTTCGGTATCGAAAATGGATTGACAAAATCTGCAGCAGAATCTGCCAGGATCATTATCGCCGAAGTGAATCAGCAGATGCCACGTACATTAGGTGATTCATTCATCCATCTAAGCAGAATTAATTACGTTATACCGGTCAATTATCAACTGGCAGAAATGTCGATGGGCGGTGAGGGTGCAGATGAGATCACTGAAAAAATCGCTGGATTTATTGCAGAATTGATCCCAGATGGGGCTACCATGCAGATGGGAATTGGTGCAATTCCAGACGCAGTTTTGAAATATTTATACAACAAGAAAGATTTGGGTGTGCATAGTGAGTTGTTCTCTGACGGTGTGATTGATCTGGTTGATGCAGGAGTTCTTACGAATGCACGTAAATCTTTACATACCGGTAAAATAGTAGCTGGATTTATCATTGGCTCACGTCGATTATATAATTGGGTCGATGATAATCCGATGATCGAGCTCCATCCAACGGAATACATCAACGATCCTTTTGTGATTGCGCAAAATGATCGCATGGTTGCAGTCAACTCAGCCATCGAGGTGGATCTTACGGGTCAGGTATGTGCTGACAGTATTGGTCCCAAGTTGTACAGCGGTGTAGGAGGTCAATTGGACTTTATTTACGGTGCTTCGCGATCTAAAGGCGGAGTGCCAATTATTGCACTTCCCAGCACGACAACCACCCGGGATGGCACTGTAATATCTCGTATTGTTACCATGCTGAAAAGAGGAGCAGGGGTTGTTACCAGCCGTAACCATGTAAGGTTTATTGTGACTGAGTATGGCGTCGCCGACCTTTATGGAAAGAGCATTCATAAACGAGCGGAAACTCTGATCAACATCGCCCATCCTGATTTTCGAGAGGAGATGAAACGGGAAGCCTCTGAGCTGCATTATTTATAGAATAATTCGAGCCATTCGAATTCATGACTGAATATAGCTGATAGGTAGATAACCCTATCGGCTATATTATTTATAGATTTGAAAAGGTATAATTAATTCGGAGAGTGTTTTATGCAACGTCGAACAAAAATCATTGCCACCATCGGACCTGCTACGCAAAGTGAAGCCATGATCCATAAGCTACTTCGATCAGGGGTAAATGTTGCCAGGCTTAACTTGTCCCACGGAACCCATGACGACCATACCGTTGTATACAACAGGTTACGTGATGCTGCTATTGCATTGAAACTTCCGTTGTGCATCCTGTTGGATTTACAAGGACCGAAACTTCGCATAGGCAACCTTCCAGGTGGAAATATTCTCCTTGAAAAAGGCCAAATAATTTCCTTAATGAGTAGCACCAGTTTGAAGAGATCCGGTGAAATCCCGGTAGATCTTGACAAATTCCAGCGCTATGTACATCCAGGATCGCGAATTCTGCTTGATGATGGTAACCTGGAATTATTGGTGGATGAAATAAAGGCAAACCAGGTTATCACTCGTGTGGTGGTTGGTGGAATATTGAAATCTCATAAAGGAATTAGCTTGCCTGATGCACATCTAGATATCTCTGCGCTTACCGAAAAGGATTTGATCGACCTGGAGTTTGGAATAAAGCTTGGTGTAGATATCATTGCTTTATCGTTTGTACGCAGTGAAAAGGATATTCTATACCTGCGGGAAAAGATCATAAAAATTGCACCTGAAAATGGAAATATCCCGATTGTCGCAAAGCTGGAACGCCCGGAGGCAATCCAGGCACTCGATGCTATCATGGCAGTAACAGATGGGGTTATGGTCGCCCGTGGTGACCTGGCCGTAGAAATGTCACCCCAGGAAGTCCCCATAGCTCAAAAACATATCATTGAAAGTGCCAACCGACATGGAAAATATGTGATCACTGCCACTCAAATGTTGGAATCCATGATCAATAATCCAAGACCCAGCAGGGCAGAAGCCTCCGATGTAGCCAATGCGATTTTTGATGGCACGGATGCTGTCATGCTCTCTGGAGAAACAGCTGTGGGTAAATACCCAATTCAGACAGTGGAAATGATGGATAAGATCATTTGCCAGGCAGAAGCGCATGTTAGTGAATGGGGACACTGGCATGGGCCAACCGTAGCAGACTCACAAGGCGATGATACGAAATTCATGTCTCTTGCGGTGAGGGAATTAGCTCATGACCGTGATGTTGCCGTGATAGCTGTGTTTACCATGAGTGGTAGGACAGCCATATATGTATCAAAAACCCGACCAGGTGTACCCATCTTAGCATTCACACCAGATTTATACACGTATAACCGTCTCGAAATGTATTGGGGCGTGACCCCATACCTGATTCATAAATCCCAGACGGTTGAAAATATGCTTGCTGATGTCGATCATGCATTAATAGAAGCCGGTGCAGTCGCTTTTGGTCAACAAATCGTATTCACGTGTGGCTTTCCAGTAGCCACAATTAACCCAACAAACCTGGTTTTATTGCATACCATTAAAAATGAGTATTCATCTACCTAGGTTTAAATAACAAGAGGAAAAACAAATGAAAAGGAGTATATATATAATAGGATCGAATATTAATTTACCTACTCCCTATGCCTAGAGGCGGGTGCTTTTCAGCTTTGTCTCCTAAATACATTAATAAAATTGGTTGAGAACTTGCAACGACCTATAATCTTTAATGGTCAGCTTCTATTGAACGAAATCAAGTAAAATTTATCATAAATAAAAATTATGGATTCAATTGTTGTTTGTCAAGGATAATATGGAGGATGAGAGATGAAATGGAGAAAAGTATCAGGTGTGGTTGTCGCTCTAATTATCATCTTATTTGCATTCTCTATCCCTACTGCTTTATCAGCTGGCTTAAAAGCAGAACCACTTCCCACCGTTGAAAATCAAGAGGAAATTACAGTTCAGGTAGAACAGGCTATCCTTGAAGCGATTGCGATAAATAGTAATTATATGCAAGGAGGAATGGCTGCCAATTTACAGGTCACAGATATTAAAATTTCACAGGACCAAAACTGGGCAACTGCCTGGGTTGTATCCTACGACTCGCAAATTGAAGCCATCCTTCCTACTGAACCTGCATTGGTTGTCACCCACATTGTGGATAATGCCTGGCAAGTAATTTTCCCGTCTGATCCTGCATGGCAAGATTCAATCTATGCCCTTCCGGATGACTTGTTATCCAAAGAGGAGAAGGATATGTGGGTCGCGATGAATCAGGGAGCAGTAGAATCATTTCCGACACAAAGCGGATATCTCCTTCCTTGGCATGGTGGTCAAACAGCATATCTTTCTCGGAGTGTTGGCCATGATGCAGATTACACTACTGCTCATAATGCATTCGATTTTTATATACCAGGGAACACGGTTTGTCCGAGCGGGGAGAATCAACCTCGGGAACGACAGGATTAAACTTCGATCTTTATGCCTCACGGGCTGCTACAGTATGGGGGTGGGAGGACACCGTAGCTGATTGTGACCATAGCAAGGTCAATTTTCTTGTGCTTAGAAATATCGATGATCCAACAATATTCCAGCTATATTTGCATCTTGCCCAGGGCAGCATACCTTCAGCCTTAAAAACTGTGGGTACACCAGTGGCAAGGGGACAATACATCGGTAGGGCAGACAATACAGGAGCAAGTTCTGGGTCACATTTGCATTTTCAAATCGAACACCAGCCCGCATGGCCAACGAATAATCCTTACTGGAGCACTGCCCTAGACATGACTTTTGAAGATGTTGATATCAATGGCGGCAGGCCACGTGTGAGTCCACTTGATCCACCCTACTGCCTTGAAACTGATATCTGTGACGTTTTTCGACAGACCTATACCTCAGGAAATTACTACCTGGATGATTCAATTCCACCATCGGGTGAGTTGAGCGGAGTTTCTACCGGAGATTTAGTTACTAGTGAAAAGCTCACCCTCAACGGCTGGGGTGCCGACAGCCAATCCGGATTGGATTATGGGCAGCTGATCTCATATTTTTAATGGCGCTTGGCAGAATATCGGTCCTCGATTTAATCCTGATTTTTCGTACGAATGGGATTTTTGCGATCCTTCCTTGCCCGTTGAGAATGGTGCGGTCAGTGTTGCACTTCTCCTTTATGATGTCGCTGGTAACCCCGCCCCTTTAGTCGGATTACGCCATTTTACGAAGAATTTCACATGCCCAAAGCCTCCTCCCAACTGTGTTCCCGGCACGGAGCAGGTGACTTTATTCGAAGATCCTGATTTTAAAGGAGGATGTGTAAAATTTGATATAAGCAACTACCCCACAGGCAATTCGCTTAATCCATTGGGTAATGATGATGCAGAGTCACTCCTCACGGGTTTGAATGTAATGGCGACTATTTATTCTGATGAAAATTTTACCGGACATTCTCAGAGTGTTATTACAGGAACTTCCACCCTCCTATATCAATGGGTTCCAGGAAATACCGTTTCCTCAATGATCGTATCATCACGAACCACAGTCCCGCAGGTGCCAGTGGTGATCAGCCCAATAGATGCAATGACTTTTCGTCAAGGTGATTTGGTACCGTTATCCTGGCATAATGGGGGTGGGACGATTGATTATCAGGTTGAGATATATTTAGAATCAGCATTACGAATGACGATCCCTTGGCGATCAGAGCCAGTCGTATATGTAGATTCCCTTGGCCAAGGGAATTACACCTGGCGGGTACAGGGCAGGAATGAAGGTGGGGTGAGTAATTGGTCCGAGATGGAATTAGTTTCTGTTGAATCTCCGATCGTTATTCCGGGAGAATTTCAGGTTCCATATTCTGATACGATGGAAACTTCTCAGGGCTCCTGGGTACGTACCGGGTTTTGGAGTTATATGGGAAATCCATCCATGGCGCACAGTGGAACCCACAGCTGGTGGTATCAAAATGTATATGGAAATTATGATAACAATCGACCCAATTCTGGTGCATTAACCTCACCACCCATTTCCATATCAAGTGTTGGTTATTATTTGCGTTTTTATTACCGGTACCAAACCGAAACTCAAGGGGAATATTGGGATCAGCGTTGGCTACAAATATCTGTTGAAAGTGAACCATTCATGAATATTCTTCAACTGCATGATGATCCACAGATTCCGGAGACGTCTAGCTGGTTAATGAGTAAAGCTCTCGACCTTTCTGCTTACGCTGGCCATATCATCCGGGTTCGATTTCAATTTTCAACTTTAGATGCATTTGCGAATAATTTCCCGGGATGGGGAATTCGATGATTTCAGTATCACCGCGAGCTCACCAATAAATTGTGATGATAGTCGGGATGATGATACGCCTGGTAAAGCTTTTTTCCTTACCTACGATCCAGCCTTAAGCATGCCTGGTGCGATATGTCCAAACGGAGATTATGATTATTACAAGTTTATTGGTCATGCCGGTGATCGGATCGTAGCGGATGTTGATGCAATGAATGCAGGTTCTCAACTTGATTCATACCTGTTCTTATTGGATAGTGATGGTGAAACGGTATTGGCTGAGAATGATGATGAAGTGTACGCACAAGATGCGCGATCCTTTGCTTAGTTATACCCTAACCAAAGATGGAGAGTATTACCTAAAGCTTCGTGCATGGAAACATCCATCCGTAGGTGGGGATGACTTTTTTTACTCCATCAGATTGTATGAAGACCAAGATAATCCAGTTGCTTCGATTACATGGCCAACAACAAATAGTTTCTTGCCAGATACAAATATGATTGTTACTGCTGAAGTGTCGGATGTGAGCGATGGCATCAATATGGTTGAATTTTACTGGCATTCAACAGATTGGCTTTCCGGTTCCTGGGAATATTTAGGATCTGATAAAGATGGGACCGATGGATGGCGTATCGAATTCAATCCAGCAGGACAACCTGAGGGAGATGATGCTGCATTTTATATTAAAGTATACGATTTAGCAGGGAATTTCACAGGTGTAGGAACCTGGAATTTAGGGATTGACAAAACTGCACCAGTAACAGAAATGAAACCGCTGAGTGCTCAACAACCGAGCAACGCATTTTTACTTGAGTGGACATCGATGGATAATTTATCAGGAGTGGATTATGTTGAAATTCAAGAAAAAATGAATAATAGTATCTGGCTTACACTACCTCCAGTTGATGAAATTTACAAAAATTATTGGATCATCGGGATGCCTGGTAATTCTTATTCTTATCGAATGCATGGGATTGATCATTCGGGTAATAGTGAAAATTATCCAAGCACAGCTGAAACAAGTACATCTATTCCTTATGCAAATGTAATCTGTTATGCGCTGGATAGTTATGATACGTCTGGGAATGATAATTCCTTGGTAAATGCAAGTAATATTTATGCCAATGGTGCCAGTCAAATCCATAATTACTGCAATCCACTTTCACCGGACTATCAAAATGATGAAGATTGGGTAAGGTTGGAGGTTGGTACTGGTGTACATTACCTGATCGTCGGTATGGCAAATAGCCTGCCAACAGCAACGAAGGTCAGCTTATATGCACAAGATGGGACCACACTGATAGCCGAGGCAATGCCACAAAATTTTGGAGAAAACACAGCACTGGTTTGGACATCAGATCGGGATGGGATTGTTTATATTCGGTTTAGCCACGTGGATGGTCGAGTGATCGGAGAAGATGTCGCCACGACTGTATCTGTAAGAACGGGTGAATGGATATTTTTACCGATGATTCACAATCGATAAATGAAACACCTTTTCGCAGGTAAATGTGCATAAAACCTACAGTACAGGATACTTAATAACCTTCCTGGAACTGTCCTTCATTTATCCTCCTTAGCCAGGCAAGGTGGGGCAGATTTTGAGTAAATAACCTAATATGCCTACTCTTGCCATTGCCCTGCTGCTTACATCTGCTGCGCTGCATGCGTTGTGGAATTTACTGCTAAAACAATCTCAGGAAAAATATCTTGCGATGAGCTGGCAGGTCATCATTGGCAGCCTGGTTTCGATCATAGCTCTTATTTTTACGGGACTTCCACCACGTTCTTTATCGATTCTTATTTTCATAAGCACCCTTTTGGAAGCAATCTATTTTGCTATCCTGACCTATGCGTATAACGATCATGATTTTTCGCTCGTATATCCAGTGGCGCGCGGCGCTGCTCCTGCCTTGGTAGTTATTTGGACAGCGGTTTTTCTGGGTGAGATACCCAGTAGCGGCGGTCTAATTGGGATCTTATTAATTGTTTGCGGGCTGATCATAATCGGTGTTACAAGCCTGCTCCAAAATCATTCTGGTAAACCACACATCCGGGGAATACTTATTTCATTATCTGTCGCCTTAGTAATTTCGATCTACACCCTGGTCGATGGATATGCTGTGAAGCAGGGTCCTGCCCTGTCCTATGGTTTAAGTTTATTTATACTGATGCCCATCTTTACAACGCCCTTTATTGTCCGCCATTATGGTAAAGATCGTACGATCAAAGCCTTTCGGGATCAACCTGCACGCCTGATCCTCGTTGGAATTCTGGCTGTGATCGCGTATCTTTCAGCCCTATTCGCATATTCAATCGCGCCGGTAAATTATTCAGAAGCCATCCGGGAGGTGAGTGTTGTCATTGGCGCTTTTGCGGGTTGGTATTATTTAGGAGAACAGATGGGAAAAATCCGCATCCTTGGAGCAATTGTGATATTTGTTGGGATTGTCATGATTGCAGTATTTGGGTGACATTGTTAAATATAGAACTCGCCAGTCTTAAATAATTGCCTGGCGAGTTTTTATATTAAAGTTTTATGATTTATGTGCGAATACTGATAATTATTCTGACAACCAGCAGCTAGATCAGTGCCTGAGAACCAGGACAGCCTCACGCGAACAGGTGACTTGATCTTTATCGCCAATTTTAGGTAGCTCGAGAAATGGATTGTTAAAAGTATCCATATAGAAGCGGTTGCTGCCGATCGAGACCTGGATCCGGACGACGGAGCCAAGAAAGGTGATATTCTCGACCGTACAATCCAGGATATTGGCTTTTCTTTCCTGTGCAATAAAATTGAATCGTTCAGGGCGAATGGCGATCGTGACCGTATCACCTATTCGTTTATCCTCCAATCCCTCAGCTGCCTGGAGTTGGACGCCATCAATCTGTAAGCAGATGCGTTGCTGGATCTATCACTTCTGCAGTAGTGGTATTCAGTGTGCCAACAAAACCAGCCACGAAAGCCGTCGTGGGGAAATTGTAAATCTCAAAGGGAGATCCAACCTGTTCGATTTTACCATCATACATGACGACAATACGATCTGAGATCGACAGAGCTTCTTCCTGGTCATGGGTGACATAGATGGTAGTAATTCCAAGTTTACGTTGGATGGCACGGATTTCTGCTCGCAAAGAAACTCGGATCTTCGCATCCAGTGCCGAAAGCGGTTCATCAAGCAATAGAACTTGTGGATGTATAGCCAAGGCGCGTGCCAGTGCCACACGTTGCTGCTGTCCACCGGAAAGCTGGTAAGGATAACTGGCACCTTTTTGTTCAAGGTGAATCAAGGCGAGCATTTCAGTGACACGCTCGCTTATAGCCTCATTCTTTTCTTTGCGAATTCGTAAACCGAAACCAATATTCTGGGCAACGGTCATATTCGGAAAAAGGGCATATGCTTGAAAGACCATGCCAACATTGCGTTGGTTGGGTGCCTTATTGGTGATATCTTCATCATCCAGGGTCACTTTGCCTGTTGAAGGAATTTCGAAACCAGCAATCATGCGTAAAGTCGTTGTTTTACCGCAACCCGATGGGCCAAGAAAAGAAACGAATTCACCTTTTTCCACATCCAGGTTGAAGTCTTGGACTACCATATTATTGGAGAACTGTTTGGAGATATTAGTAAGGGCTAAATGTGTCATGGATTGTCACTCATGGATGATTTAGTGTCCGCCACCGACCTGTGCCTGACCGCTACCTCGACCGACTATTGTAATAATCCCCATGCACGCCCAGGTAAGAGCAAAGCTGAGGACGGCAAGCGCAGCTGGCTCGTAAGCCCTGTTTTGGATTAATACAGCCATGTACGGGGCAAAAGCTGGCTTGGCGAGATATTGGGCCAGGATATATTCGCCCATCACGATTGCAAAGGCCAGAAAGGCACCATTTAAAACTGCCACACGAATATTAGGGAATATGATCCGGAACAAAATCGTAAACCAACCTGCACCCAGGCTCTGAGCGGCTTCAGTTAATGTTCGCACATCGATGGAGCGAAGGCCGATGTCAACTGCGCGATATAAATAAGGCATCGCTAAAATCGTATAGGCTGCAACAAGAAGAGCAGGGCTGTCAACGATCAGGAGTGGGGGATGACTGTACGTGCGAACCAGGCCAAACACGTAAACGATTGCGGGAACCACAAATGGAATCAGAGTGATAAATTCAACCGCCACACGGGCTTTTGGCACTTTGAGACGCACCCAATATGCAGTGGGAACAAAGAGCAAGATTCCAACAATAATTGTGAGGGTTGCCCAAAGAAGGGAGGCGGTAAAACTCCGGATAAACTTTGGATCGTTGAAGACATTAATATAAGATTGAAAACTTAAGATCCCAAGTTTTGCTTTTAATGAAAATATAAATGTAGCCAGTAATGGTAGGAAGAAATATAATATACCCAGAATTATAAAAAACCAAGCCCAAATTTTTCCACGACGCTTCATCGCAGCCACCTCTCTGTCCGGCGTTGGAGGACCGTATAACCTGCAATTGCGAGTGACATGATGACTACCATACCCAGGGCTAAAGCATATCCAATACCGGGATTACCCAGAACATCACCGCGCAGCTCCGAGCCGATCACAATCGTAACCAGGTTGATCTGGCCACCAGTGAGTGCCTGGGCGGTGGCAAAGGCACCAAATGCGTTTCCAAACAGCAGGATCGTGGTACCCATCAAGGATGGTAATAAAATGGGGAATGCAACATGCCTCCAGTATTGGGAGGAACTAGCCCCTAAATTCTGAGAAGCTTCCAACCACTCACGCCGTAATCCGTCAATCGCCGGAGCAATAATCAACACCATCAAGGGGAACTGGAAGTACATATATACTAGGCTTAACCCCCAAAAGGTGTATAAAGTGAAGCCATGGAAGTATGGATTAAATCCAAATAATTTCATCCAGCCGATGAGCAATCCCGTTGGACTTAAAAGTGCAATAAAAGCAAAAGCCAGTGGTACACCAGCAAAGTTGGATGCCACACCGCAAAAAGTTAGCAAACTTATGCGTATAAATCTTGGCATATTCCCCCGTATCGCTGAGTAGGCAAGCAAAAAACCAAATATTGCACCTCCCAGCGATGTGATCAGGCTGATCTTAATGCTGATCCAGTAAGCTCCAAGAATATATGGGCTTTTAAAAAGAGCAAAAATATTATCGAGAGTGAATGCACCGGTTCCTGATTCTCGGAAACTACGGATGACGATGGTTGACGATGGATAGAGAAGGAAAAGGAATGTAAAAACGAAAGAAGGGCATGACCCCGAGCCATGCCCAGGAAATTTTTGGTCGAGCGGGACGCGCCACAGGCGCGTCCCGCATTAATACTTCAGTCGTAGACACTACTTTTTACGGAACTGGGGTTGGGATATCGACACCAACAGTTGTCATCCAACCTTCGGTAATCAGTTTCTTAGCCGCAGAAAGCTGATCGGGGCTGGGGGCAACCGCTGAGGCAAATGCACTGGAAGCGGGCAACTTTGCTGCCAGGTCTGCTGGGACTAATCCACGTGCTTCCAGATCAGCCTGTTGAACACCATGGGCATAGCCCTTCATCCAGGCCAGCTGACCTTCGTCTGAGTGGAGGACTTCCATCCACACCTTAGCGCAATTGGGATGAGGTGCATAAGCACTGATGGCCTGGACGTACATGCTGGCAATCGTTGGGCTGGGATAAGAAACTTCGAGAGGTGGATTTCCTGCAAAGGTATCCTTATCGCCAAAAGCGAGGTAATCCCATGCTAAAACGATGGGTGTCGCACCTTGGGCAATCGTGCCCGGTTTAGCAATCACGGGTACGAAGTTTCCAGCTGCGTTTAATTGATTGAAGAAATCAAGACCTGGCTGGGCATTATCGAGAGAACCACCATTGGCTAAGGCAGCCGCAAATACTGACTGAATGGCCTGGTTGGAAGTGCGGGGATCACCCGTCAGAGCTACCTGGCCTTTGTATTCGGCTTTCAGCAGGTCGGTCCAATTGGTTGGAGGATTTTGGACAGCTGCTGCGTTGGTCTCCATAGCCAAGACACCATAGTAACCACCGGTCCAGTATCCATCTGGATCCTTGGCGGGAATGCCTAATAGAGTAGCGGGGATATTATCCCAGGTGGTGACTTTATAGGGCTGGTACAAACCCTGGTCGATACCGGTCTTGCCATAGGCATAACCGACATCCACGATATCAGGAGCCTGCGGTCCCATGTTGCCCTTGTTGGCTTCGATGGCAGCCAGCTCATCTGCAGAGCCAGCGTTTTCATCCAAAGAATTGATCGTAACGCCAGATGTATCTTCAAATAACTTAAAGATCTCACCATAGTTTGCCCATGAGGCTGGTGTGGCGATGATTGTTACCATGCCTTCTGTCTTGCAGGCATCGATGAGTGATTGAGGAATATCTTTAACACTTGTCCCTGAGGTAGCAGGAACTTCTGGGACGACTGGAGCTTCTGTCACAACCGGCTCTACAGGTGCAACCGTGGTTGCGGTTGCACAGGCAGAAAGGATGAATGAAGCTACGATCATTAAAGCCAGTATTGTAAAAGCGATTTTATTGGTACGCATTTCTAATTCTCTCCTATGTTACAAGATGATTTATCGAATATTGTTCATATTTCAGGTTTATGGTTGTAGAATAATTATCGCTGACGCACCTCCTGTCTAAGCAATCACTATCGTTTACAGTATTATTAATAAACGGATCTTGCTATGTTATTCCTGTTAAGTAAAGCATTTTAGATGGATTCACGGAACAATCCCTATTATGCCATAATTAGAGGATTATTAGAAGGAGCAGATACCCATTTTAGATACCAATTACTCCTTCTCTCTTTAAAAAAGTGCTTCAGTAAGGATTCTATTCGACTGGAATCTCCTTGTATACTTTTTCAATTTGGATACCCTGCTTTCGGCGGTAATAGCTGAAGCCAAAATAAATTGCAGCAGCCAGCAGGTAGTTGAATAACATGAATACCATTGAGCTGACGTTAGACCAGCCGATAGCATAACTGGCGACTCCGTCCGCTGTTATTGGATCCCAGAACCAGACAACCAGTAACCAATCGAGGAACCATAAGAAAATCAGGCCTGCAAGCGTGATCAATGGCATGGATTTACTATTCGAAATTCCCTTGAAAACCTGCACGACAATCCACAGCATGATCACTGCATTGATGATGGATAAAATGAATAACAGAATCACCACGAACCAGGTCAGGCTATTAGCCCCCGCTGAGCTTAATCCACTGAGCACGGACCATCCATATTGAAATGAGAGGCGGATGGGGGTTATGATTGAAAATACGGCAAATGCAAGTGCGACTATCCAACCCAGCCAGGCGGGAACTTTGTATTTTGCGATTGGTGATCCATCGAAGACGTCCTTTGCCCGCCAAGGCAAGATGATACCTGCAATGGTTGAACCGAAGAAAGTGATGGCAATCACCACCGTGGCATCTAATGCCAGGGTTTTCATATTGAAGATATTGAATGCATAGAGATATGAAATGATCGCCGCTGGGATGACCATGAGTAATAATGCATATATCGGTGTCTTCGTACGTGGCTCGATCTTGGAGACCCATTCAGGTAGCATGCGATCAATCGACGCTGCGAAGATCACCCGCGTCGAGCTCAGGAAGAGCGTGCCAGACCAACCGAACCACCACAGGCTCATCAGCAGAACGACGATGAACATTAGCGCCGGGCTTTTTACCAGGAAGGTTGCAAACAATGCCGGGTAAGGCCAGATAGGTAATGGTGGTGGAGTTTCTACATACCCCCAGGTTGAGTTCCAGAAGGCACCATTGGAGTTATTATAGAACTCCCAGCCAATGGTTTTACCGATCAGGAGGAAGAAGATCACTGCTCCGATGGTGGTAACCACGATTGCCCAGAACATGCCGGCGAAGTTGCGCTTGTAATCTGATGCACCTCGTACTTCACCGTACAGGGTAGAGCCCCAGTTTGGCCATAAATTGAAGAAGGTTAACATCGGTACCAGAACAATGCTGGCACCGATAGCCAATGGGAATAGGGGACCGGCAATAGTGCCTGCGTCTACACCGGCCTGCATGGTCGCGGCATACACATCGCCTGCTGTTGCACCAAATTGTGGTGCAATCTCATTATAATTGGCAATAAAAGTCTCATTATTGCCGATGAGAAGCAGAAGGAAGACGATTGCCAGACCTATTGTTCCACCAATAAAACAAAACTTCTGGATCCGGGCATACCACTTCATGCCGATGGCTATATATATAAATACGATCAGGCATACTGATAGCATGCCAACAAATTGACCTTGGGAGGTGGTGGTGAACCATAAAGCTGCATCTTTGAAACCTGCGATCGCAAGCAGAGGCGTGTAAACCTGGTAAGTGAGCATCTGACCGTATAGGGGTGTCCACAGCCATAGGATGAACCACCAACCAGTGACTGCTAATATGAAACCAATCAGCACGGTTGAGGATACGACTCTGCCAGACATAATCGCCTCCTGCGCGTGGCATGGCGGATATTAAACTGGCATATACGATGACTTCGAAGACGGTGAAAATGGCACCGATCACAACACCGGAAATAAGACTGCCCCCGAAATAATAACAATAAGAGAAGATGAAAAGCCCGAGGGTGATCAGGTTGATCGAGAAAGTTGCGTAAATGAACGAATCAAATGTTGACCATGCCCTTACCAAACCACTTGCTTTGCGAACGAAAAGGGAAACGTCACTCATTGCGAACTCCTTTGTTGGTTTTTGTGCATCTCTCAAGATCATTTCTTGAGAAGCCTCTGACATGAACAATGAATCGATTAAAACGTCTACAATTCGTCCAGAAAAATTCGATCTGAATCAATTACCTCCTTTCCCGATACTCTTCACCCAACAGATGCTTAACCTGTAGTGAGCAGATAATTCCCCACTTTTTGGGATTTGAGCTCGATCACTACGCCATTTAACATGCCCTGCTCGTACATACTACCAGGGTTGATACACAAAGTCTTTTTATATTTGCGTGTTCCTTTTCCTTCGTGAATGTGTCCGTGTAATCCAAGAAGGGGCTGATACTTGTCAATCACAGACATGACGGACCTGGATCCGACTGGCATCATAGATCGACCTGCATAAGCCAAACGCATATCTTTAGTTAGCTCAGGAGCTTCATCCAGACCGCTGCCATAGGGTGGTGCATGCAGATTGAAGACTGCCTGGGATGGATTCCTGACCTTGCCGATGATTCCTTCTAGCCGAGCCAGCAATGCCTCCTCCGACTCCTCACGATGAGTATTCCATGGAGTTGGATTGGTCCATCCTGAGTTAACCATCTCGTGATTCTCGTCTAATTCGACAATCTCGCCTTCCATACTACGAACACAATTGGATGAAGCAATTACAGCATCGATCTCAAATATATCATCATTTCCCGGACATACAATACAACGAATATCCGTTCCCCTTAATTTTGTATCCGCATAATCCATCCAGCGCTGTATGGTATTTATCACCTGCTCCAGGAATAACTCGTCAGTTCTTCCAGGTGTGGTGGATATTGCCTGTACCTCGTCTGGATCGGTCACAAAAGGGTAGTAACCACGGTTTTGGATGGTCTGGATCATCTTATCAACTTCATCTTTTCCATGCAGGATTTTTTCTTGTTCCAACAGGGTAACCTTGTAATCATCATTCCCTTGGGCAATAATTGGAATAATCGCCTTGCCGGTCAGATCACCACCAAGAACCAGGGTATCCACTTCATAAAACTTGCTGGCTGCCAGGAATTTCTTCCAACAAATTTCCGAACCATGTACATCCGTTGCAAAATATAATTTCATCGGGATTTTATCTCCAGGTAGCTTTGATTCCCATAGGTTTAATTATCCTACATTCCTTCAGGCTTTACCAGAATTCCAGGAACCAGATCCTTGAATTGTGCTCTAATACGGAGCTCAACTTCTTCGGTGAATAGAGCTGAACTCTCACGTGATAGGATTTCATGGACTCGTTGCATTGCGCGTGCATGCGTATCAAGCGATCCTTTCTTCTCCCAGGCTTCACGTGCATCCCGGTCGGATAGCCAGGTGAGTAATGCCTCGCTTTTCATTCGTTTTAAAGTGTGGGGACTCATCATAAATGAACCACCCGGTTTCGCCTGGGTAATAATTTCCAGTGCCAATTCCTGCTCATCGAATTTTATTCCACGTTTAAGGCGTTTGAGCATCATGGCAATTTCGTCATCGATGACTGCCTTGGCAAAGTCAAATACCTTTAAAGAATCGAGCAGGCCACCCATATTCAACATATCAATCCCTCCCAGGATACCCGCGATGGTGGACATACCTGTCTCATAACCTGACTGAGCATCATTGATCTTTGAATTGGATAAACCGATATAACCACCATAAGGAACATTGTAAAAGCGGGCCATTTGTGCGAAAGCCATATGCAACATGCCACACTCTATTCCTCCGGAAGCATATGCACCTGAACGCATATCAGCGACGGTGGGTAAGGTTGCATAGATGGTCGGAGTACCTTCGCACACCATTTGCATCAGCACCGAGATGGCCAGGAATTCTGCATTGCCTTGCACCAGTGTACCAGCCATGGACATGGGAGAGGTCAAGACCTGCATTCGGTACGATACTTGGGTAAACCGGTAATTTTTGCTCACAGAAGTAGATCATTGCTTCCGTGGAAAGTTGGTCCATCGTCAATGGTGAAACGATTGGACAGTAATGATGGGTAACGAACGGGTGGGCACGATAGGTTTCCTCACTTCCAGCGATCGTGAAGAGCAAACGCATGATCGACAGGATGTCATCCATGTCCTTGGTTGTGCTACGGATCGGTTTAGCGCAATACTTTATAGATGGGTAAAGACGAGCCAGTGTGAATTGACCAGGTGGTGCGTCGTCGGCCAGGGTTGAGATGGAAAAGACATCATAAGCTGGCAATTCATGGATCAGGTGGGCAATTCGGGCGATATCATCGGATCTTGACCTTCTCGGGCGTCTCGTACCCGGATCGATGATATCTGGAGCAGAGCTTCCAGTGATGATTACCGGTCCATCTTGGGGTAATATCCGGTCATATATTGGATCCCGAGCGAAAAAGGTGAAGTTTGAGGGTAACAATGCTCGATATTTCTCAACCACTGCTGAAGGAAATTTTATGATCTGCGTTTCAGAATCCAGACAGCAGCCATTTTGTTTGAAGATGGTGCGTGCCTTTTCATTTCGAACCAGCAAGCCTACTGAATCAAGCAGCTCCAAGGATGCAGCATGTGTACGTTCTACCTGTTCCAGCGTGAGCAAGGTGGCGTAATCCAACATGTGATCTCCTAGTAATGGCTTTATATATCCAAATGTGACCGTTCTACAGATAGCCGGTGGGCTAATTCTATTATCTCATTAAAAGGAAACATCTGTAATCCGGGGCGGGTTACTTTTAAGGATGCGGCAGCCGTAGCAAAGCGGACGGATTGTTCAAGATCCCATCCCAGAAGGTAACCGTAGATATATCCAGCTGAAAAAGTGGCACCTGCTCCACAACCATCAACAGCCCGTACCGAAGGTGCATGAATCCTTAGAGCCTCCTCACCGTTCACTGCCAGGCAGCCTTCATCCGCCATGGTGATAAGCGCGGTATGAACGCCGTTTCTCAATAATCTCAGGGCTACTTCCTGTGGTGGGATATCGCCACATTGGGCAGCATCGGTTATCGCCTGGCAGATGGTTGCGCGGCCTGCATAGCTTTTTAATAACTCCGGTCTGGCATGACCGTACTCAAAATTCAAGAACACTGGAACGTCCAGACGATGTGCTTCATCCATTGCTCTTAATATGTGGTCGCCATCGTACCAATCCACATATAATATGTGTGTTCCCTGAAGGATGGATAAATCAGCGGTGTCGAGTGTGTCCAAAACTTGCGCTGGACGCTGCCAGAAATAAGTGCGCGCGCCGGTCTCATCGGAGACATCCACTTCCCAGGGGGTCTTGATATCTTTAGAGAACCGCACCTCTCCTTGCACGCCCCATTCTGCCAGCTGCTGAGCAAGCTGGTGGCCGCGTGAATCATCTCCCAGAACGGTTCCGATCATAGCCGTGGGAATATCCCACTGGCGCAGCAAGCAGGCAACGATAGCAGCGTCATCGAATATGAATTCGCTGACTTCTTTAACCAAGGCACCAGTATTATGCTCTGGCAATTGCTCTACCACCATAATTGCAACCGGCGTGAGCATGCCAAAGCCAACATAGAGAGGAGGAATATGGTTCATTATTTTATATGTATTGCTTAGAATATCAAAATACTCCCAAAGCTAGATTAGTTCCTCAAACGTTCCCCTTTCGGATCAAATAGTACCGTTGTAGTAACCTCAGCCTTGAAGCGAGCATCGATCAAATCAACCTCAAGGCGAGTACCCGTTATCGCAATCTCCACTGGGAGGTATGCATACAAGATATTCTTTTTAATTGTATAGCCATATCCACCACTCCGCACACGTGCGATCACATTCCCGTTATGGTAAATAACCTCACCACCGTAAATCTGGGTGAACTCGCTCCCATCCAATATAATGGTGCATAACTTGCGATTTACCCCGGCTTGTTTCTGCTTGACGAGGGCGTCTCTGCCGATAAAATCGCCTTTGTTGAGATCGACACAAAATCCCAAACCTGCCTCGTAGGGCGTCTCCAATTGGGTGACATCAGCAGTGTAGTACCGATATCCCTTTTCCAGGCGCAATGAATCCAGAACCTTATATCCACCGACTTCTATGCCGTATTCGTGTCCAGCGCTTCATGAGTGCGTCCCAGACGAGTGTGGCACGATCAGGGGGGATATATAACTCCCAACCCAGCTCACCCACATAGCTGACACGTTGTGCCCAAATATTAACTCCATTAATTCGTATAGTTTTTGCATGCAGATAAGGAATGCTTTCATTCGAGATATTATCTTGTGTGATTTTCTCCAGGATTAAGCGGGATTTCGGACCCCACAAAGCCAGGCAGACCCAATCCTGCGTGATATCACGGATGATTACCTGTCCATCTTCCCCTTGTTGATGAATTCTCAGCCAGGCTAAATCGTTCCCGATGAAGGCTGATCCAGTAATGACCATAAACCGATCGGATGCAAGCCGTGAAATGGTGACATCAGCTTCCACGCCTCCGCGTGTATTCAAGAATTGCGTGTAGATAGCACTACCAACAGGCTTATCAATATTGCTGTCCGTAACGCGTTGTAAAA
Source organism: uncultured Chloroflexia bacterium (assembly GCA_963736805.1). GTDB lineage: Bacteria > Chloroflexota > Anaerolineae > Anaerolineales > UBA4823 > FEB-25. Next base: position 29,426 of record CAVTQM010000060.1, read on the forward strand.
GTCTCAATGCACCAGGTCCCAAAACCTCGATCTTACCAAATGAGGAAAGATCGAACAAGGTAGCCCGTTCACGCGTTGCCTGATGCTCCTTCCCAACTCGTTCAAAATATGGAGGTCGATTCCAGCCCCAATTCCGTTGGTCTGCGCCCATCCTTCGCCAAGGCTTATGCGGATCAAAGTAATTGACACGCTCCCAACCATATTTCTCGCCAAAGACTGCACCCATTTCCTGGAGCCGGAAGTGTACCGGGCTGACCCTATGCGGGCGAGCCCATTCGTTTTCGTCATTGGGGAAGCGCAAACGATAATAGTATTTGACACCTTCACGGGTTCGTTCGGCAGCATATTCTGGATTGGCAAAATAATTTCCAAATCGAGTGGCCCGGTAGGCATAGATATCCAGGGATGGTTCGCCCTGCGCAATCCATTCTGCCATGAGCTTTCCAATTCCTCCCGCACCACCATATCCATTTAGAGACATACCGGCTGCAATCCACATCCCTCTTGCACCAGCCATTGGACCCAGCATGGGTTGGCAATCAGGCGTGTATGCACCCGGGTGGCAAACCAGGGTGATGATTCCAGCCTGGTCCAGGAATGGGATGCGCCGGATAGCACCTTCAAGCAGCTGTTCGAAACGATCATAATCCGCAGGGAGCGTGGTTCCACCGTGTTCCCATGGCACTCCATCAATCCATCGCGCCAGCGGATCTGGTTCATACCCACCAATGACCAAACCACCTGCCTCCTGTCGCATATATACAAGGTTATCAGGATCACGTAAACAGGGTGTGGTGGAATAAAATTCGTGACCATTTACAGCTTTTAAAGCGATATGTTGATGATCAACCGGTGTGGTTGGAATATGCAAACCAGCCATTGCAGCAATTTGAGGTGCCCACATGCCAGCGGCATTGACAACGATCTCGGTCTGAATTAGACCTTGATCGGTAAGAACACGGTTAATTTCACCCTTGGGAGAAAGTTCAAACCCTGTCACCCGCACGTAGGTCTTCACTTTCACGCCCATTTCCCTACATAAACGTGCCATGGTAGTCGTTGTGGTGTATGGATCCAGCTGGCCATCGTGAGGCAGGTAAATCGCGCCATATAGGTTTTCTTTGCTTATTTGGGGCATGATGTGTAAAGCTTCCTCAGGTGAGATAATCTCAACATCCATGCCGATCGCTTTTGCCCGACTCACACTACGGCGTAGTTCTAAAAGCTGGTCTTTCGATGAGGCGACGCGTAAACTGCCAACATGATCAAACAAATGCAAGCCGCTGTATAGTTCGATGCTATATTTGCGAAACTGCATAAGAGTCTGCGAGGTAGCAAATTGGGTGACTAATCCAGCTGCATGGGATGATTCTCCACTTGCAATCTCACCTTTTTCACATAGAATGATATCAGTCCAGCCCAGCTTGGCTAGATGATAAGCAATATTTACACCAACGATACCTCCACCGATTATGACAACACGTGCTTGATCTTTCATTTATTTGATCTACCTTTCCATTTAAATTAGCCGATTATTCCCAGATGAATAAATAATCTCCACTGAATGGGCAGCAAGAGATTCAAGGGTGGAAGGATCAATTTGCGCATCGGTGAACAACTTATCAATTTCATCAATCGCAGCAATTTGGAAATTCGAAACCACACCCCATTTGGTATGATCAGCAACGATATATATTTCACCTCTGGTACGTTCGATCATTAATTTAATCACTTCCGCTTCTGCATTTGACGGTACGGTACATCCGTGCATAAGACTGATTCCATCTACTCCCAGGATTGCCTTATTGGCATAAACCTGCCTGAGGTTATCGGTAGCAAAACGGCCAGCCACCGAATTTGAGTGGGGTTGAAATTCTCCTCCAACCAAATATTGCTTGTACCGGACATCTCCACCTTCAAGAACTGCAATCAAGTTATTTGTAAAGACAATAATTCCAGCATCGCTTCGAATATGCCGGATCACTTGAGCTGTTGTTGTTCCGCTATTGATGAATACGATATCTCCTTCATCGATAGACAATGCAGCTAATTCCCCAATCTGGCGTTTTTCTTCAGGATTTGTATTTGCCCTTTGGATATATTCTGGTTCCAGGGTCATCCTCTGACTAAGGATTGCTCCCCCGTGGGTTCTTTCCAGAAAACCTTTCCATTCTAACCATTCTAAGTCACGGCGCACTGTTGCTTCCGAGGTATCCAGCATTTCAGACAATTCATCCATACGGACAATTTTGTGAATTGCCAAATACTCCTGGATACGCTCTCGCCGTTGAGCTGGAATGAGAGATTTACTCATCTGTAGATATTATACATTTATTATATTATTCGTGAAGGGAAATGATTATTTCTACTTGGATTATAAAAGAATCTGAAGTAATTTGCAAGATTTTGCTTTTTTTATTATAATGATGGAGGTTATTCCCAAAGGGCATTCAATCATCATGATAGCTCACCTTATGCAGGGATAAAACTATCAGCCAAGGAGCATGAAATGTTAAGCAGTTCGATGGGGATGGGCGAGCAAGATCCCTTGGTGCGGCAAAAGTTTGAAAACGAATTAAATCGTATCCTGAAAGCTAGCGCTGATGCTAACATAGTATTGCGGGTTATCGGATCTTTGGCATTTCAGATGCACTGTCCGAGGTTTGGCTACTTGCAAGCTGCCATGGGGCGGGCATACACAGATATCGATTTTGCTGCATATCACAGGCAATATAAAGAAATTCAGATATTAATGTCCGGACTGGGATATAAAGAAAACAGGGAAGTTTTTATTGTTTCCTCAGGTGAACGGGCAATCTTCGAGAGGGAGGAGATTGGTATTCACCTGGATGTTTTTTATGAACAATTAGCCTTTTGTCATATTATTTATTGGAATAATCGTTTGGAAGTCGACAATCCGAGTATTCCCCTGGCAGAGATGCTCCTTGAAAAAATGCAAATTGTGGAAATAAATGAAAAAGATATCATAGATACAATGATGCTGTTACTGGAACATCCTTTAGGTGATATTGATCAAGAAACGATTAATATCAAGCATGTTGCTGCCCTGTGCAGTAACGATTGGGGCCTTTGGCGAACTACCACAATGAATTTAGAGAAGGTGCGACAGCTTGCCCAGGGATATATACAATTATCAGCTCAACAAAAAAGCATCATCGATTCTCAGATAAAGAGTGCCCAGGCTCGTCTCGATCAAGAGCCAAAATCTCTTTCATGGAGATTAAGAGCCAGAGTGGGTGATCGTGTCAAATGGTATCGAGATGTGGATGAAGTTCAATAATAGGAGCGGGAAATGAAAAAACTAGTCCGTGAGTTAATGCATCCTGGACTACACATCTGTAGAACGGATACCACATTGGGTCAGGTGGCTTCGATGTTAACCCAAATTCATGTTCATGCGTTGGTGGTTGTTGATCAAGAACAGAATCCAAAAGGAATCATCACTGACTATGACCTGCTGGCTGGTGAATGGTTATCTGCTGAACCAAATGGTCTGGCTACCATGCGTAAGCTTACTGCAGGTGAGCTAATGACCACACCTATTGAAACTATTGATGCGAATGCGGATTTACATGCAGCTGCGATGATGTTGATTGAAAAGGAAATTCAACGGTTGATTGTCACAGAAAACGGTATTCCTTTAGGAGTTCATCTCGACCTCTGATTTTGTTTCCTGCATCGCACAGGCAGAAAAACCAAAAAGAGAGCTCGTAGCTGATGTTATGTCGGATGCAATACTGGTTTGCCGTAATAAAACACCGCTTATCTCTGCTGCGAGAACCATGACCCAGGCAGGGTGGCGATCAGTCCTTGTAGTGGATGAAAAAGGAAAACCAGAAGGTGTGGTTAGTGGAAAGGATTTATTACCTTTTGTGGATTGTGAGATTGATGGGAAACTAACCGTCAGAGATATCATGCACCCACCGTTGACCATAGATATCCATGCACCTCTACAAATGGCTGCGAATCTGATGATTCAAAAGCATCACCATCGCCTGGTGGTTATCGACCAGGATGATCCTG
>CAVTQM010000061.1:0-55419 GCA_963736805.1 uncultured Chloroflexia bacterium
AACAGCTAGGCAGGTTATCCAACAGCGAATACGTGAAGCAGAGCGTGATTCGCAAATGAAATATTATGCGAAACAGGTTGGTGATATCGTGAGTGGAGTGGTACAGGCAGTCGCACCACAGCAAGTTACACTTGGCTTAGATATGAAAGCAGAAGGTGTACTACCACGGAACCAACAGATCAATGGCGAGCATTTCAGGGTGCACGACAGGGTTCAATCCCTCTTATTAGAGGTGAAACAAACCCCACGTGGACCACAGATCGTTTTATCCCGCTCTCACCGAAATTTTCTACGTTGCTTGTTAGAAAATGAAGTTCCTGAGATATATCATGGCCTGGTTGAGATAAGATCCATAGCACGAGAACCCGGACAGAGATCAAAAGTAGCTGTTGCTGCCTTACAGCCGGCAGTTGATCCAGTTGGAGCTTGTGTCGGAATCAGGGGTGTACGGATACAAGCCATTGTCCGGGAGTTAAATGATGAAAAGATAGATGTAATAGAGTTTGATCCAGATCCATCTGCATACATTGCCAAAGCGCTCAGCCCTGCACGTGTGACAGGTGTATATTTGAATGAACATGCCAAAGGAACAAAGACTGCCACAGTGGTTGTCATGGAAGATCAGCTCAGCCTGGCAATTGGCCGAGATGGACAAAATGCGCGATTGGCTGCAAAGCTGACTGGATGGAGGATTGATATTAAGTCGCTGCTCGAAGCTGCTGGTGATGCGATCCATCGTTTACAAGGTGATGTAGAATTTGCAGCCATGGCCGAGCTTGAGACTGAAAATACCCCCAGGGTTGAGATCATTTTAGGCAAAAAAGCCGAAGGGAGACCAATAACTCCTGAAGAATACCAGTTTATGAGCCAATTTGTTGATAGAGTGGAGCGCGGCCTAATCCACCGCCGAACAGCAGAAAAATTGGCAGACGAACAGCGCAGGAAAGATACCCGGGCATTAATCCCAGAACTTGCATTTACCATGACGCTTGAAGATTTAGCTCTTACTGAACGAGTTTACGATTTGCTTGGTTCGTCCGGATATCAGACGGTTGGGGACCTGATATTCCAACTGACCTTGGACGAAGATGCTGTCCTGGGAATCAGTGGAATTGGTCCAAAAGCGATGGATGAGATAAAAGAAAAGCTGGCAAGTATCACCTTCCCTGCACCTCAACCTACAATTGAAGAAATGGAAATTGTTGAACCAATTGAAGCTGAGATCCTTGAAGAACTTATACCTGAAGCCTCGCTGGATACGCAAGTCCCTGAAGAAGCTGCTGAAGGATTACAGGTAGAAGCATTATTAGAAATAGAAAAAGTCTCGGAGACAACAGAAGAAGTTAGTGTTACTGGTGATGTGGTTGCTGAAGCTGTTGGAGAGGAATTAGCTCCCGTTGCAAGCGGCGAAGCTGTAGATGAAGGCGAGAAACCGCTTGATTTTAACGAGATCTTTACTTTACGACCAGATGCCCTCGTGATTGTTGACACTGAGAAGAAGAGGAAGAAGAAGATCTCGACCAAAAAGGGAAAAAGAAAAAGAAAAAGAAGAAAAAATTCGTGGAAGTCGTATATGATCCCGATCGGGATATCACCTTAGTGAACCGAAAACGGAAACGAGGTGGTGATTGGGAAGACGACTGGAACTTTTAAACTAGGCAAAGAAGGGTCTGTGTCTCGAAAAACTGGTAAAAGAAGGCATACTCCCCAAAGAACTTGTGTCGCCTGCAGGGAAGTATTGCCCAAACGCTCAATGATCAGAGTAGTACGTAGCCAGCATGGCGTTGTGATTGATTCGACGGGAAAAATGGCTGGAAGGGGTGCTTATCTTCATCAGCAACGTTCATGTTGGGAACGTGGATTAAAGGGAGCGTTAGCAGGTGCGCTAAAAGCAGAATTAACGGCAGAAGAACGCGAACAACTAACTGCATTTGGCTTATCAATACCAGACTAAGAAATCTTCGTGAACGAGTGATAATCGGTTCACCCGCTCATAAGGAAAACAAGAATAATTCCATAGAGGTACCGTATGAGCGATAATGGACATAATTTGAAGAAAATAGAAATATCTACTAGTATAACTGTGCGTGAGCTTGCTCAGACCATGCAAACCAGTCCCATTGATGTGATCAAAGCATTGATGTCGAATGGGGTTATGGCAAGCATTAATCAACAAATTGATTTTGATAGTGCAGCTATTGTTGCAGCAGAGTTGGGCTTTGAAGCCATTCCAGAAAGCCCGAAGATTGATGAGCATGATTTAGGGGAAATTCCTCAATGGAGGAAAGTCATCGCCAAAGAATCTGTTGATAATTTAGAAGATAGGCCTCCTGTTGTAACGATCCTGGGTCATGTTGATCATGGAAAAACTACACTGCTGGATGCAATTCGTGAAACAAACGTGGCTGAAGGCGAAGTTGGTGGAATTACACAACACATTGGTGCTTATCAGGCTGAGCATAATGGTCGATTAATCACCTTCTTGGATACCCCTGGTCACGCTGCATTTACTGCAATGCGGGCACGAGGAGCTCAGGGTGCAGATATTGTTATCCTTGTAATAGCTGCGGATGATGGGGTCATGCCTCAAACCAAAGAAGCCATTGCACATGCGAAGGCTGCAAAAGTTCCTATCATTGTCGCAATGAACAAAATTGATAAGGCAAATGCAGACCCCGATCGAGTTCGGCAACAACTTGCTGAGGTCGGTTTGGTTCCTGATGATTGGGATGGGGATACCATTGTTGTTCCATTATCTGCGAAACGGAGAGAAGGCCTTGATGACCTACTTGAAGCGATAATTCTCGTTGCTGATAATATGGATATACATGCCAATCCAAACGGGGTTGTTATCGGAACTGTTATTGAAGCCGAATTAGATCGTGCAAAAGGCTCAATGGCAACGTTATTAATTCAAAACGGTACACTCGAAGTTGGTGATGTGGCGGTTGTTGGTAATGCATATGGAAAGCTAAAAGCACTATTTGATTTTCGAGGTCGCCGGATTCGAAAAGCTGGTCCTTCTACACCTGTATCTGTTATGGGATTAAATGAAGTACCACAGGCTGGAGATTTATTTCAGGTAGTTCCATCCGAACACGACGCGAGGGTGATTATTGCGGAAAAATCAAAGGTGGAAGAAAAAGACACTTATACAATAAAAGCTCAAATAACCCTTGAACAACTTTTTGATCAATTCAAAGCCGGTGTAGTTCCTGAATTAAGACTAATTATAAAAGCCGATGTTCAAGGCTCACTAGAACCAATTATGTCATCACTCAAGGATTTATGTACAGAAGAGCTGAGCGTAAACATACTTCATGCTGAAACAGGTAATATCACTGAAAATGATGTGATGTTGGCATCAGCTTCCAAAGCTGTAATTATTGGATTTAATGTTCAGGCTGATGCATCTGGCCGGCGATTAGCTGAAAAGGAGGGAGTCTCCATTAGGCTGTATGAAATTATCTACCGGATGATTGAGGATATAGAAAAAGCTTTGAATGGTATGCTTGAACCGGTGGAAAAGGAGACAGTTTTGGGACACGCTGATGTTCGAAAGGTATTTCGTATATCCAAGGTTGGGAATATTGCAGGCTGTTATATTATTGATGGGGAGATCCGGCGAAATTCAAGGGCAAAAGTAATTCGAGGCGGAGAAGTGGTTGCAATTGGAGATATCATAACATTAAAACATTTACAGGAAGATGTTAAGGATTTACGACAGGGATTTGAATGCGGAATTTCTATTCGTAATTTTTCTGATTACCAGGAAGGTGATCGCATAGAATGCGTAATGGTTGAGAAAGTAGCTGCTGCCTGAGAATTTGAGAGGCTTAATTGGTATCAAAAACCAGAACGACCAGAATATCAGAGCGGATCAGGGAAGAGCTTTCTGAGATTCTATTAATGGAAAGTAGTGATCCTCGCTTAAAAGGTGTCACAATTACAGATGTGGAAGTAGATCGTGAATTGGCATTTGCAGAAATATTTGTTTGCACCATCGATGGATCATCTCATTCAGAAGAAGTAATCAATGCATTAGACCATGCTCACGGATATTTAAGAAGCGAATTAGCTCATCGGATGGATCTACGCATATTTCCTCGCTTGAGGTTTCATTGGGATCCCACCTTGGAACATGCTGATAAAATTGAACGGTTAATTCAATCAATTCATCATTCTTATGATGGGGTAGAGATTAAAAACAAGAAAAAAGGAAAATAGCCCCACATGGATCTAAATTATGGATTGATTTCAACGATTAACAGCCAGATAAAAAAGACCAGGAATATTTTAGTTGTCTCTCATCTTCGTCCGGATGGTGATGCCATTGGTTCTTTATTGGGAATCGGTCTATCACTGATAAATCATGGGAAAGAAGTCCAAATGGTGATAAGTGATGGAATACCAGAAAATTTTAAATTTTTATCAGGCAGTGAGTTAATAAGCACAAAACCAGTAGGAAATGTTGATTACATTATTGTTGTTGATTCTTCTGATCTCTTGAGAACAAACTCTGTTTTAAATGGTTATGGAACTCCGGATCTTAATATTGACCACCACAAAACCAATACTTATTTTGCGAAAAACAATCTAATTGAAAGTGAGGCTGTTGCTACTGCTGAAATTATCGCAGAGTATATGCCTTACTTCGATATGAATATAACACCACCAATTGCAAATGCATTGCTGGCGGGAATTATCACTGATACGATCGGGTTCCGAACGACTAATGTCAATCCAAAAACACTCAAAATCACTGCACAGCTGATGGAGTTAGGTGGGAACCTAGCAGAAATTTATCAAAAAACTATCGTTGAACAATCCTACTCTGCTGCTCGGTATTGGGCAGCGGGCCTTTCAAAGCTTCAAATGGAAAATGGTTTGGTCTGGACAACACTTTCTTTAGACGACAGGAGAAATGCAAATTACCAATATAGAGATGATGCTGATCTCGTAAAAGTATTGTCGGCAATCGAGGGAGCAAAAATTGCAATTATTCTAACTGAACAAACTCAGGGATATGTTAAAATAAGCTGGCGATTGTGCGGGAGTCTCCAAACAAATTTAGATGTTTCAGAGATTGCTCAAAAGTATGGGGGAGGGGGGCACAAAGCCGCAGCTGGTGCAGATGTAAAAGGGAAATTGGATGTAATATTAAATGAAGTCCTTGTTGATACTCGTATGTATATTGAACATAAACATACGATAGAGGAGAACGGGTAATTCACTAATTTTTACAGGGAAGGTCTATGAATAAATCCTACGAAGATAAATTAAAAAATGCAGTATCTGGTGTTTTAGTAGTAGATAAACCAGTGGGAATGACATCGCATGATGTTGTACAGGTTATTCGCCGGGGAACGAATATCCACCGAGCAGGGCATACCGGAACATTAGATCCTAGAGCGTCGGGAGTACTCGTTGTGCTTATTGGTCCTGCAGTTAGATTAAGTGAGTATGTATCTGCATCGGATAAAAGGTATCAAGCAACGGTACATTTAGGCAGTACTACAGATACTTTTGATGCAGAAGGTAGAATTACTTCCTCAGGATCTGTAGAGCACATTACTGAAGAGCAATTTGAAGAAGCCTTGAAACAATTTGTTGGTGAAATACAACAAGTACCTCCACCATATTCAGCGATCAAAGTTCAGGGACGTAAAGCATATGAGATGGCACGTGAAGGCGAAGAGGTAGAATTACAACCAAGGACAATCCATGTGTATAGTTTAGAACTTCTGGAGTGGAGTCCACCTGAAGCAGTGATCGATGTATTCTGCTCTTCTGGCACCTACGTCAGATCTCTCGCGAATGATTTGGGAGCTGCATTGGGATGTGGAGCACATCTGGTCGGTTTAAGACGAACTAAGAGTGGACGCTTTACATTACGTGATGCTGTAGCTTTGAGGCGCTTACAAGAAGCATTTCATGTTGGAGATTGGTATAAATTCTTAATCCCTGCAGCTGAAGCATTGGGTGATTGGCCGATGATTGAATTAGATGGGGATCAGGTTGAGTTGATCCGCCATGGTCATCGCATCGCTGCTATAGGTGAAGATAAGGGATGGGTAAGAGGAATCAGCCAACAAGGTGATCTGGTTGCTTTAATGGAGTTAGACGAAGTAACCAATGAATGGCAGCCCCGTAAGGTATTTTTTTCATAGCAAATCTGATTCGACATCTATGGTGCAGAAGTATTCATCCTTAGATGGTGTCTATATTCAAAATACCTGGTTGACCATTGGGTCATTCGATGGTGTGCATCTTGGTCACCAACAACTTATTCAAGAACTCAACCAGTATGCCCATCAGGCAGGGGCAAAATCTGTAGTTCTAACATTTCACCCTCATCCGACCTCTGTACTGGGACGTAGAAAGGGTTCATTTTATTTAACTACACCGACTGAAAAAATAAAACTCCTCGATGACCTTGGAATTGATATTGTAGTTATCCATCCTTTCTCAGTGGAATTATCGCAAACAAGTGCAAGAGAGTTTGTTCTTTATTTAAAAGATCATCTTGATTTCCGGAAATTATTGGCGGGATATGATTTCGCTCTTGGTAAAGACCGAGAAGGAAATGTTAATTATTTAAAATTACTCGGGAGTGAATTCCACTATGATGTAAGTATTATCAATTCTATTTCATCTGATGGGAGGACAATATCTTCCTCTTTTATACGAAATTTGCTTATGGATGGCTATGTAGAACAAGCATGGAAAATGCTCGGTAGACCTTATCAAATTTCAGGTGAAGTTATCCATGGAGATGGTAGGGGAAAAGGAATAGGTATTCCTACCGCAAATATAGAAACAAGTATGGAAAAACTTATTCCAGGAACAGGTGTCTATGCTTGCAAAGTTGGAATAAAGAATAAAATATGGAATGCTGCAGTAAATATTGGTACACGTCCAACATTTATTAGTTCTGACTCGAAAAGGCATATTGAAGCTCACATACTCGATTTTTCTGATAATTTATATAATGTAGATATTTCATTACAATTTATTTCCAGGTTAAGAGGAGAACAACGATTTCAATCTGTTGAGGAATTAATCCATCAGGTGCAGGTTGATATCAAGAAGACTAGAGAATTATTGGAATCATTATAAAAATCATGTTATTATCAGAGATTTGCCAGATGAAACAATACCTTGATTTACTTCAACATATCTTTGACCATGGTATACAAAAACAAGACCGGACTGGTACTGGGACTTTATCAATTTTTGGATATCAAATGCGGTTTAATCTTAATGACGGCTTCCCATTACTAACCACCAAGCGACTCCACATGAAATCTGTGATATATGAGCTATTATGGTTTTTAAGAGGCGAAAGTAATATTAAATATCTCCAAGAGCATGGTATTAGTATTTGGGATGAATGGGCAGATGAACATGGCGAGTTGGGTCCGGTTTATGGTGTTCAGTGGAGGAAATGGAAAACAGATAATGGAACTGTGATTGATCAAATCAGCCAGGTGATAGATCAAATTAAACAGGAACCATTTTCAAGACGCTTGATTGTGAGTGCCTGGAATGTTGGGGAGATTGATAAAATGGCTCTACCACCATGTCACTTATTATTTCAGTTTTATGTTGGTGATGGAAAACTATCCTGCCAATTCTATCAACGGTCAGCTGATGTATTCCTCGGGGTTCCATTTAATATTTCTTCGTATGCCTTACTCACAATGATGGTCGCCCAAGTATGTAATTTACAGGTAGGAGAATTAATTCAAAATTTAGGAGATACCCATCTGTATACAAATCATTTGGAACAAGCAAAAATCCAGTTATCCCGTGAACCTTTTCCACTTCCCACGATGGAGCTTAATCCAGATGTTACTTCAATTTACGACTTTAAATATGAGGATTTTAACCTGATCAATTATCAAAGCCATCCACACATTAAAGCGGAGATTTCTATTTGATAATTTCTCTTATTGTAGCTTTAGACGAAAAAGGTGGAATCGGCAAGGACAATGGGTTGCCTTGGCGATTGAACTCGGATTTAAAACGATTTAAATCAATAACCATGGGACACCATCTTATTATGGGGCGGAAAACATATGAGACGATTGGTAAACCTCTACCAGGAAGGACAATGATTATTGTTACCCATAATCCAAATTATCACCCCAATGGATGCATCATTGTTAAATCAATTGAAGAAGCACTCAGTGTAGCAGAAAAGAATAACGAAATCGAAGTTTTTATCATAGGCGGTGGAGACATATTTCGCCAATTTATAGACATGGCTGACAAAATATATCTTACTAATATTCATACAGTGGTGAATGCTGATACATTTTTTCCAGAGATTGAGGCAAGCTCATGGAATACTGTTTGGTGCGAAGGAACTATACGCAGCGAAAAAGATGAGTATGATACAGATTTCAAGATCTTGTTACGGAATAATAAAGAAAATAGTTGACATAAGCATGAATCTTTGTATCATTCTAGCAACTTAATAATTAATGACTTTGCAGAAACGGATGAGTATGTACTAACCCGACGGTACAGAAAGCAAGAATTGATGAGAATCTTCCCCGTACGTTAGCTTTGAATGGATCGTGGAGTTGCATGGGTGAAACTAGAAAAATTCCCAGGAGTAGCCTATGCCGGAAGTGCCACCGTTAGCAAGGCAAAGGATATCATCGAAATCGTGACTGTATCTGAAAAAAGTGAAGCTGGCAATAAATTCCCGTTGCTCCATAACGGGAATTATTATTAATCATGTCAGCTTGACCGGTGTGGTACCACTGACCAAGCGCGTTCTTCCCCAGAGGATGCAGCGCGAATTTTATATTAATCAATCGGAAAACTGTAATTACATAAGTGGACTTAATTCGGATTTTATTTCTATCCAAATTGTTGGATGAAATCTTCGACTGCTGCCTGGTGACCAACATCATGTTGAGCACGTTCGGACATATACCATTTATGTTCTAGCAGCTGGCAGTATAATTCAATAAAGTCAATAGCTCCTAGTTCAGCAGGATTATTATCTAGAAAAGATTGTAGTTTTTCTAGAATTGGATTATATACATGTTCTAGCCAATGGTATCCAACAGCTTCGGGAGTAATTTCAGGATAGTTTGTTTGAGACATTTTTGCTTTTAGCTCAAAGATTTCATTTAATGATCTGTTGTGCTTGTTTTTCTTCAGCATAAAGACCCGTTAATTCCATTAATTGATTGCGGTGGAAGTTCCGATCTGATACAAAGATCCGTAGTTTTAGAATATCTCCTTGATCCACTTTTAATAATTCGATATCTTTGACTGAAAATCCTAAGGAATTAAGATTTCGAATGCGCTCTTCTACTCGGTAAAGCTCACTTTGTGAAAATATATCTTCTCTTGAGATTTCTTCCCATAGATTTCTATACTTCTGTTGTATATATAGACCTGTTTGCTCGATAGGGTAATTAAACAAAAGGGAATCGCTCGTTTGCAGGTCAATAAGCTCGCCGGTGATATTTTCTTCCATGATTTCCAAGTCATGGTAGCGTAATACTGGCGAGAGTGGAGGTAAGTGATATTCAGCAGTCTCTGCATCGACAAGATATGCCTGGAGTGCTCCAGCATCCCGACGAAATAAAATATTTGATAGCGAACAATCTCCCCAATAGAATCCATTGGAATGAAGTTGAACCAAGAGTCCTGATATAGCATCCAGCAATTGTTTTTGGTATTGTTTAACCAACTTATTGATGAATAATGACCTAAATGGCAAGGATGAATCAAGGTATTTAGTAAATAAAACGCTGGATTGACTCGAAGATCTTATAATCGTTGCATATCCTATTGGTTTAACACATGGGAGGTGATGCATATACATATTCTCTAATAATTCGTACTCGATTTTTGCTAGGTTTCTTGGTAATTCTTTCAACACGTACAATTTACCACCATAATTCAGAAAAACAACCGGATGACGGGAAACTCCATGTACAACTTCTTCCATACGGAATGCTATCTTTAGACCACTCATTGATAGGTAATTCCCATGGATAATCGTTAAAACTGGGAGATTCTGGAATAGTAAATGATTTAAAATCAAATTCAGGCATTATTATTTAATCAACTCACAAATGACTATATTTTATTCATCTCAAAGTGCTGAAATGAGATTTTAAATATGTTTCGTGGATTTATAAATTATGGCAATCTTTTAGATTAATATTCATTACCAATAATTATCCCATACCTTCACATTATTCTAATGGGTAACGCAACTATAAATAAAAACTTATCTCCTTTTGAATGGGGATATTCAAGGTAAAATATACTACTCGTAATTACTACTAAAAGTTATCTTTAGATTTATATTCGGAAGGAGTAATCCCATGAAATTATTGATATGTACTGACGGCTCATCTGTTTCTATAAAAACAGCAGATCTGTTGATAAATTTAAGATTTCAGACGAATACGCAAATTACTGTTCTTGGCGTTAGCGAAATAGGTAATGACCTAGAAAATCTTCATGCAGCAATGGATTTAATTGAACAAAAACTTGGGTCGATATACCCTATTGATCGAAAAATCCGTAATGGTGATCCAATAAAAGAAATAATGTCGGAAGCTTTAGAATATTCATATGACTTGGTTGCGGTCGGGGGAGGCGGAAGGCAGATGGGACTGTTGAATCAAAAATTAGGATCAACTACAAAAAAGCTCGCACGAAAACTTCACACTCACTTTTTAGTAGCACGGAATGTACCGAAAAAAATAGAGAAAGTATTATTTTGTACAAGTTCTGAAGCACCTGCAAGTATGACAATGAAACTTGGTGGTGAATGGATTTCTAATTCTGATGCAAATATAGGGTTATTACATGTTCTTCCACAAAACGCAGATGAAATGCAATCAACGTCAAAAGAGCCGGATGCATCCATAAATAAGAGAAAAGAACAGCAAGATATACTATTGACACCAAGCAAATAATGAACTAAAGAAAGCTGGAGTTAAAAACGAGATCATATTTCCGAAATAGGCAAGGTTTAGTCGTTGACGAAATAATAAAAGAACTTAGTGATGGAAATTATGAACTTTTAGTCGTTGGAGCACATTATCAACCTGGTCAAGATCGATGGCAAGGGACATTGTTCGATGACATTACGGATCAATTACTGAATCGATGCACTTGCTCTGTGCTAATTATTTGAGAGATTTTACTATATGCTTCGAAATCGCTATCGACGGATAATCATATTTTTTGCCCGAATCCTCGCTAGCATTATATTTTGGGATCTCCTATTACCTAGTATTGGATTAAAAAAATGGTCCCGCAGTACACGCTCAGAACGGTATCGGAAAATCGCAAAAAGATACCGAAATTTAGCTGTGGAAATGGGGGAAGTCTTAATTAAAGTTGGACAATTCCTGTCAGTAAGAGTGGATGTTTTGCCTGAAGAAGTAACTGCAGAATTATCCGGTTTACAAGATGAAGTTCCATCAGAAAACTTCGATGACATTAAAAATGTCATCGAAACTGAATTTGGGCTTACATTGTCTGAAAAATACTTTGACTTTGATCCGATACCATTGGCAGCTGCGTCATTAGGTCAAGCCCATCTGGCAAAAATTAAATTGACGCATGAACAATCTGAATTATTAGACACATTAAATAGTGAATGATTATGGAATCCATCCGGTCGATTATTCGGTGGTTGTAAAAGTACAGAGACCAGATATTGAGAAAATCATATCAACTGATCTGGCAGCGATTAGAACGGTCGGAAGTTGGATTAGACGCTATCCTCCTATTCAGAAAAGAGTGGATATTACTGGATTAATTTCTGAATTTTCACGAAGTCTCTACGAAGAAATTGATTATCTTGCTGAGGGACGAAATGCAGAAACGTTTGCGATGAATTTTAGCCGCCAACCTGGCATTCTTGTTCCAAAAGTAATTTGGACTCATACTACAAAAAAAGTCCTGACCTTGCAGGATGTCAGGGGAATAAAAATTAATGATTATGATGAAATAACTTCAGCTGGCATAGATAGAAGCGAAGTGGCATCGAGATTATTAAACACCTATCTAAAGCAAATATTTGATGATGGATTCTTTCATGCGGATCCACATCCTGGCAATCTATTTGTGATGCCGTTATCTATACCTGGTGAACAAACCATAACAAAATCCGAATGGAGGTTAACCTTTATCGATTTTGGGATGGTTGGACGGATGAAACCAGAATTTCGAGATGGTCTGCGTGAGCTGATGATCGGTATTGGACTTCAAGACGCATCAAGGGTGATCAAGGCGTACCAGATCCTGGGAATCTTATTACCTGGCGCAGATATTTCCCTGTTAGAAAAAGCTGAAGCAGAGATGTTCAAACGTTTCTGGGGGAAAAGTATGGATGAATTGTCTAATATCAGCATGGAAGAAGTTCATGATTTTGCATATCAATTCCGTGAGATTTTATATAATATGCCTTTTCAATTACCACAGGATCTAATATTCCTAGGAAGGGCGATTGGAATTTTATCTGGGATGTGTATCGGTTTGGATCCACAAATCAATGTTTTTGAACACTTGGGTCCATTCACTCAAAAGTTAATCACAGAAGAAGCAAAGCATGATTGGAGTTTTTGGGTAAAAGAAGCAGGAGAAATTGGACGAAAATTAATCTTGCTTCCTGTACGATTGGATTCGGTGATTTTGAAACTTGAAAGAGGCGAAATTCGCATTCACGATCCAGAATTGTCAGAAAATGTTAGAAAGCTTGAAAAATCAATTGCCAAAGGAATTGGTAGTATTTTATTTGCGGCTTTTCTTATTGGCATCAGTACAGCCTTTGGTCAATGAACAAGAAACCTTAAGTTGGATATTTCGTATAGCAGCCGCTGTTATCCTATTCTGGATTATTTTCATAAAATAATGGTATAGGTGAAACTTTTTGTGGAATAATGCATCCAATATAGTTGACAGCGAAAATGTATATTCTCATAGTATCTTTTCATGTGAAAGGAAGAAAATATGGAGTTGACCTTGAAAAATATCTCCATTGATAGCCGAGCTCAAGAAAAAAAAGTGAAAGTGTTAATTCTTGGATCGGGTCCTGCTGGGCTAACAGCAGCATTATATTCTGCAAGGGCAAACTTGGAACCGGTAGTATTAACTGGAATGGAATTAGGAGGGCAAGTATCTTTAACGAGCACCGTAGAAAATTACCCTGGTTTCCCTGATGGGGTTGGTGGACAGGAACTTATTGATTTATTTCAAAAACAAGCAGAAAGGTTTGGTGCTCATGTGGAGTACGATACTGCTGTAGAGGTGGATCTCACCCAACATCCATTTAAGATAACTTCATATAATAGCGTATATTTAACTGATAGTTTAATTATCGCCACCGGCGCTCAGGCAACTCACCTAGATGTTCCTGGAGAAACAGATTTTACTGGTAGAGGTGTCTCATACTGTGCAACATGTGACGGTTGGTTTTTCAAGGAAAAAAATGTTGTAGTGGTTGGCGGAGGCGATAGTGCGATTGAAGAAAGTCTTTTCCTGACTCGATATGCAAAATCGATCACCATTGTTCATCGCAGGGATAGTTTACGAGCTGGAATATTATTACAAAAACGTGTTTATGAGAATCCAAAGATACAGTTTATTTGGAATAGTGTGGTAACAGAAATTATTGGTGAGAATAATGTTGAGAAGGTCAGATTATTGAACCTGATCACAGAAGAAACGAGCGAATTAGAGACAGATGGGATTTTTATTTTTATCGGGCACAAACCAAATACAAAGATATTTGAAAACAGTCTTGACCTCGATGAACGTGGATATATTAAAACTGAGTCTCAATATGAAACGAAGATAAAAGGCATTTTTGTGGCGGGTGAAGCAGGAGATCCAATTTTTCGGCAGGTCATCACATCTGCAGGAATGGGAGCTGCTGCTGCTATGAAAGCTATCCATTTCATTCAGGAACTTGATGAAAGTCAAATTGTAAATATAAATTAAGATTATTAATAATTTGGGAGGCACATATGAACACTAAAGTTTCAATTATTGGTGGGGGGATGACTGGTTCAACTACAGCACATTGGTTAGCAGAGAGAGAAATCGCTGATATAGTTTTAGTGGATATCGTAGAAGGAATGCCCCAAGGAAAAGCATTAGATTTACAACAAGCGATGCCTGTGATTGGTAAAGATGTGAAAATTATTGGCACGAATGATTATGAGGCAACAACGGGTTCAGATATTATTGTGATTACTGCTGGACTTCCACGCAAACCTGGTATGAGCAGGGATGATTTACTCAGTGCAAATGCGGAAATTGTTAGTAAAGCTGCATTAGAAACAATAAAAAAATCTCCTGATGCAATTTATATAATTCTAACAAATCCATTAGATGCAATGGCTTATTTAACAATGAAACTAACCAATTTACCTCCTGGGAGGGTAATTGGACAAGCTGGGATACTTGATTCTGCAAGGATGCGCGCATTTGTTGCCGAAGAAATGCAGGTATCTGTTGAAAATGTACAGTGTTACGTGCTTGGTGGACATGGGGATGAGATGGTTCCACTGACCCGTCATTCGAATATTGCTGGTACATCCTTACGAGATGTGATTCCACCCGATCGTCTTGAAGCAATTGTCAACCGCACGAGAAAAGGTGGCGGAGAGATTGTTAGCTTACTTAAAACCGGTAGTGCATATTATGCTCCATCCGTTGCAGTTGCCCAAATGGTTGAGGCGATCCTAAAAGATAAACACTTAATTATTCCAGCTTCTGCGTTTATGAAAGGGGAATATGGTCTAAGGGATATGTTTTTTGGTGTTCCTGTACAGCTCGGAAGAAAAGGGATCGAAAAGATAATTATTTATGACCTTGATGAACAAGAGAAAGATTCATTAATAAAATCTGCAGATGCAGTCAAACAGACAACTGATGCATTGAAAAATTTGGTGAAATTATAATTTGGAGGAATTTTAATGATACTTAAAGAAAAGATCCAAGAACAATTACCAGCATGGCGTGAACGTGTAAAAAAATTACTAAAAGAAAAAGGTGACATAAAAGTTGGAGAGGTGACGATTGCCCAGGTATATGGAGGTATGCGGGATGTTAAGAGCCTTGTAACCGATATTTCATATGTTGACCCTGCAGAAGGGATACGCTTTCGAGGTTACACAATACCAGAAGTTATTGAAAAATTACCTAAACCAAAGAATGCAAGTATGCCCTATGTTGGGGGTCTTTATTACTTGTTCCTGGTTGGAGACATACCAACAATAGAACAAGCGCTAGAGGTTGAAGATGAATTGAAGCAGCGAGGTAAAGTACCGCAATATGTATTTGATGCCATTCGTGCTCTTCCATCTGATACACATCCGATGACATTATTTACACTAGCTGTATTAATCTTGCAACGTGAATCTCAATTTTCAAAGCAATACCATGAAGGTTTAAAGAAAGAATCTTATTGGGAACCAATGTTGGAAGATAGCCTAAACCTTATTGCAAAGCTTCCGGAGATCGCTGCGTTTATATACAGACTTAAATACAAGAATGGTGACATTATTCCTCCAGATCCGAGTTTAGATTGGGGTGGAAATTTTGCTTATATGATGGGAATTCAAGATCCCCTTTATGCGAGATCTTTCCAGGCTATACTTTTTACTGCATTCAGATCACGAAAGTGGGAATGTTAGTGCTCACACAACACATTTGGTAGCATCTTCATTATCTGATATATATTATGCAGCATCAGCTGGTCTAAGTGGCCTGGCTGGTCCTCTTCACGGCTTGGCCAACCAGGAATGTTTGATCTGGCTGTTGGATGTAAAAGAAAAATGTGGTGAATGCGCTAATGACAAGGATGCTTTGAGACAATTTGCATGGGATACCCTAAATAATGGTCAGGTGATTCCAGGTTATGGTCATGCAGTATTACGTAAGACGGATCCACGTTTTACAGCCCAGCTGGAATTTGGTAAGAAATTCTTTCCAGAAGATGAAATATTTAAACTAGCAGCTCTTGTGTATGATGTTGTTCCTGATGTCTTACGCGAGCAGGGAAAAGCTAAGGATCCATGGCCGAATGTAGATGCGATAAGTGGCTCTCTCCAATATCATTTTGGAATAAAGGAATTTGATTTTTACACTGTGATATTTGGAATAAGTAGAATTTTAGGAGTTTCTGCGAATGCTGTGTGGGCACGAGCATTAAATCAACCGATCGAACGTCCTAAATCCTTAACGACCAGCGATGCTAGAAGATATTGCTGCATAGTCAGATAAATTATATATAAATTATTATAATCAAAAACCAGCCATGAAGATTTCATTGCTGGTTTTTGATTGATCTATGGCGTTGGTGTTGTGCCTCCGGATTGTCCCGGTCCAGGAGAAATATCGTGGGAGACTGGCAATACCAGCAGAGGTCCAAGTAGGATTACCATTCTCATCCGAACCGGTTATTCGAACCACCTCAACAAACCAGCTAAAAATATGAGCTTTTCCATCTGTTGGGCGTATGGATGACGGGATTACATACTTCGTATCATTAACTTGATCGATCAATGTTGGTCCTTGTGCAGCTGTCAAGTCTTCGATGGTAACCTGGTAAGCTTCATTTTCTAATAATGAACCAACTGCAGCCCATTGCAGAGTAATTGAATCGTCTGCAAATGTGAATGGGGCACCATTTGCAGGTAATAATAAATTAGGAGCTGCATACGGTGGTGGTAGGGTAGCTGTTGGTGAAGGACCAGGAGTAGCAAAACGTCGACAAAGAGGAATTACAAGAGGTTGTCCTAAATATACTGTATCCCCAGATAAACCATTCTCTTCTCGTATAGCTTCCATAGGTACATCATAATTCGAAGAAATGCTCATTAACGTATCCGTAGATTGCACGATGACTTCAATCTTCTCACATGCAGCCTCAGTTTGCTCTACCAGGCTGTAGGTAGCTGATGGCAGTGGGGTAACTGTAGCTGTAGGTTGTGGAATTAGTAATGGCTGGTTTATATATAATGCATCGCACGCTGTAGGAAGGCTGTTTAATGAAACGATACTCTGGACAGACACATTATAAAACAGTGCAATTCCAATACAAGTTTCATTTGCTTGCACAAGGTGGGTTATTGGAGTAGGGCTAGGTTCTGGCGTGAATGTTTGAGTTGGTAAAGGTGTATATGTAGCTGTTTGTGTACCAGTTGCTGTAGATGTGATGGTTGCTGTCGGTGTGGGGGGTATGATTGCCTCAGGTGCTTGACGAAGGGCGAAATAGACGATCACAGCACCGATCCCAAGGAAAACTGCTAATAATACAATCGCAATTGGTAAACTTAAAGTAATTGATGGCATTCGGCTGCCTTGAACAACTTTCGATGCTTGGGCAGTTTTTTCTACGGTGACGAGGTCAGCACCGCAAACCAGACAGCGGGTGGCATCTTCCTTCATGCGAGAACCACAGGTAGGGCATAATTTTGATGGGGATGTGTTATTTTCAGGTGTCATAGTTTACAAAGGCTGGTGGATTTACCAAGCTTGGCGGATTATACCAGCTTTTTTATTCCATCTAACCTGTCCAAGTAGTATTCTTTTACTAAAAAGGTAAATAAATATGCCATGATATACTCGTTCTATGCAATCGATTAGCATCTATATTCATATACCTTTTTGTACTCACCGTTGCGGATATTGTGATTTCAATACTTATGCAGGTCTTGAAGGATTAATTTCTAGTTACTGCCAGGCTATTTGTCGAGAAATTAGTATATTATCCTCGTCCGTAAATGAAAGATTGCCCATTAGTACAATCTATTTTGGCGGAGGAACTCCATCATTATTACCGATCAATGATATCCAAAAGATCTTATTGACACTGAATAAAAAATTTCAACCTGGAAGGTTCCGTAGAGATAAGTCTTGAGGCAAACCCCGGTACTGTGACCAAGGATTATCTGGTACAACTGCGTTTATTGGGTGTGAATCGGCTTAGTTTTGGAATGCAATCAGCAAATCCTTCAGAGTTAGTGCTATTAGAAAGACAGCATTTATCAATTGATATCAATAATTCTATGGAATGGGCGAGGATTGCTGGATTCAATAATCTGAATCTCGATTTAATCTTTGGATTACCTGTATCAGGAAATTAATGCTTGGGTAAATAGCCTTGAGGCTGCGTTATCACTCCATCCTGAGCATCTTTCGCTCTATGCCTTAACGATCGAAAAGGGTACACCCCTATATCGTAAGGTAATAGCAGGTTTCCTGCCAGAACCTGATCCAGATCTAGCTGCAGATATGTATGATTATGCTTGTAATAAGCTGTCTGAGGCTGGTTACTCACAATATGAAATTTCCAATTGGGCTCTATTTAATCAAAATGGCAATTTATTTTCTTGTCATCATAATTTACAATATTGGAGGAATCTACCATACATAGGAATAGGGGCAGGCGCGCATGGGTATATTAATCAAATTAGAACTGAAAATGTGTCGAAACCAGGAGAATATATTAATAGGTTGAATTTCACAAACCTTCAGAATGATGAACAATCTAATTTTTCCGAGAACACCAGCAACGAAGCAGATCACAATTATAGATAATGAAACTGAAATTGGTGAGACTATGATGATGGGTCTTCGCCTGGTTAGAGAGGGTGTTTCCAATAAGAAAATTATAAATAAATTTGGTATCACCTTACAGCAACGGTTTGGTCCACAGATTAATCGCTTAATTGAATTTGGATTGTTAGAATGGGCAGGAGACGAAAGGGATGTATTACGATTGACGAATAAAGGCAGATTATTGGGAAATCAGGTATTTAAAGAGTTTATATAATATATCCTTGGTGGGAAGCTATTCTATTGAATTAATATAAATAAAAATTATCCTTGTCTGTATAAGAGCTTTGTTGCCATATCAATTAGTATATTTCCAGCAATCCCGGTAGGATGAGCATCAGATAAGTCATGTAAAGCACGATCTACAAGTTCATTCGCTTTTGCCTGGGTGAACGACTTAGCTCCGGTCAACTCTAATAAATGAATCATCTTATTTATTGATTCCTTATTAACCATCCTCTTATTCCAGTATTCTTTAAATTCGAGAGATCTCTCTAAACCAAACAATACTGGTAATGTCTTTTTTCCGGTCGCCAGATCACTCTTATTGGATTTACCGGTTATTGTAGGTATTACCCCAAATCCCTAAATAATCATCTTGAACCTGAAAAGCCATACCCAAGCTTTTTCCAAAATTTCGGTAGCATTTACATATTTGCTCATCGTCAACAGCTGAAAGGGCTCCAAGTTCGGTGCTTGCTGAGAGTAATGCAGCTGTTTTTCCTGCTACCATCGACCAGTACTCATCTAATGATATATGGTCTCGATTTTCATAGCTTAAATCCAGATATTGGCCTTGGGTCAGGTGAAGACAAGCTTGTTGTAGAATTTTTATCGATTTTAATGTTACAGAAATAGTATGATTGTTCATTAAATGGAGTAACTGCAAATGTGCCAATGTGAACATAGCATCACCCGCATTAATTGCTTGTGGAATCCCCCATTTCTTCCAGACTGTTAAACGCCCCCGCCTAAGAGAGCTACGATCTTCGATGTCATCATGGATTAATGAAAAATTATGAACCAATTCGACCGCAGCTGCAGCGGGTAATGGCTTGTTTCCAGTCCCCACCAGCAGCAGAACATGAGATTAGTACTAATAATGGCCGGAAACGCTTTCCACGAGATTCTGAATTGGTTGGTTCACCCAACCATCCCATATGATACGTTAACATTTCATGGAGAAGCGGATTACCAATCTCGTCAACCTGATTAACCGCATTTATTAATTCATCTTCAACAGCGGAAAGGTAAATTTCTGTAAGATCTTCCTGAGCTGAATACATCAAATTTCTATATATATATCAATTTACCTTGGCGGAGTTGCTCGAGTGTTCTTGATCCAGTGGCAAATAAACAGATAGCAATTTCATCCTTGATTAAGTTTATCAATTTTATGACTTCATCCGCAGACACTGCTGCAGCTTTGAGGAAAGGATTGGCTAAACCTCCTAATGAGGCTCCCAAAGCGATGCACTTAGCAATATCGACACCTGAACGAAGTCCACCAGAAGCAATTATTGTCATCGAAGGTGCTACCTCAATCACGTTTTTAATTACATCGACGGTTGGGATACCCCATGATGAAAATGCTTCAGCCAATTTCCTTCTATGCTCATTCTCAGCGCGATGCATTTCAACTTGCGACCAAGAAGTTCCACCCGCACCTGCCACATCGATTGAACTTACTCCAGCTTGCATCAGAAGCATTATATCTTGCCTAGAAAAACCCCAACCAACTTCTTTTGCTATTAAGGGTACAGGTAAAATTTTGCTAATTGTTTCAATTTTATTAATTAATTTAGAAAAATTTGTATCACCTTTCTCCTGAAGAGCTTCTTGTAGACAATTGAAATGCAAGATTAGCGCATCTGCCTGGATCATTTCAACTGCACGCAGACATTCATCTATGCCATAATCGTAATTTAACTGAACTGCGCCTAAATTTGCAAATAGGAGTACATCTGGGGCGATCGATCGCACTTGAAATGTCCGTTCTAGGGATGGGTTTTCAAGTGCAATTCTCTGGGAACCAACCCCCAAAGCAATACGTGCTTCCTGAGCGGCAAAAGCTAAATTTTGATTGATCCGGGCAGCTTCATCTGTTCCACCTGTCATCGAGGATATAAGAATTGGAGCAGTTAGTCGCTTATTAAAAATGAATAAACTTGGATCAATTTCTTTGAGATCAAGTTCTGGCAATGCACGATGAATGAATTGGTAATGCTCGAGACCTGTTGATTGGTTTGATCGAACATTTTCTTCGAGGTTAATCCGAATATGATCAGTTTTCCGCATTTCTATCGGCGTAACTTTTCCCATTTTGGGGTGTTCCTTGTGTGAGGGTAATCTTACCAGCCCAGATGAGCCATGTCAACAACATTACCGTTGGACTTGACAGATTGACATCTAAGGATACAATTGCGCAGTATCATGAATATTAATAATATATGGAGGAAGTGAAATTATGAACCAACAAGAGATTTTTGATAAAGTAAAAGCTATCATCATAGACTTACTCGGTGTTGATGAAGGCAAGATAACCCTAGAAGCTCGATTTCGAGAAGATCTTGAAGCTGATTCACTGGATCTGGTTGAATTGATCATGAAATTTGAAGATGAATTTGGTGGAGAAATATCAGATAAAGAAGCCCAGGAAATCAAGACGGTTGGGCAAGCTGTTGAATACCTCCAAGCGCATTCAGCATAATCCATACATATAAATTTTTCGAGGCACAGTTTGGTCAACGCCTCTTTGTCAATATTTAAATAATGTATACGATTACAGAAAGTATAATGATGTTATTTTATCAGGTTACTTGATATAACATCTATTCGAAACCTTGGAGGAGACAATGAAAATGAGGAAATTTTGGTTTATTCTTACAGCCATTCTCATATTGGGTTTACTATTAGTTGCCTGCGGTAAAAAACAGGAAACATCAGCACCGGTAAATAATCAGGAAATAACTCAAGACGTTAATACTACTACAGAACAAACAGAGGTTGTAGCTCCCCAACCGGTTGGTGCTCCAGAGGATGTCCCAATTATTCCTGATGCATATGATATAGAGATTACATCCGAGTTAAATCAAAATTACAAAGTCGACTTACCTCTTAAAGATGTCGTAGAATACTATCAGTCTGAACTACCTAAAAATGGTTGGGACCAAATTAACAATCCAGATAGTGTTGTTGGACAAATGGCACAAATGACACGCTCAAAAACGAATGGAGATCGCATCAACTTTTCGCTTCAATATAATCCAGTTGGTGAATTTTCCATTGTTCAAATCTATATAACACGGGCACCATAAGGAAAAATGAATTATAAAAAAACAAGCCTGTCAATTCACTCATAGACAGGCTTGTTTTTTTATTAGAATATATATTTAAAATAGTAATCTGGGAATTTCCTCAGGGTGTGTAGCAACTTTAACCCCTGCGTTTTTTAGAGCATTAATCTTATCCGCCGCTAAACCTGAACCACCTTCAACGATCGCACCAGCATGTCCCATGCGCTTTCCAGGAGGTGCTGTTTGTCCTGCGATGAAACTTACTACTGGTTTTGTCATCTGACTAGCAATATATTCTGCAGCTTTTTCTTCATCTGTTCCGCCTATCTCACCAATCATGACAACTTTTTCAGTTTGGGGATCAGCCTCAAACATAGATAGGGCGTCGATAAAATTGGTACCATTTATTGGATCACCACCAATGCCAACACATGTGCTAACCCCATGTCCAAGCAGCATGAGAGCATATAATACTTCATACGTCAATGTGCCTGAACGTGATACAACACCTACGTTACCTTTTATTGCGATATTACCAGGAATAATTCCTACTTTTGCTTCTCCTGGAGTGAGTAAACCTGGACAGTTTGGACCAACCAATCGAACCTTTTTCTGGTCGAGATAATTCCTAACACGCATCATATCCTGTACTGGAATGCCTTCAGTGATGCAAACGATCAGCGGAATGCCTGCATCTGCAGCTTCGTAAATCGAGTCAGCTGCGAATCGGGCAGGAACAAAGATACAGCTCGTATTTGCACCAGTAGCTTCCACAGCCACTTTAACCGAATCAAATACCGGAACCTTTCCATCGACTACCCACTCACCACCTTTACCTGGGGTCATCCCAGCAACTACATTCGTTCCATACAAAGCCATTTGAGTGGTATGAAATAAACCTTCATTACCAGTAATGCCATGCACAATAAGACGTGTGTTTTTATTTATTAGAATACTCATTTACTTTACCTCCCTGCTTTCACCGAATTGACTGCATTTACTGCTTTTTGGGCTGCATCGGCAAGAGTATCTGCAGTTATCATGTTTGCATCCGAGATAAGTTTGCGACCTTCCTCTGCATTTGTTCCGACAAGGCGGACAACCATTGGAACCTGAGGTTTTACTTCATCTAAGGCGAATAGAATTCCACGAGCCACTTCATCACAACGCGTGATACCGCCGAATATATTTAGAAGCACTGTTTTAACATTTGGGTCTGTTAAAATAATTCGCATCGCAGCAGCGACTTTATCACTTCCTGCTCCACCACCAATATCAAGAAAATTTGCTGGTTCACCTCCAAATAGTTTAATGATATCCATGGTAGTCATTGCTAATCCAGCACCATTGACCATACATCCGATGTTTCCATCTAATTTAATAAAACTTAGCCCGTATTTTCGGGCTTCGATCTCGGATGGAGCTTCGATATCTAAGTCGCGCAGCTCAGATAGATCTGAATGACGGAATAGTGCGTTATCATCAAGAAGCATCTTTCCGTCCAATGCAAGCAAACGATTATCTTCAGTGATAACCAGTGGATTGATCTCGGCCAATGTAGCATCGCAATCCTGGTAGGCACGCCAAAGACCATTGGCTATCTGACTGAAAAGTTTCCAGTGCTGTTTAGGTAAATCAATCGCAATCGCAATGTCCCTTGACTGGTAATCTTTAAGACCCAGTAAAGGATCAATGTGTTCTTTGATGATTTTCTCAGGTGATGTTCTAGCAACTTCTTCAATTTCAACACCACCTGCTGATGAAGCCATCATAACTGGTTTTCGCACAGCACGATCATTGGTTATTCCAAGATAAATTTCTTTAGATATATTAGCTGCTTCATCAACCAATACTTTTCTCACTGGAAGACCTTTGATCTCCATGGCGAGAATCTGTGTTGCGATATCTTCAGCAGCGCGTGCATCTTTTGCAACACGGATACCCCCAGCCTTCCCGCGCCCACCAACCAGGACTTGTGATTTTATCACGACAGGTCCACCCAATTCGGTTGCTATGGTTACGTGCATCTTCTGCAGTTGAAACTACTTTTCCTTTAGGTATCGGTATTCCATATCGAGCAAATATTTGTTTAGATTGATATTCGTGTAATTTCATCCCTTTTAACTCCTCATTTGAGGATTAAGCTTATTATTCATGCGGGCAGATTATACCACCTGGGTATACTTAACGTCTTTTGACGAACATAATATATCGGGGGTCACATATATAATGAAATTTTGAAAATATATCTCGGAAATCGAGAATATTCCTATTCATTGGGTAGAATAAAGTGCATTATCCGACCATTCCCTGCATCGGCAATCCATAATCCACCATTATCATCTGCGATAATTCCTGTAGGTAGATTAAAACTACTGGGACTGGTTCCTAAATCCCCGAAATAGTTTATAAAAGCTCCTGATGTCGTAAATCGTAAGATTCGGTAACCTTCAGGATCTGTGGTGAATAAATTCCCATTGTTATCTACTGTAAGGTATGGTTTATTATCCAAAGACTGACCGTACCATCCGACAACTTCCCAATTGACTAAAGGTAAATAAGTCCCACTCGCATCTTCCACCATAACTTGAATGCGTTGATTCCAGGTATCAGCAACGTAAACAAGACCATCCTTATCTACAGTGATCCCAACTGGTTCATCAAATTTACCGGTTTCGAGACCGACCGATCCAAATTGATTAATATAATTTCCATCTGCGTCATATATTACTATCCTTTTATTTCCAGTGTCAGTGATAAAAAGTTTTCCTTTACTGTCAATTGCAATATCCCGAGGACCCCATATTGCAAAGGGTGTATCTGCCTGACCAAAGTAACCCCACATATTAACAAATTTACCATCCGATGTGAATTTTTGGATACGGTGGTTCCAGGTATCCGCAACAAAGACCGATCCGTCCATGCTTACTGCTATTCCCCATGGTTCAAAGAATGTACCACCAGGTGCAGAGCCTTTAGAAATATCTGCAAAGGATCCCCAAACTTGAAGTACGCTCCCATCTGCAGCAAGATGTTGGATGCGGTTATTCGAAGTATCAGATATATAGAGCGAGCCATCTGGTGCTATCGCTACATCGCGTGGATTTTGAAATTGTCCGGGTTGAGTTCCAGTAGTTCCGTAGATTTTGTCTGCGCTCAAAGAAATCTGTTTTCCCTCATACGGATCTGCTTGTATTGGAACTGTTGAAGAAGTTGAGCCATAATCCCATAATTGGGCTAAAACATCTTTACGGATATATAAGCGAAATTTTTCCGAAGGATTCCAATTTTGAAGACTCATATCTTGTCCAACAATTTGACTATACAGGGTATAGTCTCTATTCAACCATATCTGAAAGATGGCTTCACGCATCTGGGGATTCAGAATTGCATTTTTGATTCTCTCGGTGGTTAAATTCATGTAATCCATGTTTGGCCACCAAATACGCTGGTAGTCAAACTTATCGTATGCCTGACCTACGACTGCCTCAATTTTACCGAAATTATCCTGACCTACTAGTATGATCGGGACATCACGTAAATCGCGAGTGGGTGTGCTGCCATAATAGCGTTGATTAGGAAAATTCCGTAGATACCACCAATAAGGATAGGTAGTCTTATCGTCATAAGCAACTGCTAAATCCAATCCACCTGTAAGGCGGCGAGAGATATCTGTGATTTGTTCTAAGGCGATTTTGTCACCAGGAGCGCTATGTGCATAGACAAGATATTCTTTGGCCAAATCATAATTGATATACGATGCTGTGAATGCCGCACGAGCAGTAAGAACTGCCATTAAACTAAGAAAAACAAAGAATATACCTCTCCAGACGGTACTTGGAGACCAGTTTTTCATCAAGATCAAAAGACCAATTCCACATGCAATCATTAACAAGAAGGCTATTATAAATTCACTCGTTACAGCTAATTGGTCAAGCGATTTTCCAGCAAACGGAGGTGTACCTCCTAACAATGAATTAATTGAACTTAGTAAAGCTGGAACGAAAATAAGGAGAAGACCTACCATAAGCCAGCCCTTTATACTCTTAAAGATTTCCCAATCCATTGTATCAATCAGATAACCAAACGACCAACCTGAAAGTAAGATCATTGGTAGGGTTATATGAACAGTAAGCCAAGGCATTTTTTCTCCAGCAATGGTGTAAGCCAGTAAGCTTGTGATTGACCAAAAGATCAATAAAGCTACTGTTGGTGGGCTAATCTTTATAGGCACAGTATCGACAGATGTTATTAGCTCACCTTCCAATGAGTTATCTTCTTCATTAAAATCGGATATTAAAGAATCGCTTGGTAGATCTTCATTGCTAGGAACCTGGTTATCATTGTCAAAAGTACTATCATCAACTGTTTTTCGACCCATAATCGCTAAAATTATTCCTAAAACAGTACCAATTGCAGGGAGAAACTCATACATAGGTATTTGGATCAAGGCGTAATAATAAATGGGTTGATCACCTCGGTTGACAGATTGTTGGGCTAACCAATAACCAAGTGAACCAACCAAGCCTGTGAAGAATCCCACACCATTGGTGAACATTGATGTGTAAAAAACAATAAAGATTGAATACCAGATACCTGCATTAATTAACCATTGACGCTTGTTCCACCACAGACCTAGAACAATGGATATAAAGAATACGGGGACTACAATGATTGCCATCCGCATAACATCTGAACCAGTCAGAGCATTAACTTCTGCAGCGTTCACTGGTATCTTCCATTTGAGAAGATTTATGCCAAACGCAGATAATTGAGGCAGAATGAGGGTACCAAGCAACATTAATAAATCGAATGATCGTTCTTCTCGGATTCGAGAAAGTCCAAACCCAGATACTACTAACACCAGAGCACCAATTGCAGCAAGCGCTCCAATTATCAATAACATGATTGGGATGAACGATGGGATCGCAGAAAAAGCAGGGTAGATTGGTTCTCCGGTTGTAGTTAATTTCCCACTCAAAATATTAATTATCACACCAACGGAAAGCAAGATTATCGATCCAATAAGAGTGTAGAAAAATGGTGAGCGATATTCTGCGCGGTTCCACATCCTTTGAGAAATTCGGTATAAAAGGTATATGGCTAAAAACAACAATGCCTGAGCAGCGTATATGAAAGAAGTTTCTTTCGTACAAAAATGCAGAACTGTAACAGCTGTAAGAATATATAAGTATTTAGGCTTTAGCGGATTCAATATAGCGAAGAATTGACCATAACATTACCACTCCAAAAAAAGCAACAAAAGCTTCGTTTCGGACGTAACGGCCATAATAAAGCATATAGGGTGATATGGTCAGCAATAATGCTGCTATAAGGGCTCCTGCTCGCCCAAGATACCGTCGATAATTCCACATGAAAGCAACGGTTGCAATACTGAATAATGCAGCAGGTACACGTGCAGTGGTGTCACTGTCGCCAAAAAGAAAATATGAGAGGGCTACTAAATGGAACTGAAACGGTCCGTGTGTTACGGGGTCGTGCGCATAGCCATTTCCTTTATAGAATAACCAAGAGAAATAGGTATGGGATGTTTCGTCATGGCTCATAACACGTGGCTCGAGCAGGTAGAAGTGTGAGAAGATTGCTATGATCAGAATGACTGCAAAAATTAACTTTTCAAGGCTTATATTGGGATTGGAAAGGATTGGACGATCGAGCCATGATTTCCCGGAAACATGTATTGTTTGTTGAGAATTTTCCATAATTAATCCTTATTTGATATTCTTCACAACTTTACTTATTTTATCCCAATCGCATATGCAATTAGGTCGGATTGTGAAGGACTTCCTTCACCAAGTGCACGGAGTTCATAGGCAAACCCATTTTCCTGCCAGCGAAGAGTATACTGCGGTAGTTGGGTATCCCAGATTGCGGTTATGTTGGTTTGAGATTCTGGAGTAACGGCATCTGATATCGTTTGTGTTGAAATCGCCTTCCAACCCCCAACAACAAACTCAGCTTGATGATCGCCTATATATACCAATTGGATCTGTACATCTGAACCTATGATAAAAATATCTTTTCCATTTCTTATCGGGCGCTGGGTCAGGAAGAGCTTATAATCTTTCCCTTGATATAAAATCGTAACAGAATGGAAATTAGGTTCGTAAAGTGCTCCAATCAATTTTAAAGACTCTGGTTGTTGATATAAATCCTTTACCAAATAACCAGCTCTCTGCTGGGCATCTGCGATAGTCTGAGAAAAGTTATCTGGATCAGAAAAATGAAACATATCCTGTGGTGTAGACGATGTTACCTGGACTTCAATCTGGTTAGAAGGTGAAGAAAAGAAAGAATAAAAGATTTGGTGGGCAATCGCTTGTACGGATGGGATAAATGATATTCCGAACATAAATAAGAATAAGAAAATAATCGTAAAACCCACTTTCCAATTTCTAATCGGTTTGGAATAGAAAAAATGGGTTTTACGTTTTTGGAAAATACTGTTTTTCCAAGGCGCAGTATCCATTTTTTGATAAAAATGAGAACTTGGTTTTGGCAAGACTTGGCTCAATAAAGTTTCAATTTCATTTTCGTGTAGTTTTCCAGAAACAATATTATTTTTAGACGGATTTTCCATAACTTTCACCAGTTCAGGCGGATTTGTTCAAGCGTTCTACGAATATAAACTGAAACTGTGTTGTCTTCCATATCCAAGAATTCAGCAATCTCTTTTACTTGCCAATTAAGCATATATCTCATGACCAGCATCTCACGACGTTCATATGGTTGATTTTGCAATAAGTTCCATAAGTGAGTAAATTGCTCCCGGTTACTCACCTGTTCTTCAGGAGAATATGTACTGGAAGAGAACATGTCATCGAATAAAGTATCATCTATTCTCTCGAATGGGTCGTTCTGATGAATTTTTCTTTTCCGATGTGCGTCAATCACTAAATTACGTGCAATCGTAAAAAGCCAGCAAAGAGCATCATGGTCATCACCTGAAAACTTGCTGCGTGATTTCCATGCCCGAGTAAATGTATCACTGGTTAAGTCTTCAACTTCTTCCCTAGGACCGCCATGTATACCATATACATAACGAAAGATAATTAGATGTGTATGGTTGAATAAATTGCTAAAAGACTCTGGCTCCTGTAGTGGTAGTTGAATATCTGGCATGGATCAATCTAAGTAATAAACGAATTTTCTCTAAGAATTTGACATAAATCGAGTCTCAGCTTCCATAATAGGTAAAAAAGGATATCTACTTATTACCCCCATTATTTCGAATGATGGCTTACAGATGTTAACGTTTTCAATTCTTTTATTTCTGATGGGCTAAGATATCTCCACTCTTTCGATTTTAAATTTCCTAAGCTGATATTTCCAATCCTGACGCGAATAATGCGTACAACAGAAAGACCAATCTGCCTGCATGTATCTCGAATTTGCCGTTTTCGACCTTCCTTCATAATCACGCGTACCCAGGTTTCTTCACCAAAGCGAGTTTCTATATCTACCTGAACAGGTGCTGTACGGTAACCATCTTGCATAACGACGCCATGACGCCAGGCGTTCAGCTGCTTATCGTCAGGCTGCCGGGAAAGTAGTACCCGATATTCTTTTTCATGACCATAACGAGGATGTGTTAGCTTATTTGTTAAATCGCCATCATTGGTTAGCAATATCAACCCCTCACTATCCACATCCAACCTGCCTACTGGGTATAGGGTTCCTTGGACTGGCACAAGATCACGAACCGTCGGACGTGAATCAGGTGAGTGAACAGTTGATAAAACACCTCTAGGTTTATTTAGGAGAATATATGTGAACGTATCAGGAAGTTTAATTAATTTGCCATCTAGCTTGATCTGATCATTGCTAACATCTGCTTTTACGCCAATGTTCGCAACCTGTCCATTCACTGTCACCCTTCCTGCAATGATCAATTCTTCACATGCTCTGCGCGATCCAAATCCTGCATGAGCCATTATTTTTTGTAGTCTTTCTTCCATATAATCACATCCTTGGACGCTTGTTTTTGAGTGACAAATCCAAATAACTCAAACGACAAAAGAGGATCAAAACACATACGCCACAATGCATTAATTCAATGTGAAATTCGGTTAAACCATTCTTTGGTGAGTGTCATGAGAGTACACCAACGAAACCAATTCGTTTTTGGTCGATAAAAAATCCAATATCCAAATAATTCAAGAACTACTATTATTGAGTAAAGATTTCGCTAATTTGACTGCTCGACTTGCATCTGGTGCGTAACCGTCCGCACCAATGCTTCGTGCATATTCTTCCGTGAGAGGCGCACCACCGACGATAACTTTTACCTGCTTACGTGTGCCTGAATATTCAAGCATTGAAATCACAGGCTGCATGGCTTGCATGGTGGTAGTGATCAAAGCAGACATTGCAATGATTTTTACCCTTGGGTCAACAAGTTTGGATATAAATGTCTCAGGGTCAACATCGACACCGAGGTCGATAACCTCAAATCCTGATCCTTCTAGCATCATTTTGACCAGGTTCTTTCCAATATCATGATAGTCTCCTTTTACAGTACCTATCACTAATTTACCAGCTGGATGAACATCCACTACTGAGAGATATGGTTTGAGAACATTCATTCCTGCTTGCATCGCCCTGGCTGCTACAAGCATTTCAGGGACATAATACTCACCTTTTTCAAATCGTAAACCGACCTCTGTCATGGCTGAGATCATACCGTCATTCATTATTGAAACTGGTGATAATCCAAGTTGAATTGCCTTTTTAACCTTTTGGACTACTTCTTTATGATTGCCAGTTAATACACACAAATATACCTGCTGTATGATCGGTTCCATATTATTCACTTATTCAGGATGTACTTTTTGAAACGAGCTCTAAATTAATTGATAAATCATAAATTGATTTTAATAATCGATAATTATCCAATGTATCCGGACCACAGCTTGCAGTACCCAGACCACGCATTGCTGCATCAATATTCAGCCATGTGTCAGGTCGAGGCTTCAGCTCATGCGTATGTTGTGCTGTATAGAGGTCATTTGCAATAAAATGACTGGCGGAAAATTCAAAAACCGGCAGACCTTCTACTTTCAGACCATGTCCATTATCATCCCACAAGATTAACCGGCGTACATCGGTTTTATGTCCATGTTCTTGTGGCATGATATACGGTACGTACTGATTACTTACTGTGCTTAAGTAATGGCCGATCATAGCTGATGATTTGCGATCGGGGTAATTTTCCCACGGACCACGACCAAACCATTCCAAATTCTCAAAGGAAGGGTCTAATGCACATGATACCCCAATCCTGGGTAGATCTATAATACCTTTTCCAAGTAAGAATCGGTTTTTGATCTGCATTTTTCCTGATGGAAGTAAAGAATATTGGTGGATATGAGTAAAATCATCCCATTTTTCACGCCCTGATGCTATATGTGTAACAATAATTTTTATTGAATGGTTTGACTCGTTTACCAACCGAAATGATTTTAGACGAAATTGTAAATCAGCTAGTCCGATGGATTTCCAGAATGCAAGCACTTTCCAGGTTTCATCCAGTCGGTCTGATAATAGTTTTATCCCATCATTATCAATTGGCGCACGCCAAAGATTCATCTTCATTCCATGTATCAAATAATTCTTTTCATTACCGAACTCGATCAACTCGCCTTTATTTTTATCGAATAGAACCTTTAAGTTTTTCAAATTCAGTTCGACGAAATATCCATCTTCACGAACGTTAGGTAATATTGGGTCATTTACGGGATTATGATTTCTGATTTGTCTTTTTACGGCGTTGTTTTGGAAATTCCAATTGTTCCCAGCCGACTTCATATCCAGCTAGGGACCATTTCCTTGCGTCCTTCTGAAAAAAATGAAAATTGAGGAAACATTCTCCTTCACATTTAAATACATTATATATTGACAGCTTATATTCTCTGGATTCACCAGGAGGAATATCGAGATCTGTGATAATTCCGTTTGTAAGGATTTCACCATCATTAGTTATTTCCCATGCTGCAGTCAACCAATTAAGCTTTGTGAATTCCTGTTTATTGTGTATGCGTATGATCCCTTTTCTGTGATCAACCAACTCTACCTTGAAGGGTTGTACAAGATATTTAAATTCATACAGTGCAGGATGAGGATTCCTATCCGGCCAAACGATCCCATCAATACAAAAATTGGCATCATTAGGTTCATCCCCGAAATCCCCTCCATATGCCCAATAAGGTATGTTATTTGATGTTGTTTGTAATATCCCATGGTCAATCCATTCCCAAAGAAAACCACCCTGAATCCCTTCATATTTTTCAAAAACAGCCCAATAATCAGAAAGGCAGCCGTTGCTGTTTCCCATGCAGTGTGAATATTCACACAGAATAGAGCGGACGATTGCCATCGTCATTTTTTGACCAGTAAATAATTTCATCTATCGAAGGATACATAGGACAGACAATATCGGTCACACGTTCCCCACCTTTCCAAAGACCTGCCTTTGAAAAATCTCGCAATGCTAATTCATAATGTAAAGGTCTGCTTGGATCAGCCCCACGGATATATCCTGCCGCGGTATCATGATTTACTCCATAACCGCTTTCATTACCCAAAGACCAAGAAATGATACATGCATGATTCTTATCTCGCTCAACCATCGCTTGAACACGTTCAAGATATGCATTCATGTATCGCGGATCTCGACAAATGTCCTGGATGAATGCATGATTTTCGATATTTGCTTCATCAATCACATAAAATCCCAGTTCATCGCATAAATCATAAAAAATAGGTTCTTTTGGATAGTGTGATGTGCGAATAGCATTGATATTAAATTTCTTCATCAAATATAAGTCTTTCTCAAACAATTCATTAGAAATCGCCTTACCAGTCATATCATCATGGTCATGATAATTTACCCCTTTGATCATAATTCGTTTACCATTGAATAATAACATCCGGTCATGAATTTCAATTTTTCTAAACCAAATTTACAACTCGTTAATTCTTCGCCCGATGGAGTTTGCAATGTAATGACTACTATATATAGGAAAGGGGTTTCCGCTGACCATTTCAAAGGATCAGGAATGGTTTGTTCAAACGTAATTTCATTGGCAGGAAAAAGCGGCGCCAGCCACTCATCCCTTGTTGAAGTAAATGTTTTTGTTAATGGCTCAGAAAATAATGAATTATGTTGGGGATCATATAATTGGGCTTTTACCACACAATTTTCCGGAAAAACTCCTGGAAAACCAATTTTTATTTTCACCTGGAATATACCATCCATATAATCTGGTTTTAAATCGCCAATTACTTGAATATCATGGATGTGTGGATGTAAGGTTGAATATAGAAACAAATCTCTCTGTAATCCAGCCTGCCACCAATGATCTTGATCCTCCAGATATGATGCATCAGACCACTTCACTACCTCGATTATTAACTCATTTTGATCATGTGTATTTGTTATTGAAGTAATGTCGAATTCAGCTGGCGTACGTAAGTCTTTGCTCAATCCAACCGGTAATCCATTCAAATATACATAAAGAACACCCTCACACCCACCAATATGAAGGACAATCCTTCTACCACTCCATACCTTTGGTAAGCGAAAGAAACGCCGATAGATGCCTGTCGGATTCTCATCTGGAACCTCGGGAGGCTTCTGTGGAAAAGGCATCCTGACGTTTGTGTAATGTGGTTTTCCATATCCCTGCATAGTCCAATTGCCTGGAATAATAATATTAGACCAAGGTTCTTTATGCATGAAATCTGCCGTAACTTGGTCGGGACGGGATACAATCTTAAAGTCCAGGTTCCGTTCAAATTTAAGAACCAAGGTGATGACTGGTATGAATTATTAAGTGCATCCTCTACAGTAGGGAAAGGAAGATGGGATGAATGTGGAGATAATTTATTTACCCCGGTTAGTTGGGGCATAGTCCAGGTATTTTGCCCGGCAATCTTAAAAAGGGAGTTATATTGATTCATACTTCAAATTCCAATACGTATTATATTTCTTATCGGTTTTTATTTACGTCTATACGATAGAATGTTTTGGCTACAAACCAAAAATAATGTAGCAAATTATCATCAGAAGTATTTATTTTGTAAGAAAATCATCATCAAAAAGTAAACAATAGATATAATATTTGATATCCCATAAAAATATTATAATTTATTATGCATTCATAATAGGATATATCAGAGAGAATTGTGTCTGATTGGTAGAATCATATTCCAATTCAGCTGTTTCTGGAAAAATGAGGCAGCGACCCGTTATTCATGCTTGCCAAGAATCGGTTGCTTTAAAGTATAAACTGGTAAAGGCTGAATACTCGAGTGTAATTCCGGAACGGAAATCCGAAACCTTAAAGTAACTTTGCTAATCGCTTGATTGATAAAGACACTTATAAAGGGAAACTGAATTGTGATTGTTATATCAATCTTCTGGGTAATTTGGAGTAGCAGGTGGGTTAAGGAAATCCAATGATAACGGGGGGAGTTCCTCGAGCGAATTTAATCCGAAATGTTGTAAAAAATCCGATGTAGTGGTGAATAAGATCGGCCGACCGGGTCTCTCTGCACGACCAATCTCCTGTACAAGCCCTTTACTAAGTAAGCTTTTTAACACGCCATCTGAGCTAACTCCTCGAACAGCATCAATTTCCGGTCGTCGTGACAGGTTGTTGATAAGCAATAATTGCCAATGTTTCTAGAGCAGCTCGACTTAGTTTATTGGAAGTCTCTAATCCTAAAAATTTTTCAACATCCATCGCTAAACCTGGTGATGTCGTTATCTGTACCCGGCCATGGTTACGTTGTAATCGAAGTCCACGAGGTTCAATATCTGATGACAACCTTTGGTCAAGGATGATAAGATTCTTTTCGATTTCATGAAGTGGTAACTCCAGAGCAGAAGCCAGTTGGAGGGGAGAGACTGGACCAGCTGCAACGAATAAGAGCGCTTCAAGACGGGCGATTGTCGTTTCTCGGTTGTGTTCAGTGATAGTTTCGTCGGTCATGCTATAATGGGCTCTTAAATGAAACAGGACTTTTTTCTGATGTTGAGCAGGTGAACTTTGCGATTATACCATCGGACGTATTCTAATATCCAATGGTCCATGATAATCTTGATTTTATCAGCAATTATTTGGGGATGTACCTCACCTCAAGTAACACAAGGACTTATAACAGCAAGTATTACTGCTGATAAAAAAGATGTTCAAATAAAAATACCTTCTGGAAGCACTGTTCAGGAGGCATTAAAAGCAGGTCAAATAGCATTAGGGGAAATGGACCGTGTTGAACCTCCACTCTATACTATCCTTTCCGATAGTGATCTTGTTAAAGGTAACACGGATTAGGGAAGAATATTATATTGAACAGGAAGTCATTCCGTTTGATCATCAAGAACTTCGCAATGAAGCAATCCCAGAAGGTGAAAGAAGGTTAAGCCAACCAGGAATAAATGGTCTTCAAGAAGTCACTTATCATCGTGTTTTTGAAGATGATATTGAAGTATCAACAAATATTATAAAAACCAGTGTTTTACAACCAGCTATACCTGAAATCATGATGGTTGGTAGCAGATCGTCATTTGTATCCGTCGAATTCCCAGGTAAAATCGCATACATATCATCAGGAAATGCTTGGATTATTGAAAATTCATCGGGAAATAGGAAATTGGTTGTTTCAACGGGTGATTTGGATGGCAGGATATTTAAATTATCGCCTGATGGCAAATTACTCCTTTTTAG
The DNA here is from genome assembly GCA_963736805.1 of uncultured Chloroflexia bacterium. Taxonomy (GTDB): domain Bacteria; phylum Chloroflexota; class Anaerolineae; order Anaerolineales; family UBA4823; genus FEB-25. The sequence goes on from CAVTQM010000061.1 coordinate 35,669, forward strand.
CAGATATTCAAAAGAGGCAAAATCTATCAATACACTTTGGGTGGCGTCACTGCAGAAAGAACCAATAAAAATATTTGACCTTGGAGTACGTAATGTCGTCCATTTTGCTGAATTTAATCCTAATTCGAGTGAGGTTGCCTATTCAACCGTTGAATGGCGTGAGACAGCCCCGGGTTGGCAAGCCAATAATGATCTCTTTGAAGTAAGTGTCACTGTAAATGGTTCTGTTGGAGTTCCGAATCTAATACTTGAACCAAACTCAGGGGGAGTTTATGGTTGGTGGGGAATGGATTTTTCTTGGTCTCCTGATCCAGACATTTTATTATATACTCGTCCAGATAGCATAGGGAAAGTGAGTATCAGTGATGGTTCGATGACTTCGATATATTCCATCACACCGTATCAAACGGGAGGAAATTGGGCGTGGGTACCAGGTGCATCCTGGTCTCCTGAAGGAAATGTGATTTACTCTGTTGATCATATAAAAACAGATACAATTGGAATGCAAGAATCCCAAAATTTTAATTTAATTGCTATACCACAACTGGGAGGTTCACCTGTCCACCTGACCAATGATGTTGGAATGTTTGCATATCCGGTTCCTTCTCCGATGCAGATAATGAAGGACTTTAATTATTCAACATCCGGAATAAGTCAGAACCAAGCTGCTTTCTCAGTAGCATTTTTAAGAGCAATTTTTCCAAATCAAAGTGAAATAAGCGGATATCAACTATGTACCATGGACCGAGATGGTTCGAATCAAAAGGTTAGATTTCCAGAGGAAGGTGCTGTTGGATTGAACCCTCAAGGTGTGGTTTGGTCTCCTGAACCAATGGGTTCGGAGGAGGAATTAGCAATTGCTTTCGTATATAATGGCAATATTTGGATGGTATATGCGATTACTGGAGAAGCTGTACAGATAACAGGGGATGGATTGACTACTCGAATTGACTGGAGATAATTTGAAATGCGTATCTTGATCACGGGTGCTGCAGGATTTTTAGGCTCGCATTTAAGCGAGCGACTAATAAACGATGGACATGAGGTTGTCGGGATGGATAATTTCATTACAGGGAATCCAGGCAATTTAGCACATTTATCCAGTAATCCGAGATTCTCATTTATTCGACATGATGTCTCAAGTTTCATTTTTGTTCCAGGTGAAGTTGATGCGGTATTGCATTTTGCATCACCAGCAAGCCCTAATCCAAAATCTCCTTATGGATATGTAAATTTACCAATCCAAACAATGAAGGCTGGGGCATTAGGAACGCATAATACACTTGGAGTGGCGAGGGCGAATAATGCCAGATTTTTATTAGCCAGTACGAGTGAAATATATGGCGATCCCCTTGAGCATCCTCAGCGTGAGAGCTATTGGGGACATGTTGACCCAATAGGAACGCGTTCAGTATATGATGAAGCAAAAAGATTTGCTGAAGCGTTAACTATGGCATACCACCGATTTCATGGAATAGATACCAGGATTGTTCGTATTTTTAATACTTATGGTCCCAGGATGCACCTTGATGATGGTAGGGTAGTACCAAATTTCATCCAACAGGCGATCCGTGGAGAGCCATTAACAATTTATGGTGATGGTTTGCAGACAAGAAGTTTTTGTTATGTTGATGATCTTGTTGATGGAATCATCAAGTTGTTATTCTCTAATGAAAATTTGCCAGTTAACGTTGGTAATCCAGCAGAAATTACGATACTTGAATTTGCAGAACGAATTAATAAAATAGTTGAAAATAAAGCCGGTATTCTGTTCATACCAAGGGAACGCTTAGAGAGCGATCCTCAAAGAAGGCGACCCGATATATCTCGGGCGCGTGATCTTCTTGGTTGGGAACCTCATTATAGTTTGGATGAAGGTCTAAATAAAACAATACCCTATTTTCGGCAAAAGCTTGGCTTGTAATGACAGGTGTTTTAACCAATCCACTCGAACGGACACGATTTTTTCGCTTTTTAGTTGTTGGATGTATTGGGGCTGTCATAGATTTTGGTATTGAAAATATACTCCATCGTTTCTTTGGTATCCCCTACGTATGGGCGGGTTCAATATCATTTATGTGTGCAATTTTGAGTAATTTCTTTTGGAATCGATATTGGACATATCCAGACTCACGCTCAAAGCCGATAATAAAGCAATTGTTCCAGTTTTCATTGGTGAATGTCTCAGGTTTGTTAATTCGATTACCTATTCTCTGGTTTCTAGAACCCATCATGACGAAATTATTCTATAGGCTCCCTGGACAGTATTTGGTCTTACAACCTGATGTAATGGGTGAAAATGTGACATTAGCTATTGCAGTAGGTGTTGTCTTATTTTGGAATTTCTTTGTTAATCGTTATTGGACATATAATGATGTTAAATGAAAATATTCTTGAAGAGTTATGACGATTTTTGGAACATAGGTATAATCTGAGGAGAAGAATAATCAATGGTTGAGAGTACACTTGTCCCTATTTACACAACAACTGGAGATGTTGGGGCTTTTCTGGCTTATCCTTATATTTTTAGCTGTGAAGGCGATTGGGTTGGCTGGATTTCCTCAGACCGGATAATTTATTCTACACATGGACATTATGTAGGGTGGTTGGCAGAGGGACCAAGAATTTTGAGAAAACAAGAAGATGGTTATACCAGGCCTAAAATTGACATTATTCCTCCATTCACCTTAAAGATCTCGGCCCCAGCATTGTCTCCACTACCTCCCATGATGCCTGAACTGACATTTGGTGAGATGGACGTATTACAAGATCGACCTGATTTGCTTCCACCCGTTGACTTTGGTGAATTACGCGAAGATATGGATTAACCTGGAAACTTGAATAAACAAATCGCAATTGGAATCATACTTGGTTTATGAGGATCCTTCATTGAAAAATAGTTCAATTCGATCCTTGAAAGAACTAATTGATCAAGCTTCCGGAAGGGAGTTTAAGGAAGCTCAGGTTCAACAAGATAGTGGCCTTGTTGAACTATTACCATTTCCATTTCTTGCTCTTGTTGGTCAAGTGGAGATGAAATATGCTCTTTTGCTTGCTCTGATCAATCCAGCCATTGGTGGGGTGTTACTTATCGGACCACGGGGAACCGGAAAAACTACCGCAATTCGTGGATTGATAGATCTGGTACCAGAGATTCCAAGAAGCTTATGTTATTATGGATGCCTTCCACAGGATATTGAAACTGGAGGTATTGATGCAGTTTGCCCGAATTGTGCGAAGAAGTACGCCCTCGGTGAACCATTGGCAGCAATGGATAAAATCCGTTTGGTGGAGCTACCATTAAACGCAAGGATTGATGATGTAGTTGGGACTGTTGATGAAAATATTTCTGGTCATGAAAGGCAACGATTACGTCGAGGAATACTGGCACATGCAGACCAGAATTTATTATTGGTAGATGAAGTGAATATGTTGGCTGATGATGTTGTTGATTCTATTCTGGATGCAGCAGCGTATGGATCATATACAGTCAAGCGGGGTACAATGACAGCAACATTTCGATCGAGATTTGTTCTCATAGGCACAATGAATCCGGAAGAAGGTCGATTGCGTCCCCAGATATTAGATAGATTAGGATTGCGTATAGTCGTAGATGGTTTAGCAGAAACCACTCAAAGGTTGGAAGCTTATAAACGGGTTCAAACCTACCTGGTAAATCCACGGCATTTAGTCCAAGAATATTATAATGATACAGAAATCGCCAAAGCAGAAATTCAAATGGCTAGGGATCGTCTTCCGAGTGTTAAAATACCGGTTTTAATTTCAGACTTGGTTTTAAGTTTAGTTCACCAATTAAAAATTGACTCATTAAGGGCAGAGGTGACATTATTTGAAGCCGCTAAGGCGTTTGCTGCATTAGATGGTCGTATGGAGGTTATCAAAGAAGATCTTCACATCATTGCACCTATGGCTCTTCGGATGAGAAGATCAACGTATATCGAAAAGTTCATTGCCGAACAATCAGTTGAAGAAGAAGAAATAAGTAAGACTATAAAGAACATGGTAGCATAAACTCATATCCAGGAGAATAATAAAATGACAAACCTATTTAAAAAGAAAGAAATATTTAAAGTAAAGTCTATCCCAATCGACCCTACTAGCATAACCGAACCAGTGACTTCAGATGATTATCAGAAGAGAGGAATGGCATTTTATGCTCGCAAGCAGTATGATGCAGCTGAAGGCGATTTAAAAAAAGCAGTATCATTGGATTCTAATAATTTAGACGCCAACTACAGCTTAGGTATGGTGCAAAAAGCACTTGGTAAAAAAGAAGAGGCAATAAGTTCTTTCACTCGGGTGTTGGAGCTTATTAGTTCATATCCTGCACCAAGCAATTCAAAATATGATATGCTCAGACGCCTGGCACTTGGTCATGTTAATGAAATCTCTCAAGGAGACTGGAATTTGGAGAAGGAGATTTGGAAACACATAGAATAACGCATCGAAAACGGATTGAGTCCTGCATAATGGGTGACTTTCCAGATCGAACGCCTATTGCTTTATGGCGTCATTTTCCAATCGATGACCAAACACCCGATGGTCTTGCAGCAGCAATTATCGATTTTCAGCGGACATATGATTTTGATCTGGTGAAGGTTACTCCAGCATCTTCTTTTTGCTTAAAAGATTGGGGTGCGGATGATGAATGGAGGGGAAATACTGAAGGGACACGTGAATATGTACGGCGGGTAATAAATTCGCCAGATGATTGGATAAAACTAAAACCTTTAGAACCAAAATCAGGAGCTTTAGAAGCACAATTGTCTTGCTTAAAAACTATATGTGACGAATTAAGCCCATTTGTTCCTGTAATTCAAACAATTTTTAGCCCTTTAGCACAGGCAAAAAATCTCGTTGGTGGACAAGCACTTTTAGTTCATATGCGCAAATACCCTGAAGCCGTTCAGGCAGGGTTAAATATAATTGCAGAAAGTACTCAACGGTTTATTGAAGCAGCTTGTAAACTTGATATATCCGGAATTTTTTATGCAATTCAGCATGCAAATTATCAATTGTTATCGAAAAATGAATATGAAAAATTTGGTCGTGTCTATGACCTATCATTACTCGACGCTGTATCAGAAAAATGGATAAATATGTTGCATTTGCATGGTGATAATATAATGTTCGAATTGTTTTCCGATTATCCGATACAGTCGATCAACTGGCATGACCGTGAGACATATCCAAATCTTGTTGAAGCTCAGGCATTATTTCCAGGAGTATTGTGTGGAGGTCTTCAAAGGATTCATACAATGGAATTAGGTTCTCCAGAAAATGTATTTACTGAAGCTCGCAATGCAATACAAGCAACAAATAATAGACGCTTTATTCTTGGAACTGGTTGTGTCCTTTCTGTTACGACACCAAGAGCAAATATAATGACAGCTATCAAGAGCTGTGGGCAGTGAAAGAACTTAGAATTATTGGTGGTAAAGCGCGGGGAATGAGGATCCGTTCTGTTCCCGGCGAGACAACCAGACCAATTACAGATAAAGTTCGCGAAGCGTTATTCAACATTATTGGTCCAGATATACAAGGCGCAAAAGCTCTAGATTTGTTCGCTGGTACAGGGAGTGTGGGGATTGAAGCTCTAAGTCGAGGAGCAAACTATGTATGTTTTGTTGACTTAAACCGGCTACCAATTACCACCATAATTGAAAACCTTGATAGTACCGGTCTTCGTGATGGGGCAGAAGTTGTACGAGCAGATGGATTTAAATTTTTAGATCGTCCACCCATTCAGGTTTTTGATTATGTATATATCGCACCACCTCAATATAAACAGATGTGGAGCAGAGCACTTCAGATATTGGATAGGAATATCGATTGGCTATCGGAAGATGCCTGGGTGATAGTTCAAATCCATCCGATTGAATATGACACCACCAAAGAAGGATTATTGCTAAAGAATTTGGTCGAATTTAATCAAAGGCATTATGGAAGTACGTTATTAATTTTCTATAGAAGATCAAATGATGATGTAGAAGATAGATCTTCCCAGTCTATACCGAATTAATTTTCTATCCACAATAATATTACATATTTAACCATTTAACAGCAAGTTGGGGTAATTCGCTTACCGGAGCAACTCTTGTTGTGCAGATTGGAAGTGAATCCGTAAACATCCGGCCATACCGTTTCGACATTATACGCCGGTCGAAGATTGCCACTACCCCACGGTCAGATTGAGTACGGATCAAGCGCCCAAAGCCTTGTCGAAATCGCAATATTGCTTCAGGAAGTGAATATTCGCCGAATGGATCATCAAATGTTTCTGAACGGGCAGCTATTATTGGATCTGATGGCACATCAAAAGGTAGTTTAATGATAATCAATACTGATAATGCTTCTCCTGGAACATCAACGCCTTCCCAAAAAGCTTTTGTACCGAATAGGACAGAATGTTCGTCGGTGCGAAAGTTTTCAAGAAGCGTATTTGCTGATGCTCCTTCCCCTTGTTCGTAAATCCGGATTCCATTACGCGAAAGGAATGGGCTTATCGAACGAGATGTTCTTTTCAATTGGTCGTAGGATGTAAACAAAACCAATGCCTTTCCACCAGTTGCTGTACACAACTTCAATATCCCTTGTTCAATTGCACGTTGATGACCAGTTCGATCGGATGGTTCGGGGATATCATTTGCAATAAATAATAATACTGAGGACTCAAAATCAAATGGCGATCCAACTGCTATTTCATCCGCTTCATCTGCGTTTAAACGACCTTTAAGATAATTAAACTCACCTGCAGCAGTCAACGTGGCAGATGTTAAAATAACGGATGACTTATCATGCCAAAGGTATTTTTGCATTAAAGGACCGATATAAAGCGGAGCAGCATTCAGCGAGAGTTGTTTTCCATATGGGTTTATCTCAAACCAATAAATTGTTTCTGATACTGGATTAAAGATCATTCCATCCAAGTTGATCTTTATATCATATATTCTTCTGTATATGCTGCTTAAATTAGTAGCTGAATCCTCTTCATCCTCAGATAGATATTCTTTGATATCAGCCAATGCCTGGATTAAACTAACCAGGATATCAATTAATGGACTTAAGCTTGTTTCGCATTCTTCCCATGCAGCTTCGACATCTGCCCAAGATGGTTGAGAGCGGGTTGCAGGGAGAATTCGTTCTTGATGGGAATACATTCCAATATCCCCACCTTCACGCTGCTCAAGAAGAAATAGATCAATGGACTTGAAAAAAATTTGTGATGATGTTTGGAATTGAAAGGCATAATCGGTGATAAGTTGGATTTGATGGTTGACTGAAGCAAAATCTGATGGGGGGATTTGCGATTCTAGAGTGGATATTAGTTTGCCAAGCACTCCCGAATTAGGACTTCCTAACTCCCGGATTGTCCGATCGATCAATGTTTGGTTTATTCTAAAACTTAATGCATTGGTGGTCGCTTCTTCAAGGTGATGAGCTTCATCGATGATGACATAATCATAGTCGGGTAATACTCGATTGCCTGTGGCAACATCGGCAAGCAATAATGCATGATTTACCACCAGAATATGCGCAGAGAGAGAAGCCTGGCGGGCACGGTGAAATGGACAGATGCCTCCCCGTTTGATACAGTTTTCAGTTGTACATCCTTCATCATCGGCAGATAGATGCATCCAAACATCACGTTCGATTGGACCATTTAGATTAATTTCGTTGCGATCTCCACTTATTGTTGACTGCAGCCAAACAAGTATTTTTCCCAGTATGCGCATCTCATCGCCATTATCTGGATAGCGCCGACGCATATTCTCCAAACGCCGGGGGCATAAGTAATTTGATCGTCCCTTCATCACAGCTGCTGAGAGGTTTATCCCCATTGCATTGCATAAATCAGGGATATCCTTGTTGATCAGTTGATCTTGTAAATTAATCGTATTTGTGGATATGACTACACGGTGACCATTTTTAATTGCCCAAAGTGCAGCAGGCAACAGGTATGCCATGCTCTTTCCTGTTCCAGTACCAGCCTCCACCAATAAGTGACGATTTTCTGAAAGAGCCCGAGTGACCGACCGAAGCATTTCCACTTGTTGAGGTCGAAATTCATAATTTGGGAAATGACGAGAGAATATTCCACCGATTTCAAGCGCGGAAGATACTTCATCAGGATCCAAAGAAACTTGTTGGGGGTTAGGAGTAAGCACTGGGAAGTCTTTATTGTCGTATCCTTCAAAGATAGGGCCTGAATATCCCTGTTTTACCTGACGAGCAGAAATGGTTTCTTTGGATCTGGTGCGTAGAATATCATAAAAGGCTGGATAACCTGACCATTCAATACCCTCACTCAAGCGCACAATTTCAGCAAGTATATGGAGAGGCAATTCCATGCCTATTTCGTATAGAGAGCGGTATACATAATACGTCACCATTGCATCGTTATCTAAAGCACGGTGATTGGGTTTGAGAGGAATCTTTAGAAATTGACCAAGAGCTCGTAAACTATAACTTCCAGCCTCTGGAAGCAATACGGAGGCGATCTCATAAGTATCCAGGATTTCATTTGTGCGAAATAAACCATAATTTCGTAGGAAGGCGAGATCAAATCCAACATTATGCCCCAGGATGGGTAAATTCCCTATAAAATCACGAATTTCAGGAATCACTGTTTGAATAGATGGGGCTTCCAGGACCATGTGGTCACTTATTCCAGTTAATTGCGTGATTGCAGGAGGGATTTTTCGTCCTGGATTTATTAATGATGACCACTTTTCTTCAATACGGTTACCGCTAAAACAAACTGCTCCAATTTCAATAATTGCGTCTTTATGGGAATCCAAACCAGTTGTTTCGATATCTAAGGCGACGAGGGTGGTCATGCGAAGGATTATACCAGTAACGAATATTTGAACTTCACTTGAGGTTGTGGGTAATTAACGAGAAAAGAATAAATAAGATATTCACCCATTGATATTACCGTTGATGCAATATAATATTTTTATCGTGGAGGTGGTTATGATTGAAAATGTCTGTAGAAAAATTCGGGAAAATGTGCAAAAGGTTGTTGTTGGTAAAGATGAGGTTATCAACCTTGCTTTCATTGGAGTTTTGTGTGAAGGACATATTCTCTTGGAGGATGTTCCTGGGATAGGGAAAACAACTTTAGCACGGGCTTTGGCAGCATCCCTCGGATGCACTTTCAGGAGGATCCAATTTACACCAGATTTACTTCCTTCAGATGTTACTGGAATTATATTGGTTTAACCAAAAACTACAGGAATTTGAATTACGACCGGGTCCAATAATGACGCAGATTATTCTAGCAGATGAAATCAATCGAGCAACCCCACGAACTCAATCTTCACTACTGGAGGCAATGCAAGAGCAACAAGTAACCATTGATGGTGTTACTCATTTACTTCCCAGACCTTTTATTGTGTTTGCTACCCAAAATCCAATCGAACTCGAAGGTACATTTCCGCTTCCTGAAGCTCAGATCGATCGTTTTCTTCTGAGAATCCAATTTGGATACCCTACACAAGCTGAAGAAAATTCGATCCTAGAACGTTTTAGGTCAAACTCGCAATTATCTGACCTCCAATCAGTTACCACTCCATCGGAAATAATTGAAATGCAAAATGAGCGACGAAATATCAAGGTGGAAGATTCTGTGCGGGACTATATTGTACGCATAGCCAGGGCTACCCGCAATCACACTGAAATTCAGCTTGGTGCCAGCCCTCGGGCGACCATGGCACTTTATCACTCCGTACAGGCTTGGGCAGCGATACAAGGAGAGATCATTTGTATTACCGGATGATATTAAATATATTGCCCCACATGTTCTAACACATCGACTGATTGTCTCGCCTCAGGCACAATTGCGTGGTAGACTGCCCAGTCAATTGGTCTCCGACATTGTAGATTCAATTTCAGTTCCGGTTGAAAACTAGCTGCGATTATGAGATAATCGTGGATTTCCGCTTATTATTTTCTTGATTGTCTTCGGAATTGTTCTTAATGAACCATTCCTTGTCACATTATCTTCTGCACTACTTGTCACTATTGGAGTTGCCTGGTGGTGGCAATGCTCGTTCAATGAATGGAGTAAGCTACCGGAGATGGTTTCATTTTTCACGCGGATTTCCCGGTGAGAATATTGATCTTAAAATTGATGTTGAGAATCGTAAATTGCTCCCAATTTCCTGGCTACGAGTTCAAGATGATTGGGATCGGTCTGTTGGACCAGAAGATGAAGATATATTAGCTCCAAGTCATATACAAGATAGAGGTTTTTTAACAAATGTTTTTAGCTTACGTTGGTATGAGAAAGCAAGCCGATCTTATAAATTACTTCTTCGTAAGCGAGGTGTTTATTCACTTGGTCCAGCCAGGTTAGATACAGGTGATTTATTTGGCATTTTCGAAAAAAATATCGAGATCACCGATAATCAATTTATAACCATCTTCCCTAACTTATTACCATTTCATTCACTTAATTTTCCAACTGAAAATCCTTTTGGTGATCGAAAGTCCCGGCGTAAATTGTTTGAGGATCCCAACCGCCCTATGGGTGTCCGAGAATATCAGCCAGAGGATGGTTTCCGGCGTGTCCATTGGCCTGCTACAGCCCGGACGGGTCGATTGCAGGTAAAAGTATATCAACCAACTACAGGTCAGGTCATGATGGTATGCTTAAATGTATCAACTTTTACTCGCCATTGGGAAGGCATATATCCAGAATTACTTGAGTATTTAATTCAGGTTGCTGCAACAATTGTTAATGAAGGTATTCGTGAAGGATATAAGGTTGGTCTGGTAGCAAATGGCTGTCTCGCTCATGCGGATCAACCATTTAGAATTCCCCCAGGACGTTCTCCCCAGCAATTAACCGTTTTACTCCAAGCTTTATCCGGAGTAACATCTGTTGTTACTAGTAATTTTGATCGGTTTCTACTTAGGGAAATACCAAAAGTTCAATACGGGGCAACCCTCATCGTCATTACAGCAATAATTATCCCCTGAACTTTCTTCAACGCTAATTCAGCTCAAAAAGCATGAGCGAAGTATAAATTTATATTACTTGGGAACTAGATTCAGCTCCCAGTAATTCCTGGCATCCATACTATCCATCAGCCGTTCGATTCAGCAGGAAAGATGATAACAACCTTTTCACCTGTTCGATTAAATCCTTGGCGCGAAACAGCCATTTTGATGGTTATCCTAATGGAAGTGTGTTGGATCACTCCATGGTTTCGTTCATTAACTCCAGAGACTTATGCTGTTTCTTCGTCGGCGTATATTAATGTATTTTTTTAGTTGTTGTTTTGTTTTCACATCTTTTAGTAAGGCTCATGGATTATTTACGCCTTAAGAGGTCAATACGACAGGGATTAATGATAGCCTTCCTTATTATTGGTAGCTTCATCGGAATAAAAATCTTGTTATATGCGCATGAAACAATGTCCCTATCAGAGCTAGTCAGCCGACCGATCCGAAGTTTTTCTGATATTAAATATTTGATCCCAGCAGAATTTTTTGTCATAATTGCAATTATGATCGGATTTTGGCGAGGTGTGTCTCTTGCCCAACAATCGATCGGTCCATCGTTGGTAAAAAGTCACTTTTGGTTGGGGATAATTATGTTTGTAGTTTTTATTTTCCTAATTACCTTAGCTACAAGTGAAGATCCAGGAGAATACTTTTATTTATTTCTGTTTGCATCCTTAGTTGGAGTGAGCACAGCAAGAATTTCTAGTAATTGGTATGGTGCGCGGAGGCAATGAGAACAGGTTTAATTACTTATGGTTCATGGGAATATTTACTCTCCTCATTCATAGTTGTTGGTCTATCACTACTGTTTGGAGAGTTATTTGCGGATAAATTTGGATGGATCGGTGGTTTGTTAGCCGGTATATTTGGATCACTACTTATCATACTTATGGGTGATCCTGAATCCAGTTACTTTCAATACTAATCACATTTCTCAATAAATTATTCAATGATTCCCAGGTGATAAAAGATCTAGGGGATAGCTTAGCAAAATCTAAATAACTTAATGCGTGGATTTGGGCAAAAAGTATCTGACCTGATGGAAAAAACTGGGATTGGAAGTATGATCTCAAACTGGACACCCGTTTTAAAAACGATTTTCCTTGTGGGAACAATTCTATTAATTATTGTTGGAATAGTTATTTGGATGTCAATTAAACTTTGGTCAGATAGAGAGCGACACCGGCGGCTGGGTGATGAAAAGAAGTCAATGATCCATACTGGGAATCTTATACAGAATATATTGGATATACTATTTCAAGGTTGGGAAGAAAACTTTAAACTCGTTTGAGCAGATAACTGATCTTAGAAAGAGACAAAGAATACGAGCAGCTGCCCGTATCCGACAAATATATACTGATTTAATGGATTTGTGCGATTCACTTGGTACAACCTCGTCTGAAAGCTCAAACACCTTTGGAATATGTTCCCGTGTTGATAAAACTTTTTCCTGATCTCCAACTAGAAATAAGCAAGATCACAAATGCTTATATGGACGTCAGATATGGACTTGCTACCCGAAAATCCACACGATATCGCTGATATTGAGGATGCCTGGAAGAGATTGCATACAAGCGGATCTTTGATACTGAAGGAAGGAAAACATAAAAAATAAAAATAATTATTTCTTCTTCTATTTTCAAGGTAAATGATTTATCAACTCTCAAGCACAGAAACCTTTTAGAATTCTAACAATGTGCATTGCACCTTTCAGATACAGATCAAGTCTAATATTTTCATTCGGCGCATGTGCCTGAGAGCCCGGATATCCTATCCCAGCAGATACAACCGGAAGATTTAAGAAGTGCACAAATGCATGGTTGGGTCCTGATCCACCACTCATAGGGACAATCTGCATTGAATGACCATAGACCGGTCGAGCTGTTTCAACCACCAAAGCTACGAAAGGATCATCAGGATTAGTTCGAGCTGGTTTTTCGCCACCTAAATATTTAATTTGGACATCCGAGAAACCCTTATTATCCAGATGGAGTTCGCAAGGATTCCAGAACCTGTTCAGGGGTTTGGTCAGGAACCAGGCGGAAATCTACTTTTGCAGATGCTCGAGCAGGAAGCACAGTCTTTGATCCTTCACCTTGATATCCTGATGTCAGTCCACAAATTGTACAGGTCGGTTGAAAGACCTCTGCTATTCTCAGCTCCACACCATCGGTAAGGTTCTGGATGAAATGATCAATGCCATAGCGTGACATGTATTCTTCGGAAGTCTCTGGAAGCGCTTCCATTAAAACTCGATCACGCTCACTTGGTGGTTTTACAGAATCATAATGTCCAGGGATCAGGATATGCTCATTTTCATCTTTCAATGTTGATAATGCCCAAACCAATCTCCAGGCTGCGTTTGGGAAAATGGAACCACCTAAACCAGAATGGACATCGATCTTTGCAGTTTCAACAGACAATTCTACATAACAAATTCCGCGTAATCCTAAGTATTGGACAGGAACTTCGCGATGATCTACACCACCAAATTCCCAAATGCATGCATCAGCTTTTAGCTTTTCGAGATTATTAATTACGAAATCTTTCAGATGAACACTGCTGATCTCTTCTTCACCTTCAACAACGAATTTTATATTACACGGTAGATCGCCATCCAGATTCAACAAGGAATCGATTGCAAATAATCGACTGGTCAGGTGACCTTTATCATCACTGACACCACGAGCGTATAGTTTTCCATCCCTGATGGTTGGAGAAAAAGGTGGGCTATCCCATAATTCCAACGGTTCAGGAGGTTGTACGTCGTAGTGATTGTAAAAAAGAATTGTTTTATTTCCAAGTCCCTTTCTCTCCCCAAAAACAACGGGTGCACCACCAGTCGATAATATTTCAACATTAAAACCTCTGGCTTTTAACATATCTGCAGTAATATTGGCACACTCAGTCTAAACCCAAGTTTTGAGCAGCAACGCTGGGCTGTTCACAGAATCGCGACAATTCTGATATCGATTTATCCAGGTTATTTTGAAGAAAATCGTCATATAGGCGCATGTTTGACATAAAAACTCCTGTTTTATCCAAATAGTGAATTTAAAGAAGATGATCCAGCGTATGAAATAATTAGCATTTTTAACGTTTCTCCGGTCCAAGTCCAAAATAGAAATTTATAAACCGGCATTTTTAATGCTCCAGCAGCTAAGCCAGTTAAATCAAAAAATGGATTTGGAATTGCTGACAAGACAAATATTGCGATTGGACCATACTTTGTTAACCAGGAAACCATTCGTTGGTAAATACTAGCACGCTCAATCACTGGTTGACTGCTGAAACCAACAAGATATCCAGTAAGCTCACCAAGTGCAGCTCCTGCGCCGGCTACGAGAGCGACAATCAATGGATTAAATATTGCCCCCATCGTAAAGACAACTGCAGTTCCTGGTGCAGGTAAAAAAACTGTAGCATATGCCATGAATGAGAGCAGAAAAATCCCAGGGTAGCTATATTTTTCGAATCCCTGTACTTTATCCCGAATACTGAATATGTAGACACTGATTGCTATCACGAATAACAGAGCTAAAACTCTCAGGGCAATCTTGATCCACTGGGATTTCTTCACATTTATTGCTCTAGGATTGTTATAGATATCAATTTAACAGCTGGTGAATCATGTTTTGAAGGATCGCGAGGAGGAATAGAGAATAAGACCGACAATCCATCCGTAATCTGTCCGAACACACTGTGCTTATTGTCCAGCCAGGGAGTGGCTAAATGCGTGATAAAAAATTGCGAGCCATTCGTGTTTGGACCAGCGTTAGCCATCGATAAAACGCCTGGTTGATCATGACGTAAACTTGGATGAAACTCATCAGTAAAGCGGTAACCAGGTCCACCTGAACCAGTTCCGGTTGGGTCTCCTCCCTGAGCCATAAAATCTGCTATCACTCGATGGAAAATTGTTCCGTTATAAAAACCTTGCCGGGATAAGAAAACAAAATTATTTACGGTTTTCGGGGTTTTGTCAGCGAATAACGAAAATGTGATGTCACCTTTTTCGGTATGCATGACAGCTGAATAAGATTTACTTGGATCAATCTCCAAAGCGGGAGGAAGTGACCATTGTTGATTTGGCATATAATTTCCTTTCTCGTTTAGTATTTACTCGTGAGTACGCAACAAGGCTTCAATTCGGGCAACCACCATATCCATCGCGACTGCATTTAAACCCCCTTCAGGGATAATCACATCTGCATATCGCTTGGAGGGCTCTACGAATTCAAGGTGCATTGGGCGAACAGTACTCATATATTGTTGAATGACAGATGTGCTTGTTCGACCACGCTCAGCAATATCCCTTTCAAGACGACGGATAAAACGAATATCAGGATCTGTATCGACAAATATCTTCACATCAAACAATTCGCGCAAGCCTCTTTCAGCCAGAATTAAAATCCCCTCAACAAGTATGACAGGTTGCGGTTCAATGTGCGTAAATTCACTTGTTCGAGTATGGGTTTTAAAATCATAGATCGGGAGTTCAATGGAGTGAAGGATTTTTAATTGCTTGATATGTTGAATAAGCAAATTTGTATCGAGCGAATCAGGGTGATCAAAGTTGATCAAAACTCTTTGAGCAGGTTCCAGATTTGCTAAATCCTTATAGTATGCATCATGCGGTAATAATGCGATATGATTTGCACCTACCCGGTCGATAATTACCTTAGCTACAGTTGATTTTCCTGATCCTGTTCCACCAGCAATACCTATCACTAGAGGGGGTGTACGATTTAACATGTCGGAATTATACTGGAAGAAGGCACAGGATGGTAGACCGAGGAAAAGAGGAGTGATTTACCCCTGATTGCTTTGGATTTACCTGCACTAGAATATAGTTGGGTAAGCCACCGAAGGGAATCGAACCCTTGACCTAGCGTTTACGAAACGCTTGCTCTGCCAGCTGAGCTACGGTGGCAAATCGAGAACGGCGTCGGGATTATACCATAGGTAAAATAGGATACAAACATTGCTGGTATATACTTATATGAATAGTAACGGAGATTGGAAATGAACATTGCCATGCTTTCATACCACACTTGTCCACTAGCTGTGCTGGGGGGCAAGGATACTGGTGGAATGAATGTGTACGTAAGGGAAATTACCAGGCACCTGGGTGTGATGGGTGTTCACGTAGATGTATTTACTCGTTCTCAAAACGAACACGTTCCCCATGTTCTTCATGATCTGGGTTATGGAAATAGGATTGTACATATCCAGGCTGGTCCTGAATTTCCTGTTCCCAAAAAGGAATTAGCTGATTATCTGCCTTCATTTGTGAATGGAATAATTGAATTTTCTGAGTGCAAAGGGATAAAGTATGATTTAATCCATAGCCATTATTGGCTGTCTGGAATCGCAGCGATTGAATTAAAGCATGCATGGGGAATCCCTGTGGTTAATATGTTCCATACCCTGGGAGTCATGAAGAACCGTGTTGCTCAATCACATGATGAAATCGAGGGTGATTACCGGATCACGGGTGAATTAGAAGTATTAAAAGGTGCTGACCGGATCATAGCAGCGACTCAAGCTGAATTTGCTCAACTACAATGGCTTTATCAAGCCGATGTTAATAAAATTACAATCATTCCACCGGGGGTGGATACTAGGAAAATTTTATCCAATCCCAGTTGATGAAGCCAAGGAGTACATCGGGGTGCCCCCATGTGGTCGAATGTTGCTTTTTGTGGGCAGGATCGAACCACTTAAAGGTCTGGATGTTTTGATTGAAGCAATTGGAATCATGCATAAAAAAGAGGTATTGCAAGAAGATCCATTTTGTCTGGTGATTATTGGTGGTGATACTGATAGATAACACCGAACAAACAAACCTGGAACTGACACGGATTAAGGCACTGTGTGAACAATATGGCTTGAGTGACCTTGTGACATTCTTGGGTAAAAGAAGTCAGGATTCGTTACCTTATTACTACTCAGCGGCAGAAGCAGTAGTAGTTCCTTCACAGTATGAATCATTTGGTATGGTCGCTTTAGAAGCCATGGCATGTGGAAAACCGGTTGTTGCTTCACAAATTGGTGGTTTAGCTTTCCTGGTGAAAGATGGGATTACAGGATTTTCTGTGCCTGTGGACGATCCAGATGAGCTAGCGAGCCGGTTAACTTCTTTACTCGCGGATTCAAATCTGAGGGAAGAAATGGGTAATCAGGCTGTCTTAGCAGCACAAGAGTACTCATGGGAAAGGATTACTTCAAAATTGATGGGTCTTTATGAAGAGATTCTACGAAACACTACGAGTAATCAGACTGGCAGGCTGGCGACGACGTGAAGAAGTTGTTGAGAGCTTAGCCTTCAAAACAATACAAGACCTCCAAATATTCTCTTAACAAACCCAATAGTAATGTTTGTTCAAGTTCTCATCACTATATCCATTGAATGGTAAAAATTATAAATGCTCAATAAGAAATGATCGTGGGAAACTCAATAGAATCATGGGAATGGTCCTGATAATGAGAATTCCAGCGGATTGCATCTTCAACAGGCAATATCAATCTCCGAAATTATTCACCCCATAAACCATAACCATTATTACGCCGTTCTTCACGTAAACGTTGCTGCTCATGGATTTCATGAATGTGTGTCACTTTTTCAGCAATCGCTGCGTCTAACCAGATTTTTCCTTTTTCAGCAGATGCCAGGCTGCCAGCTCCATATGCACCTGTTTTCGTATCATCATCCCAGGGCGGATTAGCGATTAATGCTCCCCCCTCGATCCAATCCATGTAATAAGAAGGAGTGGTAACAAAATTAGTTTCATCCACCACCCGTTCCATGTGGACGAGTGATGGTTGCAAATGGAGTATGAAAGAGGTCTCAAGTTCACAAGCGTGACCCATTCCCCCAATGCTTGATTGCCTGTACTTCTCGAGCGAGGCTATCCCATCTGGGCCAGAGAGATAGAGCCAGGCGGTAGCACAAAAGATCCGACGGTGGCGTTCACCAGCATACTTTATTGCATTGATAATAAACGAACTATTTCCACCGTGCCCATTCATAATATAAAACCGGGTAAAACCGCGTGCTGCTAATGTGTCAATCACACCCACCCAAAAATCTTCGAATGCTCGCCCACCAGCATTCAAAGTGCCAGCAAAAGATGGTCGGTGAGTGCTGACCCCATATGGCATGACTGGTAACACAGTAGCATAATCCAGTGTGCTTCAGCAGTACCCTGGGCGATTGCATCGATAATTAATGTATCTGTTGAGAGAGGTAGATGGTATCCGTGCTGTTCGGTATGCCCGACAGGAATCAGGACTACTTTTCCACGATCCTCATCAGGCGGTAAGAAAAATTTATTACATTCTGCCCTTTCTTGCGGCAATGCGATCCAAGAGGTAGATAATGATAAGTTTATACCCGGTGGGATTACGATCAAGGTATTTATGAATCCATCATCCTGTAGACCAGCGATGAGATTGGATAAATACTTCTCCAAAACCTGTTCTGGAACAGGCAGACCACTTCCAATCCATCCGTAAGGAAAGTTGGGTAAAAGGTAAATCTCAGGAGGATTGTTTAATGCTTCAGCCACCCTTTCCATAGAATAACCGCCACCAATTGGAAGAACTATTGGAGTATTCCGTTGAAGTGACCGTACTTCAGGCCAGGTTAACTCGTCGTATGCATGGAATTTGGTCATTTTTTACATCTTTGATAAAAGCTCGGATTTCTTATTTTGAAATTCTTCCTCCGTTAAAACACCCTGTGTACGCAGCTCAGCGAGCTTGCTGATCATCGATGGAACGTCAGTAGTGACTTCCAATGCAGTAAATCCAGATTGTTCTAGCATTGTTTTTGCATTTAGCAAAGCGGTTTTAAATTTTACCGGATTTTCTATTTGTTTAAATTTATTTACCCCCAACTCACTGGCAGTTAATATCTCGATATCGCCATAACCAAAAATACGTCCTAAAGCAGAAACTTCCATCTTAATATCATTTACTTTTTCAAGGGAGGAATCGATCACACTCTTATTGAATATGCCTGAGATCTGCATCACACGTCGATTGGTAATGATGAACTGGTGATTCGTCCAATTAAGAATATCGCGAGTACCAGTGATCATTGGGATCAGCAAGAGGACAAATCCACCGATAGCAACAAATAAGACAGCTGAAGGTTGGATTTCAGATAAATAAATAGTACCAGCGATGGTGGCTGTAAATATGAGTAGTATTAAAACAAGCTCCAATACTATCGAACTGGCTAAGATAAACCAATGGTGGCGCGTCGTGTGGATGATATTCTCTCGTTCCCCCAATAGGGTTTGAAGATAATGACCTGACATGGTTTTTTCCTCCTATGCTTTATTAAGATTGGATTATTTGTTGATGATTAAGCGTAGTAGCTAATTCTTCCTTGGCTTCTAATAACAACTTGGGATTTGTTAGCAGGTCTATAACTGTCATCGCAAGAGCTTTTGCAGCATCCAACATTGCAGACTTACCAGTCTCTGAAATGCAGTACTCACGAAATTCAAGTGTATGTCCGGCTACATTTTCAGGCGCGATGGCTAAGTATGGGTGAATGGATGGAACAAGATGGCTAATATCACCCATATCCGTCGATCCCATTCGTTCATTAAGGTCTGGTTCTACAACGATACGACCTAGAGATTCCAGGTTAGCTCTAAACAATCCCGCCATGATCTTATTTGGGATAATTTCCTTGTAACCAG
>CAVTQM010000062.1:0-62630 GCA_963736805.1 uncultured Chloroflexia bacterium
TTGTGTTTGGTAAGGATATCGAGCACGAAAACGATCTAATCCGCCGCAAAGTCGGGTACCTCTTCAGGACCCACGCTCTACGATTATATGACCGCCCGCCAAACCCTGCGCTTCACTGCCCGCTTCTTCTATGAAGGACCCAAAGCAGAGATCGAAAACCGGGTGGCAGAGACGCTTGGATTGGTAGGGCTTTCCGACAAGGCTGATCGACCCATCAAAGGCTTTTCGGGCGGCGAACGCCAACGCCTGGGTATTGCTCAGGCACAGGTTAATTACCCCGACCTGCTCATCCTGGATGAGCCTGCGCCGCCGCTCGACCCGATGGGGCGGCGCGATGTGCTGGAGGTGATGGAACGGCTGCGCAAGCATACCACCATTTTCTACTCCACCCACATCCTGGACGATGTACAGCGCGTCAGCGACACGGTCGTTATCCTGAACAAGGGCTGGGCTGGTCGCCCAGGGTCCGATCGAGGAGCTCCTGGCCGGGGACAGGCGTACCACCTTCACCCTGACCGTCAAAGGCGATAGCTCTCCGGTGGAAGCCCGTCTGCGCAGACAACCCTGGGTGACCGGTATCGAGATGATGTCGAAGAACGGGAAGGTCAGTTGGCGAGATTAACGGGTCAGCTGATCCAGAGCCTGGCCGAAGCCCAATTGGTGCCGCTGGCGCTCGCGGGTGGGGGTGTCACGGTCTGCGAGTTTGGCGCAAAGCCCAAAACCTGGAGGAAGTCTTTATGAACATTGTAGAGGAGGATAACCATGACCACTTATAAATCATCTCTGATATCGAACCGCACCCTGGGCTGGAGGATGGGCTTGCGGAATATGCTATCCAAGGAGAATTTTGCCTGGTGGCGAACACGCCGCTGGTGGATCCAGATCTTGGTTGCAGTGTTGATTTTGAATGGCTCACTGGCTTTGACTCTGAGGGTCCCTCAGCGTGCATCGTTGACATTCAGGCGATTAACTTCCTGATGACATCAGCTCTTTTTGTTCCAATCATCGTCGTAATTCTGGCACAGGATGCGATCCTGAGCGAGCGGCATTCGGGACAAACGCCTGGGTACTCTCGAAACCTCTTCAACGACCAGCCTTCATCCTCTCTAAGGTGATCGCCTATGGGCTGGGCTTTCTCGTCACCTGGGTGCTGATCCCGAACGTCATCTTTTATATCCAGCTCGTCGCTGCCGGCAGGGCAGGATTGTCGATACCCGGATTTATCGGGGTGATCGGCTTGAGCTTCCTCAACCTGCTCTTTTACATGACGCTTGCATTGATGCTGGCCACCTGTTCAACAACAGGGCTCCTGGGCTGGGCATTCTCGATTTTGATCGCATGGGTGGGTCCGTTGCAGTTTCTTGTTCGACCGATGGAGAATTATCTGCCCTGGCTGGAGGATATTCTCCCATGGAAGCTGCTATCGAGTATAGGTGATGCACCTCTGGCTGGATACCTGGCATTAGGTGCAAAGCTGCCCACAGTGCTGCCAATCATCGCCACGGTGTTGTGGTGCGTGTTGTTCATTGGTGTGGCCATCTGGCGCACCGGTCGGGAAGAGGTCTAATTCCCGAGACCTGGCAGGTCTTGCAGACCTGCCAGGTCTATATATGGCGAAAATAATGAACCTAAGAATAATTTCTAACAAAAAAAGACAGAGTAGACTCAAATTGATGGTAATCATGCTGCTTGGATTACTGCTGCTTCTCACCTCCTGCAAACCCCAAACACAGGAGCCCAGGATGGAAGAGATCACATACCAATCTGGGGAATTTAGCCTTGCCTGTGACTTGAGGCTGCCTGGGGGCATTCCCCCCTTTCCGATTGTCCTTATTGTTCAAGGCAGTGGGCCAGCTGACCGCACTGAAGGTGGCAGTTACTTACCGGTGTTCGAGCGCATGCTCAAGGCTGGTTATGCCATCTTCTCTTGCGACAAACCAGGAACAGGGGAATCGACCGGCACCATCGATGATGACCATCTCATCCTGCAGGACGCGCTCAAATCGTCCTGGATGCGATTGAGGTAATGAAGAAACGCTCTGATATAGATCCTGACCGGATCGGACTGGTGGGCATCAGTCAGGCGGGTTATGTGATGCCACGTGCCCTCTCGCTTATCAACAATATTGCCTTCATTGTTTGCATCTCCTGCCCGGGTAATCCTGGGGTGGATCAAACAACCTACCAGATCATGAAGGCTGCTATCTGCGAGGGAGTGCCTCAAGAAACCGAGGAAAAGCTAAAGGCATTACTTACTGAGCTGGACCAAGCTCGTTTCTACCAGACCTATGCTGAGTATGTGCATTACCGGCAGGTCATCAGCAGTTTGCTGGGTATTGCCTCTCATTCGCCTCAGGGTAATGGCTTTGAAGTCATTCCGGAGAAAGCCTGGATGGCAAATGACCCGGAAATCGAGCACTGGTGGAACCCCGTAGGCGTTGTAGGGCAGGTTACAATCCCAATCCTGGCTTTCTTTGGTGACAAGGACCCGCAGATTGACCCCATCCAGGGGGAGATCGCTTACAGGCATGCACTGGAGAAAGCCGGCAACCCTTATTCGAAAGTAGTCCTGGTGACCGGTGCAAACCATGGGATGACCCTGGCACAAACCGATTGTTATGATGACCAGCTAAAGGCAGCTCAAAGCACTGGTTACACCATCGCCTCTGAGTTCCTGGATACGCTGGAGCAGTGGCTAAAGGAGATGCCAAAATGAAAAATCTCAGAGTTATGCTCTGCTTACTGCTTACCTTGCTGCTCCCCACCGCCTGTGCGAGGCAGCCCCAGTCGGCTAGGATCGAGGAGATCACCTTCCAGTCCGGGGAATTCAGCCTCGTCGGCGAGCTCCGCACGCCTGCTGGAACCAGTCCATTCCCGGTCGTCCTGTTCGTGCATGGCGACGCGCCAACGGCCAACAGGACGATGTTCGGAATGTACCTGCCCATCATGGAGCGCATGCTGCAAGCCGGATACGCGGTATTCTCATGGGACAACCCAGGGGCCGGCGAATCGACGGGCACGATAGAGCGTTATCGAATTACCCAGCAGCAGGCGCAGATCGTCACAGACGCGATCAAGGTCATGAAGGCTCACTCCGACATCGATCCGAACCGGATAGGTTTATGGGGGGTCAGCATGGCAGGCTGGGTGATGCCGCGTGTGCTCATGGAGAGCGACGATGTCGCCTTCTTGATCTGTCAAAGCTGCGGGAGCATGTCAGGACCGGACGAGTTTGTCTATCTGACCGTCTCTCAGGGTTACTGCAGGGGGGTTCCGGAAGAGGTTGCCGGTCAATTGGAAATCCTGCTCGCCGAGCTCGACAAGGCGCGGACCTTCGATACGTACGAGGGTTACCTGCACTACCGGGAGGTCCTGGATGAACTGGCTGCCCTGGGGTCGGTGACAGTGCCCGGTTCGGTCATATCCGAGGCGGGCTGGCTGAAGAACGATCCCGTTTCTCCGGCGTGGTCTCCAGTCCATGTTTTTGAGCAGGTCTGCATTCCGGTGCTGGCCATCTGGGGCGAGCGGGACACCAAGATTGATCCAATCCGGGCTGCTCATGCCTACCGGGATGCGTTGGAACAGGCGGGCAACTCCTACTACCGGGTCGAGGTCATCCCAGGTGCCGACCATCTCCTCACCCCCTCGAAGACCGGTTGCATCTCCGATGAGGGACAAACGATTGAGCGGGTATTAGAAGAACAGGGTTTTACCCTGGAAGACCTGAATTCATTGGACCCACAAGACCCAATTCTACTCACACTGGGGAGCGCCTGGCCCTACACACCGAAGTACCTGGATATGATCAAGGAATGGCTCATTGACCTTCAGCCATAACCAATCCGGGAGCGAACAGCACGACGTCAAGGATAAATTAGCTGTTCATCATTTGGAAAGGAAAATGATAATGAATACTCAACCTGTTTCATACAAAGTCAAAGCTTTCGGGGCGGGCAAGCTGGCCTTCCTCCTGCTGGTCATCCTGCTGCTTCTCCCTGCCTGCACAAGGCAACCCCAACCAGCCAGGGTCGAGGAGATCACCTTCGAGTCGGAGACGTTCCATATCGTTGGCGATCTCAGGTTACCCGAAGGAACTGCCCCGTTTCCGGTCGTCCTGTTCGTGCACGGCTCCGGGGCGTATTGACCGCACCATGTTCGGGGGGTACCTGCCCATCATGGAGCGTATGCTGACGCCGGCTATGCGGTCTTTTCCTGGGACAAGCCGGGCACAGGCGAATCCACGGGTCAGATCAACGAAGGACGCGTGTTTCACCAAAGAGCTCAAATCATCCTGGATGCAATTGAAGTCATGAAAAAGCGCCCCGACATCGACCACCGGCAAATTGGCCTGTGGGGTATCAGCCAGGGAGGATATGTCATGCCTACTCGCGCTTTCTCAGACGAAGGATATCGCCTTCATGATCTGCGTTTCCTGCGCAGGCGTCGCGGGTGATGACCAACTGGCATATCAGATCATATCTCAAACGATCTGTGATGGAGTTCCACAAGAAAAGGACGCTCAGCTGAAACATCTCCTCTCCGAGCTTGATAAGGCGCGTACCTTTGAAACATATGAAGAGTATGTGAGCTACCGGGAAGTGCTCTCTGCCTTGGAGGAAATTGGTTCAGATACAACCTCTGGCTACAGGGTACCCGGGGTCATTCCAGAGGAAGCGTGGCAGGCGAATGATCCCGAGTTTCAGGGCTGGTGGAATCCGGTCAGGGTGATCGAGCAGACCAGGATTCCTGTTCTGGTTATCAACGGCGACAAGGACACCAACGGCGATCCAATCCAGGGAGCGTACGCCTGGAGGAAAGCCCTGGAGCAGGCAGGCAATCCGAACTCCAGGGTGGAGCTCCTCCCAGGCATTAGCCACTTTATGTTTGCCTCAGAATCTACCTGTATCCGCGAACAGTATAAAACTTTCGAGCAGATACTGCACGACCAGGGGTATGGATCAATGGATGAATCATTTGAGCTATTCCAGCAGGAACCAGGCCAGCACACACCATTGAGCGCTCTTCCCATCGACTCAGAGTTACTTGATCTACAAGAGCAATGGCTCAGGAACCTGAAGCCATTACCTAACCTTATGATTTACTCAATTTTGGAGGCAAAATGAAAGCCATTTCCTTAACCAACACAGTGATCGCTGAGAAAGAGAGACACCTCTTCTCACACTCGTGGCCACACTGCAATCCACACTGCTGGTGTTCCTGCTATTTTTCCCAGTCACTTTCATGAATTTGATTCTGCATGAAGCGGGCCATGCCTTGGTTCACCTAATCGAAGGGGTTCCTGTCCGCTTTTTATATGCACACCCCTTCTCATTTGTTGGCTTCGTCAGGCCGGGAGGCGATTACTATAGCATCTGGACGCATGCCTCGGGAACGATTTTTGAGCTGCTGGTTTCAGCAGTGATTTTTATAGTATTGTGGAAGCGCCGCTCGTTTTATACGCTGCCTTTCCTGTTGGTCTTCCCATGGAGTGCACTTTATGAATGGGATGGGGGGGATATTTGATACTTTAGGTCACTCGGGAGACTACCATAATATTATGATAATCACCGGCTGGTCACCGGTAGGTTTTTATCTAATCAGCCTGATCTACATTATCGGCGGGATTTTTTTCCTTATCTCACTCTTCCCTCTGTTGGGGCTAAAGCCGGAGGATAGAAGATCTCTCTTTGTGTTGCCAGCAGGAATGCTACTGTACACAGCCCTGGGATTACCGATAGCTTATTTCCTCGTGCCAGGTTCACCCATTGATGTTCAGTATCATGTGGCACAAGAAATCATCCTGTCGGCATACTACCGGCCTATCTTTATGGGATCGATCGGGATTCTCCTCGGCGTGATCTATATCACGCTCTATCGCAGCTCTTACCGAAGAATTCCTGCAGGTTTACGAACGGAGCTATTAGCCTTTCCTGGAGAGATTTTTGGTACCCAGGTTTACTGTTCAGCATCAGCATCATCCTGGGATTTATGGTTATCCTGTAAGGTGTCAAATGGGGAAGATTAAAAGTGGTGAAAAAATAAATTACTTCATTCGACAAAGTCATCTTGCGGGGCTTGTATGGAAAAATACCCTATCAATACCCCATATAGGGCATGCTTTTTGTGGATTGAAGATTTATCATATAAATCGAATGACTATCAGCGTGGAATTTAGGTTACCCACCAATCGTAGGGTAAAAAGGAGGAAATGGATATATGAGAGATCTCAAAGCGAAAAGAAAAAAATCATCATCAGTACGAGAATTCTATGAGATAGAGAAAATAATAAGGTTTGTAAATTTTGGAGGAAGAAATGAAAGAGAAAATCATTTATATTTTTTGGGGCGTTGTGTTTCTGCTGACCGGCGTGGGTCTGCTGACAGGTTACATCGATTTTCAGCAACTCCCTGATCGGACCATTTTCTTTATAGAGATCGTTGCGAGTGTAGCCTTCGTTGTCACTTATTTCCTGGTTGGAACGAAAAAATGGGGTTGGCTCCTGCCAGCATTTGTCTTGGTTGGTATGGCGGTAGATTTCAGTACCGAGCTCTATCACACCTTCTTATCTCAGATCAACGGTGTGCCGATTATGATCGCTGTTGCTTTATGGTTTCTTACCGGCTTTCTGATCGATCGCAGGCGCTGGGGATTGCTGATCCCGGCTTATATCCTGGTCATTGCCGCGGTTGAAACTGAGATCAACACGATTGCTCGTACCCTCGATCCTGCGTGGCCAGAGTGTACCACTCTTGCTGGCATTATCCTCGGGTGCAGGTATGATGATCATGTTGGCGCTTCCGTTCTTCGTGGTTTATGTTGTCTCGAAGAAAAGCTGGTGGGCGCTCATCCCGGCCGGAGCTTTTACCAGCATTGCAGTGATTATCGTTCTACCCTTCCTGGTTTCGGATGAACATAATACACAATACGGCCTGTACAGTGGTGTGTTATGTTTAGGGCTGGCTGCAACCTTTGGTATCCTGTGGCTACGTCGAAAGATCGAACCCACAGATTGGGCTAAGTACCCGGCTGCAGGCCTGTTCGTTCTATCCATCCTGGCCTTCATCCTGGGTGATGCATGGAATATGCTTTCCGACCAGACCAAAGCCATCGCTTTCGCAGTTGCCAGTGCTGTCTTCTTGGTTTGCTACCTGGTGAATGGCCTCAGGAAGTGGGGCTGGCTTTTCCCTGTACTAATTTGTGCAGCCATGTCACTAACCTTATGGATGTCCATTAATAATATGGAAGATACACCCTGGATAGGCTTACCCATCCTGGCCAGCATTGCCCTGCCTTTTTACGTCGGCTTTGCCTGTAGAACCAAAGAACCGATGGCTGCTTATCCCGGCATTCATCCTGACCATGGTCATGATCATATCTATGTCCACAGATTCTGATTATGAAGGCGTGGTGGTTATGTTCACCTTCTCGTTGCCTTTCTTTGCTGCCTACTTCTGGTCGAAGAAGAATTGGTGGGCATTCATCCCGGCGGGTATCTTTGCCAGCATCGGTGTGGTCTCATTACTCGAAATCGTGGTCCCGCACGCGGACTATATCGCTCCACCATTTGCTATGGAATGGGGGGTATACACCTGGGTGTTGTTGCTTGGTTTTGCTGCCGCATTCGGGATTCCGTGGTTGCGTCGCAAGGACCAGCCATCCAGCTGGACGAAATACCCGGCACTGGGCTTCCTGGCACTCGCCATCTTGAACTTCGTCCTGGCTGAGAAATTCCAGGAATACTGGCTGGCTTCGATTATGTTTGTCGCCGGAGGGCTGTTCCTGGTGGCAATCTTCAACAAAAAGCTGCCAGTTGTTGGTCAAGGGACGCCGGAGATCAAGGCTTGAACTGAAATAAGGTTTGAATCCAACTTCAAAGGTGTTTATAAAGGAACTCCTGCTTCCTAAATCTTGAAAAGATAACCACCTACTAACATTTAGAGGTGGTTATCTTTTTCAAAATCGAGTACATATATCTGCCCAGATTAATGGAAATGAAATCTTGATGAACGCACTTGATGAATGCACCTCAGCTTCCCGTTATATAGTATTCTGAAAGGGTTTTTAATCCTTATTTGCTCATAAATACCCTTTCAATACCCTTTATAGGGCCTGATTTTTTGCCTTATTTCTTTTATTATGAGGATGGAGCTTAAAAATCTAGCCAGAAGGCACATGATCTAAGGAGGCATAATGGAACAACATGAATCACAGACATCAAACATATATCGCATCAGGGTAAAAGAAACACTGGGTTCAAATTTCAATCATTGGATGGACAACCTGACCATCATCCCCCAGGAGAATGGTGAAACCCTTTTGGTAGGTTGCTTTCACCGACCAACCTGCCCTGCGTGGTTTCCTGGATCAGCTCTGGAATCTCAATATCACCGTCATCACCGTTGAAAGGATTGAAAATGAAAGTTAATTCACTACTTGTTCTGTTTTGCCTCCTGGTCACTGGTTGCGTGCAGACCACCGCCCAGCCTGTTGCCGTAATAACGCCAGAATCACCCACTATCCAACCCACCCTGGAGACATTGCCGAACCCGGCATCCGCATTCTGTGAACAACAGGGATTCAAACTGGAAATCCGCACCGCTGCCGATGGTAGCCAAACTGGTGTTTGCATCTTCCCCGATGGGAGTGAATGTGATGAATGGGCTTTCTTCCGTGGGGATTGCACGCCTAGCGTACCCCCTGAAAATGACAGCAATGGCTGGAAAATATATACCAATGATACTCTGGGATACAGCTTTCATTACCCACCCGAGGCACAGGTAACCATAAATGATGATCCATTGAAGAGTTTGTTTATCTCAGGATCAGGTATGGGGGGTGAGACCTGGGGTATCGCTCATCCTGGGGATCGTGACGAGTTCCGACCGCCCGAAAATGTAGATTTATTGCAATGGCTGACCGATCATTATCTGCTGGGAGAAGTGCGATTGCCAGACGAGCAAATTGCTGGGAATACCGCTATCCACTTTCGCCATGAGAGCAGCCCCCAATCCTTTGCCGATGACAAATACTTCTTTGCAAAAAATGGACAATTATACATGGTAACCATTGGGCATTCCAATCAGGTAGAAGACTGGGAACTCAATAATCGCTTTCTGCAAAGCTTCCAGTTTCAAGAACCAACACCCAACGCCTCTGTTCCTGCCTTGATACCCACTGCCCTGCCAGTTGATCCGACCGCTTATGCGGAATGGATGACATACACCAATCTAGATAATGGTTTCTCACTCAGGCTGCCAGATGATTGGACTGTGGATGAGGACACATCAGACGACCCATTGCTGGCGGGTCATGTAATTAATCTGTATTCACTGGCAAATCCAGAAAAAATAAATATCCGCCTGACCTTCCGACATGTGGGGGAAGACAAACCACTCTGGCCTACTGGTGTGGGTGAGGGTGAATTTATCCCCCCAGGGAACCCTGGATATTGCTGGGCAGCCTTCGCAAAGGGTGTTATTGGTCTGTCCTGGTGGTGAGGTCACTGAAATCTGGTATCATGACAATGTTGATCAGCCTGTCATCACGCGTGGCGATCTTGAAATTCGGGATCATCTTCAGCACCATTGGCCATTGTGAACTAGGCTCAAGTCTGGTCGGAGAGACCCAGCTAATCGGTGAGACCGTCATCTCGTCCCTTCAATTGCCATGATAAAATCCTGCCTTCAACAAACAGTTCATCCTGATTGAGCAAGGAGTTAAAATAAATCCATGGAACATAAACTTCGCTTTATCGTAGCTGCCATGCAGGAAGTGCCCTGGCCAGAAATGATCAAACGCTGGCAATACCTGGAAACTGTTGGGGTGGATGGCATCCTGCTGGCTGACCACTTTGTAAATTTTGCCAATCCAAAAGCCCCCTGGTACGAGTGCTGGACCATGCTTTCAGCACTCGCCACTCAAACCACAACGGTGCGTATTGGTTTACTCTCGGCCACCCCATGGAGAAATCCTGCTTTCCTGGCCCGCCAGGCAATGACCGTGGACCATATCTCAAACGGTCGCCTGGATCTCGGTTTGGGGGCAGGTGCTCCTGGATATATCGACATTTCATATGCTATGACTGGAACACCCGACTGGCCTCCCAGGGAACGGGTGGAACGTTTCCAAGAAGTGGTAGAAATTGTGGACCAGCTTTTACGGAATCCGGAAACTACTTACATAGGCAAGTATTACCAGATCCAAGGGACCATCATGAACCCAGAACCTATCCAGAAACCTCGTCCCCCCTTGATGATCGGTGGGAATGGTCCCCGTATGCTTAAAATTGCCGCGCAGTATGCCGATACTTGGAATACATTTGGTGGTATAGATATAAAATCATGTGAAGAGATGCTTTCACTAACGCGGGATCGAAACATACGGCTGAACGAGTATTGTTCCGGGATTGGTCGCGACCCAACAACTCTACGCCGATCAGTTCTTATCTATACGAATGAGGAATATCAACGAATTTATTCGACCCCAGGCGCATTTGAAGAGATCGTTAACCGGTATTATGAAATTGGTATCACGGAAATCGTATTTTTCTATCCGTTTGTACCTATGCTGATGCCCATGTTTGAGCAAATTGTCAATGAGGCAATTCCTAAGTTGCGTAGTCAGTATCCGTCCTCCAATTAAATCAATGAAGGTGTATCCAACCAGCCATGATAACAGGACGTATTGGGTTCAGAGCCAATCCAAACCTATCCTTTCGGCTAATCTTCGAGACTCAAAAAACTAGCCCTCATACTCCCGTTAATGTTGTTGCTATCATAGTATAAATATGTTATATTGGAATCGAAATAGAATTTGTTTTCATTTCAAGTCGTTGAAAGAAGCAAGAAATCAACCGGAGCAGTATAAATTGGGCTGAGAAGCTTTCCTGAAGGAAGCAACCAGCCAGGTTTCCTAT
The DNA here is from genome assembly GCA_963736805.1 of uncultured Chloroflexia bacterium. Taxonomy (GTDB): domain Bacteria; phylum Chloroflexota; class Anaerolineae; order Anaerolineales; family UBA4823; genus FEB-25. The sequence goes on from CAVTQM010000062.1 coordinate 10,916, forward strand.
GGAATGTTCTGGAAGATTACACCAATAAATTCTAAATAGAGGAGGTGTAATAATACAATATCTTAACTTTTTATGCTCTCGGATGCAAAATGCGGCGTGGCTCTCCGCACATTTTTATTTCCTGAAGCAAGATTAATGTGAGAGATAGAATTCATACATAAATTAGGAGAAATCTACTCATGAAAACTATAAAATCCGTAAATGTTGGCTCCTTTGTTTTATATGGCGCAGTCCTGGCTGCTTTCTGGACGTTCGTCTTTGGGCTGTACTATTGGCTCCTAGGGTGGATCTTCGGCGCCCAATCCTGGTTCATTGATATGAACCTTGGCAACCTGACTGTATATACCCTTTATGCGTTTGGTCTGGTCTTTCTACGCGCATTGCTAGCCGCATTAGGTGGAGCATTAGCAGGATGGGTGGTAGCACTGGTCTATAATGCAGTAGCCGGCATGATGGGCGGACTCAAAATTAACGTGGAATAATATTTTACATTAATAGCTTGGCTGCAAAAAAAATATTATTGGGACGGATAGGTTCATAAAACCAATCAGTTCCAGCTAATAAATTTAGGAGGTTATATTATGCGAGGTAGACGAGAAGAGCGCCAGGATGACCGTCAGCTTGGGCGACCAGGCGGCGGTGGTAATCACTACCAGATGCGCCAGAAAATGGTAGCCATCGGCGATGATTTCTGGATTGAGAACGACCACGGTCAGAAGGTGTTTAAGGTGGACGGGAAAGCATTACGCGTACGCCAGACCCTGATCTTCGAGGATGCACATGGTAATGAGCTGGCCAAAATCCAGGAACGCATGATGCGTGTTAAAGACAGCATGGAGATCGAAGGACCGCACGGTGAGCAGCTTGCCATGGTCAAGAAAGCGCTGATCACCCCCATCCGTGAGCGCTGGGTGGTCAAGATCAAGGGTGGACCAGATCTGGAAGTGAAAGGTAATATACTCGATCACGAGTACACCATTGGTGAAGGGCGCGATAAGGTGGCGGAAGTCTCCAAGAAGTGGTTCCGCCTGCGCGACAGTTACGGTGTTTCTATCGACCCAGGTCAGGATGATGTGCTTATCCTGGCGGTGGCTGTGTGTATTGACGAAATGGCGCATGAAGGCCGCTAGGCTGCCATGTCCATGACATTGGGGATGCCGTTATCCGGCATCCATCAGAATTCCGACATATCTAATTCTATCTTGAGGAGATAATAAAATGCCTTGTCTATTTGTATTGTTTGCGGGGATGTTCCCACGTTTGGCGGATATCTTCATCTGGATCGCTCGTCCAACCCAGTTCAATGCCACTTTCAATGGAAGCTGGTTGTTGCCCATGCTGGGGATCATCTTTCTACCCTTCACCACCCTGATGTATTTGATGCTGGCCTGGGGCGTAGGAGTTATAAATGGATGGGATTGGTTCTGGATTGTCCTGGCAGTTTTCCTTGATCTTTCACACTATGGCCATACTGCCTATAACAACCGGACATGCCATCCCTGGGTACACGCCTCCCCCTGCCCAACCGGTTGCGTAATAAAATATTTTATCCTTGCCATAATATAAAACATACGTGGATTGGTGTACAATTTTTTAGTAATTAGAAAGTCCTGCTACTATTTGAACCTTGGGGTATTTGGATGAGATTTACCCATCTAAAACCCCAGGTCTCTAACCGCAGAATTAATAAAAATATAAATCTCATAGGAGGTAAAGACAAATGATAAAACATGGACCTGTCGATGTTGTCGTTCTGGCCGCGGGAGAACCGCATTTTGATGGTAGTGTTCTGGCAGAGCTTGAACGGCAGGCGTCCTTCGGGACGATCCGGGTGCTGGATGCAATGATCCTCATCAAGGACGAGAAAGGCGATTGCTGGGCTCTCGACCTGGAAGACCTGCCAGCTGAGGAAAAAGCAGCTCTGGGCTTTATTGATACCAATACACGCGGTCTGTTCGGCGCTGAGGATGCTGAACCATTATACGAAGGTATGGTGCCGGGTTCAGCGGTCGTTGCCCTGGCGATTGAGCACACCTGGGCGATCGCCCTGGTGAATGCCATGTATCAGAGCGGTGTTGACGTAGCGTTCAACTTCCGCGTGCCAGCACTCATTGTTGACGAGGCATTTGACTCGTTAACTGCAAGTGTATAAAGGAGGTTAAAATGCCAGGATTAATGAGAGGAATGGCGCGGACTGCTGCCGTGGTAGGCACAGCCACCGCCACACGTAATGCGGTGAATCGCCGCCAGGCTGACAAGAACGCACAGGCTTACACACAGGCCATGAACACGGCTTCTGCCCAACAAGCCCCCCCTCCACCTCAGGAGCAGTATGCCCCACCGGTGGAATATGCGCCTGCCCCTGAGGAAGATCTTAACTGCTAAGCTTGAACGCCTTGGAGCCCTCCGGGCACAGGGGCTCCTCACCGATGAAGAGTTCACAGCTGCCAAAGAAAAACTGCTGGCTGGTTGATCGTTCACGTTCAGATTGTGTAATGACCTCATTTCGGGTGAGCTGTTACCACGCGGCTCACCCTCCTTTTTATAACGCGGATGATTTATCGCTCAAAAGAGCGGAAAATATCCGACTGCAGATAAAGAAAGGAGCTAAATCATGCGAAGGGGAGGAATGGGTCCAGGACGACGGGGTCCGATGAGACGGAGCTTCATACGCAGACGTCGCCGGATGCGCAGAAGAATGCGCAGAAGAATGTTTGTTGCTGGCGCAGTATTGCTTGCTGTGGGTACCAGTGCCGTCAAAATGAGCCCAAATGAAGTTCAGCAAGTCGAGCAATATACCGGCCAAAAAGCTGAGGATCTTAGCGAAGAACAGCTCGATGCTGCCATGGAGCAGCTCGGTATTGAAGGACAGGAGCCAACCGATCAGGAGATCGCCATGCTTGAGGCCGAAGACCAACAAGCCCAACCAGCATCAGGTTATTCATCTGCCCCAGAAGACGATATGATTTCGAAACTAGAGCGCCTGGGTACGCTTAAAGCCCAGGGACTACTTACCGAGGAAGAGTTTGCGCAGGCAAAGCAGAAACTTCTGGCAGGCTGATTGCTTCTGCGTACTGATGATGAAATTTGATAAGTTTAGGTGAGCCAGCACCATACGGCTCACCTTTTATTATAAAAGGAGTGAACAATGGCGAAGAACCAACCCGATTCAGAGGGAACTACCCAGCGCAAGCCCAGGCAGAAAGCAACAACTTCTGAAATCCCCGATACACCTCGTTTCACCGATGTGACAGAACAGAAACGGCTAAATGAAGCCGCGTGAGGAAGGTATTCCCTGGAAGAAGTGGGGACCCTACCTGAGCGAACGACAATGGGGTACCGTCCGAGAGGACTATAGCCAGGATGGAAACGCCTGGGATTATTTTAGCCACGATCAATCCCGCTCGCGGGCCTACCACTGGGGTGAAGATGGTCTCGGAGGTTTCTCAGATGATGGGCAGCGCTTGTGCTTTGGTCTCGCTCTTTGGAACGAGCACGACCCCATTCTCAAGGAACGCCTTTTTGGGCTCACCAATAGCGAGGGAAACCATGGTGAGGACGTCAAGGAGTATTACTTCTACCTCGACTCAACACCTACCCACTCCTATATGAAGTACCTTTATAAGTATCCTTACAGGGAGTTCCCATATCAAGACCTCGTGGAAACGAACCGAGGTCGGTCGCGGGAGGAGTTAGAGTACGAGTTGATCGATACAGGCGTTTTCGATGAAGATCGATATTTCGATGTCTTCATCGAGTACGCCAAAGAAAGTCCGGAAGACATCCTGATTAGGATTACCGTACATAACCGTGGACCTGAAGCTGCCCGGCTACAGCTGCTTCCAACACTTTGGTTCCGCAATACATGGTCGTGGAAAGCGGGGACACCAAAGCCAAGTATTCTTGAATCTGATGGGGTTATCCACGCCACGCATACAGAGCTGGGTGAATACGCACTTTATTGTGACGGCACACCAGAGTTCTTGTTTACCGAAAATGAGACTAATGCTCAACGATTGTGGGATCAGACGAATGCCTCCCCCTGGGTAAAAGATGCATTTCACGAGTATGTCATTTCTGGAAACACCGAGGCTATAAATCCAGAAAAAACCGGCACGAAAGCTGCTGCCCGCTATATTCTCGATGTGCCCTCTGCTGGTATAGCAGTTATCCGCCTGCGTTTATCCGCCACATCGATAGCCGAACCGTTTGGTAAGGGCTATGAGGCAACGATTGTTTCACGCCAGATCGAAGCCGATGAATTCTACAACCGTGATCACGCCTGCCTCATTGAGTGAGGACGAGAGGCGTATCCATCGACAAGCTCTTGCAGGCATGCTTTGGTCGAAACAGTACTACTATTTCGATGTGGACACCTGGCTCAAGGAACATGAGGCACATCCCCTCATCGGGAAGGGAATTAAGGGGGTCAGAAATGCTGAATGGTTCCACATGTTCAATGGTGATGTCATCTCCATGCCTGATAAGTGGGAGTACCCGTGGTACGCTGCCTGGGACCTGGCTTTCCACACGATTGCACTCGCACTGGTCGACTTTGACTTCGCCAAGGGTCAACTCTTGCTGATGCTGCAGAGCCTCTACGCTCATCCGAATGGGCAGATCCCGGCCTATGAGTGGAACTTTAGCGATGTGAACCCACCAGTCCATGCCTGGGCTACTCTTTTCCTACTATAAGGTGGAGCGAAACCTCGGTCGGGAGGATATTAAGTTTCTGGAGCGTTCATTCCACGGTCTATCGCTCAACTTCAACTGGTGGGTGAATCGAAAGGATCCACAGGGACGCAATGTCTTTGCAGGCGGATTCCTCGGACTTGATAACATTGGTGTCTTTGATCGCAGTGCACCGCTACCTACAGGAGGTTCGCTGGAGCAAGCAGACGGTACCGCCTGGATGGCATTCTACTGCCAGAATATGTTGGAGATAGCTCTCATCCTTGCCGAACATGACCCTGAATACGAGGAGAATGCTTTTAGCTTCCTGCAGCACTTTATGTGGATCGCCTATGCGATGGATCGGATTGGAGACAATCATGACGAGATGTGGGATGAAGCCGATGGATTTTTCTACGATGTCCTGCGCTTCCCAGACGGTTCCGCCACACGCCTGAAAGTTCGTTCCATGGTTGGGCTGCTCCCGCTCTGTGCAAGCACGATATTCGAGCAAGACACCCTGACCAAATACCCCAAGTTAAGAGAGCTGATCGCACTATTCAGCAAGCGCTACCCCGAGGTGATGGCACAGGTCGCCCCGACCTCAGAGGGATATATCGGCTATGCTGGACGAAGGTTACTATCACCTCTCTCGCAGAAACGACTCCAGCGGGTCCTCAGCTACCTCCTGGACGAGAACGAGTTTCTGAGTCCCTACGGCATCCGGTCTCTCTCCCGCTACCACCAGGACCATCCATTCATCTTCCATATCCAGGACCAGGCTTATGAAGTGTCTTATATGCCGGCAGAATCGAACAATGGAATGTTTGGCGGTAATTCGAATTGGAGGGGACCTGTCTGGATGCCGGTGAACGCGCTCATCGTCCGTGGTTTATTGAACCTTTACTCCTTCTATGGTGACGACTTTACCGTCGAGTGTCCCACTGGCTCCGGCAACCAAATGACTCTCTTTGAGGTGGCGCACGAGTTATCAAGCCGCCTTGCCAGTATATTCCTGAAGGATCAGAACGGGCATCGCCCTGTTTATGGAGGAAATGTAAAGTTTCAGGAAGATCCCAACTGGTGTGACTCTGATCCTCTTTTATGAGTATTTTCATGGAGATAATGGGGCAGGCCTCGGAGCCAGCCACCAAACCGGTTGGACGGGAGTCATCGCACGATTACTCGACCTTTTCGGGCGCGTTCAAGCAACCGATGCACTGATGACGCCAAAGGAAAGGCTCGAAGCCCGTATGGTACGGGAACAAGTGGGGGGAAAAGAATAGGAAGTATCGATGTCCTCCCCTAGATATCCGTCCCTTTTTCAAATCAATACCCGTGTGCGGCTATCAGAGCTGTCCGCTACACTCAACCGTCCCGCTACCCTGGACGACATCACCGATGCAGAGCTGGACCAACTCGCCCACGATGGATTTGACCTGGTTTGGTTACTCGGCGTCTGGCAAACCGGTGAGGCTGCACGAAGTGTATCAGCATCGAATCCTGAGTGGCTGGTGGAATATCAACGTCTCCTACCCGACTTCCAAGAAAACGACATCTCCGGATCCTGCTTCGCCATCCGCGACTATCACGTCCACACAGACTTCGGCGGAGATGGTGCTCTCGCCCGCCTGCGCAAACGCATGCATCAGCGCGGATTGCGTCTCGTCCTCGACTTCGTCCCCAATCATGTCGCTCCCGATCACCATTGGGTGGATGAACATCCAGATTTCTTTGTTGAGGGTACCCAGGAACAGCTTGAAATGGAGCCACAGAATTACCGCCATCTCGACACAACCGGTGGGCGTCGCATCCTTGCTTACGGCAGAGATCCATACTTTGCCGGTTGGTCCGATACCCTGCAATTGAACTATGGGAACCCAGCGCTTCAGGAAGCTTTGCTTGGAGAGCTTCAGCGCATCGCGGGCCAGTGCGATGGTGTACGATGCGACATGGCAATGCTTGTCCTGCCAGAAATCTTTAAGAAGACGTGGGGGATCACTTCCTCCCCCTTCTGGCCACGGGCTACCTCAGCCATCCGAACCGAAGTTCCTGGCTTCATTTTCCTTGCTGAGGTCTACTGGGACCTTGAGTGGACACTCCTTCAGCAGGGTTTCGATTTTACATACGATAAGCGCCTCTATGACCGCCTTTTAAGCGGTCAGGCGCGTCCTGTTCGGGAGCATCTCCTGGCAGGGCTGGACTACCAGGATCATATGGCTCGTTTTCTGGAGAACCATGATGAGCCTCGCGCTGCTGCAATCTTTGCACAGGATATCCACCAGGCAGCTGCAGTGATTACGTTCTTTACTCCTGGGCTGCGCTTTATCCACCAAGGACAGCGGGAGGGTAAAAGGGTACGAATCCCAATGCACCTCAGACGGGGACCAATCGAAGCGCTTAACACCTCGATTGCCTCGTTCTACGATCTTTTGCTCACTTACCTCAAAGAACCCGCTTTTCGTGACGGTCATTGGCAGCTCCTTGACACCCGCCCTGCCTGGGAATGGAATGGAAGCAATCAGGCGTTCGTCGCTTTCGCGTGGAATGGTCCAGGGGAACTTCGCCACCTGGTGGCTGTGAACTACGCTAGTCACCAGAGCCAGTGTTACTTAATCTTGCCGTGGGACGATCTTGCCGGTAGAACATGGCAATTTCAAGACAGGCTGGGCTTAGCTGTGTACGACAGGAACGGCGATGACCTGCATATCCTGGGGCTCTATCTCGATTTACCACCGTGGGGATACCATGTTTTCAAGGTGGAGCCAATCTAAGACAGATGCGACACCAAGAGACCGTGACATGGAATGGTTCAGGGACGGCTACCTAATCATTTCTATCCAGACCATTGGGGACATATGGTTGCATCAAGACATCGACCTGATCAGGTACACTCCTGCAATAAATAAGAATAGGTAACCCATAATTTTTCCTGATAAATCCGATACCTATCCTTTCGGCTAATTTTTTAGACTAATAATACTAGACCTTGAACTCCCCTTAATGTTGTTGTTTATTGAGAGTGAATTTGTTATATTGAACTTGTATTCAAATCATGAACTAAACTCCTTCGCGCGCCTGGTGGCTTACCTTGTCAACAGGAAATCTTGAAAATCTATCGTCAACGGGAGCAAACATTATGCGTATCATTCTGGCGGACAATCATGTGCAACCTTGTGAGGCGCTCAGAACATTGCTTGAGGAACATCCAGAATTTGATATCGTAGGAGAGACTGGCGATGCAACGCGCTTGCTTGAGCTGGCAGAAAGACAACTCCCAGACCTGATTCTGATAGATAGTGAACTCCCCAGAACAAATATAGAAAACCTTATCTCTAAGTTGCACACACAAGACCCAAGACCGACTGTTATTGTCATGAGTAGCAACTTTGAAGACAGCCGAAAACTATTAAAGGCTGGTGCAGACGCCTTTGTGAGCAAAGGGGACCAGCCTGAATGGCTATTGGAAATCCTTTATAAATATGAAAATCAGATCAGGGTGGGCAATGGGAAATAACTTCCTTTCCGGATATTTATGAATTGAGTCATCGGAGTCTAATTTTGGATCGATTTGGAAAGAACATTAACACGCAGGAAACTTCCTGCAGGTATAAAAAAAAAATTCATAAGGAGAGAAAAACATGGCTAAAGAAAAAACTAAAAAGAAGTTCACCTTTCCAAGCGCCTTCACGATTTTGTTCCTCTTGCTGGTCGTGATTGCACTCGCCACCTGGATCGTCCCAGCCGGCTCTTATGACTATGACGAAGAAGGTGCCCCAATCCCAGGTACGTATCACGAAGTTGAACCCAACCCGCAGGCGTTGTTGAAAAGTGCGCTCAAAGGACCGATCAACGGGATGTATGGCATCCAGGATGAGACGGGCAATGTCGATGTGTGGAATTACGGCGAGCTGTTCGGTGCCATCGACGTCGCCATGTTCGTGCTCATCATCGGTGGTTTCCTGGGTGTGACGATGAAGACTGGTGCGATTAACGCCGGGATCGCCTGGGTGGTGAGCATACTCAAGGGCAAAGAGAAATGGATGTTCCCCATCCTGATGACCATCTTTGCCATCGGTGGCACATCTTATGGCATGGCTGAAGAGACTCTAGCTTTTTACGCATTGATCATCACGGTCATGCTCGCCGCAGGTTATGATGCATTAAGCGCGGCAGCCCTCATCATGTTGGGAGCAGGGATCGGCTGCCTCGGATCCACCGTCAATCCTTTTGCCACTGGCATCGCTTCTGGTTTCGCCGGTACCACCCTCAGCGATGGGTTGATTGGAAGATTGGTGCTCCTGGTAGTTGGCACAGCCATTGGCATCTTCTTCGTCATGCGCTACGCTGAGAAGGTCAAGAAAGATCCAACCAAATCTTTGATCTATGATATGAAAGCTGAAAATGAGAAGCAGTTTATGTCTGGTAAGGGCGAGGGCACCGGTTTTGGCAAATTCACCACCCGCCATAAAGTGATCCTTTTGTTCTTCTTCCTGGCTTTTGTGGTGATGGTGTACGGCGTGATCCCCTGGGAAGATTTGGGCTTTGCTATCCCCACCTGGTGGTGGTGGTTCCCTGAGATGACGGCCTGCTTCCTGTTCTTCGGCATCCTGATCGGGATCATCGGTAAGTTATCGGAAAAAGACCTGGTGAATACCTTTATCGATGGCGCCCGAGACATGCTGGGTGTGGCACTGATCATTGGCGTGGCACGCGGTATCACCGTAATCATGAACAATGGTCTCATCACCGACACCGTACTCTATTGGGCAGAACAAGCCGTCGCTGGTCTGAGCAGCGTAGGTTTTATCATTGTCACCTACTTGCTCTACCTCCCATTGTCGTTCCTGATCCCCTCGAGTTCTGGGCTGGCAACTGTCTCCATGCCGATCTTGGCTCCACTGGCTGATTTTGCGGGTGTGTCCCCTGCCCTGGTCGTGACCGCTTACCAGGCAGCCAATGGCCTGATCAACCTGATTACCCCCACCTCAGCGGTGGTGATGGGAGGGTTGGCTATAGCTCGGGTTGGTTATGGCGTTTGGTTGAAGTTCGTGGCAGTCCTGCTGGCACTGCTAGCTGTACTCAGCATTATTGTCTTGGTCGGAGGAGTGCTGCTATCATAATCGAGCTTATCTGGCTTTGCCCGATAAGCTGCAAGGAGTTGTGTTTTGCAGCAAATCGAGCAACTAATAAATGGTAAAGAAAAAACTATAAGGAGATATAAAAATGGCATTCAATTTACGCAATCGCAATTTTCTAAAAGAGCTCGACTTTACTCCAGACGAGTTAAAGTTTCTGCTCAAACTGTCTGCTGATCTCAAGGCCGCTAAATATGGCGGTTATGAACAGCAGACGCTTAAAGGAAAAAATGTTGCCCTGATCTTCGAAAAGACCTCCACCCGCACCCGCTGTGCCTTTGAAGTGGCAGCCTACGACCAAGGCGCAAATGTGACCTATCTGGGGCCAACTGGTTCGCAAATCGGTCACAAAGAATCGATGAAAGATACTGCCCGTGTACTGGGGCGCATGTACGACGGCATCGAGTACCGCGGCTTTGGCCAGGAGCTGGTGGAGATTCTGGGTAAGTATGCCGGCGTGCCGGTGTGGAACGGTCTGACCGATCAGTTCCATCCCACCCAGATGCTATGCGACATGCTAACCATGCTGGAGCATAGTGACAAGCATCTCAGCGAGATCGCCTACTGCTACCTGGGCGATGCCCGTAACAACATGGGCAACTCGCTGATGGTCACTGGTTGCAAGCTGGGCATGGATGTGCGCTTGTGCGCTCCCAAAGCCCTGTGGCCTGAAGCAGAGTTGGTCAAGACCTGCAAGAAGATCGCCAAAGAGACCGGCGCACGATTGACCATCACCGAAAGCGTCGAAGAGGGTGTCAAGGGCGTGGATTACCTGTACACCGATGTGTGGGTCTCGATGGGTGAAGCGAAAGAAGTCTGGGACGAGCGCATCAAGCAGCTCAAGCCCTACCAGATCAACATGGATGTGGTCAAAAAGACCGGCAACCCCAAGGTTAAGTTCATGCACTGCCTGCCCGCTTTCCATAACCGCGAGACCAAGGTGGGCGAGGATATATACCAAAAGACTGGCATGGACGCCCTGGAAGTGACCGATGAAGTGTTTGAATCCGAGCGATCGATCGTCTTTGCTCAGGCAGAGAACCGCATGCACACCATCAAGGCGATCATGGTCGCCACGCTGGGAGATTAGATCTAAACTGCGAATCATCGGATAAATAGCGAGTACATTGTGGGCAAATCCCACAATGTACTCGCTTAGAAAATGAAGCCTAATTCAACGCGTGCATCCGGAGGATAACTATGGGTGAAAATTTTGATACCCAACTCGCAGCCCAACACAAGTCATTGAAAAAAGCGCTCATTGAGCTGGTACGCATTCCCAGTGTTTGCGATGAAGGCACTGGTGGATATCCATTTGGCAAGCATGTCGACCAGGCATTGCGTAAGGCACTCCAAATTGCTGGTGATCTCGGCTTCAAGACTAAATATGGCGATGGCGGCTATTACGGTTATGCAGAAGTCGGCGAGGGCAAAGAAATGCTGGGAATCCTGGGACACCTGGATGTCGTGCCTGCCGGAAAATTGACAGATTGGAAACGCGACCCATTCGATCCAGTCGAAAAAGATGGGACTGCTGTACGGTCGTGGTACGCAGGACGATAAAGGCCCTCTATTGGCCTCCCTATTTGCAGTGAAAGCCCTCCTGGATGCTGGTGTGAAATTTAATAAGCGGGTTCGTTTCATCTTTGGGACCGATGAAGAAACTCTCTGGCGCTGCATCAATCGTTATAAGGAAAAAGAAGAAACACCTACGCTGGGATTTTCACCCGATGCCAGGTTCCCATTGATCTATGCCGAGAAGGGATTGCTTCAGCTCAAGCTTGAGGGGCAAAATCAGACCGACCTGAGGTTTATCTGGTGGCTCAGCCTTCAATGCTGTTCCCGATATGATGTTCTACGAAGGGGTGTTGCAGGAGGAGCTTGGCAGCAAGCTGGATGAATTAGGCTTCGCCTATGAGTTGAAAGAGGATGGGATCGAGATCAAGGGTAAAGCTGCCCATGCCATGATTACCGAAGAAGGCATTAATGCCATCGCTCGCCTGTGTATTGCCTTGCGCGCAATCGGGGTTGAGTCCAAAGCCATCAATTTTATCGCCCAGGAGCTTGGAGAGGACCCATATGCAACCCATATCTTTGGGGATTGCAGTGATGCACCCATCCGGAAAGTTGAAATTCAATGTGGGTATGATCAATTTGGGAGAGAAAGAACAAATCTCAATCGACACCCGCATCCCGGTCACAGTGTCCAAAGAAGAGATTGTGAAGAAACTAAGCGCTGCTGCAGCGAGATATGGTTTGGAATATAAGGAGTTTGATTGGCTAGCGCCTCTTTATCTTCCACAGGATCACCCGGTGATTAAAACATTGATGAAAGTGTATCACCAGTATTCTGGTGATGAAACATCCGAACCCATTGCGTTGGGAGGCGCCACCTACGCCCGCGCCTTCGATAATTGCGTTGCCTTTGGACCCCTCTTCCCTGGTGAGCTTCTGACCGAGCATGAACCCAATGAGCGCGCCATCATGGAAAACTTATACCTGGCAATGAAGATATATACCTATGCCATTTATAAATTGACCAGGTAGATGCTATGACACGCAGGTGGAGATAATATGAGCACTGACCTATCTGAAAAAGAAAAAGGCGTTCGCGAACCTTCCCTGGTGGATGCGCTGATTCCCCTGCTCTTCATGATCGGGCTGCTGGTCACCTCGATTGTGTTATTCGGGCTCGATGCGGCTGTAGGACCGCTACAGGTGGCATTGTTCATGAGCGCCGTGGTGGCAGCCGTCGTAGCGCACAAGAATGGTCATTCGTGGGAGAAACTGGGCGAGGAAATTGTCAAAGGCATTTCGCTGGCAATGAGTGCTATTCTGATCTTGCTGATGGTTGGCGCTTTGATCGGGGTCTGGAACATGTCCGGTACGATTGCCACCATGGTTTATTATGGCGTTAAATATATCGATCCATCCTGGTTTTACCTGGCTGCAGCATTGCTGTGCGGTCTGGTCGGGATCGTCACCGGCAGCTCCTGGACCACGGCTGCAACCTTGGGGGTCGCTTTTATTGGCATGGCGAACACCATCGGCGCTTCAACCGCTATCACCGCAGGGGCAGTCATCTCGGGCGCTTATTTTGGGGACAAGATGACCCCCCTCTCGGAGACAACCATATTAACCCCGCAGATCGTGGGTAGCAATGTCTACACCCACATCCGCAGCATGGCCAAAGCCACCATACCAGCCTATCTGATTACCCTGGTCATTTTCTTCTTCATTGGGAGAAATGCTGATTTTGGTGCAGTGCCTGTAGATACGACTGCTGCCCTTCAAGCCTTGGAGTCTTACTATAATATCAACCTGTTGAACTTGCTTCCAGTGCTGGTTTTACTTCTGCTCGGAATGCAGAAATACCCGGCTTTTCTCTCCATCCTGATCGGGACACTGGTGGGTGCACTGGTGGCGGTGGTCATGCAGCCCCAGGTAGTCACAGCTTTCGCCAACGATCCCAGTCTGGGCTATCCACTGACCGCCTTGAAAAGTGTGTGGTCCGCCATGGCCAATGGTTTCACCGCCTCCAGTGGGTATGAGCAGATCGATACCCTGTTCACCGGTGGTGGCATGGACAGCATGCTGACCACTGTCTGGCTGATCCTGGGAGCGATGTCTTTTGGGGCCATGATGGATTTTGGCGGTTTCAATAGCCGGCTGATCACACCCATCATTGGCCGGGTCAAGTCCGTCGGCGGTATGATTGCCACCGTTATGGTCACTGCCTTGGGGCTGAACATTGTTGCCGGTGACCAGTACATTGCCATTGTGCTCCCGGCACGTATGTTCATGGTCGAATTCCGTAAGCGTGGACTTCATCCGGAAACATTGGCAACCGCGGTTGAAAACTCAGGCACCGTTACCTCCCCACTAATTCCATGGAATTCTTGTGGTGCATACATGTCTGCAGCTTTGGGTGTCTCCACGTTTGTTTACCTACCATACTGCTTCTTTAATTTTCTCAATTTTCTGCTGGGGATGATCTACGGGTTTGTGGGCATTAACATCATGCGTCTGCCTCCAGAAGCATCTCTCCCATCAGACACCTCTGGAAGTAGTTCCGATCGTGGGACAGGATAAATGACAAATGAAGAAGGAATTCCCGGGACACTTGAGCAGGCTTCGATAGAAGAATCGGAGCTGCTTGAATGCTTGCGGAAAATTGGCAAGGGACTGATCGCCTCCGGCACCCCGGTTGGGGTGGTAGAGAACACCTTACCGAGATTGCGCTTCTCTATGGAAAAGAGTGTGAGATCATGGCTTTGCCAAATGTAATCATGATTGGGTTTGACCAGTCATCCCGTGGCCATGTCGAATTTGCCGTGCAGGGCCTAACCACTGTTCAATTAGATAAGGTGTCTGAATTTGTGGAGTTGGTTGACCATGTCAGGAAAAAGACCATCCCCCTGGCACAGGCTATCCAGCAAATAGACCAAATCCTGGCCAAAAAGCCACGTTTCGGTCCAGCCTTAATCATTTTTGGGTATTTCCTGTCGTGTATTGGTCTCACCTTGCTTTTCCGACCAGATCTTCAGCTCCTTATTAATTACTGGCGCAGCAGGTATCCTGGTTGGATTGATCATTCAGGTGTTTCGTTGGCAACCTCGTTTTGATCTGCTGCTTCCAGTATTTGCAGCCATTGTGGTGTCGACTTTGATATTTAACCTGACCCGCCTGGGTTTCATCTTTGGTCCGGCAAATCTGCTTATCACTCCGCTGATCATATTTTTACCAGGAGCCCTTCTGACCACTGGGATGATTGAGCTAGCCTCGAAACATATCCTTTCTGGCTCAGCCCGGCTGATTTATGGTGCAGCAGTGCTCCTGCTGTTGTTCATCGGTATAGCAGTTGGGTTGAACCTCTCCGGGTTATCCAGCTATCTGGTGTACGCATATGAGGCGGTAGTATTCCCTTGGTGGGCACCACTCATAGGCACCCTGTTATTTGGTGTTGGTACATTTATCCGCTTATCGGGTGCGAATCGCGACTTGTTTTGGATGCTGCTGGTTCTGTATATTGCTATGCTGGGTCAATCCTTCGGCGAACAATATGTAAATTCTTATGTGGGAGCCTTTTTGGGAGCGATGCTGATGGCACTTAGCTCAGAGATCATCGCCCGTTCCCCACGGCGGACATCTGCACTCGTCTCCCAGATGCTGGCTTTCTGGTTCCTGGTTCCTGGCGCACGGGGATTATTGAGTGTGACCAACATTTTGAGTGAAGATCTTGCAGAGCGCAGCGATCGGCCTGGGCGAGATGGTGATCTTGATTGTTTCGATCTCGCTGGGAGTGCTGCTTGGCACGTTATTGGTCTCTCCCAATAAGTTCGTTCCGGTCACTGCACTCAGTGTCCAACATCTTAATTAATAAGGATTAATATATGCTAACAAATATTTTATACATCATCCTGGCCATCTTGTTCCTCACCATGGTTTATGTCGTGGTACGCACAATCTTATTTCAAAGATCACGTGGTTCCGTGGAAAAGATCGAAGGCCTCCAGGTTGACGAAGGGCAAGTGGCAGAACACCTGGCAGCCTCTATTCGCTGCCAGACTGTACCCTTGGATGAGTCTGGCACGCCTGACCCTGAAGCATTCCAGCAGCTCCATAAAATGTTGGCAGACACCTATCCATTGGTGCACCAGAAGCTGCGGCGCGAGGTGGTCAATGGTTACAGCCTGGTGTATATCTGGCAGGGAAGCCGTTCAGACCTGGACCCGGTAATGCTGATGGCACACCAGGATGTTGTCTCAGCCGATCCAACCGAGTGGACCCATCCCCCGTTTGAGGGCAAGATCGTAGACGGCTTCATCTGGGGGCGGGGTACGCTGGACATTAAAAACCAGCTGATCGGGATCATGGAGGCCGCGGAAACACTGCTCCAGCAGGGATTCCGCCCGGAGCGCACCATCATATTCGGCTTGGGACACGATGAAGAAACCGGTGGTGTGAATGGCTGCAAGCTGATCGGGCAAAAGCTTAAGAAAAGGGCGTCCACCTGGCTGGCATCGTTGACGAAGGTGGTGGAATTATGGCTGGTCTGGCAGCTGGTGTACGCGGCACAATCGCCTTGATCGGGGTGAGTGAGAAAGGCTACCTGACTGTGGAATTCACCGTTCACAGCCAACCTGGTCATTCCTCCACCCCACCCCCTCAAACCTCCATTGGCATCCTATCACGCGCCCTCACTCGCCTGGAATCCCACCCCATGCCCACCCACTTGCGCAGGTTGCGCCCAATGTATGGTGGGATTGGAATTGCAGCTCCATTGTATATCCAGGTCGCTTTTTCAAATATCTGGTTGTTTGGTCCTTTATTAAAACGCTGGCTGGTACCTAAACCTGAAATGAACGCCAGCATGCGCACCACCACCGCCTTGACCATTATCAATGGTGGTGTTGAAGATAACACCATTCCCGCTGAAGCAAAAGCCATTGTTAATTTTCGCCTCCTGCCTGGCGATACCATCGCCGATGTATTGTGGCATGCCAAGAAAGTGATTAAAGATGAGCGTGTGAAAATCAAACCGGTGGAAGGGAAGTTCAACGAAGCCCTTCCAACTTCTTCAACCACTTGCGTGGAATATAAAAGCCTCCAGAAGGTGGTTCAGCAGGTCTTTGATAATCCACCGGTTGCTCCCTTCGTAATGCTGGGAGGTACTGATTGCCAGCATTTTGTGCCGGTGTGCGATAACATCTACCGCTTCACATCCGTGGTGATGGACGAGAGCTTTATGGGCTTGGAACATGGTATCGACGAGCGCATCCCGGTAGAGAGCATGGCAAGGATGGTTAAGTTTTATGCCCAACTGATGCAAGTCTGGGGCAGCCGAGATATGACAAGTAAATAAGAAAAGGAGAAATTTATGAAAATCGTTATTGCTTTAGGTGGAAATGCTTTACTCAAACGTGGTGAACCCATGACCCACGACGTCCAACGCACCAATATAAGGGTCGCTGCAAAAGCTATTGCTCCCGTTGCCCAACAGCACCAGGTTGTGCTGGCACATGGCAATGGTCCGCAAGTGGGTTTGCTGGCGCTCCAATCTTCGGCATACAAAGAAGTTGAGGCTTATCCCTTGGATGTGCTGGGTGCCCAGACCGAGGGGATGATCGGCTATATGATCGAGCAGGAGTTGGGCAATCTGCTTCCCTTCGAAGTGCCGTTTGCCACCATCTTGACTATGGTCGAAGTCGATCCTAACGACCCTGCCTTCAAGAATCCGACCAAGTTTGTCGGTCCGGTGTATGAGAAGGAAGAAGCTGACCGGCTGAAAGCCGAGAAAGGCTGGGTATTTAAGCAGGATGGAGCAAAGTGGCGCAGGGTAGTACCTTCACCCCTCCCCAAGCGGATTTTTGAGATCCGTCCGATAAAATGGCTGCTGGAGCATAATACGCTGGTCATCTGCGCAGGAGGTGGTGGCATCCCCACCATGTATGAGGCGGGAAAAGAACGCTGGCTAACCGGCATCGAAGCCGTGATCGATAAAGACCTGGCCAGCGAGCTGCTTGCACGCGAGTTGGGAGCTGACCTGTTTGTGATCGCTACTGATGTGGACGGAGTCTATCTGGATTGGGGCAAGCCGGAACAGCGCATGCTGGGTCGCGTGACGGTAGAGGAATTGAGAGCTCATCCATTCCCGGCTGGTTCGATGGGTCCGAAAGTCGAAGCAGCCATCCAATTTGTTGAAAAGACTGGTAAACGCGCCGCTATTGGTTCGCTCAAGGACATAGAGAAAATCGTCACTGGCGAGGCTGGAACAAACGTCTATCCATGATGAAACGGTCTGACCGCTAATCATCTGATAATATATGACAATTAACAAATAAAAAAGGAGATAATGATATGAGTAACGAATTTGGTGTTAATTCAGAAGTTGGCAAGCTCCGCAAGGTGATCGTTCATCGTCCGGATCTCAGCCTGAAACGCTTAACCCCCACCAACCATGACGAACTGCTGTTCGACGATGTCTTGTGGGTGGAACGTGCTCAATGGGAACACGACCAGTTTGTCAAGGCAATGCGTGAGCGTGGTGTCGATGTTTATTATCACGTGGACCTGCTCGGAGAAGCGTTGGCAGCCTCCGAGGAAGCCCGTCGGAGTGTAATTGAGATCGTCGCCTCCGAGTACACTGTAGGCTGGTCCTTGGTCGATGAAGTACGCAATTTCTTATCCAATATGCAGCCGGATTTGCTCGCCAAGCACCTGGTCGGCGGCCTGACGATTGGCGAGATGGTAAATGGTGGCTTTGATCTGGCAAAGTACAGTCAAGATCTCGCTTCTGGGAGCCGCAGCGGTAGACGAGCCGGGTTACTTTGTAATTCCTCCGGTGCCAAACTCACTCTTCCAGCGTGATCCCTCCTGCTGGATTTACAACGGCGTGACAGTCAACCCGATGTTCTGGCCAGCCCGGCGACGTGAATCGCTCAACATGCTGACCATCTATCGCTACCACCCCATGTTCCAGGCTGCGAAGTTCAATTTCTGGTATCCGGAACAAACCGATGATAAAGGCTTCAACATCCAGGACTTCGGCCGGTCATCCATGGAAGGCGGGGATGTCCAGCCGATCGGTTACGGCACGGTGGCGATTGGGATGAGCGAGCGCACTCAGGGACGCATGATCGAGTTGGTCGCTAAAAAGCTCTTCGAAAATGGTGGCGCTGAGCGGGTGATCGCTGCGGTGATGACGAAAGATCGCGCCCATATGCACCTGGATACCGTCTTCACGCTTTTAGACCGGGACATTGCCACCGCATTCCCCAAGGTGGTCAATAATATCCGTGCCATCAGCCTGCGTCCAGGCAAGAAACCCGGTGATTTCCATATTACCGAGGAGAAAAGCTTCGTGGATGCGGTTGCTGATGCACTTCATGTCAAGAAACTCACCTTAGTCGAGACTGGTGGTGATGAGTCCCAGGCTCAGCGTGAGCAATGGGACGATGCCAACAATACGGTAGCGCTTGAACCGGGTGTGGTTGTCTCTTATGAACGCAATACCTATACCATTGCCAAGATGCGCCAGGCTGGTGTGGAAGTTGTTGCCATCGCCGGCTTCGAGCTGGGCAAGGGGCGTGGTGGTGGGCACTGCATGACCTGCCCGTTCCTGCGTGATGGAATTTAGGAGGACTTAAAAACTCAGGAGGTTTTAATATGAAAAATATTTTGCCGTGGATAGTGGGAATCTGTGTTGGCTTGCTCATCATAGGCATGCTGTTTGCTGCTAGCTCGGATAGGCATGATTACTGGGTTGCCAGAGCAACTGTAGCCAGAGCTGTTGAGGTTACGCGTACTGAAGATCTCACCCTGGTTCGCTTCCCATGTGGTATGCGAACCGGCTCCATACAAACCACCAATGAATGTGGTTTTTATGTGTGGAAGAAGTAATCGGCGGATTACCATCAGCAAGCGGACCTTGGAGAGATAGCGCCAGTGAATACTGGACTGACTGCCATCCTATGGGGTGGATTAGCTGCTTGTTCGCTCCTCATTGGATATTTTCTTGCCGAACGGGATCTAACCAACCGGACCATCGGCATGGTCATGGGCTTTGGCGCTGGGGCATTGCTCAGCGCCATTGCCTATGAGTTGATACCCGAATCTGCACTGGGCGGTGGAGGCATGGCTTTGTCTTTCTGCCTCGGGGCATTCGCCTTCTTTGGTGCAGATTGGTTGATCGACCACCGGGGTGGCTCGGATCGTAAGGACATCACCGGCGAACAAGTCGGCTCAGGCTCAGCCATTTTCATTGGCACACTGCTGGATAATATACCCGAGTCGATCATCCTTGGGATGGGTCTTGCTCTCGGTGGCGCGATCAATATCGCCTTTCTGGCAGCCGTGTTTATCTCAAACCTGCCAGAGGGGATCGCTGGTACACTCAATCTTGAAGCCTCCGGTCGATCACGGCGCAAGATTTTTTGGATGTGGACAATTCTGGTAGTCATTTCGGCTCTATGTGCAGGGTTAGGCTACATGATCATCCGCTGGTTGCCTGGTGCGGATGGGCGTATTGCCCAGGCTTTTGCAGCCGGAGCAATGCTGACCATGCTCGCCGATGCAATGATGCCGGAAGCATTTGAACATGGTGGCAAGCTGGTCGGCATCTTAACCGTGATGGGATTTTTGGTAGCCTCATTATTGGCATTCATCTAGCAGGGTTTTGACCTGCGTCAGGAGGTGAATGGTAACGGTATCTAGAAAAATATTAATTCAGTTAGAATCACAATCTTATTGTAAGGATTAACCCTAGAAAGGAGAGATAAATGGCAAAGGATAAAGGTAAGAAGAAAGGCAAGAAAGGCAAGGAAAAGGGTAAACCAGAAGGAGTAGGTTCAACCGCCCGTCACTGGAGTTGATGCTCCTGCTGTATCAGAAGTAGCCGCCGCAGGTTTACCCGCCAAGATAAGCCGTAAAGAGTTTGATAAGGAGATGGAAAAGCTCCAGGTCGAGTTGGTCAAGCTGCAAGAGTGGGTTAAGCTCAGTGGAGCAAAAATCTGCGTGTTATTCGAAGGCCGCGATACTGCGGGTAAGGGTGGCGTGATCAAACGCATTACCGAGCGTGTTAGCCCACGCGTCTTCCGGACGGTAGCTCTTGGAACACCGACGGAGCGTGAGAAATCGCAGATGTACTTTCAGCGCTATATGCCCTACCTGCCGGCAGCTGGCGAAGTGGTCCTGTTTGACCGCAGCTGGTATAACCGGGCAGGCGTTGAACGCGTGATGGGCTTTGCTACCATGGAACAGGTGGATACCTTCCTGAAGTTTACTCCCCTGGTTGAGCGAGCCATCCTCTCCTCCGGCACCTTCCTGATCAAGTACTGGTTAGAAGTAGACGCAGATGAGCAGGCAAAGCGTTTCCAGGAGCGCAACGAGGATTATCGCAAGATTTGGAAGCTCAGCCCGATGGATGTGCAGGCCCAAGCCCGTTGGTACGATTACTCCCGGGCTCGCGATGCCATGTTTACCGCCACAGACACCCCGGACTGCCCCTGGTACATGGTTCCTTCCAACGACCAGCGCAAGGCGCGCTTAAATTGCATCACGCACTTCTTAAGCCTGATCCCATATCAAGAAGTGCCGCGTGAACCGCTCAAGTTCCCCAAACGCCAATCCAAGGGCGACTATAAAGAGCCCAACTATCCGTACCATTATGTCCCAGAAAAATTTTAAAGAAAGGTAATAAATAATGGCAGATATAACTGATAAAAAAATGTATTGGTACACCCTACTCACCTGAAGAGGTGGGTAAACAACTTCAGGTCGACCCATCAAAAGGCCTGGGCTCCGACGAAGCCAAGTCTCGCCTGCAGAAATACGGTCCGAATCGTCTGGCTGAGAAGAAGAAAAAGTCAGGATTACAGGCATTTCTAGGACAGTATCAAGACCTGATGCAATTTATCCTGCTTGGTGCAGCGATCATCAACCAGATCTTCGTTGGAGAATGGGGAACCACCTTGGTGCTGGTTGGTTTGACGATCTTCAACGCCATCCTGGGTATGCGCGGGGAGGCTAAAGCCGAGGCCAGCCTGGCTGCCTTGGCAAGTGCAATGAAAAGCATCGCTCGCGTGCGCCGAAATGGCCAGGCGATTGAGATCGATGCAGAGGAGCTGGTACCGGGAGATATCGTGCTGATGGAGGCGGGCAATCGCGTCCCGGCGGATGGACGCCTGTTCGTGACTGCCACCCTCGAGATCGAGGAGGCCGCCCTGACCGGTGAGAGTGTTGCTTCGCCGAAAGACACTGAAACCATCGCCAAGGCTGATGCCCCTCTGGGTGACCGGCATTGCATGGCTTATATGAACACCTCGGTCACGCGTGGACGCGCTGAGATGATCGTCACCACCACCGGCATGGGCACCGAGATGGGTAATATCGCAGATTTACTGAATAAGACCGAAGCAGACAAGACACCGCTGCAAAAGCAGCTTGACAAGCTGACGGTAATAATTGCTTCATTGGCTGGTCTGGCTTTCATACTCATGGTGATCTTGGGTCTGCGTAACGGGCAACCTATGGATGCCATCTTCATCGCTGGTATTGCCCTGGCGATCTCAGCCATCCCAACCGGTCTGCCGGCAGTGGTCACCACCATGTATTCCATGGGCACGCGTCAGTTAGCCGCCCAGGGAGCCATCGTCAAGCGCCTGCCATCGGTGGAGACACTGGGCTCGGTTTCAGCCATCTGCTCCGACAAAACCGGCACCCTGACCCTCAACAAGATGACCGCCCGTGAGTTCACCATCCCCGGTCAGAACCGTTTCACTGTCACCGGCGAAGGCTATGGAACACAAGGCGAATATAAACTGGCCAGCGGGATAGCAGGCTTACAACCCTGGCAGAAAAATACCCTCACCTACAGCACTGAAGGCAAGCTGTTGAGCGCAGGCGGCGCCAAGGTCGATCTTGAACAAATCATGCTGCCTATGGCACTCTGCGCTGATGCTCGTCTCGACGACAGCGGCGCTTTGATCGGTGACCCCACCGAAGGGGCACTGATCGTGCTGGCAGAGAAGGGTGGTATCAGTGTGGATGGTGCTCGCCAGATGTATCCGCGTGTGGCAGAAGTGCCATTCGACTCGGATTACAAGTTCATGGCCACTTTCCATAATATGACCAACGAGCAAGGCAAGCCAGTGGTGCGCTGCTTTGTCAAAGGCGCTCCAGATGTGTTGATCGCCCGTAGCAGCTATTACTGGATGCCCGGTGAGGAGAAACGGCCCGTCACGGATGAAAATCGTAAACTTGCCCTCGACGAAAACGAGCGTATCGCAAAAGCGGGTGAGCGCATTATGGTGGTGGCACGTAAAGACTTCGATCCGGCTACCTTTGATCCAAAAGCAAAACTGATCGATCTAATGCAAGATTTAACCATCCTGGCCATGGTTGGCATTGTGGATCCGCCACGTAACGAAGCCAAGGACGCCATCGCCAAGTGTCATAGCGCTGGCATCCAGGTGCGTATGATCACCGGTGACCATGCCGTGACAGCTGCTGCCATTGGCCGCGAGCTGGGCATCACCGGCACTGCTCTCACCGGCGCGGAATTCAAAGCCTTGAGTGATGACGAGCTGAAGGCAAAGCTTCCCGAGATTGGTGTGGTAGCTCGCGTTGCCCCGGAGGATAAGATCCGCCTGGTGACGATGCTCCAGCAGCTGGACAATGTCGTCGCCATGACCGGTGACGGAGTGAATGACGCCCCTGCCTTGAAGAAGGCTGATATTGGTGTGGCAATGGGCATCACCGGCACCGAAGTATCCAAGGGAGCTGCGGTGATGATCCTCACCGACGATAACTTCGCTACCATCGTCAAGGCGGTGGAGTTCGGCCGAGCCATCTACAATAACCTGTTCAATTTTGTACGTTTCCAGATGGAATCGCTGGTGGCGTTCATCGTTTCATACCTGCTGGCTGCGTTCTTTGTTGTACTTGGGGGGACGCCATTTACACCGTTCGTGGTCTTGTGGATCAACTTCCTGGTGCAGATCCCAGTTGCGTTAGCCCTGGGTTTCGATGACCCTGCCCCAGATCTGATGGCGCACAAACCTCGCCCGTTGAAGCAACCCATCCTTTCAAGTTCACAATGGGTACGCATTGCCCTCATTGGTATTCTGATGTCAATCGCTACGGTCTATCTGGAGAGCGATATATCAGGGAACAGACGCCGTACTTGCGAGAACGATTGGCTTTGTCGTCTTCTCATTGTGCGTTGTTGTACTCGCTCTGAGCTCACGCAGTGAAACCAGGAGCGCTTTCAACCGTGAGATCCTGAAGAATCGACACCAGCTTATGCTCTATGGAATTTCACTGTTGATGATCATCTTGCCCCTCAACCTGGATTTTCTCCAGCGTTTCCTGGGATTAACAGAGATGAGATTGGATCAATGGCTGGGCTGCATGGGTTTCGCCATCGCCTTACTGCTGGTGGATGAGTTATATAAGTTCTTCCTGCGCAGAAGTCGTAAATAACATGCTGACGACACTGTCGGTGAATTATCATTGCAAGCAAGAGCAGGTATAATCAGTAGTTGAGTAAACCGGGCTTACCTCCCGGTAAAGAAATTCGGAACGTTTATAAGAATGCCAGCGCCTGGATCGCTACAGATAAGATTGTGTTTGATGGCGCTGGCATTCTTGAAATTTATAGTCACACACTAATCATATATAGGAGAGTTTATGGCACAAGCAAAAGCAATCCGCTCAACCAGTGCAGTACGTTTCAACCGCTTCCTGGCCCTTGTTTACCTGGTCATGGCAGCCGGGATGACCATCACAGCCTTGGTGTCTACATCGGTAAGCAACAATCCAGAGTTGATGAAGCGCATCCTTTATTACCCATGGTTCACCTTTGGGTTGTTTTTACTCCAGATTGTCGTGGTTGTCCTTTTAGGTGCAGCAGTGACGCGTTTGTCTCCCGGTGTGGCATTTCTCTTGTTCTTGCTATATTCCGCCCTCACCGGCCTGGCAATCTCTTCGATCTTTATCTACTATAGCCAGACAACCATTGCCTATACCTTTTGGGTAACAGCCGGCATGTTCTTATTCAGTAGCGTCGTCGGGCTTTTCATCAAAGGCGATATGAGCAATGTGGGCAGGTTCTTGATGCTCGCCTTGTTGGGTTGGATGTTCGGATGGATTTTCGTGCTTTTCTTCCCCTTGTCACCGGGGTTGAACCAGGCGATGAATTTTACCGGAATCTTGCTTTTCGCTGGTCTGACAGTTTGGGATACCAATCGCTTAAAAGAGCTCTCCAACCAGCTGGATGGCAAACAAGGCATGGGCGGGTTGGTTGTCATTGGGGCGCTGGCGCTTTACCTGGACTTTATTAACCTGTTCTTACTGCTGCTGCGTTCCTCCAGGCGTTAAGCCATGGATGCAGAAGCATTTCATTCGTTTATCACAGCACCTGGAAAGTAAGGAACAAAGATATGGATGCAATATTATCTTCCATCGGATATGATCTAAAGCCTTCGCGATATTCCCCCTCACTAGGATATTCTCGGTTAAGAATGCTCATTTCAGACAATCCCACTCAGCGTTTTTTCGATGTCAAGCAGTTGAGTATACCCACTTTCGATGGGCGATTTTTCCATCACACCCAAATAACCCGCCACGAGCTGGCACCCACGGAGTCGTTTCAGGCTTCCGTGGGAGAATTGAGATTGGAAACCCACCAAGGAGAGATCATGCGTGCTTTCTCACTCGGTGGGAACCTTCGCGCGAGTGTCGAAATGGGTGACCTATACTGTGAATATACTTCAAATGCTCCAATATTTAAGGTGGATGATGATCCTAATTCTGTGAACCGGGTGATCGCAGATGAGATCGCGGATCTATTGGCTGAAAATGAAAGTAAGCTGGTTGGTCATGAGGATGAGCTTTATGCCCGCCTATCCAAATTTGATCCATATACGATATTCCTGTCTTGCCTGGTATCTTTGCAGGCTCTCGTCGACAATGTTCCGATGGGGGTGCGTACGGAGAGATACCATAAGGCCTCAGCCAACATCCAGCGAGCCATCCAAATTGTGCGTGAAACGGATGGTTGGGATGGTCATTCACCCAGCCTGGAAGAACTGCTCTCGAGTGGAGGTGTTTAATAAGAAGACGCTTACAGATTGAATAACATCAATTTCAAACCACTTATACTTAGAAGGAGATAAAAGATGAAAAAACGACCGTTTGGTGTTACTGTTTTAGCAATCCTGGCCGGCCTAGCCGCAGTTCTGGCAGGGGTTCATGCTCTGCAATTCCTGGGGATTATCCCCTTTGCCTTTGGACCATTTGAAGGTCCACGCTACCAGCTTCTGGTCTTTCCTGATGTGGGCTTTGATGGTCTGGGTGTGGGTCTGGCTGGTTAAAATGCTGTGGAATGTTGAGAAAGAAGCCTGGATATTCCTGGCAGTCATTACAACCTTCAACCTGATCCTGGATTTCACCTTCATGCTTGGTGCAGGCGAATGGTCGGATGTCAATGTGAGCTTCATCGTCAATGCCTTGATCTTGATCTATGCCATGCTCCCCGGAGTAAAAAAGGCTTTCGACGCTGACTTAGGCATCCAATTCCAGTTCAGTTTATCGTATTTTTATACATACACCGGATAATAAAGGAAATCAATCTAGAATCTAATATTTTCTCTCTCAATCCACTACCAGGTTTAATATCCAGAATAATTTAAAGGAGGATTTCAAGATGTGTTGCTTCTTTGCTTCCCTGGTTTTCTTCGGACCTCGTTTGGCTTTTCTGATTTACTGGTTGATTGCACCACTTAAAGTCACACTCGCTTTTGAATCGTTTACCTTACCCTGGCTGGTGGGCATCATGGGATTGATTTTTACCCCCTGGACTGCGTTGATGTTTGTGATTGTTTTCCCCTTGAACGGATTTGATTGGATATGGCTCGGTTTTGGTATACTTGCGGATGTTGCCAGCTATATGGGTGGCTTCCACAATCGCCAGAAAGTACCGTATTACACCGGTCCATAAACTCCAGGATGCAGGCATCGACTAATTAATTAGTCGATGCCTGCATTTTTTAATGAGCACTTTTATTGAATTCCTAAGAGTTACAACCAGGCTGAAGGAATGATTTTGGAGATTTTACTATGGTAATTGCATTTGTTGGATTGTATAAGGTTTTTCATCGCTTGTGGCATGAACCTGCATTTCGTGCCCTCATCTTCCTTGAAGCAATGTTGTTTGGTGTTGGGATCACTCTTTTACCATTACATCGAAGGCTGGGGTTGGCTGGATTCAGCATACTTTTGCGTCGTAACATTAGCGACAGTCGGTTATGGAGATTTCGCTCCGGTAACCCAATTTGGCCGTCTCTATACAATATTTTATATTATCATCGGTGTAGCCATGTTGGGTGTGTTTATTCAGCTTGCCGGGAAGACAGCATTTACTACAATGCAAGACAATATCCAGCGGCGACAAGCTGAAAAATCGGAGTAAATAAGAAGAACAGGCAGTCGTTTTAATACCAAACAACAAGACGTGTGGTAATATTCACTGTCTTATGGCATAGGATGAATAACATAATTCCTCTGCCTTAGCTACAGGTAATGTTTTTCGATATTATGCTCGTAGAAATTTACAATCCTGGCATTACGCAACGCGTATAGTCGTCCAGGAATTCTTATTTCGGCATTTACATTCTGACTCTATGGTTGTAGGCGTTATCAAAGATATTAATGCGGAGTTATGCTCCATAATTATATATACAGGGTGAACCCTGAGATTAGAAAGGATCGATAATGTCCAAATCATCAAAAAATACAAAATCATCAAAGAATACCAAATCATCAAAAAGTTATCAAAAGAAAACGCAGAACCCACCGCGCAAAACCAGGGGTACTTGGTTGACCATCGCCCTGGTTGTGATTGTCCTTCATGGTCTTATTGCTGCTGTTTACTATGCTGTTGCCAAGGTGGATTCTGCCTACATGGACAGGCCTTGGTTGATCAGCTTGATGGTCGTGCATTTCCTGGCGAATGTAGCAGCCGCCATCGGTATCTGGTACTGGAAAAAATGGGGAGTGTACATATATATCGGTTCGACAATTTTGGCGGTCATTGTAGGTCTCATCACCACCGGCTTGGGCATGTATTCGGTTTTCTATTTTGCATTGCCATTAGTCATTGTGGGCTGGTTGCTGCGCACCAAGTGGGACTATTTCGAAAAGTAAGTTCGATATAAATATCCCCAAATACAGGCTGGCGTTTGTTACCCGGAAAACTAATTTTCGGATAATGTTTTTTATGGGAACAGGTGTGATCAGTCAACTGCCATAATGGACTCGATGAGACATTGATATCCACACCTGTCTCCGTTATTTACTTGTCCTGTTGCCCTGGATTGATACGAACAGCATGCTTCAAACTTCAACTTTGTCTTATAAAGTCAATTTTGACCACCTGTTCATTATGAATTTAATGAGGAGGCTATTTGGCGTTGAATAAACCGAATGGTACCGTAGAAGAGCATCCCATACCCCTCACCCGTTACGCCTGGTTATCGATTGGTGCAGCTATTGTGACTATTACGATGAAGTCTGCAGCTTATTTCCTGACCGGCTCGGTTGGGTTATTGTCTGACGCGCTTGAGTCAATGGTCAATCTGGCAGCAGCCATTGTGGCCCTTTTGGTCCTCAAGCTAATCACCCGCCCAGCCAATGATGAGTTCTCCTTTGGATTTTATAAGGCGGAATATTTTTCCAGTGGTTTTGAAGGTGGGATGATCTTGCTGGCTGCAGCCGGGATCATTATCACTGCCCTGCCGCGTTTATTCAACCCGGTGCCATTGGAGCAAATTGGTCTGGGTCTGGTAATTTCGGTAATTGCTTCGCTAATTAACCTTGCAGTAGCACTTATCTTGATGCGCGCTGGCCATCGCTATAACTCGATCACTTTGGAAGCTGACGGCCGTCACCTGATGACAGATGTATGGACCACAGCAGGGGTGTTGATAGGCATTGTATTAGTTCAGCTGACAGGCTGGTTACGCCTCGATCCAATCATCGCTCTGCTCGTGGCAGCCAACATCATATTCACGGGTTACCGTCTCCTTGTTCGTTCAGGTCGCGGGTTACTGGATGAAGCCCTCCCAGAAGTCGAGCTTTCCTCGGTGAGATCGATCCTCAATTCTTACAAATCAGAGGGGGTAAGTTACCATGCCCTACGTTCCAGGCAAGCTGCTGCACGTAAATTCATGGTGGTACACCTGCTTGTACCCGGGAATTGGACCGTGAGAAAAGGTCATTCCTTGGCTGAGAAGGTTGAAAGACAGGTGATGGATAACATAGATAATGTCAATATCGTTACCCACATCGAGCCGACTGATGATCCTGTTTCCATGATGGATGCCAATATCGATAGAACAAGCAATCCTTGATAATTCCCTGGCATTTTCTTCTCGTTCTCGCGGTGAACCAATTGAGCTATTAACAAAATGCATCTAAGAATTATCCCCACCTGATTTTCACCGTAACCCAACCTGGTATTCTATTTCTTCATGTAAGTTTTTTGGCACTACCAAAAGGACAGGACGTTGAATAATTCTTCAGGGAAGTCTGCAGGATCCATAGGCTCTAAAAACCAATTGATAAATTATTGGAATTTTTAGGGTGAGATTAGATATTATAATAAATTGATTCTATAATAAAATAAGTTTCTGTGCCAGCACAAGATTTCGATGTCATATTCGCCCAGCAAAAAACATCGCATATGAAAAAGACAATTCATAAAAGAAGTCTATAAAACCTGGATGACCGAACGACCAACACAGCTTGCGGCTGCGCTTGCCTATTATGGGATATTCTCCTTCGCCCCGATCATTTTTATTGTGGTCAGCATTGTAGGATTGTTTGTCGAGAATATTGACCCGGCAAGTCAGCTATTCCAACGTTTGGAGGAATTATTCGGAGAAGGGATCAGCAATTTAATTCAAGACATCGGTAACAGCACTATCAACCACCCCTTCGAGCAGTTCTATACTAATCTCAGTGATCAGTATTCTTGCACTGCTTTATGCTGCCTCGGGATTGTTTTATCAGCTTCAGTTTTCCCTCAATAAAATTTGGCACGTATCGCTTGCAGAAAAAGGTCGGACGAAATCTTTGCTCCGCCAACGGCTTTTTTCATTC
The DNA here is from genome assembly GCA_963736805.1 of uncultured Chloroflexia bacterium. Taxonomy (GTDB): domain Bacteria; phylum Chloroflexota; class Anaerolineae; order Anaerolineales; family UBA4823; genus FEB-25. The sequence continues at coordinate 40,387 of CAVTQM010000062.1, forward strand.
CTCACCGTGATCGGCCTTGGGCTATTTGGGGTTCTAGCGGTCTTTGCCAATCTTCTGCTCTCATGGTTTGGGGCATTCATGGAAAAGTTGTTGGGAATAGGTGGAAGCCAGCTGTTAGCTGCCCGTTTGGTTGCTCCAATCCTGTTGGCTGTTATTATTGCATTGTTTTACAAGGTTTTACCGGAGACAAAGGTCGCCTGGCGGGACGTCTGGTTGGGAGCAATCATTTCCACGGTTTTGATCCTGGTGGCGATGCTCGTGGCAGGAATCTACTTTGAGTATAGTTCTTTTAATTCAGCCCTCCAGGCCGCCGGCGCATTCACTGTGCTCCTGGTTGGCTTCAACTATATTGCCCAGATATTCCTGCTTGGAGCTATTTGTTGCCGGGTTTATGCGGAGCTTTATGGCTCGAGAGTCGTTACCATCGCGACCTGATCAATCTGAAGGTGCTCGGTGGAGGGTTAATAATAGTTTCAAACTAAATAATTGCAATTGAATGGACTTACAGCATTTATTCAATTTCTGGTCAAATGAGGACTGCTTTTTTTAAGAGAAAAGTAAATTTCCTCTCTTTCTTTTTGTATTAATGAACCAAGCGAATACATCTGGAATATAATCATATATTAAAAATAGAATAGGTGAATCATATGAATAAAACTGGGCGAAGAATTTGGTACGGTGTTGCGATGTTCTTGAGTGGGCTTATCCTCCTGTTGAGTGTGGCAGGCATCGCTGGAGTATGGATTACTGAAAGTCTCCTGGCCGATACGATTGTGCAAGTTTTGCAAACAGTGGATAATGTCACTGGTGGCTTGCGATCGGCTGCACAGGGGGTCGATCAAAAGTTGGAGCGTATGCAGTCAGCTTCGACTTATATTTCTACTGCGGCAGACAGGATAAGCCAAAATGTAACCGATCAAGGTCTGGTAAAGCTTCTGCTCCCTGAGGAAGAAACACAAAAACTGGCCACACTATCCACATCTGTTACAGAAACAATAAGCACCCTGCGGGATACGCTTTCCTCCGGCCTGGCAATCTACCAATCAATTGACCGGCTTCCATTCATAAACCTCCCTTCCCCGAGCCAGGAACAGGTTGATAAAATTGAAACCTCCCTCGGGGAGATTCAATCAGCCGTGGATAATGTGCAAGCCGCAATTACTTCGTTCCGTTCGGGTGCCAGCGATCAGATTAACAAGATTGTGAATCTGGCAGATGATCTCACTTCAAAACTGGGTAATGCCAGCGACCTGCTGGCAAACCTGGATGCACGCTTAGCCATCCTGCAAGAGACATTGGTTCAATTGCAAACAACCCTGGTTAGAATTCTTGTGTTGGTGTCTATCCTGTTCACACTGTTTCTGGCCTGGGTAATTTACAGCCAGGTGGAAGTACTTCGCTTGTATGCACAACGTTGGAAGGCATCTGGAACAAATACCGTGATTGCTGACAGCGCGGATTTGACAAATGATGGAGGAGACGCTACCATAACCCCACCAGGAAAATCAAGCTCGGAAAATTCAGATATTGAACAAACAACCGGGTAATCGAAGGACTTTCTTGGTAACCATTTGGATAAGATTTGGCAAATCATTATATCTTGTGTAACTAACCTTGATATTCAGGGTTATATAAATGCCTGATATGGCATAAAACTACATTATATGAGGAGAATGAATATGGTCAATGAAAGTTTCTTTACTCTAGCCTGTGCTGGGCTCATCGGTTCAATTTTTGGTTTGCTGTTAGCCTTCTTCGGCTATCGGTTGTTCCTTGTCCTGCTGCCGATCTGGGGTTTCTTTTTCGGCTTATGGCTTGGGGCGGACACAATGCAGGTCCTTTTTGGGGAAGCCTTCCTGGCGACCATCACCAGCTGGGTAGTCGGGTTCGTCGTTGGTGCAATTTTTGCTGTCCTGTCTTACCTGTTTTATATTTTCGCAGTGGCGGTCATCTCAGGCGCACTCGGCTATTTTGCAACGGTCGGCATTATGCTGGCAATTGGTATTGATCCAGGTTTCCTGGTTTGGCTCGTCGGCATCATCGTCGGCGTGGTCTTCATCTTTGTGACATTCCAGTTTAACCTGCAGAAATACGCCATCATCATTGCCACGGCATTCCTCGGTTCAGCCGCGACCTTTTCCACTTTCATCCTTCTTTTCAATCCCCTGGCAAGATTCCTCGAGAATCCGGTTAAGGTTGCACTGGAGCAGTCATGGTTCCTCTTGGTCGTCTTTGCCTTGATGGTGGCAGCAGGCATCGTGGTGCAGGTAGTTCAGAATAAGACCTACACCCTGGAGAGCTATAACAACTGGGAAACTGAGTAACATCCTGGTTCAATAGGTTTCGTAATCGGTTGATGTAAAAAAACGATCCATCACACCCTGCCCATCACCTGCGCTTGATGGTGCGGGCAGGGTGTGAGTTGGTTGTATTTATTCGAAGCTGCTCATTCATTTAGAGCAGCTTCTTTTTATAATCTCGATCCACCATCGGTTACGAAAGGTGCATAAAGCCTGATTTCCCAAGAACCAAGCCTGTTTTGGATATAGCTCAAAATTACCTCGGTGCTTCTGATTGCTGTGTTCGTGCTAATTCTGCCACCCAGCGTCCGCTATCTTTGATAATTCGCTGTTGGTTTTGATGATCAACATACACCAGCCCAAACCGTTTGGAAAAGCCAGAGTTCCACTCGAAATTATCCATCAAGGACCAGATGAAATACCCGCGTATATCTGAGCCTTCATTAATTGCTTGTGCAAGTTCCGCCAGGTACAGCTCAATATAGCGCTGCCTGGTGGTGTCATGCACCTGCCCATTTTCAACCACATCCTCTACCGTAGTACCATTTTCAGTGATGTAAACGACCGGGTTTCCATACTCTTCACGGTAGCGTTGACTCAGCTCGCGAATTCCTTCCGGGTATGCCTGCCGTCCCAGCTCAGGATGGCATACTCCAGGTGGTGGATCACGATCCACCCAGGCTCGAAAGAAAGGAATATACCAGACATGCCTGGCATACTGTCTGGTGTAATAATTCACCCCCAGGAAATCAAACGGGCGGGAGATGATCTCCAGGTCTCCGGGTTCAATTTTTGGGCGGAACGGCCACAACCGCCGGAATAGCGCTGCCGGATATTGCCCTTTATAAAGCCCATCCAGGTAAAAGCGGTTCATGAAAAGATCTGCAAAATGAGCAGCATCATGGTCCTGGGGTGTATCTGAAAATGGATAGATTGGAAATTGGCTGAGCGTGATACCCACCTGTGCATCGGGTGCAATCGAACGGATCCGCTCAACCGCCATTCCGTGACCAAGCAGTTCATGATGCGCCACCTTGAAGTATGTCCATGGATTATGAGTGCCAGGCGCGTGTTCCCCGGTGAAATGCCCAAAGAAGGCATGCTCCCACGGCTCGTTGAGCGTTATCCAGTACTTAACCCGATCGCCAAGCGCTCTAACAACAATTTCAGCATAGTCGGCGAAATAATGAGCCATATCACGCCCTGCGAATCCACCACATAGATCTTGCAAAGTTTGAGGTGTGTCCCAGTGGAACAAGGTGATAAATGGCGTGATCCCACGCTCGAGCAGCATATCTACCAGGCGGTTGTAATAGTCCAATCCCCTCTGGTTGATCTCACCTCGCCCTCCAGGTAGGATGCGGCTCCAGGCAACCGAGAATCGGTAAGCGTTCAGGCCAAGCTCAGCCATCAAGGCAATATCGCCTTCAGGGTTGCGATAGGTATCGCATGCCGTGTCTGCATTCTCACCCGTCTGGATTTTCCCGTGCCTATGGGTAAATGTGTCCCATATGGATTTGCCCTTGCCATCTGCGGTTGGGCTTCCTTCGATCTGGAAAGCCGCAGTCGCAGTGCCAATCAGAAATTTTGGTGGAAATTGTGGAAAGGTTGCCATTTGTAAGAATATTCTCAGATCCAGATGATGAAGATCATCCTGTGCCCTGTTGCGTAAAATGAAAATCGATCCTGCAAGTCTCGTTTGGACGAAGCGTGAATGGATCCAATGAAAGCGTGCGCGTTGCAGGGTCATAATTCCCCCGAATGGTTGGCTGTGCTGCCTGGCCTCCACGCCACGCAAGTGGAGACGGTACCTTCGGCTGTCTGGAATGACCGATGGTTCTCCCGTTGCAGGGTGAATAATGAATCTCAAATTGGATCCCAGGGTAGCTTGACCAGACTCATCCCCCACCCCTGAGGTTATAATTTCAAATTGCGTCAGTGCGTATTTACCAAGCTGATAATCGGTGGTTTCGCCATCATCCTCATAAAGAAAGAAGCTGTTATCTGCACCAGGGAAAATGTAAACCTCGAGATCAGTCGGGTTCGAGACTCCACCCCACTTAGGTTTGGGGGCAAGCGGCACGATCGCACCCGCCTTGGCATATACGGGTATGTCCTCCAGGGTTGCCTGGATCTCCTGCCATCCTCCACCGTGAATTCGCACACCAGTAAAAAAATTGAACCAGTTTCCTGCTGGGAACCAGACTTTTTTATTCACCAGGCCGGTCTTTGGATGGACAGGTTTCGTTATCGGTGCAGCCAACAGTTCCGAGCCAAAGAAATATTGACCCTTTGCCTGAAAAGCTGATTGATCGTCCATATGCCCGTAATACATGGGTGTGACCAGGCTGATACCGGTGTGGTGGGCACGCCAGGCCATACTATATATGTAAGGGATGAAGGCATGCCGTAGCTGCATGGCGTGACGAGTCGCTTGGAATATACGCTCGGGTTTCACCCATGGGCGGCGGTCGAGGGTTGAGAAGTTGCTGGAGTGCAAACGAAAGATGGGGCTAAAGACACCAAATTGCACCCAGCGCAAGTAGAGTTCAGGGCTGCCTTCCCTGAACATGTGACCACCTATATCATGGCTCCACCAGCCATAGGCTACATTTGCAGCACATGCGGTGAAATACGGCTGGAAGGCCAGCGAACTCCAGCGGATAATCGAGTCACCACTAAAACCAATCGGGTAGCGATGGTTGCCAAGGCCGCCCCAACGTGAGAAGATAAAAGGACGTTTATGTCCATCGCGCCCGATATCTTGAAAATGTAAGTGATTGAGCAACCACAGCGGGTCGAGTCCAGATAAGTTGCTCTTTTTCCCCTGTTGCCAGTCTAACCACCAGAAATCGACACCATCCTTGCCATCCACTTCCTGCTCTGTTTTAGTTAACGGAGCCTCTTGGGGGTGGTGCAATATCTCGAAATAACCTTCCATGAAGTGCGGATTGGAAATATCGAAAGCGACAGGCTGTTTAGCTTGCCGGTTCGATGCCCATCCACAAGGCCATTTGCTCGTATTGCTCTTCATGTGGATAAACCCCTTTCGCAGGGTGAAGATTGAGGGCAGTGCGCAAGCCCTGGTTGTGCAGCCAGTTGATGAAACCTTGCGCATCCGGGAAGAGCTTACGGTTCCACGTATAACCGGTCCAACCATTGGATGCGTTACCGGTTTGGGTGATATGCCAATCCATATCAATGATGCATACCGAAAGAGGGATTTCGTGGGCGCGAAAGTCCTCCATCAGGGATTGGAGTTCTGCCTGGGTATAGGCATGATATCGGCTCCACCAGTTGCCGAGGATATAGCGTGGGATCATGGGTATGGGACCTGCCACCCGGCTGAAATCACCCAGGCAGGCGGCATGGTCACTTCCATAGCCAAAAAAGTATAAATCCTTATTGCTTTGAAAATGATTGGGCATGATTGCGTATTTTTCTAAAAAACCCCTTCGCTCCAACGCGTGTTGCCGCTGTTCAAGCCATCCCAGATCATTGAATACCAGTGAATTTAAATCATCCACGACTACCCAACCCGCTTTAGAGAGTAAACCATTTTCAAGCCTGGTCCTTCCAATATCAAAATCAAGGGTGCGGGCAGTGCCTTTGAGATTTCCAGACTGGCTTATTCCGTATTTCCAGGTGACGCCTGTCGGTTTTAGCGTAATAGTGAGTGTCTGAGTATTGAACCCCCTACTTGAAGGCTGGTACTTCAAGTGTAGGAAATCTGTTTCAATTTCAACCCCTGACTCTCTGATCGTTTTATTGAAAGCTGGAACGGGTTGGTCGCGAAACCAGAAAGCCTGCGAAGGGCGGTCTTCAAATTGGTTATCCTTGCTGTATTCAAGCCGGACGAGGCGGTCTGTCAGCACTGTGAATCGGGCATTTTCCACGCTGACGACAGCATTGGGATTTGCAATGGGACGAAATTTGGGAATCGGTGGCAGGGGCATTCTATCTCTCTTGGTTGAGTGTGTATTTTTGGATAAATGCAATTTCTAGGGGGTCGTATGGCGTTCCATCTGCATGGAAAAGGTCATGAAACCAAATTTTTGGCTCACTAACCGATTTCCTGAACCACTTCATCGGGATAATATCATTCAAGCTTGTTAGCCATGGGTAGATGGTGTTGGTTTTACCGGCCACCAGCCCCCAGTTGAGACAGCCTACCTTTTCCCTCGCGAATACAGGTAGATTAGTCCGGACTTGGCTGCCACGTGTGCGTGCCATCCATTCGGTACAGATGAGTGGGCGTCCAAGCTTTTTAAGTTCTGTAATTTGACGTTCCAGGTTTGCTGCTGTACCGTAATTATGGAAGGTTATAATGTCCGACGCTCCAAGTTGGAAGTCGTTCAATTTTTTATTCTTAAACCACACTCCCGCACTCAATGGCTGGGATGGGTTCACCATCCGTGCCCATTTAAACACCGCTTCAACCAGTGGAAGGGATCTACTTCCGTTCAGGCGATTTCCCGGTTCGTTGTATAAGTCCCAAAGCAGGATGCGCTCATCATTCGCAAAGGTGCTGATCACATCGATGACATATTTATCCAGTTGCCCCCATGCAGATGGACCTGCGATTCACCATTTCCAATCCAGGGCTTTGCACCCAACCTGAGTTGTGCACGCCTGGTTTTGGAACGGGTTGTTTCCCAGTCCGAGGATGTGGATTCCAACAATCGTCAAATAAAACAATAATGGGGCGGATTCGATGCCTGGCAGCACATCCCTAAAAATTGATCGATGCGCTCTTTGAAACCATCTTGGTCAATTACCCAGGCAAGATCATGCAGGTAGGTTCGGATCGTGTTGAAACCAATATCTGCAGCCCATCCTAACTCCCGATCGATCGTGAGGGGGTCGAAAGTCTCAGTTTGCCACATTTCCAGTTGGTTGATGGCACTGCTCGGGATAAAATTACATCCTACCAGCCAGGGCTGATGTGCATACCAGTCGTTTGCCTTTTCGGTTGACCAGCGGGTTTGCATATTATCCCTCCACCAATTTTACCCGCTCTTCTGTCAATGCCTGTGCCTCTATCATCGCCATATCCCGCATTTTAATTGGAAAACGGTTATGCAATGGGCTCAATTTCGCACCCCACCGGCTGGGGATCTCGAACACGACCCTCACCACCGGTCGTAGGAAACCAGTCATACGGCTGGCTTCGGCCACCTCTTCCAATCCCGCATTGTCCCAACCTCCTGCCAGTGCATAGAAGAAAAAGAATAACGGCATGGCGGGTAGTAGCCCAATAAAGAACAGGACCACGCTCGAAATTTCATCTCCCTGCCATACATAATGAGCAATGAGACTCAGAAAAAGATATTGTGCTGCTCCAGCCAGCAGTGGTGCGCTCAGCGTCTGCCAGAAATAGATCTTTTGCGGGAAGCAGTACCTATCAGCTACAAAGTATGCGACCACACCTCGCACTAAAATTCCAACAAAATATGCGATAACCAGCGCTTCAATCTGGAATTTATTAAGTAAGACGATCAGTAACCCAACCCGAATTGCCTGCTCCAGTAATATCATCCCTGCCCGCAGGGCGGGTCGGTTGGATCCCAAGAAAATCGCATCGCCCAGCCAGCCAAAGAATTGGATTGATCCAAAAATAGTGAGTGGGAGAGCCAGGACTGCAGCACGTTGGAATTCAATTCCAGATGAACCAATGATGAATTTTGGTGCTACAACCAGCAGGACCGCACCTAGAACCGCGCTCGTAATTGCTCCCCATTTGTAGGATTGTACACTGTAATACTGGCTTAGCTTTTTATAACCGCTGGAAAGTGCTTCAGAAATCGCAGGCATGATGCCATCGAACAGGTTTGTAGAAACAGTAAATGCCAGCAGGAAGTTCCCCGCCAGGATCCAATTTCCCCAGGTTTCAGAATAATTCACTAGCCCGTTTTGCGTCACCCAGATCTCCAATGCGCTGCCGGCTGCCACAGTCATTCCACCTAGCATCTCGAAGAATCCAAAACGAAATGTTTCTTTAATAATCGGCCAATCGAAGTGCGCCATGAATAAGATGCCAATTTTATAACCGAGCCGGCGGTAAAGCCACATGCCTAGTAGGAAATTACCTAACTCCAGGGCATAGGCAGCCGCTCCGAAGTCCTATCACACCGCCCATCGATCCGCCCATTGCCGGGTTCGCCTTACCCCATGCATAAAATATTGGCACCAGGGCTAACTGCGTTACAATCGGTAGGACAATTGCCCATGCGGCATCAAGGTAACGGGCGTAATCGTTACGTTGCAGGCCATTCAGTGTGGTGCGGAAGACCCCATAAAAACCGGGGATCTGGATAAGTGAATGCACCACGATGCTCCAGGCAAATAACGCATAAGGTGTTCGGACTATTCCCAGGCTGGTGGCCATGACTACAATCGCCACCTGGATTGCTCCTGATAATGCCTGCCACCAGAGGTATACCTGGATATACTTGAAGCCTCGCTGCGGGTCGGAGACCCGGTATTGGCTCAGGTATTTCATTGCCGCCACCGAAGTGCCCATATCAAAGAGCGCCCAAGTTAGGCCAAAGAATTGGGTAACACGTCCCCACATACCAAGCGCCTGGGCTGAGGGAAGGATAAACTGGGGAAGGATTAAATTTTGGTAAATGATCAGGGGGATAAATAGAATAATTCCAATTCCCATTCCCACCAGCAACCCTGAAAGTGGGCGGTGGAAGCCCACCTTCTCCCAATCCGTCTTCGCTTCGTTTGCCCTCGAATTTCTTGCGATCCGACACCAGGTTTTCCATCACTTCAGGGTGCGCCATGCTGTATCGTCTGACAATGATAAAAGCCCCAAAGAAGATAATAAGTTCGACAGCCAGGAAAATTAGCAATACATTCCGGTCATCTGCATGGGGAACCGGCGATGCAGGGTAAGCCGCAAACGTCATTGGGATATCTCCAGCTGCCCTTTCCACAAGGTGATAAATGAAATAGTTGAAATATCCCCATTCTTGGATCTGCGGGTTGGCTTCTCCGGAGAGCCAGGGGGTAAGGATGAATACCCCATTTCCAATACTGCCTTCTTCAGCAGATAATCCTTTAAGTAAGATTCCTTGACCATCCGTATAACCTTGAACCACGCTTTCTATTGTTGCATCCAATCCTTCAACATGCGACCGCTCCCTAACCTGTGGAGCGCCATTCCACACAATCTCTTCCAGTATCGGATCGTCCACACCATGACCATCCACCAGGCTGAGAGCCTCGTCCTCAGTAGTGACCGTGACTGGCATCCCGAGTAATTTCTGAACATCCTGCTCAGATATGTCTTCCCCCAGGATCAATACCAGTCCTGCACCGTCTTTCATTTTTTGGGTTATTCCATCTGTATCTGGGATATTCACCGTTCAGCACAATCACGTCCGCCTGTGCAGGATCATCCACCAGCGTATACCCCGCCAGGCTGAGTGCGGTTTTAACCCCACCTTCACCACCAGAATAATAGACATTATTGAGGTTTATCACCTTAGTTTGAGCTGGCACGCAGGAGGAAAGCAATAACAAGATAATCAGTAGTGCTAGTATTCTTTTCATACTTCCTCCACTGAGTAGGGATGGTTGCAGCCTCGGATACAGGCAGAGGCTTTCTTAAAAATTCCGTGCTCATTAACCACTACCCTATTTCGTGCCCCTGCCTCATGGAACAATATCACCCTCTCCATGGGATTAAACTTCTCAGTTATAAATTCTGGAATAAAATCCTTGTCACCAAAACGCTCCCCGTATGTTTCTCGGCAGTATTCGAAAATTGCCAAATCTTTCTGGTACAAACGGCGCGGATACAACTCATCAAACATCGCTGGAACGGAATATATGCCCCAGGATATAAAAATATCAAACTTTGCATCGTTGAACCAACCTGGAACGCGGTTCTGTCGCAACGAATCCCAATCAGGTTCGCACTGGGTCAAAGGTTTACTCCGAGTAGGGTACAGGCGATGTTGATGGAATCAGGTAACTTTGCTCGTCTATGATCATGCAGCTTGATCGTGGATATCAAATTTAATTTTACCAATTTCGCTTGTTGTTGCCACAACCGTGATATTTTGTTCTCCTGCCTCCAGGTTTTCACCAGATACGGAAACTTTAAATGGCACGCCTATCCGGATGGGTACAGGATTGCTGCGTGAAAGCTCTTCACCATTAATGGTTCGATCAGTAAGTTTCATCTCGATGGCATTGCCCTCGTAAGTTTTATCACCCACGCTGATGGGGCCAATCCCAATCAACATGGTCGAATCAATGATGTTTTTCAAGTCGAACTCAAAACCGGATGCAGTATTCTTGAGAGACCCTTTTACGTATAATTTTGCGAGTAGAAAAGATGGGATCATTTTATCTCCGGGTAGGTAGGTTGTACTTAAACCTTATGCCATTTGAATTGGGGTAGATATTCTTTATTTTGAGCAAGCATCTCATTGACCAGGTTTTTTATCTCCTGCAGGGATAGCACGGCTGCAGTCAGGGGATCATGGCAGATAGCACGGTAAAGCATCACTGGATCACCATTCTGACTGGCAGTGATCACCATCTCTTCGATCTGCGCATTAACGTTCGTCAGGATGGCACACTCGATAGGTAGCGCGCCGACATGAATCGGGTGGAATCCCGCTTTATCCACCAGCACCGGCACTTCCACGCATGCCTCTTGGGGTAGGTTCGTCACCAGGTTGGTATTCGGAACATTGCCGTTGAATGTGAACATCTCTCCCCCCATCAGCGCATGGATGATATAAGCTGCATATTCACGTCCTCGCTCAATATCAATGGGGGTCTCTGCACTGAACCAATCCTTCGCCTGGGTTTTCCAGGTCGCCTCATTATTCTGGTACTCCTTCAGGATGTAAGCATACTCGCCCGGGTTCCAACCAGTGCCGTGATTGCAATATTTTTCGATCAGATCGGGTCTTTTGCGAAACCACCAATTGTATTCCGAGTTGTGCCCACTTGATTCGGTCACATATTTACCGAGCGCCAGGTATAACTCGTTGCGTACTGGTTCTATGTTATATATTTCCTCGTTCTCAGTAATCGCCTGGTAAATCAGTGGATATGCGTCTTCACCATTTACCCTGAAATCGAGGTACCACGCCTGGTGGTTGATCCCCGCACAGGTGTAGGTAATTTCATCCAGCCCGGCACCGATCCACCAACCAAGCATTTGGGCTGTCCCCTGCACCGAATGGCACAATCCCGTGGTAGTGATGAAGCTCTGCCGTTGAATCGCACCACACAACATGGCCATCGGATTGGTATAGTTCAGTAAAACCGCCTTTGGACAATAGCGTTCCATATCACGCACAATATCCATCATCGGGTTAATCGTGCGCAGAAAACGGAAAATTCCGGAAGGTCCACGCGTATCGCCGACATTGGTATCAACACCATATTTCTTGGGGATTTCAATATCGTGCCGCCATACTTCTGTTGCTCCAGCCAAAATTGTGGTTAGCACCACATCAGCATCCCGTAGCGCTTCTACCCGGTCAAGGGTTGCGATAACTTTTGCGGGATATTTCCCGAGGGCGATGATTTTTTCCACCGAACGTTTTGAAAAATCAAGCCTCTCGGGGTCGATGTCCATCAGGGCAAGTTCCGAGTTCACCAGTAATGGAAATGTCAATATGTCACGCACAAGTTCGCGGGTGAATCCCAGGCTGCCCGCGCCGATAAAAGCGATTTTTGTCAAGGTAACCTCCAAAATAGGATCATTATTATGAAATGAATTTCCAATATAACTTGATAATTACAGTTTGGCGTGGTTTCATCGTGATTTCAGCAGCACCATCACAAACCAACAACTTTTCCATTGGATTTCCAAATAGGTCACAAAACTGGGCAGATTGAATATTAATCAGCCCGCCTGAAATCCTGGCCATCTGTATGTTTTCAGAAGCATTATACAATACCAGCACCGAGCCATTATTGAACGTACCCTTCAAGCTCAAAACGAGCACCGGTGGTTCTGGCAATTGCAGCAGGGTTCCGGAACCTGGTAATTTTTCCTGGCTGATCGGTTCGCCAAGATGCTGCACGAACGGGCGGGAATTTTCGGCTTCGGCAGCAAACCTGTGTGCGCGTGGTTCGTTGAACTCCCCTCCGTAGGGTAGGATGGAATAACGGGCTGTCACCACCCCCGGCTGTGAACCTGGAAAGTTCGTCTCCCAGTAATTATTGGTCACCCAACCAAGCAGCATGGCGCGCTCCAGGGTTATTTTCGATTGGTTGTGGGCAAAATGGAAATCACCCAGCTGCACCATCGGGTTTTCAGGTGTGGCGATGGTCACCCCTCGTTCATTGTTATTAAGAATCGACCCAGCCCTGGACGGTGAAATAGTCTCGGCAGGTTCCTGGAAGTTGATCAAGATGCGGACGAACTGGCACACCGCCAACATCAAACCGCGCTTGCGCATTGGGGATATTAAACGGAAACAACAGGTACGTGGCTTCAGGGTGGATTGTGGTCCCCATCTGCCATTCAGACTGGAATTCTATCGGATCGTTGGTATCCGGTATCAACACACGTTGGTAGATTTTTCCAATCAGATCATGCACCAGGATTTGCTCAACCACTGTGGCAAACGGCAGCCGGTATGATTTATGGAATATAAGTTTGCTGGGTGTGGTACGGTTTGCTATCCAACCGGGGTTCCAGCCGCGCCGCGTGGTAGTATCGGCCATCCAATTGACGTCACAGAGCAATTTCCTCGGTTCAGGATGAGCATGGTCAGCGACTTCTTCATGGATGAATCCATGCAGGGGATAACCCGCCGAGCCATCCACCCATTCATGGTCGAGTTGTTTATCATACAGTGAAGTGATACCGCCTTTCTGCACATCGAACGTGATGCGGTATCGCGGGTTCTCAATCAAATCATCATCACTTTCAGCGGCTGAAATCATATCTGTTAGTGCATCCCAACTGACCACTTTATATCCAAACGCTGGGATGATTGTTGGCGATAACAACCAACCAATGCCACCATGGAAACCGGTCTCAGAGCGACCCGACCAGAAGTCCGTGGGCTGAGCCATGCGCCCAATGAAATGGCGGCTGGAGGTAGTGTCATCATTCAGCCCGCGTGGGATCAGCACATTTTTAGGGATGAATCCGCTAATGCTGCGCTCCCATGGCAGTGGGTTGAAGACTAATAAATCTGTAACATCGTCGCGGGGAATAAAATGCGAGAAATCGGCCAGGGTATCGCGCTCAAGTAGCAAGCTAAGCGAGCGGGCTACATAAACCAGGTTTTTCTTATGGTTGTCCATTACCAGCGAATCTTCAAGCTGCGGCTCATTGGAGGCAGTATCTGCTCCCCAGGTATGTTCGCAATACAGGTTGAGGGATTGCCAGGCTTGGTCGCGGTACAGGAGGATTGAACGGCTTGACCACTCACTTCCTTCACAGCCATTCGGTGGACTAAAATCATCCTTCCTGTTTGTGCCGATTTGGGATTGCATAGATGACAAAGAGTTTAGCATTGCAAAAATCGCCTCGGAACGGAACAAGCGGCTTCGAGTGGTGCGATAAATGCTGGTCTCTCGTGCAGATGAAATACAGCCAAAATTCCAATAGTCCGTCCAATCGCCACCGATCGTTTGCAGGTTATCCAGATTACTTTTAACCCGCTCCCAGAACATACGCGGAGTGGCAGAGATGATTTGTGGAGTGTGACCGCTATCATTCCAGCGGCGCGGCAAACTCTGCAAAAGCACCCCAGGCGGTGCCATTGTCACCGTAAGGATGATAGCCTTCGAGGATAATAAAGGGCAGTGGATAGCTAATTTCAGTCAGGTAAGTTTCGATGATCGGTAGCCATTCAAGCAATACTTCGTCGCTATCAAATGCCAGACCGAAATCATTGGCTTTTGAATATTGCCAGCCGTTATGGGCTGGGAGCAGGCGTCCGCTTGGAGCTTTCCATAAAAACACATTTGGCCGCGGTTCAGGTGGTCCACCAAAGTGGTGATTGATCGCCATGCTGAAGCCTTCGATACCGGCGTCTAATAATATATCCACCAGGGTCCAATTCTGCCCATTGATATCGCAGTTCATGGCATAGCGGATATCTAACCCGTAATCGTGGCGCAGGCGATGGACAGGCTGTAAGGATTCGATTAGCTGTGCTGTATTGAGCAGCGGGGTGTTGTTGGTCTGCATTGCCATCACCTCAAGCAACCCGGCTTTATCAGCCTTGATCAGGCGATCAATTTCGTGGCTGGAGGCGGTCTTGAGCCATGACTCCAGGCCACAGGTTGTTTCCACAGTCCACCGGAAGCGGCTTTCGTCAGGATATCCAGAGAAAGAATCAATCAAACCCAAAGCGTCATGAATGAAGCGGTATTGCATTTCCCAAAAAATGGGTTGGTCATTTGTAAAGCCAATGTCGGTATGGGTGTGGTGGATCACGTAGATGGTATCAAGTTTCATTGGATTTAATGCCTCGTATGAACTTTCTAGGACAATCGGGTAATTATCAATGAGATTGGTCGTTTTGACAATTCATCTCGACAACCCGTATAAGTAGACTGAATTTTAATCTTGCAGGTATCAGGGAATAATTTATTTTTGATACCGAAGAGTAAAAATAACCATTGGGACGTAATCTGCTCCATACGGTATAATTTACCTTCAATGCTGCCAGGTATCATTGCATTCTGCCTCTCTGTAATAATTTATGCGTTGATTTCCGTTTGGTTGGGGAAACGCTCGATCACCATGCCCATATTTTTTATTGCGGTTGGGGCACTGGCCGGACCTTATGGATTAAATTGGATCACGTTCTCCCTCTCCTCCGAAGAAATCAAAATCCTGGTAGAGATCACCCTGGCTTTGCTGTTATTCGCCGATTCATCCACCTTAAAGCTGAACCAGCTCAAGGAGGATGCGGTTCTGCCATCCCGATTATTGGGTCTCGCTTTACCGATGATCATCTTCCTTGGAGGGCTGTTGGCTTTTTGGCTTTTCCCTATGGAAGGGATTGGATTTGCACTTCTCATAGGCGCAATCCTGGCACCCACCGATGCCGCTCTGGGCTTGCCTATTTTTAACAATCCGCGCGTCCCGGTACGTATCCGCCGTGCCCTGAATGTGGAGAGTGGTCTCAACGACGGAATCGCCACGCCTTTCGTCACCCTCTTTACTGCTTATATTGTTGCAGAGCAAACCCAGAAATTAACTGGATGGGCAACTTCTGCCTTGATCGATATTTCCATTGCGGTTGGAGTAGGGGCGATTCTGGGTATAATCGGCGGAAGGTTGTTCAACGTTGCCATGCGCCACCGTCTGACTTCACGGGCAACCGAACAGATTGGCACCCTGGCATTGGCTATGTTGATTTATTTCAGCTCCATATCCTTGGGTGGAAATGGGTTTATCGCTGCTTTCGTGGGTGGTTTACTCTTCAGTTACGGTACTCGCCATCACCAACACCACACTCTGGAATTTACGGAAGCTACAGGTACAATACTTTCGGTTTTTGTTTGGACACTTTTTGGTGGCATCCTGGTGGTTCCGTTGTTTACCTCCTTTTATCCGGAGGCGTTATTCTATGCGATTCTAAGTTTGACCTTGATCCGCATGCTTCCGGTAGCAATTTCGCTCTTAAGGACACATTTCCGCATCGACACCAAGCTCCTTATGGGCTGGTTGGGACCCCGCGGCCTGGCTTCGGTTGTATTCACCCTCATCGCTTATGAATCCTTTTATGAAAGCAGTCGGCCATATCAGTCTCTATTTGCAATCGCAGGTTGGACAATATTATTAAGTGTGTTTTTACACGGATTTTCTGCCTTACCATTAGCTGCATGGTATTCCAACCGCCTCAAGAAAGCACCACCCTCAAGCCCTGAGATGCTCGAAGTGCCTTATACGGAACCATTACAAGATCGATTTTCCAACCCCACGCGAAATGTGCCTCCACCCACCGACCCTGGACGCCTCGAGTAAACAGAAATTCTGGTCGGGAAACCGCTGAACCATTGGCATAGAACCTCAAGGCTTGTTTCTTTCATTACATAAAATTCATTCTTCCAAATATTACAAAGATCACAATCATAACCAAACAGTTGATACCCTTTAAATTAAATCAGCCTTATAGACTGTAAAAGAGGAGCATTGGTTTTTGCGATGGTTCAATTTTAAAGCTATGCTAGAATTATAAAAGGAAGCATTTTTACAAATTCCATATAATAAGAAAACAAGTGGCTAAACACCAGCAGGTTTACCTTATTCAGGTGAGTAGCCAAGGGAAAAATAAAGATGATTGATCAATTATCACAATGGACTGCCTCCAGCATTTTTACGATGATCCTGACATTGGTCATCATCATCGTCCTGGCGCTCGTTGCACTTTACCTGGTGAAAATTGCTGCACGGACGATTGATAAGCGCTTCATAACACCAATACCGGATCTTGATCGTCGGGCACGCTTGCAGACCTTGCGTAAAGCCGCCAAGAGTACAGCTCAAATTGTTATTATTGCCATTGCAGTTCTTGTCGGGTTGGGTACGATTGGCATTGATATTGGACCAGCGCTGGCTGCCGCAGGTATCCTTGGGCTGGCGATTTCGCTTGGCGCGCAGACCCTTATTAAAGACATAATCGGTGGTCTGATAATTCTGCTTGAAGATGAATATCGCGTGGGTGATAATGTTAAGATTGGCACAGTGAGTGGCGAGGTGGAGGGGATTACCCTGCGTCGTACCGACCTGCGCGATGCTGAAGGCCGCTTGTACATAGTGCCAAATGGTGATGTACGTATCGTTGCAAATGAGTCACGCGATTGGGCACGAGCGTTGGTAATTTTGAATTTTAGCTACGACACCGATCTTAATAAATCCTTCACCGCCTTGGAAAAAGCACTTGCCAGGTTGGATGCTGATCCGTTCATAAAACCTTATTTGTTGGCTGCACCTGAGATCTTCGGCTGGGATGGCTTGGGCGACTGGGCAGTGTCTGTGAAATTGAGTGCCAAGGTGACAGCCAGTAAACGGGACGAAGTAGCACGCGTATTACGACAATATGCAATTGAAGCTCTGCATGAAGCCGGTATGCCTGTTGACAGCTTTTCGAAGGGGAAATAAGACCCAAGCACCTAGATTATTCTTCCTTTGAGACTGGAATCCCCAATCCTGCACCAATCTGTAAAATAGTGTCGTGGATACGCAGCAAGTGGTAATACATCCGGTTGCTTACTGCGCCAGGCTGCCCCAATATTTTCTGAGGAGATTTCATCCAAGGTAACCTTCGGTAGAGCTCGCCGTTGCAAGACAGGCCTGCTACGCATCCCTTCGCTCACCCCCTGCATTAAATATAACTTCAAGCTTTCCACATTGGCATGAATTCCAGACTGGACGCTTCGTATCAGCTCGCCTTCAGCCGGATCGCTCAAACTTCCAGGCTCTGCTCCCACATCAGCCTTCAAATGGGTAACATACCCTTCCAGAACCGCCAGGTTTGTCCCCTGCCCAGAAAATTTATTTTGGCCGCGAGTTAACGGGTTGTACTCGTAATTCAAGCTCGGCAATGTGATCTCCATTTTCTTATAGCTGGCATCAATATTGAGTCCTGCGCGTTCAAGTTCGCCTCCCGTGCTCCCTGCCATTTGTGCAACATATGCTTCAATATATAGATCCACCATACCCATGAATTCGGAAAGTGCGTTCGCAAAACGGTTCTGGACACGGATAGGAAACAGATACATAACCACCAGCGCTGCGATAACCACTCCAAGCAGTGTGCTGACGGTTCGTAAAGCCAGCACATCCAAAGCATCACCACCTAACACGGTGATGATCAGGAGGGTGGCAATATTGATAAAGAAGACCATCCATACATACGAGATTGGCAGCACATAGACTGTCATAAAGAAACAGCCAGTTACCAACACAACCATAAAAGTGAGGTTATCCGGCATGGCGAATGCGAGCAGCACACCCACCAGGGTCCCTAGAACCACGCCAATCACCCGCATCGAAATTCGCCGCAATGATTCCCCGGTTGAACCTGCAATGACCACAAATGCCGACCAAAACACCAGGTTGGGGTGGTCCATCTTTAACAGGAAGGCAACCAGCATGGCCAGGCCAGTAGCCAGGACGGCTTGTAATCCCAGTGTGGTGGTCGGATGAAGAGAAAAATCCATCTTTCTACCGAACAGGTTAATATGTATCTTGCGGGAGGCGGGAGCTTTGTGTCTGGAAGGCGATTCGACGGTCACCTCACTCCAGGATATTCCAATAGCATGCATATTTTCCACCGATGCAGCGATCTGGCGTGCAGTAATCCCAATGCGCTGCAATGGAAACACCCACTCAGCACTCGGCTCCTCTGCCAGACTCGATTTAATCCTTTCTTGAAGCCAGTCGCCTGCTTCGGAAGCCTGGGATTGATCCTCTCCGAAGTTTGTCTGCCAAAGACGGTCTTCCAATGCTGACATTCCTTCTTTCAGGATGAGCAATATATCGTCGGGCAGTATATGCTTCAGGCTTGATACTTTGTTGGTTGCCTCAATCAGCAGTTCAAATCCACGCTCGACCTTGAACATTTCCTCCTGCAGCTGGTTAAGTCGCGGTTGGCTCCACAGGCTTGGAGAGACTGCAGCCGCGAATAAACCCTCGATCACGCGCCGGTTACGATTCACCTGCATATAATAGCGCTGCAGCCTGCGTTCAACTGGAGCGTTCTCCTCCTTGGAATCAAGCACTCGCCGGATGGCAGCAATCCCCTGCGCTACATTTTGATTAAAAGCCCTCACACTCCGGTATAAAGATTTTTCAGGATCATAAGGAATGATCACGAACAGCCAGAGATACACCAGCACGGCACTGATAATCACACAGGCCAGTAATACCGGGTAAATCTTTGGCGAGGGGTGGAGCAGGAAGCCAAGATAATATCCCACGGTGGCAATTAGCGCTAATTCCCCCGCCCGAGTCCCATAACGCCTGAAGTAATACGAGAAAAAGAACAATAGCAACAATATCAAGCTGTACAGCCAGAAGTTGCTTGACAGCAGGCTGGCCAGGATGATCATTCCAGCAAATGGGACGATCGCTAACCACAAGCTTACCTTTCGCTCTGCTGATTTGAGGTCGCTGACGAATATCAGTAGTACAAATCCAGTCAGGACACCAAATAGTGGAATTATGGGCTGTCTTTCTTGTAATAGCAGGTACAAACCGGTGCGTAGAACCAGCCAGATGCTTAGCAGTGCCAGTGCAGCCCGTCCTGCAGTGAGCAAGCGGATCAAACCCGGATCGATACCGGTCAGCCAGAGCTGAAGCGCTACAGGACGAATCTTATTTTTTCTGTGGCGTTGATTATCACTCACTTCTATAGCAATCCACTGATGCCCTGGTACAGGAACAGCACACCGAAAACTAGCGAGACCGCAATCATAATAGCCCGGTTATGCCGGTTTAGCCAGTCAGAAACCTCATCCAGAAATACTTTTGATCGCCCCGGTATGATGATCCGTACCAGGATGGGAATTAGCAGCAAGGATTCAGCCAGCAGCACGAAAAGGAGGAATGCAATGCTGCTGTAAGGCTGTCCTAAACCCGCTTCACCAATCACACCGAGTGCACCCAGGGTAAAAACCCAAAACTTCGCTCCGATCAGCAAGAGCCCAAAGCCGATCCCAAAGGCTTTAATCGGAGTGAGCCCGTCAATCATGGCCAACCATTTGGGAGGTGGAGCATCCGGATCGTCCTCCTTCCGCCACAGCCTGTAGGCTGTGATCAACAAAAAGATACCCAGGATCAGGAGCAGTGTTAATACTATCGGGCTTTTTCCACTAGCTTCATTCGTTGAGGCGGCTGTACTGTTGGTCAGGACCAGGCCAAAAATCAAGCCTTGCAGCAAACGCAGGGTGGTCATTCCACCCACATAGGCTGATGCCTTGAGCAAGCCTTGCTTGGGACTCTTGAGTAGCAGGATGTCGATGATGATTTGCACCGGCACGACTGCACTGCCGATGATCAATGGCAACAAAGAAATGAGTAATGTTCCCACTTATACTCCTTTCGATGGTGACCTGATTTGAATGGTATAGGTGAGTTGACGTGATCATTATTCATGACCAATCAAATCACAGATATGGGTATCACTTTTGTAACTTCGCCATCTTTTCCTTTTACTAGCATGCTCAACTTCTGTGTGGGAAAAGACGATGGCCCTTCTTTACTGCTTTGCCAATGCGATTCTCATAGTTGCTTCGTAATCTTCGATATGCTCGCCACTCACGTCAACGATCACACGCGTTAAGAGCACCTGTAAAATGGAATGGTCCTTTATACTCCGGGGTAACTGACCCACCCGTATCGGCTCCGACCAGCATGGCAGCACCTTGCCCGATACGGAACGGAGCAGTCACTGGAATGTCACCACTCCCAACTAATTTACCATCCACGAGCAATTCTACGGTTCCAGGTGCTCCTTTCCCGTTTGCAAGATCAGGCTTGCCTGTCGGTTTGAATTCCATGCTAAGGAAGTGATGCCCACTCTGAATTTCTTTTTCCGACTTCACATAATAGTGGTCCATCCCCATATAATTGTAAACATAACACAGTTTGTTGTTATTTATATAGAAAGAGATTCCGCCATCATTTCCGCCCATGCTGAGTAATATACCCTCAGCTCCACTGTCTGGTATATCCACCTCGGCAGTGAGCGAGAATGGTCGGTTGAGTATTTTCGGGGCTGCAGTGGCTGGCACTGCCTGTGTGTATGGATACAGCACGTAGCGATTGCGGTTTACTGCGATCTGCGGGCGTTCCTCGGCAATCCGCTGAACGCCTCGACCATCGAGTGGTAAAACGTTATACTTCCCCGCCTCCGTGTACCACATACCAATCATCGCAATGAGCCGGCTTCGTTCCTCAACCGCCAGATCCTTTGTCTCCGCAGGATCTTCAGCGATGTGGTAAAGCTCCCAACCCTTCGCATCGAGCTCAGTCAGCATGTCATAGCTTATCGGCGTTCCAAACTTCCGACCGGATTCAGTGAATGAAGTTCCTGGCCAAGGGCATACCGCCCGCCAACCGTCATGGTAAATCGATCGGTGACCCAACATCTCGAAATACTGGGTGATGTGCTTACTAGGTGCTTCGGCGTCATCGAATGTTTGGGTGAAACTCACGCCCTCAAGTGGCGACTGTGTCACTCCGCGAATTGAGTCAGGCGGCTCAATGCCCAAGGCGTCTAATACCGTCGGTACCATGTCGATGATGTGCGCATAATGCCTGCGCACTTCACCCCGTACCTGGATGCCCCTTGGCCAGGAAATGATGAAAGGATCACTAACCCCGCCGCGATATGTCTCACGCTTCCAGCGGCGGAAAGGTGTGTTCCCAGCCCATGTCCAGCCCCATGGAAAGTGATTAAAGTACTTTGGGCCTCCCAACTCGATCGATCGCCGCTAGGCCTTGTTCGACCGTTGCGGGGACGTTATTAAAGAACTGAACCTCATTCACCATCCCGGTTGGACCGCCCTCGGCGCTGGCGCCATTATCACTGATGAGCATGATCAGCGTATTCTCGTATTCGCCAATATCTTTGAGAAATTGGATCAACTCGCCAATGAAATGGTCGGTGTGCTCGAGGAAGCCAGCGAAAACTTCCATCATGCGGGCGTACAGCTTGCGCTCATTGGCTGAGAGTGTGTTCCAGTCCTGCACATCTGGATCGTGGCGCGAGAAGGACTGTATTCTCAGGAATGATGCCCATCTCCTTTTGCTTGACGAAAACATTCTCGTGAGAAGCATCCCAGCCTTTGTCAAACTTGCCCTTGTACCTGTCAGCCCACTCTATGGGTACGTGGTGCGGTGAGTGTGGATGGCTCCCAGAGCGAAGTATAGGAAGAACGGCTTATTTGGTGCAACTTGCTTTGCGTTTGCGATCATGGCTTTGG
>CAVTQM010000063.1:0-127249 GCA_963736805.1 uncultured Chloroflexia bacterium
CCCGCAGCGTGGGATCGTCCCCGATATCGACCTGTCGGTTGGCAGCCTCATCCAGAAATGCCAGTATGATGCCTTCTACAAGACCTCTCTGGATGAGATGCTGCGTGCCAGTGGCGTGACCCAGGTGGTGATCTGCGGGGTGATGACGCACCTGTGCTGTGAAACCACTGCCCGGTCAGCCTTTATGCATGGGTACGAGGTTTTCTTCCCGGTGGACGGGACAGCGACTTATAACCTGACCTACCATCGGGCAAGCCTGGTCAACCTTGCGCATGGTTTTGCCTCGGTTATTTTTGTTAAGGATGTTCTGGATTCGATGCGGGGTGGGCATGCAGGTTGAGGAGGTCATTATCATCGGGGCTGGACCAGCAGGGTTGGCAGCTGCCATCCAGCTCAAGCGCTATGGCATCCAGGCGCTGCTTTTTGAACGCGGTGAGGTGGGAGGATTGCTGCGCAACGCCAACCTGGTGGAGAATTACCCTGGATTTCCGGCGGGATCCCGGGAGTCAAGCTGGTGAAGTTGTTTGCCCGGCAGGCCAGCCACGTGGGTATCGTCGTGACCCATGCAGAGGTAACCTCTATTGCATACGAGCAGGGATTATTCCAGGTTGAGACCTTGCAGGGTAGTTATCTATCCCGCCTGGTGGTGATTGCAACCGGGACTAAACCGCTGCGTATAGGCGACTTATCCATACCCGGGGAGCTGCAAGACCGAGTGTTCTATGAAGTGCACGAGTTGTTAAAGGTCGAAGGAAAATGTGTAACAATCATCGGGGGCGGAGATGTTGCCTTCGATTATGCATTGAACCTGGGAATGAAGAACCAGGTCATCATCCTGAATCGCGGTAAGAAACCAAAATGCCTGCCCTTGCTTTGGGAGCGGGCACAAATGGTTGATTCGATTGACTATCATAATCATGCAGTCGTCCATAAGCTAAGGGAAGATCCCAAATCAGGCATGCTGGTGGATTGCCAGACTCAGGCAGGTGAATTACAATTCCATGCCGATTACCTGTTGATTGCCATTGGTCGGGAAGCGAATATGGATTGCCTGTCAGATGCAATTCAGGCTGCAAACATCTATGCTAGAAAAACAAGGCTTTCTATACTTCATCGGAGATGTCAGGAATGGGAATTTTCGCCAGGTTTCGATTGCAGTGGGTGAAGGAGTATTAACCGCCATGAAAGTTTATCGGTATTAAGAAGGAGATGGATATGATAAAAGTCCATGCGTCTGCCGGGAATGAAGACTTCGCCATGGTATATATCATTGAGACAAGCCCAGGCAACCTTATGGAATGCGTGGAGTCGGTCCAGCCGCCATTGCCCGCGTGAAAAGAAATGGGTGCTGCTGGTATCGACGATGTTTGGCTGCCCAGTCGGTTGTTTAATGTGCGATGCCGGGGGGCATTACCATGGCAAACCATCCAAACAGGAAATCCTGGACCAAATCGATTTCCTGGTGGACAAACGCTTTCCCACCAGAAATATTCCCTGTGAACAGTTCAAGATCCAATTTGCCCGTATGGGTGAACCCTCCCTGAATAAGGCAGTATTGGACGTGTTGGATGAGCTTCCGCTCCGCTACCATGCACCCGGGTTGATGCCCTCGATTTCCACGGTTGCCCCTGCAGGGACTGAGCGTTTCTTTAACAAGTTGCTCGAGATCAAGCAAGAGCATTATTCCGGCGGGCACTTTCAATTCCAGGTTTCGCTGCACACCACCGACGCTGACCTGCGCGATCACTTCATCCCGGTGAAGAAATGGAGCTTTGCCCAGATCGGTGAATATGGTGAGCGTTTTTATTCCCCAGGAGACCGCAAGCTGACCCTGAATTTTGCCCTGGCGCACGGGATGCCGGTGGACCCAGAAGTCTTGCTGACCTATTTTGACCCGCACAAATTCCTGATCAAGATCACCCCGCTCAATCCGACCTACCGGGCGCGCGAGAACGACCTGGTTTCATACATCGATCCGCTCAGTGCCGTTGAAAAATATGAGATCGTGCAAGCGCTTCAGGAGTCAGGCTACCAGGTCATTTTAAGTATCGGGGAGACTGAGGAGAATCTGATCGGCAGTAACTGCGGGCAGTACCTGAGGCGCCACCTGATGGCAGAAGCTCCCATCGAGGATGGCTATACCTACCAGGTGAACGAGAGTCCATAAGAAATCCGTATTAATCCAGGTTGGTAATTTCTTGTCCTTCCCATCATTCCACGAGTAATCAGTAAAAATGAAACTGGCTACGTTATGTTACCTCAGGCGGGATGGTCAAACCTTGATGATCCACCGGATCAAAAAGGCCAATGATATGCACGAAGGCAAGTGGAACGGGCTGGGTGGCAAGCTGGACCCGGGTGAATCGCCCGAGGAATGCGCGCTGCGTGAAATTTTTGAAGAGTCAGGGCTGCGGGTACGCAACCCGCAGCTCAAGGGCTTTCTCACCTTTCCCCTGTTTGCCAATGACGAAGATTGGTATGTATTCGTGTATGTGGTGAAGGATTTCGAAGGGGAATTGATCGATTCTTCCGAAGGTGACTTGCGCTGGGTGGATGATGCTGAACTGACTGATTTGAATTTATGGGAAGGTGACCCGATCTTCCTGCCCTGGCTGGACCGACCGGGTATCTTCTCAGCTAAATTTGTCTACCGGGAGAGGAGGCTGGTTTCGCATGAGGTCGTCTTTTACCCCTGAGTTCATGATATGACCATTTATCCTCTCTCAGCCATCAGGACCCTGGCCCTTCATGCGCAGGGATTGACTACTGCTAATGAGGCTGATTCACAACCTGGCAAGGAAACGATCCACAGGACCGTCGATCAGCTCAACTACGTCCAGTTAGACACGCTCAATTTGATCCAGCGCAGCCACTACCTTGTCCTGTGGAGCCGCCTGGGTGCTTATCAGACTGCAGACTTCGACCACCTCGTATATTCCCTCGAACATAGAGCGCTGTTCGAGGGAATTCAGACCGTTGCTTCGATCATACCGCTGAAGGATTATCGCTACCAGCTTGGCTTGGAGGATAAAGGGCGTGAAACCTTACTCAGGTGGTATACCAGCATGCTGAAGCAGGAGGGCATTGATAACTTGGTGCCGCTGGTTCTCGAGCGAATTCGCCTGGAGGGGGCATTGAGGGCAGCTGATTTCGAATATAAGGGTCCTAAGCGCGGCAGCTGGTGGGACTGGAAGCCAGCCAAAACGGCATTGGAGTACCTGTTTGTAAAGGGTGACCTGATGATCGCGGAGCGGGTCAATTTCCAGCGGGTGTATGACCTGACCGAACGGGTGCTGCCTGCCTGGGTGGATACGCACCCCCTCCAGCCTGGAACAGCGTGACAGGTATTGGGTGGAGCAGGGCTTTATGGCACTGGGGATATGCCAGCCCACCCAGGTCGCTGAATATGCCTTTCACATGCGGCGGGCTTACCCCAAAGCAATCGGGGCTGAGCTGCTGAAGCAAGGGATCGTCGTCCCAATTCAGGCAAGGCTGGCGGATGGCGAGACGCATGAGCTGGTGATACATCGTGACCTGCTTGAAAGCTTGCACAAGGTGGCAGAGGCAGAGATACAAGCCCAACGCACCACATTTCTCAGCTTTTTCGACAGCTTATTCTGGTGCCGGGGTAGGGATATAAAATTCTGGGATTATCAGAATTTACTGGAAGCCTATCTGCCAGTAGAAAAGAGAAAGTACGGATACTTTTGCCTGTCCATCCTGCACAAGGACAGGCTGGTGGGGCGCTTTGACCCCAAGCTGGAGCGCAAGACGGGGGTGCTGCGTATCAAAGCGCTATACTTGGAAGCGGGGGTCGAACCGGATGAGCAGCTGGTGAGTGGGGTAGCCTCTGCCATGCGGGATTTTATGAGGTTCCACCAGGCAAAGGAGCTGGTGATCGAGAGAAGTCAGCCGGAAGAGTTTGGGGAGAAGCTTCTTAAGGCATTGTAACAGCTAACTTGAGGTGATTTTTTCTAACTCCTGCTCGTAATTCAATAAAGGTCGCTGGAATCGCGGATTGGGCACTTCCAGGTTGTAATCGCGGATACGCTGGTTAAGGGCGGGTAGTTTATTCTCAAATGCATCGAGGGCTCGCAACCATTCGGCGGAGGCCTTCTCATCTGGAACATCCGCTGATAAATAAATTAATCGCCATTTCCAGGCGCGCTGCAGGTCTTTAAGTGCTATATTGAGATCGTTTTCAATATCGTGAAGTGTTTCGATCCAGGGGAGCGTAAAACCGCTTTCTTTGATGAGGTGGTAGGCTAACTCCCAATTCGAATCAGCATGCGGGTTGTTCTCGTCCAGGTGCAGGGGTTTGCCTTTCCCCGGCAGGTCATCGAATTTACCTTCTTCGATGGCTTTGCGCAGGTGTTCTTCAACGTTTGGCATGCGACCAGCTCTCAATAGCGCCGTTTTAGCTCAGCCACGGGCAGGATCACCAGCCCTTCAGCATCATCCCCCAGAGGTGTGACCTGCTCCGGGTGATTGGCAGCCTGCCAGGCGGTGTAGGCAGCCACCAGGGCATCCAGCTCTCCCGGGCTGTAAAGTTTATCCAATGGCCATTCCCCTTCCAGCAGGCGTTGGGGGGTGATGGCTTTGATCAGGTCCATCGGGTCCGGGATATCCATCTTTTGTTGATGCAGTACGAGCTGGCGTTGGATGCGCCCTTCCAGGGTCTGCTTGGGGAGCGGGGCACGCTCCAGCAGCGTGCAATAGCTGGCGTGGGGGTAGGCTTCCAGAACCTGGAGATCATGCCCCCTGGCTGGATAGGGATGGTAGCCCATGCGCTCCAGGCGTTGGTAAAGCTGGAAGCCCATTTTCATCCAATTGGGGCAGGCGTTCTCATCGGCGGGGGTCTTGTAGCAGCTGATGCCATGCTGTCGTAATTGATATTCAGCCACGCGGAAGTCGGTCCAGCGACCAGGACGTGGGGGCGGAGAAAGCCTGTCGCGCACCTGTGGACGCCCCATCATGCCCTGGCTTGGGCGGCGCGGAGCACATACCGCTACGACTGCCTGGGATTGACCTGCCATGAAAGCCAGTACCTCATCCAGGCTGCCATGCCCCAGGGTTGTCAGGTGCAGGTCATTATCCAGGGCGGCATAAGCAAACGGTTTGCGTCCTGCCGTCGGGTCAATGCCAAGGTAGGAAGATTCGGTGAAGAACATGCGTTTATTATACGATAATCTGGGAAATGCCTTAAGACTCCCCTGTCACGATATTCCGAGAAACATTAACGATATGTTTCGCGGAATATGGTTATTAATGAAAATGGGAAACATCCATACTGCCGTTTACTCCAATAAGCATGAGGTAAACGCTATTACTGATTAGTAGTGTTAATAATAAATATCACCTAATTTCGTTATGCGATGCCTATTTTACAGCTGTGAGGCTGACTTCGATATCTCCTGGAGTAACCGTTCCTGGTGGCGAGTCTCTGACTATAAGCTTACAATTTGCAGGGTTTAACACCAAGGGGATCGATGTTGATTGTGTTATATGATAATTAAAGTTTTGTGCGCCTTCACAGGTAATATATACGTCGAAAGCTCCATTGCTCAAATTCGCTGACAAATTATATTGTCCTGGATTATTGATCAGGAACATATAGTCAGAGCTTGCGTATTTATTTCTAACCGTAAAAGGTGGGGTTCCAATGGTCCAGAATTCATAATTATCGTTGTCATTTACGGAATAAACGTAATGGTTTCCTACTGTTATTTCCGGTTTCCAGAGAGACCAACCATCACTTTTTGGATCACAGCGAAGTGTATAGCTCTTGGTGTCGATCCAGATTTCACCACCCTTTGTGTTGTTTGGATTGCACGTCATATGAACATTAGCGGTTCCAAAAACGAGTGATGGATGGTATGTATTATTTGACCAAGGGGTGATTAATCCTGAACCAGAAAATATCAGGGTTGAAGCAACTACCGATGACTCCTCTGCGGGGAGTGAGCTAGGAGAAGGCAACGGAGATTCAGTCGGTACAACACTTTCAGTAATTGCACCTGTCGGTTTCTGTGCCGTTTGGATGGGTGAGCCAGCTTGCTGGGTTAATTGGGCCATTAGATTATTGAGCTGGTTGTTTAACGCCATGTTGGTTGCTTCCAATTGGGTGGTACGCGAACTTTGACAATTGGTAATGGATAAAGCTAAGAGAATGAACAGCGGTATATAAAGATACTTTTTCATTGATTACCTCCATACGTTTGGTTTTTCTCAATGGTCTGTACGCGTGTCCTAAATACTGGGATTTGTCAACGACACATGCCGATGTACATCCGTTCATCATACAGACCATGATAGGTTCGTTACGTCGAATTGTTATTTAAAATAGTTAACGTATATATAATGTACTCCTTTTGACTAATGAATGCAATAGGACAATGGATAAATAACTTTATCCTATGAGTATTGATTGCCATAAACGGGAGTGATCCAGGAGTATCCATCCTGGTTAATCTACACTAAGATCAGGATAATTTTTAACTTTTTCTATATTGTCTGGTCTTTTTCACTTTCGGCCACAAATAATTACATATCATTGAAACCATGCCTGTGGCAGGTATTTTTATTATTTTCTGTGAACCCATCATACAAAATAATACTCGGAATTTCGTCATGGGGGGTGGTAACTGCCTTTTGACGGAAGGGCTGCCCGATGCTATACTTTAGCCACTTTTATTGTTAGGAGGAAATTACGATGAGCGAAAACTTTAAACTTACTTATGCGACCATGTTCAACCCCCCCGAAGAGCTGCACACGCGTTCGACGAAGCCCTGGCGAAGGTGAAAGCTGGGCTGGGTAAAGAACATGGCATGCTGATTGGCGGGAAAGACCGCTTTACACCTGAGAAATTTGAAGACCGCTCGCCGGCTAATACAGACCTGGTGCTGGGTATTTTCCAGAAGGGTGGTGCCCAGGATGCCGTGGATGCCCTGGACGCCGCACGAAAAGCCTTCCCAGGCTGGAGCCGCACCAAATGGCAGGAGCGGGTTGCCTTTTTACGCAAGGCCGCCGACCTGATCGATGAGCGCATCTTCGTGATCTCTGCTGCGCTGTGCATGGAAGTGGGCAAAAACCGCATGGAATCCCTGGGAGACGTGGCGGAGACGGCTGACCTGATCCGTTATTACTGCGATGAGATGGAACGGAACAACGGCTATATCGTTGAGATGGGTCGCGACCCGCTGGTGGGGTACACTGCCACCAATACCTCTGTCATGCGACCCTATGGCACCTGGCTGGTGATCAGCCCGTTCAACTTCCCGGCTTCCTTGACGGGTGGACCTGCCGGAGCAGCCCTGGTGGCAGGCAATACCGTGGTGATGAAGCCCGCCACCGATACCCCCTGGGTGGTGCGCCTTCTGGCGGAGTGCCTGCGCGATGCTGGTCTGCCGGATGGTGCCTTCAACTTTGTGACTGGTCCAGGCAGCACGCTGGGGCAGGCGCTGATCACCTGCGCGGACGTGGATGGAGCTACCTTCACCGGTTCTTTCAATGTGGGGATGGGCATCTACCGCGATTTCTCCAACTGCAATTACCTGCGCCCGATCATCCTGGAGCTGGGCGGCAAGAACCCGGTGATCGTCTCGCGCCATGCCGACCTGGAGAGAGCTACCACAGGCATCCTGCGCTCGGCTTATGGGCTGCAGGGGCAGAAATGCTCAGCAGCTTCACGCGTCTATGTCGAAGCACCAGTCTACGATGAATTGACTGCCAGGTTGGTGGAAGGGATCAATAAGCTGGTGATTGGCGACCCGACGGATCGCAAGGTGACCACCGGTCCAGTGGTCAACCGTAGTTCTTACCAGGATTTTCAGAATTTTTGTAAAGAGCTATCGCAGGTGGGTAGCTTCCTGGCAGGTGGTAAAGTGCTCTCCGAAGGCGCTTATTCCAAGGGATATTTCTGCCAGCCGACCCTGGTGGCCGATGTACCGCTGGAGCATCACCTGTGGAAGGATGAGATGTTCCTGCCCATCACCACCATCGCAAAGGTGAAGAATCTGGATGAAGCCATGTACCAGGCCAATCATGTGAACTACGGCCTGACCTCGGGATTCTATGGCTCTCAGGATGACATTGAGCTGGTACTTTGAAAACATCCAGGCGGGTGTGAACTACGTCAACCGCCCGCAAGGTGCCACGACGGGTGCCTGGCCAGGTTTCCAGCCCTTTGGCGGTTGGAAAGGCTCGGGTTCCACGGGTAAAAATGGAGGCGGTCACTACTATCTGCCCCAATATATGCACGAACAGATCCGCACCGTGATCCGGTGATGTATTTAAAATACTCCCTTGCTCCAGTGGGCGAGGTGAGGATGAGGCAGGTATGCAATCGGGCAAGAGTAAGTTTGGCAGGTTCCTTTTTTCATCGGCTTGATCCTGCTGGTGGTATTTTTTGCCATGGACCAGGCTGCCAACCCATCTTATGGCTATTTTTGTATTGGGGCGATGGCGGTCATCCTTGGGGCGGTACTCATGCTGCGAGGACACAAGCCACCCGATGAAAGCATGCGCTTCCGGACGGTGCGGAGGTGGCGCGAGCAGCAAAGAGCAAGAAAGGCTGAAAAAAACAAGAAACCTGAACAATATTGAGCATTCATTGAAGGAGGCAGAAAAACGATATGACGAAAGTAATCCCTTTGTCTGAAGCAGTTCGCCAATTGGTCCGGGATGGCGACCTGGTGTATGCAGCTGGTTTCACTCACCTGATCCCGTTCGCCGCCGGGCATGAGATCATCCGCCAAGGCAAGCGTGACCTGATCCTGGCACGCGCCACACCTGACCTGATCTACGACCAGATGGTGGCAGGGGGCTGCGTTGAAGGTTATTTTTATGGATTGCGTATTTTTGCCATGGACAGGCTGCCAACCATCTATGGCTATTTTGTATTGGGGCGATGGCGGTCATCCTTGGGGCGGTGCTCATGCTGAGAGGACACAAGCCACCCGATGAAAGCATGCGCTTCCGGACGGTGCGGAGGTGGCGCGAGCAGCAAAGAGCAAGAAAGGCTGAAAAAAACAAGAAACCTGAACAATATTGAGCATTCATTGAAGGAGGCAGAAAAACGATATGACGAAAGTAATCCCTTTGTCTGAAGCAGTTCGCCAATTTGTCCGGGATGGCGACCTGGTGTATGCAGCTGGTTTCACTCACCTGATCCCGTTCGCCGCCGGGCATGAGATCATCCGCCAAGGCAAGCGTGACCTGATCCTGGCACGCGCCACACCTGACCTGATCTACGACCAGATGGTGGCAGGGGGCTGCGTAAGGAAGGTTATTTTCTCCTATATGGGCAACCCCGGCGTCGGGTCGCTGCGTATCGTGCGGTCGGAGATCGAAGCAGGCAGGCTGGAGTGGGAGGAATATTCCCATTTTGGAATGATCTCGCGCCTTCAGGCTGGGGCAACCGGTCTGCCATTCATGCCGATGAACCCGACTGCAGCTGGAGACCTGGAAAAAGCCAACCCGAATTACCGCACGGTAAAGGACCCCTATTCAGGCGGTGAAGTCGTGGTGGTACCCGCCCTGAAACCGGAGGTAGCCATCGTGCACGTGCAGCGGGCGGATGCGGATGGCAATGCCCAGATC
Source organism: uncultured Chloroflexia bacterium (assembly GCA_963736805.1). GTDB lineage: Bacteria > Chloroflexota > Anaerolineae > Anaerolineales > UBA4823 > FEB-25. Next base: position 9,602 of record CAVTQM010000063.1, read on the forward strand.
TGGGGCATTATCGGTGAACAAAAGGAAGCCGCCTTTGCAGCAGAAAGGGTGATCCTCACGGCTGAAGAGATCGTGGATGAAGCGATCATACGCTCAGATCCCAACCGCACCTTGATCCCCGGCTTCATTGTGGATGCGGTCTGCCATGTGCCCTTCTGCGCTCATCCATCCTACACCCAGGGGTATTATGACCGCGACAACAATTTTTACCTGAAATGGGATGAGCTCAGCAGCAACCGTGAAGCCACCCAGGCTTACCTGGATGAATGGGTGTATGGGGTCAATGATCGGGCAGAATATTGGGAAAAACTGGGCCAGGAAGTGCATCAGCGCTTGAAAATTGAAAGCCGTCCCAGTGCCACTGTGGATTATGGGAAATACTAATTATGGCAGACTATACTTCTTCTGAGCTTCTCACCATCAATGCAGCCCGCTTGCTCAGGGATGGTGATCGGGTGTTTGTGGGGGTGGGTTTACCCAACCTGGCATGCAACCTGGCCAGGCGCACGCATGCCCCGAACCTATTGATGATCTACGAGGCTGGCGTGATTGGTGCACAACCGGCCAGGCTGCCGCTCTCGATTGGCGACCCCACTCTGGTCAGTGGAGCGCTGGCAGTGTGCAGCATGTACGATATCTTCGCTTTCTACCTTCAGCGAGGAAATGTGGACGTGGGCTTCATGGGTGGGGCACAGATCGACCGGTTTGGCAACATCAATGCCACCGTGATCGGTGACTATGCCCATCCCAAGGTGCGCTTGCCGGGCTCGGGGGGATCGATGGAGATTGCCGCCTGGGCAAACCGCTGCTACCTGCTGACCCCTCATTCCAAACGACGCTTTCCAGAAAAACTGGACTTCCGTACCTCAGCAGGCTTCCTGAGTGGTAGGGCTGAGCGCCAGGCAGCCAATCTGCCGCGGAGGTGGCATGCTGGCCGTGGTAACTGATCTGGGGATCATGGAACCGGACGAAATGGGTGAGCTGGTGCTAACCGCCCTGCATCCGGATGCCACGGCTGACCAGGCACGCGAGAATACCGGTTGGGAGCTGAAAGTAGCGGACAGCTTACGCCTTACCCTCCCGCCTGGACCCGAGGAACTACGCATCCTGCGTGAGGACCTCGACCCGCAAGGGATTTACTTGAAGGGCAGCGCTGGATAAAATATTGTTTCGTCAGATCTCTTAAAAGAAAAACTGCTCCCTGGCTACCTGATAACGCATGATCCCTTTTCTGCTGGCTCTCCTCCCGATCCTGGTGATCCTGGTATTGATGCTGGGCTTGCGATGGAGCGCAGTGCGAGCCAGCATTGCTGGCTACCTGGTGGGAATGGGGCTGGCCATTTTTTATTTTGGCAGTGGAATTGAGCTGCTGGCATACGCACATCTCAAGGCACTGCTTTCCAGCCTGGATGTGCTGTTGATCATCTGGGCGGCTTTCCTGTTTTACCGGGTGACCGATGAAGCCGGGGCGGTCGCACAGATAGGCGAAGCATTACCTCACCTGACTGCAGACCGGGGGATGCAGTCCCTGGTGATCGGCTGGGGATTTGCTTCCTTCCTTCAATCGGTGGGTGGATTTGGTGTGCCGGTGGCGGTGGTTGCGCCTATCCTGGTGGGCTTGGGTTTCCCTCCCATCACTGCCATTATTGTCCCTTCCATTGGGAGCGGTTGGGCAGTCACGTTTGGCTCGCTTGGCTCGGCTTTTCAAGCCTTGCTATCCACGACCGGCTACACCAGTGATGAGCTGGCTTTTCCATCGGCGTTATTCCTTGGGGTGGCTGCGCTGATCACCGGTTTGATGGTGCTGCATATCACTTCAGGCTGGCGGGGAATGTACCGCATGGCACTGGCAGCCATCCTATTGGGAGCAGTGATGGGTTTTATCCAGCTCTTGGTTGCCGTCAATGGCCTGTGGAACACGGCTGCATTTATGGGCAGCATAGCAGGTCTGCTGGCCAGTTTTGGCGTGGCACGCCTGCTGCGTGGGAAGCATAGTCAGGATGGAAGTTTGGATTGGAAAATGCTGGTAGTGGCACTCTCAGGATATGCCATCCTGGTGATCATCACGTTGATCATCCAGATGATCCCTGATGTAAAACACCTGCTGGGCGGGTTGGTGATCCAGGTGAAAATCCCTGAGCTCGCCACCGGACTGGGTCATGTCACACCTGCTGCAGCCAGTAAACCCATTTCCCTGTTTAATCATGCTGGGGCAGTCTTGCTCTATGCCTCCTTCCTGGCTTACCTGGTATATTGGCTGGCAGCCAGGTACCAGAAAGGATCTATGGAAAAAATTATCCTTGGGACGGTGAAAAGGGTAAAGGCACCCAGCCTCAGCATCGTATTCATGGTGTGTATGGCGGTGGTCATGGAAACTGCCGGGATGACAGAAGCATTGGCACGCGGCCTGGCAGAAATCACCGGCAGGTTATTCCCACTCGTTTCTCCCTGGATCGGGGCACTGGGAGCTTTCATGACCGGAAGCAACACCAACTCCAACGTGGTGTTCGCCTTGCTGCAATTGCGCACAGCTGAATTGTTGGGATATTCTGTGCCGATCATCCTGGCAGCTCAGACAGCGGGAGCCGGCCTGGCGAGCGTGATCGCCCCTGCCAAGATCGTCGTTGGGACCAGCACCGCCGACCTGGCTGGACGGGAGGGAGAGGTGATGGTAAAAATGCTTCCTTATATCATCCTGCTGGTCCTGCTCATCAGCCTGCTTACCGCAGTTGGAGTGTGGGGCAAAGTATAAGGGAATGACAAGAATTTAATGATATGATTTTTAGAAAGGAACAACCCAAAAACAGATGACCAACCAACCAACCCCCATCAACCAACCACGCCGAAAGGACCGCGCCAAAGACGATGCCTGGATTAAGGCTTACCTTCAACGAGTACCTTTTGGGATGATCGCCACCGAATATAAAGGCCAACCCTTCCTTAAACCTACCCAGTTTGTGTATATTGAAGCCGAGAATGCCATTTACATCCATGGTGCCCTGGAGGGGCGCATGCTCACCAACATTGAGGTCAATCCACGTGTGAGCTTTTGCGTGGCTGAAATGGGACGACTGCTCCCGGCGGAGACTGCCATGGAAGTGGGGGTGGAATACGCCAGCGTGGTGGTTTTTGGGGAAATAGAAATACTAACCAATGCCGGGCAGGCCCAGCATGGCTTGCAGCTGCTGCTGGATCGCTATTTTCCCCACTTAAAATCAGGCACCGACTACCGTGAGATTACCCCCGAAGAGCTGAATATCACGGCAGTCTACCGGATTCGGATTTCCTCCTGGAGCGGAAAAGAAGAAGCCGCCAGGCCAGATTTCCCGGGTGCATTCTATTTCCCGCTTAAGTAAGCGTCGCGGGAACGGATGAGGCTATCAATGACGAATGGATTACAGATGCCAACGAAGTACGTGAGCCTTGCCTCCCGATTCGTGCAGGTGTACGGACGGCCTCCCTGGGTGGAAGCGCAGGCTCCCGGACGCGTCAATATGCTTGGAGAGCATGTTGACTATAACGATGGTATTGTTTTACCGGTAGCCATCGATCGGGCGGTACGGGTGGCAGCAGCACCGACCCCGGATGGCATCGTAACCCTGAATGCGCTCGATCTTGGGAAAAAGGTATCGTTCAGACTAAGTGAGGTTGCCAATCGGATAGCCCTCGACGGACAGGCTTTACCTGGGTGGGCGCTCTACCCAGCCGGAGTGGCGTGGTCCTTACAGCAGGCTGGGCTGCCTCTTCAGGGTATGGAAGCGGTTTACACTTCAGATGTACCGATCGGAGCGGGATTGAGTTCGTCTGCCGCGGTGGAGGTGGCATTTGCCACCACCTGGCAGGCTATTTGCGGATGGGAGCTGGATAAACTGGAGCTGGCAAAATTATGCCAGCTGGCTGAGAATAAATACGTGGGGGTATCATCGGGCTTGATGGACCAATTTGCCAGTGCCTGTGGGGTGGATGGACATGTGCTGTGTTTTGATACCCGCAGTCTTGAATGGATGCCACTCGAACTACCGGCTGGAACTGTCATAATCATCGCTGATTCAGGCATCCGGCGCAGCCTGGCAGGTTCGGCGTACAACGACCGGCGTTCAGCCTGTGAGCAGGCGGTGGAATTATTGAAAAAATACCTGCCTGGAATAAAATCCCTGCGGGATGTCTCAACGGTTGAACTGGCAGCCTACTCCACATACCTGCCAGAGGAAATAGAGCACCGGGCTGAGCATGTGGTCAAGGAAATCCACCGCGTGGACCAGGCTATCATTGCCTTGCGCAGGGGGGATGCGCGTATGTTCGGTGGGTTCATGTTCTCCAGCCACAAGAGCTTGCGCGATTTGTATGAAGTCAGCATCCCAGAGCTGGATTGCCTGGTGGATATTGCACGTGGATTACCCGGGATTTACGGGGCGCGCCTGACCGGAGCGGGTTTTGGTGGGTGTACGGTCAACCTGGTTGATGCCAAAGATGCACAGGCATTCATGCAGGGATTGCAGGAAAATTACCGCACAAAGACTGGAAAGGAAGCCAAGGTATATCTTTGCCAGGCCAGCGCGGGGGCGGATGCCAGAAAGATCGATCCTTTGTAATGGATTATTCAAAAATCACCGACCACCTCTATATCGGCACGACCCCGAAATCCAAGGACTATGAGCGTCTGCATAAGCTTGGGGTCAGCCTGGTGATCAACATGCGCATCGGGCTTCCACCCGTACGTGACCCAATCTCACCACCCTTGATCAGCTTATGGCTGCCAACCGTTGACTCGCCTTTAATTCCGATTCCGCTCAAAGCGCTTCAGAAGGGTGCAGTTGCAGCACTTAAATGTGATCGATCAGGGGGGAGTCGTTTACACCCACTGCAGTCATGGCAGGCACCGCGGACCAGCCATGGGGACATGCATCCTGATCGCACAGGGGATGGAAGCCGAACAGGCGATGCGCCTGGTTGAACTGCAAAGACCTGTCGCCGAATTGCATACCTGGTATATCCAGAGGCGGATATTGAATTTCGCCACCTCGTGGAATGGAAGGAAATAATATGCTTGCCCTGGTAGGTAGTGGTGAATATTTACCCTCCATGGAAGCTGTGGATCGCTTTTTGTTGGGGCAGCTAAACACCGAGGCTCACGTTGTTTGCCTGCCCACCGCAGCTGGCACCGAGGGAACAGATACGAATTAACTACTGGTCAGATTTAGGTAAAACGCACTTTTTAAAATTAGGTGTTAATGTGGAAGCTCTGCCAGTGATTGATCCACCCAGCGCCAATGATCCTGAATTTGCTGAGAAAATCCGGCAGGCAAATTTCATCTACCTCTCGGGAGGAAAACCGGATTATTTATACCGCACCATGAACGGCAGCCTGGTTTGGGCAGCAATTATGGAAGTAAACAACAAAGGTGGAGTGTTGGCGGGATGCAGCGCAGGCGCGATGATCATGGGGGAACGCATCCCGGGGTTTCCGGGCATGAAGCCGGCTTTTGGCTTGCTGCCGGGTGTGGTTATCATGCCTCACTTTGATGAAATACCTAAAGGGATGATCAATTCGCTGCGCATGCTGGTTCGCGGCGAACAAACCTTGTTGGGGATTGAAGGTAATACCGCTTTGGTGGGAGGCGAGGATGGCTTCCAGGTTGTTGGGAGCGGTGGAGTTGTGGTGTGGAACCACAAACAGAACCAGGCGATATACGCAGGGAGAGCCGGTGAGCTGGCTTTAGCCATATAAGTGATCCAATAAAACAGACGGATCACTTACCCATTATATTGTCAAAGGTGAATTATAATGACTCCATCATGTTAAAAGTCGATGTGATTGCCTATAAAGAACGCTGGAAAGCAGTGGCAGAGATTGAGGAGCAGGAGCTGCGTACAACTTCGATATCGATGAAATGGCGACAATTAAACTCGATCATCAACTTGGCCAAGCGAATGGGGATTTTTACACAGGACTCGAGCGAAGAATTGGTTTACCAACGATGGGCAAAGCTAAAAGAAAAAGCAGAAAAACGAAGCCAATAATCCCACCAATCCTCCTTGATCCTGTGGAAGCACTGCAGCATTTATTAGAACGGTTTGATAATCATGGTGTGATTATTGGCGGTATAGCTGCCAGCCTGCTCGGTCAGCCACGACTGACTGCTGATCTCGATGTAGTCATTCTCTTAAGCGTGGATGATCTGCCTAAACTAATCGAAGCCGCGACAAAAGAGGGGATGATAACGCGTATTTCAAATGCAGAAGCTTATGCACGAAAAAACCGGATTTTATTACTTCAACACGAAAGTAGTGGGATTAATATTGATATCTCTTTGGGTATTTTGCCATTCGAAATCGAAATGGTTGAGCGGGGGCAGGAAACTAAGCTGGGTAACCTGTGTGTGCGTTTACCCACTCCTGAAGATTTGATTATAACGAAGGCGCTTGCACACCGGTCGAAGGATGGGGGCGCGTATTCCGGGCTTTCCAGGAATGAAGCCAGCTTTTGGTTTGCTGCCAGGAGTGGTGATCATGCCCCAATTTGATGAAATTCCTAAAGGGATGATTAATTCGCTGCGCATGTTGGTTCGGGGCGATCAAACTTTGTTGGGAATTGAAGGCAATACCGCTTTAGTGGGAGGCGAGGATGGTTACCAGGTTGTTGGGAGCGGTGGAGTGGTGGTGTGGAACCATAAACAGAAGACGCGATATACGCAGGGAGAGCCGGTGAGCTGGTAATTTAGGATCTGAAATTAAAAAGGAAGTGCCAGAGTCAAGGACGATTCTGGCACTTCTTCATATTTTGGCGACAACGCTGCAGGTGAGTTTGTTGAGTATTTCGTAGTTGGATATTAAACCTCCATAGCCTGATCAAATCAGTAAACGTGTAATAAACGATCAACCAATGATGCTTGATCGTCGTTAATCACCTATGGAGAACAGGTATGAATACCTGTTCTGGTATGATAAGGTTATACAAACCTGCAATGCTGTATCCATCCGTCAGGTCAAGCGGTGGGACGGGTGGGTTGGTACCATCCCCCTGGTGGGGAAAGTTTTTCCATATACCTTCGTACACTGTATGGAAGGATTGGGGACGATACATCAGGCTGAAGGATGGAATATCGGTCAGGTAGATCTCAGTGAGGTCTGTATAGAATGCCTTCAGCATGACAGGGTCGGTTTCTCCGGGGATGGCCTGGATGATTGCATCAGCAGCAGGATTGATGTAGCCGCCCCAATTACCGTTCCAGTTACCATCCATCTCTGCGAATTCCGAGCTGATCAAATGGCGGATGCGTCCCCAAGGCTGGGTGGGTCCAGCGCCGTCCGTCCACATCATGAAGATATCATAACCCGTTTCAGGGAGAAGGACCAATTGGTGACTGCATCCCGATAATCGGGGTCCCACTCAGGATAGTTACTCGTGATGTCAATCCCGATGGCTGGTCCAACGGCAGCTACAATTTCAATTGCGGCCATCCAATCGGTCCAGCCATTGGGACAGGTCGCAGTATAGTGAAGGGTCTCCCCATTATATTCACGCCAGCCATCAAAATTGATATCCACGATACCCGCATCATCCAGGAGTTGATTGGCGCCGGCGATGTCGTTGCCAGCCCACTGCAGGTCAGCAACCGCATCGTGGTCGTACAGAGCCTGTTCGTATACTGAAGGATTCATGATCGAACGTGGGACCTGTTCAAAAGTCGCTGATTGGTTGGTCATGGCGTTGGCAATGATCGCATCATAGTCAATCGCAATGGCAATCGCCTTGCGGATCACAGCATTGTCCAGGCCATAGGATTTCATATTGTAGAAGGCTGTTGGCATGCTAGCGCCGATCATATATGGAGCGTCAGGCAGGTAGGTGGAAATGGGCAGATGATCGACAAGCCACAGATCCTGAACATTTTCATTGAACTGCTGGCTGACATCCACTTTACCGTTTTTAAATGCAACCCATCCGGCGTAATTGTTGGCATAGATTCTGTGCGCCAGGTAGGTCGGAGATGGGAGACGTCCCCACATGGATGCATCCTGACCCCAATAGTTATCATCCCGCACGAGCACGACGATCGTATTGTCAGCAAAGAGTTTATGGTAAGGACCGGACCAAACCACATCTTCAGCGGGATCGGCTTTGAAAGCTGTGGGATTGCCACCCGCGCGCGTTTCCAGGGTTTGGGTCCAGGCTTTCTGGATTACATAGTTAGTACTGAGGAAACTCTCGACCATCAGCGGATTGATAGCATGACCATCCTGATCCAATTTTGCCACAACCAGAACCGTTGCTGGATCAACCGCTGTGATGGTTTCGATGTAATCTTTGTAGTTATTGCCAGCACCGGTTTCGTACAAGACGTTGGAAGCCCAGGTATAGGCAACATCCTCCGCGGTCACAGGCGTGTCATCGCTCCAATGTGCAGCAGGTTTGATCGTGAAAGTGATCTGAGTCCTTGCTCCATTCCATGTATAAGGACCATCCGCCAGCAGAGGCAGCTGCTCACCCGTGAGCATGTTATAAATGTATGGAGTTTCAAACATGGTGACACGGGCATTATCCTGCTGGGCGATAGCCATGGCATTATTCATGCTGTCAGAGTATGGATTCCAACCCGCAATTGAGCCCCACTGTTGCCCATTGAAATACAAGGTTTCCTTACGGGGCAAAACCGCCGCCACAGCAGCACCAGACTTGTGACCATTGAGTGTTACAGGTTGCACAAATTGGGCGGTGCTGGCATTCAAACCCACCAGCATGCTGAATATAATGATGATGCTGATTGAGAATAAAATCCTATTGCGTTTCATTGCTACCTCCTCACAGTTCTTTTTATTTAATGGTTATGTACATTATCAGCGGACAATAATTTTTTTGTGATAACCACCTCCTGACCAGTGAAAAAAGAATAAATGAGTCCAAAAAAAACAAAAAGCCGACCATTTCGGCCGGTTTCGCTATTTGCTCCCCAAAGACCTCCCCAGAAAAAAGGTAAGCGCCCAATTCGATCTTTGGTTCATCGCATCCGTAGATATTTATACTTGTCAGGCTCGATCTCGTTATCTATTAACTTATAACCCCTCCGTTTGTAACCTTGTGATTATTATCCCGATTTTATCCGTAGTCAAGGAGGGAATGTCATAAAATTCACAAACTTACACCCCGATCACTTCTCCCACCTTTACCTTCAGGCTCTCCAGACCGGTTTTCGTTTCAGCAAGATTGGTTTGCACTTCCTCAAGCTTTGCCTGTTCGGAGCGCACAAAGCGCGAATAGGGAGCGATGGCATCCTTGATATTATGCATGCCGCGCTCCATCTCCTGTTCAAATTGGGTTCGCAGGGACTGGATGAGCTGTTCTCTTAAATGTGCGATCTTTTCGCGCAGATCAGCTTTGGCCTGGCGCTTCTTGGCCGGGATGATGAACAAGCCCAGCAGGGCGATCACGCTGGCCAGGATGATGCCGGTTGCATCTGCAGCGGCGGTGGTGGCCAGCACAGCAATCAGTGCACCCAGGCTGATTGCCCCAACCTCGGTGGCAGCCAGAGCGGCCACTGCTGTTTGAGCTCCCTCCGCCATGAGGCGTGCTTCAGCTTGACGGTCATAGGTATCAACTACGCGCTGGGCTTCACGTCCTACACCATCGATCAGTTTTTCCCGGTCGTAGTGGAAGCTTCCCCCGGCTGCATCACCGATGATGCGTTCCTGGTGCTGGCGCCGCCGGTCGGCGAGGTGATCCATCACCGCCTGCCATTGGCGCAGGTTGGCTTCCACGAGCCAGTCGATCATCTCGTTCACTTTTTTCTCAATTCTCAGTGGCACATCCGCCACCACCCGCTGTTCGAATTCCTTTTGGATGCGGGATTTATTCAGCAGGTCAAACACGCGGGGTAGCCGAAGGGTCTCGTCGAAATAATCCTGCCCACGCTGTTCCATCTCGAAAAGTACTTTTTCAATGTCAGACATACGGAAGTTAAAATCACGCCGCATATCTTCTTGATACAGGGCAAGCTGTGAGTCAACATCTTCCAGCATGGTGAAATCCGTTTTAAGCAGCTCGAGGCGTGAAAGGGTCACCTGCAGGTATTTTTCAACCAGGTACGAGCCAACCCCGAGGGGGTTCATGAATTTCAATGTCAGCCGTCCCTTATCATCCAACGTGCTTTGGATATATTTTTCCAGTGCTTCAAAACGGCTGGTTTGCCAAAGTTCCGGCTCTCCAAGCTTGGAGCGCAGCGCCAGGCGTGCGCTGATCGGGAATATCTCGGGGGAGATGCCAAGTAACGCGCGGGCATTTTCGTTAATGAAGGCAATCACCAGATCCAGTTCTTCCTGGTTTTGGAACAGGTCAGTCTTGTTGAGCACAATGAGCACTTTTTTACCCCAGTCACGGATTCTTTCCAGAAATGCTCTTTCACTTTCGGTAAAGGGGCGATCAGCGGATGTGACAAAGAGAACCAGGTCGGAGCGGGGGACAAATTGTTGGGTAATGGCTTCGTGTTGGCGGATAATCGCATTGGTACCCGGAGTGTCCACGATATTTAGCTCTGCCAATAATTCCACCGGAGCAGTGAGCGTATGCAGGTTCTCGCTCTCTACCTGCCGTTCCTGCGTTTCACCGTACCGTAAGACGTTGATCTGGGTCGTGGTGGGCGTGACGCCTTCTTTTAGTAATTTCTGACCCAACAGGGCATTGATAAATGCACTCTTGCCTGAGTTGAACTCACCCACCACCACCAGCAAAAAAAGCTCGTCCAGCTGGCGAATGGATTGAGCCAGCGTCTCATGATCCTCAGATGTGGCACCAAATTGGATCAGGGAAGCACGCAGGTTATTCAATAAGTTGCGGGAATCTTTAAGCAGGCTTTCCTGGGCATCGGTCAGAATTTGCATAATATGCTCTCCTTAAACCTGATTATAGTTTATTAAATCAAATGCGACGCATTGGCTGGAGATGATCCATTATTCCAGTGTATGCGTCGCGTAGTGCTTATCAACACACGGTTGATCTTGTAAGCTAAGTCCCTCAGATACTGCCAGAATTGCAGCTTGACCCCGAGCTGTTGCCGAACGAAAATGAGCTCCCACCTGTCAACCTGGATGCAAAAGTTGAAATTTTCCTGGTGATGTTCAGGCTTTCGCAGGCAGGGCAGGAGATTTCACCAATTTTACTGGTACTCAACACAAGCATCTCAAATGGTTTTCCGCAATCGGCACACATGTATTCAAAAATGGGCATATTTTTCCTCCGATAAGAAAATGTCCAGAAAAGTCTTCAAGTGCTTATCATACTCACTGGGGGTTGGATCCAAATGATTAGATGCTGGAAGCCTCAAAAGGATACACTTGATCAGCAAATCCCTATAACTTGATGTTATCCCAAAAAAAAGACCCGGTTTTTCTCCGGGTCTCAGTTTTTCATGGATTAAAGCTGATTTCGACGGTCATCCCCCACCGGAAATTGGGGTCAGGCTGGTCGACGTGCAGGCGAACTTTATAAAGGATATCTCCAGCCTGAACATAGAAATTATCTGCAACCTCGGTTACCACACCACTTGCTTGCAGCTCAGGCAGCGCATCGGGGGAGATGGAAGCACCCTGGCCAATGGATACTTTTACTACCTCCTGTTCGGTCAGGTCGTTGGTCTCCACGAACCATTCGGAATAATCTGCCACAAGGACTGCCCATTTGTCGGATCCAACCAACTCCCCATTACTGATATTCACATCAACCACGCTGCCATCAAAGGGTGCTTTTAAATCCAGGTTATCCATTGCCGCCTGGGCTGAGGTTTGATGCGCAACAGCAGTATCAAAGTTCATTTGAGCGGCTGTAAGCTGATCTGGATCAGGTCCTTGCCGTGTAGAGTCATAGACACTTTGCGCCTTGGCTTGCATTGATTCAGCCAATTGCAAGTTGGCTTCAACCCTTTCCTTGTTGATGATGAGTTGGTCGCGCTCATGCACGGCATTGTCATAATCATTTTGAGCATCGTTGAGCGCTGTTTCAGCGGTCTTTCGGGTTGGATTTTCTGGATCCAAATCAGCATATTTATCAAATTCGGTTTGGGCATCATCCAATTTGGTTTGCATATCCGAAACCTTGATCTGTGCATCGTCGATCTTTTCCTGATATTCATCGGTGTCAACCTTGTTCCAGGCTATCTCGGCATCCATAACGCTCTGCTTGGCGTTTAACAATGCCAGCCATGCATTTGCTGACGAGATGGCAGCATTTTTATTGAGGTCATCCAATGCTTGTTGGGCATTTTCCACCTCCAGCTGAGTTGCGGTCAGGTTAGCTTCATATTGCTGCCGATCACCCAGGCGTGCCAAAACCTGCCCTTGTATGACTTGGTCGCCTTGCTTCACCAGAATCTCTTCAATATGACCACCACTGGGAAATGCCAGGTACATATAATCCTTGGGAACCAGGTTACCCTGGCTGATGACCGACCCGCTGTCAGCGACGACCGGGGCAGGCGTGCTTTCCGGTGTGCTTTGTTTGTCAAATACGCTGCAGCCACTCAGAAAAAGAGCAGTGAAGATAAAAATGGAGAAGAATTTTAAGTAGTTTTTCATGACTCACCTCTTAATATTATTGCTATTCATATGCCAGGACTTCACGGATGGTCAGCCGGGCAGCGTTGCGTGCTGGTAAAACGCTGGCTAATGCTGATAGGATCAGGACCAACCCCAACCAAATAATAAATCCAAGTGGATTAAGCACAAATTGGCTGGGTGAATTAAAAATTGCCAGGCTGATGATGCGCGAGAGCAGGAACGTGATCGGGAAAGAGAAGATGGCTCCTAAAAACCAGCTGATACTCCCGATGATCATTCCTTCAACGATAACCGTCTTCATGATCTGCCCATCGGTTGCTCCAATGGCGCGCATCACACCAATCTCGCGGGTACGTTCCATGACGTTCATACCCATGGTTCCGGTCAAACCAATACTGCCAACTAAAGCCGTCAGCAGGGCCATGATGAGTAAGAAATTGATCAGGATCGCCAGGCTCTCTGAAGCGGTTTCCAGAGTGGAGAGACCAGCCTGTGTTTCGCTGACGTGGTATCCAAGATCGCGTAGATATTTATCAATCGTCGCGCTCATCTGTTTTTGGTACTCAAGCGTGTGTTCCTCAGTGACAATGCGGTAGGAAAAAGCCTGGTTGGATAGGTTGAGCAGCTCGGAGATGTAATCATAGGTGGCATAACCAATGATTTGATCACGGCTGATGAAGCGGAAAATCCCCACTACGGTCCACTCGTCTTCCTGACCGTTAATCTTCAGTTTTAACTCGTCACCCGCCTTGAGGTCAGGAAAATCGCTCCAGATGGCCTCACTGATGGTGATGGCTTTCTTGTCCCCTGGTGTAAGCCAGCGTCCTTCCAGCATGATCGGCTCAATTAAACTGCTCTCCACTGGTGGAGCCAGGATGGTTAAATAATCAGCCACACTATCATCAGGCCGGATGATATCCGCTGAAACGAAAGACCAGCCTTCAGAGTGCTGTACATGCGGGACATCCATGACAGCCTGGTTGATTTCGTCCACACGGTAAGGCCGATCAAAGTTAAGCGTCACATCGGCAATGAAATATTTTCCGATCTGAGCCATGTAATCTTCCAACGATTGTTGGACATTGAACACTGCGATGAAAATTGCACCACCAATCGTCAGGGTCAGCAAAGTGAGCAATAAGCGACGTTTACGCCGGAAAGTATTGCGGATTGAGATCAACATCGGGCGGGAAAGCCATTTCACCCGGCTTCCTAATCGTTCCAACCAGCCGTAGGTGGCTTTCCCCTTGCTTAATCCACTTCCGCTGATTGCTTCCTGAACTTTTACGCGTGAACCATTATTGACCGGGATGAATCCAGCTGCTAGTGGAATCAAAATGGCCACCACAATTTGCAAGAGATAAGCCATTGGAACAATACGGTAGCCTTGAAGGTTAAAATTCATCTTACTGGCGATAAATTGTGAAAGTGCAAATGCCGCCTGCCCCCCGGTTGGCAGTGCGATCAGTAATGCCATCAGCCCAAAGGACAGGATCAGGACAATATACATACCGAAGATTTGTTGGCTGCGTGCCCCGATCAGCTTCATCACCCCGATATGGGGCAGATGCTGGGTAAGCAACGAGTTAAGCGTGTTGGCGATCAATGAGCTGCTTAAAAACACGATCAAGATACCCAGCGCCATCAGGATTCCTAAGATTGCCTCAACTGTGGATGACATGGGATGTTCGTTGGTTTTATTCAGCTCGGTGCGGTAGACCTGTCGATTACTTTTTTCGATCTTGTCCGAGACGGATGTGGAGACCTCGCGAATGTGTTCGATATCGTTTGAATCACCAGTGACCGTGACCATCAGGCGGTTGTAATTGGTTGGCTGACCCAGCCAGGGGAGGGTGTCGAGCGTTACATAGCCGAGTGGAGCGGCGAGAAAATCGCCTGCTCCCGTCGTCTGGTCTTGAACAAATCCCACCACGGTCATCTTCTTAATATTGCCATTCGGGAGCTGAAACTCCACTTCATCCCCGACCTCAACCGAGAGATTATCCAGGGCTTTGCTTTCTAAGATCACCTGTTTATCCGCTGGGATGGGGTTGCCTTCGAGTGGCAATAACAGGTTAATGTGTGTATCCGTAAAATCATTAATTGCCACCAGGTCAAGGTTGGACCAATCCTCACCTGGAACACGGATACGAACAGAAAAGAAACGTCGCCCTTCAACCTCTTTTACACCATCCAGGTTACCCAGCGAATCAATAAGATCCTGGTTAAAATCATCCGTACGCATATCGATATTCGCCGGGTTGGCGGAACCATAGCTGGCGCCCATGTCGTTCGAGATGATTTCATATGCTCCAGCGATCATGCCAATCGAAAAGACACCCACTGCAATCGATGCCACCACCAGCAGGGTGCGCATCTTGTTATCCCATAAATCGGAAAGGACCTTGCGCCATCGTGGGCGGATCATGCTACCACCATCGCCTTCTGCGGTCTGCTGCCCGGTTCTCCGCCATGCGAGCCTGGACGATCCGGGAGATAGCATCTTCGGTTAATGGCGAGCCAACCAGCATTTCAGTAAAATCTTTACGACGCAAGACTACCAGCTTGACCGGTTTTTCTGGTGTTGCCCGTACGCTGGCGATTGAATTACCACCATGTATCAATTCAACCTCGCCAAAAAATTCACCTTCACCGAGCCGGGCAATGGTTACCTCTTCTTGCTTGGCGGGCTCGAGAATAATTTCCACCTCTCCCTCAGTGATCATGAAAAAGGAATCAATATGCTCTCCTTTATGAATGATCGTATTCCCAGCAGGTATTTCTTTATGCTCAAGTAAATGGGTTACCTTGAGCATTTGAGCGTGGGTAAGCAATGGAAGAGCCTTGGCAACTGTTTCATTAATGATCTTTCCATCCGAGATGATCAAGGTTCGCGTGGTTCGCTTGGTGATGGATGGGTCGTGGGTAACCAGGATGATCGTCTTGCCCTGCAAGACAAGCTGGTAGAAAAGTTCGATGATCTCTTCCGATGAGCGTGAGTCGAGGTTTCCTGTCGGCTCATCCGCGACAATGATAGGTGGGTCGGTCGCCAGTGCCCGGGCAATTGCTGCCGCCTGCTGCTGTCCGTTAGAGACAGCTGCCGGGAGCTGGTTAGCATGCTCCTGCAACCCAACCATCTTGAGCAGCTCAAAAGCACGTTCCGGGCGTTCGGCTGGAGAAAACACGTTGCAAAAATCCATCGGAAGCATCGTATTTTCCAACAGGCTGAGCATCGGAAGCAGCTGGAAGAATTGGAAGACGATCCCCAGATTATGACCGCGCCATAGTGAACGTTCACTCTCGGTCATTTTATAGATATTCACCCCGTTTACCAGCACCTCTCCGGAGGTCGGGTGGTCAATTCCGGTGATCATATTAAGCATGGTGGATTTGCCGCTGCCAGATTTACCCACGATGGCAATAAACTGTCCTGCCAGGATGTCCACATCCACACCGTTCAGGCCGATGTATTCGCCCGCCGTGGTCTTGAAGCGCTTAACCACCTGGCGAAGTTGAATCATCTGGGGCATTAGCTACTCCGTTCATCGCTGCTCCTGGGCGGATACCAGGTGGAATCCTGAATCAGCGGTGATGGTCCCGTCCGCAATGAGCAGTCGGCGTGTGAAGCGTGGGGCAAGGTTGTTGTCATGCGTGACCATGATGATGGTACGTCCCTGCTCGATCAGCTTCTCAAATATCTCGAAGATGGTTTCGGCGGTGAGCGTGTCCAGGCTGCCGGTTGGCTCATCTGCGACAATGATGGGAGGGTCATTGGCAAGGGAGCGGGCAATGGCAACCCGCTGCTTCTGCCCACCCGAGATGTAAGCTGGCAGCTTATAGGCGTGATCTTCCAGCTCCATCAATGTGAGCAGCTCAAGGGCGCGCTCCTTACTGATACGCCGCTGATAATGACCACTAAAATCCACTGGCAGCATGATATTTTCCACCAGGTTGAGCATGGGCAGCAGCTGAAAAGACTGGTGGATGATGCCTACATTGCGACCGCGCCACACAGCCAGGGAATTCTCGCTCAGCTTGTGAATGGAGGTGCTCTTCCCGTCTGGGTCATTGAAGACAACCTCACCGGACGTGATCATGTCTGCGCCGGTGATCATATTGAGCAGGGTAGACTTGCCTGCCCCAGACTTGCCAATCACACCCACGAACTCGCCCGCGTGGAGATCAGCCGTAATGCCCTTGAGGGCGGTGAAATCACCTGCGGCGGTATTGTATACCTTGACCACCTGGCTTAGCTGGATGAGAAGCCTGTGGTTATTGGTTGGGGGAACTGGAAGGGAAGAAAAGTAAGAATTCATCTTTATATGCGACACAATAAAACTAAACCACCATTTTGACGGCGGATGATTTTACCATAATTAAATACCTGACATCCTTATACTCACCTTAAGCAGCATTGTTTCCATCTCTTGCATAACGCTGTAGATCGGCCGGAGCTGACATCCAAAGGCTCTCTTAATTACAGCATCACCTGGCCAGGACCATTGACTACTCGGAACAATCGAGTTCATTGATGTTAGATTACCTCCAAGAGACATGCTGAACCGAGACGCGGGCAGAGCCTACAGGCGATCCGCAATCCCTGGTAGCAGGAAACCAACTGGGTGAGTACACCCAGGAGATGTTGCATATTTGATGCCTGACCTAATAATTCATCTCATGGCGAACTGATGAAATTCTAATGTTATTAGAACAAATGTTCTGGTATAATCAAAATATGGACACTTATACATACCCCACTCTGAACCATTCCAGGAATATGGATGATTCTCTTCAACTTTCCCCCCGCCAGCTTCACCTGGTGCTGGCACCGCACCGGGCTCAACGCCAGATGATGACTGTCTTGACCGCGCGCCTGGCAGTAACCAACCGGGTGCGCCTGGTGGATGCTGGCAACTGTTTTGATGGCTACGGGCTGGCACGCCAGCTGCGCCAGCGGACGTCGTCCTGGCAGGCTGCACTGGACCGGGTAAGCGTGGCACGCGCCTTCACCTGCTACCAGGTGGAAACGCTGCTGACCGAGTCGGTGGCAGACTTCTCGCCCGTGCTGGTGCTGAACCTGCTGGACACTTTCTACGACGAGAACGTGAAGCTTTCAGAGCGGATGCGCCTGCTGGAAGTAAGCCTATCCGAGCTGCGGCGGTTATGCCGCTCAGCATCTGTGGCGGTGAGCGCCAGTTTACCCAACCGCAACCAGCCGGGAGAATTGCTTGAAATATTGGCGGGTGCAGCCGGACAGGTATGGAGCTTTGAAGAGCCGCAGCCTGCCGAGCCATTGCGCCTGTTTTAAGGAGGTTCTTTATGGGACGCACACTTCCATCTGTTACGCAAGTTTTTCTGAAAGAGCAGGAGTTTTTCCTGCGTTTCCGGCGTGCCCTGCGGCGCAGCGACCAGAAAGCACTGGACGACCTCTTCGCCGCGGCCCACAAGCACCTGGCTGCCGCAGCTTATGCCGCACATGCCCTGCCTTTCGAGGTCTTCCTGCTTTCGATGCTGCTGGAGGAACACAAGCAGGTGCTGCGCATGCGTTACCTGCTGAACCCCAGCGATGCGGCCGCCCTGGAGCAGCTGGAGCAGGGCGATTCCACGGCCTACCTTGATTCGCTCGCCGCAGAGGTGGAAGGGGGTGACCCTGCCCCACTTCGCACGCCTCTGAGGAGACGCAGCACCGGCCTCACCTCCTGGCCGGGTGGAGGCAGAGCCCCCGGCCTCGCCTCCTGACCTGCTCAACTTGCATGGCTGAACTCAAAGGCTGGCTGCTGGACCTGTTTGCTGATACGCACAGTGGGATTGTGCTCTGGCTGGTGGGTGAGGATGGGCAGCGCCATCGCCTGATTCAGGATTTCCCCATCACCTTTTATGCGGCTGGCGAGTCAAAACGCTTGCGGCAATTGTGGCGCTTCCTGCAGTCTCAGCCGGAGAAGGTGGAGCTGAAGCGCACCACGCGGCAGGATATCTTCTCATCCCAACCTGTGGAGGTACTGGAAGCCCGGTTGGACCAAACGGCAGCTCAGCCTAATCTTTTCCAACGTGTCGCCCGCGAATTCCCCGAGCTGCCTTATTACGACGCTGACTTGCCCATCACCACGCGCCATTCTGCCCTTTACAATACCTTTCCACTGGCACACTGCCAGGTGGAAGCAGATGAACGGGGTGCCGTGCAGGCACTGGAAGTGTTGGATACGCCCTGGGAGCTGGACCCCCCACCACCCCCTCTGCGCCTGTTGGCGATCGAGCCAGATGTTGACCCGGCACACGCAGATCCGCAGGCCCTGTACGTGCGCTCCATGAGCGTTTCCTACCGATTCAGCCTGGAACACCCCCGCCCGCTGCTGGTCAACCTGCGCGCAATTCTCCAGCGCCAGGACCCGGATGTGCTGATGACTGCCTGGGGCGACACCTGGCTGCTGCCTTACCTGATCGACCTGGCTGAAAAGTGGCGCATCCCGCTGCCCTTGAACCGTGAGCCAGGTCGGGAGGTCATCCGCAAAGATGAGCGCAGCTACCAGGCTTATGGGCAGGTGATCTACCGTGGCAAGCAGGTGCACCTGTTTGGGCGCTGGCATATCGATGGTTGCAATGCAATGCTGTTCCATGAGTACGGTCTGGAGGGGGTGTATGAGCTGGCGCGCGTCACTGCCCTGGCCGGCCAGGTGGTGGCACGCGTTTCGCCCGGCAGCGGCATTTCTGCCATGCAAATGGTGACTGCACTACGCCTGGGGATCATGGTGCCCTGGCACAAGCAGCAAGCCGAACGCCCCAAAAGTGCCCTTGAGATGATGCAGGCTGACCAGGGAGGATTAGTCTACCAGCCCCTCATCGGCCTTCACCGCGATGTGGCGGAGGTGGACTTCATTTCGATGTACCCCAGCATCATGCGCCACTTTAATATCTCGCCCGAGACGGTGGCAGACCCGAATGCTAAAGGGAGGGACCAGTACGCCCGGCTGGAGCGGGTTTCGGAGCTGGGTTTGTGGATCGACCAGGATACCGTCCGGCCTGATCCCCCAAACGCTGGCTCCCCTGCTGGACAAACGCCTGGAGCTCAAGCTGCGTCTGGCAGAGTTGCCCGCCTGGGACCCACGTCGCCAGACTTACCAGGCTCAAGCTACAGCTCATAAATGGCTGCTGGTCACCTGCTTTGGCTACCTGGGTTACAAGAACGCCCGCTTTGGGCGCATCGAAGCCCACGAGGCGGTCACTGCTTATGGGCGCGAGATGCTGCTGCGCGCCAAGGAGGCTGCTGAAGACCTGGGATTCACCGTGCTGCACATGTATGTGGATGGCTTGTGGGTGAAAAAGAAGGGATTGGCGGATGTGCCGTCGTTCCAGCCGCTGCTGGAGGAGATCACCACCCGCACCGGTCTGCCGATTGCCCTGGATGGAATTTACCGCTGGGTGGCTTTCCTGCCCTCCCGCATGGATGAGCGCGTGCCGGTGCCCAACCGTTATTTTGGTGTCTTTCAGGATGGCAGCCTGAAGATGCGCGGCATTGAGACCCGCCGTCACGACACGCCAGCCTGGGTGGCTAATGCGCAAAAGGAGATCCTCGATATCCTGGTGCATACCTCCGATGTGGAGGACCGCTCCACCTACCTACCCCAGGTATTAAGATCACTGCGCAGGGCGTTGACCAGGCTGCGCACATCTGGGGTGCGTGTGGAAGACTTGTTGGTCTCGCAGACGTTAAGCCGCGAGTTATCGGAATACCGCACACCCTCACCAGCTGCCCGGGCGGCGGCACAGCTGGCTGCGCGGGGTAAGCACCTGCGCCCGGGGCAGCGGGTGCGCTTCGTATATACGCTGGGTGAGCCGGGTGTGCATGCCTGGGATTTGCCCCAGCAACCTGAGCTGCGCAGCATAGACCAGGAACGCTACCGGGTATTGTTATTCCGTGCTGCCGCCACCATCCTGCAGCCGTTTGGTGTGGAAGAGGATGACTTAAAAACCCGCGTGATTTCAAATGCATTTGATGTAACCTTTTTTGCACCGATGTATCTAAATAGTTGATGATTCAGGCAATCATTAAAAAAAAACGATCTGAGTGACAAAAAGGAGAAAATTATGGGTTTCGCACGTTTCATGTCTTCATTAACTGGCCGTCTGCTCCGCATCGTGGCGGGGATTGTACTCGCCGCCCTTGGTCTGGTTGTTGTGCACGGAACAGGTGGAATTATCCTGGCAATTATTGGTCTTGTAGTTTTAGCAGCCGGCTTGTTTAACTTTTGTATTTTTGCGCCTATATTTGGTGGACCTTTCTTGGCCAAAAATATTAAATAATATTAATGCATTTTTCCATGCGATTGGTCCATTCTGTCCATCTAAAATGGATAATTAGGTTAAAATAGCATATCTTGAAGGAGGCATATATGAAACTATATGTTGGTCAGTCAGCTCCCGATTTTACCCTTCCATCCCACTTGGATAAGGATGTCAGGCTCAGCGATTACCTGGGGAAAAATGTCGTACTGGTGTTCTTTCCAAAGGCCTGGACGCCCATCTGAACAGGCCAGATCCCGTCGTACGAAGCCGATACGGGTAAGTTCGCGGGATTGGATGCCCAGGTCCTGGGCGTAAGCATTGATCACGTTCCCTGCCTGAAAGCATGGGCAGAATCTATGGGGGGATTAATTACCCCCTGATGAGTGATTTCTGGCCACATGGCAGGGTGGCAAACTTGTATGATGTGTTCACGAGAGAAGGAAGGGGATTCTGAGCGGGCTATCTTCGTCATTGATAAACGCGGTTATATCCGCTATATCGATATCCATGATATCGATCATCAGCCGGATAATGATGTTGTGCTGGAAGTGCTTCGTCGGGTCGACCCCGAAGCAGCATTGCGCAGCCCGGCACCACCTCCCATTAATCCGGATGAGATCCGCTTGCCGCATGGGGGCGTGGTGATGTACTGCACCCGCTGGTGCCCTGGTTGCCGGCGAGCGCGTGCTTGGCTTCAGGCAAATAAGGTCGAATACATTGAGGTGGATATCGATGTCACCCCGGGTGCTGCCGACCAGGTGAAGAAGTGGGCTAATGGCACCCGCACAACCCCAACCTTCGATATCGAAGGGACCATCCTGGTGGGCTATGACGAGAAAAAGGTCGAACAGGCCATCAAGGAAAAAATAACCAGGTGAGTAAACAGCCCGGAAGTTGAATACTTCCGGGTTGATTGTTTATAGGGAAGAGTCTATATGGCGATTGAATTTGTTATATCAGCATTGATTCCCGCTACTCCGCAGGAAGTTTATAGCAGCCTGGTTGAGTTCGGAAGGCCATTCCCAGATGACAGGTGGGTCAGCATCCATAAATTCGGATTGGGGAGGCGAATTTGAAGCCTGGAATGGTTATATCCATGGGAAGAATCTTGAGCTGGAACCTGGCAAACGCATTGTTCAATCCTGGCGGACGTCAGAATTCAATGCGGATGAGCCAGACTCGCGTATAGAAATAACCTTGGAAGCAGTCGGTGATCATGACGAAGCTCACATTACTGCACACGGATCTTCCACTGCATGGAATGCAGTATGAGCAGGGCTGGCTGGAGAATTACTTTGAGCCGATGATAGTATATTTTTCAGGTTCTACTGCCTGACTTGCGGATACCTGGGAACCTGGCTATACCGATTTTTTTGACTCCGCCCGGGCAGCATCAACCCCTACGTTTGGGTTGAATTTATAACCACATCCAGCCAGGGCGCTTTCAATAGCGCTGACGGTTACCAGGATATCCGATAGGTTGGCAGCCCCCATGTGACCGATTCGGAAGTACTCTGCACGGATGGCGGGGTGCAACCCACCTGCCAGGGTCACGCCTGCCTTTGAAACACCTGCCAGAAAGTCAGTTCCATTGACCCCTTGTGGATAGCGTGGGGCGGTCAGGGTATGGGCAGCAAACTCGGGCTTGAGCGGCACCTGGCCTAATCCAAGCGCCTGCATACCTGCCTTGCACGCCCGGCTGATGGCGATGTGGCGGGCAATACGCTTTGGCATACCCTCTGCCAGAATTTGCCCGAGGCTCACATTCAAGGCAACGATCAAATTAACCGGTGGGGTGCCGAAGTAACCCGCCTTTCGGGCTTCGTAAGCCTGCATGATGGGCAGCCAATTCGTCCAATCTGCATAATAGTTGAGCACAGGCGTGGTCCTGTTTTGGAATTTTTGCATGGCTCGTGATCCGATCATCAGCAAGGCTAACCCCGGGGGAACTCCAATTGCCTTCTGAGAAGCGGTGAGAGTCAGGTCAACCCCCCAGGCGTCCATGGGCAGTTCTTCCCCAGCCACCGAACAAACCCCATCCACAATGACCAGCACCCCATACTGCTTTCCAAGAGCAGTGATCTGCTGCACATCTGCCATAACCGCAGTCGATGTATCCACGTGGGTGATGGTCATAAGCTTATAGGAATCAGATTCCAGGGCTGATTTTACCTGTTCCAAACCCGGGCGATCACCTGGAGGTGCTGATACAAGCGTCACCTGGGCACCATAACGCTCAAGGATGGCGGCAAAGCGTTCGGAAAAGTAGCCGGTGTTGATCACCAGGGCTTTATCCCCGGGCTCCACCAGGTTGGCTCCGGCGCAGTCCATTGCCAGGGTACCTGAACCTGCCAGTACCAGCGGCTGGCCGGACGGGCTTTCGAACACCCGGCGTAATTGTTCCAGGGCTTGCCCAAAAGTTTCGATAAAGTCAGGTGCCACGTGGCTGGTGGTGGGTTCTCCCATGGCAGACAGCACAGCCGGCTCGAATTCGATGGGACCTGGGATCATGAGCAGGGTTCGTTTTTTCATAAATAATCTCCGTCTATCAGTGAATAGCTGGATCTTCGATAATAACAACACTCCCATCAATCTGCACCAGGCTGCCAGAGAGGATTTCTTGGATGGGTAACTGGTCCACACACGGGATTTCGGCAATAATACAGCCCACCGCAATAATGGTCTCGCATTCCGCGTTGAGGATGGCAAGTGGAGCGTGTCCGTTCATCTTCAGGCGGTAAAGCGTATAAGAGCCCACTGTGGAACCTTTCCCGGTGGGGAAGACCAGCACCTTCCCGGCGATACACTGGCCTTCCAGGGGATGCCCCCGCTCAACCACGATACCTGTCTCGGGGTCTACGCCACCGAAGAAGGAGATGGGTTGAGATGTAACCAAGGCTTCACCCTGGGCATTGCCCTGAAAAATGCTGCGCCCATGGAGTATCACTGTAATGCCAGCCTGACTACTTCATCGAAGGGGAGAAGCAGCGTCTTGAATTTGTTCTTGGCGGAGGCATAATAACAGGCTTTGGCGCTGTCCGTTGCCATGGCGGTGAAGCGACCCTGGATGGGAGCGACAACGCAGCAGGTATCTGCGGCAAATTTTGCGCCGGCAGCCTCGATAATGTGGGTATAACCGAGCTGGTCCGCAATCTGCCTGGTGGCACGTGCAGTGGTAATCCAGAACTCTTTTTTCACCTGCCGGCCATCCAACAGGCGCGCGATCTGCTCAATCTCATGAATGCTCAGGTGTGGGCAGCCCAGGCTGACGAAATCCACTTCCGCTGCGCTGGCATCGTTGAGAGATTGCATGGCAACCTCAAGCTCTGGCTGGGTGACCTCGACCTGATCCAGTCGGGGCCGTGAAGGATGATGCTTCGGGTGTGACGCCCTGCATGTGGAACAGCGCAGCTCCACCGTAAGTTGCCAGGCTGGCGCACAAGGATTTGAGGTTTTCCAATGTGGCAGATTGAATCCCCGTAATGTAGGCGATGGCTTTGGAAGCCTGGATGTGTTCTCCAATCAGCTTACCCAGCCCACCGAATTCACTGGTTTCTTTCAGGCAGGGATTGACCTGGAAGGTCAGTGTTGGGCGCCTATTTTCAGCCAGGTGATAGCCATATTCGGGGGTAAGTCCGGTGAGGGCTGATGCCAGGGCGGACGGTCCACCTTCACGGTTGGTACGGGCACCCAGAACTGAGTTCGCGTAGCACACCGCCGAACTTTCCGACCAGGCAATGTGCTCACCAAATAGAGGTAGATTACCGATGAGATATGGGGTACAGGTGCAAGTGGTGGATCATTCCCATCCTTGAATAGGCATCCAAAACACGCTCCTGTTTCTCTGCAAAATCCGGTTGGATGCCCAGGCTGCGCCAGTTTTCGATGTCCATCCCGGCAGGGTTGAGGGTGGTTTGCACACGCACTTTACCGCCTCCGTCAGCCATCTCAGAAAGGAACTGTAGCCCGGCCTCCCCCAGGTTGTCATAACTCACCCCGGCGATCTGGACTGAACTGACTGGGATCATACGCTCAGCACCATAAATCTCGCCCAGGGCAACCAGGATTTGCATGGCTTTCCGGGTCGCTCGGCCTTGAGAGCCATCAAGCATTGCGTTTTGTTCAGGAGTAAGCAGCATGTTCCCTTTTCCAAGGAAATTGTAGATATAGAAAGCCGATGATAATAATAATCATCATTCCTTTATGTAATTGGTGATGTCCACCACCGGGAAAATGGCTTTATCGAAGCCCTTGCCTTGCGAAACAAGCGGCTTGGTCAGGTCAAAACCCAGCTTTGTGGTCAGGTGGGTGCCGCTCTCCGTGCGCTCGCTGGATGGGTCGAGGCTCGATCCCGTCTCTTTCGATTTGATCACCAGATCTGTGTCACCCTGGAAGCGGGTTGCCATCGCCCATTCTACTTCCAGCGGATTATAGATGTCGATGTCCTTATCCACCACGTAGACGTGTTTGCACGAGCGGTGTCCGGCAAAGGCAGCCTGGATAGCTTTTTTCCCATCATCTTCAGAGCGTTTATCGATCTGGACGATGGCGTGCAGCCATGAACAGCCACCCGGGTTGATGTTTACATCCAGGCAGTGCACGACCTCATTGACTTTTTTATAGATGGTCGGTTCGCGTGGCATGCCCATCAGCAGTTTGTGTTCGAGAGCGCCTGGCAATAGGGCATGCCATACTGCGTCATGGCGATGGGTGATGGTCTTGACCTCGAAAACAGGTTCGTTGCGTACGATGTCGTAAGTCTCGGTCAGGTCAACGAAAGGTCCTTCAGCATGCCTGCGGTCAGCGTAAACTGTGCCTTCCAATACGAATTCTGCCTCGGCGGGCACATATAAATCGACCGTTTTGGCATGCACCAGGTTCACAGGCTGGCCCAGGCAGCGTAGGGATAGCGCATTAGCAATTTCCAGCTCATCCACGCCTAGCTCCACCGAGGTTGCAGCTGCCACGAGCACCTCCGGTGGGACTCCTATGCAAACTGCCACATCCAGGCTACCCAGCTCTTCCAGGAATCGGTCGAAGTGGCGCCCACGCACCACCCGGATGGCCATCTCGGTTTTGGAGAACTGCATGGCGCGGTGGAAGTCCAGATTCTGCCCGAGCCTGGGATGACGAGCGATGAATACCCCCGAGCTGATGTAATTTCCGCCATCCAATGCACAGTGGCGCAGGATGGGCAGGCTGTCCAGGTCGGGGTCTGTGATAACCACTTCATGGCAAGGCGCCTCAGATATCGTTGGACAAGCTGTGCGCTCCTGCAAAGCCTGCATCAGGCTGGGGATAATTTCCTTCACCTGGATGTTCAAGTAATTTGCAAAACCTGCCTTGGAGCAGAACAAGTTACCCATGACCGGAAATGGGCTTTCTTTCACATTGGTTAACATGACTGGGTGTGGCTCTAATTCTTTTAGGATCCCAGCCATTTCGTAAATCTTCGAAATAGGCGCAGACAGGGTGAGCATTTCACCCGTTTCAGTCAGTTTTTGGAGGTGAGGGCGCAGGGTCATAGGGTTCCTTCCGCGATGCAAAGGAATTAAAACTTATACCACTTAATTGTAACAAATGTATGGATTTCACACACCAGTTAAGGGTTGCCTACTCTTGCGTGGGTAATGGTATTTCCTGCCAGGTTAACCCTCCATCCATGGACTGCTGCAAGGAGCTGTCACTCCGGCAGGTGAAGTCTGGAGAGGATTTTTCACCACTGCAACTCCCCGTAGAGGTAACAGCCCAACCCACGCCACTCGCCTGCCAACCGGACAGCGTGGTTCCCTCCGGAAGGGGTTCCAGGGCTTTAGGATACTGGCCAGGTGTGGCAGCTTGCCAGGTGACCCCTGAATCCGTGGTATGGTAATTTTGATCTCCATTTCGATTCGTAAGCCAGCCTTCCTGTCTGGAGACGTTGCGAATCGGGGCAGCCGAGGGCAGATCATATTTTTGCCAGGTACGCCCACCATCGCTGGTTTTCATCAGCACCCCAGAGTCAAATGCCTGGCTGGTTTGCTGCTGCAGCACCACCCAACCGGAAGTGGGGGAAGTAAAATGGAGCTGTAGGGGAATCCAGGTTCCATCCACCGGCAGCGGGAAATTGATAATTTCCCAGCTATCACCCCCATTCGATGAATGGTAAAGGGTCAGGGGCTCTTGGTTTTCAGATGAAAGTGCCCAGCCTTCCCCGGAGGGCAGGAAATAAGCACGCTGAACCGAGCCTGGAGAGATATCCTGCCAATTTTTCCCCTGGTTATCTGTCCAATATAATGTATCTCCCAGGATGAGCCAACCCTGGTCAGCCGACAGCCATCCGGTGTCCTGGATGGGAATTGTCTTGGGGACAACCGGGTTGCTCAACGGTTTGCTGGGTGGCATGGCAACCATGCCATCAGCAACATCACTGTCGATATTAAACTTGATGCTACCCCAGGTCTCATTGTGGCCACCGGTATACTGGCGTAGACGCTGGTTGTTGATCCACAAGCCATTCAGCCAGCTGATTCCATAAACGGATGCAGCCGGGTCATAAGTGTTGGTGTACCAGGAGGCGACCCAAACATCATTCGGGACATGGGCTATGGTAGCCCAATCTGCCAGGTATGAATTTCGGGATCCGTACCCCCCGGCGATATTACCCAGTTCATGCAGGCGTTCCACCCAGCCATTCATGAATGATTTGACCGTCTGGCGGCATTCGTAATTGGCTCCACCAAATGACTCCATATCATAATAAATAACCGTGCCGCCCAGGCCGTAATTGGTGAGCCGCATGGATGTGGCTGCCTCCGATGCAGCCTGAGCTTCCTGACGCCCTTCTTGATATGCAGCTGATGGGTCGCTACTCATCCGATGTTTCCAGGATGAGCAAGGTGCCTGGGGTCCCACCCAGGTGGGGACGAAGCTCCAGCCTTGCTGGTGAACTGCACTCACCCAGGTAGAATTAGCGATGGCACACCCACTGTAAAGGCTGATTCCGCCCATGTAAAGGGCATAAAAACGGTAAGGGCTATGATTCCACCAGGTTTGCATTTCAGATATCTCCGGTAGATGGCAGGCATCGAAACCTTGTGCCTGGATCACCCCGGCATTGGGTGGGGGTTGCCCGGATGGGTCGGTGTAATGGACAATCGGTAAGTAAACATTTGGGCGGTCCGATCGTGTGAAGGTGAAGCGCATGGCACTGAAGGAGATGGTCGTGCTGAATTCTTCTTCTCCGTTCAGATCGGTCAGGTAAACAAAGCCGCTGTCATCTGCATTGAAATAATATTCACCCAGGTTTAGCCACTGGTTGCTGAGCGGATATTGGCTGAAGGAACGCATTGTCACCCCAGTTGCGTGGTGGATGGAATAATGAGCTTCGGTCGTGTCATGGTTGATGGTGCGACCTTGCCCGGCGCACCAGGTGATGGCTGAATGGGCTGCGATGTATGCCTCCACCAGGTAGTAACCTGGTTGTGGGATAACCGGACGCCATTCTGCATCGTTTGTGGAATTGGCGGGATTAGAGGCATTCAGGGTCAGATAGGCGGTATGACCGCGGTCATTATCAAATGGGTACCAGTAAGATTCAGGGCAGGTGGTGAATGGAGGGCTAAGCTCAGGATCTTCAACGACCACCTCGACAACTTGCCCGGCTGGCGACTCGGAGGATGGCAGGAGTACTGCAATCATCGAGGAAAAGAAAGGGAAGGTATTTAATCAAACCTTGGGGTTTTATTCGGATCGATTTCATGGGTTATCTATTCCAACTCTGAGACAAAGACTGGTTTACGAAGAAAAGAACCACAATGACCTGCTCACTGTTGCAATTTGTTTGCCTGTTTAATAAGCAGTACATGGCTATTGATTTTACTGGGCCAGGGAATTATGCGTCAAAAAAGAGGTAATTATATTTACAGAGAAAAAATAACCAACAGCCCAATCATTGTTCAAACCTTCCATAAACTGACCCCAAAATATGCTGGATCATCCAAAGTACATCGAAACGGAGATACATTGCACGATTTTGATATTTGAACTTGCCTGAACTTGAAGATTGGATGGAAATTGGACTAGAAGTTGCAACGTGGTTAATGAATGTTGAATTTAAGAATTGTTCAGATGAAGGAATTTTTACTACTGGTTCTTTTCAACCGGATAGGACGATGGAAAAATCATCCTGCAGGCGTAGTTTCTAGAAATGGAGAATGAGATGACAAACAAGCTAAAAAAAGCACTTCAATTAATTGCTATCATCGTGATAGGGATTTTCATGGTGGCGACCGTTGTAGGGTTTGCCCGGAACTCTTCACAAAGAGTGCTTGCTTCCGGTCCAATCCCCCCTCCGGAAGGATATCCGAAACTTTCCCTATCCACCAAGGTGGTCACTCCCACCCTGGCAAATACAGATGGAGCGATCCTGACCTATAACCTTGAGATTCTCAACACCGGGGCATATACCGCTTCAGATGTAAGCTTGGCTGACGTAATCCCCGCCAACACGGTCTATAACGGGGATGCCTGGTCAAGCACCCCGCCCACTCCGGTCATCACGGATGGGGTCCTGATCTGGGAGAATGGGACGGTCGGATTTGATTCCTCGGTCGTCATCACCTTCAGCGTGACGGTCACTCCGGGGTATGTTGGAATCATCTCCAACACCGCAGTGATCAGTGACCCGATGATTACAGAACCGGTTTCGGTTTTGGCAGAGACACGTATAACCGATACGCCGATGTTCGAGATCGGTAAAACTTCTGCACCTGACCTGCCTGGCAAGAATAAACCTCTCACGTACGAGCTGGTGGTCACCAACCAGGGTCAAGCGGCAGTTGCGACACCCATAACCGTCACCGACTTCGTCCCTACGGATACAACCTTCCTCGGCGTGGGTCCGGATGGCTCATATAACCCGCTTGATAATGTGGTGACGTGGCATCGCACGGTTGACCTTGGATTTGGCGAGACATCTGCTTTTACCTTCAGTGTGAATGTCGGGGATGTTCCAAGTGGAACGGTTATCGATAATGACAACTACCTCGTGGTCAGCCCGGATGGTATCGTTGCTGGAATGCCTTATTCAACCACGGTGATCGATCCGATATTTATCCTCTCCAAGAGCATCTTCCCTGATCCACCTGGATCAAACACTGAGATGACCTATACCCTGACCGTGCTTAACTTAGGCTCAAAGGCGACCGACCTGGAAATTACGGATACCGTTCCGTCTGAACTGGAATATGTACGTGGCGGTGATGATTTCACGGATGGCGTCGTTACCTGGCATCTTGCCAGCCTGGACACGCGCGAATCAGCGCAGGTTACCTTTACGGTTTATGTTGGCGATATCGCCGATATCATCGTCTTGAACGGTGATTACGGTGTGTGCAGTGCCGAAGGAGTATGCGCCTCAGGTATTCCGGTGCCGAGTTTGATCGTCGGTCCAACATTTGAAGCGACTGCCATCTTGGATCCGGTAGCTCATAAGCCTGGAGGTGGCAATGCGCCGGTTACGCCTACCTTGACCATTCAAAACTTGGGTCCGGGTAATGCATTGGACGCCACCGCCCTGGTTACTTTTGGACGTCTCAGTGTCAGTATGAACGATATGGCTGTGATACCACCTGTCGGAACATTGGTGGATGGACCACCATGTGATGTAGCTTTCCCGTGTACAAATTTCGTCTGGACGGGCGATGTTTCTGTCGGTGAGATTATCACCTTTACCACCCTGGAAGGACAAAGCACGATCGGTGGCGATGAAGGGACTCACTATACAGCCACGGTTGTGATCACGGATGAGCTCAGCGGTTATGTTACCGAGCCCATCACTGGCACGGCCATTGGGCATGTCACCCATTATGCCAACCTGATCCCAACCAAAACCGCTCCACCTGAAATTGGACCTGGACAGACCATGACCTATACCATCCAGGTATTTGACAGCGGCTTGAGCACGGAGGAGGATCCAACTCCCACCTTGACGGAAACCGTTCCAGCCAGCGTGACCTTGCTCAGCATCAGTGATGGTGGAAGCTCGGATATCATCGATGGAGATACGGTCATCACCTGGGAATTACCACCCATGGGTCCGGGCGATATCCTGCTGCGTTCCTTTGCCGTGGAAGTGGACCCAGACCTGGTGAGCGGGACATTGATCATCAACGATGATTATCGCACCAGCTGGTATGAGAGCGAGGTGACCGGAACTGTATCCAATACGATGTCCATCCTGGGTGAGCCGGTCACGACCACCGTGCGTGAGGTTGGATTGATCGACTCGTTCAAAACAGTCGACCCCACCTGGGCTTTGCCAGGAACGGATACAGTTTTGACCTATGTGGTACATGTGGTCAATTCCGGTCCCGTCGAGCTGAGTGGAGTGCAGGTGAGTGATATCTTCCCATGGGAAAATACCACCTACCAGCGGGATGCGGTGGCTAGTGCGGGAAGTCTGATCAGTGATATTGTCAGCTTGGAGTGGACCGGAGATGTTGCCCCATATTCCGAGCAGCTGATCACATTCACTACCGTGGTGGATGATTTCTTCGAAGGGGTGATCACGAATACCGCCACCATCACACACACCAGTCTGAAGCAGGATGTGGCTGTCACTGCGGTGGCATATATCACCGATAAACCGGTACTTGCAGATTTCAAAGAAAGCTACCCCCAGCCCGGTGTCAGTCGGTAATCCCTTGCTTTACCAGCTCCAGGTGACCAACCTTGGGCAGCAAGCAACCATGCTGGTGGTAACCGATACCATCCCTGTGAACACGTCTTACATCCTTGGCAGCGCCAGCTCAGGCGGGCAGCTGGTGGGGGATACGCTCCAGTGGAATTTGCCTGTGCTCAACCCAGGCGAGACGCTGAAGTTTACCTTCCAGGTGATGGTAACGGGCGGAAAAGAAATCGTTAATGGCAGCTACGCAGTCCGCTGTGATGAAGGTGTGTTTGCTTCTGGGGAACCGGTGGTTACGCCTGTGTTATTCCCCGTGAATATGGTCCACCTGCCACTCACGTTTAGATATTAGGTAGCTAGATGGTAAATTAAAGAGCACCTCCGAGATATTTTCCGAGGTGCTCTTTTGATTTGGTGGGCCCAGTAGGGATCGAACCTACGGCCAAACGGTTATGAGCCGTCCGCTCTGCCGCTGAGCTATGGGCCCTTGTTAAAGTACAAAGTCCCTTGAATTGAGGACTTTCAGAGCGGGCAACGGGAATCGGACCCGTCTAAGTAGCTTGGAAGGCTACCGCACTACCACTATGCTATGCCCGCATTTTAGCGCTCCTATTTTATCATAAATCAAGTTGGTAAAAGCCTTGATAACTCATCAATAATTAAATGGGATATAATCTATCCAAATATATAGGAGATAAGTGTATGGACAGCAAATTAAATACCCCTACCGAAGTAACCACCCTGGCGGGAGGATGCTTCTGGTGTTTGGAAGCTGTATACGATCAACTTAAAGGTGTGCTGGATGTGGTTTCAGGCTATTCTGGAGGGCGGGTGGAAAATCCTTCCTACAAGGCAGTTTGCACCGGTAAAACTGGGCATGCTGAGGTGGTTCAGGTGACTTATGACCCAACCGTGGTCAGCTACCGGGAGCTGCTGGAAGTGTTTTTTACCATCCACGACCCGACCACGCTGAATCGCCAGGGGGCAGATGTGGGCACCCAATACCGCTCAGCCATCTTCTACCACAGCCCGGAACAAAAACTCACCGCTGAAGAGGTCATCCACGAGCTGGAAAGCGAAAAAGTCTGGGATAAACCCATCTTAACAGACCTGGTTCCCTTCACGATTTTCTACCCGGCAGAAGAGTACCACCAGGATTATTTCCTGCGTAATCCGTACCAGGGTTACTGCATGGCGATCATCGCGCCCAAAGTGGCGAAGTTCCGGAATAAGTACCTGGCAAAATTAAAGCGATAACTTTGGGTTGTCAATTTAGCCGGGTTGATGTTAAACTTGCCTTGCCGTTTAGGTAATGGCAAGGAGATCAGCATGACAACATCCCATGACGGAACAGGCAGATTACCCATTGATCTAGGCGATGGTTTGGTCCTTCGGCGTTCGAGCCCAGAGGATGCTCAATCCCTGGCAGATTTCAATGCCAGCCTCCATTCAGATCGGGGACCGGACAAGCCCGACGAAAGAGTGTGGTGGTGGACACACGACCTGATTGCCAGGCCTCATCCAACTTTTAATCCATCTGACTTCACCATCGTTGAGGAAGCTGCTTCCGGGAAAATTAGTTTCTGTGATGAACCTAATCCCCCAAACCTGGACCTTATGCCGGCATCCCGTTTAAGGTAGGCCGTCCCGAGCTGGTGGGAACTTTACCCGAATACCGTAATCGTGGCCTGGTGCGACGTCAGTTTGGTATTATTCACCAATGGAGTGTCCAAAATGGCGACATGGTTCAGGCAATCACCGGCATCCCATACTATTATCGCCTTTTTGGATATGAGATGGCGATGAATTTAGGCGGAGGACGGGCTGGTTTTCCTACTCATATCCCAAAACTTAAAGACGGTGAATTGGAATCTTTCAATTTTCGCCCAGCAATCGAGCCAGATATTCCATTTTTATCTGAGTTATACATCTCGGGCTGCCAGCGTTCATTGGTGGCTTGTACCCGGGATGAAGCAGTATGGAAGGATGAGATAGATCGGAAAGAGTGATAAGAGCATCATGCGCCAGGAGATACGCATCATCGAGACAATCTCTGGTGAGCGGGTAGGTTTCATTGCCCACCCGCCTTTTACCTGGGGGGATGCTATGGCGGTGGTGAAGTATGAGATTGCACCTGGTTTCACCTGGAGAGAGGTAACTCCTTCTGTAATCCGCTACCTGGAAAAGGTTTACAACCAGTTGGATCCCGAACATGGTGATGAAAAAAAACCCTTTGGTGCCTTTGGTTTCTGGTTTGGCGAAGAACATCCAGTCTACCAGGTGATTCCTGACAGCCTGCCACGTGTCCGTAAGCCATATGCCTGGTATCTACGTGTGGCGGATGTGCCTGGTTTCCTGCGCCTGGTAGCCCCTGAATTGGAAAAACGGTTGTCAGGCTCACCCATGTAGGGGTACTCCGGTGAAGTAAAGATCACTTTTTATCAAGACGGGGTGCGCATTGTCTTGGATAAAGGTAAGCTGATCACGATCGAAAGCTGGAAACCCACCCCAATGGGTCACTCAGGCGATGCTGGCTTTCCGCCCCACACCTTCCTTCAGCTTTTGTTTGGATACCGCAGCCTGGATATGTTAAAAGCGAGTTTTGTGGATTGCACGACAGACAGGGATGAGATCCATGTCTTGCTGAATGCCCTATTCCCCAGGCAGCCATCTGATGTGTGGCCAGTTTCATGATCACCCTGGGTGTGCTTGCGGATACGCACATACCTGACCGAGTGCCGCAATTAAACCCACGCATACTCGATATCTTTCAGCATGCGAAAGTAAATGCGATCCTGCATGCTGGAGATGTTTCCACCTCGGGGGTGCTGGATGAGCTCAGGCAGGTGGCACCCCTATATGCGGTCCAGGGGAACAGGGATATCGTTTATCTCAGGCAGCTTCCCATGCGGATCGAAATGGATTTTGAAGGGGTTTCCGTTGGCATGGCGCATGGACATGGGACTTTCAGCCGTTATATGGTCGATAAAATCCACCGTGCGATGCGCGGGCGCACGGTGGGAATATATCTTCAACGCCTGTTGCTGGCATTCCCAGCCGTGGACGTGATCGTGTTTGGACACCTGCATGTGCCGTGCAATTTCCGCCTGGAAGGAAAATTATTATTTAATCCCGGGTCAACCAGCTACCCCTGGCCGCGCGGTGACCCTGCTACAGTCGGGTTGTTGCATGTGGATCGAAATGCAGGGGTGGAAGGCGAAATAATTTCACTTGGGTAAACCTATAGATACGCAGGCATGTAATACCTGTGTGAAAGATCGCCGATATTAAGCTAATTGATTTCTGACTTATTTTTGATCGACAACCGCCTTGACGAGCTTGACGGCAATAGAGCCTCCGGGGACAAGCATGCCGACTGCATCCGCAGTGACATCGAAGATCAGATCTCGGGTGAGAATACCTTTGAACTGGTCCTGAAGCTTCTTGCCCCCGCCGTTGATCTCGCCGGTGAGGGCGTTGAACTCAATTACAGAACGCTTGCCTTTACTGGACCTTTCGTATTCGAAGGCATAAACCGGGCAGAAATTCAGATCTAAAGTTTCCACGTCCACCCGTTCTTCGTGGATGGTATGGGCATTCTGCACCGGGCGGAGTACCTCCCCAATCACCTGGCGGGCGACCGCTGTAGCGCGCAGTTGCGGTGGCACCACAAGAACGCCTTCGGGTGCAAAAGTGTTCAGGTCCGGTATGAGGGTTTTAGCGAATGCTGAGTATTTCTCCGGGTCAGTCTGCACTCCTTGCACACCTTGGAAGGCGCGGGTGATACGGGTGCTTTGCTGACAGTGTTCGATTGCATCCAAGCTGAATATGGTAAGCTTGTCTTTCATCTCCACCGGAAGTTCTTGTCCCAATACACTCACCGATATCACTTCTGCCCCGTTAACCGGCACGGCGTATTTGCTTGCTCGGTCGTAGACAGTCCGGCTGGAGATCGTTACCAACCAAAAAGGCTCCAAACGGTTTTCCATCCCTAAGAACTTGATATCCTCCGGCTTGATTTGCCCAAATAAGGAGCCCATCGTTCCTGCCATGAGCTGGACCTTTCGCTGCTCCACACGGTCGCAGGCGACATCCGGGGTAAAATGAGGTATGAAGTGATAGGCATGTTCTTCAGTAAGGGAAATTTCCATTAGAAAGCCTCCTGAACTTGGTGAACTTAATTATACTGTTTTCCTACTCTTACTCAGCCCTGGCTTAGGGCAAGATGAATGCTTCGGGAAATATTAAATCCGGGATACCAAGAAATCCTTCTGAGTAAACTTATACAGGACTTCTTCAATGGTCAAGCGTTTCAGGATGCCCTGATCGAGCTGTGCTAAAAGGGTCTTACCCGGTCCAAGTGGAATAACAATGAGTAAGGATTATTTCTTCTCGTATACCGGTGTAAGCCAATGCTGATAGCGGGGCACACGACCATGGAGAATGTCTTGAAAGAGGTGATATAAACTGGTGGTCAAAGGTCCCATCTTACCGTTACCCACTGGTCGATGGTCTACACTGGTGACTGCCGTGATTTGAGCGGCCGTTCCGGTAAGGAAGAGTTCATCACACAGGTATACTTCCGTCCGGTCCACCGGGCGTTCCAGGATGGTCAGGTTTAACTCCTGGTGTGCCATCTCGATCACACTCCGGCGAGTGATGCCTTCAAGGATATTCTCAGTGACTGGAGGGGTGATCAGTACGCCATCACGCAGCATGAAGAAATTCATCGCACTGCCTTCGGATATGTGCCCCTCCTGGGTAAGGACTAGGGCTTCATCAAACCCAGCCCGTACCGCATCCGTCTTGATAAAAGCAGAATTGGCATATGCTCCAGAAATTTTTCCGCGTGCAGGAATGATATTATCATCCACACGCCGCCAGGAGGAGATGGTAACGCTGGCATTGGTATCATCATCGAGGTAGCGCTCAAAAGGCAGGGCGCAGATGGACAATTCCTCGTGCAGGCCGTGCAGCTTTACCCCGATCACCTCATCCGATTTATACGCCAGCGGGCGGATATAAATATTCTGCTGATAGCCATCCACGCGCAGTAAATCAACTGTTAATTGCGTCATGCTTGCCGGTGTATGCTCAATCTGCATACATAACAGCTTGGTGGAGTTGAGAAATCGGCGATAGTGGTCATTCGCCCGGAAGATGAAAAGCTGCTTCTGCTCTTCATTCCAATAGGCACGTATACCTCCAAATGCAGCCGTACCGTAGTTTAGAGCATGGGTTAGCATACCTACTTTAGCTTTGGAATAAGGGACAATTTTTCCCTTGAAATACGCATGCTTGGGTAGTATCACAGGTTTCGCCTCCATGAACAACCTATTTATGCTGTCAATGTTTATAATAATTTTCCGCAGGTATTTGAATTATAATCTTTTCGACCAGAATACCAAAGATGGGAATCCATAAAGCTGCCCTGTCATAAATTTTATGCAGCTTGGTTTTTTCAATAACTGTCGAAAATATCTTGGTATCTCTACAGGTTTTATGGTGTTCTACTTCTTGTACGGCTTGAATGTTTTGTTAGCAGGAAATAACTATTCTTTCTTTCGGAGACGAATCTCATGAAGCGAGCGGTCAGTATCAGCATAGGCTCTTCCAAACGGGATAAATCCGTGGAAGTGGAACTGTTGGGGGAAAAAGTATCTATTGAACGGATAGGTACTGATGGCTCGATGGAAAAAGCCGCCTTACTTTACCAGGAGCTGGATGGCAAGGTAGATGCTTTTGGCGTAGGTGGTGCAGACCTGGGGTTAATGGTGGACAATAAGTGGTACCCACTCTATTCGGTGCAGCCCATGGTGAGATTTATCAAGCAAACCCCCGTTGTGGATGGTACTGGATTAAAAAATACCCTGGAAAACCGTATCGTGCCATTCATGAATGGAAAAATCGGTGATTATATCAAAGAAAAAAAAGTGATGCTCACTGGCGGAGCTGACCGTTGGGGGATGACCATGTCTTTTATGGATGGTGGCTACGATTGTGTTTTTGGAGATATCATGTTCGCCTTGGGGTTGCCATTCCCGCTCCGCAGTCTTACTGCTGTGAAAAATGTTGCTGCTATCATCATGCCCATCGCAGGCAGGTTGCCTTTCGAGTGGGTATACCCGACGGGTGAGAAGCAGGAAAAACGGATCCCCAAGTGGGGAAAGTATTATCAGTGGGCAACCGTAATTGCTGGTGATTGCCATTACATTAAGCGTCATATGCCAGACCGGTTGGAAGGGAAAGTCATCGTGACCAATACCACGACACCAGAGGATGTGGAGACTTTCCAAAGGGTAGGCGTCAAGTATTTAATCACTTCGTCACCCGCATTAGAGGGGCGGTCATTTGGGACGAATGTAATCGAAGCAGCGCTGGTTGCTGTCTCTGGAAAAGGTCGCAAATTGACCCATGCTGAGCTGAGCCAAATGCTGGATCAGCTAAATATGCAACCCCAGCTCCAGGTGTTGAATTGAGCTTGTTCGTAGGTAATATAACGATAATAATTAGGAGGTGACCGATGGATGCAGTCGTTATAGCAGGAGGCATCCCACAACCGGATGAGCTCTTATACCCATACACTCAAGGAAAATCTAAAGCGATGTTGGATATCTGCGGCAAGCCCATGGTGCAGTGGGTGTTGGATGCCTTAGGTGCAGCAGAACGTGTGGAGAATATAGTTTTGATCGGCTTGACCGAGGAAAGCGGCCTCACCTGCACAAAATCGCTCTCATTTATCCCCAACAAGCTCAGCATGATCGAAAATATTATCGGCGGAATCAACAAGGTGCTTGAGATTCACCCATCTGCCACTCATGTGCTGCTGGTATCCTCAGATATCCCTGCCATTACCCCTGAAATGGTAGACTGGGAAGTCGATACCTCTCTCAAAACGGATGTAGACCTGTGCTATAACATCATTAAACGGGAAGTGGTCGAAGCACGCTACCCTGGTTCAAAACGTACTTTCACCAGACTGAAAGGTATGCAGGTGTGTAGTGGTGATATGAATGTGGTTCACACCTCCGTGGTCTCAGCAAATCCGGAAATCTGGGAGAAATTAGTGGCTGCGCGCAGAATCCCATCAAGCAGGCAGCCATTATCGGCTTTGATGTCTTGCTATTGGCTTTGCTTGGCTTGATCACGGTGGATCAGACGGTGCAAAAAGCAACCGCACGCCTGCACATGACCGGAGCGGCGATCATGTGCCCCTATGCCGAGGTTGGCATGGATGTGGATAAACCGGTTCAGCTTGAAATCATGCGCGCCGACTTGGCGAAGCAGGTGAAGCATTGATCGAGATGGATGAGCGCATTTCTGAGCAGATGCGGATTGCTGAGAGACCTGGACCGCTGCGCACACTGGCAGCGGTTTTGGCGCATTCAGGGGATTTCCTGGTTTTGGTTGGCGGGACTGGGTTTAGTTTGGTGGTTGGGATCGGATTACTGGAAGGAGAGGGCGGTCATCTTGATTGTTTCCATCCTGCTAACAGCGTTGATTGTATTTGGTTGTCAAGTTTACCGTACGGCGAAAGCGGCCAGAGGGCGAATGGGGCAAGTTTTACCGTAGCACTGATCCACACTCCTTCCCCTCCGGGCATGCTGTGAGGGCGGTGATGTTGGCTGTCATCATGCTTGGGCTTGGTCCTGTGTGGCTTGGATTATTGTTGCTGATTTGGGCACCCCTGGTTGGCCTTGCCCGCGTAGCCATGGGAGTGCATTATTTATCGGATGTGTTGGCGGGGATGATTCTGGGATTGCTGATTGGGATTGCAGTGCTGCTAATTATCCAGGCGGGAATATTACCCATATAATTTCCGGTGTACGATGCTCAGCTCGCGCACCTGCTCAGAAGCATGATATGAAGATCGTACAAGCGGTCCGCTCTCAACCCACTGAAAACCGATCCTCGATCCATAATCCTTGAGTCTCGGCAAATTCATCCAGGGTGTAGTAGCGTTCAATCGGCAGGTGTTTTTTACTGGGCTGGAGATACTGCCCAACCGTCAGGATATCCACTCCCCAGCTGCGTTGTTGGCGCATCACTTCCTTGATCTCATCCATGCTTTCTCCCAACCCCACCATGATGCCAGATTTGGTCAGTACTTCTGGATCCAGTCTCTTGGCGTTGCTCAGAGTAGCGGCTGCCCATTCAAAGCGGTCTTGTGGTTGAACCTGTTTGAATAAACGTGGAACAGTCTCCACATTGTGGTTGAGAATTTCAGGACGGGCAGACATGACGATTTGGAGTGCTTCGAGTGAGCCTTTAAAATCGGGGACCAGCACTTCGATAGAGCAGCCTGGATGAAGCTCGCGAATACGCCGTATGACCATGGCAAAGATTGGCGCGCCTCCATCGCGGCGGTCATCCCGGTTGACGCTGGTTATCACGGCATGTTTGAGTTCCATGGCTTTCACTGCCTGGGCAACCCGATCTGGCTCAAGCCAGTCGACCAATGAGGGTTTACCGCGTTTGATATCGCAGAAGCCACACGTGCGTGTGCAGATATCACCCAACATCAGAAAGGTGGCGGTCCCGGCGCCCCAACATTCACCCATATTGGGACACATGGCTTCCTCACACACAGTGTGAAGCGCTTTTTTACGCATCAAACCTTGCAGCCGCTGGTAGGTGTCACCCGAGGGCGCTCGCACCTTGATCCAATCCGGGCGGCGTAAGGGGGTGGTGGGTATTTTTTCGGGGTCAACCCGGTCACGGGTGGGCTTGAAAGACATCGTGGTCGTAATTAGTAATTAGTGATTAATTGGGTTGGGTTGAGTGAGAGGTGTTTGCGACGAAACCTTGCGAACATAGGGAACTAGACAAGTGCGAAACCCAACAACAATAACATCTCCATGCATATGAAGATCACAGGTGTAAATTTTACTCTAAAATTGCAGATGTTTAGGCTCGGGGATTTCGATTCATACGAATTCTTAATTTATTTGTTTCGATGGATATTTTTATTACAAAACGGTAAGGTGTAAAATTAGACGGCAGGTATTCGTCTGAAAATGAAAGAGACATGGGGCAAATGAAAATATTGCGCGTGGTTACGTTCTGTGCCTTTACAGGGCTACTTTATTTTGGTGTCCCTTTACTCGGCTGGGGACTGGATGACCTGCCAGGATATTTCTCCAATCCAGCTCGCTTTGGGTATGCTGTGCTGGTTGGCTTGTTCAGCCTGGCTGTTGGGATCCAGGCATTTGACTCCACAGAGGGGATCAGGGGACGAAAAGGCGAGGCAGGCAAATTTGTTTTTCGCCAACGGATCGTCCGGGTGGTGCTGGTGCTTTCGTTGTATATCGCACTTTTCTTCATCCCTTTCTTTGATCGGCATGCAATTGGTGTTTTTAATGATGGAAGCCTGGCGCGTTGGTTGGGGATTGTATTATCTGCCCTAGGATTTAGCCTGGTTTTTTGGTCGGGCTTGGCTTTGGGAAGACAATATAGTGCGGATGTGACCATCCAAAAGGAGCATCACCTGATCACTTCAGGTGTTTACCGGCTTATCCGCCATCCGCGTTATCTGGGGGTGATTACCTTATCAACCGGCGTATCGTGTGTATTTCGATCATGGATCGGACTGCTTGCAAGCCTGTTTTTCTTTGCTGTGCTTATTTTTCGAATCAGGGATGAGGAAGCGACGATGCATAAGGAGTTTGGCATGCAGTGGGAAGCATATTGCAAGCACTCATGGCGATTAATTCCATATATTTACTAATGAGATTTTAAAGAATTGCTCAGACAGGAAGGTAATATGCAAAAAAATTCAATATTGATCCTGGGTGGGTATGGGAATACTGGCAAAGCGTTGGCTCGCTTGCTTTTGCAGGAGACTGATGCACAACTCGTACTGGCAGGTCGGAATATTGGCAAAGCACAACAGTTTGCGGATGAATTGAATAAAACGGTTGGTGTTAACAGGGTGTGCGGAATTTTTGCAGATGCTTCCGATTCCGCCAGTCTAAGGAAGGCATTCACTGGGATGGGTATCGTTGTTATGGCTTCCTCAACCACCCAGAATTGCCGCCAGGTGGCTGAAATAGCCTTGGAAGCCCGGTCAGGTTACCTGGATATTCAATATTCAAACCAGAAGATTGCCCTGCTCAAATCAATGGCAGCTGAGATTCAACAGGTCGGTTGTTGTTTTATCACCGATGGCGGTTTTCATCCTGGATTGCCAGCATTATTAGTTCGATTTGTCGCCCAGTATTTTGACCAATTGCTGACTGCCAGGGTGGGTAGTGTGATCAAGGAAGATTGGAAGAGCCTCGAGGTTGGGGATTCCACCGTGGTTGAACTGATCGAGCTCATGGATGATTTTGAGATGTCAGCCTTCAGAGCTGGTAAGTGGAAGAAAGCTAGTTTATTCGGTATGTCAGACTATTTAAAAATGGATTTTGGGGTTGAATTCGGAAAACAGTTTTGCGCCCCCATGATGCTGGAGGAGATGCGCTCGCTTCCGCAATTGTTCCCTTCCCTAAAAGAAACAGGTTTTTATGTAGGCAGCTTCAATGGATTTACCGATTGGGTTATCATGCCGATTGCGCTGGTTGCCATGAAACTTTTTCCACGGCAAGCAAAACGACCGATGGCTCGCTGGATGCACTGGGGCTTGAATACATTCTCAAAGCCACCCTATGGCACGTTGTTAAAAGGTCGAGGCCAGTGGAGTGAAAGACAGCCAGGACACGCGCGATGGAGATTACCATTGCCCACCCGGATGGATACATGTTTACTGCCATCCCGGT
Organism: uncultured Chloroflexia bacterium; assembly: GCA_963736805.1. Lineage (GTDB taxonomy): Bacteria > Chloroflexota > Anaerolineae > Anaerolineales > UBA4823 > FEB-25. The sequence continues at coordinate 51,854 of CAVTQM010000063.1, forward strand.
GGCAGCCTGCCTGCTGCAATACCTGGATGGATCGATTGCCCAGCCGGGTTTGTGGTTACAGGCTCATATCGTTGAGCCCAACCGCTTCTTGAGCGATATGCAGCGCATGGGGATCTCGTTACACACCTCCAAGGGAGACAGCCATGAAATGGAACAGGAATGAGATAAACCGTCTCTTGCCCATATTGGAACAGTTATCTTTCGACCTGGCTCCGGTGGATGGAAAAAATATCCTCGTTCTATGCAGTGCCACCGGTGAGGTAGCCTTCTGGTTGGGCGAGATGATGGAGCAGGGTCTGGTAGTTGGCCTGGAGCTTGATCCGGAAACCCTGAATATAGCCCGCCGGTCTGTACACGAGATGGGCCTGGAACAGGTAGTACAATTTTTACCTGCTGAGAAGGACAGGATTGCCTTGCCTGATTCAAGTTATGATGCCCTGGTGAGTGAATTCATCGTCTACCCGACCTCAATGCCTATTAAAATCGGGCAGGCTGAGATGGCACGCCTGCTGAAACCGGGAGGAAAATTAATTTTAACCGATGTGATTGCAACCCAGCCACTTCCAGGCCATGTGCGCCAGGACCTTGCCGCGATCGGATTGGATTATATTTGTGATGCTACCCTTGAAGACTTTCGCAGCTGGATGACTGAGGCAGGGTTGATCAATATCGAAGTAACACGACCTGACATCTACCGTGAAGATGGTTTGGGAGGAGATCGGATTCCGATTTGGCAATTTCTCATCAGGCAGGCTATTCATACCTGCTGAATGGTCCCCAGGCTGGATTGGGAAAATCAATCTTTTACATCTATGCGTCTGGGGAAAAACCAAAAAACTGGCTGGATGGTAGGAATAAAGCTGAGGAATTACCAGGAGATATTTTTATTGGGAGATCAAGCAAATGACTGAAAACACGTTTCTGCACCAATTGATGACTTTACCCACCGTCCTGGAGGGCAGGCTGTCGCCGGATAAGCGTTGGGTGGCATTCACCTGGTATCGTTTCCACGAAAATATCGATGTTTTTCTCGTGCCTTCGGATGGCTCGCAGCCTCCCATTCCCCTTGACCCATACTCCCGAAGCTACCGAGCTGTGAGTTGGACACCCGATTTACAGGCGGTTATCGTCTCTGAAGATCATGATGGGGATGAATATTCTCGCCTGTTTCGTGTGGACATTGGTCAACCCTTGCACATGCTCCCGCTAACAGAAGATCGCCCGGCATACTTTATCCGAGGCGGTATGCTACATCCGAATGGAAGGCACCTCTTCTACGGGGCAAATTTTGACTTTGAACAAGGAAAACTGATCGATCCGACCTGGTTATACCGGCATGATTTGATCTCAGGGGAACATGTTACCATTGCCCGTCCATCCATCCCCAATTGGCTGGTGCCACAGCTGAACCGCTTGGGAACGGATCTCAATTTACTCCCGGCGAGGTCAGAACCCCTCTGGCAGGCAGGTGTGGCTGGTGGATGTGGATGGTAGTCAGGATAAGGAAATTCTCAACTTTGGCGATCAGGTAAAAGTTACTGCAGATTGGCACCCGGATGGAGAGCACATCGTCTTCTTGAGTGAATCCACAGGCAAAGGACCACAGGATCACTTCAGCCTGGGTGTGTATCATTGGCCTACCCAGAGCACGCGTTGGCTGATAGATGACCCATCCCGGGTAATTGAGAATGATTGGGTCACCCGAGATGGCCTGGTGGTGGTTGACGAAGTGAAGGATGCTAACCACCTGACCACGTTCCTGGATATTAAATCTGGAAAAGAGACTTGCTTCCCGCGCCTGCCAGGTAACCTGTTGCCGATTGGTCAGGCACCGGATGGGGTACCTGGATTGCCCTGTATTATTCGTCAACTCATCCTGAAGAGCTGGTCCGGGTTCCCCTGGATGCCAAAAGGCCGGATGATCTCGGGATCCTTAACGAGGGTTTGGGAGCACACCAGCCTTTCTCCTGCACAGCTCACGCCTGCACAGGATTTCCGCTGGAAATCAGAAGATGGTTTACCGATTCAGGGTTGGTTGTATCAGGCACAGCCTAACTTAAAAAAGGCTATTGTGTATGTACATGGGGGTCCAAGCTGGCATAGTGAGAACTGGATCAACCCTCAAATCCAATATTATGTTCAAGGGGGCTTTAACGTGCTGGATGTGAATTACCGGGGCAGCACAGGGTTTGGCTTGAAGTATCGCCTGTCCATCAAGGAGGATGGTTGGGGCGGCCGTGAGCAGGTGGATATTGCCAGTGGAGCACTGGCACTGGTCCAGGCAGGGCTGGCAGATAAGGGAAAATTGGGGTAACGGGGACTCCTATGGAGGCGACAGCGCCTGGTACCTGCTTACTCATTATCCTCAGGAAATCTTTAAAGCTGCTGCTCCTATTTGTGGCATGACCGACCTGGTGGTGGATTACAACACAACCCGCCCTGATCTGCGCCCATTGAGCGAGGAGATGATGGAGGTCGACCTGACCAGGTGCCGGAGCGCTATCATGAGCGCTCTCCGATCAATTTCGTTCAGGATATTCGTGGAAAGTTGTTCATCATCCAGGGTGCCCTTGACCCGAACGTCACCCCTGAAAATGTGCACCAGGTGCGGGAGAAGCTGGAGCAGATAAGATTCCCTACCAGCTATTGGTCTTTGACGATGAAGGGCATGGAATTCACAAACCAGCCAACCAGGAAATATTGTATACTAGGCTGGCTGATTTCTTTGAGCAAGAGTCAAAGGATAAAATTTTATGCCTAATATTTTGGTTGTTGAAGACGATACCTCACTGCGTGAGACATTAACATATAATTTTTTTACGACAGGATTATAGTGTACAGGCAGTCGGTGATGGTCGTGACCGCCTGGAAACAGCTCGGAATATCTGATCCTGCCGGGTCTGCTGACCTGATGCTGCCCGGGATGGATGGTTTTGAAGTATGCCGTATCCTGCGCCAGGAGTATGAATATCCCCATCCTGATCTTGACTGCCCGCGATGACGAGATTGATCGGGTGATTGGCTTGAAATTGGAGCGGATGACTACATCACCAAGCCCTTCAGCATGCGGGAGTTAATGGCCCGCGTGAAAGCTCACCTGCGGCGGGTCGCCTCATTCGCCAGGAGGTCGAGTGCAACTCAAGAAGTGACCTCACATGAGATACTCACCTTTGGAAACCTGACTATAGATCTCTTCAGGCGCGGGGTTTCGCCGGATGGGATGCCCCTTGCTTTAAAACCGAAGGAATATGACCTGCTGATTTTCCTTGCACAGCATCCAAGGCAGGCGCTTTCACGCCAGTTCCTGCTTGAAGGCGTGTGGGGACGGGAATTTGGTGGTGGCACCCGCACGGTGGATGTACACGTGCATTGGTTGCGTGTAAAGATTGAAATCGACCCGTCTAAACCAAAGCGGATTGTCACCATGCATGGTTCTGGATATCGATTTAAGGATGATGGATATGTTCCGTTCCATTCGTTGGCGTATTGCCCTACCTTATGTTGGATTGATCCTGATCACCATGCTGGCTTTGGGTGTATATCTCTCAAGTTTCCTTAAACAAACTTATATAAGTGATCTGGAGTCAAAGCTTACGGATGAAGCCCGCATGATCGGGGACATCATCATCACCAGATTTGCAAACCGATGGAGCACTCCCAAACCTCGATCAACAAGTCAGACATTGGGCTGATGTCCTTGATGTGACGATCATTGCTCCAGACGGTTCAGTCTGGGGAGAATTGGATGAAGACCGGGCAGAGATGACCAATCACAGTGATCGCCCTGAAGTGATACAGGCACTATCTACTGTGTAGGCAGCAGCAGCCGTTTCAGTCACACACTCGGTTATGACATGCTATATACCGCAGTCAGGGTTAAATAATAATGAAAAAGTTCTGGCGCTAGTACGGATTGCATTGCCCCTTCAACAGGTGTCCGCTAATCTTGCCCATCTCCAGCGCATAATGATTGCTGCCACTGTGGTGGTGACGCTCCTCGCAGTACTTCTCGCAACACTGATTGCAGGTCGAATTCCACGACCGGTACGTGACCTGACCCAGGCTGCCTGGCAGCTGGCATCTATAAATCCAGACGACCACCGATCTTACCGAATCAGGATGAGATTTCCCAGTTAGAAAGTGTGTTCAATTACATGTCAGCTCGATTGAGCGGTGAGATCAAGGATCTAATAAAGAGCGCGCCACTTTGGAAGCGGTATTACAAAAAATGACCGATGGTGTTTTATTGTGGATGCCATGGGGTAATATTCAACTGATCAATCAAGCAGCTGAAAAAATGTTTTTAATTTCCAGATCATCCTCACTCCAGAAGCCCTTGATTGAAGTGGTAAAACATCATACACCGGTGGAAATGTGGCAACGTTGTCGAGATCTGGGGGAAATCCAGAATATTGATTTTGAAATCTGGCAACCGGCTGTCATTACAAGGAATCGCCACCTCCCTGAGCCCGGTAATTTCAGGTTCCACCCTTCTTCTTTTTCAGGATATGACCCGTCAAAGACAGATTGAAACCATGCGCCGTGATTTTATTAGCAACGTCTCACATGAACTGCGTACACCCCGGCGGTGTCTAAAGCTCTCACTGAAACCCTTCAAGGTGGTGCCGGAAAGACCTGCCTGCCGCGCATAGGTTTTTAGAGCAGATGGAGACCGAGGTGGATTCGCTCAGCCTGATGGTCAGTGAACTGCTAGAGCTCTCCCGTATTGAGTCCGGGCGTGTGCCTCTCAAACTGGCATCCACCAAACCTATTGATATTGTTAACCCGGCATTTGAGCGTTTATGTTTGCAGGCAGAGCGTGCTGGTCTTTCCATCACCATGGATTGTCCCGCTGATTTGCCTCCTGCGCTGGCGGATGCCACCCGGGTGCAGCAGGTGGTGGTCAATTTACTGCACAATGCCATCAAATTTACCCCCTCGGGTGGACAGGTGACCGTGCGTGCAATGCTACAGGAGCATGTAATTCGTTTCAGTGTCACGGATACTGGTATTGGTATCGCTGCACAGAACCTGTCGCGGATCTTTGAGTGTTTTTATAAAGTCGATCGTTCACGTGCCACCAGTGGAACCGGCTTGGGTCTGGCAATTGCTCGTCACCTGGTGGAGGTCCACTGGGGGAAGGATATGGGTGGAGAGTGAGGTAAGCCTGGGCACCACTTTTTATTTCACCATTCCACTTGCATAATCAAAGCCATTAATATTTAGCCCGCAGGTCAGCCCGTGGGCATTTTTGTTTTTATAGTTCAGAATGATCTTACAACCCCTGAGGCGCTCATCTGAATTCTAACGTTACATTTGTTATTAACAATACGATTACAAATCAATTGTAATTTCTTAACTAAACATTGTCTGAACGTTAAACAACCAGAGTATCCTTCAATAATGAAAAAGATAAGAATTATTATTTGGAGGAAAAAGAAATGTATAAAGTATAAACCTGCTTTTTGTTGTTGTAATGATCGTGGCTTTGCTACTGAATGCTTGTACCAGTCCTGCCACGCCTGAACCAACAATACAAATAAGTGAACCAACCGAAGCTCCTGCTCTCTGAGCCAACGGCTGGAATGACGAGGCATACTGCCTGAGGTTGATCCTGCCAGTGTTTCCGGTGACATCATTGCAGCTGGCTCATCCACCGTCTACCCCCTGGCTGAAGTGATGGCTGACCGTTTCAAAGACGAAGGCTTTTCCGGCAATATCACCATCGACAGCATTGGCTCAGGTGCGGGTTTTGAGCGTTTTTGCAAGACGGGTGAGACCGATATTACCAATGCTTCGCGGAAGATCAAGGAATTGTAGGTGGAGAGTTGCACAGCCATTGGTCGCACACCGATCGAGTTCCGTGTGGGCACCGATGCTTTGGCGATCGTGGTGAGCAGTGAGAATGACTTCCTGACCGATGTGACCGTTGAAGAGCTGGGAATGATCTTCTCCAGCGAGGGGGTCAAGTGGTCAGATGTGCGTGCCGAGTGGCCTAACGAGGACATCCTGCGCTTCAGCCCAGGCACCGTCTCGGCACCTTCGACTACTTCGTGGAAGTGGTGATGGACCCGCTCTATCCAAATGCTGAGGGTAAGCCTGACCTGGAAGCTGGTGAGGCGTCGATCCTGAATGCTGAGAACATCCAATTCTCGGAGGACGGTACAACGTGCTGGTGCAGGGAGTGGAAGGCTCACCGTATGCGATTGGATACTTCGGGTATGCCTACTATGCTGAAAATCAGGGCAACTTGAAAGCGCTCTCGGTTGATGGTGTTGCCCCTTCCGTGGAGACTGCAGAGAACGGCGAGTACCCGCTGGCGCGTCCCCTGTTTATCTACTCGGATGCCGCTATCCTGCAGGCCAAACCGCAGGTAGCTGCCTTCATCAATTTTTTCTTGAGCTTTGTCAATGAGGAAATCCTGTCAGTGGGTTACTTCCCCGCCAGCCAGGAAGCTCTCGATGTTGCCATGCAAAGCTGGCTTAATGCTATGGAATAAAGTTATCATCTTCCCTGCTTGGGAAGTATTGATAATTCCCCGGGTGTTGGAGCTGGATCTAAAGCCTCAACACCCTTGCCTGTAAGGTAGGTAATGTCTGCTATCAAAAAATTAAGTAAAATTGAAGTCCGAAATGAGTATCAAGCTGATATCCCAATCGACTGAAGTCAATTCCTTACACCGCCGCCCGCGGCGTGTGGAATTCCTGATTCGGGGGTTTCTATTCTTTTGTGGGGCATTTTCAATCGTGACCGACGCTTGGCATCGTTTACGAATTGGGTAAAGAAGCCCTGTTGTTCTTCCGCAACCCGGAGGTGGATTTGTGGAGGTTTTTCACGGGCACCAAGTGGCAGCCACAAGCGGGTTTTTCGGCGTCTTCCTTTGGTGAATTCGACATTGATGACGACAGCCATAGCCCTGCTATTGCACGACCACTCGGCCTGGCGGTTGCGATTTACTTGAGTGAATATGCATCTCGCCCACGCACGCGTCCCTCAAACCCATTCTTGAAATCTTGGCGGGCATTCCCACGGTTGTGTATGGTTATTTTGCGTTTACGTTCATGACCCCTGCTTCGTTCGATTTTTGGCAAGGATATTGTAGAAATTTATAATATGGCATCCGGCGGTAGTGATGGGTATTTTGATCCTGCCGCTGATCACTTCGATGAGTGAGGATGCTCTCTCTGCAGTGCCCGCGCGTTGCGTGAGGCGGCTTATGCGCTGGGGAGCTACCAAGCTGGAGACCGCCGTCAAGGTGGTGGTGCCGGCTGCCATTTCCGGGCTGGCGGCGGCTTTCGTCGTTGGTATATCGCGTGCCATTGGTGAGACGATGATCGTTGCGATCGCAGTGGGAGCCGGGCCAAACTTTACCTTCAATCCCTTCAAGGGTGCTGAGACGATGACCGGTCACATCGTGCGCATCTCGGGGGGTGACCTGAGTTATGATTCGATCGATTATGACAGCCTGTTTGCCATTGGTTTATTACTCTTCGTTATCACCCTTGGTCTGAATATCATCAGCCAGCGTATCGTGCGTCGTTTCCGGGAGACTTACGAATGAGCACGGCTACGAGTGGCACGCGCCTGCCTCCACACTTTGAATCCAACCTCCCACCACGCAATCGGAAGGCTTCCCTCTGGCGCACTCTTTTTCAACTTTCCACCACCATCGGCATGATCATGCTGCTGTTATTGCTCTATAAGATTGTTAATGAATCCTTTGGTCTGGTAGCGATCGACAACAAGATCGACCCTGCCAGCCTGGCGGTGGACGGCGTGCCGATCGAGGAGCTTGACCAGGCGACTCTGATCACCATCATCGAGGAGAATGTCTCGAAAGGTAAGTTTCGCCAATTAGAGCGTGAACAACCCCTTGCCGAGCGCACCTGGGAGGAAGTCTACCAGGTGGTCATCGATGATGTCGTCCAGCCGAAGGATATTGTCGGCACCTGGACTTGGTCGAGTCGCTCACCCGCAGGGAGGAAGATTGTGGCAGAGGTGGAGCAGGAGCACCCCCAGGCTACCGTCAATTTCACCTCATGGATCGACTCGCAGTTCGTCACTTCTCCGCAATCCTCGGATGTGCTGAAAGCCGGTGTGCGCACTGCCTTGCTTGGCTCACTGTGGATTATCGCCATCACGATTATGGTAGCCTTACCGATCGGAATTGGCGCGGCGATCTACCTGGAAGAATACGCCTCAGACAACTGGTTCAACCGGATGATCCAGACGAATATCAACAACCTGGCGGGCGTTCCGTCCATCATCTATGGCATCCTGGGACTGGCAATCTTTGTGCGTGTTATGGACCCTTAACCAGCGGAGCTATATTTGGTTTTACGGATCCGACCACCCAATGGGCGCACCATCCTCTCTGCCGGGTTGACCATGGCATTGCTGGTCTGCCAGTGTTGATCATCAACGTGCAGGAGGCTATCCGGGCGGTTCCCAACTCGTTGCGGGAAGGCGCTTACGGTCTGGGTGCTACAAAGTGGCAGACCATCTGGTATCATGTGCTCCCCAATGCCATGCCGGGCATTCTGACTGGCACGATCCTGTCGGTATCGCGATCCATCGGCGAGACCGCGCCTGCTGGTGGTGATTGGTGCTGCCACCTACATCACCTTCGACCCAATGGCCCCTTCTCCAAGTTCACCACCCTGCCCATTCAGATCTATCAATGGACCTCGCGCGCGCAGCGCGAGTATCACAACATTGCTGCAGCGGCCATACTGGTGTTATTGCTCTTACTCAGTCTTAATGCCGCTGCAATTCTTCTTCGTAACCGCTACAGGCGGAGATATTAGAATATAATATGTCAGACACAATATAAATTTTGCGATTCAAGCCCAAAACTTGAACGTTTTTTATGGCGACTTCCGGCTGTAAAAGATGTAGACATGTCCATTGAGCGCAAGAAGGTCACCGCCATCATTGGTCCCTCCGGGTGCGGAAAGAGCACTGTGCTGCGCTCTTTCAACCGTATGAACGAGTTGGTGCCCTCCGCTCGTTGCGAAGGTCAGGTGATATTTTCATGGGTCAAAATATCTATGACCGCCAGGTGGACCCGGTGGAAGTGCGCCGGCGTATCGGCATGGTCTTTCAAAAGCCCAACCCCTTTACCAAGAGCATCTATGAGAATGTTGCCTGGGGTGCCAGGTTAAATGGCTTTAAAGGCGGAATAGGCAGACCCAGCATGGATGAGTGGGTGGAATACTGCCTGCACAAGGCCGCATTATGGGACGAGGTCAAAGACAAACTCAAGCAGAGCGGTTTGTCACTCTCCGGTGGGCAGCAGCAACGCTTGTGCATCGCCCGCGCCCTGGCAGTCTCACCGGAAGTCATCTTGATGGATGAACCAGCTTCTGCTCTCGACCCAATCGCCACGCTGAAGATCGAAGAGCTGATGCGCGAATTGGCAGAAGAATATACAATTATCGTGGTTACTCACAACATGCAGCAGGCGGCGCGTGTCTCTGACTTTACCGCTTTCTTCAATATGGACAGAGACCGGGCTGGGTACCTGGTGGAGTATGGACCAACCACCCAGATTTTCACCATCCCGCAAAATAAACTGACTGAAGATTACATTACCGGTAGATTTGGTTAATATTAGGAGAATTTATGACACGCGAACGCTTTGACCGACAATTGCAGATGCTGCTGGATCAGGTTCTCGTTCTAGGGAGTATGGTGGAGCAATCTGTGCTCGATTCTCTCGATGCCCTAAAAAGGCGTGACCAGGCTGCTGCCCGTCGCATCTATGAACAAGACCAAAAAGTTAATGAAAAACGCTATTCTATTGAGAGCGGCTGTGTCACCCTGATCGCCACCCAGCAGCCGATGGCACGCGATGTGACGTTTTTTGGCTGCCATCCTTGAAATCATCACCGAGCTGGAGCGTATTGGTGATTATGCCAAGGGCATCAGCAAGATCAATCTTCTTCTCAGCGAGGAGACGATTGATCCGTTTATCTTGATTGATTTACAACAAATGGCCAAGCTGGGTCTGGATATGCTCCGGCGTTCCCTGGATGCTTTCGTTGCCGGTGATGAAAAGATTGCCCGAGAAATCCCGGACGAAGATGATGCCGTGGACGAGCTGTACAACCAGATCTACCGCAAACTGGTGGAGCAGATGATCGCTGAACCTGAAACCATTGACCGTGCCAACCACATGATGTGGGCTGCACATAACCTGGAGCGTATGGCTGATCGGGTGACCAACATTTGTGAACGTATTGTTTACGTGGCTACCGGTGAAATGAGAGAGTTGGATACAAGCGAGGGGTATGAAGCAGGCCTCAATTGATGAATAAAAAGAAAGTATTATTCCTGTGCACGGGAAATTCCTGCCGGTCACAGATGGCTGAAGCGATTGTGAATGCTCAATTGGGTGACCGATGGGAAGCTTTCAGTGCTGGTTCTCATCCAGCCGGGTATGTTCATCAATTGGCGATTAAAGGCTCTATCGGAGATTGGGATCGACCATCAGGGCAGGTCAAAGTCCATGGACGAATTCCACGGTCTGTCATTTGATTTGGTTGTCACATTATGCGACCAGGCTGCTGATGAATGCCCTGTGTGGTTGGGAAGAGGAAAGCGGGTTCATATGCCCTTTCCAGATCCGGCGAAAGTGAATGGAAATGAAGATGAGAAAATGGCAGCCTTTCGGAGAGTTCGCGATCAGGATTGCCAGGGGGATACCCCAGCTGCTTGAGTAATCGAAACATGGAGACTAACTGATTATTTAGCCTTACGTACGATCACGCGCAAGCCATCAACTCGAATTACCTCGACCCGCGTCCCGGAAGGCAGGCTTGCGCTTTCATCTTCCAGATTGGCTGACCACAATTCACCCCCAACCTGCACGCTGCCGCTCGGAGAAAGGTCTGTTCTGGCGGTGCCTATCCGGCCGCTCATGCTTTCTCTACCCACCTTGATGGGAGCCCGTTGGGCACGCACCGCGATCATCATGATCACAAAGAAGACGGCTCCGCTGACCAACGAGACCCCCACTACCAGCGGTACTGAGACGTGTTGGAAGCTGGGGGTGGCTGGGGTGTTGAATAATACCAACGCACCAATAATAAGGCTGCCAATCCCTGCCGCAGTGAGTGCCCCATGGGTAGGTGCCTTGATATCCAGGATGAATAACACGAATGATGTGATGATGAATAGCAGACCGAACCAGTTTACCGGCAGGATGCCCAAGCCATAAGTGGCTATTGCCAGGCACACAACACCGATGAAACCAGCCACCCAACCACCAGGGCTGGTGATCTCAAAAATAAGAGCCTGGACACCGATCGTGATAAGCAAAAAAACGATATTGGGGTCAGTTACGATCAGGAGCGCCTGTTCGATAATCGAGATATTTATGGGAACAAAACTGGCATTGGCGGTATGTAAGGTGACCGGTTGCCCGCCGACAGTCACGGTGAAAGCCGTCCAGCTGGTTACGCAGCTGATTTAAATCGACCGAGATGAAATCGATCAACCCGGCTTGAAGGGCTTCACTGGCGGAAGCTGCGCTTGCATTCTGGATGGTATCTTCAGCCAGGGCGACTGCTGCAGGACCGCGTCTTTCGGTCAGGGAACGGGCAGCAGCAGCTGTGGCGTTCTTTACCTTGGCTTCTTCAGTTGTACCCAGATCTTCCCCCTGACCTCCCACCGGGCTGGCTGCCCCGATCATGGTTTTTGGTGCCATTGAGGACGCATGCCCTGCCAGGGTGATGATGGTGCCAGCGCTGGCAGCCATGGCTCCCGATGGGGCGACATAAACGATGACAGGGACTGTGGAAGCGAGGATCATCTGCTCCATCTCGGTCATCGTGTCAATCGAACCACCAGGGGTATTGAGTTGAAATATCAATGCCTCTGCACCCTGGCGCTCTGCGATCTTAATCCCACGTGACAGGTATTGTGCCATGGCGGGGGTGATCGGACCATCTGCAGTCAGCACGAGTATTTCCGAGCCTTCGCCTTGGGCATGAACCGGAAGGTTGAAGATTGGGCTCAAACTGACCAGGCTGAGCCAAACCAGGAATAGAATTCGCTTGTATCTCATTTTCACTCGATTATTGTACCTTACATTAATAACTAAATACTCAGATTATATTAGTTACAGGGCCAGGGAAATCTTCGCAGCAATGAATTAGGAAGTTATGCCCATAAACCAATTTGGTATGGTTTTATCGATATATTTTCTTTGTGTCCGTCTTGTTCTTTGTGGTTATCATAAGGTTATAAGTTCAGGTGTTATAATCCCGCCATGCGCGGCCGATTTTCATCCAAATACCTGCTTGCCATCCCTGTTCTGTGTGTGCTGGCAATTTTGCTGTACAACGTCCCATTCATCCACAGCCGCCTGGCATGGCGGATTGATAATTTACGCGTGCGCATCCAATACGCCCTCAACCCACCTGAGCAGGCAGTTTTCCAGCCTCAGGAGCAGGCAGAGCTGGAAAACCAGGTGGATGCCATCGTCAATGCCACCCTGACTGCCCTGGCGCCCACCTCCACCCCCACGGCGATTACTCCCACATCTACCCCAATCGGTCCTACCTCTACACCGATGCCTTCCCCAACCCCCACCTTATCACCCACTCCTTTGCCGGATTTCTGTCAGGTTGGAGGGAGTCAAGTATGAAGACCAGCATAATCGCTATAACTTCTGCGGTCCGGCAAACCTATCCATGGCACTTACGTTTTGGGGCTGGGATGGCAACCGCGACACGGTTGGCGAGTATGTTAAAACCAATACAGGATGACAAGAATGTCATGCCTTATGAGCTGCAGGATTTCGTCCTGACCCAGCCCGATGGTTATGGAGCACTCATCCGTTATGGTGGTGATATCGACTTACTGAAGAAGCTGGTGGCAGGTGGCTTCCCGGTGGTGACTGAAAAAGGTTACTATACCTACGATATGACCGGGCGCTATGGCTGGTTGGGGCACTACCAGTTTGTCACCGGTTACGATGATGCCAAGGGTGTGCTGGTGGTGCAGGACACGTATATTCCGCAGGGTGAGAACCACGAATTCCCTTATGCTGATTTCAACGATGGTTGGCGCTCGTTCGATAACCTTTTCATGGTGGTATACCCGCTCGAGCGTGAAGCGGAGCTGCTGAAGTTGCTCGGTGACTATGCTGATACGGATTGGTCCAGCCGGCGTGCCCTGGAGGTTGCCACCAACGAGACCTCTACCCTGTCTGGTATTGACCAGTATTTTGCTGCTTTCAATACTGGTACCAGCCATGTCAACCTGAAGGAATACGTGGATGCCGCCTATGCCTATGATTATGCCTTCCAGTTATATGCCAACCTGCCGGATGACGACCAGCGGCCATTTCGCATGCTTTGGTACCAGACCGGACCGTATTTTGCGTATTATTACAGCGGGCGCTACCAGGATGTGATCGACCTTGCCAATGTCACCTTCAACACGATTGGTGATGATGTCCTCGAGGAAACCTGGTACTGGCGCGGCATGGGAGAGCTGGCCCTGGGTCAGACGGATGCCGCCATCGCTGATTTTCGCGAAAGCGTGCGCCTGCACCCAGGCTTCGCACCCGGCCTCTATCAATTGGAACAGCTGGGCGTATCACCCTGATCCTTGATGCAAATCGTTTGGGAGGGAATTCAATGCTGACCATTCTTCACTTTGCCGATGCGCATATCGATATGGCCAACAAAGGCCGGCATGACCCTGTTAGTGGGCTGCCGCTACGCGTGCAGGATTTCTTGAAGTCACTCGATACCATCGTTAACACCGCCATTGCCGAGAAGGTTGACCTGGTGTTGTTTGCCGGGGATGCCTACAAGGACCGTAATCCAGCGCCTACCTTCCAGCGGGAGTGGGGGAAGAGAGTGATGCGCCTCTCCAGGGCAGGCATCCCAACCCTGTTGCTGGTTGGAAACCATGACACTTCACCCACCCTGGGTCGTGCGCACACCCTTGATCCATTCAGTACCCTCGAAGTGCCCAATGTTTTGGTGTTGGATCGCCCGGCATTTTATAAACCAGCCGATCTGTGGGGTTTGCCCCTGCAGGTCATTGCCTTGCCGTGGATTTCACGGGCAGGTCTGATGGCCAGCCAGGAGATAAGTGCGGTCAACCTGGGAGAGGTCAACGAAGCCATTGAAGAGCGGCTGACTGCCATCGTGAAGAATTCATTGGACGAGGCTGACCCAAACCTCCTGTGGTGCTGACCGCTCATGCCTCGGTGCAGGGTGCCACCTATGGTGGCGAGCGTACCGTCATGTCTCACCGCCCATGCCTCGGTGCAGGGAGCAACCTACGGTGGCGAGCGTACCGTCATGCTGGGGAGTGACCTGGTGCTGCCGGGCTCGCTCGTCCGCGACCCACGCCTGGACTATGTTGCCTTGGGGCATATCCATAAATCCCAAAATTTGAATGAGAATGCCCACCCCCCTGTCATCTACCCCGGGTCGATCGAGCGGGTGGATTTTGGTGAAGCAGCCGACGATAAATTCTTCGTCATCGCCCACCTGGAACATGGTCACACGGAAGTGGAATGGCGCAAGCTGAAGGATATCCGCCCCTTTGTCGATCGCAATCTTCGTCTGAAAAGCCCGGAGGATGTTACCCATCAGCTGCAGAAAAGCCTGCCACCCGCCTCAAAGCTGGAGGGTGCCATCGTGCGCCTGGTTTTGGAATATCCGCCTGAATGGGAGACACTGATCGACGAGGTGGCATTAAGGGAATATGCCGCTGGGGCATTTGAGTTCCAACTGATCCGGCGACCAATGCAGGAAGCGCGTGCCCGCCTGGCCCAGGACGAGACCATCGAGAGCCTGACCCCGCTGGAGCTGCTGGACCGCTTCCTGCGCCTCAGCCATGTCGAGCCATCCGAGCGGGATGACCTGCAAAAGCTAGCCCAAGCGGTTATGGAAGAACCGGAAAATTTGATATTGACTTAAGCTTCAGTAGATAAGCTCAATCGCCGGTAAGTGCATCGGTGGGTGTGCGTTGCTGGCTCATCTTAAATTTACTGACAACCCCGTTCATCAATAAAACCGTACGCCAGAAGGCAACCGCAGCCATTCCGTGAGCCAGGACGGCAAACACCGGTGGGGTTTGAAATGTGTAGTATGTCCAGCATTCCCGGGTGGTGCCCCATCGCTCAAGAAAATATCCCAGCCCCGCACCAGCCACAAAAGTCAGTACTGCCAGACGGTGGTTTGTGGGAGTGAGGATTAGAAAGCTTACCAACCCCAGCGCACAAATGGTTAAGGATTTGTCCAGGGTGGGGCGAACGAAGGTGAGCATCATGACAAAAAATACTGGAAAAACGACCCAGTAGGTGATTTTGAACCATTGATTACCCACTCGTGGGATATTTTTATGGAATATGCGAACCAGGCGGTCGATGGATAAGCTGGCGATCGGCCAGGCGGGGATGATCCATAGCGGAGGGCGTTCGGCTGTGTAATAATGCCACAGGTTGGTCTGGGTGCCCCAAGATTCGATCACCAGCCCACCAACCATGCCCACCAGGATGATCTTGAGATCAACCCGCAAGTCTGCACCTGCCATGATCAGCATTGACATGAACAGGAAGATACCCAGCAAGCAGCCAATCCAGGTACAGCCACCAGTTGCCATGCCAATCGATATAAGAAAGGTATTCTTTGGCCAATGGCCACCAGATATAACCCAATAGGAACAAGGTGAGCAGGAAACCGCTCAGCAGGAAATAAGAGTGGCTTCGTCCACCCCATCCAAGATGACAATCGCTTGCGTGTAGTCAAGGGTCTTGAATGCGTCTCTGGTGCCATGAGAGAATTTTACTATATTAAGAAAAATAGGGTTTCAAAGGCAGTGCGATTATACTTAAGCCCATAGAATGGAGGCAGGATGATCCCGATTAAACTCACCATAACCGGTTTCCTCTCGTATCAGGAAACAACTGAGCTGGATTTTACCCAGTTCGACCTGGCGTGCATCTCCGGATCCAATGGGGCAGGCAAGTCATCCCTGCTGGATGCCTTCACCTGGGTGCTGTTCGGCCAGGCACGAAAACGTGACGAGACCCTCATCAACCTGCATTCAAATGCCGCCGAGGTTGCCCTTGTATTTGAATACGAAAGTAATACCTACCGCGTGCAGCGCACCCTGGCGAAAGGCAAGACAACCGTATTGGAATTTCAGATCCGTGCTCCTTCGGATGGGAAGTGGAGAGCCTTATCTGGAGCTACCCTGCGCAATACTCAGGAATTGATCGAGCACACCCTGCGCCTGGATTATGAAACCTTTGTGAACGCCTCCTTCTTCCTGCAAGGCAAGGCTGACCAGTTCACCCAGCAGAAACCTGGTGATCGCAAGCGCATCCTGGGCAGCATCCTGGGGCTGGAAGTGTGGGAAACCTACAAGCTGCGCGTGATTGAGCGTCGTAAAGGGGTTGAATCAGAAATAACCAACCTGGATGGTCGTACAGCCGAGATTAACACAGAGTTGAGCGAAGAGCATGCTCGCACCGAGCGCCTGGCTGCTTTACAAGCGGATCTGAAACACCTGGCCAAGGCACGCAAAGCCCAGGAGCAGCTGCTCGAGCAAGCCCGAAAGGTGGACGCCACCCTGGCAGAACAGCGCAAGCTGGTAAACATGCTCGGAGGGCAGCTTGAAGCATCCCAAAACCGGCTGAATGAGCTGGATGCTCGCCTTTCTGCCCGTAAACAGGAGCGGGAGGAGTATGCCCGTAAGGTGGCAAATGCGGATGAGATTGAAGCTGCCTATGCCTCCTGGATGGAGCGTCCGGGCAGAGCTGGAACGTTGGGATGAAGTGGCAACCCGCTTCATGGAGCATGAAATCAGGCGCCAGGCACCGCGCATGGAGATTGAAGCGGAAAAGGCACGTTTACGCCAGGAACTGGACCAGCTCCAGCAGTCTGAAAAACAAATCCAGGCTCAGAATGCCTCACGGGTGGAACTTGAAGCGCAGGTTACCGATGCCCGGGAAGCCCTGGATAGGGTTGAGCAGGCTATCAGCCAACGTACTGCTCTGGATGCCGACTTGCAGGCTGCCCGGCAGAGGCAGGCGGAATCAAGGGCTGAAAATCCCCGTTTGAAAGCCGAGATGGACCAGCTAAAAGCCCGCATTGACCAGCTTTCTCAAACGGAAGGGGCAGCCTGCCCCTTATGCGGCCGGTCCTTAGAGACACATGACCGCCTCCAGCTGATCGATGAGATTGCCGCCCAGGGAAAGGAAATGGGGGATCGTTACCGCCTTAACCTGGCTTACTTGAAGGAGGCGGACCAGAAAGTGGGGGAGATCGAAGCGCAGATTGCCCTGCTTTCCAGGGCAGACAGCGAGCGGCTGGCCCTCACCCAGGCTGTCACCCGGCTCACTGGGCAGATTGAAGCCATTCAGCAAAAAAATGATGAGTGGGAAAAGAAAGGTGCTCCCCGCATGGAGGAGCTCCAGGCAATATTTGCAACCGAGTCTTATGCGCTGGACCAACGTAAAATATTGGCGGAAATCGACGATGAATTGAAATCCATCGGCTACGACGCAGCTGCCCATGATGCCAGTCGCCAATTGGAGACCGCTGCACGCACTGCTGAGGGTGAATTACGCCTTCTGGAAGCTGCGCGGGCAGCTCTACAGCCCCTGGAGCGCGAGATTGGCGAAACGCACAAGCAGCTGGAATCATCAACGACCGAAGTCTCCCATCTCCAACAGGAGTACGATGCCGTATGTGCCCGTCTGGCAGCCGCCGAAGCAGAAGCACCTGATCTGGATTCAGCCGAACGCAGCCTGCATGAGCTGCTCGAACAGGAGAACAATCAGATATTGGAAGTGGGTGCTGCCCAGCAGAAGGTGATGGTCTTGAAGGACTTAAAAATTCGCCTCAAAGATCTCACCGCCCAGCGCGAGGGACTTGCTCGTCTGGTTGGGCAATACAAACAGCTTGAACGGGCATTTGGCAAGGATGGTGTGCCGGCTCTGTTGATTGAACAAGCCCTGCCGGAGATTGAATCGCGTGCCAATAACTTGCTTGACCGTTTAAGCGAGGGCAATATGTCGGTCCGCTTCGCCACCCAGGCACAATTTAAAGATAAGAAACGCGAAGACCTGAGGGAAACCCTGGATATTCTCATTGCGGATGGCGCAGGGACGCGGGATTATGAGCTGTACTCGGGTGGTGAAGCTTTCCGGGTGAACTTTGCCATCCGGCTGGCCCTCTCCGAGCTGCTAGCCCGGCGTGCCGGTGCACGCCTGCAGACCCTGGTAATCGATGAAGGCTTCGGTAGCCAGGATGCGATGGGCAGGCAGCATCTGATCGAAGCCATCAACATGGTCAAGCAGGATTTTGCTAAAGTGCTGGTCATTACTCATATCGAAGAGCTGAAAGATGCCTTTCCCAACCGTATCGAGGTGGAGAAGACTGAGCATGGCAGTCTGGTGAGGGTGGTATAAGCTTGGCCTGGCTGATCGTTTTATCCACTCTGGCTATGGGGTTAGGGGTGTATATCACCTGGCTGGTGCATGGGCGGAGCACTCTCGACATCATGGTCGAACCAGGATCTGACCAGGATGATTTTCCAACCGATGCTGAATCCCCTCTGATCTCAGTGATCGTCCCAGCCCGGAACGAAGGGCGCAATATCGAGCGTTGTACACGGGCATTATTCGCGCAAACCTATCCGAATTACGAGATCATCGTGGTCGATGACCGCTCCAGCGATGAAACCCCCAATATCCTGTCAGAGCTAAAAGATCAGGATACACGCATGCACATCATCCATGGTGCAGAGCTCCCCACAGGATGGGCTGGAAAGCCGCATGCCCTGGTGCAGGGTGCAGCGGTTGCCCGGGGCGAGTGGTTGTGTTTCATGGATGCCGATACCTTTGCTGAGCCGAATTTGCTTTGGACAACCTATCGTATGGCATTGAAGCATGGAGCTGATATGTTTTCCATCCTGACGGATCAGGAGCTGGGTAGCTTTTGGGAAAGGACCATCCTGCCCCTGGTTTTCCTGGGTTTATCCTTTGGGTTCCCAGCCCAGCGGGTGAATGACCCCAACACACCGGATGCAATTGCCAACGGGCAGTTCATCCTGGTCAAACGTTCCGTTTACGACCAGGTGGGTGGGCATGCTGCAGTCAAGGAAAGGGTAGACGAAGATAAAGCCATCGCCATCCTGGTCAAACGGGCTGGTCACAGGCTGATCATCGCCGATGGGCGCAAGGTTGCCAGCACGCGTATGTATACCTCCCTTCCCGAGATGTGGGAAGGCTGGACCAAGAATATCTACCTGGGATTGCAGGATAGGCTGTGGCTCTTGTTATTTGGGGCTTTCCTGGGTTTGGTGGTTTCCATCCTGCTCCCAGTCTGGTTGGTGGGTAGCCTGGTTTGGTTCATCTCAGGCGGTGGTGTCACGGCTGCAATTATCGCAGGAGAAGCGAGTGTGCTTTGGATATATCTGATTTTAAGCGCCTCCAGGCATGCCGGGCTTTTTCCATTCCCGGCGCATATGCTTTCACATTTCCGCTCGGTGCACTCATTTTCACCCTCATGATGGCAGCCTCAGCATTTAATGTGATCTCTGGAAGAGGGGTGCGCTGGAAAGGCAGACGGTATACCCATTAGCTGATTGTGATTTTCGGAAAATTACATCATGAAATGCTGATGTATTGACATAAACCTTTTACAAAAAAGCCTTAGGTGTGTTAAGATTAATAGCAGATGAAAGGAGGCGCGATGGACCAACCTTCAAAGCCAGTAAGAAAGTACCGTACCTTGATCATTAGTCTGGTGATTGTGATCGTTTTCCTTGGCATAGCATTCATTATCTGGGCGATCGGGCAGGCAGGCACGCCGGTTGAATTAGGCGAGGTGGATGTCCTGGCCAATAGCAACGATGAATGTGTCACCTGCCATCGGGAGGAATCACCAGGTATCGTTGACCAGTTCAGCCACAGCACCATGGCAGCTGCTGAAGTCACCTGTCGGAATTGCCATGAGGTCAGTGCGGATTATCCTGGTGCTGTTGAACATGAAGGCGGTTTGTCCTGGCTTCACCCACCACAGCCAAGTGCGAGACTTGCCATGAAGCTGAGGTAGCCCAGTATTACCAGAGCCGCCACAGCCTGCCATCCTGGGTGGCAGTTGTAGGTTCAAAAGACCTCCCTCCAGAACAGATGGCGATGTATGAGGCCATTCCAGAAGGTTCATTTTCCCCTGATAAAGGCCGTAATGCGATTGCTGCCATTGAAGGACCCGTCCTGACTCCCTTTACCTGTGAAAGCTGCCACAGCGTCGGGGCTCCTGCCATGGATGGATCGGTTGGGCGTTGCCAGAAGTGCCACATCCGCCACAGCTTCAGCCTCGAACAAGCTCGCAAGCCTGAGACGTGCAACAACTGCCACATTGGTCCTGACCATCCCCAATGGGAAATCTACCAGGAGTCTGCCCACGGCATCATGTACGCCACCATGGGTGAGACGTGGAATTGGGAAGCTGAAGCTGGCAACCTGTCGGTGATCGATTTCCCAGCACCAACCTGTGCTTTGTGCCATATGAGCGGTTTTGGAACTTCAGGCACCACCCATGATGTGGGCGACCGCCTTTCATGGTTTTTGTTTGCCTCCATCAGCGAGCGACGCCCGAGCTGGCAGGATAACATCGCACGCGTATGCAAAGTGTTTGCTTTGAATGTCACAACGAGAATTTCATCACAGATTTGTACGCTGCTGCAGATCCCGCCACTGAGCAGATCAATGGTTATGTTCAGGCGAGCAATGACCTGATGGCTCCACTCAAGGACCAGGGGTTGTTAACCATTGAACCCTTTGACGAGCCGATTGATTTCACGTACTTCGATCTATGGCATTATTGGGGACGTGTCGCCAAGTTTGGCATGTGGATGCAAGGACCCGATTACTCCCAATGGCATGGTGTATATCCGCTGTTGGATACCATGTCTGAGCTGGAAGAAATGGTCAATGAAAAGCTACAGGCGGCAGGAGCCACGCCCTGACCATGTACCACCTGGCGACTGTTTTCCCCTTCATCAAGCGCGTGCGCATCCCCATCACACGCGACCAGGCAATGCTGCTCATGCTGGCTTTTAATGAGCTCCTGCTCGGCCTTGAAACGTATCTGGCACATTCGATCAGCGGTACGATCATGCCCAAGGAATGGATCCCGATCATCTTCGGTCCGGTTGCCGGGGTATTGTTGGGGCTGGCCGGTCTTCTAGCCCTGCGTAAACGTACCCTGGCAGCGGTGATTGCCACCCTGATCTACCTCGCCAGCCTGGTGGTTGGTTTATTGGGGGTCTGGTTCCACCTGGTCCGGGCTGCCTTGCCCTACGCCTCGCTTGGGGAGATTGTTTCTGTGCCGCTCTTCATCTGGGCACCCCCCATCCTCGGACCCCTCACCTTCGCCCTGGTCGGCTTGATGGGTATCAGCGCGGTCTGGCTGGAGCAACCAACCGATAGCGGACGCCTGACCCTGCTGGGAGGGCATAAACTGCAATTACCTTTTAGCAAGACCAATGCCTTCTTCTTCATGGTTGGATTGGGAATCCTGGCGACCGTGATTTCCAGCGTGCTGGACCACGCCCGGACTGAATTTGATAACCCATGGTTGTGGCTACCGACGGGGATTGGCATATTTGGCACCATTGTGGCAGTGGTGCTCGGAGCATTGGAGCATCCTCGCCGTAGTGACCTGATTACCTACCTGGTGGCGATGGTGCTGCTGATGCTGGTAGGCTTGCTGGGCGTGCTCCTGCATATCCAACGCAACCTGGTTATGGAGAATGCCATCGTGGTCGAGCGCTTCATTCGCGGCGCACCTTTCCTGGCACCCATGCTGTTTGCGGATATGGGAGCTTTGGGTTTGGTCGTCCTGCTGGACCCCAATGAGAATGATATCGGATAACCACCCGCCGATAGTATTGTGGGTGAGTTATTTAGGTGATGCTGTAAGCTAGCCTTGTAGCACCTTATCCGGGACCCCGGTCAATCTCCCACGGGTAAATGATGTGTGCATCCGTGATGGCAGCATAGTAGTCGGGTCTGACATTTCCAAACAGGGTGCGGTATGGGTTGAAGTGCAGCACGCAGGTAAAGGGGGTGCTGCCTGCTGCGGCAATGCGGTTCTTAACTGCCGTGATCGTCCGACCTGAACCCCACACATCATCCACCACCAGGCAGCGTTTCCCACGCAGTAGTTCGTCATTCGGGAATTGGATGAAGCGCGGCCAGGCGAACAAGCCTGTCTTTTGACGTTCCACTTCCGCTGGGAAGTCCACTGCTGCTGTCAGGATCGTGGGAATGCCGGTTGCTTCTGCCAGCAGTCCACCCGGGACAATCCCTCCGTGGGTGATGATCACCATCGCCTCAAAATCACCTTGAAATTGTGGCAGCAAATGGTCGATCAGCTTGTCGACATCATCCCAGGTTAAGGCTTCATGGCGCATTTGGGGCATATACTTCTCCGTCTCTGATCAGAATTAATTCCCGTATAACCCGTTCACTGGAGGGCGGAGGCTAAAGGTGAAGGAGCCATGACTACACCGGTTTCCCCAGCCTGGCGGGCGCGTTCTACGTCTCTTGCCCACAGGTACAGGCAGGTGTGGTAAGCCGTGGCAGTGTAGCTGTTAATCACGGTGGCGAACATGATAAAAGGTGTGGCGACCAGGATACCCAGGGTTACACCAATGATTAAACCTGCTGTCGAACCCTGGCTTACTGAAATGATTCCCACACCCACACCCAGACCAATACCAACCCCCAGAGCGCCGAGTATGAAGCTTACTAACCCTACAATAGCCTTAACC
Organism: uncultured Chloroflexia bacterium; assembly: GCA_963736805.1. Taxonomy (GTDB): domain Bacteria; phylum Chloroflexota; class Anaerolineae; order Anaerolineales; family UBA4823; genus FEB-25. The sequence continues at coordinate 74,675 of CAVTQM010000063.1, forward strand.
CCCACTGTGCTGATGCCTACCAATAGCAGATTATCCTTGATGATCTGGGTGGCACGCTTGACACCAGCTTTCAAATTGATGTCCTCGATCACCATGGCTGGCAGGATTAGATAGGATGCTTCTGTCCACACGGTTTCAATCAACCCAGCCAAAAAACTCCGCCCACCACCCTTGCCTTTTCCTCTCACTGCACTCGAAAACAGATTGACCAGCCGTAGATGCCGCGGCCAGGCTGGCGATATCCCAGACATCCCGTTTAACGATCGCCCAGGCTTTATCCATCCTCCCATCCCCTTCTGCCAGGTAACCAAAGATGAGATACACCGTCATGGCGGAGAAAATATACCCTACGGTGTATTGGATGAAGATCACAATTGCCCATAAGATATAAATGATATATTTTCCAAACAGGCTATCTTGTATAAGGAAGGTCACGAATCCAATCGGGACGACCAGGATCAGGGTAACGATAAAGCCTGCTATTATCGTGTAAATGGATGGCTTGATCAGGTCCTTGTCTTTAATCGCCATTTGCCATGATTGTTTAAGAAAAGCCCAACCTCGCTTAAAACTTTCCATATGGACCTCCAAATTTGACAACTGGTCTTGAAATGGATAGGATCGCTATTTACCACGCATAAAACATCCATTGGTATTATAGCAAAGAAGGTGGATTTACCTCAATCTGCCATTCACCGAGAGATCGACCCCTCAGCAATGATGCCGGGTCAGGACCGCGCAGCACGATCTGCCAGCGGTACAATCCACCCCGGCGTGGGAAAAAACATGGCACCGGGCCGACCACTTCCGTCTCCCGTCGATCCTCTTCTGTCAGCCAGGTCTTGATCTGGCTGGCAAGCCTGTTGGCAGATGCCTCCGCGCGTTCGTACTCTTGATGCCGGTATTCCAGGCGCACGAGCTGAGAGAAGGGTGGGTAATGTAACTGCCGCCGGTAAGCCAGCTCCTGTTCATAAAAAGCCTGGTAATCATGCCTGGAAGCCGCCTGGATGACGTAATGTTCAGGCTGGAAGGTCTGCAGGATTACCTGCCCACCTAATGGGCTGCGACCTGCTCGCCCGGCAACCTGGGTGAGTACCTGGAAGGTCCTTTCTGCTGACCGTAGGTCGGGCAGGCTCAATCCCACGTCTGCCAGCACCACCCCCACCAGGGTAACCAGCGGTAGGTCCAATCCCTTGGCGATCATTTGCGTGCCGATCAGAACATTGGCATGCCGGTTGACAAAATGGCTGAGGATCGCTTCATGGGCGCCTTTTTGGCGTGTGGTCTCAAAATCCCATCTCAAGGTCTGAGCCTGGGGGAAGAGTGCTTGTACTTCAGCCTCTACTTTTTCGGTTCCAGTGCCATATTGCCGAATGCGTTCGCCATGGCATTGTGGGCAGGTGATCGGGATTTGTCGTGTGTACCCGCAGTAATGGCAGTTGAGTATATCCCTGGTGGTATGCCCCTCGATTCCTGCCTTGGAGCGTGCAGCATGAGAAGTCAAAGGCAGATCACAGCGTGGACATTTCAGGATGTAACCACAATCCCGGCAGAAAATATAGGTTGCATTGCCACGCCGATTTAGAAACAGGATGGCTTGTTGTTCGTTCTCCAAAGTCTTGTTGAGCGCGTCTTGCAGTGCCTGGCTGAATATCGACCGATTTCCCGCTAATAATTCCTTGCGCATGTCCACCACTTCAACGGGAGGCAGGTCGATGGTCTCTGCCTCATCACCGATAGACCGGTACTTTGAGTGGATCCCAAGCTTCTTCACCTGGCTTTGCACTGCCTGGCGATGTGCCAGGATACGCAGGGGTAGGCTTAGGTAATGCCATTTTCTTTGTTCAGCCTTATACCGGCTGACGATATCGGGTGTGGCAGAGCCTAACACGCACACCGCCCCGGCAATTTGTGAATAAGTAACTGCTGCATCCCGTGCATGGTAATGAGGCTGCGATTCAGACTGGTAGTATGTATCGTCGTGGAACTCATCCACCACGATCAGCCCCAGCCGTGGAAAGGGAGCGAACAATGCACTACGCGGACCTACCACCACCGAGATCTGGCCCAGCCTTGCTCGGCGCCAGGTATCGTAGCGCTCTCCAGCTGATAGTCGCGAATGCATACTGCCCACCTGGCCTGGAAATCGGCTCACAAAACGCCGGATGGTTTGGGGCGTCAGGGCAATCTCTGGCACCAGCACAATCACCTGGCGACCCAGTTGCAGGGTTTCCTGAACCGCCTGCAAGTATATTTCTGTCTTGCCAGAGCCGGTGACGCCGTGCAATAAATAGGGTTGGACCGATTTTCCGCTTGCCGCGCTGTGAATGCCAGCCTGTATTTCCTTCCAGGCAGCGGATTGGTCGGCTGTCAGGAATGGTGGCTCATTGGGGATGAACTCGATGCTCTCCAGAGGATCGCGCCACACCTCTGCTTCACCCAATACCACCAGCCCACGCAAAGCCATTGCCTGCAGGTCAGCCAGGTTGCCTCCACTTTCCGCATATAACCAGGCTACATCCACATCTCCTGTTTCGCGCATCAAAATCTGTAACATCGCCTGCCGACGCAGAAGGGCTGGACTGCTTACCCGAGCCAGGTTGGGCATCTGTTCTTCAGCTTGCTCGGCAGGGCAGGCTAGTCGGGCAGTACGGGTGGTTTTTGCTCTGATAGAGGTTGGGGGCAGAACTGTTTTTGTGCTCAGCAATCCCTGGTTGACCAGCGAACGGATTGATGTACGCCAATCCACATGTCGAAACGCCGCCTCCAGCTGCCGGCTACGCAAAGGACCGCGCTCAGTCAGCAGTTTCAAGATACGGTTCTGCAGGCTGGATAGCGGATGTGAGATGGGAGGACTTGGAATTTGCTTCTGGTACAGTGTGTCTGCCTGCTGTGCCAATCCTGGTGGGATCATCAAGTCGATGCAGGCTGCCAATGGTGATAGGCTGGTTTCAGCCAGCTCCCCTGCCAGTCTGATTTGCGCTGGGGTGAGAACCACCTCTTCATCGATCAAGGACAAGACTGGCTTGGTTTCGGGCACATCCGGTTGTTCGACAATACGGAATACCACTCCCTGTACCTGCTGGTGACCAAACTCTACGACCACCAGGTGACCGGGCTTGACAGTATCCTCCAGCTCAGCAGGTAGGTGGTAGTGGAAAGAACCGCTTACCTGGGGCACATTGACGGCAACTTCAACAAAGATGGTCATTGATCCAGGTTACGCAGTTTTAGCTGGGCGATGCGCAGTCCATCCATCGATTTAACCTGAAACTGCACGCCCCCAGAATTGATTTCGTCACCAATCTTGGGAATATGCCCCAGCTTGCCCAGGAAGTAGCCGGCTATGGTGTCATAGTGTGGGTCGGTCAGGTTGAGCTCCAGCTGTTGATTTACCGCCTCGATCAGGGTCAGTCCGTCGATCAAAAAGCTGCCATCTGGCAGGCTTTGGATTTCCGGGGAGCCTGCATCGAACTGGTCACTCACCTCACCCACGATTTCTTCAAGCAAGTCCTCCAGAGTCACCAGGCCGGCAGTCCCCCCAAACTCATCCATCACGATGGCGATATGCTGGCGGTTATGGCGGAATTGGTGCAACAGCTCGTTCACGGGCAAAGTCTCGGGGATGTAGAGCGCTTCACGAGACATTTCCCGCGCCTGTTGTTTGCTTGGAATCTGGCTGAATCATCACCCGCAGCAGGTCTTTGACATGCAAAATGCCAATGATCTGGTCAAGGTCATCTTCATAGACTGGCAGCTTGGTATAACTGTGCTGGGTGACTGTGTTGATGATCTCATCCAACAAGCATATCTGCCTCAATGGCAATGACCTCCGTGCGTGGAACCATCACCTGCCTCACCAGCAGCTCGCCAAAATCAAACACTGATTCGAGCATCTCCCGCTCAGGCGGTTCAAGCACACCACCCTCCTCGGATTCAGAGATCATCTGCTTGAGCTCATCCACGGTATAGATCAGCGAGTGTTCACCCTTCAGCTGCAAGCCAAAGAGCCGCAAGATTTGCCGGGTTGCCCAATCCAATACATCGATGAACCACTTAAAGATCGTGGTGAAGGCATTCATGGGTTGAGCGCTGAGCAGCGCGATCCGCTCCGGCTGGTGCAGCGTGGCAACCTTGGGCACCTGTTCACCCAGGACGACATGGATGCTGGTGATGATGAGCAGCGATAGCACCAGAGGCAGTGCTGCTAATAAGGATGTCAATCTCTGCAGGCTGGGTGCCAGCGAGATCTGGTTGAAGAAAGGGGTTAATAAAGCCTCGAATGTATTTTCACCCACCGCTCCCAATGCCAGGCTGACGATGGTGATGCCCAGCTGGGATGCTGCAATGATCCGATCACGTGCTTTTGGGTTTTCAATCCAGCCTTTAACGATGTTTGCAGCCTGATTTCCGTCTTCAGCCAGCAGCTCAATGCGTGCCCGGCGTGATGCAACGGAGGCAAATTCCACACTGACAAAAAATGCGTTCAAGCCCACCAGCAGCAGGATGAGCAGGAAGTTCCAGGTGAACATGCTCAAGCCACCCTTTTCTGCGGTCCGGGCATCGATAATCGCCTTATAACATCACGCATTGTTTCAATGAACCTCAGGATGGCTTCTAAGTACCACAGCCGCGCCATACCCCACCACCTGGGAGGTATCACCGGTTACATCACCCGACGTGGCATGCTTCAGGATCTTAACCACATCTGCACCCATGTCCTTGGCTGCCCAAAGCACGGCTGCTAATGCACCTCTTCCACAGGCGAAGCCCTTGCCTTTCTCCTCTGCCTGGATGACAGCCTCCGGGTCGAAGGTCTCGATGCAGCGCAGCATCTCATCATCCAGCTGGTTTGCCACCTTCTGCGGGTAGAAATGGGACAGGTCTGTGCTTGCCACGAGCAGGGCGTTGCGTCCTTCCAGGGTTTTTGCCAGGCATTGTCCCAGGATGCGCGTGACCATGCGACTTTGCTCCCGCACCATCACCGGCAGTAGCTTAAAGGATGTTTCGATCACACGCTGTAGGAAGGGCAGCTCGATTTCCAGCGAGTGTTCCCTGTCACGCCGTACCTTGCTCAAACCGTAGCCCAATTCTTTCTCAAGCAGCGTATCCAGCATTTGCACCGCCTCGGTATCCACCGGGATGACACCGAGAGGGGTTTCATAGGCTTCATGTGCCGTGGTCAGCAAGGGCTCGTTGTAGGGGTAATGCATGGGTGATACGACTGCCACCAGATCTGGTTTGTATCCCATTAGAGCAGCAAACGCGTAGCCTGCCACCGGGCCTGAGTAAATATGCCCGGCGTGCGGTGCGATGATGGCGACCACTTCGCCGTTCAGCTCCGGCAGTATGGCATCGTGGATATAGCGGTCCACGTTGATGGAAAGGCGCTTAGGGTCACCCTCATACCACTGCCCGGCTATTGGGGATGGGCGAATATCGAGGTTGGTATTCATAGGTACCTCCTTATTCTGTTTGGATTGTAGCATATTTGGGGTGCATCATGGCGTTAAATTTCCATTCCCCAATAGTTGGTTTATACAACATGTATATTTGCAGTCTAATTGCAAATATACACATTACCAGGAGGCACAGACCATAGAATAGTTGATTATAACTAATTCTGCAAGCTTACCTGAGGGTGATGGGAATGTTTGGACAGATGGTTAAAGGGGTATAAAATATGTAGAGCCTCCCTTTTTGGGACATTCCCCCCGAATCGCATTACTGTATAGGTAAGGATTGATTTATTTTATTTTAATGGCAATATCATGCATACACGTTCAAGATATTCTGCCCCTTGTTGGTATCCAAATAAATATGCTGTTATTTTAAAATTTCTACGTATGGTTGTTTTTACAAAATCAAAATAGCCTATCAGAGTGGATGGGTGACTTCCATAGCAACGATAATATACTAGAATTCTTTTTTTATTTACTAGTAGACGGATGAGATCATTATTTATGGTAATGGCCGCCAAACATGTTCTGGAGAGCAAGTTGTTGGTCCACCATCCATAATATAACCTGTCCAGTTGGTAAATCCCCTTCCATCGATACTGATCATGCCATCATTTGCCACATCGGCATAATCGTTTAATATAGTGCTTGCAGAATAACAAAAATGAACATATTTTTCGCCAGGTGAAAAATCATAACTAATAATACTTCGGCCTGTGAGTGCATCTATGCCATCTGTCGGACAATTTATCGATCCATTAGTCAAGTCATAAATGCATAAATCACCGGATATTTTGTATGCCTGATCGGTAGATAAGTAAACATAGGTATAGGCAATAGACTTGTCATCTAACATCCAGTGATAAATACCCGTGGTCATTAATGAAAACTGATTGGGTATATGTGTATATGGAATACTGGTTAAGCATTTGCTTTTCCCTGATTCCACGTTCAGAATACACGGGGCATCCGTAAAGGCTATCCCGTAGTTTCTAAAAAAATACTCAGGATTCAGGTAAAGGATATACCGGCTGTCGTGAGACCATTCAATTGGACCAATATTCCCTTTATACGATTTAACAACATTACCTTCTCTTACATCTACAATAGTTAGCCTCATATCTGATATTTCAATTAAATCTACCGGTAGAGGCCTTCCCCCGATGATCGCTAAGAGGTTGTTGTTAGTTGGAGACCACTCAAACTCCATGTTCCAAATTCCATTATTGGGATCTGTTTTCCAGATTTCCTGCCCATTGCGAGGGTCGGTAACAATAATTTGGTATTCAGGTTGTCCTGTATTCCTCATAGCAAAATATGTATTATTCTTCGAATATGTGGATTCAGGATAATTTTTTGCCTGCATAAAATAAAAATCATTATTTGAATTGTCTTCTCGAATCACAAGTAAACCAGCTAAGAATAATTCACTATTTAGATTAATAAAGCGTGTTTCTTGTTCGTTGGTTTTATGCGTCGATACATCACCGTTAAGTGTATCAATCAGATATAAGGTTTTTTTATCAATACTAATAAATCCAAAATGACTATTATCGAACCAGAAAAAACCACCAACTTTCTGAGGAACTTGCATCTCATATTTTTCTCCAGTCGTTGAATTTACAAAAAGCAAGTGGCGTATCTTCTTAATATCATCTGTGATCAGGGCTGTAATGATCGTTGTATTGGGATCTGAGATCCAAACTGGCAAATCATAATTGTAAGGAAAGGTCGGCGAGTTTGTTGTCGGAATTGGTATAAAGATTGAAGTGCTTGTTATTTTTTGAGATCGTATTTTTGTTGGATTGAGTGACGGTATCATGGTTCTTGAGATTGTAGGTGAAAACGGCAACAGAGTCTCACTGACCTGAAGGGTGATATCTACTTTCTGGGTACTAATTATATTTGGCAATGATTTTGTTGAAGGAATATCATAATTATTACATCCTGATAGTAAAGGTACGGCAATGACCAGAAACAATATGATCCACCTTTTGAATATCCATCCCCATGTTGAAATATAAACACCCCCGAAAACACTTAGCTGCAGAAAAAGGTCATCGAGAAAAATAAAGAAAATTTCTTTCATAATGATTTATATATTTCTAATTGTCAGGAACTATAAAGGCGATAGAGGTTTATCAATGCTTTCCCATTAATTTAACCACATAATATCTAACTCAGATTAGCAATATTCTACCCGTATATCAATTGCTTTTCGATCATAAAGCTATATATATATTCTAATCATACTGAACTTAAGATACATATTGGTAATCTATTTTAATAAGCATTCGTGCAGCTCATATAGAAATCTTAAACTATTGATTCATTTGTAAAAACCCTTGTAAAAACAGAACAAATGTGCTAAAATATAATTGTAATTACTCACCGTTCGATTTTGCTAGGCCACCTGCGGCTATTTTAGAAGAGTATATCCAAAAAAGGATGACGCAGGCGGTTTTCCTGTGTCATCCTTTTTCTGACCTCAGACCCCCCTTCCCAGATTATTATTTTGGAGAAGGGGGGATGGGTGAGTAATTGCGTATAATTGCGATAACTTATAATTCCACGTTCTTGTTAATTTCATGTTATGGGTATCGTATTCGTTTCTCGTCGTTTTTTTTGGAAACCAATCTTCCATTTATAAAAGATCACACTATCCTGTCACTCATAGTCAAACAAATTAACACATAAAACAAGGTAATACTTATTTGCCAATCCCTTTCATTAATGATTAATGGAATGTATTTGTAATTTTACGAAACAATTCCTTCACGAATTATTGGTTATTTGCTTAAAGCTAATCAACTGAATACCAGATTGCCTAATCGCTAATTATGATATACTATGCGCCAATATCATTAAATGGCTTTGAAGAGGACGAGTAAGCGCGGAAGCGGCGGCTCAGAGAGCGGTAGAGGATGCAAACCCCGCCCGTGCGCCTGCGCTGAATGGACCTCGGAGCTGCAGGGTGAAACCAATTTGGGAATTAGCCTGTGCCGGAGCTGCCACCGTTATCTGGGCAAAAGGTATCGTTGATAACAATCGTACCTGAAGTGTGAAGCTGGCTTATTCACCCCCGTCGCATCACCGGCGGGGGTGTTTATTAATACTCTTTCGGAGGTATCGCAATGCTGATGAAAATAAACCTGATCTATTGTGCAGTCTGAAACTACACCGATCGTGCTGTCGGTCTGGCAGCCGAATTGCTCAAGGAATTTGAGCCGAATATCGAGTCGATCACCCTGGTGCCATCGGATGGTGGACGCTTCGAGTTTTCAGTCAATGAGAAATTACTTTATTCCAAGTTGGCGACCCACCGCCACGCCGAGCCGGGCGAGGTGGCAGAGCTGGTGAGGAAGTATTTGAAGCAAGGGTAATCGTTGGGTATCTAACGGTAGTGCATCGCTCCATCGCCGTAGGTTATTCTTACGAGGTGTGTTACAAATACCGCTCCTCACTCCACCCAACCTGTAAGTTATAAAAGGAGTACCTATGACTATTCAAAAGAAAGGCCGCGTATTTTCCGGAGCGCGCCCCACCGGGCGGCAGCACCTGGGCAACTACCTGGGTGCGATCAAGAATTACGTGAAGCTCCAAGATGAATATGACTGTGTGTACTGCATCGTCGATCTGCATGCCCTGACGACGGTGGAAGACACGCTCAATTTGCGCCAGAATACCATGGAGATGGCACTGGATTTCCTTGCAGCTGGCATCCGACCGGAGGAGACGATCATTTTCATCCAATCGCACGTGCCCCAGGTAGCCGAGCTGCACCTGATCCTCTCGATGGTCTCGCCTCTCGGTAAGCTCACCGACCTGCCCACCTTCAAGGATAAGGTGCGTGACCAGCCTGAAAACGTGAACTATGGTTTGGTGGGTTACCCGATCTTGATGACCGCCGATATCGTGCTATACAAATCCAATATTGTGCCCGTCGGGATTGACCAGGCACCCCACCTGGAATTCGCGCGTGAGACAGTGCGCTCGTTCAACTATCGTTATAACACCCACGTGTTGATCGAGCCCGAGATGAAAAACACCGAGATTCCATTGGTGCTGGGCATCGATGGCGAGCGAAAAATGAGCAAGAGCTTGAACAACCACATCGAGATCGCCGCTACCCCGGAGGAGACCATCAAGCGGGTCAAGCAGATGGTAACCGACCCGAATCGCAAGCTGCGCACCGATCCCGGCAACCCGGATATCTGCAACGTGTTCACCATGCACAAGATCTTCTCGTCCCCGGATGAGGTTGCCATGGTCAATCGCGAATGTCGGCGGGCAGGCATCGGTTGCGTGGACTGCAAGCTGCTCTACGCCAAGAATTTAAATGCCAACCTGGCACCCTTCCGTACCCGGCGGACAGAGCTGGCGAAAGACCCGAACTACGCCCGGGATGTGCTGGATGATGGAGCCCGGCGCGCCAGGGTCATCGCAGAGCAAACTATGCTGGAAGTCCGCCAAGCAGTGGGTCTTCCATAACCATTCGAGGAAATACTGGCATATGCGCTTGGTATTACAGCGGGTAAGATCCGGCAGGGTATCGGTGGCCGGGCATGCCATCGCCGAAATTGGCACCGGTTTCGTGATTTTATTGGGGATCGGACCAGGCGATGGCGAGGCGCAGGCTCGCCTCCTCAGCGAAAAAATTGCCAACCTGCGCGTCTTCGAAGATGAGCAGGGAAAGATGAATTGCTCGCTGTTGGACGTAGGCGGGCAGGCATTGGTTGTGTCACAGTTCACCCTGTATGCGGATACACGCAAGGGCAGGCGACCTTCATTTACTGATGCTGCCCTGCCCGATGTCGCCAGGCCATTAGTGGAGCGTTTTGCTGAGCTGCTGCGCGAGCAGGGGGTGCCCACCCAAACGGGCGAGTTCGGCGCTCATATGCTGGTGGAGATTGCCAACGATGGTCCGGTGACCATCTGGTTGGAAGCCTGAGCCAAGTCGAAGTATTTACAGCAGGAGTGCCATCTCTAATTGCTCTCAGCTTTCTAGGTAGGTTCTCAAGCCTTTCCAAGCAGGGTAGTAAAGAACAGTTTCCGGCTGAATGGCTGACCTGACAGGATTGTTTGAGCACGGAACATGCGGGCCACTGCCCGCACCACAAACACTGCCGTGCCAGCCAATAGGGCGGCAGCCAATAGGATTTGCCAGATTGGCACACTTCCAGCCGCCAGGCGGGTCATCATGGCCACCGGTGAGGTGAGGGGAAATAAGCTGAGGAAGACAGAGATGAGACTGTCTGGTTCGTTGATCAGGATGCTGTTCAGAACCATGGGAATGATCAATGGGAAGATCACCAGGATGGTTGCCTGGGAAGCTTCACGCAGGTTGGGAACTAATGCCCCCAAGCCTGCCATCAAGCTGGCATAAACCGCGTAACCCAGCAGGAAGAATACCAACCCCCAGATCAGGAATGAAGGTGGCAGCTGAAAGGCGATCGGCAGGTTGAAAGTTGTTCCACTCCTGGCTAGTAATATTCGCCCCGTGCCTACCCAGGCAATCACTTGGAGCAGTCCCACAATACCCAATCCAACGATCTTCCCGGTGAGCAGTTGCCTTGGGGTCACTGAAACCATCAGGATCTCCATCACCCGGTTCTCCTTTTCCTTGGCAACGCTGCTAAGCAGCAGACTGGCAGAGCTGAGCAGGATGATGTAAAACAACATCATCACCGCATACGGCATGAAGTAAGTCAGCATGTTATTTGCGTCTCGCTGGGGTTCTGGGGATAAAGATACTCTCTCGGTGTTTTTTGGACCATTGACCAGGCTTGCGATTTGTTCATCCCCTCCCAGCAAGTTGACCTTCAAGATCCATTCCATGGTATTTGACTGATCTGACGAACCTATCGGATTAAAATCCGGGCGAATATAGGTGATCTCCCCCGTTTGGACATAGTCTGCTGGAATGATGTAGTAAGCTGAAATCTCGCTATTTTCCAGGGCTTTTAATGCCACAGCTTCATTGGGATAATCTACGAACAACCCGGCTTGCACTGAGCTGGGGATTTTTTTAATAACACCAGCCTGGTCGATATAGCCTTCAGCCTGCACCGTCGGCGGGCTGCTGATCAGCAAAGCCAGGATATTTTGGGAGGAGCTGCCTTTTGATAACTGGCCAGCTATGAAAAAGACAGTCGCCCCAATGATGGGGATGCCAAATATGGCAAACAGGAACGATGGGCGGGTAAGGACAGTTTTGAGCTCATGCTTCAGATACGAGGAATGTTTTATTCATAGATCACACCCTTTGATGGCTGAATACTTCTTTCCAATGCAACCGTTGCCCATAGCGCAGCATACCCAGGCGAAATGCCCTGCCTGCCACCCATACTGCACCAATCGCAGAAAATATCAGGATGACCACGCTGGCGATAATCTGCCAGGTCGGGACTGTCGTGAAACTGAGGCGAATGGTAATCGTCATCGGTGCCGTGAGAGGGAAGAGGCTCATCGCGATGGCCAGGGGGCTGTTTGGATTTTGAATGAATACCGCGATCAGTAAGTATGGCAGCCAGATCGGTATGGTAAAGAGACCCATGACCTGTTGACCTTCACTGGCTTCAGTGACAGTGGCACCCACGGCTGCCATCAGCCCACTGATCATGATGAAAGCCGGTACCATCACCGCCAGGATGACCCAGGTCATTTCCCCTGAGAAGCTCAGGCCACCCAGCCAGGATACATAGTTTTTCCCGATCACCAATGCCAGGATGATGAAGACTGCCCACACCACCAGCTGTGTGACCCCGATCGCAATATCAGCAATTACCTTGCCGCTCATCAGCTGGTTTGGTGAGACCGAAGTTACCATGATCTCCATGGTGCGGTTCTCCTTTTCCTCCACCACTGCCTGCATCAGGTAGCCGGAAGTGGTGCTAATCGCAACAATGAACAGGATTCCTGCCAGGAATGGCAGGATGATATTAACAAATTGTTCCTGGGATGCCTCCCGGCTATTATCTGTGGATCGGATGATGACATCGTTCCCATCTAGGATGCGCTTGGCGACCTCCGGGGGTTGATCAACCAATAGATTTGCTTTCATGAAGGCTGCGAATTGCTGTTCATCGGAACCTTTTAGTTTATCGTTGTAGATAACCGTGGCCTGACCTGACTGCAGGTAATCGGCAGCGATGATGTAATAAGCCTGGATCTTTTTTACTTGCAGGTCATTGTTTGCACTGATTTCGTCAGGATAAGGAACCATCGGAACAAAATGCTCAGGCCATTTGACCTTTGGCTGGGCGACTGGGTCAGATAATAATCCTGAGTAGTCAACATAACCGACTGGTTTTGAACTTGTCTCCATCATGATTATGCCAATCACCAATACAACCATCAACACGATCATCAGTGGTACGCTGAACAATGCAAACAGGAAACGCTTGCGGAATACGTTCCTGGAGTATTCGTGCCAGGCCACACGCCAGAACTTGTTCATCAACTTTCTCCTTGCTCCTGGTCACCTGGTTGGACAACCCGGATGAATATCTCATCCAGGGTTGGCGAGGCGATCTCGAACTGGTCAATCCGGATGCCACGTTCTACCAGTGAACGCAGAACATCTTGCGTGTTGGTTGATGGGGCAAGATTTAGCCGGTATGCGGACGAGTTATATTGCTCGATCCGCTCCACTCCGGGCAAGTTTGTCAGCTCATCCGGTGTGCGTACAATCACCGCATGCCCTGAGAATTGGCCTCGGATTTCATCCAGACGTCCATACAAGACTGTTCGACCATGATCAATCAGCACGATTCGGTCGCACAGTTCTTCCACTTGATGCATCTGGTGCGTGGACATGAGGATGGTCACACCTCGATCGCGCTGCTCACGCAGCAGTTCCTTCACCATTTGGGTGTTGACCGGATCTAATCCGCTGAACGGTTCATCGATGATGAGCAGTTCGGGCTCATGGATCAAGGTTGTGATGAGCTGTGCTTTTTGCTGCATACCCTTGCTGAGTTCTTTGACTTTCTTGCGACGTGAAGATGCCAGGTCGAAACGGTCAAGGTAGTAGGTGATCCTGCGGTTGGCTTCGTCGGTGGCAATGCCTTTAAGCGAGCCTAAATAAACCAGGCAGTCTTCTAGCAGGATATCCTGGTACATACCGCGTTCCTCAGGCATATAGCCGATCAGGTCCTTCTTAGCTTCCGTCATGGCTCCACCCAGGATGCTTACTTTACCTGCGTCAGGTTTAAATATATCTAATAAAACTCGAATGGCGGTCGTTTTTCCGGCACCATTTGGACCAAGCAAACCGAAAATTTCTCCTTTTTCAACTTCAAAAGAGACATCGTCGACAGCTTTCAGCGAACCAAAGGACTTGCTAATGTGTGAGATTTCAACAGTTGGCATAGAAGAATTCATCCTCCATTGAGGGATAGAACTTGAGGTTCTTCATACAAAATTCTAAAGCATACCAGATTAAGCAGGCTTAGATTCCATGAGGTTTTTACTATCCGAAACATTATCGGTATGTATCATTATAGTATGGACAGCCTCATACGGGGTATATTAAAAATGCTATAATTGCGCAATTCGATCCAGGATACTCATGAGAAAATAGCATGAAAACCATTTGTGTCTATTGTGGTTCTTCGGATAAGATGAGCGATGAATATCTACAGGCAGCGCACAGGATGGGCGGTGCAATTGCCCGGCATAGTTACGTATTGGCTTATGGGGCTGGTTGCACGGGGATGATGGGCGCTGTGGCAGATGGTGCCCTGGAAGCAGGGGGAGAGGTGATTGGGGTGATACCCAGGCTGTTCAATACACCGACCTTGATGCACAATCGTCTCACGCGCCTTGAAATTGTAGAAAACATGCATACCCGCAAGCAGCGCCTCGTGGATATCTCGGATGCTTTCATTGCCTTGCCAGGTGGTTATGGAACCTTTGAGGAATTATTCGAGGTTCTCACCTGGGCTCAGATTGGTTTACATCACAAGCCGGTGGGAATATTGAATGTCAATCATTATTTTGACCAGCTTCTGTCAGCCATAGCTCATGCCCAGGAAGAGGGTTTCATGTATGCCGAGCACCAATCTTTATTTGTGAGTGCCGAACAGGCGGATGACCTGCTGATGAAATTAGCTGGCTATCAATATCCGGATGGTATGGAAAGGTGGCTTACCCGAGAAGAGTGAGCTAACCCACCTTTAGATTCCTTGTTTTTCCCAAGAATAGCGCCATAGCGAATAAATATATACTATATCCCAATACTTTATCTATTTTGTTCGCTTATGTCTGACACTTGCCTTACCGGTTCCGCCACGATAACCAGGGGCAGTGATGGCGCAGATGGTGCAGATACGAGCATCCAGGATACGGCTGAGGATGCGTGGATCGAGTTCCTGCAGTTAATTTAGCGGTGGTCATCACGGTGGGTAATTTATTCAGGTGTCGATAATCGATGATTTGAAATAGTTTTTCGTTTGCCCATGGGGTAGGGGATTGCTCCCCTAACGCATCCAGGATGAGCAAAGGTGTGCTGCGTATCTCTTCAAAACGGCGATCCAGGCTCACTTGACTGTTTGAGCTAAATGTTGCCCGGAGATGATCCAGCAGGTCAGAGACACTGATCAGCATGGGAGGCTGCCCAAGGTCCGCCCGCGAGTTGGCAATCGCTGCTGCCAGGTGGGTTTTCCCGCAGGCATAGGTTCCGGTAAACAACAACCAGCCTTGTGGAGAGCGAGAGTAATCGGTGGCGTGTTTTAAGTGCTTTCTCCAGGCTTTTTCGTTCATCAGACGGTCATATTTTCAGCCTGACGGTCGTCCCAATTGCTGAAGGTCTGTTCATGATGCGATGCCCAGGGAAGATAGATCAGGGTGGGTAGAATCGTCAGCTGGTCGACGATAATCAGGGGCCTGGATAAAGACCCGCGTGACAAGCTCAGGGTCTTCCAGGCGGGAGCGGATCCGCCCTTCGATCTGATCCAGCAGCAGGTTGGTGGTCACCACCAGGGGCAGGTGGTTGATATAGCGGTAGTTCAAGATTTGAAAGAGCTTTTCCTGTGCCCAGGCCGTGGCATTCTGTGTTCCAAAGTCGTCCATGATTAGCAAAGGTGCGGTGCGTATCTCATCAAAGCGCTGCTCGAACGTACTTTCCGGGTTATTATAGGCAAAGCGTAGGGCATCCAGTAAATCTGGGACCGTGATGAACAGGGTCGGAACACCAATTTCGACTGTAAAATTCGCGATGGCAGCTGCCAGGTGAGTCTTACCGCAGCCATAACCTCCCTGCAGGAGCAGCCAACCATCTGCTTTTTGGGAGAACTGCTGCGCCTGGTTATATGCCCGCTCGAGCGAGTCAGCCTGCCATGGACCCAATCCAATGCGACCGCGAGCTTGAAAATTCTCGAAGGTGAGATGTTGTAAGATTATCCAGGTTGCTGATGGAAAACAGATGCTCGTGGATTTGCTGAGCAACCTGCTCATGCCGGCAGGAGCATATTTGCAGCATGCCAAATTCCGGATGACCAATCGGCAGATCGCGCCGCAGGTACCCCAGTCCATGGCATAATGGGCAGTTGATATCCCCTGCCAACCCCGAAATATTAGAGTATTCTACTTCCCCTGCAGTTTCGGACTGCTCACTTTTCCCACTCCCCGTATCTTCGGCGAGCTTCTTCAGTGTCGCGTCGATTTTGCTTGTCTTTCCTGTCATCACGTCCTCCTTCCTGCCAGCGGTGTAGGATTGTTTCAATATAATGCCAATTCCGTTTATTGCGTTCAACTGCGATTTGGAAGGCATCCTCGATCCAATCCGCCTGATAAGTACTTTCAGCATCGCGCAGGGCATCTGCAATCATCGGGGTGAGAGGCCCAATGTTGGATTCATATAGTTTGAAAATATTGGGATGGTCGGAATAAATATCGACAGGCGGAACTGCACCATCAACCGATTTCCACTCCCCACGCTTTACAGCCTCGATAACTGCCCGTCCTTTCGGAGTGTTCAAGCAGATGATTTTATCCTCGCCATCTGTTTGGATAAGGTCAGCCTGGAGCAGAGTGCCGCGCAGGACTGCCTGATGTAAACTCTCTTCAAGATTATTGAGTGAAGTGTTGGACTCACTATCTAAATTTTGGACCAATCGGGTATCTCCCTTCACATCGGAAAAAAGAAGATAGTGAATGGGGCTTTCCATGCGTTCGAGCCGCCAGAAGATATACAAAGTCAGCTTAAGTTCGTTTAAATCGTCAATTTCAAACAATACCTGGCGGAAGAATTGCTCAGGGATGCGGATTTGGGTTAAATTATCTTCGGAGAAACCCTTGAAGGTCATGTTTAGATCTTCCGCAGGTCGATGATCTGGGTGGCTGCATTTTCAAATTTCGTTAAGTTCTCACGAAATACCAGCTCTATATTACCGACCGGACCATTGCGGTGTTTGGCGATTTTTATTTGGACGAGATGGCGTTTGAGCGTATCTTTTTCATAGAGCTCAGGGCGGTGAATGAACATCACCACGTCCGAGTCCTGTTCGAGGCTTCCCGACTCGCGCAGGTCGGATAGCTGAGGCTCCTTATCAGTACGGTGTTCAATGGCACGTGACAGCTGAGCCGCTGCCAGAACTGGCACATTGAGCTCACGCGCCAGGATTTTCATATTACGCGAGATATAAGAAACCTCTTGAACCCGGTTTTCGGACCGTACCCCACCGCTCATTAATTGCAGGTAATCGACCAGAATCAGGTCCAGGTTGTATTCCATGTGCAGGCGGCGGCACTTGGTACGTAATTGGATAGGCGTCAGACCCGGAGTATCATCCAGGAAAATATGGGTGTCATTCAACACTTCGATTGCCTGGGCAAATAGAGCCCACTCATCATCCGTCAGCCTGCCTGTGCGCAGGTGATGCGCATCAATACCCGTTTCCTGTGCGATCAAGCGCTGTGCCAATTGATCGTTGGACATTTCCATGGAAAATATGGCAATATGCTTCTTATGGATCAGGGCAGCATTCTTTGCCACTGAGAGCATAAAGGAGGTTTTTCCAGTGCCAGGACGGCCGGCAATAATTAGAAAATCCGAAGACTGTAAACCTCCCAGGAGGCGATCCAAATCGATAAACCCGGTTGGGACGCCGAAGGTTTCTTCAGCCCGCTGTGATAGCTGATCGATCCGGTTGTAATAATCGCTCAGCACGCTCTTGATGGATTGAAGGTCACGCGTCATCCGCCGTTCGCTGACGCTGAATATTGCTTTTTCAGCTTCATCCATCACGGTTTCCAGGCGGTCTTCCTCCTGGTAGGCTAATTTTGCAATTTGGTTGGCAGCTTCCAACATCCGGCGCCGAATGGCAGTTTGCTCAACAATCCGCCCATAGGCTTCAGCATGCAGCGAAGAGGGCACATTATTGATTAATGTGGATATATAAGCAGGTCCGCCAACCTCATTCAATTGTCCGATCTGATCTAGTTCTTCAACAACAGTCAGAAAATCAATCGGTGCACGACGCTCATGCAAGCGCATGAACGATTCCCATAACCAACGGTGGCGCAGGATATAAAAATCTTCAGCTCTTAAAAATTGAGAGACCTCGAAGTAAGTTTCAGGGTTGATCAGGACCGCGCCCAAGACTGCCTCTTCAGCTTCCCGGCTATGCGGTACGACTTGCGAGACTGGGGTTGGAGCTTCATCAAAGGATTGGAAATCGCTCATTTTCCACTTTTATGAATGTGATTCCTGGGATACCATTCCAAAATACCTGTTAAATCCGTGGCACCCTATTAGGCAAATATATTCGGGATTCTAGCCCGGGTTTTCTTCTTGATTCCCTGTATCTTCATCATCCAGGTGAAGATTATCGAAAAAGTCTTCGAAAACCGATAAATTCTCCTCATTCGCCTCAGTCGGAGGCGGGGAAATGGATTGGGCTTCTCCACTGGTTGATTCTTGCAAATCTTCTTCTGGGGTCACACCCACCGATTCGAGGATTGGACGAGATACCCAGATGGGCACGTGAGCACGGACTGCCAGGGCGATCGCGTCGGATGGACGGGAGTCAATATCAAGCGTACGCCCATCAACTTCTACAACAATATTGCCATAATAAGTATCATCATGTAGTGATGTGACTTCTACGCGTAGAACACGTGCCTCCATCATTGTGAATACATTTTTTAGTAAATCCCAGGTAAGAGGGCGCGCAACTTCAACCTCTTGCAGTGCCAACGCAATCGCTTCTGCTTCGTAGATTCCAATCCAGATCGGCAGGTAGCGATCAGCATTGATCTCCCGCAGAATGACGATCCTTTGTTGGGAAATCAGGCTGACACGGATACTATCGATAACCACTTCAATCATGTCTGACATTAGAGGCCTCCGTATCAATTTTCCTCATTGGGGTGATTCTAACATGGAATAAGTGAGTTGCTGTCCGGATTAA
Organism: uncultured Chloroflexia bacterium; assembly: GCA_963736805.1. Taxonomy (GTDB): domain Bacteria; phylum Chloroflexota; class Anaerolineae; order Anaerolineales; family UBA4823; genus FEB-25. The sequence continues at coordinate 93,549 of CAVTQM010000063.1, forward strand.
ATATCAGGTAGTATAAAAAGGTTAATCAGTTCTTTATGTTAAAAGAGCCCTTTAACATCTTGCCTGTTTTTAAGATTACGGTATAATACGCGCACTCTATTTTAAGGTTGGGGGTATCGTTGCAGGGAAATATTGAAAATTGGAATAATGATTAATGAAGGCAAGGATATTATGGGTGGAAGGAAAACGGGCGGATAACCCGTCTTTTGTCTCCACCCTACAAAAAAAGGAATACTGGGTGGAAGTTGTACCGACCGGCAGTGCGGCTCTGGCATGTTTGGTGGAAGTCGATCCTGATCTGGTTGTGGTTAACGCGGCCTCATTCCGCAGCAGTGGAAAAAGAATATGCAATGAGATCCGTGAAAAATCGGCTAAGCTTCCAATTATGCTGATCGTTTCACCGGAACATTCCATCTCTGGTACCACTTCCGCCAACACCGTCCTCGAGCTTCCATTCACCTCACGCAAGCTGCTTAATCGGATTTCACCCTTATTGCCGGGAGATGGCAAGAACCTTTTACATGTTGGTTTGATCCGCCTGGACCTGGAGCGCAACCAGGTTCGCTGCCTTGGGCGTGAGGCACGTTTGACCCCCAGGCTAACCCGATTATTACAGGTGCTGCTTCTTCACACGGGCGAAGCTGTAGAACGTGAAAAGTTATTTTCTGAAGTCTGGGAAACCCAATATACCGGAGACACGCGCACCCTGGATGTCCATATTAGCTGGTTGCGCGAAGCCCTGGAAGAGAATCCCAGAAAACCGCAATTTCTAAAGACCATCCGTGGGGTGGGCTACCGGCTGGATACATAACCTTCAACCCAACAAGTGTGAGATTTGCAGCCCGTTTTGTAATGCAGACGGGTTTTTTGTTTAATGACCCTGTCTGTACCACGGCAGGTTTACGGTCAGCTTTTTATCCATCCGCACATCCCGTGAATATCCACTACACGGGCGCATATGGGTGAATTGCTTGCTAAGGTTTGGATTACTAAATGGTCAGAGATCACTCCCTTTTTCCGCGGCCTGATCGCCTGGACAGCACTGCGAAAAACCTGCCCATCCCAGTCAGGATCAATCTCCCAGTAATCGATATCTTCAGGATCTTGCACCACCAACCTGACCATCTGCCCAACCCGGTCAAGTCTAACAGAAGCGGACAAATCCCTGTTGTCTATGACATACCTAGAGCCTTTTAAATATTGTACAGAAAAAGGTGGCGATCCTGCTTGAATCAGCCTGGTGCGGGAGGTGTGAACCGCCCGAAAACTCAGGTCAGTGCCAATGGTTCGCCGCCCAAGTTTGGCAGATACCACTGCAGTGGTCCCTGATCCACAGAAAAAATCGGCCACCCAATCGCCCGGATTCGAGGATGCCCGGATGATCCGTTCCAATAAGGCTTCCGGTTTCTGGGTGGGGTATCCGCTGCGTTCCAGGTGCAAACGGGCTACCACCGGGAAGTACCACCAATCTTCCGGGACTTTTCCGCGTTTTAGATCAGGCACTTTCCCGAATCCAGCCTTGGGCGAAGATTGGAAAGTTTTGACCGTGACTGGATTATACGGTTGGCGAATATCATCAACATTGAAAGTGTATTTTTCACTTTTGGTATAAACCAGGATGGTATCATGCTTGCGGTTGAAGGCTGTGCGAATGGGGGAAGGACCGTGGTAGACCCACACAATCTCATTCAGAAGACGATCTGATCCAAAAATCTCATCCAGTATTAAACGGGCATATGCACTGGCGTGCCAATCGAGATGCAAGTAGAGTGTGCCCGTCGGAGCGAGCAAACGGTGCATCAGGCTGAGCCGTGGGTAAAGCATATCCAGGTAGGCATCCAGGTCTTTCCAATGGTCGGGGTAGCCTTCAGCCAGCTGCCATACCCCGGGGTTGCGGGAATCTTCGCCTCTCCCAATACGCATCGGGTACCTTCGATTGGTGAAGAAAGGTGGGTCGGCGTAGATCAGGTTGATCTTGCCCTCGAATTGGGGCAGCAGGGCTGTCATTACCTGCAGATTGTCACCCACGACAAGCCGGTTTTCTGGGGATGCCCCAGGATACCCACTGCCCTGGGGATAGACGATTGAATCCATCTCCAGGGCAGCTTCTGGTAAGGTTGGCAATGATTTTGTAGCCCAGGTCAGCGAGGGCATATGGATAAAGGATAAAGAACTGAATGGCTCGTTACTTACCGAATTTTGATTTTAAGATATCTTCCAGGGTTGGCTGACCGATTTCCTGCAGCTCATAGCGCACACGTTGAGCAGGTTTATTGATCTTGATCACGCGCTTCAAGTCAATCGGTGTGCCAATGATGACCAAATCCACGTCTGATCTGTTGATCGTGGCTTCCAGGTCCCTGGTTTGTGCCTCACCGTATCCCATGGCAGGCAGAATGGGTCCTGTCTTGGGGTATTTTTCGTAGGTGGCTTTGATGGATCTCACCGCGAAAGGCCTTGGGTCGACGATCTCGGCCGCCCCAAATCGCCGGGCAGCCACGTAACCGGCTCCATATGCCATTTCGCCGTGGGTAAGGGTCGGGCCATCCTCGATGACCAACACCCGCTTTCCACGGATCCCATCGGGGTCATCCACGAATAATGGTGAGGCAGCTTCAACAACGATCGCATTCGGGTTAAGCAGGCGCAGGTTTTGACGGACCTTGATCACGTTCTCAGCGTCCGCCGTGTCCACTTTATTGATCACGAATACATCCGCCGCAATCACGTTCGTCTCACCGGGATGGTAGCTCAGCTCATGGCCGGGTCGGTGTGGATCAGCCACGACAATGCTTAGATCGGGCACGTAGAAGGAAAAATCGTTATTTCCACCGTCCCACAGGATGATATCCACTTCCTGCTCAGCCTGGCGCAGGATTTTTTCATAATCCACGCCGGCATAAACGATGACACCATTATCGAGATGCGGTTCATACTCTTCACGTTCCTCGATGGTGCATTCGTGCTTGTCCAGGTCTGAATAATCTGCATAGCGCTGCACGGCCTGCTTCACCAGGTCACCGTAGGGCATCGGGTGGCGGATGGCAGCCACTTTATATCCCATGCTGCGCAGGATCAGCGATACACGCCGGGTGGTCTGGCTTTTACCGGAACCTGTCCGCACCGCACACACGGAGACCACGGGCTTGCTGGATTTAAGCTGGGTTGTTTTCATCCCCATCAGCCGGAAATCAGCACCTGCTGCCAGCACTGCTGAAGCTTTGTGCATCACCACTTCATGGGGCACATCACTGTAGGCAAATACCACCTGGTCCACTTTCTTCTCCCCGATCAGCTTGAGCAGATCAGTTTCAGCGAAAATGGGGATCCCCTTCGGGTACAACTTGCCTGCCAGCTCAGCTGGATAGGTGCGTCCCTCGATATCCGGGATTTGGGTGGCCGTGAAGGCAACGACTTCATAATCGGGATTGTCACGGAAGAATACATTGAAGTTATGGAAATCGCGCCCGGCGGCGCCCATGATGAGTGTACGGATGGCTGACATTGGATGAATTTTCTCCTTTATTAAAGATTTCACGGGAAAGGTCAGGTCGCCCTGGCTACTCTCCCGGCTACATCACTTGTGGTGATTCGATATCCAGCAGACGTAAAGCATTGGCAATCGTCTGCCGGGCGGCTGCCACCAGGCGTAAACGGGCATCCCGCACATTGGGGTCTTCCGTCTGGATGACATGGGACAACATGGTAAAAGCTGTGGAATGTGGCGGCCAGTTCATAGGCATAGTTTGCCATGATCAGTGGGCGGTATTCCAGTGCAGCCAATTCGACCGTATCCGGAAAGCGCGAGATCAGGTCGATCAGCTGCACTTCGTGACTGGTCAGGGGGTAGTCAAAACTTGCTTGGGCTGGGATACCGTCACCCTTTTTTAGGATGCTATTGGCGCGTACGTGGGCATTCTGGATGTAGGGTCCGGTGTGACCGTCAAAATTTAATGCCGCTTGCATGTCATAGACCATATCCTTGTTGTTGTCGACGGACAGCATGGCATAGGTCATGGCTCCCAACCCAACCTGCTCTGCAACCGTCAGGCGCTCTTCCTGGGGTAGGTCAGGATTCTTCTGCTCAATTTCTGCCATCACCCGCCGGATGGCCTCATCGGCGACATCTTTGAAAAGTACTAGCCGCCCCCTGCGGGCAGACATGCCACCTTCGGGCAGGTTCACAAAACCATACTCCAAATGATAGCATTTTGCAGCCTGTGGGAAGCCCCACATCTCCAGGATTTTAAAGGCTTGCTGCAGGTGCAGGCTTTGGCGTGCATCAACCACGTAGATCGATCGATCTACGTGGTAGGTTTCAAATTTGATCTTCGCCAGTGCCAGGTCTTTGGTCAGGTAAAGGGTGGTGCCATCGCTGCGCAGGAGGATGTTGCTGCGGTACTTTTCTTTTTTAAGTCCTAATTTTTCATCGATATGGACAACTACCGCACCACCCTGCGGGCGCTCATCATCGGCAATCCCCTTGGCAACCAGCTCTTCTACGATGGCCTTGGCTGGCTCATCCACTTCACTTTCGAAGAACCAGGCATCCATCTTGATGCCAAGCGTGTCGAAGATGGCAATTAATTCATCCAGGCTCCATTGGCGGGTTTTTAACCACAGCTCGCGAACTTCAGGGTCGTAGATATCCCATTTACGGTATAGCTCCCGCCGTTCAGCTTCATACCCTTCCCGTTGGGTTTTCTCCTCAGGTGTTTCATCATCTTTAGGCTGGAATAGAGCGGTTGCCTCAACGTAAAGCTTGAGCAGCCATTGTCCACGTTCGTGAATTCCTTCCGGTTCCTGACCTTGATAGAACTTCTGATAGATCCACAGGACCGTGATCACCCCCAGGCCAATATCCCCTGGGTAGGTGGCGCGGATGGTATCAAAACCAGCAAACTCCACGATTCTGGCCAGTGCCTCCCCCAGGATGGCGTTGCGGAAATGACCGATATGGAAGGAATGATGCGTATTGGGCTGAGCGTATTCGATCATCACCCGTTCGCCTTTGGGTTGACCTCGACCGAAATCATCCCCTAGCTCAAGTACGGTGTCCACCAGGTTCTTCGAATATTCGGCGGATGAAAAATACAGGTTGAGATAGCCCTTGGTGGCTTCCACCCGCGCGAAACCTGCCTGGTTTCCCAGGTATTCTGCGATGGCGGATGCTAGCTCTTGCGCACGCTCTGCCACATTGGATGGATTTTCCAGAGGCTTCCTTGATTGAACGCGCTTCCTGGGCAGCCAGCTGGAAAAAGGATGTGGAAATGCCCCATTCACCGGAGAATGGGATCGGTTTCCAGGTGATCTCACCAGGGGTGGGAAGGTGTTGCTCGGAGCAAAATGAACGGATTTGATCCGTGATGACCTGCTGTTGAGCTTTGAACATATGCTTAATTCTAGCAAAAAAGCGGGAGCGCCTGAATCTCCCGCTATCCAATTTAGGTTGAGATAGAACTTGGGTCGGTCTTGGGTAATCTCAGGCAAGACCAGCCAAACACATATCAGGCGTTTGGTTTTTCCATTTGAGCCAGATGACGCATCAGGCGGCTCTTACGACGGGCGGCGTTATTCTTATGGATGATCCCTTTTTCGGCAGCCTTGTCCAAAGCGCTGATGGCAGCTAGTGTAGCAGTGCGTGCATCGGCTGGTGTGCCTTGCTCAACGGTTGAACGGGCATTCTTGACAAATGTTCGGGCGCGCCCGGTGAATAAGCGGTTGCGTAAGCGTCGCTTGTGGTTCTGTTTGATGCGTTTGATTGCAGATTTGGTATTAGCCAACTTAGTCCTCCAAAAACTTCTTCTTGATTACGGCAGGCTATTTTACTTGAGAGACGCGAATTTGTCCAGTTTTCCTTGACCTTAATCTGGAGGGGTGGTAAAATCCCGTCGCTTGGAACCCGCCCCCATCGTCTAGGGGACCAGGACGCAGCCCTTTCAAGGCTAAAACGCCAGTTCGAATCTGGCTGGGGGCACACAAGAAAAAATGAGCGGATATTACATCCCGCTCATTTTGTTTTAAAGTTGCGACGCTCTTCGGGAATCTGGCAATCATGACCAGCAAGCTGGTTTTAGACCCATGACTTTGCGTCGCCAATTTTCACTGGCTTTGCCTGTTCGGTGGCCTGGCGATCTTGGTCAGTAAACTGACTGTAGACCCATGGCTTTGCGTCCCAAGCTTTCGCTTAGTTTGCTATTATCGGCGGTCTGGAATCGTGTCCACCAGGGGAAATGGATTTAGATCCATGACTCTGCGCACTTTGCTTTCGCTTAGCGAGCCTTTTCGGAGCGTTGCAGGTTAATTATAGATGGTTGAGTGATTAAGTCAAGCAAATTAGTCGTGAATTTGGAGAAGATTTGTCGGAATTGTTTAAATTCGCATTGGATAATTAATAAAGTGCGAACACCTGGGTGAGGGGGGCACCCAGATGTTCGCAAACTGATTATGGCATAGTTTTATTCAAAAGGCAAGTTAACGTTGGATGAGATAGTACCCTGATAAAGGGCGGTGCTTGACATTCAGCATGCATCTGGTAAAATTAGCCCGCATTATTGAGCACCTTAAAACTAAGCCGAGATAGCTCAGTTGGTAGAGCACGCGACTGAAAATTGCGGTGTCGTCAGTTCGATCCTGACTCTCGGCACTCCTGACTTATCCTGGTCAGACCTGCGGGCGTAGTTCAGCGGTAGAACGTCTCCTTGCCAAGGAGAAGGTCATGGGTTCGAATCCCACCGCCCGCTCTATTTATTTCCACGGCGTCGTGGCCAAGTGGCAAGGCAAGGGTCTGCAAAACCCTGATCACGGGTTCAAATCCCGTCGACGCCTCTCAAAGCTGCTCATTGGAGCAGCTCTTTTTTACTCATCCCGATGCATAAATAAGAATATCCACTTGTAAATACCATTAGGAATGATGATTCCCTTTGGGTAAATCAAAAATTGAGCCGCTGGAAAGTTTCCGAATGGCTATTTGCTGTTTAATTCTTTGATTGCTCCAAAGGTATTGATACTTAATACCCATTCTGATCCAACATCAAATTGGCTGTACTCGGAAAAATCACCCGGCGTATATGTGTAGGTTTCTCCATCTGCATTGAAGGTGACCTGATATTCCTCGCTGCGCTTGCCTTCCTGCTGACCGGAAACCAGGTTAACCACGGGCCATTGTGGATTTTTATCGTTCCCTTGCGCCGTGGCGGTATTTACCACGACCCATTCCAGGACCGTGAAATCACAGTAGCTGGCATAAATTTGATATTCGCAATCCTGGACCACCTTGCCAGCACCGCTGCCTGTGTCAATCGTGTAAGGGGTTCCACAGACTTCGGTGGCATTTGGGGCAGGGTTGGAGCTGGTTTCTTTATATTTGTCTCGGCAGGAAACATTCTGCCCCTCCGATGGCACATCCTCGCTCCAGTCGCTTTTTTGGACCGGCTGCTGTTCGAGGATCTCTATGGCGTGCTGCCAACGGATCATGGAGACAATGGCTGTGATATCGTTGGTCCGGTTGCTCATGATGATAAAACCGATTACGCCTGCAATACATAAGATACCCAGGGCAATCAAGCCGACAACCAGCCACATGGGTGTTTTTTTGGATTTGGCAGGCGGTGCAACGGATTTATCCGCTTCCACCAGGCTGCCGCCACAGTTGGGGCAGCGTTGGGCATTGGCTTTCACCGGTTGGCCGCAGTTTGGGCAGGGTTTATCGGGCACTGCCTGTGCTTGATACGCTCCAAGCACCTCCCCAGCCTGTCTGGCCAGACCTGCCTGGATATCACCGCCACATTGAATGCAGGTTGCTGTTCCTGCTGGATTGAGCACATTGCAGTAGGGGCATTGAATGGCCGGACCTTTTTTAGCTTCCTCCAACTTTTCCTGATCGGTGATCAGCTCCTGCTGGTCGGGCAGTTCAAACTTATCGTCCTGGCCGATTGGAGCACCGCAATTGGTGCAGACCTTATTCATCCCTGCGTTGATTGTGCCGCAACGCTTACAGGTCCATTCCAGTTCTACATAGCCAAGCTCTTTTTGCGTCATGGGTGTAACTCCTTGTTATCAATTCTGCGTGTAAACCAATATATTCTTGTTGCAATAAGGATACCCAAAATTCATAATGGCTCAAAATGGAGATTAATACATAAATCCGTAAACTTACCTCAGAGCACACTTTTTTGATTTTACCTTGAAATCATCTTAATCAGGGTTATTGGAAAGACAGGATCGAGCTTTTAGGGTATGAAACCACGATCCCCAGCCCAATTTTACTCAGCAATATTGCTAAAAAGAAGCGTTTTTGGGCATCTTTATACTTTCTAAATAACATTTGAATATTCCCATAATAAGTTATTGATAATATTTTCACAAATGGAGCTGTGTTTGAGTATCAGTCCGTAAAGCAACTCCATCTTTATATTGGTAGACAATGAATATAGCGAGGCATGATGAAGACAAAACAAAAGATGTATTGGTGGATTGACATAGTGCTATTCCTTGGTTTCCTGGTGGCTTTTTTCCTAAGTCTGACCGGAATTGAGCTGCACCAATGGGTTGGCATATTGGGTGGGCTACTGGCAATATATCATTTGCTGGTCCATTGGGATTGGGTCAAAGGAGTAAGTAAAAAGGTGTTTGGAAGTGTATCCGAAACGCTTCAGTTTAGATTTTTTGTGGATGGCCTGATGCTGGCTGGTTTTGTGATGATCCTTGGTACCGGTCTGGTTATTTCAAGCTGGCTAAATCTCTCTTTGAGTAATTATAGAGGATGGCTAGGCGTACATATCCTGGCCTCCATCACGACATTGCTTGTTCTTATTTTAAAGCTGGTCATGCACTGGCGATGGATATCCAGGACCGCACGGGTTACTTTTTCGCAGCCGGCTACTCCATTACCCCAACCAGTCAAGTTGCAGCCTGTCCTGGTTGAAAGAGCTTCTGTGGAGCGGAGAGATTTTCTCAAGGTGATGGGTGTGGTTGCTGGTGGGTCGCTGCTCGCATTGATGAGTGCTACAAAAAGCCTGGCTTCTTTACAAGATGACTCGAGCAGCGATGCCTCCCAATCCACGTCGAGCGGTAATGATGACTGGTTTTTCAATCCACAAAGCGATCCTCGATCCTCAGCGTTGGATTTCCAAACCAGTGGCAGCTGCAGTATCCAGTGCGGAAAGAGGTGCTCATATCCAGGCCATTGCAGGCGCTATACGGATAATAATAATAACAATCGTTGTGATTTTGGAGAATGCGCATAAGAAAGGACGAAAGCTTTAGAAAATGAAGACAAAAAGAAATATGCTTTGTACATTAGTCACCGTTATAGTCATCCTGCTTACAGGATGCAGTGGTGAAGTTTCCTCAGCCGGCTCTTCAATCAACAACTTACCCATTGCAACCCAGCTCGTTTTGGGCACCATCAAACTAGAAGGCACTGATCAGGCGGTGGTTGCATCGCAAGCCATCGAATTGTTGACTTTATGGCAGGCGTACCAATCCCTGACCATCAGTGACACAACCTCACAGGTAGAGCTGGATGCACTGGTGAAGCAAATCCAAGCTGTGATGACCTCAAAACAGATCAAGGCAATCGAGGCAATGGATCTTACGCTTCAATCCTTGGATGAAGTGCTGCAAACAATAGGAACAGATTCCGGAGAGGATACCCCGGCTATCGCACCCGATGAATCAGCGCAAAGCCCGACTAGCCCTATGGGAGGACCCGGTGGCATGCCAGCAGGTGGTGACAGCTTAATGAGTGAAATCGGCAATGGAATAACCCCTCAGAGCACACTTGAAGCTATCCAACCCGCAACCAGCAGGCAAACCACTCAGGTGGATGCAAGGATTTTGGTGGAAATGATCCGAATGCTGGAAACGAGGAGCCAGGCGGCCGGTTAGGCAGGATTGGTATATCGTCATAGGATTCTTCAATTGACAACCAGGCTCAGGCATGGCTGCCTTTAATTGTCGATAATCAATCAGGATCCTCTTGATAGCTAAGATACCCCAATATTCTGGGAGGAAAGTATGAGGAAAAACCAGGCAATTCTGAATTTTCAGTATTTAAATTTGTGGAATCATTAAAAAATAGCGATCCTGCTTGTTGTTCTGGCTTGAAATATAAATCATCAGGGAATGAGATGATGATCCTCCCGTCCCCTGTGAAGCGCCAATCCAGGGCAGATTTGGATTTGAGTTGCGATATGTGCCTGATAAAGGTTGCCTGGCTCTTTCCCATTACCCGGGTAAGCTGGTGGATGCTGAGTGGCCGTGTGGCACTTCCATTCCGCACCATGCAGTGTAATCGAACCCATGTGACGAGGATGGCAGGGGGTACGTGGGGGTGATAAATTAAGTAGGTGGGGATGAAAATCCCTTGCAGAGCAGGCATCGGATGGTTTTCTGAAAAAGCTGAAGCTGGTAATTACCACATTATTATAGCACAAATGTTCTAATGTGTATGGGCAATTACTCACCGATCGATTTTGCTAGGTCACCAGCGGCTATTTTAGAAGAGTTTATCCAAAAAAAGGATCCCGTAGGTGATTTCCCTGCGAGATCCTTTTTTATGACCTCTATGTCAAAGTAAAACCTGTGATACGAATTATATTCTTACACCCTCGATCTTTCCAATCTCATTCTTTTGTAATAATGGGTAAGAAGAACTTGATAGCTAATATATCACTGTCGTTGGCGAAGTTATTAGTCAGATTTGGATCGCCTGGGAAGATAACCCTGGCGGTATGGACGAGATTCCCTAGCAGGAATGGTGCAACCTGACCGGTGATCGTGAAGGTAACTTCTCCTTCCAAAGCGAGATCCACATTAGTGTGGATCAGCCCACTACCGGAAGCGGGGCAGAATGAGTTGGGGGAGGAGACGCAGGTCCAGGTTATCCCGGTGACAATTCCAGGCAAGGTGTTGGTGATGAGCGCTCCATTAGCTATGTCTGGCCCGCTGTTGAAGACTTGCAGGGTATAAGTGATTAACTCGCCGGAAATAGCGTAGTTCTTGTAATCGGTTAAGCTGAGACCCAAGTCAGCCAGAATGGGGTTCACCGTGACCGTTACCTCATCTGGAGGACTGACTTGCCCGATCGAATTAGTGACTACGAGTGTGAAGGTGAGTATGGTTTGCTCTGCAACATCCGGCGCAGTGAAGGTGGGCTGGCTGATGACATTGCTACTCAAATCCACTGGTGTACCACCGGTCTGTGCCCAACCGTAGACTAAAGGCAAATGACCACCGGGGTCGGATGAAGCAGAGCCATCCAGGGTGACCAGCACCCCGCTTTTAACCGTTTGGTCACTGCCCGCATCGGCGATCGGCCAGGCAATTTCGTAAGGACCCATATCCACAATGGGTGGTGTGCCATAGCCGGTATCGGGCACACTGGCTATATCTACTTTGCGCGGGTTGCCGTCCAGGTCGGTGGTGACGGTGATGGCTCGGTTGTCACCGGCATCGATGGCGGGAGAGGTGATTTGCAGGTGATAATCACCGGTGGTGGTGGGTGCGACGGTGGCGGTAATGGGGAAAGTGAACATTGGGTCGGCATCAATATTGCCTTCGCCCGCATAGCCCCCCTGGATGTCGGAGTAGGTCGCGTTCACCGGTCCGTGGTCGATACAGATTTGATTGCCATATGGCGCAGAATTCCCCCACAAGATGCTGTTCACCAAGTCGATCCCGCTGGAGGCAAGATATATCCCCCCACCGTAATATGACCAGTTGCCGCTAAAGGTAACATTCGTCAGGACGGGAGCCACCTGTCGGATATCCATCCCGCCACCGGAGTAACCAGCCCAATTGCCAGAGAAGAGAACATTGGTTATATGGATATCACCAACAGAGATAATCATTCCACCGCCATACCAGGTCGATGTATTTCCACGAAATATTGCATTTGTCAGATTCAGGCTGCTGCCTTCTCCCTGATTTACATACATCCCACCACCGGTGGTGTAATACACAGTGCTAGTTGCGCGATTCCCGATAAACCTGGCCTGGTTGATGGTCACGGTGTTGTAGCTTCCCTGGATGTTAAGTCCTCCGCCGTTAACTGCCTGATTGCCGATGAAATCCACATCGGTAAGGACAGGACTCCCGTAAGTTAATAACGCCCCCCCCAGCATTATTGCTAATGTTATTTTTAAAAACAACATGAGAGAGCGCCGGGTTGCCTTCATTATAAAATCCTCCGCCATAACCATTGACGTGGTTGCCAATGAAGCTGATATTCTGAACGGTAGGACTACCGGATGGTGTGATAATCATCCCACCGCCTAGGGAGTCGTAATAGCCGATAGTTCCGATTGCATTTCCGGCTGTGGCGATAAACCCGTCCAGGATGGCAGTGGCGTTGGTCCCGCTGCCATTCAGAACATGATAGGCGTTGTTGCCATGGATATTATTGGTATCCGTCACCACGCCGTTGGGGTCGGTGGTATCGTTGCCATCAATGTCGCCGCTCAACACGGTCAGGTTGACCTGCCAGTTACGCTGGTCGCGCAACGTCTCGGTCATGGCAAAGCCGCCATACAAGGCCACACCGCTTTTCAGTTGAAAGGTTGAGGCTACATCCACGCCAGGTGTGTACACCCCTTGCGCCACCCAGATTTCAGTGCCGGAGATGGCTGAGGTGAGAGCATACTGCAATTCGCAGGCATCAGCCCAGTTTTCGCATGAGCCAGTGACTGCACCACCTGGTTTAGCATAAAGAATGGTTGCATCTGCTGAAATGGGATTCGCCACTACAGTAATGAAGCCTGTCGTTAGAAGTAGTCCAGCTATAATAGCGATGAATAGTCTAAGTAGTTTTCGGGTTTGCATTTCCGTTTCCTTTCGACGGTCTCTTTGTTATGGTATTATCGAGCCACCCGCGATAAATATAGCCTTAATATCCCGCACGATGACTTCACTGCAGTTCTAGAACTTGCATGCCTGTAGGCTCCAAATGTTAGTAAAGAATTGAATATGCATCATCACCTCCCCATAATAACCATACCGCACCTTTATTGAATTGATCTGACCAACACATGCCATGATCGGTATTCACCAAAATTTACAGTTCAGGGGTCAGAAAACCATGATTATGGAGCTCAAATTCCATCGTTTCCTTCTTTGCATCATTAAAGTCCTCCTTTCCAGGATACCTGATATACAATTGATTCCACGATGGCTGGTTTCGCCCAGCTTAAGACAGCCTCCCCAGTGACAAGAGTGGGATGTACGGCTACACAGCATATTATCGCGCCGAATTTCACAAATACAATATCCAATCTAAGCCAACACTGCTGAATATGTAAGCGTAGTCCCACGGATGCCTACTCATTAGTTTATTCCAATAAAAACAATTTATATTAGTAGATGGATATCCACCCAACGGACTTACATTTTGTATTACAATCCTAGTCATCACCAAGTAAGTCCGAAAGGAGATGGTGATGAGTAACCAGCCTGAAATTGACGTCCAACGGCGACGCAAGGCGGATAAACCCACCGAGCGAGCTGAAGCCCCAGTCAGACACCAGACAGGTGGAACAGGGGGAACAGGGGGAGGACCGAGCAGACCCAGCCTGGGTGGTGGATTTAATATCCCCACCAAAGGCAAAATGGGTGGATGTGGCGGGGTGATCGTCATCATCGTCATTATTCTATACATCCTGCTGGGTGGAGGCGGAGGGAGTGACCAGGAAACGTCTGCCCCACTCTATGAACAACCAACTCAAAGCAATCAGCTGGTTGAAAATTTACCCACCAACACGCCGCGTCCAACCCGGGAACCCGTCACAGGCCAGGCAGGACAGAAATGGCTGGTCATGCTTTACCAGGATGCAGATGACCAGGTATTGGAGCAGGATATCTTTTTCGACCTTAACGAAGCCGAACAGGTTGGCTCAACAGACCGGGTGACCATTGTCGCGCAGCTCGACCGCTACCGGGGTGCCTTCCAGGGGGATGGTGACTGGACAGCTGTACGGCGCTACCTGATCACGCAGGATGACGATCTCAATCGAATCAGCTCACAATTGGTGGATGACCTCGGAGAGGTGAATATGGCGGATGGTGACAGCCTGGTGGATTTCGTCACCTGGGCGATGGGAACTTACCCTGCAGATCGTTATGCATTATTGCTGTCCGATCATGGCATGGGTTGGCCAGGCGGTTGGAGCGACCCGGCACCGGGAGGCAAAGATACCAGCCAAGCCCCGTTGGCTTCCGCTTTAAATGGGGATTTCCTCTTTCCTATCCGAGATTGACCGGGCATTATCCGATATCCGGGACCAGACTGGCATCGATAAGCTTGATATTATCGGCATGGATGCCTGTTTGATGAGCCAGCTGGAAGCATACGCGATGCTGCAGCCATATGCTCACATTGCCCTGGCTTCGGAAGAGGTAGAGCCTTCCCTGGGTTGGGCGTATGCGGCTTTCCTGCAGCCATTGGTGGATAATCCGGATATGAGCAGTCAACAGCTGGCAATAGAAGTTGTGGATTCTTATGTGAACCAGGACCTGCGCATTGTGGATGACCAGGCAAGACGGGAGTTCCTACGCCAGGGCTCACCTTTGGGAAGTTTTTTTGGTGCAGGCAGTGTAAGTGCCAACCAGCTCGCAGCGCAGATCGGGCGCAGTGTAACCCTTACCGCAGTGGACCTGGATGCACTGCCGGACCTGATGGCACAATTCAACAATTTCTCCTATATATTACAGAATGAGGACCAATCGATCGTTGCCACCGCACGGAACTATTCCCAATCCTACACCAGTGTGTTTGGTAAGAAATCCGGACCTTCTTACATCGATATGGGTCACTTTGTGCAGCTTGTCTCCAGAGAGGCAAACAGCAATGAAATTACCCAGGCAGCCAATTCTGTCCTTACTGCCATCAACAATACCATTGTGGCGGAAAAACATGGGACTGGCAAGCCTGGTTCCACCGGGATTGCCATCTATTTCCCAAACTCCACCATGTACAATTCGGCTTATACCGGTCCGCAATCCTACAATATCCTTGCTGAGCGTTTTGTTAAATCTTCGTTGTGGGATGATTTCCTGGCGTATCATTATAATGATCGATCCTTCCGCGCCGATGCTGTTGAGGCGGTTGCTCCAACTACAGGGATTAACTCCCGCGCACCTGGAGCAGGGATAATTTCTCTATCTGAGATCACGACCTCGAGTGATTCACTGGCTCTTGGAGAATCAGTACGGTTGAGCACCAGCATCACCGGGCAGAACATCGGTTATGTATACCTGTTCATAGGGTTGTATGATGCAAACTCCAATTCAATCTTTGTTGCTGATACGGATTACCTGGAAAGCTCGGATACACGCGAATTAAATGGCATATATTATCCGGTCTGGCCAGATAGTGAGTCCTTTAAAATCAATTTCAATTGGGATGGCTCCCTATTTTCGGTTTCAGACGGGACGACTTCAGTGTTGGCAATGTTCACCCCAACAGTATATGGGGCATCTGCAGATGAAGCTGTCTATACCATAAATGGAACCTACACCTTTGCAGACTCAGGCGAACAAAGATTCGCCCAGTTGCTCTTCATGGATGGCAGGCTGACCCAGGTGTATGGCTACCAGGGAACGGATGATGCAGGTGCTCCAGCGGAGATCACCCCCTCGGATGGTGACACGTTCACCATCCTGCAAAAATGGATGGATCTGGATGCGAGTGGAAATGTTACCCAGGTGGTTGAAGAGCCGGGGACACGTTCACCTTCAGCAGCAATAATGCCTTTACCTGGACTGCCGTGTATGCGCCAGTTGGAGATTACCTGGTGGGATTCATGGTCTCAGATTTGGATGGTAACACCAGCCAGACATTTACCCGCATCACGATGCAGTGAGATTTTTATCAAAGAATTGTGCCTCAAATAATTGGGATGGGAAGGATGGAAAAAATGAAAGAGAAGATTTTGATTACTGGCGGAGCAGGATTTATTGGCAGTCACTTGTGTGAGTTGTTGGTCCACAACGGTCATTCTGTGGTTGCGATTGACAACCTTTCGACAGGAAGGTTGGAAAACATCGCTCACCTGATGCCCATGCCAGGTTTTCAATTTGTGCGCGAGACGATCACCAACAGCCTGGTGTTGGACCGCCTGACCAGCGAAGCCGACATCATTATTCACCTGGCGGCAGTGGTGGGTGTGAAGCTGATCGTCGAAGACCCTGTAAACACCATTGCCACCAACATCATGGGGACAGAGTCTGTGCTGACGATTGCCAACCGCTATGGTTGCAAGGTGATGCTGGCATCCACTTCTGAGGTGTATGGCAAGGGTTCCAAAGTGCCATTCAATGAAGAGGATGATTGTGTGATGGGACCCACCAGCCACAGCCGTTGGGCGTATGCCACTTCAAAAGCTATCGATGAGTTCCTCGGGCTGGCATACTACCGCCAGTTCGGTTTACCGGTGGTGGTGATGCGTTTCTTCAATACCGTCGGACCACGCCAGACAGGGCGGTATGGGATGGTTATCCCACGTTTCGTCCACCAGGCATTATTGAATGAGCCTATCACGATATACGGCGATGGCGAGCAATCGCGCTGTTTCGCAGATGTAGCGGACATCGTCGGCGCGATCTATAAACTTTCCTCCCACCCGGATGCAGTGGGGCAGGTTTTCAACATTGGAGCGACAGAAGAAGTAAACATCCGGGAATTGGCTGAACGTGTCATTGCAGCCACCGGCAGCCAATCCAAAATAATCTATGTGCCTTACGAAGAAGCATATGCGCCGGGGTTTGAGGATATGCGACGCCGTGTGCCTGATTTATCGAGAGTCCACCAGTTGATCGGCTATGAGCCTACTTTCACCCTCGATGAAACATTAAAACGAGTCGTCGATTTCGAGCGCAAGTCGGTATTTAAACAAAGTAAAGAGCCTACTTTGCCCAGAGCATCCAGGTGAGTTGGGCGACGATAAGTCCTAGAAGGATGCCACCCAGGACTTCCAGGGGTGTGTGACCCAAAACTTCGCGCAACTGTTCCTGCTTTAAAGGATTACCGGCAGCCATATCATTCACCATGGCGTTGATCATCTCGGCGTGCTTGCCTGCCTGGCGGCGGATACCGGTGGCGTCATAAATAACGATCATACACATTGCGAATGCCAGGGCATATACTGCAGAACTAAAACCGACATACAATCCAATCCCATGGGTCACACCCACCAATAGGGCGGTATGCGAGCTGGGCATACCTCCTGCCTGGACCAGCAATGCCCAATTCCAACGATGGGTTTGAAGGTATTCCAAAGGTAATTTAATCGTCTGGGCTATCCCCCAGGCGATCAATCCAGCAATCAAGACTTGATTTTGAAAGATAGACATACAATTTCCTTATTCTTCAACAACAACATCCACCAGGGTATCACCCGACAACTTTTTTACACGCAGCTCAGCCTTATCCAATAGGTCAACACAGTGCTGGGTTAATTCTTTGCCGCGTTCAAATAGAGCCATGGTTTCCTCTAGCGATAGCTTATTTCCTTCAAGCGAAGCTACAATGGTTTCCAATTCTACCAACGCCTGTTCATAAGAGAGATCTTTGATATCCGCTTGTTTGGCGGTGTTTTTCGGTTTTACGGGAGACATACCTTACTCCTTTTTGCTGCTTAGTCATTCCAGTTTTTAGATATTGCTTACTAAATTCTGGTAGGAAATCCCAATCAGTATTATTTTAATTCCACCAGGAAGGAGCTGATTTCTTTCACACTGGTAAAGCTGGCTCCTGTGAATTCGTACACATCACAAAAAGCGAATTACTCTACCATCACTCATTTTTTTCCTTCCATGCACAGCCCCAACTTTTCCATGTGAGATGGCGTGCAGGATGGTCAGCTCCTCAACTTCACCAGTTTTCAATTCGACCAATGCCTCGGTAAGGCTTGCTTTACCGAGAACAATTTTTTCACCGATGATATGCCAGTATATATCTTCTGCAGCAATACCAAGGACGAAATCGGCATTGGCTTCAGCAAATGCAATCGTCATTTTTTGGAGCAAAAGATTCTTCGGAGAGTTGCCGCATTCTTTATTTATTATGATGTCGGTCATAGGACTAGCTCATATCCTGGCATATCAAATAAATCTAATTTATCCTGGCGATCATCCAAAAAGATCAATATAGATATCAGGCAAAGGTCATTGGTGATCCACGTGGACACCAAAAACCCCATCGCTGACCTCTACTTTCAGTGACTCGCCACCACTCACCTGCCCCACAGCGGAGATAGTTTGACCTGCCCGGTTGGTAACAATTGCGTAGCCTCTTTCCAGCACCGCAGCAGGGCTGAGTGAGGCTACCTGCTGGATCAGGCTTGTCAGGTGAGTCCGGGTTAGCAACAGGTTATATCGGACAGACGCGCTCAAGCGATGTTCCAGCTCATCAACCCGCTGGATATCAGATTGTACCCGGCTAAGGGGAGAATTTCTGTCCAGCCGGTTTTGGAGATCCAAAAGCGTCCATCTCAACTCTCTTTGGAAAGCTTGTAGCAGTTGAACAAGCTGATCATCCAGCGTAGAAAGATCGAGACGCAAATCAACCTGGTTCGGTGAGGCAAGCTCGGCGGCTGCTGTTGGTGTGGGTGCGCGCAGATCAGAAACAAAATCGGCAATGGTGAAGTCCGTTTCGTGACCTACCCCGGTAATGATGGGCACAGGCGAAGATGCAATTGTCCGCGCTACCTGCTCATTATTGAATGCCCACAGGTCTTCGATGGAACCACCACCTCTTGCCAGGATGATCACCTCAGGGTTTGCAATCCGCACCACATCCTGCAGGGCTTTGATGATCCCTTGTGGTGCTTCCTCCCCCTGGACAGGCGTGGGAGCAAGCACGACTTCAACCAGTGGGTAGCGGCGTTTGAGAGTATTGAGGATGTCCTGCAGGGCAGCCCCAGTTGGGGAGGTGACGACGCCGATCCGCTGTGGTCGGGGTGGGATGGGTCGTTTGCGTTCCGGATCAAATAATCCTTCCGCTTCCAGGAGCGCTTTCAACCGTAAGAATTCCTGGTACAGAGCACCTTCACCCACTGGACGAAGCATATCTGCATAAAGCTGATACTGCCCACTCGCCTCGTATACGCTGATTGAGCCATGAACTTCGATCGCCTCACCATCGCGTGGAATAAAGCTCTGCCTTATGGCTGTATTTCGCCACATGACACAACGTAGTGAAGCCGAACTATCTTTCAAAGTGAAATACAAGTGTCCTGAAGATGCCCGTATAAAATTGGATACTTCTCCCCGCACCCAAACATCCTGGAGCAGTTCATCTGATTCAAGCAGCTCGCGTAAGTAGCGGTTCAGGTCAGAAACCGTTAATGAGGCGGGTATTTGTGGCATATATAGTGGAAGTTGGGGCATCCGTATGAGGATACACGCTTTATTTTTAACTGTCAACTATTCCGCAAAGACCGATTCTTTGCTACAATAAGTAAGTCCTATGGATTATCTCTGGTCTCCGTGGCGCATGGAATACATTCTCACACCCAAAACTGACGATGGCTGTATTTTTTGCAATGGGCTGAAACAACCTGATGGCACAGATAACCTGATCATCTTTCGGGGACCCAAAGCTTTTGTAATGCTGAACCGCTACCCTTACACCAGTGGGCACCTGATGGTCGTTCCTTACGAGCACCAGGCATCCCTGGATTTACTGGAAACTGGTTCTCGCACAGATATCATGGACCTGTCTGCCAGGGCGTTGCAGGTGCTTGAAGCGCTCTATAAACCCCAGGGTTTTAATTTAGGAATGAACATCGGTGGAGCAGCGGGGGCGGGGATTTTAGATCATGTGCATTTACATGTTGTACCCCGCTGGGTTGGTGATACCAATTTCATGTCATCCATATCCCAGACGCGTGTTTTACCGGAATTATTGGAGGAAACCTATCGCAGGGTAAGAGAAGCGTGGTAAGCCACATCAAACAATAATACCATCCGAAAAAAGCGAGGTAGGGTAGAGCAAAGAATCAAATCTGATCATCCAACGACAAAATTTCCAGGAGAAAAGACAATGAGCGATAAGAATAAAGAGGCGGTTATTTTAAGCGCTGTGCGCACGCCTTCGGGGAGTTTTCAGGGTGGTTTCAATAGCTTGACCGCTGTAGACCTGGGGGCATGGGTGGTCAAAGCAGCCGTAGAACGGGCTGGTATTCCTGACCCAGCTGATATTGATGAAGTCATCATGGGGAATGTGGTCTCAGCAGGTTTAGGCCAAAATCCGGCTCGCCAGGCAGTCATTCATGCTGGTCTGCCCAATTCTGTGGGTGCTTTCACGATCAACAAGGTATGCGGGTCAGCTTTGAAAGCCGTCATGTTGGCTGCACAATCAATCCGGGCAGGTGATGGGGAACTGTTTGTAGCCGGTGGCATGGAGAGCATGAGCCGCGCTCCGTTCCTGGTGGATGGACGCACCGGCAGCCTGCGCTTTGGACATGCTCAGCTGACGGATGCATTGTTGAAAGATGGACTATGGTGCTCCCTGGAAAATTGGGGTATGGGAGATGCGGCTGAGTTCATTGCCAATGAGTATAACGTCTCCCGTGATGCCATGGACAAGTTCGCTTATAACAGCCAGGTAAAAGCCATCGCTGCCATGGACAACGGAAAATTCAAGCACGAAATTGCGC
Source organism: uncultured Chloroflexia bacterium (assembly GCA_963736805.1). GTDB lineage: Bacteria > Chloroflexota > Anaerolineae > Anaerolineales > UBA4823 > FEB-25. Next base: position 114,206 of record CAVTQM010000063.1, read on the forward strand.
CAGTGGAAGTGAAGGGGCGCAAAGGTCAGGTGACGGTGGTGGATACGGACGAGACACCCCGCCGCGATTGCACGCTGGAGGGATTATCAAGCCTTAAACCGGCATTTCAGAAGGAAGGTAAAGTGACTGCTGGAAACGCTCCAGGTTTGAACGACGGGGCGGCAGCTGTTGTGGTTGCCAGCCGGGCTAAGGCTGAACAGATCGGTGTAAAACCGCTGGCACGCATCCTGGGCTACGGAAATGTTGCTCTGGCACCCAAATACCTGTTTGCTGCGCCTGCTAAAGCAATCCCAATGGTGCTTAAACAGGTCGGATGGAAACTGGAAGATGTGGACTTAATCGAATTAAACGAGGCATTCGCTGCCCAGGCATTGGCGAATGGTTATGAATTAGCCGACCAGGGCTGGGACTGGGATAAGGTCAATGTCAATGGTGGGGCAATCGCATTAGGTCACCCGATTGGTGCCAGTGGAGCCCGTTTATTGGCTACCCTCATTTATGCGCTTAAAGACTGCGGGTTAAAGAAGGGTATTGCTTCCCTCTGCCTGGGTGGGTCTGAGGCAGTCGCAATGGCAATTGAGGTGGAGTAAGAATAAATTATGAGGTCATTGCGAGGCGATCTTTGCCGAAGCAATCTCCAATAAATTCATCAGGTTGATCTGCTTATTTACTACCAGGTGGCATTGAGAAAATTTTTAGGAGAAATAAATGGACATTCGCTCGATTTTCGTAGTGGGGGCAGGCACGATGGGAAATGGGATTGCCCAGGTGGCGGCAACCTCGGGCTACCAGGTAACCTTGATGGATGTGGTCCCAGGGCAGGTGGAACGTGCCCAGGCAGCCATTGCCAAATCAGTTGAGAAATTGCTGAGCAAGGAAGCTATCACCCCACAGCAGCAGCAAGCTGCATTGAATATAAAGACCACCATGACCCTTGAAACTGTTGCGGATTCTGACCTGGTGGTCGAAGCCGCGACGGAGAATCCTGAATTAAAGTTTAAATTATTCCGCGAGCTGGATCAGCTTGCTAAACCCGGGGCGATCCTGGCGACCAATACTTCATCGATCAGCATTACCAAGATTGCAGCCGTTACCCGGCATCCGGAAAATGTGATCGGGATGCATTTCATGAACCCGGTTCCATTGATGAAGCTGGTGGAGGTGATCCGAGGCCTGGCCACCTCAGCAGAAACGACCGCCAGTACGGTGGAAGTCTGTCGAAAAATGGGCAAAGAGCCCGTCGAAGCGAATGATTCACCGGGTTTCATCTCCAACCGCATCTTGTGCCCGATGATAAACGAAGCGATCTTCGCCTTGCAGGAAGGCATCGGTACACCTGAAGCGATTGACACCGTCATGAAGCTGGGGATGAATCATCCCATGGGTCCGTTGACCCTGGCAGACCTGATCGGATTGGATGTGGTTTTGTTCGTGATGGAGGTTTTACAGCGTGACCTGGGTGATGATAAATACCGACCCTGCCCGCTGCTGCGCAAAATGGTTGACGCCGGCTACCTGGGTAGGAAATCAGGTAGAGGCTTCTATCAATACTAACAATCAGGCATTCAAGATCCGGAGTCATTCTCCGCACCCATATAATGGAGGGTAAAATGGCGACCATGGATACCCCTGTATACGATTTTGTCATCATCGGCTCCGGTTTTGGCGGTAGTGTTTCAGCCATGCGTTTGGCAGAAAAAGGATATTCCGTCCTGGTTTTGGAGAGGGGTAGGCGATTTGAGGATGAAGATTTCCCCAAGACAAATTGGAATATCGGCAAATCTCTTTGGTTGCCATTTTTACGCTGTTTTGGTATTTGGGAATTAACTTTCCTGAATGGAGCTGTTGCACTGCGAAGTAGTGGCGTTGGAGGGGGAAGTTTAATGTATGCGAATGTGCTTTTAGAGACGGACGATAGTCTCTTTGAAGCACCCAGCTGGCATCACCTGGCAGATTGGAAGGCTATTCTTCGCCCGCATTACGACACTGCCAAGCGTATGTTCGGTGTAACTACCAATCCTCGCCTGGGTAAAGCCGATGAAATCCTATTGGAGATTGCTAAAGAACGTAATGTAGCAGATACTTTCCGTCCCACCGAGGTGGGGGTATTCTTTGGAGAAGAAAACAAACTCGTTACCGATCCATATTTTAATGGTGAAGGACCGGCGCGAATGGGTTGCAATTTCTGTGGTGGTTGCATGGTCGGTTGCAGGTATAACGCTAAAAATACCTTACCTAAGAATTACCTGTATTTTGCGGAGAAGATGGGAGTTAAGGTCCTACCTGAAGCCACTGTCAGAGATATACGCCCATTGGTGAATGCTGCCTCTGATGGTGATTCGATATGAGGTGGAATATCGCAAGACTACCGCGTGGTTATCTTCCCCAAGCCAGACGGTCCGTGCGCGCAATGTAATTGTCGCTGCAGGGGCTCTCGGCACGATGGAATTGCTTTTTCGCTGCCGTGAGGTGACCCGTTCTTTACCCCGCATATCAAGTCAATTAGGGTACCAGGTGCGTACCAATAGTGAGAATTTACAAGGCGCGGTCAGTCGGGATAAGAATATTGATTATTCAAAAGGGGTCGCCATCACATCCATTTTTTGTGCCGATGGGGTGACAAATATCGAACCGGTTCGATTTTCGGATGGCTCTTCTTTGCTTCGCAATATCACTGCACCTATGGCTGATGGTTCGAACATCCCTGTCAGGATGATCAGGACCTTGTGGGAAATCATCCGCCATCCGATCGATTTTTTCTATGCCAGGTTCTTTTCACGTTGGGCGCGTTATACAACCATCCTGTTAATGATGCAACCAGTGGATGAGTTGTTACACATGCGCCTCGGTCGGAATATATTTTCACTCTTCCGTAAAGGAATGATGTTTCGCACTGAGCAGGGTCAGCAATTACCGAAATCACCCGCCATAAGCAATTCCATCACCCGAAATTTCGCCAAGAAAATGAATGGGATTCCAGCTGCTTCAATTATGGACAGCCTGTTTAATTTCCCCATCACGGCACACCTGATGGGAGGTGTTCCTTTAGGCCGTGATGAAAATGAAGGGGTGGTTGATGTGAATTTTCAGGTTCACAATTACCCAGGCTTATATGTGGTGGATGGTTCAATTATGCCTGGTAATCCAGGAGTCAACCCGAGTTTGACCATCACTGCCCTGGCAGAATACGCCATGAGCAAAATACCTGCCAAGTAATTATTCAGGGAATCAGAAGAGATATTACTAATTTCGCCGCATTACCAGCATGCTGTGGAGGCTGGCGCGTTAATTTGCCTATCCAATGGACGATCCGGCTTAAGCGGCGGAAATAGGGGGTCATTTCATCGGTTTCAAGAGCATTGAAACCGAATTTCTGGTACATCGGACCAAGCATTGATTGGCAGGTGAGATACAGGGTGCCTGGATTCTGCTCAAGCAGATACTCGATGAGCCGGCGTGCAACCCCCTGATTGCGCCATTCAGGCAAGACAGCGATGGATGCCAACTCAAATGAGCCATCCGCATGTGGCTTGATCTGCCCACAGCCGATCACGTTTCCACGGGTGTCAATAGCCAAGGTAAAGCGATGCCAATCCAACGCCAAGGGGTTGATCCTGACCTGGGAAATGATATTCCGGATGGTTTTGGCATCCGCCTGGGTTGCTGGTCGCAGTGAGAAATTGTTGGGCAGATAATTATCAGCCATAACTGGATATTTTTGCTTATTAATGAAGTTTCGTCAAGGTGGCGGATTGCTTTTTCCTGCTCAGAAATCCTGGATAAAACTAGTGTATAATGATGGTTCGAATTTTAAATTAAACCGGAGTAAACATATGGATCAGACAGATGCCCAGGTTGGGCAGGAGGAAGCACCAGAAGCACAGATAAACGCAATAACCCCAGAAGAACACCCGGCAGCTAGCGCGGGCTCGATGGAAACACTGTTGCAAGAAGAGGGTTTAAACCTTGATTTTCCAAAGCAGGGTGAGATACGAACCGGTGTCATCGCCAGCATTGGAGAAAATGAAATCCTGGTAAGCGTTGGAACCAAGTCAGAAGGGGTGATATCGGGGAAAGAGAAGGAACAAATCCCCGCCGAGGCATTCGATAGTTTCCAGGTTGGTCAGGAAATACCTGTTTATGTCCTTAATCCTGAGGATCCAAATGGAAATTTGGTGCTCTCCTATATGCGCGCCCGCGAAGAAAGCGACTGGCTTGATGCCGAAAAGTTGAAAGCTTCAGGCGACTCATTCGATTGTAAGGTGATCGGTTACAACAAAGGCGGGCTGATCGTTCCGCTTGGCTTGCTGCGCGGGTTCGTCCCGGCTTCTCAAGTGAGCGTGATGCGGCGCGTGGAAGAAAATGAATCAGTGGATGCTCGTTGGAGCAAGCTGGTGGGTGAGCCGATTAAGGTAGTGGTTATTGAAGTGGACCACGCTCGGCATCGTTTGATCCTCTCGGAGCGATCAGCTCTGCAGGAAACGCGTGAAACGATCAAGGACCGTCTGCTCGAGGACCTCCACGAAGGTACCGTGAAAACCGGGCGCGTGACCAGTCTGGCTGATTTTGGAGCTTTTGTGAATATCGATGGCGCTGATGGACTGGTCCATCTTTCAGAAGTCAGCTGGGAACGGATCGACCATCCAGCCGATGTCTTGAAAGTGGGTCAGGAAGTCAGAGTTAAGGTGATCGCAGTTGACCAGGAACGCAAGCGCATTGGACTGTCGATTCGACAGCTTCAGCCAGACCCGTGGGTCGGTAAAGGCGACCAGCATGAAGGAAGGTCAGCTTGTTGAAGGTACGATCACGCATCTGACAAAATTTGGGGCGTTTGCAAAGCTGGATGAAGATTTGGAAGGTCTGATCCATATCTCTGAGCCGAGTGACCAGCGCATCAATCATCCCAAGGAAGTGGTTAAAGAAGGCGATGTTGTCACCTTACGGGTGATTAAAGTGGATGCAGAAAGACGACGCATCGGATTATCCTTGCGGAAAGTAGATTCAATGGCATATGCCAATATGGATTATGAAATGATGCTTTCCGGTCAGCCTGCTTCAATGGAGCTTGACGACCAATCCTCTGAAGTGACTGAAATGCCTGCTGAGGAACCAGTAATAGAAGAACCCCGCAGAGAGGAACCGGCTGTAGAAGAATCCGTGCATGTCGATGAACCAGAGCCCACTAGTGAACCAAAGGATGACGAAACGTCATAGTATCCTGGATTTCTTCAAACAGATTTGGAAAATTCAGGGCTGTTGATTAACATAAAGAGCGGAGCTGAGAATGCCCCGCTCTTATTTATTTGATACTTAAAGGACTCTAACACAATACATACATTCACGGGGAGCAAATTCTGGTAGAATCCCCAATCGGACAAATTATATCCTGAAAGAGATGACGATGAGGAAATTTTAATGGCTGGAATGGAACGATTTACACAGCGAGCCAGGAAAAGTATTAAGCCTGGCACACCAGGAAGCTGAGCGATTGCATCAGGGTTATATTGGCACTGAGCATCTCCTCTTGGGCATGATGAAAGAAGATGGCGGGATAGCCGGTAGGGTGTTGCGCGAGCTCGGTTTGGATCGCAGTGCGGATGGAGGAAGTGATCATTCGCATAACCGGATCAGGGTACAACGACCGCTGCTAAACTAGATTTATCACCCGGTGTTCAACGCGCCTTGGAAAACGCCGTAGAGGAAGCCCGTAAAATGGGCCATCACTACATTGGCACCGAGCATCTGCTCTTGGGACTGGTGCAGCTGGGAGGAAGGGGTGGCTTTGGATGTGCTGCGAAAAATGGGCGTATCTGCTGAACAGATCAGGCGCCAGACACGCAGGGTGCTGGAGGAGAGTTCACATACGTCTACTTCTGAACAATCCCAAAAGCGCTCCCCTGTAGGTTCTGGCGAACAGTCATCCAAGGAAGCAGGCAAGGGCAAAACACCCATGGTGGACCAGCTGGCTACCGACCTGACCAGCCTGGCTGAAGAGAGCAAGTTGGATCCGGTTATCGGCCGGCAAATGGAGATCGAGCGCGTGCATCCAGATCTTGGCCCGGCGTACCAAGAATAACCCGGCATTGATCGGGGAACCAGGTGTGGGTAAGACTGCCATTGTTGAAGGTCTGGCTCAACGTATTGTTGAGAATGATGTTCCAGCTCCATTGATGAACAAGCGCGTCATGCAGCTGGATGTCGGCTCACTCGTGGCAGGCACGATGTACCGTGGACAGTTCGAAGAGCGATTGAAACGCGTCATCGATGAACTGAAGTCTTCGGGTGCCATCCTTTTTATCGACGAGGTGCATATGCTTGTCGGGGCAGGTGCAGCAGGATCCTTCTGTCGATGCCGCTAATATCCTCAAGCCTGCGCTGTCGCGCGGTGAACTTCAGGTGATCGGTGCCACCACGATGGATGAATACCGTAAGTATATTGAGAGCGATGCTGCCCTGGAACGGCGTTTTCAGCCCATCATGGTGGATGAACCCTCCGTGGATGAAACGATCGATATTCTACGCGGTGTCCGCACCGCTTATGAAGAGCATCACCGCCTCACCATCTCCGACGAGGCATTAAACGCCAGCCGCTCACCTTCTCCGTCGTTACGTCACCGAGCGATTCCTGCCTGATAAAGCTATCGATTTGATCGATGAATCCTCCTCACGCGTCCGCATGTATAAAGCGAAGCTGCCAAGACAGCCAAAGATTTGATGATCCAGCTGAAAGGTCTGCGCCAGGATCATGCGCTTGCTCTCGAAGATGGTCGTGTAGATGATGCCCAGGATGTTCAGGAACGCATGGATGAGCTGGAACGCCAGATGGACTACCTGCGTACAGGCTGGGATCGGGCAAGCAGCCCGACAGTTACTTCAGAAGACATTGCTGAGGTGGTGGCAATGTGGACTGGCGTGCCCGTGATGCAGATCGCCCAGGCAGAATCAGAACGCCTGCTGCAGATGGAAAGTGACCTTCAAAAGCATATTATCGGGCAGGAAGAAGCCATCCAGGCGATATCGAAAGCCGTTCGTCGCGCCCGTGCAGGTTTGAAAGATCCGCGCCGCCCGATTGGCTCGTTCATGTTCCTCGGACCAACCGGGGTGGGCAAGACAGAGCTCACCAAAGCCTTGGCAAAGTTTATGTTCGGTAGTGAGGACGCCCTGATCCAACTGGATATGTCGGAGTTCATGGAACGCCATACCGTCAGCCGCTTGGTGGGTGCGCCTCCTGGGTACGTCGGATACGATGAAGCTGGGCAGCTAACCGAGGCTTTACGCAGGCGTCCCTATTCGATCGTGGTCTTTGATGAAGTGGAGAAAGCTCACCCTGAAGCTCATAATATGCTGCTGCAGATCATGGAAGAGGGTCATCTATCGGATGCCCGTGGTCGCAAAGTGGACTTCCGCAATGCCATTGTGGTGATGACCTCCAATATCGGCGCTGAGATGATCAAGCGGCAAACTTCACTCGGTTTCTCTCTAAAGCAGGACGAGGATAACCGAGGAAAGAATTGGCATACGATGAAATGCGAAAGAAACTGATGGACTCGCTCAAACGTGTTGTTCCGACCCGAGTTCATCAACCGCCTCGATTCGGTCATCGTGTTCCGGGCACTCAGCAAGGAAGATATCAAGGAGATTGTCAGGCTCGAGCTGGATAAAGTAGCCGACCGGCTGAAAGACCATGACATCTCACTGGTTGCCACTCCCGAAGCGCTGGGTAAACTGGCAGAGTTGGGCTATGGCCGCAGAGATGGGTGCCAGGCCTTTAAAACGCGTGATACAGCAGAAGGTTGAGGATGTCCTCTCCGATGCATTACTCTCCGGCACCTTCTCGGATGGCGATGTCATCATGGTTGACTACGTGGAGGACGAAGTGGTCCTGCACTGCGAAACAGTGAAAGAACCCGCTGCTGAAGGGACATAATATAACTAAGCATTTTGTTCCTTGATAAAATCAACAATATTTATAAAAAAATCTACTCCCGTTGAAGGCTATGTCAATGGGAGTTTCCTTTCAATTTTGGGAGTAATCCGATATTTTAATTTGAAGTATAATTACTCGTAAAGTTCCGATTGTATAGACGATTGCAGATCATCCTCTATCCCATCCTGCATGTTTTCAAAGAGGGGTAAATTTAATTGGAATACCTGACCTGGATTAAGGGATTAGAACGATACAGATCGTGGAAGGGGTGCACTTGTCATTTCTGTATGGACAACGATCGCAGTCAACTTGCTGGCGCTGGTGCTGGCAATCTGGCTTGGATTGTTCCCTGGTCTCGCGCAGCCCTAAATACCTGGTCGCCTGGCTGACCGCCCTGACGCTATGGTTCATGGCGGCTATGTTCCTGGGTGTATTGCTGGCGATCAACCCACCCCCTGTCGTTACGCTCAAATTTACCTGGGTGCGCTTGTTTTTCCCTACTGGCCGATGGAAACTCTGGCTGGTGACAGCAACAACTGGCTGCAAGGATGGTCGGTAGCGCCAGGCCCTCGCTGTCTGGCACCATGTTACCATACTTTTATTACCGGGTAAAATCAGCCCATGGCGGTCACTGCGGATAATATTGGGATATCTGGTGGCAGTCATCGGAGTGATCGTTCAGACAAATTCCCCCATATCTACCGGAGAAAGTGACAATCCCCTTTTCCTGAATAGTCTGCACCCAGAGCCCTGGTACCCAATATTTGCTGTGGCTCTCGTGGCATTGACCTGGACCTGTGTGGTTAACCTTGTTGTCGCAAGCCGGAACGCTACGACGGCATTGCTCGAAAACAGCTCCAGGTATTAGCCTGGGCTTCACTAATGGCTGGATTGGCGGCTCGTATCTATCGCCAGACTTCCTACTTTATGGTGCCCATCCCTATCCTGGTGATATCTCTGCTGGAAGCTATACCCGTATTTTTAATTGGCTACAGCGTGGCACGCTATAGCGCTTTAATGGAGGGGCGTACCATACAGAAGGATTTCCTCTATAACCTCTTCCTGCTCGGGCTTGTGCTTTTAATTTATATTCCGATCAGTTGGATTATTATCGATGTATATCACTTACCCATGGTAGTATTAGCTGTTTTCCCTACCCTGGCGGTGGTCACACATTCTTCCATTGCTGCTGTTTACTGGTTGATGGACCGTTTCTTTTATCAACAGGAAACCCGCCAATTACAACTCCAGTTGAGGCAGCTTTGGCGTACAGTGGGCGTAGAAGGAACGCTTGAAACGCTGCTTGGGCCTTCTCTTGAGACTCTATGTAATTCTGTTGATGCTTCCTACGGTTTGATCCTGGTTTTTGAAAAGGATACCTCCCGCAAAGTGACTGCCAGTCATTTGAGTGCAGAAATCCCTGAATTCGACCTCCACAGTCTAAAGGCTGATGATGCGATTAGTTTGCATCCCAGCCAATTTCAACACCACTGGATGAAGCTTCCTGCTGGTACCCCTTTATGGTGAGGCTGATCAGGTGGGGCGCGCTTGTGCTCGGTCGACCGGAGAATGGGCTTCACTATGCTCCTGAAGATATGGAGCAGATTCTCGAATTCACTGACGAGCTGGGTGAGACAATTCAGGCTTCTCATCGAAATTCCCAATACATGGCTCAGATTGCTGGAACTCGCCCAGGCTCGAAATGCCCCTGTTTAGGAATCCAACTCCAGTATCGACTGAATCCCTTGAGCTGATCCTTCGAAACCTGTACGATTACACCTATCTGGCGGATAGCCCCTTGGCAGAAATGGAGCCGTTTGCAATCGCGTCTTTCACAAGCGGAAGTCACCCATTTGGAGCGTGGGAAAAAAGTGCATGCTGTCTTGCTCGATGGGCTTGAGAAGCTCCACCCTTCCACTGAGATGCGTTCCGGCCCACCCCCACGTGAATGGTACCCTTTCCTGATCTTGCAGACATCTGAAATGAACCTTCCAACCGGGAAATCATGCTCAAGCTGTATATCTCGGAGGGGACGTTTAATCGCACACGCCGTATGGCAATTCGCTCGCTAGCACGTGCCCTGGGGGAAATGAGAGCCTCAATTTCCTGAATTTATTTCAGGCAATCAAAAAGGGGAATATGCATACTTCAGGTCTCCAAATTCCAAGGAATTACTTGAACATGGCGTCTTTTGGCAGTTATTCTGCTGGTATTGGCAGTCTATTTATGCCATATTTATGATGCCTCAACAGAGATTTGATAGGATATCAAAATATTCTGAGTATAAAAGGCGAACCTAATGCTCGAGACGGAACAAACCTTATACAGATGAAATCAAGAATTGGCGGTAAGCAACGTAGAAATACGGGTTTCCAAGTGAGTAAATCTACAGAATAAATCAATGAGGAGAATATCGAATGAACAGAAGGCAGGGCATATTTGGGTTCGTAATGGTGGGTCTTATTGTTGTCGTTGCCTTGGTGGGCATGCTGTACGTTGGCCAGGCAGCTGCGATTTTGAAACCGATCCGAGCAAACCGTCTTATTTTCCGATGATTTCAGCGGGGATCTTTCCCAGTGGAGCGACCCGATCGGCGGCTGGGTATCGATCAGGGCGAGTTGGCAGGGTAGGATCGGGAGGTGGTGTCGGTGCCTGGATCTATGCTGCTGATACCGCCTTGACAGATTATTCTTTGCAGGCCAAGGTTATCTTTGTCAATTCTAATGCCGACCTGGTTGTCCGCAGCCGGGGCACTGGCAGGATGAATACCGTATCGATTTTTGGCAGCAGGGCGGAGACCACAGCAATTCATATCAGGTGTCTAAATATCAGGATGGTGTTGTCTATGACTTAAGCGGAGGTCTCGTGGCATCATCGGTTCCTATTACGAATCCCAGCGTGATTCAGGTATTGGTAAGTGGCAATCGATTATTTCTTTACATAAATAGCCACTTTGTTGATGAAATAGAGAATCCTAACACCATTGTCAAATGGAAGATTTGGTTGGTGGTTTGGGATTGTTCTGCCGATTTGATGATGTAATTGTTTCAACACTACCTCCGATTTTTATACTCCAACCAGAGCAGGAAAAATATGGAAAGCCAGGTTATTCAGTCATCTACACAATCGAACTGGAAAACGATACCGGGGCAATAGATAGTTTCAACCTGGATATTTTGCCTGGCAACCTATGGCCGACCTCCCTTTCAAATAATCAAGTAGGTCCCATCGAGGATGGGGAGAGCATCACCTTTACAGTCTCCGTGGATGTGCCACCTGATGCTCAACCTGGGGCGTCTGATACCGCCACAATCCAGGCTTCTTCGGTCAACAACCCCACCGACACTGCAACTACCAAGCTAAACACCACTGCCACCAGCGAGGAATTAGCCTATGTGCCAATGCGTAACAGCAACACGCTAGCATTGATAGACGCTCAGACACACACCACCCTAGGTAGCATAGACGTGGCTCAATATGGGTGTACTGCTCCTCAACGTGCCAGGCTCACTCCCAACGGAGCTGAACTTTCTTTAACGTGTGATGGTTCATCCAATATTTTAATTCTCAAAACCGTGACCTCTCTTCGGTGGCAACAATCGATCGGCCTGGGACTTGCGAACAGGATATCGCATTTGTTCGAGAGGGTGCTTACGCCCTTGCCAGTACCAATAATTGTGGAGGGGTTTATCAAATTGACGTAATTGACACAGAGATTCATTCTATTGTTCAAGCCATCCCACTCATGGATTATCAAGTAATTAGTATCGCTGCACATCCTTCTTTACCTTTGGCGTATGCTGCAAGCACCCAGTGTTGCTATACCGGTAGCGTTCTGGTCATTGATACCAACAACTTTACAATACAAACCGCCATTCCATATCCCGGGATTGTATGGGATGTGCAACCTTCTCCGGACGGAAGTTGGGTATATGCGAGTGGTCCTTTTGGGACTGGCCTGGCTAAGATCGATGTAAACACCAATACTATCGTAAACACCTTACCCAATTATGGGAAATTTGGCCTGGACATCTCACCGGATGGTTCGAGGATCTACGCTACTGAAATGTGGGATGGTGTTGTTCATGTCATTGATACAATTTACCAACGTGGAACTTATCACCACAATAGGGATCGGAGCTACAACCGCTGAAGCCGAACTGACTTGTGATGGAAGCGAGTTGTATGTTGCCCGTGAGACAACCTCAATCCCAGTGATCAACACCCATACAAATAATATCAGCTATGAAATCTCCATCCCAGGCACGAGCTCTGCGTATGGAATCGCCATCTGCCCCCAAAATCTTAGTGATATATATTCTCGCAAGATTGTGGATAAACCAACTGCTTCCCCAGGTGCACATTTCAAATTCTGCAATCATAGCTACCGGATCTAATTACCGATAGCATAGACAATGTTACCATCACAGACACGCTTCCCATCTCTTTGACCTACAAAGAAGGCACGCTCAACGCCAGCAGTGGAATGGCTTACTACCTGGATGGTGTCATCACCTGGACAGGGGAGATTTCTCCCAGCACCACCGTTACGGTAAGCTTTGGGGTGATAGTATCTCCCACTGCCACGATTGGCACTTCGATCACCAACGAAGCTATCATTAGCTATGAAGGTAATATTTACAAGCGTAGTGCTACCATCGACATCGTCCCATATAAAGTGTATATGCCCTGTGCCTCACGGGCTTGCCTGCCCTCCTACAGCGAGAACTTTCCAACCCTTCCAGCGGTTGGCCGATGAAAGCGGGGAGGGCTATTGGATGGGTTATCAAAATGGTGAATATTACATCGCCGTCAATGATGGTTGGATGGCCTGGGCAGTGAAAGATTTCGGTGTCAGTGATTTTCAGATCGAAGTAGATGCCTGGCCGGCGTTGAACCTGAATGGAGGTGTCGCCATATTGTTCAGCGCCACTGATTATGGGTTTTACCTGTTCGAAATCAATGATGGTTGGTTCGGCTTGTGGCGCAACAATTCTTATTATTGGAACTGAAACGCTCATCGATTGGCAATATTCTTCCGCCATTCACCCTGGGTTCCAGGCAAACCGCATGCAGGTGGTACGTACAGGCTCGAACATCAAGGTCTTCGCCAACGG
>CAVTQM010000064.1:0-18426 GCA_963736805.1 uncultured Chloroflexia bacterium
CTGCTGGTAAGGTGTCACCCCAGGGCGCTCGTACCTTGATCCAATCCGGGCGGCGCAAGGGTGTGGTGGGTATTTTTTCGGGGTCAACCCGGTCACGGGTGGGCTTGGATGACATTGTGGTCCTTATTAATAATTAGTAATTAATTGGGTTGGGTTGAGTGAGGAGCGGTGTTTGCGACGAAACCTTGCGAACATAGTGAACTAGGCAAGTGCGAAACCCAACAACAATAACATCTCCATGCTTATGAAGATCCAGGTGTAAATTTTACTCTAAAATTGCACATGTTTAGGCTCGGGGATTTCGATTAGACGAATTCTTCCCTGATTCGTTTCGATGGATATTTTTATTACAAAACGGTAAGGTGTAAAATTAGACGGCAGGTATTCGTCTGAAAATGAAAGAGACATGGTGCAAATGAAAATATTGCGCGTGGTTACGTTCTGTGCCTTTACAGGGCTACTTTATTTTGGTGTCCCTTTACTCGGCTGGGGACTGGATGACCTGCCAGGATATTTCTCCAATCCAGCTCGCTTTGGGTATGCGGTGCTGGTTGGTTTGTTCAGCCTGGCTGTTGGGATCCAGGCGTTTGACTCCACCGAAGGGATCAGGGGAGAAAAGGGGAGGCAGGGAAAATTCGTTTTTCGTCAGAGAATCGTACGCATTGTACTGGTGCTCTCTCTGTATCTTGCATTGTTCTTTATCCCTTTCTTTGACCCGCGTGGTATTGGAGTTCTGAGCGAAGGAACTTTGGTTCGTTGGTTGGGGGTTGTTTTATCAACCGTGGGTTTCACACTGGTCTTTTGGTCTGGAGTGGCTTTGGGCAGGCAATACAGCCCAGATGTTACCATCCAAAAGGGGCATCACCTGATCACGTCAGGCGTATACCGGTTTATTCGGCACCCACGTTATCTGGGGGTGATTGCTCTATCAATGGGAGTATCGTGTATATTTCGATCTTGGATTGGACTGATCGCGAGCCTGGTCTTTATAGCTGTCCTGATTTATGGAATCAGTGATGAGGAAGCCACCATGCATAAGGAGTTTGGCATGGAATGGGAAGCATATTGCGAGCACTCATGGCGATTGATCCCGCTTATCTATTGATGGATAAAGTAGGATATAACAACAAGGAGGTAGGATGGAAAAAAACACATTTTGATCCTGGGTGGGTATGGGAATACCGGAAGAGCTTTGGCCCGATTGCTATTGCAAGAATCCGATGCACAACTTGTAATAGCGGGACGGAATATTGACAAAGCAAACTTGTTTTCAGATGAGCTGAATAAATCTGTAACAGAGATCAGGGTACGCGGAGCGTACGCAGATGCATCTGATGCAAGTAGTCTGAGACAGGTATTCAACGGTATGGATATCGTTGTAGTGGCTTCCTCTACCACCCAATTGCCGCCATCTATTGCTGCAAGAGCTTTGGAAGCCGGGTCGGGTATCTGGATATTCAATATTCAACCCGGAAAATTGCCCTGCTCAAGTCAATGGCAGAAGAAATTCAACAGGCAGGTTGTTGTTTTATCACTGATGGCGGTTTCCACCCTGGGTTGCCAGCATTTTTGGTTCGATACGCTGCCCAATACTTTGATCAACTGGTCTGTGCCAGAGTGGGTAGCGTGATCAAGGAAGATTGGAAGAAGCTCGATGTTGAGAATTCCACAGTGTACGAATGATCGAGCTCATGAATGACTATGATATGTCGACTTTCACCGCTGGCAAGTGGAAGAAGGCGGGCTTGTTCGGCATGTCAGACTACCTGAGATTGGATTTTGGGGTTGAATTTGGAAAACAGTATTGCGCCCCCATGATGCTGGAGGAGATGCGCTTCTTCCGCAATCGTTCCCATCTCTAAAGGATACAGGTTTTTATGTGGGCAGCTTCAACTGGTTTTCGGATTGGGTTAGTCATGCCCCTTACGATGGTCGCGATGAAGCTTTTCCCACGCAGCCATTGGACCGATGTCCAGGTGGATGCATTGGAGTTTAAATACATTTTCAAAACCACCCTTTGGTACACTGCTAAAAGTAGAGGCCAGGGGAGAGAAAGACGGTCGAAAAAAGACGGTGCAAATAACCATTGGTCATGCTGATGGATACATGTTTACCGCCATTCCAATAGCTGCCTGCCTGCTGCAGTATTTGGATGGGTCGATTACAGACCAGGTTTGTGGTGGCAGGCACATATCGTTGAGCCGACACGATTTATGAGTGATATGCAGCACATGGGCGTCTCACTTCAAACATCGGAGGGAGGCAGTCATGAAATGGAATCGTAATGAGATTAACCACCTGCTGCCTATCATGGAACAAATATCCCTGACCTGGCACCGGTAGATGGCAAGAATATCCTTGTATTATGTAGCGGCACCGGTGAGGTGGCTTTTTGGCTGGCAGAATTGATGGAACAAGGTCATGTGACCGGCCTGGAGCTTGATCAGGAAGCACTCGATATTGCTCGTCGCTCCGCTCATGAAATGGGACTGGAACAGGTTGTGGAGTTTTTTCCTGCTGAGAGGGACAGGATTCCCATGCCTGATTACAGTTATGACGCTCTGGTGAGTGAATTCATCGTTTATCCGACCTCAATACCAACCAAAATTGGACAGGCTGAGATGGCACGCCTGCTGAAACCGGGAGGAAATGATTTTAACCGATGTGATTGCAACCCAGCCACTTACGGGCCAAGTGCGCCAGGACCTTGCCGCGATTGGATTGGATTACATTTGTGACGGTACCCTTGAAGACTTCCGCAGCTGGATGACTGAAGCTGGGTTGATCAATATCGAAGTAAAGGACCTGACATCAACCGTGAGGATGGTTTGGGAGGATGATCGGATTCCGATTCGGCAATTTCTCATCAGGCAGGCTATTCCTACCTGCTGAATGGTCCTCAGGCTGGATTGGGAAAGTCAATCTTTTACATCTATGCGTCTGGGGAAAAACCAAAAAACTGGCTGGATAGTAGGAATGAGCTGGAGGAATTACCTGGAGAATTTTTATGGGAGATTGAGCATATGACTGAAGACACGTTTCTGCACCAATTGATGACCTTACCCACCGTCCTGGAGGGCAGGCTGTCGCCGGATAAACGTTGGGTGGCATTCACCTGGTATCGTTTGCACGAAAATATCGATGTCTTTATCGTGCCTTCGGATGGCTCGCAGCCTCCCATCCCCTTGACCCATACTCCCGAAGCCACCGAGCTAGTGAGTTGGACACCCGAATTCACTGGCGGTTATCGTCTCTGAAGATCATGATGGGGATGAATATTCTCGACTGTTGCGTGTGGACATTGGCCAACCCTTGCACATGCTCCCGCTAACGAAGATCGCCCGACATACTTTATCCGAGGCGGTATGCTACATCCGAATGGAAGGCACCTCTTCTACGGGGCAAATTTTGACTTTGAACAAGGAAAACTGATCGATCCGACCTGGTTATACCAGCATGACTTGCTCTCAGGGGAACGCGTTCCATTGCCCGTCCATCCACCCCCAATTGGCTGGTTCCACAGCTGAACCGATCGGGAACACATTTGATTTACTCCCGGCGAGGTCAGAACCCCTCTGGCAGGCAAGTTTGGCTGGTGGATGTGGATGGCAATCAGGATCAAGGAAATCCTTAACTTTGGCGAGCAGGTAAAGGTGACTGCTGATTGGCATCCGGATGGAGAGCATATTGTCTTCTTGAGTGAATCCACCGGCAAAGGACCACAGGATCACTTCAGCCTGGGTGTGTATCATTGGTCTACCCAGAGCATACGTTGGCTGATCGATGACCCATCCCGGGTAATTGAGAATGAATGGGTCACCCGAGATGGCCTGGTGGTGGTTGACGAAGCGAAGGATGCTAACCACCTGACCACCTTCCTGGATATTAAAATCAGGAAAAGAGACCTGCTTCCCACGCCTGCCAGGTAACCTGTTGCCGATTGGTCAGGCACCCGATGGGGCATGGATTGCCCTGTATTATTCGTCGACTGATCCTGAAGAGCTGGTCCGGGTGCCTCTGGAGACGAAGGGTTCGGATGATTTCGTCTCTTTAACCAGGGTTTGGGAGCACACGCAGCCTATCTCCTCAACAGCTCACACCTGCGCAGGATTTTCGCTGGAAATCAGATGATGGTTTACCTATTCAGGGTTGGTTATATCAGGCGCAGCCTAACTTAAAAAAGGCCATTGTATATGTACATGGGGGTCCAACCTGGCATAGTGAAAACTGGATCAACCCTCAAATCCAATATTATGTTCAGCAGGGGCTTCAATGTGCTGGATGTAAATTACCGGGGCAGCACAGGGTTTGGCTTGAAGTATCGCCTGTCCATCAAGGAGGATGGTTGGGGTGGCCGTGAGCAGGTGGATATTGCCAGGGGAGCAGGGGCACTGGTCCAGGCAGGCCTGGCGGATGCGGGGAAAATTGGGGTAACGGGCACGTCCTACGGAGGGTACAGCGCCTGGTACCTGATTACTCATTATCCTCAGGAAATCATTGAAGCTGCAACTCCCATCTGCGGCATGACCGACCTGGTGGTGGATTACAACACAACCCGCCCCGATCTGCGCCCATTGAGTGAGGAGATGATGGGAGGTCGACCGGACCAGGTGCCGCGAGCGCTATCATGAACGCTCGCCGATCAATTTCGTTCAGGATATTCATGGAAAGTTGCTCATCATTCAGGGTGGCTTTGACCCGAACGTCACTCCTGAAAATGTGCACCAGGTACGGGAGAAACCTGGAAAAATATAAGATTCCCTACCAGCTATTGGTCTTTGACGATGAAGGGCATGGTATCCACAAAGCCAGCCAACCAGGAAATATTGTATACTAGGCTGGCTGATTTCTTCGAGCAAGAGCTCAAAGGATAAAATTCTATGCCTAATATTTTGGTTGTTGAAGACGATACCTCACTGCGTGAGACATTAACATATAATCTTTTACGACAGGATTATAGTGTACAGGCAGTTGGTGATGGTCTGACTGCCCTAGAAACAGCTCGAAAAATCCATCCCGACCTGGTACTGCTTGACCTGATGCTGCCCGGGACTGGATGGTTTTGAAGTATGCCGTATCCTGCGCCAGGAGATGAATATCCCCATCCTGATGCTCGACTGCCCGCGATGATGAGATCGATCGGGTGATCGGGCTTGGAAATTGGCGCCGATGACTACATCACCAAGCCCTTCAGCATGCGGGAGTTAATAGCCCGCGTGAAAGCTCACCTGCGCCGTGATCGCCTCATTCGCCAGGAGGTCAGTGCAACTCAAGAAGTGACCTCACATGAGATACTCACCTTTGGAAACCTGACTATAGATCTCTCCAGGCGTGAGGTTTTGCTGAATGAGATGCCCCTTGCCTTTAAAACCAAAGGAATATGACCTCCTGATTTTCCTTGCACAGCATCCAAGGCAAGCGCTTTCACGCCAGTTCCTGCTCGAAGGCGTGTGGGGATGGGAATTCGGTGGCGGCACCCGCACGGTGGATGTACACGTGCATTGGTTGCGTGTAAAGATTGAAATCGACCCGTCTAAACCAAAGCGGATTGTCACCATGCATGGTTCTGGTTATCGATTCGAAGGATGATGGATATGTTCCGTTCCATTCGTTGGCGTATTGCCCTACCTTATGTTGGATTGATCCTGATCACCATGCTGGCTTTAGGTGTATATCTCTCAAGTTTCCTTAAACAAACTTATATAAGTGATCTGGAGTCAAAGCTTGCTGATGAAGCCCGCATGATCGGGGATATCATCACACCAGATTTGCAAACCGATGGAGCACCCCAAACCTCGATCAACAAGTCAAACATTGGGCATCTATCCTGAATGCGCGTGTGACAATCATTGCACCAGATGGCACAGTCTGGGGAGAATCGGATGAAGACCGGCAAGAGATGACCAATCACAGTGATCGCCCTGAGGTGATACAGGCACTATCTACTGGTGTAGGCAGCAGCAGCCGTTTCAGCCACACACTCGGTTATCCCATGCTATATACCGCGGTCAGGGTTGACAGATAATGAAAAAGTTCTGGCGCTTGTACGGATTGCATTGCCCTTTCAGCAAGTGTCCGCTAATCTTGCCCATCTCCAGCGCATTATGATTGCTGCCACTGTGGTGGTGACGCTGCTCGCAGTACTTCTGGCAACATTGATTGCAGGTCGAATCTCACGACCAGTACGTGACCTGACCCAGGCTGCCTGGCAGCTGGCATCCATAAATCCGGACGACCAACCCAATCCCACCCAATCAGGATGAGATTAGCCAGCTCGACACAGTGTATTCAATATCATGTCAGTTCGATTGAGTGGTGAGATCAAGGATCTTGATACAGAACGCGCCACATTGGAAACGGTATTGCAAAAAATGACCGATGGTGTTTTTATTGTGGATGCCCATGGGGATATTCAACTGATCAACCAGGCAGCTGAAAAAATGTTTTCGATTTCTCAGATCAACCTCAATCCAGAAGCCCTTGATTGAAGTGGTACGCCATCACCAGCCGGTGGAAATGTGGCAACGCTGCCGGGATTCGGGAGAAATCCAAAGTGTTGATTTTGAGGTCGGCAATCGACTGTCATTACAAGGTATCGCCACTCCCTGAGCCCGGTAATTTTCAGGTTCCACCCTTCTTCTTTTTCAGGATATGACCCGTCAAAGACAGATTGAAACTATGCGGCGTGACTTTATCAGCAATGTCTCACATGAGCTGCGCACACCCCTGGCGGCATTGAAAGCCCTCACCGAAACCCTACAAGGTGGTGCCCTGGAAGACCCACCCGCAGCGCATCGCTTTTTAGAGCAGATGGAAACCGAGGTGGATTCACTCAGCCTTATGGTTAGTGAGCTTCTTGAGCTCTCGCGGCATCGAGTCAGGGCGTGTGCCGCTTAACCTGATCTCCAACCGCCCCATCAATATCGTCAACCCAGCATTTGAACGCCTGCAGCCTACAAGCAGAGCGCGCAGGACTTATCCTCACCGTGGAATGCTCCGGATGATTTACCCCATGTACTGGCAGATGCAACCCGGGTACAGCAAGTGATTGTTAATTTATTGCACAATGCCATCAAATTCACCCCTTCGGGTGGGCAGGTGACGTAGAGATAGTACAGCAGGATCGTGTAGATTTGTTTTGCTGTCAAGGATACTGGTATCGGTATCGCTGCAGAGGACCTGTCTCGCATCTTTGAGCGTTTCTATAAAGCCGATCGTTCACGTGCCACCAGCGGAACCGGCTTGGGACTGGCAATCGCCCGTCATCTGGTTGAAGCCCATGGGGGTAGGATTTGGGTGGAGAGTGAAGTAGGTAAAGGTAGCGCGTTCCATTTCACCATCCCTCTAGCTTAACATACATTTTCTCTCACTAGCCCGTAGGTCCACTTACGGGCTTTTTTGTTAAGTGGATTTAACAATACGATTGCAATATGCTTACACATCCTTAAACAAAGCAAAATAATACGATGTTATTGTTCAGGTATGGAAAATAATACACAAAACACAATTATTCTAATCATTAATATTGTCGCTTTATTAACCACCTTTGTGGTGGATTATCGTACCAGGTCAACCAGGAAGCAGGTGCAGCGATGAATATCCTGGTTACCAACGATGATGGTTTTAATGCACCTGGCTTGTTGGCTTTAGCACAAGCGATGCGCCTCTTTGGAAATATTAAAATCCTGGCTCCAGACCACAACTGGTCTGGTAGTGGGCATGTAAAAACATTGGACCGCCCTTTGCGTGTAAAGGAAGTGGAACTCGCTGATGGGTCTGCTGCTTGGGCAAGCGATGGCGCTCCCTCTGACTGCGTAGCGCTGGCACTTCTGGGTTTCTTTGAGGAAAAATTTGACCTGGTGGTTTCGGGGATCAACCCCATGCCAAATCTGGGTCATGATGTGACCTACTCGGGCACTGTGACTGCAGCTATGGAAGCGATCATCTGGGGTGTGCCCGGAATTGCATTTTCTCTGGGTTCTGTTGAGAATGGTCTAGTTGTATCCAATTATGCAACCAGCAGCATCTGTGGCTCAAAAAATCGTCGATGCTGGCTATCCAGCACCCCTTCCCAGCGGGAACCCTGCTAAATGTTAATATTCCGATGTTACCGGAAGACCAGATCAAGGGATTTCGTACCACCCGCCAGGGCTTCGTGTATACCGTGACCGCCTGGATAGGCGGGTTGATCCCCGTGGGCGACCCTTATTACTGGATTGGAGGTGATACCCCCACCGGTATACCTGAAGAGGGCACTGATATTGGGGCACTTATCTGATGGATATGTATCGATCACACCATTGCAACTTGACCTCACTGCTTACAATGCGATCCAGGGGATTGGAAAGTGGCTTTTAAATGTTAACAATTCGATAACAAATCAATTACTGCCTGTTAACCATTCCTTGTTGGAACGTTAAACAACCTATAGTATCCTTGAAAATAAAATATATAAATGAAATATATTCGGAGGAATAAGAAATGCATAGAAAAACATCAATTTTATTTAGTGTAATCATTACGATGGCTCTGATATTGAGCGCTTGCGCCAGTACTTCCACCAACGAACCAGCAGTTCCCACAGCTGTACCAACCGAAGCTCCTGCTACCGAGCCGACCGATGCTCCTGCTCTCGAGCCTACCGAAGCTCCTGCTCCTGAGCCAACGGCTGGAATGACGAGCATACTGCCTGAGGTTGATCCTGCCAGTGTTTCCGGTGACATCATTGCAGCTGGCTCATCCACCGTCTACCCCCTGGCTGAAGTGATGGCTGACCGTTTCAAAGACGAAGGCTTTTCCGGCAATATCACCATCGACAGCATTGGCTCAGGTGCAGGTTTTGAGCGCTTTTGCAAGACGGGTGAGACCGATATTGCCAATGCTTCCGCGGAAGATCAAGGACTTTGAGGTGGAGAGTTGCACAGCCATTGGTCGCACACCGATCGAGTTCCGTGTGGGCACCGATGCATTAGCGATCGTGGTGAGCAGTGAGAATGACTTCCTGACCGATGTGACCGTCGAAGAGCTGGGCAAGATCTTCTCCAGCGAGGTGGTCAAGTGGTCAGATGTGCGCGCCGAATGGCCGAACGAGGACATCCTGCGTTTCAGCCCTGGCACCGACTCGGCACCTTCGACTACTTCGTGGAAGTGGTGATGGGTCCGCTCTATCCAAATGCTGAGGGCAAGGCTGACCCGGAAGCTGGTGAGGTGTCGATCCTGAATGCTGAGAACATCCAGTTCTCGGAGGACGACAACGTGCTGGTGCAGGGTGTGGAAGGTTCACCGTATGCGATTGGATACTTTGGGTATGCCTACTATGCTGAGAACAGGGCAACTTGAATGCGCTCTCGGTTGAGGGCGTTACCCCTTCCGCTGAGACAGCAGAGAACGGTGAGTACCCGCTGGCGCGCCCCTGTTTATCTACTCGGATGCTGCCATCTTGCAAGCCAAGCCGCAGGTAGCTGCCTTCATCAACTTCTTTTTGAGCTTTGTCAATGAGGAGATCCTCTCAGTGGGTTACTTCCCCGCCAGCCAGGAAGCTCTCGAGGTTGCCATGCAAAGCTGGCTTGATGCTTTGGAATAAGGTTCGTTCATACTCCCTGCATGGGAAGTTTTGATAATTCTCTGGGTGTTGGAGCTGTGATTACTACTCCAACACCCATGCCTATCAGTTAAGCATGATTAAAAAGAATGAAAAAATCTAGAACTATAAAATTATGAGTATCAGGATAATCTCCCGCACAACTGAAGCCAATCCCTTACACCGCCACCCTCGGCGAGGTGAATTCCTGATCCGGGGATTTTTATTATTCTGTGGGGCATTTTCAATTTTAACCACTCTTGGTATTGTATACGAGCTGGGTAAAGAAGCCTTGTTGTTCTTCCGCAACCCAGCCGTGGACCTGCTCGAGTTTTTTACCGGTACCAACGGCAGCCGCAAGCGGATGCTTTTGGTATCCTGCCACTGGTAACCGCCACCCTGATCACTACTGCCATTGCTATGTGCATTGCATTACCACTCGGGTTGGCATGTGCCATCTATTTGAGCGAATATGCTACACCCAAAGCACGCAATATCCTCAAACCGACCCTCGAGGTTCTGGCTGGCATTCCCACCGTGGTTTATGGATATTTTGCTTTGACTTTTATGACCCCCGTCTTACGCTCGATTTTTGGCAGGGATGTGGTGGATATCTACAATATGGCCTCAGGTGGGTTGGTGATGGGTATCTTGATCCTGCCTTTGATTACTTCAATGAGCGAAGATGCTCTCTGGCGGTGCCGACGTGCACTGCGTGAGGGTTCATTTGCACTAGGAGCCACCAAGTTGGAGACTGCTATCAAGGTGGTGGTTCCAGCTGCCATTTCTGGTCTGGCAGCAGCTTTCGTGGTGGGTATCTCGCGTGCCATTGGAGAGACGATGATTGTCGCCATTGCAGTGGGAGCTGGCCCGAATTTCACCTTCAATCCCTTTAAGGGTGCCGAGACCATGACTGGGCATATCGTGCGTATCTCTGGCGGTGATCTGAGCTATGATTCGATCGACTATGATAGCTTGTTTGCTATTGGTCTTTTACTCTTCGCTATAACCCTCATTCTGAACATTATCAGCCAACGCATTGTACGTCGCTTCCGGGAAACATACGAATGAGCACACCTACCAACAGCATACGCTTGACTCCACATTTTGAATCCAACCTTCCACCACGAAATCGGAAGGCAACCCTCTGGCGCACTCTTTTCCAGCTGTCCACCACCATCGGCATGATCATGCTGATGCTCCTGCTCTATAATATTATTAATGAATCCTTTGGTCTGGTAGCGATTGACAACCAGATCGACCCTGCCATCCTGGCGGTGGATGGTGTGCCTATTGAAGAGCTTGACCAGGCGACACTGATCACTATCATCGAGGAAAATGTTTCGAAGGGTAAGTTCCGCCAATTAGAGCGCGAACAACCCCTTGCTGAGCGTACCTGGGAGGAGGTGTACCAGGTGGTGATTGATGATGTCGTCCAACCCAAAGATATTGTAGGCACCTGGTCTTTGGTCGAGTCACTCACCCGTAAGGAGGAAGATCCTGGCCGAAGTGGAGCAGGAACACCCCCAGGCGACGGTTAAATTCACCTCGTGGATTGACCCACAGTTCGTCACTTCTCCCCAATCTTCCGACGTACTCAAAGCTGGTGTACGCACCGCCTTGCTTGGCACGCTGTTGATCATTGCCATCACAATTGTGATCGTGTTACCAATCGGCATTGGTGCCGCCATCTACCTGGAAGAATACGCCTCAGACAATTGGGTTAACCGCACGATCCAAACGAATATCAACAACCTGGCTGGTGTTCCGTCTATTATATATGGCATGCTGGGACTTGCAATCTTTGTGCGTGCCATGGAACCAATAACCAGCGGAGCTATTTTTGGCTTCACCGACCCGACTACCGCCAACGGGCGTACAATTCTCTCTGCCGGGTTGACCCTATCACTGCTAGTGTTACCCGTATTGATCATCAACGTGCAGGAAGCTATCCGTGCAGTGCCCAACTCGCTGCGTGAGGGCTCCATGGCTTGGGTGGCACTCAATGGCAGACCATCTGGCATCACGTGTTGCCTAATGCCATGCCGGGTATATTGACTGGCGCTATCTTGTCGATATCGCGAGCCATCGGCGAGACTGCTCCGCTGGTGGTAATTGGGGCTGCCACCTACATCACCTTCGATCCTGATCGTCCCTTCTCCAAATTCACCACCCTGCCCATCCAGATCTATCAATGGACCTCGCGGGCGCAAGGGGAATATCACAACATCGCAGCTGCTGCCATTCTGGTATTACTTACGCTTTTACTCAGCCTTAACGCCACTGCCATTCTGCTACGTAACCGCTACAGCAGGAGGTATTAGAAAATAATATGTCAGACAATGATTTAAATTTTGCCATTCAAGCCCACAATTTGAATATTTTCTATGGTGACTTCCGCGCTGTAAAAGATGTAAACTTGTCCATTGAGCGCAAGAAGGTCACCGCCATCATTGGTCCCTCCGGCTGTGGTAAAAGTACTGTGCTGCGCTCCTTCAACCGTATGAATGAATTGGTTCCCTCCGCCCACAGTGAGGGAGAGGTATTATTCTTGGGACAGAATATTTATGATCGTCAGGTGGATCCTGTGGAAGTACGCCGTCGTATTGGCATGGTCTTCCAAAAGCCCAACCCCTTCACCAAGAGTATTTATGAGAATG
Organism: uncultured Chloroflexia bacterium; assembly: GCA_963736805.1. GTDB lineage: Bacteria > Chloroflexota > Anaerolineae > Anaerolineales > UBA4823 > FEB-25. The sequence continues at coordinate 12,241 of CAVTQM010000064.1, forward strand.
TTGCCTGGGGTGCCAGGCTGAATGGCTTCAAAGGCGGCATTGGCAAGCCCCAGCATGGATGAGTGGGTGGAATATTGCCTGCATAAGGCTGCATTATGGGACGAGGTCAAAGACAAGCTCAAGCAGAGCGGTTTGTCACTCTCTGGTGGGCAGCAGCAACGCTTATGTATCGCTCGCGCCCTGGCAGTATCGCCAGAGGTGATGTTAATGGATGAACCAGCTTCGGCCTTGGACCCGATTGCGACGCTAAAGATTGAAGAGCTGATGCGTGAATTGGCCGAAGAGTATACAATTATCGTGGTTACCCATAACATGCAGCAGGCGGCGCGTGTCGCAAATTTTACCGCTTTCTTCGACATGGATGTAGAACCGGGCTGGATACCTGGTGGAGTTTGGACCGACACCTGGTATTTTCACCGATCCTCAAGACAAATTGACTGAAGGTTACGCATCTGGTAGATTTGGCTAATTAGAATGCGAGTGTACTATGACACGCGAGCGCTTTGATAGACAATTTGCGATGTTGCTCGACCAGGTTCTTATTCTTGGGAGTATGGTGGAGCAATCTGTGCTCGATTTTCTCGATGCCCTAAAAAGGCGTGACCTTGCTGCCGCTCATCGCATCTATGACATGACGAGAAAGTGAATGAAAAACGCTATTCTATTGAGGCTGGCTGTGTCACCTTGATTGCCACACAGCAACCCATCGCACGCGATGTAAGATTTTTGGCTGCCATCCTTGAATGCTACCACCGAGCTCGAGCGCATTGGGTGATTATGCCAAGGGCATCAAGCAAGATAAATCTTCTTCTCAGTGAAGCGACAATTGATCCGATTATCTTGATTGATTTACAAGAAATGGCAAAGCTGGGTCTGGGTATGCTCCGGCGTTCCCTGGATGCTTTTGTTGCCGGCGATGAAAAGATTGCCCGGCAAATCCCGGACGAAGATGATGCCGTGGACGAGCTATACAACCATATCTACCTTAAACTGGTTCAGCAGATGATCGCTGAACCTGAATCAATTGATCGTGCCAACCATATGATGTGGGCTGCCCATAACCTTGAACGTATGGCTGACCGGGTGACCAACATTTGTGAACGTATCGTTTATGTGGCTACTGGGGAAATGAGAGAATTGGATACAAGCGAGGGGAATGAAGCCGGCCTCAATTGATGAATAAAATCAAAGTACTGTTCCTGTGCACGGGAAATTCCTGCCGGTCGCAGATCGCTGAAGCGATTGTGAACGCTCAATTAGGTGATCGATGGGAAGCTTTCAGCGCGGGTTCTCATCCAACCGGGTATGTACACGCATTGGCGATTAAGGCTCTCTCCGAGGGTAGGGATAGACCATCAGGGGAGATCGAAGTCCATTGAAGAATTCCACGATCTGTCATTTGATTTGGTTGTCACATTATGTGACCAGGCTGCGGATGAATGCCCTGTGTGGTTGGGGAGAGGAAAGCGGGTTCATACACCCTTTCCAGATCCTGCAAAAGTAAGTGGAAGCGAAGCTGAGGTGATGTCAGCCTTTCGGAGTGTTCGCTGATCAGATTGCCAAGGAGATACCCCTGCTGCTTGGTTAATCGAAACAGGGAGATTAGCTGATTATTTAGCCTTCCGTATGATCACTCGCAAGCCTTCGACTCGAATGACCTCGACCCGCGTTCCGGAAGGCAGGCTTGCGTTTTCATCTTCCAGAATGGCTGACCACAATTCACCCCCAACCTGGACGCTGCCACTCGGAGAAAGGTCTGTTCTGGCAGTGCCTATCCGGCCGCTCATGCTTTCTCTGCCCACCTTGACAGGAGCCCATTGAGCGCGCACTGCGATCATCATGATCACAAAGAAGACGGCTCCGCTCACCAACGAGACCCCCACTACCAGCGGCACCGAGACGTGTTGGAAGCTGGGGGTAGCTGGGGTGTTGAATAATACCAACGCACCAATAATTAGGCTGCCAATCCCTGCCGCAGTGAGTGCCCCATGGGTAGGTGCCTTGATATCCAGGATGAATAACACAAATGATGTGATGATGAATAGCAGACCGAACCAGTTTACCGGCAGGATACCCAAGCCATACGTGGCTAATGCCAGGCACACAACACCGATAAAACCAGCCACCCAACCGCCAGGGCTGGTGATCTCAAAAATAAGAGCCTGGACACCGATCGTGATAAGCAAAAAAACGATATTGGGGTCAGTTACGATCAGGAGTGCCTGTTCGATAATCGAGATATTTATGGGAACAAAACTGGCATTGGCGGTATGTAAGGTGACCGCTTCCCCGCCGACAGTCACGCTGAAATTGTCCAGCTGGCTGCGCAGCTGGTTTAAATCGACCGAGATGAAATCAATCAGCCCGGCTTGAAGGGCTTCACTGGCGGAAACCGCAGCTGCATTCTGGATGGTATCTTCAGCCAGGGCGACTGCTGTGGGACCGCGGCGTTCGGTCAGGGAACGGGCAGCAGCAGCTGTGGCATTCTTTACCTTGGCTTCTTCAGTTGTACCCAGATCTTCCCCTGTCCTCCACCGGGCTGGCAGCTCCGATCATGGTTTTTGGTGCCATTGAGACGCGTGCCCTGCCAGGGTGATAATGGTGCCAGCGCTTGCAGCCATGGCTCCTGATGGGGCGACATAAACAATGACAGGAACTGTGGAAGCGAGGATCGATCTGCTCCATCTCGGTCATTGTACTGATTGACCCACCCGGAGTATTCAAGTTGAAAGATCAACGCCTCTGCGCCTTCGCGCTCAGCGATCTTAATACCACGGGACAGATATTGTGCCATGGCGGGGGTGATCGGACCATCTGCAGTCAGCACAAGGATTTCCGAGCCATCGGCTTGGGCATGTACCGGAAGGTTGAAGATTGGGCTCAAACTGACCAGGCTGAGCCAAACCAGGAATAGAATTCGCTTGTATCTCATTTTCACTCGATTATTGTACCTTACATTTTTCAGTAAAAGCTCAGATTATATTAGTCACAGAACAGGGGAAATATTCGGAGCAATGAGATTAAAAAGGTTATGCCAGAAACCGATTGAGTATGGTTTTAGCGATGTTTTTCATTTGTCTCGATCGTGTACCTTGTGGTTATCTAAAGGTTATAAGTTCAGGTGTTATAATCCCGCCATGCGCGGCCGATTTTCATCCAAATACCTGCTTGCCATCCCTGTTCTGTGCGTGCTGGCAATCTTGCTTTATAACGTCCCTTTCATCCACAGCCGGCTGGCATGGCGGATCGATAATTTACGTGTGCGTATCCAATACGCCCTCAACCCACCTGAACAGGCAGTTTTCCAGCCTCAAGAGCAGGCAGAGCTGGAACACCAGGTGGACGTCATCGTCAATGCCACCCTGACTGCCCTGGCACCTACATCCACCCCCACGGCGATAACCGCCACACCTACATCTATGGGTCCCACCGCGTCACCGATGCCCTCCCCAACCCCCACCTTATCACCTACCCCTTTGCCGGTTTCCGTCAGGTTGGAGGGAGTCAAGTATGAAGACCAGCATGGTCGTTATAACTTCTGCGGTCCAGCAAATCTATCCATGGCACTCACATATTGGGGATGGGACGGTAATCGCGACACAGTTGGCGAGTATGTGAAGACCAATACGGATGACAAGAATGTCATGCCTTATGAGCTACAGGATTTCGTCCTGACCCAGCCCGATGGTTATGGAGCACTCATCCGTTATGGTGGCGATATTGACTTACTGAAGATGCTGGTGGCAGGTGGCTTCCCCGGTGGTGACTGAAAAAGGTTACTATACTTATGATATGACCGGTCGTTTTGGCTGGTTGGGACATTATCAGTTCGTCACTGGCTACGACGATGCCAAAGGGGTGCTGGTGGTACAGGATACGTATATTCCACAGGGTAGAGAACCATGAATTCCCATATGCCGACTTCAATGATGGCTGGCGATCGTTCGACAACCTCTTCATGGTGGTTTACCCGTTTGAACGGGAAACGGAGCTACTGACTCTGCTTGGAGACTATGCTGATACCGATTGGTCCAGCCGGCGTGCCTTGGAGGTAGCCACTGATGAAACCGCCAAACTGTCTGGCATCAGCCAGTATTTTGCTGCCTTCAATTCCGGTACCAGCCACGTCAACCTGAAGGAATATGTGGATGCCGCCTATGCCTATGATTACGCCTTTCAGTTATATGCCAACCTGCCGGATGACGACCAGCGACCATTCCGCATGCTGTGGTACCAGACAGGACCGTATTCTGCATATTACTACAGCGGACGCTACCAGGATGTGATCGACCTTGCCAATGTCACCTTCAACACGATTGGTGATGATGTGCTCGAGGAAACCTGGTATGTCGCGGCATGGGAGAGCTAGCCCTGGGCCAGACCGATGCAGCCATTGCGGACTTCCGCGAAAGCGTACGCCTGCATCCTGGTTTTGAACCTGCTCTCTACCAGCTGGAACAGCTGGGCGTATCACCCTCGTCCTTGATGAAGGTCGTTTGGGAGGGAATTCAATGCTGAAAATTCTCCATTTTGCCGATGCGCACATCGATATGGCTAATTATGGCCGACATGACCCGCTCAGCGGACTGCCTTTACGGGTGATGGATTTCCTGAAGTCGCTGGACACCATTGTGGAGACAGCCATTACAGAGAAGGTTGACCTGGTGTTGTTTGCCGGGGATGCCTACAAGGACCGTAATCCGGCACCCACTTTGCCAGCGTGAGTGGGGGAAGAGGGTGATGCGCCCTCTCCAGGGCAGGCATCCCAACCCTGTTGCTTGTTGGAAACCATGACACTTCACCCACCCTGGGACGGGCGCACACCCTTGATCCATTCAGTACCTCGAAGATGCCCAATGTTCTGGTGCTGGTCCCCCCGCTTTTTATAAACCAGCTGATCTGTGGGGTTTACCCCTGCAGGTCATTGCACTGCCGTGGGTTTCCCGGGCTGGTCTGATGGCCAGCCAGGAGATCACTGCGGTCGACCTGGGGGAGGTCAACGAAGCCATTGAAGAGCGCCTGACTGCTATTGTGAAGAATTCATTGGACGAGGCAGACCCAGACCTCCCTGTGGTGTTGACCGCCCATGCCTGGGTGCCGGGAGCGCTTACGGTGGCGAGCGTACCGTCATGTTGGGAAGCGACCTGGTGTTACCGGGCTCACTGTGCTCGACCCACGCCTGGACTATGTAGCATTGGGGCATATCCATAAATCCCAAAATTTGAATGAGAGCGCCCGCCCCCCTGTCATTTACCCCGGGTCGATCGAGCGGGTGGATTTTGGTGAAGCCGCTGACGATGAATTCTTCGTCATCGCTCACCTGGAACATGGTCACACGGAAGTGGAATGGCGCAAGCTGAAGGATATCCGCCCCTTTGTCGATCGCAATCTACGCCTGAAAAGCCCGGAGGAGGTTACCCAGCAGCTGCAGAAAAGCCTGCCACCCGCCTCCAGGCTGGAGGGAGCCATCGTGCGCCTGGTCCTGGAATATCCGCGTGAATGGGAGACACTGATCGACGAGGTGGCGTTAAGGGAATATGCCGCTGGGGCATTTGAGTTCCAGCTGATCCGGCGACCTCTGCAGGAAGGCGCGCGCCCGCCTGGCCCAGGATGAAACCATCGAGAGCTTGACCCCGTTGGAGCTGCTGGACCGCTTCCTTCGCCTCAGCCATGTCGATCCATCCGAGCGGGATGACCTGCAAAAGCTAGCCCAAACGGTTATGGAAGAACCGGAAAATTTGATATTCTTAAGCTTCAGTAGAAAAGCTCAATCGCCGGTAAATGCATCGGTGGGTGTGCGTTGCAAGCTCATGTTTAATTTATTGACAACCCCGTTCATCAATAAAACCGTGCGCAAAAGCGACCGCAGCCATTCCGTGAGCCCGGACAGCAAACACCGGTGGGGTTTGAAATGTGTAGTATGTGCAGCATTCCCGGGTGGTGCCCCATCGTTCCAGGAAGTAACCCAGCCCCGGCACAGGCCCCATAAAAGTCGTACTGCCGAGACGGTGATTTGTAGGGGTGAGGATGAGAAAGGTCACCAGACCCAAGGCGCAAAGCGTGAGAGATTTATCCAGGGTTGGGCGGACAAAGGCGAGCATCAGGGCGTAAAACAACGGAAATATCAGCCAATAGGTGATTTTGAAGAACTTGTTATCCAGTTGTGGGATGTTATTTTGAAGGAAA
>CAVTQM010000065.1:0-14700 GCA_963736805.1 uncultured Chloroflexia bacterium
CGGCAAATCCCTTTGGTTGCCCTTTTTACGCTGTTTTGGCACTTGGGAATTATCTTTTCTGAATGGAGCTGTTGCTCTGCGAAGTAGTGGCGTTGGCGGGGGAAGTTTAATGTATGCGAATGTGCTTCTGAGAGCCAGACGATAGTCTCTTGAAGCGCCCAGCTGGCATCACCTGGCAGATTGGAAGGCTATTCTTCGCCCGCATTACGACACTGCCAAGCGCATGTTCGGTGTCACAACCAACCCTCGCCTGGGTAAAGCAGATGAAATCCTGTTGGAGATGGCAAAAGATCGTAATGTTGCAGATACTTTCCGTCCCACCGAGGTGGGGGTATTCTTTGGAGAGGAAAATAAACTCGTTGCCGATCCATATTTTAATGGTGAAGGACCAGCACGTGTCGGGTGCAATTTCTGTGGTGGTTGCATGGTCGGTTGTAGATATAACAGTAAAAATACCTTACCGAAGAATTACCTGTATTTTGCGGAGAAGATGGGGGTTACGGTTCTACCTGAATCCGTTGTCAGAGATATACGCCCAGTGGTGAATGCTGCCTCCGATGGAATTCGATACGAGGTTCATTATCGCAAGGCTACCGCGTGGTTATCATCCCCGAAGCCAGACGGTCCGCGCGCGCAATGTAATTGTCGCTGCAGGGGCTCTTGGCACGATGGAATTGCTTTTTCGTTGCCGTGAGGTGACCCGTTCTTTACCTCGTATATCAAGTCGATTAGGGTACCAGGTGCGTACCAATAGTGAGAATTTACAAGGCGCGGTCGAGTCGGGATAAGAATATTGATTATTCAAAAGGGGTCGCCATCACATCCATTTTTTGTGCCGATGGGGTGACGAATATTGAGCCGGTTCGATTTTCGGATGGCTCTTCTTTGCTTCGCAATATCACTGCACCTATGGCTGATGGTTCGAACATCCCTGTCAGGATGATCAGGACCTTGTGGGAAATCATCCGTCATCCGATAGATTTTTTCTATTCCAGGTTCTTTTCACGCTGGGCGCGTTATACAACCATCCTGTTAATGATGCAACCAGTGGATGAGTTGTTACACATGCGCCTCGGTCGGAATATATTTTCACTCTTCCGTAAAGGAATGATGTTTCGCACTGAGCAGGGTCAGCAATTACCGAAATCACCCGCCATAAGTAATTCCATCACGCGTACTTTTGCCAGGAAAATGAACGGGATCCCAGCTGCTTCGGTTATGGACAGCCTGTTTAATTTCCCCATCACGGCACACCTGATGGGAGGTGTTCCTTTAGGCCGTGATGAAAATGAAGGGGTAGTTGATGTGAATTTTCAGGTTCACAATTACCCAGGCTTATATGTGATGGATGGTTCAATTATGCCTGGTAATCCAGGAGTTAACCCGAGTTTGACCATCACTGCCCTGGCAGAATACGCCATGAGCAAAATACCTGCCAAGTAATTATTCACTGAATTCAGAAGAAGATATTACTAATTTCGCCGCATTACCAGCATGCTGGGAGGCTGGCACGTTAATCTACCTATCCAATGGACGATCCGACTTAAGCGGCGGAAATATGGGGTCATTTCATCGGTTTCAAGAGTATTGAAACCGAATTTCTGGTACATCGGACCAAGCATTGATTGGCAGGTGAGATACAGGGTTCCTGGATTCTGCTCAAGCAGATACTCGATGAGCCGGCGTGCAACTCCCCGGTTGCGCCATTCAGGCAAGACAGCAATGGATGCCAACTCAAATGAGCCATCCGCATGTGCCTTGATCTGCCCACAGCCGATCACATTTCCACGGATGTCAATAGCCAAGGTAAAGCGATGCCAGGACAACGCCAAGGGGTTGATCCTGACTTGGGAAATGATATTCCGGATGGTTTTGGAATCCGCCTGGGTTGCTGGTCGCAGTGCGAAATTGTTGAGCAGATAATTATCAGCCATAACTGGATATTTTTGCTTATTAATGAAGTTTCGTCAAGGTGGCGATTGCTTTTTCCTGCTCAGAAATCCTGGATAAAACTAGTGTATAATGATGGTTCGAATTTTAATTAAACCGGAGTAAACATATGGATCAGACAGATGCCCAGGTTGGGCAGGAGGAAGTACCAGAAGCACAGATAAACGCAATAACCCCAGAAGAACACCCGGCAACTAGCGCGGGCTCGATGGAAACACTGTTGCAAGAGGGTTTAAACCTTGATTTTCCAAAGCAGGGTGAGATACGAACCGGTGTCATCGCCAGCATTGGAGAAAATGAAATCCTGGTAAGCGTTGGAACCAAGTCCGAAGGGGTGATATCGGGGAAAGAGAAGGAACAAATCCCCGCCGAGGCATTCGATAGTTTCCAGGTTGGTCAGGAAATACCTGTTTATGTCCTTAATCCTGAGGATCCAAATGGAAATTTGGTGCTCTCCTATATGCGCGCCCCGCGAAGAAAGCGACTGGCTTGATGCCGAAAAGTTGAAAGCTTCAGGCGACTCATTCGATTGTAAGGTGATCGGCTACAACAAAGGCGGGCTGATCGTTCCGCTTGGCTTGCTGCGCGGGTTCGTCCCGGCCTCTCAAGTGAGCGTGATGCGGCGCGTGGAAGAAAATGAATCAGTGGATGCTCGTTGGAGCAAACTGGTGGGTGAGCCGATTAAGGTAGTGGTTATTGAAGTGGACCGCGCTCGGCATCGTTTGATCCTCTCGGAGCGATCAGCTCTGCAGGAAACGCGTGAAACGATCAAGGACCGTCTGCTTGAAGACCTCCACGAAGGTACCGTGAAAACCGGGCGCGTAACCAGTCTGGCTGATTTTGGAGCTTTTGTGAATATTGATGGCGCTGATGGACTGGTCCATCTTTCAGAAGTCAGCTGGGAACGGATCGACCATCCAGCCGATGTCTTGAAAGTGGGTCAGGAAGTCAGAGTTAAGGTGATCGCAGTTGACCAGGAACGCAAGCGCATTGGACTGTCGATTCGACAGCTTCAGCCAGACCCGTGGGTCGTAAAGGCGACCAGCATGAAGGAAGGTCAGCTTGTTGAAGGTACGATCACGCATCTGACAAAATTTGGGGCATTTGCAAAGCTGGATGAAGATTTGGAAGGTCTGATCCATATCTCTGAGCTGAGTGACCAGCGCATCAATCATCCCAAAGAAGTGGTTAAAGAAGGTGATGTTGTCACCTTACGGGTGATTAAAGTGGATGCAGAAAGACGACGTATTGGATTATCCTTGCGCAAAGTAGATTCAATGGCCTATGCCAATATGGATTATGAAATGATGCTTTCCGGTCAACCCGCTGAAGCTCTGGCTGAGGAAGTAACTGAAGAAGTGACTGAAGAAGTGACTGAAGAAGCAGTCGCTGAACTGCCTGTTGAGCAACCAGCTCCTGTGGTGGTAGCAGTGGAACCGACCTCTGTTGAGGCTGTTATCTCAGATACGAATGCTGACACCACCATTCTTGAGGATAATGATAAATTCAAATCCAACCTGGAATATATCGAAGGTATCGGCCCGGTTTATGCTGCCAAGCTGAATGAAATCGGTATCAATAACCTGCTTGACCTATTGGAGAAAGGTGCTCTACCCAAAAGGCAGGGAAGAGGTCGCAGAAGACTACCGGGATCAGTCATGACCTGGTTTTGAAGTGGGTGAACCACGTCGACCTATTCCGCATCAAGGGGGTCGGTTCCGAGTATGCTGATCTGCTGGAGATGGCTGGAGTAGACACAGTAGTAGAGTTAGCCACACGCAATCCAGTCAACCTGTTGGCTTCATTAGAATCTGTGAATGAAGAAAAGAAGCTGGTGCGCAAACTGCCTGTTCTCAACCAGGTGGAGGATTGGATTGAGCAGGCTAAAGATTTACCACGTAAGATCAACTATTGATATTTTATCCAGTACCATTGGAGGAAAAATAAGGGGTTGTTTAAATAACAAAGAAAAAAAAGCTTGAGATACCAAAAATAGTATCAAATAAACTATAGCTCAATAAGGGGCTGTCCCAAAAGCATCAGATTGACAGCCCCTTTGTTATTTCCTTTTTTCAAACCTCCCATGAATAACGGTTCAAAATAAAAGAGATTTCCCCTTACTTTTCAAAATGTTCCCTACTTATACAATGTTTAACGGACTCTAACATAATACATACATTCACGGGGAGCAAATTCTGGTAGAATCCCCAATCGGACAAATTATATCCTGAAAGAGATGACGATGAGGAAATTTTAATGGCTGGAATGGAACGATTTACACAGCGAGCCAGAAAAGTATTAAGCCTGGCACACCAGGAAGCTGAGCGATTGCATCAGGGTTATATTGGCACTGAGCATCTCCTCTTGGGCATGATGAAAGAAGATGGGGGCATAGCCGGCAGGGTGTTGCGCGAGCTCGGTTTGGATGCAGTGCGGATGGAGGAAGTGATCATTCGCATAACCGGATCAGGGACAACGACTGCTGCTAAACTAGATTTATCACCGGGTGTTCAACGCGCCCTTGAAAACGCCGTCGAGGAAGCCCGTAAAATGGGTCATCACTACATTGGCACCGAGCATCTGCTCTTAGGACTGGTGCAGCTGGAGAGAAGGGGTGGCTTTGGATGTGCTGCGAAAAATGGGCGTATCTGCTGAACAGATCAGGCGCCAGACACGCAGGGTGCTGGAGGAGAGTTCACATACGCCCTCCTTCTGAACAATCCCAAAAGCGCTCCCCTGTAGGTGCTGGCGAACAGTCATCCAAGGAGGCAGGCAAGGGCAAAACCCCCATGGTGGACCAGCTGGCTACCGACCTGACCAGCCTGGCTGAAGAGAGCAAGCTGGATCCGGTCATCGGCCGGCAAATGGAGATCGAGCGCGTCATCCAGATCCTGGCCAGGCGCACCAAGAACAACCCGGCATTGATTGGGGAACCAGGTGTGGGTAAGACTGCCATTGTTGAAGGTCTGGCTCAGCGTATTGTTGAGAATGATGTTCCCGCTCCATTGATGAACAAGCGCGTGATGCAGCTGGATGTCGGCTCACTCGTGGCAGGCACGATGTACCGTGGACAGTTCGAAGAGAGATTGAAGCGCGTCATCGACGAGCTGAAGTCTTCGGGTGCCATCCTTTTTATCGACGAGGTGCATATGCTCGTCGGGGCAGGTGCAGCCGGATCCTCTGTCGATGCCGCCAATATCCTCAAGCCTGCGCTGTCGCGCGGTGAGCTTCAGGTGATCGGTGCCACCACGATGGATGAATACCGTAAGTATATTGAGAGCGATGCTGCCCTGGAACGGCGTTTTCAGCCCATCATGGTGGATGAACCCTCCGTAGATGAAACGATCGAGATTCTACGCGGTGTCCGCACAGCTTATGAGGAGCATCACCGCCTCACCATCTCTGACGAGGCATTAAATGCCGCCGCTCATCTGTCTGCGCGTTACGTCACCGAGCGATTCCTGCCTGATAAAGCCATTGATTTGATCGATGAATCCTCCTCCCGTGTGCGCATGTATAAGAGCCCGGCTGCCAAGACAGCCAAAGATCTGATGACACAGCTTAAAGGTTTACGCCGGGATCATGCGCTTGCCCTCGAAGATGGACGTACGGATGATGCCCAGGATGTTCAGGAACGCATGGATGAGCTGGATCGCCAGATGGATTATTTGCGTACAGGCTGGGATCGGGCAAGCAGCCCGATAGTTACTTCAGAAGACATTGCTGAAGTGGTGGCAATGTGGACCGGCGTGCCCGTGATGCAGATCGCCCAGGCAGAATCAGAACGCCTGCTTCAGATGGAAAGTGACCTTCAAAAGCACATCATCGGGCAGGAAGAAGCCATCCAGGCGATATCGAAAGCCGTTCGTCGTGCCCGTGCAGGTTTGAAAGACCCACGCCGCCCGATTGGATCGTTTATGTTCCTGGGTCCCACCGGGGTTGGCAAGACAGAGCTCACCAAAGCCCTGGCAAAGTTTATGTTCGGTAGTGAGGACGCCCTGATCCAATTGGATATGTCGGAGTTCATGGAACGCCATACCGTCAGCCGTTTGGTGGGTGCGCCTCCCGGGTACGTCGGATACGATGAAGCCGGGCAGCTAACCGAGGCTTTACGCCGGCGTCCCTATTCAATCGTGGTCTTTGATGAAGTGGAGAAAGCTCACCCTGAAGCCCATAATATGCTGCTGCAGATCATGGAAGAGGGTCATCTCTCGGATGCACGCGGTCGTAAGGTGGACTTCCGCAATGCCATCGTGGTCATGACCTCCAATATTGGCGCTGACATGATCAAGCGGCAAACTTCACTCGGTTTCTCTCTAAAGCAGGACGAAGATACTGAGGAGAGATTGGCATACGATGAAATGCGTAAGAAACTGATGGACTCGCTCAAACGTGTGTTCCGACCCGAGTTCATCAACCGCCTCGATTCGGTGATCGTATTCCGTGCGCTCAGCAGGGAAGATATCAAGGAGATTGTCAGGCTCGAGCTGGATAAAGTGGCCGACCGCCTGAAAGACCATGACATCTCTCTGGTTGCCACTCCCGAAGCGCTGGACAGGCTGGCAGAGTTGGGCTACGACCCAGAGATGGGTGCCAGGCCTTTAAAACGGGTCATCCAGCAGAAGGTTGAGGATGTGCTCTCCGATGCATTACTCTCCGGCACCTTCTCGGATGGCGATGTCATCACGGTTGACTACCGGGAGGACGAAGTGGTTCTGCACTGCGAAACCGTGAAAGAACCCGCTGCTGAAGGGACATAATATAACCAAGCATTTTGTTCCTTGATAAAATCAACAATATTTATAAAAAAATCTACTCCCGTTGAAGGCTATGTCAACGGGAGTTTCCTTTTCAATTTTGGGAGTAATCCGATATTTAATTTGGAAGTATAATTACTCGTAAAGTTCCGATTGTATAGACGATTAATGATCCTCTATCCCATCCTGCATGTTTTCAAAGAGGGGTAAATTTAATTGGAATACCTGACCTGGATTAAGAGATAAACGATACAGATCGTGGAAGGGGTGCACTTGTCATTTCTGTACGGAGCAACGATCGCAGTCAACTTGCTGGCGCTGGTGCTGGCAATCTGGCTTGGATTGTTCCTGGTCTCGCGCAGCCCTAAATACCTGGTCGCCTGGCTGACTGCCCTGACGCTATGGTTCATGGCGGCTATGTTCCTGGGTGTGTTGCTGGCGATCAACCCACCCCCTGTCGTTACGCTCAAATTTACCTGGGTGCGCTTGTTTTTTCCCTACTGGCCGATGGAAACTCTGGCTGGTGACAGCAACAACTGGCTGCAAGGATGGTCGGTAGCGCCAGCCCTCGCTGTCTGGCACCATGTTACCATCTTTTATTACCGGGTAAAATCAGCCCATGGCGGTCACTGCGGATCATATTGGGATATCTGGTGGCAGTCATCGGAGTGATCGTTCAGACAAATTCCCCCATATTATTTACCGGAGAAAGTGACAATCCCCTTTTTCTGAATAGTCTGCACCCAGGACCCTGGTACCCAATATTTGCTGTGGCTCTCGTGGCATTGACCTGGACCTGTGTGGTTAACCTTGTTGTCGCAAGCCGGAACGCTACGACGAGCATTGCTCGAAAACAGCTCCAGGTATTAGCCTGGGCTTCACTAATGGCTGGATTGGCGGGTTTCGTATCCATCGCAGCTTCCTACTTTATGGTGCCCATCCCTATCCTGGTGATATCTCTGCTGGAAGCTATACCCGTTTTCTTAATCGGCTACAGCGTGGCTCGCTATAGTGCTTTAATGGAAGGGCGTACCATACAGAAGGATTTCCTCTATAATCTCTTCCTGCTCGGGCTTGTGCTTTTAATTTATATCCCGATCAGTTGGATTATTATCGATGTATATCACTTACCCATGGTAGTATTGGCTGTTTTCCCTACCCTGGCGGTGATCACACATTCTTCCATGGCTGCTGTTTACCGGTTGATGGACCGTTTCTTTTATCAACAGGAAACTCGCCAATTACGACTCCAGTTGAGGCAGCTTTGGCGTACAGTGGGCGTAGAAGGAACGCTTGAAACGCTGCTTGGACCTTCTCTTGAGACTCTTGTGTAATTCTGTTGATGCTTCCTATGGTTTGATCCTGGTTTTTGAAAAGGATACCTGCCGCAAAGTGGCTGCCAGTCATTTGGGTGCAGGAAATCCCTGAATTCGAACTCCACAGTCTAAAGGCTGATGATGCGATTAGTTTGCATCCCAGCCAGCTTCCAACACCACTGGATGAAGCTTCCCTGCTGGTACCCCTTTATGGTGAGGTGGACCAGGTGGGCGCGCTTGTGCTGGGTCGACCGGAGAATGGGCTTCACTATGCTCCTGAAGATATGGAGCAGATTCTCGAATTCACTGACGAGCTGGGTGAGACAATTCAGGCTTCTCATCGAAATTCCCAATACATGGCTCAGATTGCTGAACTCGCCCAGGCTCGAAATGCCCCTGTTTCAAGAGATCCAACTCCAGTATCGACTGAATCTCTTGAGCTGATGCTTCGAAACCTGTATGATTACACCTATCTGGCGGATAGCCCATTGGCAGAGATGAAGCTGGTGCAATCGCGTCTTTCACAGGGGGAAGTCACCCATCTGGAGCGTGGGAAAAAAGTGCATGCTGTCTTGCTTGAAGGGCTTGAGAAGCTCCACCCTTCCACTGAGATGCGTTCCGGCCCACCCCCGCGTGAATGGTACCCTTTCCTGATCTTGCAGGAAGCCTATTTGAATGAAACCTCCAACCGGGATATCATGCTCAAGCTGTATATCTCGGAGGGGACGTTTAATCGCACGCGTCGTATGGCGATTCGCTCGCTAGCACGTGCCCTGGGGGAAATGGAAGCCTCAATTTCCTGATAATTTAATTCTTGGCAATCAAACAGGGGAGTTATTGCATACTTCAAGTTCCAAATGCTATTGATTTATTAATATGGCGTCTTTTGGCAGTTAATCTACTGGTATTGGCAGTCTTTTTATGCCATATTTATGATGCCTCAATAGGAATTAAGATGGATATCACAAAGGGTTATTTACTCAGAACGGAAGGGGAGATCCACTGCTCGAACGAAGTAACAAACTTATATTGATGAAATTAAGAATTGACGGTAGGCAGTCAGGAAATACGGGTTTCAAGTGGATTAATTTTACAGAACAAGTCAATGAGGAGAATATCGAATGAACCGACAGATGGATCATTTTCGCTTCATTATGGTAGGTCTTATCGTTGCGTTGTGCTGGTGGGCATGTTGTCGTTGGCCAGGCAGCTGCAGTTTAAACCAGCCGAGCAAACTGTCTTATTTTCTGATGATTTCAGCGGTGATCTTTCCCAATGGAGCGACCCAATCGGCGACTGGAGTATCGATCAGGGGGAATTGGTTGGGTATGGATGGGGAGGTGGTGTCGATGCCTGGATTTATGCTGCTGACACTGCTTTGACAGATTATTCTTTGCAAGCCAAGGTTATATTTGTAAATTCTAATGCTAATTTTGTTTTACGAAGCACTGGGCACTGGCAGGACGAATACCGTCTCGATTTTTGGCAACAGGGAGGTGAAAACAGTAATTCATATCAGGTATCTAAATACCAGGATGGAGTTGTCTATGAATTAAGTGGTGGTCTTGTACCATCATCGGTTTCTATTACAAATCCCAGCGTAATTAAGGTATTGGTAAGTGGCAATCGATTATTTCTTTACATAAATAGCCACTTTGTTGATGAAATCGAAGATCCTGACCCATTGTCAAATGGAAGATTTGGTTTGGGGGTGGTTTGGAATTATTCTGCCCGATTTGATGATGTAATTGTTACAACACTACCTCCGATTTTTATACTCCAACCAGAGCAGGAAAAATATGGAAAGCCAGGTTATTCAGTCATCTACACAATCGAACTGGAAAACGATACCGGGGCAATAGATAGTTTCAACCTGGATATTTTGCCTGGCAACCTATGGCCGACCTCCCTTTCAAATAATCAAGTAGGTCCCATCGAGGATGGGGAGAGCATCACCTTTACAGTCTCCGTGGATGTGCCACCTGATGCTCAACCTGGGGCTATCGATACCGCCACAATCCAGGCTTCTTCGGTCAACAACCCCACCGACACTGCAACTACCAAGCTAAACACCACTGCCACCAGCGAGGAATTAGCCTATGTGCCAATGCGTAACAGCAACGCGCTAGCATTGATAGACGCTCAGACACACACCACCCTAGGAAGCATAGACGTGGCTCAATATGGGTGTACTGCTCCTCAACGTGCCAGGCTCACTCCCAACGGAGCTGAACTTTATTTAACGTGTGATGGTTCATCCAATATTTTAATTCTCAAAACCGTTGACCTCTCTTCGGTGGCAACAATCGATCGGCCTGGGACTTGCGAACAGGATATCGCATTTGTTCGAGAGGGTGCTTACGCCCTTGCCAGTACCAATAATTGTGGAGGGGTTTATCAAATTGACGTAATTGACACAGAAACTCATTCTATTGTTCAAGCCATTCCACTCATGGATTATCAAGTAATTAGTATCGCTGCACATCCTTCTTTACCTTTGGCGTATGCTGCAAGCACCCAGTGTTGCTATACCGGTAGCGTTCTGGTCATTGATACCAACAACTTTACAATACAAACCGCCATTCCATATCCCGGGATTGTATGGGATGTGCAACCTTCTCCGGACGGAAGTTGGGTATATGCGAGTGAGTATTTTGGGACTGGCCTGGCTAAGATCGATGTAAACACCAATACTATCGTAAACACCTTACCCAATTATGGGAAATTTGGCCTGGACATCTCACCGGATGGTTCGAGGATCTACGCTACTGAAATGTGGGATGGTGTTGTTCATGTCATTGATACAATTAACATGGAACTTATCACCACAATAGGGATCGGAGCTACAACCGCTGAAGCCGAACTGACTTGTGATGGAAGCGAGTTGTATGTTGCCCGTGAGACAACCTCAATCCCAGTGATCAACACCCATACAAATAATATCAGCTATGAAATCTCCATCCCAGGCACGAGCTCTGCGTATGGAATCGCCATCTGCCCCCAAAATCTTAGTGATATATATTCTCGCAAGATTGTGGATAAACCAACTGCTTCCCCAGGTGCACATTTAAATTATGCAATCATAGCTACCAATATAATTACCGATAGCATAGACAATGTTACCATCACAGACACGCTTCCCATCTCTTTGACCTACAAAGAAGGCACGCTCAACGCCAGCAGTGGAATGGCTTACTACCTGGATGGTGTCATCACCTGGACAGGGGAGATTTCTCCCAGCACCACCGTTACGGTAAGCTTTGGGGTGATAGTATCTCCCACTGCCACGATTGGCACTTCGATCACCAACGAAGCTATCATTAGCTATGAAGGTAATATTTACAAGCGTAGTGCTACCATCGACATCGTCCCATATAAAGTGTATATGCCCTGTGCCTCACGGGCTTGCCTGCCCTCCTACACAGAGAACTTTTCCAACCCTTCCAGCGGTTGGCCCGATCGAAAGCGGGGAGGGCTATTGGATGGGTTATCAAAATGGTGAATATTACATCGCCGTCAATGATGGTTGGATGGCCTGGGCAGTGAAAGATTTCGGTGTCAGTGATTTTCAATATCGAAGTAGATGCCTGGCCGGCGTTGAACCTGAATGGAGGTGTCGCCATATTGTTCAGCGCCACTGATTATGGGTTTTACCTGTTCGAAATCAATGATGGTTGGTTCGGCTTGTGGCGCAACGATTCTTATTATTGGAACTGGACAACCCTCATCGATTGGCAATATTCTTCTCGCCATTCACCCTGGGTTCCAGGCAAACCGCATGCAGGTGGTACGTATAGGCTCGAACATCAAGGTCTTCGCCAACGGGCATTTGCTTGGTTCGGCTGACGATGGCAGTTATCGAGGCACCTTGTCAGGGTTAGTGTCTGAAGCCTGGTCGGGTTATTTTGATGGTCGCTTCGATAATTTTGCATTATATACAGGACGCGATGCATTGGCACATTGGATGTCCCCAGTGATGATCGATCGTGTTTCCTACTTCGATGCCATCTATCTCAGGCCAGGAGGCCTGCCTTTGCGACCATGACGTTGCCTATCAGGTGATGTAGAGGGGATTACATTACCTGGGTATTCATCAAGGTGGGATCTGTAGCTGGATAACATCCGGGCTGCAGATTCTACCTCTTTACCAATTGATAAGTCCTGGATGTAGAACCACATCCAATCCTGGCAGTAATTAAAAAGTTCATAACTGGGTGGGTGAGGATGAATGGCATAACTACAGATCTATTGAACTTGATTTGTTGGTCCAGAGGAAAAACCCTGGTTGAAATGTGTTGGCGTCTTTTGGCAGTTAATGGAGTTGTATTGGCAATCCGAATTTGAAATACTGATTATTGTGAGCAATAATAGGATGAAATCTCACATCCTGATTTTATTAGTTTCGGTTATTGCCTTTGTGTTTCTGGCTGCCTGTCTACCATCCCATTTTTTACAGGACCCTGCGTCTTCTCAGGTGATAGAGAACGAATTAGCCCTGCAAAATGCTCTTACCCTGCAAGGCCTGCAAAGCGCCACGCTGACCCCAAAACCCAGCTGCATAGATAATCCAGCTCCCAATGCTTCAGCATCTGCTGATTATTACTATGATCGTGGCATGGATTATGCGAATCGGGGCATTCCCTTTCTTGCCATCCGTAATTTTGATCAAGCCATCGAGATTAACCCTGATTTTACCTTGGCTTACTTCCAGCGCGGGAATGTTTTCTTGTTATGAACGATTTGAAACAGGCCATCTGTGATTTTGATCAAGCCATTTTGCTCAACCCTGATTTTTCTGAAGCTTACTCCGCCCGTGGGATCGCCTATTTGCAGAAACAGGATTGGGAGCATGCCATCCATGATTTGGACCACGCCATACAAATTACCCCTGATTCCGTGACAGGCCTATTTTGCACGTGGGATGATATATGCTTCTGAAAGTGAATCGGATCGCGCCATCAGTGATTTTAATCAAGCCTTGCTGCTCGATCCTGATAATTCCCTCGTCTATCTCTGGCGTGGGATGACCTATGTTAACAAGGGTGAGGGCAGAAAGTGCCATCGCAGACTTCATCAAAGTCCTGGAGTTATGCGGTAATAATGCTTCTTTATGCCTGGATGCACAGCATCGCTTAGATAATCTGAAAGATAAGTGAAGGAGATTCTTAGATGAAAAACAAATCCATTCTTACCTTAGTATTTGCAGTTTTATCTGTTTTTTTCTTTCTGGTGCTGATTTTCTTCCGCACACCATTTACCCTTTATCCCTTGGATCAGCAACCAGGATGCCCTGGATTTGCTGACCCCGCTGGTGTTGATTCCCATTTACTGGCTCATGTTCAGGCAAACATCCAGAGAAGGTTCAGGCTTGTCGGAAGAGATCATCTTTATGCTCCTGGCAGTCTTCTGGGTTTCCGGGCAGGGTATGCACCTGGCGGCTAACTCGGTCAGCAACCTGATTGAATCCCTGGCACGCGATCAGGTGTTGGATATCAAGCTCACCGATATCTACAGCCTGACCTATTTCTTGGATCAACACCTCAGCCATTTCATCTGGCACATCGGAATTATTGGCCTGGCTGTATTGTTGATCTACCGGGATTGGCGCCGTCCGGAAGATTCCCCGACCCGCTGGTGGTCTACGATTCTGGCCGGGCTGCTCTATGGATTTATGCTCTTCTGTATCTTTCTCGAAGGACAAACCGTGAAGTTGGGCTTTCCATCTTGGATATTAATCTCTACTGTGGTGTTGATATGGGGTCGCAAGCAGCTGGCACACAAACCCATCCTGACCTTTTTCTTCATATCGGCATTCCTGGTCGCCGCCCTGTTTCTTGCAGGTTGGAGGCTTTATTGGGGTGGTTTCCCACAATTCTCCGATGTGGGTTTGATGTAAACCTCGATGATTGATCAAGGACTTGCTCTTTCGTAATGTTGATATGCATTGGTAATTTTAAAGTTTGATATCGAAGATAAAAGTTGCGTGATTATAAGGTGGATTGATATGAAACTATGTATAATTTTCCTGATTTGCTATCCATCTTAGTATCTGCTTAATTGATCCCTAAAGTAGTAGTATAGTGTGGTACCGGCCCTATTCGCCAGGCATGTTTCCAATGTTATCAAATAGTAGAGTTACCCGGCGGATTATTTCGATGAGTAGATTGGGCTGAGGAACCTCGTGAAAGAATTGAGCGAGGCGAGTTGCGAAACCCAACAATGTTTTTTAAAACCAGAGACGCCCTGGCGGGGCGTCTCCATGAAAGCACATCCTCATTCCCACGTCCCTGCACAACGGCTCGATATACGCTTGCGTACGTGAAAGAATACGGCGAGGCTTCCTATCACCAGGCTTTTCAGCTCAGGTGAACAGCCTTCTAGTACTGATAATACTGCACACATGTCCTCTAAACAGTCTGTTAAACATTTAAAATAATTGCTCCTTTCCTCATTTCCACCCTTTTTATGGCGTCGGATGGATGTCGGCCGATATCCATTCGCAAAAAATATTGAATTGTCCTCCTTTCGCCACTAGCTAACAGCTAACAGCTAACAGCTAACAGCTAACAGCTAATTGCTGATCTTTTATGAGAAATCTTAAAATTTTATACATCGAGTGCTTTTCTCAGCGCCAATTTCCTTAAACCCCTTGTGAAAACAGAACATCTGTGCTATAA
>CAVTQM010000066.1:0-10661 GCA_963736805.1 uncultured Chloroflexia bacterium
TGAAATCGAGATACATTTAGTACGCATTCTTCTTTACTAAAATCAACCAAATCCTTCCTGGGAATTTGCCGTGGATTACAGGTAGTTAATGTTGCCATGGGTGGCAGCCTGTATGAGCACGAGTTCCGACCAGGCACCTGGGGACATAATCCATGATAATCATAATTTACCAAGGAATTATCTGGCTCATCAGATAACCATTAAAGCAAGCAACCACTTATCGGAAATCATCGCAGGTAGCGAAGCATTCGTCAATAGTCTTCACCACCAGGGAATCCGTGATCTGCGAAAAAAATTAATCCCAACCGCTACGCCTGACGGTCTCATTGAGGCGTTCGAATTGCCAGGGCATCCGTTCAGCGTAGCAGTACCGAGTGGCATCCGGAGGAATTGCGAGGACCACGAGGTCATGCGTAGGCTTTTCCAGTCCTTTATTCAATCATGCCAGGTTGGCAATTCATTCTCTTTATTCGTTCCAAAACCGTCTATGACAGAAAAATATCGGTTTCAAGCAGTAATTGAAGATGCTGGAGGGGGCGGTGCTTATGTCACAATTCCATTCGATGTGGAAAAAGCCTTTGGAAAGAACGCGTAAAAATTAAACTACCATCGATGGAGAGCCATACCGAGGAACACTGGTACGAATGGGTAGTCCACAGCAT
Organism: uncultured Chloroflexia bacterium; assembly: GCA_963736805.1. Taxonomy (GTDB): domain Bacteria; phylum Chloroflexota; class Anaerolineae; order Anaerolineales; family UBA4823; genus FEB-25. The sequence continues at coordinate 663 of CAVTQM010000066.1, forward strand.
ATGCTGCTTGGTGCTCAAAGAAATCCGCAAAAGGTCGGAAAGAGTTTTGGGGATAAAGTTGCTGTTGAATTGGAAAGAAGACTTTGAACCGCGCGAGGTTGAGGTCCCAGCCGATCTTCAATCAGCTCTGGAGGCTGTTCCAATATCACAAGCCTCATTCGATCGCCTCTCATATACCCATCAAAAAGAATATGTTCGCTGGATAATGGAAGCCAAGATGACTCGACCCGCCAGAAGCGGATCCAACAAACGATCGAGATGCTTCGGCAAGGGAAAAATGGACACTAAACCACTTCAGCCGATCGGGATATTTAATTCCGGAATTGGCGGCCTAACCGTACTGCGAGCCATTCACCAGCTGATGCCGGATGAGCCTCTAATCTACCTGGCTGATCAGGCTCATGTCCCCTATGGGCCGAGACCCATGCAGGAGGTTCGCCAGTTTTCTGAAGCGATCACCCGCTATCTACTGGACCAAGGTTCCAGCTTGATCGTGGTGGCTTGTAATATCTGCTTCTGCAGCTGCTCTTAAATATTTACGGCAGGCATTTCCCGAAACACCTTTTGTTGGGATGGAACCCGCTGTCAAGCCAGCTGCTGAGCACACCCGTAGTGGGGTGGTGGGCGTTCTGGCAACCCCTGCTACCTTCCAGGGGGAGCTATATGCATCGGTGGTGGAACGCTTTGGTCAAGGCGTGGAACTTTTACAGCACACCTGCCCAGGCCTGGTGGCACAGATTGAAGACGGTGCGCTAGAATTCAAAACGACCTTCAAAATCCTGGAAGATGCAGTCCAACCCAATGTTGGGGCAAGGAATAGACACCATCGTACTGGGCTGCACCCATTACCCCTTTGTAATCCCGCTGATCCAGCACATCACCGGTCCGGGTGTGCGCGTGATTGATCCTGCTCCTGCTGTTGCCCGCCAGGTGCAGCGCTTGCTGGTTGCCAGCAGTTTACTCGACCTGGAAGCACCACTCCTGCATGACATGGTGAAAAAGCCTCTGCATATGCAGAACTTCTTCACAACAGGGTCACCCTCCAAACTGGAAAGGATGCTACCAGCTTTGCTTGGAGAAATATTCCCAGTTGAGAGTTTATCCTGGAGTGCTGGCGAAATCAAAGACTAATATATTTCACTTACCCAATGCAAAAAGGGCAGCTGATGTTGCTGCCCTTATATGTTTACAATCGGCAAGCATTCATGATCAGCTAATCGACAGCTAAACTACCTTGAGATTAATGGGAAGAAAACCGTGTGATTAATCGTAATCGAAACCACGGCCGCGTCAGAAATCAATTCACCATCGCTCACAATAAAGGTAAAACTATCTTCTCCACCATACCCCTGGTAGAGGGAGGTAAACCAGGTTCGGCGCAATCCCGGTAAGTGTGCCATGGGAAGGAGAGTTGACCACATTAAAAGTGAGAATATTAAACTCAAGATCTGAACCATCCAGGGTGATTGACACTGGCATAAGCTGCCCAGTTTTGACTGATTGTGGATATGCCACTGGTGCATCATTCACTGCTGCTATCTCTAAACTCACAAGCGCTGGTTCCGAGTTTTCCAGTCCGTCATTTACTATGAATGAAAAACTGTCAGATCCATTGTAATTCGCTGTCGGTGTGAAGATCAGGTTTGAGCAATCCCTCCAAGCACGCCATTTGTGGGTGATGTAACCACTGTAAAGGTGAGTTGATCGCTCTCAGGGTCTGAGCCTGTCAGGATTATATTTTCAGGTAAATTCCTCGTCCGTGATTACTGACTGCGGATTGGCTGTGGGCGATTGATTTGATTCCAGTGCCAACGATCGTCGCGTTTGTATCTAATGCTGCTTCCGCTGAGGAATCAGCGCTTGCATCCCCTGCTTCAATCAATAGATAAAACCGAATCTCCAACGAATCCATCGATACTCATGTTTTCTATCGCCCAGGCCCCATCGTCGTTGTTAGCTGCTCCCCGATTTCCTCAAACACCGTCAGCGTGTCTGAGACCACCACCGACACTCTCAGAATATCTGCACTCGACGAGTTGCTCCCATGCGCCAGGTAGTAGCGGAATGACAAGGTCAGCTCGCTAGCTGCTGGCAGAGCGATACCCGGTGAGCGGATGGAAGTCACGCCGCCATCGATATCATAGCTGTTGGCAGTACCACCCGCCAGGCGCCCTGTCACCAGGTCGTTCAGCCCGCTCGGTGTGGTGCCCAGCTGCTTGGGTCCACCCGAGGTAGTCCCTTCGGGGTTACCTCGTTCCCACTGCCCGGATGTGGCCGTGTCCGTCCCGTTGGGGTTTGGCACCCATCCCAGGTCGGTTTCGAAATCGTCCTGCCAGACAAGCGTTGCCAGGCGGTGGACCAATTACGGTGTAGGTGAAGGTTTGGCTGGCTGAGCTGCCGGCATAGTCGCTCACCGTAACCAGCACAGTATGCTGGCCGCCACTCATCGGAAACACAAACTGCAAATCGGGAATAAAGCCCAGGTCAATATAGTAGTCCCGGCATTCATAGTCTCCGCATGTGGGCGGGACCAGGTAAAAGTCATCCAGGTAGGCTGTGTCATCCGCGCCACCCGGCAGGGTATCAAATCGCCAGGTAGTCTGTACGGGTCCACCATCCACTGAGAAGGTGATTTCCCATGGCGGCAGGTAATAGACATCGTCCAGGATCAGGTCGCGTGCCCGCACATACAAGCTGTAATCGCCTTCAACTGGATTCCCCGGGTAGATTTGGCCGTTCTGCACCAGCCCCACCGCCTGGATCTCCGGACCCACCACGGTCGGGCAGCGGGTTGTGGAATTCGAATCCATTGACGTACACCCCTCCGGCCGCCAGGATGTTCAGGTGGATGTGGTTGAATTGTTTGCCAAACGACCATACCGGCCACTCGATGATATTGCCAATGTGTATTGGCGGGGATGAACCCACCGTCGATCGGGTCAGCCTGGTACTCAGCATACTTGTCCCAGATGTACGGCGGGATGGTTTCCATTTGGATATGGTGGTACTGCCAGATGTACCCGAATGGGTCCAGCACAGCCACTTCCCAGTACAGGTCCCAACCAGGATTATAGTTTTCGATATTGACCACCTGGCCCCCAGACTGGTTGAATACATTCGTGCCGTAAATCTTCATCATGTCCATGCCGTGATGAAAGTAGGGCGTACCCCCATAGTCCTGGTACGATTGCATACTCCACCCGATGGAATCGAGCGCAAATGGCCAGTCATACACGCCATGGTCGGTGATCAGGTTTGGATCGCCGGTTGCCAGGTCCAGGTAGTCCGGGATCCAGCTGTGTCTCGATCTCCTCGTCCAGGTACCATAGCGCCTGGTCACTGCCTTGATCAAATTGGACTGTACCGTCATCCTGGGCACGCACCTGCAGGGACGGCACTTGTCCAATCCCCAGGGTGATAATGAAAATGACGATCAGGATCGCCATGGATAAACGGAATGATAAGCGAGTGCTCCCGTGTGACCTGATTATTCTTGCATAATGCACTCCTCTAAATAGCGGTAATGATCATTGATAGGTATCGGCAAAACATAGCGACTATATCATGGCTATATATTCACGTCAACGAGCCTATCAGTTTTACCAATTACAGGAACTTCTCGGTACTCTTGTATCAGTGCATAGGTATGAACGGAGTGGGTATTCTCTAGAGAACAAAGAAACCCGGATTCATATCTGAGCCGGGTGTGGGTTACCTTTTAGGTTGGTTTATGATTGGTCAGCGAAAATTAATCCCAGTTTTGGGGGAAACTGTTAATCCCTTAAAATTCTCGAAACTGAGGTCTCGAAAATTAAAGCCCAACTGCCCACACGCAACCTCGAACAAAACGGTATAACTATCCAAGATGCGGGCGTCCCAATTTAAATCCAGCAGTTGAGCGGCAGCTTGGATGCTTTCTCCATCGGGTCCTTCTATCTCAAGGAATTCGCCATAAGGCATTTCGTCAAGGACCACTTCCAAATCTCCTAGAGAATAGGTGGCGCGATATTTTTCATACATCATATAAACATCATACCCAAGTGCTTCAAATACCATTCGGGCGGTATCAAAATTCGATACAGTGAATTCGAGCTCCTGACGCAGGCGTGCCCCACCTTCCACACTTCCAATCCCCTTATATGTCAACCGGGCTCTTAAATCAAGACGCAATCGTAACAATCTTCCACTTTTTAACAAGGACATATCAGGGGTATCAAAACGCAGGTTAATTTCACGCACCCTGGGTTCTTTTAATTGGCGGCCTCGTTCAATTAATTTTTCTTCCAGCGCTTCACGCTTGGAGAGGTAAAATTAACCTGTAATTCTTTATCTTTAACGCTCATATAACATCCTCTTTAGACTACACTCAGCATGGTCTCTTTCTGTTTCCACCCGGTCACCGGCTTCCACTCTCACCCTGATTACCTTGCCATCCCTGGGAGAGCGTAGCTCATTTGCATTTTCATCAATTCCACGGATCACTAATACATCCCCTTTTTGTACCATTTGCCCTTCTTGAACTGGAATCGAAACAACCATGCCAGGCATGGGGATTTTAGATGGAAATCTGCGTGCGCGGCTGCATTACCGGCCAGGGCAGCCCGTAGGCGCTTTTCGCGTTCATCTTCCACGATGACTGAAAAACGTGTACCCGAAATAACACCTGCAATATCCTCATTCTGGTAGACATGGGCATCAAATGATTTACCATCCACAATCAAAGTATAAACGGGTTGGTCACCAACCGGCATAAAGTCGACCTGGTAAGTCACACCATCAACAATTACCCGATGCTGATCGAGTATATCCACGTTGTAATCACGTCCATCGATAGTTGTTATGTATTCATCGCCTCAACCGCTCCCACCGGCTCAGCCATTTCCCAGTTACTGGTATCACGTTCATTTCTCTGAATAACATGGGCTGCCCGTTCAGCCTGCTGGTGAGCCACCAGGGTTGCCAGGATAGCGGCAATATCCGGCCGTGATTCAACCCATTCTTCAGCTTCCTCAATGGAAAAACGATCCTCTACAAAGCGGGTATAGTACTGCCCCCCCATAAAGCGGTGCGAATCCATTAATCTCTGGTGAAATGGGATATTATTGTGCACACCCAGGATTATTCTTCCAAGGCGCGCCGCATACGCAGGATGGCTTGCCCTCGTGTCTCTCCCCAGACGATTAATTTCGAAATGAGAAAATCATAATAAGAGAAACCTCAAAGCCAATATACACCCCAGTATCCACCCGTCTCCAGGCCCAGTCAGCGGTGGAGCACGGGCTGTTGAGGGTTAGAAGTGTTATACGGATCTTCAACATTAATCCTCCATTAGATGGCCAGCCATTTGGATGGGTAACTTTGTGGTGGGGGGGTAGGCTTCGACCCGGGCGATGCGCGTTTGTTATTCGGCGATATCAACCCCAGTCACCAAGCTCAGTCACCGGGTATCCACCTTGCGGGGTTCATCTCTAAAAAGTAGAAGTTTTTATCTTTATCTACCAGGAATTCAATGGTCCCCACATTAACATAATTTACAGCCTGAGCAGTTCTGACGGCTACAGCCCCATTTTCTGGCGCAACTCCTCGTCCTCGCCAATAAAAGGTGATGGAGATTATTCCGACAATTTTTGGTGCCGGCGTTGAATGGAACATTCGCGTTCACCCAAGTGGATCACGTTATCCTGCCCATCTGCCAGGGTCTGATCTCGATATGCCGCGCCCCTTCTACCAACTTCTCTAGATACACGTTGCCGTCTCCAAAGGATGATTCCCCTTCACGACGGGCTGCGTCAGTAAGGCGGGCATATCTTCAATTCTCCACCTCACGCATTCCCTTGCCTCCTCCGCCTGCGGTGGCTTTTATCAACAATGGAAAACCAATTGAGGGGGCCATTGCCAGAAGCTCCTCGTCCCGCAAGGAACCTTCTCCTTCGGTTCCAGGCACCACCTGCACTCCGGCTCGCGTGACCGTCGCACGTGCAACCGCCTTATCACCCATGGCTGCAATGGATGAGGAATTAGGACCGACAAACACCACTCCTGCTTCCTGGCAAGCTTTGGCAAAATCAGCCCGTTCTTACAGGAAACCATATCCAGGGTGGTTCGCCCCAGCTCCACTCTTGCCCGGCAATATCAATGATCTTATCCGCACGCAGATAGGAATCGCGTGACGGAGCTGGTCCAAGCCGATATGCTTCATCTGCGTAGCGAACGTGCAGAGCCTGGCGGTCAGCATCGGAGTAGACTGCCACTGTTTGAAGTCCAAGCTCACGGCAGGCGCGTATAATACGCACTGCAATTTCCCCACGGTTGGCGATTAAAACCTTGTTAAACATGTGATATCTCCAGTTGTGTATACCATTGCTCTAATTTTGTTCAACCAAGACATGATCCTTTAAAAACTGAGGAATCTTTATGTTGAATTCTGCCGAGTTTTCTTGCGGCAGCATGTGATTTGCCCCCGGGACAAGCCACAGGTCTGCACCTTGAATTGACCCTGCAATGTTCATCGCGTGTTGAGGAGTGGCGTGTTCATCCGCATCCCCTTGCACGATCAAGGCTGGACAGACAATTTGACTCAAAATTGGGCGCATATCCCAGGCTAGAATGTCTGGCCGATACCAGCCCTGATACCAATTTTGAAAGACTTGTTCAAACTTTTCATCATGGGCATACTGCATTCCCATTCTGAAATGTTCATCCGTTTCAAATGCCTGCTTGATACCCATGATTCCTTGTTCCATCTTCGTTTCGATATAAATATGGGCTGCCACAGTAACAAGGCAGCTCACCTTAGGGGCTGCTGGGCTGAAAAATAAAGTGCAATGGTTCCACCATCGCTGTGACCAATAAGGGCAGTACGCTGGATGCCGATCTGTTCCAACAAGCATTCCAAATCTTTCACATCGGCAGTGAACGAAGGCACATCCAATCCTGGGCGTGAATCTGACACGCCATAACCCCTAGCGGTCATACGCCACAACCCTGAAACCTGCACCAGCCAACGTCGGTACCTGACCACGCCATGCCCTTAGCGAACCCAAACCATGGTGCAACAGTACCACAGCAGGTCCATTTTCTGGTCCTGCCAGTTCAATATTAAGGTTGTGTCCATTAATGAATATGTTCAAATAACACTCAGTTCACTCTATGAACCTTGATTGTATTTTGAGAACAAATCACGCTTATTAAACGGTGCGGTGATGAACTTAACCATTGTCCGAAGGGATGATGAATATGCGATGGTGTTTCCACTTTTATTATTTGCAAGGATCTTTTTGACCAGCACCGGGGCTACCGTTTCGGCACGCTCGCCGATGATGTTCAGGATGCGTTTGGATTTTTCCAACTCATCTTCTCGGCCTTTGAATTGCTGGGTAACCATGTCGGTAATTACCATCCCAGGAGCCAGTCCACCAATGATCACAGGGGTTACTTTTAACTTCATCTGCTATAGAAAGGTTTATAAAGTGTACTGACGCCTTTGTACTTCCGTAAAGAGCCATCCACGCATTCCCCGACCCTTTGCTCCAAATCCTTCCATATTATAAACAGCGCCATAACCTTGGATTATCATTCCTGTAATTGCCACTTTAGAACCATACATCGTTCCTATTATATTCGTGTGCACACCTCAGCGTATTGGTCAGGTGTAAGTTCCCAGAAATTTTAGCATGGGTGTGGCGGTACCGGCATTGTTTATCCAGGTATCTTGCGTCCAAATTGCTCTTAGCTTCATCCCAAAGTTTTTGAACCTGGAGAAAGTCAGTCACATCGCAAGTACAGCCAAAGATCTGTTTTTCAGCATACATTGCACCTAACTTTTAACCGCTCATTGACAGCTGGGTGGTGCGCCCGCTGCCGTGACGGAACAGCCTCTCTCCAGGGATGCCGCTGCTGAGCTGTAGCCGTTCCCACACGTGCTGCCAGTGATAACGACCGATTTGCTCATAATGGGATGCATCCATGCTTCTTGGGCGGGTTGGAATCGCGTTTATTGGATAACATTTCCAGGCATTGATCAAACGCGGACGTGTTTCGGAAGGTTCGATTACATCATCAATATAGCCACGTGCTGCGGCGATATACGGATTGGCAAATTTTTCGCGGTAATCAGCTACCAGCTCTTCGCGCTTCTGTCCGGATCTACAGCCCGGGATAATTCCTTGCGGAAGATGATGTTGACCGCCCCATCCGGGCCCATTACTGCGATCTCCGCGGAATGGCCAGGCAAGATTCACATCACCACGCACGTGCTTGCTGCTCATCACGTCATAAGCGCCACCATATGCCTTACGGGTGATCACTGTGAACTTCGGTACGGTCGCTTCACAATAAGCATAAAGTAATTTTGAACCTGCGCGGATGATGCCTCCATGCTCCTGGGCAGTACCCGGTAGGAAGCCTGGCACATCTACAAAAGTGATGATGGGATATTGAATGCGTCACAGAAGCGAACGAAACGGGCAGCTTTCTCGGATGATTTGATGTCCAAACTCCGGCCAATACTGCAGGTTGGTTCGCCACAATTCCAACACTATGCCCACCCATGCGGGCGAAGCCAATGACAATATTCTGTGCATAGGTCTCCTGGATCTCGAAGAATATCTTACCGTCAACGATCAGTCGGATGGCGTCCTTGATATCATATGGCTTGCTTGGATCTTCAGGGATGATAGAATTCAATGCTTCATCCATGCGCAGGGGATCATCAAGGTCGTCTATAAACGGTGGATCTTCCATGTTATTTTGTGGGATGTAGGATAGCAGCTTTCGGATCAAGTAAAGCGCATCCGCTTCAAATCAGTTGCCAGGTGGCACACTCCAGATACCTCCGAATGCACATCCGCACCACCCAACTCTTCAAAGCTCACTTCTTCGTGTGTAACCGCTTTGACCACATCTGGACCGGTGATAAACATATAGGACGATTTTCGGACCATGATAATAAAATCCGTCAGCGCTGGCGAGTATACCGCCCCACCGCGCACGGTCCCATGATCACACTGATCTGCGGGATAACCCCTGAAACGAGGGTGTTGCGTAAAAAGATATCTGCATAGCCACCTAAGGACACAACCCCCTCCTGGATGCACGCCCCACCTGAATCATTCAGCCCAATTACCGGGGCACCATTCTTGAGTGCCATGTCCATGATCTTGCATACTTTCTCAGAGTGCACTTCCCCCAGACTGCCTCCAAATACCGTGAAATCTTGTGAGAAGATGTATATCAATCTGCCCTCAATGGTACCCCATCCGGTAATGACACTATCACCCAGGTATTTCTGCTTGTCAAGGCTGAAATCACTGGTACGGTGGACCACAAAAGAATCGACCTCTCGGAATGATCCCTTATCCAGGAGCAAGTCGATACGCTCACGTGCAGTTAATTTGCCACGCGCATGTTGGGCTTCAATTCGGTCAGCGCCTCCCCCGAGGCGGCTTTGAGCTTTCGTCTCACGCAAGCGTTTTATTTTCGGATCATCTGTCATAATCATCTCCCAATCACCGAGAAGTTGCTGGAAAAGAATTTAGATAAGTAAAGTCTTGCTCTAAAGATTATCCTCTATCAATTGATCATCTTTTGTTACTCGTTCATTTGCGCCAAAATAGTCTTTTACCTTACATTGATCTAAGGTCCAGGCAGTAATACCAAACATACCACAGTCACACCTGCTGCGAATTGCCGATTGACGGCAGTAATATTCGTTCAATTCCCTCCCGCCCAGTTCCCAGGTGGTCCATCAGGAGCATCAGTCCCACCGAATAATACAGGGCGTAGGTTAATGCCGCTGCCGCATCAATCTGGGGGTCCGAGGATTTGTGCTGTTCCACAGACCCCCAAGTTCAAGAATGAGCCAGTGAGTCTCCATTGCAAACCAGTCAACATCATATAGACAGGAGAAACTACTGGCCAACGAACAAGAAATCCCCGTTCATTACGCTTAAAGCCGGCAGCCCCGATTGAGGATCGTGATGATTAACGCCCTTGAACCCA
>CAVTQM010000067.1:0-74718 GCA_963736805.1 uncultured Chloroflexia bacterium
CCTAATTGCTCACTTCCTATGCCTTCTACGCTTCGACGAGCGGCTCATCTGGGTTTGGCTGGAGCTTGCTGTCTCCTGCTCCTCGAGACTCGGGTCCGCCTTCCATCCCATCGTCCAATTCCTGCTCGGTTGCCTCATCCCCATCCCCACTGGCAAGCTCGGATACTTCGGGGGCTATACTGATACTACCCTCAAGTTCTTCCTCTTGGGTTTGGCGTTGCACCTCGCTCTGCACCGAGCTCAGGGAGCGTGGGCGGAAGGTGAACATGCGCAGAATCACACCGCTGCGCATATCCTTGAGCAAGTTCTGGAACAGCACCGAGGCCTTGCTCTTATACTCCACCAGCGGGTCGCGCTGCCCGTAGGCTTCCAGACCAATGGACACGCGCAGGGCTTCCATCTGGGTCAGATATTCCACCCACAGCTCGGTGATCACGCCCAGCAGCAGCTGCCGGTAAACCTCGGTCAGGGCTCTCTTGCCCAGCTCGTCCATCACCATGATGACTTGTTCCCTGGTCAGGCTTTGCAGGGGTTGGGTCTGCAGGCTGGCGCACGTCTCTTCACCCAGCAGTGTACCCAGGGTCTCACGCAGTTGTGGCTCAAGTTCAGGCAGGCGGGCTTGCGCCATGCGCGCGAATTCACCAGCACCCCAGGCACGCTGAATGGTCTGCTGGGCAGACTGTAAGTGCTTGAGCACATCTTCGGTCACCGCTTGAGGTTCTTTCGATCCAAGCAGGTGGGCTGCCAGGTAGATGTAAGCCAAGCGGGTGGTGCGCTGTACGATGCGCCGGTGGGTTTTCTTGTCAAATCCAGCTTTGCTGCCTTGCGGCATCATCAACAGCAACCCCAGCAAGTGGTTGGTACTGATCGGTCCGTTGATCTTGGACAGGTAGTTTTCAATATCACGGCTCAGCTGTCCGGAGGCAGCACCGCTATCCGTGCCCATCAGGCGCTCGCGGCGCCTGCGTAGTGCCACCTGGACCGCCTGGTACACCTGGTCTGCCAATTTTTCCCAGTCATCCCCCTCCAGCTCAGATACATCGAGGTCGAGGGTATCCTCCAGGCGGCGCTCAACTGCGCCTACCAATCGCAAAGTCGACTGGTTAATCACCGCGTTCTCCACCTGGTTGCGCACGGCATCCTGCACCTTGTCGGGGTTGTCACGCAGCAGGCGCATCTCCTCGGGGGTCAGGCGTACGTTGACGTGTACCAACCCAATCAGCTCATCCAACACCTCGCGTGGACTGCGTGGGGCAGCTTCTTCCCCCTCCCCCAGGCTTAATCCTTCAAAGAAGGTGTCAAGTGCGTCCTGGCGTTCCTTCACCTGTCCTTCCATGCGCTCGTGGGAATTCTCCAACAGGTTGTTGACCGTGCGTAATAGATGTTCATCCTCCGCCTTAAGGGCATCGCCAGCCAGCCCCAACAAGGCATCCCGTATCTCATCCGGCGAGCTATACGTCTTCTGCCTGCTCGCAAGATGGTCAAGCAGCAGCTTGAGTGTATACGAAGGGAACAGCACACCGCCCAGGTCGAGCGGGGGTTGGATTTGGTCCAGCCAGGCGAGCAGCTTCCACGGACCCTCCTCACTCGCCAGCAATTCAGGCACACGCCGGTTGACCTCGGTGCCCAACAGCTCGGTCACATCCTCCGAGAGGTCAGGCTTGGTGAAGATCAAGTCGCGCTGCGAATAGATGCGCTTGCGTTGCGAGTTGAGCACATCGTCATATTCGAGCAGGTGCTTGCGGACGTCAAAGTTAGCCCCTTCCACGCGTGTCTGCGACTGCTCAACCAACCGGCTCACCAGGCCAACTTCCATGGGCACCGCGTCGTCAATCTTCATGCGCTGCATGATCGACTCGACCTGCCCGCCACCGAAGCGGCGCATCAGCTCATCTTCCAGGGAGAGGTAAAAGCGCGACGAACCTGGGTCACCCTGGCGGGCAGCCCGGCCGCGCAACTGGTTATCGATACGGCGGGCTTCATGGCGCTCAGACCCGATCACGTGCAGCCCGCCCAATTCCTTCACATTCTGCATGTCCTGCATGTACTGCATAAAACTGTTGATATCGGCTTCGTAAATCCCGATCTGTTCGGGGGTGAGCGCTGCCAGTGCCTGGCGGCGTTCTTCGTGGCGCAGGTCATAGGGATCAGCGATCCCAGCCCGGTGCAGCACCCGGTTGACCGAGTCGATCACACCTTCGGGGAGCTCGCCGCCCAGTTTGATATCCACGCCACGCCCGGCCATATTGGTGGCAATGGTAACGGCACCAAAGGCACCCGCATCGGCAATGATCTGTGATTCTTCGGTATGCTTGCGGGCGTTTAATACCTGGTGGGTAATGCCTGCTTCCAGGTCAGCTTTGAGGCGCGAGGTGTCTGTTGGGGCCAGGTCGAGGATTTCCAGCAGGCGGGGCAGGTTTTCGGGATCTTCCGGGTTGAAGGAGATGCCTAACTCGCGTGCCATCTTACGCATTTCAGCCAGGTTAAGCTGGTCCAGAGGCGCATTGAGTGACGCCAGCTCTTCGATGATGCGTCCATCTTCCTGGCGGTCGTTCTTCTCCAACCACACTTTTCGCAGCAGGGCAACTTGAGCCAGTTTGCGCAGTGGCTCACCCCGCAGGCGGGTGGAAAGGTGATCGGACAGCTCCACCGATGTAGTACCCACCAGCATAGGCCTTCCCATGGCATGGTAGCGCAGGATCTCACTGGTGATGGCGCGGAACTTCACCTCTTCGGTACGGTAGATGATATCGGGAAAGTCTTTGCGTTTAAAGTAGACCGGGTTCTTGTTGGCATCATCCCGGCTCGCATAAAAGTTATACTTGTAACCTTGTTCGTCCTTGGCTTCCAGCATCACGAGCGGTGATCCATCCCGTGTCGCCTGGTATTCCAGGTTGGTTGGGATGGCAATCACGTCCAGCTTATAGATTTTATCGAACTCTTCAGCTTCCGTAAGAGCCGTACCGGTCATCCCAGCCAGCTTATCGTACATACGGAAGTAGTTTTGGATGGTAATGGTGGCATAGGTGACGTTCTCTGCCTGCACTCGCACACCTTCTTTGGCTTCAACTGCCTGGTGCAAGCCATCCGACCAACGGCGGCCTGGCATCAGGCGGCCAGTAAACTCGTCCACGATGACCACCTTGCCGGTTTGCACCAGGTAGTCTTTATTACGCTTGAACAGGAACTGGGCACGTAAAGCTTGCTCCAAAAAGCCCATCAGGCGGGCTTGCTCAGGCGTTACATCTTCCGGTCGGTCGGGATCGCGCAGGGTGGTTCCCAACAACTCTTCAACGTGGATTTCACCGATCTCGGTCAGGGTGATGTTGCGGTCTCGCTCGTCGAGCTCGTAATCCTCAGTTCGCAGCTGGCGTATCACCTGTGCCATGCGTACATACCACTCGGCATCATCGTGGGCAGGACCGGATATGATAAGCGGGGTGCGGGCTTCATCGATGAGGATGTTGTCTACCTCGTCCACGATGGCGAAATAATGACCACGCTGGACGCGATCCTCCAGGCGCATGGTCATGTTATCCCGCAGGTAGTCGAAGCCAAACTCCGAGTTTATGCCGTAAGTGATATCGGCGGCGTAGGCTTCGGAGCGAGGCACCAGTTGCAATTGGTGCTGGTCTTCATGTGGCGAGGTTTTTTCCAGGTCTACGATGAAAGCCTTCTTGCCATTCTCCGTACGGGCTGCCATCTGCAGTACGCCTACGCTCAAGCCGAGGGCATTGTAGATGGGTGCCATCCAACGCGCGTCACGGCGGGCGAGGTAATCATTCACGGTCACCAGGTGGGTACCACGCCCTGTAAGGGCATTCAAGTACAGCGGTAATGTGGCTACCAGCGTTTTACCTTCACCAGTGCGCATCTCCGCGATTTTCTTTTGGTGGAGTGAGATCCCACCGATAAGCTGTACGTCATAATGGCGCTGACCATTGGTGCGCTTGCTGGCTTCACGTACAGCTGCAAACGCCTCGGGTAGCAGGTCATCAAGGGTTTCACCGTCAGCTAATCGTGAGCGGAATTCAGCGGTCTTGGCCAGCAGTGCTTCATCACTCAACGCCTCGAAGCTTGCCTCCAGGCTGTTGATCTGGTCGACGATCTCGTTCGATTTGCCGATGGCTTTTTTGTTGGGGTCACCACCGAAAAGGGTGACGAATTTCTTGAGCATAGGTTCCCTTTCTGCGGGGGGATTATAGCATAGTTAGTTTAAAGGATTTTGAGAAGGATATCTTCACGAATTAGATTGCAGACGATTGGACTAAATTACATTTGCGAATTGAGTGCCAGCACAATCAGGATGAATGTCAAAACAGTGATGACCAGGCCAACACCTATCACTACTTTTGCGGTCTTTTTATACCGGGTTGCAAAGAATAGGGTCGCTGCCAACAACGACCACCATAAAGCCAATTGGGATCCCGAATGAAAGGGGCATATTGATTATCCTTTCATTAAATTCAGCAGTGGGAAGGCCAGTCGGCGAAATTGTTAGCGTCTTATATTACGCGGGCAAAGCCGCTTATATACTCACCATTGCTAACGCATAGCCTGGAAAGCAAGATAAGCTGCAAGCATATTATCGGCTGTTAATACCAATCGCCTGCCATCCACCCGCTTGGAGCCGGGGAATAAGGCAGCCTGGTCCGTTTGGTCGGAGGTGTTGAAATCAATCGTGACATGCACGGGGTCGGCGACGATAAATGGCTTGGGGGCATCACCAGCTTTAAGGCGCTTAACCGCCTGGCTGGCAGTGTTTTGGATGAGCTCCTGGGTGACCTGTGGGGGGAGGCACTCGGCCGCCATACGGCTGAAAGCCCGCTTAACAACCGCCGTCTCAATCTTACCCAGCAACTCAGCTGCCTGGGAACAGGCGGTCTGGTCACCACTAAGCATGAGCACGGGTACATTAAAATAGCCAGCCACAGCACCATTCAGGCCATATTCACCCACCAGAATGTCATTCAACCAAAGATTAGCCACTCGCCTGCTGGACCAGGTGTGGTCGAGGATACCATCCTGGCTTCCAGCACGGGCATGATAGCCTACAAAGATGACCCCATCCATTCCCTGGTCGACACCTTGGATCATTGCCAGAGGAGAGAAGTCACCACAGATCAACCTGGCCCGTGGATCCAGCTCCTCAAGCAGGATGTTGGTGCCACGGTCATGCCCATCGGTAACAAAAACCTCGTCGGCACCGGATATGAAAGCACCACGGATCGCTGCGTTAATATCATGGGTCATTAAACGGCGAAAGCGAGGGTATTCGGCATGGTTTGGATCAACCTGGTCCCAGTTGGTCACACCAGTAATACCTTCCATGTCAGCTGCGATGAGGATTTTCATGATAGGTTCTCCTTCTTCATTTTTTGAGGCGATAGGGCACATCGATGACGATACGCTGATACCCGGGGGTGCGGCGCCGGAAAAGCAGGGCAGCCTTGATGAGCGTGGAGGACTGATTGTGCAACAAGGCGTGCCACCATTTAGCGGGGATGAATTCCGGCAGGACTACGGCAGCCTGTGTGCCATCATTATGTTCCAGGTCGATTAAATCCAGATAATCAAGTAACGGGCGGACGATTGAACGATAGGGTGAGGGGAGGATGACCAAAGGTACATCCGGCCACCAGGCGTTCCATTCCTTGCGTATTTTCTCTCCTGCCTCAGGTTCCAGCTCGATATATACAGCTGTGATATTCTTAGAGATGGATTGGGCAAAATCCATGGCTTCGATAATCCCACGGTGAACACCAGAAATGGGAATCACCAACCGCAAGGGTGGCAGGGGTTTGAGGTCGGGAGGCAGGCCACGCAAACTAAGCTGCTTGCCTACATTCTGGTAGTGTTGGTGGATACGAAGAAAAGCAATCACGAATATCGGGATAATCAGGACGGTGATCCAGGCACCCTCGCGGAATTTGCCGATGGTGATGATCGTTAAGGTCGTCGCAGTGGCTATTGCACCAAGTCCATTGAGAACAGCTTTCAATTGCCAATTCTTGCTGCGTTCTCGGAACCAATGGACGACCATCCCTGATTGTGAAAGGGTGAATGCCAGGAAGGCACCAATCGCAAAGAGTGGAATAAGCAAATGGCTACTCCCATTGAATATCACGATCAAAAAGCCTGTTGCGATTGCAAGGAAAACGATGCCGTTGGTGAACACCAGACGATCACCCAGACCAGAAAATTGGCGTGGTAAGAATCCATCCTTGCCTAAGATAGCAGACAGGCGTGGAAACCCCGCAAAGCTGGTATTGGCTGCCACAGCCAGGATGAGCAAGGTAGAAATTTGGATCAACACATAAGCTGGTCCGCTTCCGAGTAGATACCTGGCCAGCGCTGAAAGGATGGTTTCCTGTGGACCTGCGATAATACCCAGGAATTGTGTCAATCCAATACTACCGACAAATAATCCGCCCATTAGAATTGCCATTACGATCAAGGTATATCCGGCATTTTTAAATTCAGGACGTCGAAAAGCTGGCACACCATTACTGATGGCTTCAATACCAGTCAGGGCAGTACATCCGGTAGCGAAGGTATGCAGGATCAGGAACAAGGTCACGGGCTGCACAGGTTGAGGTGCAACCGATGCCATCGGCGTTGGTCCATCGATATATAGACGAATACCTCCGTAAACCAACATGGGGATGTAGGTAAATAAAAACAGGTAAACCGGGACTGACATCAGGCTGCCGGTCTCACGCAGCCCCCGCAAGTTGGCAAGCATGATAATCCCAAGCAGTCCGAGCGCAATCTCAATTTTGTAAGGCAATAGTCCGGGGAAGGCTGATGCAATTGCATCCACACCAGCCGTTAGGCTGACAGCCGCGCACAGCAAGTAATCCAGCAACAATGCACTTGCGGCAATCAATCCAGGCAAGGTACCAATGTTGGCACGCGCAACAATATAAGAGCCACCACCGGAAGGATAAGCATGGATCGTTTGATAATAAGAGATCGCGACAATGATTAGAACACCAATGATCACCAAACCAATTGGCCAGGCTAATACCAACCCAGCACTGCCCGCTACCACCAAACCCAGGTAAATTTCCTGGTTGGCATATGCAATTGAAGATAATGCATCAGGAGAGAAAGTTGCCAGGGCGCGGATTTTATTCAACCGCTTCTCAACCAGTTGCTGGGTGGGAAGTGGCGTACCAATCAACACACTTTTTAATTTAGATAGCATAGATGATTATCGTAATTATATAACTATTATCATAAGTATAAACGTATTTAGCTCGAATGTGTGTACACATTGCATAAAAATAAATGTGAATTATTTCCCATGCTATAATCAAAATCATTCCAACTCATTACAATTTGGAGGAGACAATGGCAAGCAGTGGATTATTTCCATTTACTGATGAACATGAAAGCATTCGCCAGGCGGCGCGTAGCTTTGCCCAAAAAGAAATTGCTCCGGTGGCTGCAGAGTTTGACGAGACAGGTGAATTCCCTTCCAAAACGATCAAGAAGATGGGGGAAATGGGCTTCATGGGCATTGAAGTACCCGAGCAGTATGGTGGAGCAGGCATGGATACCCTGGCTTACGTACTGGCGTTGGAGGAGATTTGCAAAGTAGATGCTGCTCACGGTACCATCATGTCAGTCAACAATTCGCTTTTTTGCAATGGAATTCTAAAATTTGGAACAGAAGCTCAAAAACAGAAATACGTAACCCCTGTCGCTTCAGGAAAATCGATTGGGGCTTATTCGTTAACCGAACCGATGTCGGGGTCGGATGCGGGTACCATGCGCAGCCGGGCTGTTCGTGATGGAGATGCATATATTATCAATGGGAGGAAGTCATGGGTCACGAGTGGTCCCGTGGCGGATTATATAGTTTTGTTTACCTTGACTGACCCTCAAAAGAAGCATCGGGGCATTACTGCATTTTTAATTGATGCTAACAAACCAGGTTTTGTGCGCGGCAAGAAGGAACCCAAGCTGGGTATTCGCGCTTCGGCGACCAGTGAGATCTTGTTTGAAGATTATAACTGCCCACTGGAAGACCGATTGGGGGAGGATGGTGATGGCTTTAAAATTGCCATGGCTGTCCTGGATGCGGGGCGCATTGGGATTGCAGCCCAGGCATTGGGTATATCTGAGGCAGCCTATGAAGCCAGTGTGGCGTATGCGCGGGAGCGGGAAGCATTTGGGTCCAAGATTGGGGAGTTCCAGGGTATTTCTTTCAAGATTGCAGATATGAAGACCCACATTGAAGCCGCTCGATTATTGGTATATAACGCAGCCCTGGCGAAGGAACGTTCCAAGGTAACGGGTGACCGTTTTACTACAGAAGCCGCCATGGCAAAATTGTTTGCTTCTGAAACAGCGATGTTCGTAACTCATGCGGCAGTTCAAATTCATGGTGGCATGGGCTACAGCAAAGAGCTGCCCGTGGAGCGGTACTTCAGGGATGCCAAGGTTACGGAAATATACGAGGGCACCAGTGAAATCCAACGACTGGTCATTTCCAGGATGGAATTAGGTCTGCGATAGCTATTGAGAGAATATCTTAGCTATATTTACAAGCATCAATTTCATCTTAAGTCAGCCAAATACATTGTGATATTTAATCGCAGAGTGTTGATTTCGGTATGGCATCAATTCGATCTATCATGGCTTTGTTCTTAACCTGCGAGTCGATGCTGGCTGTGAAGATGCGTGCCTTCAGGTATCGATACCGCCCATTGGTAGCGTTTTTAGGCATAGGGCTGTCTTCAATGAGCTTGCTGCTTGCCGTTGTGTTATTGGTTATTCCAGATCGAAAACATCTACCGGACGATAGAGAGGCCTTCGAACCTGGCGAAATAGATGATTTACCACAGGTAGAAAAGCCAGACCGATCGGATGTACAAGAACCGGTATTTTCAACGCCGGAAATTAACCAGCCAGCAATAATTGGATCAGCTTCTCCGGATCAGGAATCCAATCAGCCTACAGCTGCAGATCCTGAGATAGGAAACCCAGAAATTATCATTCAAAGACCTGATGAGCTTGTGGGCGGAGAGTTTGATCTTGTAGACGAAAAATTGACCCACATGGAAGTTGAAATCGAATCACTACACTTGCGCCTTGGATTGGACGTTCCTCCAGGCGCAGAGGTGCGCGTAAGCGTAACGGACACACATGACAACTCAACTCATCATTTTGTTGTGGTTGGACCCAATGAGCCGTCCCAGCATGAGAAGCCAAAGCAGACTTGGAGCATCAAGTTTAAGCAGCATTGGGGGAATTTAGTAGCTATGCTAACCCCATATTCGTTGGGAATGTGGCTATTGGCTGCCGGGCTGGTCATCTACCTGGCTGTACGCCTGGTCGGGCTGGTCAACTTCCCGATCTACTTTTTTACGGATGAAGCCATCCAGACCATGTCAGCTGTTGACCTAATAAATAATAATCTGCATAGTCCAGAGGGAGCCCTGCTGCCCACATTTTTTAAAAATGGTCCTTATTATAATCTTAGCCTGTCAGTCTACCTGCAACTCATCCCATACCTGCTCTTTGGTAAATCAGTTTTTGTCACCCGGGCGGTATCCGTCTTCTTTTCTCTCATTGCAGCCATCTCAATCTGCCTATCTCTTCGAGATTTTTATAAAGTAAAGTACTGGTGGGCAGGCGTCCTGGTACTATCATTAACTCCATCCTGGTTCCTGCACTCGCGGACTGCCTTTGAGACAGTTATCTTTTGCTCCTGCTATGCTGGTTTTTTGTTCAGCTATTTGATGTATCGCTGCCGTTCACCACGCTATCTTTACCTGGCGCTGGTGATGGCTGGATTGGCTTTTTATTCTTATAGTCCTGGTCAGCTGGTCATTGCTGGTACGGGACTCGCCCTATTATTTCTGGACCTACGGTATCACTGGGAAAATCGTAAGATGGCTGGCAAGGTGCTGCTCGTCTTGTTGCTGATCGCATTACCATACCTGCGCTTCCGGTTTGGGAGTACTTTTTCGCCCGCAGAGCATTTACAGCTGCTTAATTCGTATTGGATCCAGCCGATCAGTCTGGGTGAAAAACTCAGCAGATTTTGGACTGAATACTCACGGGGGCTGAGTTTTAATTACTGGTTCCTCCCAGGTAATAATGAACTGGAACGTCACATGATGAAAGGCTATGGAAATTTACCCATATTCACCCTGCCATTCTTTATCGGTGGGTTGATTCTGACGGTGTGGAATATTCGCAAGCCGGCCTATCGGGTGTTATTGGTGGCGTTCCTGGCAGCCCCCCTGGGAAGCTCGCTGGTAGGAATTGGAATCACGAGAGTGCTTGTTTTTGTTGTGCCGGCAACTATGCTGATCATGCTGGGAATTGGATATTGCTTGGATTGGCTTGAGAAAGCACTTCAATCTTCGCTAAGCAAGCGATCCATGATGCCTGCTGGAGAGAATAAATTATCATCATGGATTTCAATTGGATTATTTATCATCCTGCTGATTGCAAATATCCTGCTGGCACGCGATGCCCTCGTCAATGGTCCAAAATGGTTCAATAATTATGGTCTGAGCGGTATGCAATATGGTGCTACTCAGCTATTCCCTGCTGTAACAGAGTATCAAAAAAACCATCCAGATGCTAAAATCACTGTTTCACCAAATTGGGCAAATGGCACGGATGTGTTAGCGCGCTTTTTCTCCACGGGAGATCAGCAATTTGAGCTGGGAAGCATTGAAGGGTATTTGTTTGAGCAGAAAGGAGTTGGACGAAAATTCAGTTTTTGTCATGATACCTGATGATTACAATAAAGCTGTCAGCAGTGGAAAATTTAAGGATATTCAAATTGACAAGATCCTGCCATACCCAGACGGGAAGCCTGGTTTTTACTTTGTGCGGCTGAAATATGTCGATAATATCGAGCAGATCCTGACTTCTGAAAGAGAGGCGCGAAGCGCACTGCAGCGTGGGGAAGTCATGATCGATGGGAAACCCGTGCAGGTGAAATACTCGATGCTGGACATGGGGACGATTGACCTGCTGTTTGATGGCGACAAACAATCAGTTGGGCGCACACTTGAAGCCAATCCATTTATTATTGAGCTGACATTCCCCGAGGAGCGTACATTCACCGGCTACAATATGTTCCTGGGCAGTGCTGATATACGCGTAACCACAAGTCTTTACCCAGCGAAAAATGGGCAGCCATATCAATCTGTGGCAGATTTTGACGGGTCACCCAGCAATCCTGAACTTGAGGTGGATTTTAGTCAGCCTGTGGCAGCTCAAAAAATACGCTTTGAAGTTTATCAACCTTACTCGGGAGTGCCTTCTAACGTACATATCTGGGAGATTGAATTTAAATGATTGAATCCCTGTCAATTCGGTGTGTTGGTAGTCGGGAAATTTGGTGAAAAATATTCAAGTAAGTAGATGAGGTGTATCGGAGGTGTTATGAAGGCAATGCTGTTTCATGTACATGGTGGACCGGAGGTATTGGAATATTCAGAAATCCCCACTCCTGAGCCCAGTGATGGGCAGGTGCTGGTGAAACTGGAAGCAGCCGCGTTGAACCGTGTGGATATATGGACACGTAATGGCTGGCCTGGGATTAACCTTGAATATCCCCATATCCCTGGAGCAGACGGGGCAGGGATCGTAGCTGGATTAGGTAGATGTGTTGCTGGTTGGACCATTGGTGACCGGGTGGTGCTCAATGCGAATTTGGGTTGTGGACGATGCCCTGCTTGCATAGCTGGCCAGGATAACCGCTGCCGTGAATGGCATCTACTTGGGGAGACCGTCCGTGGAACCTATGCGGAGTACGTAGCAGTCCCAGCAACCAATCTTTATCCCATCCCGGAAGGTTTTGAATCAAACCAGGCAGCGGCGACTGCCCTGGTCTTTCATACTGCCTGGCACTCCTTGATCACACGTGGAGAGCTGAAACCTGGGGAGTACGTGCTTGTGGTAGGCGCTTCTGGAGGGGTAAACACTGCCAGTATCCAGATTGCCCGGCTAGCAGGCGCAAAAGTTATTGTGGTTGGGTCAAATTCGAAAAAGTTAGAATTGGCAGAATCCTTGGGAGCAGAGTACTTACTCGACCGTTCAAAGGACGAGAATTGGCCTAAGTTGGTCTACAATATAACAGGAAAACGGGGGTGGATGTAGTGGTGGATAATGTCGGCACTACATTTCCATCCAGCTTTCGCTCGGCAGCCAAAGGTGGGCGGATCCTGACGGTAGGCAATTCAGGTGGACCGAAATTCGAGATCGATAACCGCTTCATTTTTGGCAAGCACTTATCGATCATTGGCTCCTCGATGGGAACCCGGGCTGAATTTGCCACTGTAATGGACCTGGTCTTTGCTGGTAAACTTATACCTGTAATGGATCGTGTTTATCCACTGATCGAGGCGCGCTCTGCCCAGGAACAACTTGAAAAGGGCGAACAGCTCGGGAAAATCACTTTGATGATTGGATAAACAGCCATACTTTTTGAGGGCAAATGGATAATTCAGAGTTACCTACCGAAATAAAATCGGATGAAGAGTCTGCACTGCGCAGTACGTCCCGCCAGCGTAACCATTCTGGGTTTAGGGGTGTTAATCATCACGATCCTCAACCTGACCCGCCTCGTTTTAAGCGTAATGAACTGGGATTTTCTTGTTCATTGGCCAGGAGTCTCCCCGTTATATATGATGTTAACTGGTTTTGTATGGACACTCACTGGCTCAATTCTAACTTGGGGGTTGTGGACAGCAAAATCTTGGGCCCCCAGATTGATGCGGGCAGTGGCACTGAGCCTATGCCCTGTATTATTGGCTGGACCATGTTTTCCTGATGGACCACCCGGCAACTGGGGCGGAGGGAATCCAACGAATATTACTGCCAGTCAATTGGCAATTCGCAGCAGGTGTGACTGTGGTATGTTTGGTATTTACTGCCTGGACCTTGGATCAATCTAAGGTAAAAGACTTTTTTGGCGCAAATGAACGAGTTACAAAAGATGATCAATTGAAAGAGGATAAATCTTTAGAGCAAGACTTTACTTATTTGAACTCTTTTCAAGCAACTTCTCAGCATTGGGAGATGATTATGACAGATGATCCGAAAATAAAACGCTTGCGTGAGACGAAAGCCCAAAGCCGCCTTGGGGGAGGCGCTGACCGAATTGAAGCCCAACATGCGCGTGGCAAATTAACAGCACGTGAGCGTATCGACTTGCTCCTGGATAAGGGATCATTCCGAGAGGTTGATTCTTTTGTGGTCCACCGTACCAGTGATTTCAGCCTTGACAAGCAGAAATACCTGGGCGATAGTGTCATTACCGGATGGGGTACCATCGAGGGCAGATTGGTATACATCTTCTCACAAGATTTCACGGTATTTGGAGGCAGTCTGGGGGAAGTGCACTCTGAGAAAGTATGCAAGATCATGGACATGGCACTCAAGAATGGTGCCCCAGTAATTGGGCTGAATGATTCAGGCGGGGCGCGCATCCAGGAGGGGGTTGTGTCCTTAGGTGGCTATGCAGATATCTTTTTGCGCAACACCCTCGTTTCAGGCGTCATCCCGCAGATCAGTGTAATCATGGGACCGTGTGCGGGTGGGGCGGTATACTCGCCAGCGCTGACGGATTTTATTATCATGGTCCGAAAATCATCCTATATGTTTATCACTGGTCCAGATGTGGTCAAAGCGGTTACACACGAAGAAGTAAGCTTTGAAGAGTTGGGTGGTGCGGATGTGCATTCGGAGGTATCTGGAGTGTGCCACCTGGCAGCTGATTCTGAAGCGGATGCGCTTTACTTGATCCGAAAGCTGCTATCTTACATCCCACAAAATAACATGGAGGATCCACCGTTTATAGACGACCTTGATGATCCCCTGCGCATGGATGAAGCATTGAATTCTATCATCCCTGAAGATCCAAGCAAGCCATATGATATCAAGGACGCCATCCGAATGATCGTTGACGGGAATATATTCTTTGAGATCCAGGAGACCTATGCACAGAATATTGTCATCGGATTCGCCCGTATGGGTGGGCATAGTGTTGGAATTGTGGCGAACCAACCTGCAGTATTGGCGGGAGTTCTGGACATCAAATCATCCGAGAAAGCTGCCCGTTTTGTTCGCTTTTGTGACGCATTTAATATCCCAATCATCACTTTTGTAGATGTGCCAGGCTTCCTACCGGGTACTGCCCAGGAGCATGGAGGGATCATCCGCGCAGGTTCAAAATTACTTTATGCTTATTGTGAAGCTACCGTACCGAAGATCACGGTGATCACCCGTAAGGCATATGGTGGCGCTTATGACGTGATGAGCAGCAAGCATGTGCGTGGTGATGTAAATCTTGCCTGGCCATCCGCGGAGATTGCAGTAATGGGCCCGGATGGGGCGGTGAATATCATCTTCCGCAAGGAATTATCCCGGGCTGCAGATACGGATAAGAAGCGCGAAGAGCTGGTAGCTGATTATCGCGAAAAATTTGCTAATCCGTATATTGCCGCATCACGTGGCTATATTGATGATGTAATTGAACCTTCGGAGACACGCCCGCGTTTGATTAATTCCCTGGAAATGTTATCCAATAAACGCGATTCCAACCCGCCCAAGAAACATGGATGCATCCCATTATGAGCAAATCGGTCGTTATCACTGGCAGCACGCGCGGGATTGGCTACAGCTTAGCAGCGGCATTCCTGGATAGAGGCTGTTTCGTCACGGTCAGCGGGCGCACCACCCAAGCTGTGAATGAAGCGGTTAAAAAGTTGGGTGCAAAGTATGCTGAAAAGCAGATCTTTGGCTGTACTTGCGATGTGACTGACTTTCTCCAGGTTCAAAAACTTTGGGATGAAGCTAAGCAACAATTTGGACGCATTGATATCTGGATAAACAATGCCGGTACTGCCACACCCATGCTAAATTTCTGGGAACTTACACCTGACCAATACGCTGAGGTGGTGCACACGAATATAATAGGAACGATGTATGGTTCTAAAGTGGCAATTATAGGAATGATAATCCAAGGTTATGGCGCTGTTTATAATATGGAAGGATTTGGGGCAAAGGGTCGGGGAATGCGCGGAATGGCTCTTTATGGAAGTACAAAGGCGTCAGTACACTTTATAAACCTTTCTTTAGCAGATGAGGTTAAAAGCAACCCCTGTGATCATTGGTGGACTGGCTCCTGGGATGGTAATTACCGACATGGTTACCCAGCAATTCAAAGGCCGAGAAGATGAGTTGGAAAAATCCAAACGCATCCTGAACATCATCGGCGAGCGTGCCGAAACGGTAGCCCCGGTGCTGGTCAAAAAGATCCTTGCAAATAATAAAAGTGGAAACACCATTGCATATTCATCATCGCTTCGGACAATGGTTAAGTTCATCACCGCACCGTTTAATAAGCGTGATTTGTTCTCAGAAAACAATTAAGGTTCATAGAGTGAACTGAGTGTAATTTGAACATATTCGTTAATGGACACAAGCTTTATATTGAACTGGCAGGACCAGAAAATGGACCTGCTGTGGTACTGTTGCACCATGGGTTGGGTTCGGTAAGGGCATGGCGTGGTCAGGTGCCGACGTTGGCTGGTGCAGGTTTCAGGGTTGTGGCGTATGACCGCTGGGGTTATGGCGCGTCAGATTCACGCCCAGGATTGGATGTGCCTTTGTTCACTTCGGATGTGAAAGATTTGGAATGCTTGTTGGAACAGATCGGCATCCAGCGTGCTGCCCTTATTGGTCACAGCGATGGTGGAACCATTGCACTTTATTTTTCAGCCCAGCAGCCCATGAAGGTGAGCTGCCTTGTTACTGTGGCAGCCCATATTTATATCGAAACAAAGATGGAACCAAGAAATCATGGGTATCAGGCAGGCATTTGAAACGGATGAACATTTCAGGATGGGAATGCAGTATGCCCATGATGAAAAGTTTGCACAAGTCTTTCAAAATTGGTATCAGGGCTGGTATCGGCCAGACATTCTAGCCTGGGATATGCGCCCAATTTTGGGTCAAATTATCTGCCCAGCCTTGATCGTGCAAGGGGATGCGGATGAACACGCCACTCCTCAACACGCGATGAACATCGCAGGGTCAATTCAAGGTGCAGACCTGTGGCTTGTTCCGGGAGCAAATCACATGCTGCCGCAAGAAAACTCGGCTGAATTCAACAGTAAAGATTCTTCAGTTTTTAAAGGATCATATCTTGGTTGAACAAAATTAGAGCAATGGTATATACAACTGGAGATATCGCATGTTTAACAAGGTTTTAATCGCCAACCGTGGTGAAATTGCAGTGCGTATTATACGCGCCTGCCGTGAGCTTGGACTTCAAACAGTGGCAGTCTACTCCGATGCTGACCGCCAGGCTCTGCATGTTCGCTACGCAGATGAAGCATATCGGCTTGGACCAGCTCCGTCACGCGATTCCTATCTGCGAGCGGATAAGATCATTGATATTGCCCGCAAGAGTGGAGCTGGGGCGATCCACCCTGGATATGGTTTCCTGGCAGAACGGGCTGATTTTGCCAAAGCTTGCCAGGAAGCAGGAGTGGTGTTTGTCGGTCCTAATCCCTCTTCCATTGCAGCCATGGGTGATAAGGCTGTTGCACGTGCGACAGTCACGCGGGCTGGAGTGCAGGTGGTACCTGGAACCGAAGGAGAAGGTTCCTTGCGGGACGAGGAGCTTCTGGCAATGGCTCCCTCGATCGGTTTTCCATTGTTGATAAAAGCCACCGCGGGCGGGGGAGGCAAGGGAATGCGTGAGGTGGGGAATATTGAAGATATGCCTGCCTTACTAAACGCAGCCCGTCGTGAAGCGGAATCATCCTTTGGAGACGGCAACGTGTATCTGGAGAAGTTGGTAGAAGGCGCGCGACATATCGAGATTCAGATCCTGGCAGATGGGCAGGATAACGTGATCCACCTGGGTGAACGCGAATGTTCCATTCAACGCCGGCACCAAAAACTGTTGGAAGAATCTCCATCACCTTTTATTGGTGAGGATGAGGAGTTACGCCAGAAAATTGGGGCTGTAGCCGTCAGGGCTGCTCAGGCTGTAAATTATGTTAATGCTGGGACCATTGAATTCCTGGTAGATAAAGATAAAAACTTCTACTTTTTGGAGATGAACACCCGCTTACAGGTGGAACACCCGGTCACTGAGTTGGTGACCGGGGTTGATATTGTCAAAGAACAAATGCGCATAGCCCGAGGTCGAAGCTTGCGTCACAAGCAGGAAGATATCCATCAAAATGGCTGGGCGATCGAATGCAGGATTAATGCTGAAGATCCTTATAACAATTTTGTCCCTTCGACAGGCCGTATCACCCACACGCTGCTGCCCACTGGGCCTGGAGTACGGGTGGATACTGGGGTGTATATTGGCTTTGAGGTTTCTCCTTATTATGATTCTCTCATTTCGAAATTAATTGTCTGGGGTGAGACACGAGGGGAAGCCATCCTGCGTATGCGGCGCGCCTTGGAAGAATATAAAATCCTGGGTGTGCACAATAATATTCCATTTCACCAGCGATTAATGGATTCGCACCGCTTTATGGGGGGACAGTATGATACCCGCTTTGTTGAGGACCGTTTTTCCATAGAAGAAGCCGATGAATGGGTTGAATCACGGCCCGATATTGCCGCTATCCTGGCAACCCTGGTGGCTCACCAGCAGGCTGAACGGGCAGCCCATGTTATTCAGAGAAATGAACGCGATACCAGTAACTGGAAATGGCTGAGCCGGTGGGAGAGGTTGAGGAGATAGCCATGAAATACATAACAACTATTGATGGACGTGATTACAACGTGGATATACTCGATGAGCATCGGGTAATTGTTGATGGTGTGACTTACCAGGTCGACTTTATGCCGGTTGGTGACCAACCTGTTTATACTTTAATTGTGGATGGTAAATCATTTGATGCCCATGTCTACCAGAATGAGGATATCTGGCAGGTGTTATTTCGCGGGACACGCTTTTTCAGTCATCGTGGAAGATGAACGCGAAAAGCGCCTACGGGCTGCCCTGGCTGGCAATGTGGCTGCGCACGCAGATTTCCATTTGAAAGCCCCCATGCCTGGCATGGTTGTTTCGATTCCAGTTCAAGAAGGGCAATTGGTACAAAAAGGCGATGTATTGGTGATCCTGGAATCGATGAAAATGCAAAATGAGCTACGCTCACCCAGGGATGGCAAGGTGATCAGGGTGAGAGTGGAAGCTGGTGACCGGGTGGAACAGAAAGAGACTATGCTGAGTGTGGTATAAAGAAGAGGTTATATGAGCGATAAAGATAAAGAATTAGAGGTCAAATTCTACCTCTCCAGGCGTGAAGAGCTGGAAGAAAAATTAATCGAACGAGGCGGCCAATTAAAAGAACCCAGGGTGCGTGAAATTAACCTGCGTTTTGATACCCCTGATCTGTCCTTGTTGAAAAGTGGAAGATTGTTACGATTGCGTCTTGATTCAAGAGCCCGGTTGACATATAAGGGGATTGGAAGTGTGGAAGGTGGAGCACGCCTGCGTCAGGAGCTTGAATTTACTGTATCGAATTTTGATACCGCCCGAATGGTATTTGAAGCACTTGGGTATGAAGTGTATATGATGTATGAAAAATATCGCGCCACCTATTCTCTAGGAGATTTAGAAGTGGTCCTTGACGAAATGCCTTATGGCGATTTCCTTGAGATAGAAGGACCCGATGGAGAAAGCATCCAAGCTGCCGCTCAACGACTGGATTTAAATTGGGACGCCCGCATCTTGGATAGTTATACCGTTTTGTTCGAGGTTACGCGTGGGCAGTTGGGCTTTGATTTTCGAGACCTCAGTTTCGAGAATTTTAAGGGATTAACAGTTTCCCCCGAAAACCTGGGATTAATTTTCGCTGACCAATCATAAATCAACCTAAAAGGTAATCCACACCCTGGCTCAGTTACTAATCCGGGTTTCTTTGTTCTATAAAAGATACCCACTCTGTTAAAATCCATGCACTGGTATAAAAGTACCGAGAAGTACCTGTGATCTGAAAAACTGAAGGCTCGTTGACGTGAATTGATAGCCATGATATAGTCGCAATGTTTTAGCCGTTATCTATCAATGATCATTACCGCTTCATTGAGGAGTGCATTATGCAAAAAAACATCATCAGGTCACACGCAGAGTGCTCACTTACCATTCCGTTCATCCATGGTGATCCTTGATCGTCATTTTCATTATCACCCTGGGGATTGGACAAGTGCGGTCCCTGCAGGTGCGTGCCCAGGATGAAGGTGGGACAGTTCAATTTGACCAGGGCATTAACC
This sequence comes from uncultured Chloroflexia bacterium, assembly GCA_963736805.1. Taxonomy (GTDB): domain Bacteria; phylum Chloroflexota; class Anaerolineae; order Anaerolineales; family UBA4823; genus FEB-25. The sequence goes on from CAVTQM010000067.1 coordinate 19,285, forward strand.
CAAAGCAATGGTATGAAGACCACGAGATTGAGAACTCCTGGACACCAGACTACCTGGACCTTGCAACCGGTGATCCTGCCTTGTTAACCGAGCATGGCGTATATGCCTGGCCTTTTGGTCTGGATTCAATTGGTTGGAGTATGCAATCCTACCAGGACTATGGAGGCACACCGTACTTCCATCATGGGATGGACATGATGAAGGTTTTCGGCACGAATGTTTATAACCAGTCTGGAGGCCAGGTGGTCAATATCGAAAACTATCAGCCTGGTAATTACCTGTATTGGGAAGTTGCCATCCTGGACCCGGATGGTTATATCTGGCAGTACCACCACATCCATGAGCCTACCATTCCCCAATTTATCTATGACAAGTACAACGAGTATTTGATTGACCCGGTAAACGGCGGTTTTATCGCTCCTGATACCTACATTGGCAATATTGTTGAGTGGCCGGTCTGGTCATATGGAAAGCAATTCAACCACATCCACCTGAACATCCTGGGTGCAGGAGGGGTATATGTCAACGGCTTTGAATTCCACAACCCATTGCCGGATACTGTTGGTCCTGAGATCCAGGGCGTCGGTCTTATTGCAGAATGGCCAAATCATCCCTGGAAACCTTGTCGAAGGTAATTACAGCTTGTATGTTCACGCCCGTGACCTTATCCTGGATGATGTCTATTACCTCCCTCCATGGGAAATTACCTTCTCTGTCGACGGTGGACCACAACAAACCACATGGCGGTTCGATACCCTGCCAGGTGGTGCAGACAGATATGCCTATCTCAGCGATTTTTATGTGGTTCCACCGACTTGCGGGAATTATGATTGTCGTGATTATTACATTGACCTGGGCTTTATTCCCGATTCACAGTATGAATTTCCTGTCACTGGTGGAGAGCACACGGTGGATGTTACGGTTAGAGACTATGCCGGCAATTCTGCTAACCAATCATTCACCTTCACTGTTGTCGGTCCACCCCAGGGAACGCTGGTTTGGCAGGATGATTTTGAGACCAACCTGGGCTGGGTTCCAAACCCGGATGGGACCGATACAGCAACCTCAGGGCAATGGGAGTGGGCAGATCCCGATGGGTACTTACTCGAACGGTCCTAAGCAGTTGGGTACCACGCCAAGTGGACTGAAAGACCTGGTTACGGGACGTCTGGCTGGCAGCACCGCCAACACATACGATATCGATGGTGGAGTGACCTCCATCCGATCACCGGAAATCTCTCTGCCAGTTGCAGATAGTTTGACCCTATCGTTCCGTTATTACCTGGCGCATGGGAGCAATGCATCAAGTGAAGATTTCCTGCGGGTGTCTGTGGTGGGGACAACCTCGGTAACGGTTTTAGAAGAGCTGGGAGCAGCTAACAATGACGATGGTGTATGGGTGATTAATAACATGAGTATCGATGGCTTCGTTGGAGATTCGGTTTATCTATTGATTGAGGCAGGGGATGCAAGCGCTGATTCTTAGTGGAAGCAGCAGTAGATCATGTGATGATCGTTGGCACGGAATCAGCTCAATCGCCCCAGCCAATCCGCAGTCAGTAATCACGGCGGAGGATGTACCGGTAAATACATCCTGACAGGCTCAGACCCTGAGAGCGATCCACTCACCTTTACAGTGGTTACATCTCCCACCAATGGCGTGCTTGGAGGTATTGCTCCAAACCTGATCTACACACCGACAGCGAATTACAATGGACCTGACAGTTTTTCATTCTTAGTAAATGACGGACTGGAAAACTCGGAACCAGCGCTTGTGAGTTTAGAGAAGGCACCAGTGAATGATGCACCAGGGCATATCCACAATCGGTCAAAACTGGGCAGCTTATGCCAGTGTCAATCACCCTGGATGGTTCAGGCTTGAGTCAATATTCTCACTTTTAATGTAGTCAACTCTCCTTCCCATGGCACACTTACCGGGATTGCGCCGAACCTGGTTTACCTCCCTACCGGGGTAGTGGAGTAGAAAGTTTTACCTTTATTGTGAGCGATGGTGAATTGATTTCTGACGCGGCAGTGGTTACGATTACGATTAATCACACGGTTTTCTTCCCATTAATCTCAAGGTAGTTTAGCTGTCGATTACGCGATATGAGTGTTCGCGGATTGTAATCTATAACGAAAGCAACACTCAGCTGCCCTTTTTGCATTGGGGAAGTGAAATATATTAGTCTTTGATTTCGCCAGCACTCCAGGATAAATTCTCAACCGGTAATATTTCTCCAAGCAAAGCTGGTAGCATCCTTTCCAGTTTGGAGGGTGACCCTGTTGTGAAGAAGTGCAGCATAGGCAGAGGCTTTTTCACCATGTCATGGCGGGAGTGGTGCTCCCAGGTCGAGTAAACTGCTGGCAACCAGCAAGCGCTGCACCTGGCGGGCAACAGCAGGGGCAGGATCAATCACGCGCACACCCGGACCCGTGATACGCTGGATAAGCGGGATTACAAAGGGGTAATGGGTGCAGCCCAGTACGATGGTGTCTATTCCTTGCCCCAACATGGGTTGGATTGCATCTTCCAGGATTTTGAAGGTCGTTTTGGATTCTAGCGCACCGTCTTCAATCTGTGCCACCAGGCCTGGGCAGGTGTGCTGTAAAAGTTTCACGCCTTGACCAAAGCGTTCCACCACCGAGGCATATAGCTCACCCTGGAAGGTAGCAGGGGTTGCCAGAACGCCCACCACCCCACTACGGGTGTGCTCAGCAGCTGGCTTGACAGCGGGTTCCATCCCAACAAAAGGTATTTCGGGAAATACCTGCCGTAAATATTTAAGAGCAGCTGCAGAAGCAGTATTACAAGCCACCACGATCAAGCTGGAACCTTGGTCCAGTAGATAGCGGGTGATCGCTTCAGAAAACTGGCGGACCTCCTGCATAGGGTCTCGGCCCATAGGGGACATGAGCCTGATCAGCCAGGTAGATCAGAGGCTACATCCGGCATCAGCTGGTGAATGGCTCGCAGTACGGTTAGACCGCCAATTCCGGAATCAAATATCCCGATCGGCTGAAGTGGTTTAGTGTCCATTTTTCCCTTGCCGAAGCATCTCGATCGCTTGCTGGATCCGCTTCTGGCGGGTTTGAGTCGTGCTTGGCTTCCATTATCCAGCGAACATACTCTTTTTGGTGGGTATACGAGAGGTGATCGAATGAGGCTTGTGATATTGGATCAGCCTCCAGAGCTGATTGAAGATCGGCTGGGACCTCAACCTGGCGCGGTTCAATAGTCTTCTTCCAATTCAACAGCAACTTTATCCCCAAAACTCTTTCCGACCTTTTCGCGGATTTCTTTGAGCACCAACAGCATATGCTGTGGACTACCCATACGTACCAGTGTTCCTCGGTACGGCTCTCCATCGATGGTGGCTTTGATTTTTACGCGCTTCTTTCCAAAGGCTTTTTCCACATCGAATGGAATAGTGACATAAGCACCGCCCCCTCCAGCATCTTCAATTACTGCTTGAAACTGATATTTTTCTGTCATAGACGGTTTCGTATCGAATAAAGAGAATGATTAACCTGGCATGATTGAATAAAGGACTGGAAAAGCCTACGCATGACCTCGTGCTCCTGCAATTCCTCCGGATGCCACTGTACTGCTACGCTGAACGGATGCCCTGGAAATTCGAACGCCTCAATGAGGCCGTCAGGCGCGTAGGCGGTTGGGATTAAATCTTTTGCGAGGTTACGGATTCCCTGGTGGTGAAGACTATTGACGAATGCCTCGCTACCTGCGATGATTTCCGATAAGTGGTTGCTTGTTTTAATGGTTATCTGATGAGCCAGAAAATTCCTTGGTAAATGGTGATTATCATGGATTACGTCCCCGGGTGCCTGGTCGGGAATGTGCTCATACAGGCTGCCTCCCATGGCAACATTAATTACCTGTAATCCACGGCAAATTCCCAGGAAGGATTTGGTTGATTTCAGTAGAGACTGTACTAAATGTATCTCGATTTCATCACGGGATTTGTCAATTCTTTCCACGCTTGGATGTGAGTGACCACCGTATATGCGGGGGTCGATATCATAACCACCCGTGAAGAGGATTCCGTCCAGGCGGTACAATAGGGCATCCAGCTCATCATTTGAGAGGTTTAGTGGAATCAGAACTGGTAAGCCTCCTGCGGCAGAAACGGCATCCGTATAGGCGACATTGACTCCAAAAGCCGGATGCCTGGATGGATTGAGTAATTGGGTGGTGGTAATTCCGATCAGCGGTTTTGGCATCATGAGTTTATTTTACCTTCATAATTTTAAGTTCGACCCGGCAGAGTGGGGGTTTCTTTTCATTTTTCCTTGTTATTCCAGGGATTATTGGGATGTGAATGTTTGAACGGGACCACGCCAGTTTTCGTTATCGAGTTGATGTTCCTGGAAATCGCCCTGTGTAAAACGGCTGATTACCGTGCGCCAGAAAGTAATGGCGGGTGAATTTTCTAGAATTTGACCCACCTGCCAGGCACCAGGGAACTGGGAAAATATGAACCGGGCAACATATTCGCCAATGCCTTGACGGCGATATCTCCGCAAGATAAAAAATTCTGCTATCACCCAGGTGTCTTTCAGCCCAGTGAGGTAGTTGTACCTTGAAACCAGTACAAAACCTGCCAGGTTGCTATCCACTCGCACCAAGAATGGAGTGCGCTCAGGCTCTACCCAATAATGGTCGAGGTATGGATAATCATAGAGGCCCGCCGGGCTGAGATCAGCGCCATCGAACTCACTGAAGTCATATTGGTACAGTTCCATCAGGTTGCGAAAAATGGGACGCTCGTGGATTGTGGCAGGAGTGACTTCGATGTTCATGGATTTTGTATTGTTATGCATATTTCACTGATGTAGATCGTTTCTTCTCTGCCAGCAAGCGTAATTGCTCCAGGGTTTCATGGGCGTTTAAATAGAGAGGAGAAAGCAGGTGCTTGCCAGCAGCAAGTGTTTTTTCGTGGTGCCTCACCCATCAGCAATCCTGAAAAGGTCAGAATGATAAACCTTACCTGTCCCACCTCTGGCAGTGGAAATTCATTTCGTGTTGAGAGGTGCTTGAGGTGGCTTTCTGCCTGGGATACCAATGCCTTGGATGCCACTGACACTGGAGTATATTCTGCACTACCAAGCATGCCACCCCCTGTGCTGTAATATAAGCTGGTGGTACCATCTGCAAGGCAGACCAGTGTAGCCGACCCTACCTGGTAACCTGTTTCCATTATCACACCCCACACATGTGGAGCAGTGTTCGAAGGGCTTAAACCAACTTCGCCTGGTTCCAGGTGAATGATACGGGTGCGAAGCTGAAGGTATACCTGGTCAGGTTCAGGGATGATTTCCATCATGGTGTGATGGAAAAGAAATCCAACAGGTATTTGTTGACTGCCTCAGATTCATCATGCTGAACCCAATGGCTTGATTGCTCAAAGAAGACAAGCTTTCCCTGGTCGCAAAGGTCAAGGCTGGGCCGTGCCATTTCACGCCCAAGGGCAATATCATTAGCACCCCACAGAATAAGGGTGGGTGCCTGGATGCGCTGATTTCCCTTCAAATCAGGGGATTTCTGGAGAACAGCCCGATACCAATTAAGCATGCTGGTCATTGCATTTTTACGCCACCATGCATGGCGGTATTGTTCAAGGTCCGCAGTGCTGAAAGAGCCGGATTTACTGCCGGTCTTCATCATTTTTACTACCAATTCCCAATCATTATTGCGCAGGATAGCTTCCGGTAGGAATGGGATTTGAAAAAAGAACATGTACCAGCTCTTTTTTAACTGAATGAAGGAATTTGAAAGGGTTTGCATCATCACTGCCGGGTGAGGGACATTTAAGATTGCAAGTTTATGAAGGCGTTCGGGATAGTGTAAACCCACCCACCAGGCGACTGCAGCCCCCCAATCGTGGCCAGCCAGGTAGCATTTATCCACTCCCGCTGCATCTATTAAACCTACCACGTCCTTGGCTAACTCATCAAGTTTGTAGGCTGCTAGCCCTTTGGGTTTATCGCTCAGGTTATACCCACGTTGGTCGGGTACCCAAACGCGCAAGCCAGCATTGGCTAAAGGCTGGATTTGCTTTCTCCAACCGTACCAGAATTCTGGAAAGCCATGCAGGAGGATAACCAGCTCTCCATAACGGGACCCAGATTGAACCACATGCAGGCGGATGCCATTGGTTGGGAGGAAGACGTGTTCTAGATTCTGAGCTTCCATGCAGACCTCCTGTAGATTGCCTTAGACCGACATTATTGGAGAATTATACTCCGGACACATAGGGTGGAATACCAGAAGGGTGGTTCATCCCTCGGAAATTAACCAAATTCAAAGCTCGAATTCCTCTGAAATTCAACCAGTTTCTCAGGAAGCAGTGTGCGGATTGTTTCTGCGCGTTGAATGATCCGCTTTACCCACTGCGTGGTAGGATCAGATGCAGTCAATAATTCGATAGCCTGGTCAGCAGGGAGCCATCGATAATCAGAATGTTCTGGTCCAATGTGAATTGACGTTGGGACGGACAGGGTGCAGAGGTAGATCACCCCGACCAGCTCATTTTCCGGGATTGGCTCGCCGCGATAAAAATGGGTGGTCCCCAGGATAGAATCAACTTGTACCTTAACCCCCAGTTCTTCGCGCACCTCCCGGTGCAAGGCATCTTCGAAGCCCTCCCCCTGATCCACCCTCCCGGTGACACATTCCCAGGCGCCAGGGGCGTAATCCTTTTGCTCTGAACGGCGTAATAGTAAATATTCTTCGGTCCCAGGCGACCAGATCAGTGCGGCAATTCCTGCAAGGAAACGACCATTGGACATATACCCTTCTCCTCACGTATGAAGCCTGATGAACTTATAAGTCAATTCGCGGTGGTCCCTGCCGGATGCGCTGGCGCATACCTTCGATAGAGTTTCTCCATCGATACAGGCTTTCCAGCCACCAGGTCAGGCCAGTCCCTGCGTAGCCAGCTAGCTTTTTACGGGCAGTCTTGAGATCGTTCCCAGGGGTTGTGCCCATGATAACCAGGTCAAATGGAGCCTGGCTTGTGCGGTGCTGTTCGATGTATGCACGAATTTCCAGCAATGTAGCCGGTGGTGGGGTGAATGGACCCCCCGAGTTCAGCGGAAAAGCTCCATCCCAGCGTGCGGCGCGGCAAAAAGGACGCTTATGAGGCCAAAATCCACCCACCCAGACAGGAATGCGAGGCAACTGGATGGGTGGGGGTAGGAATGTACATTTCTTAACCTGATAATATTTGCCCTTAAATCCAAAAGGTTTACCGCTCCATAGACCATCTAAAATCTCAAGTCCCTCATCCAGCATGGCAGCCCGTACTTTACGGTCTGTCGGTTCACCGAAAGTGCCGTAATCATCTTCATCTGGGTCACCAATGCCCACGCCAAGGATCAATCTTCCACCCGAGAGATGGTCTAATGTAACCGTCTCACGTGCCAGCTTCCACGGCCGACGCCGTGCTACCGGGGTAATTGTGGTACCAAAACGTAAATGCTCAGTTCGCATGGCAATTCCTGCCAGGGTCACCCATGGATCGAAGAGGGGAAGTTTTTGATTCCTGCTATAGACCATGTGATCCCAGAGGAAGAAGCCGTCCCAACCAGCCTCTTCTGCTTCTGCTGCCAGGTCTGCCAGTAATCTTGGAGTGGTTTCCGCTCCGAAATTCGGAGTATATATACCGTAGAACATTATCCCTCCTGAATATAAAATAAAACTATCCCGATTTACTGTGTAAGGTTGATAAAGTCGGCCAGTAATCCGTAAGCAGTGGTTTCTGGACCAGGATTACCTTCCACGATGGAGAGCTGTGGTAACACATCCGTCTCAAAAGTGACGATGCTGGAAGTGCCACTCACACCAAAAAGTGGGGATTCAGAGCCGACCAACTCGGGTTTTACCTGTGCAAACACTGTCTTGCCTTCACGCCTGGCAGAACAGACGAGTTTCCAGCGTTTGCCCTGCCTGGCAGCTTGGGAAACGTCTTCCTGGGAAAGGTTACGGATGCCAGTTCGAATGACCTGGGCGGGCTTGAGCGGGATATCCATTAGCACAGTCACCAGGGCTGCCACTTTTACTGCGGCATCCCAGCCATCGATATCACCAGATGGGTCGGTCTCAGCGATGCCGATAGACTGCGCATAGACCACAGCTTGCTCGAAACTTTCACCACTTTCCATGCGGGAGAGGATCAGGTTGGTGGTGGAATTAAGAATTCCGCTAAATCGATGCAGTTCAGCAGCTGGCAGGCTTTCCCGGAATAAGGAGAAGATAGGCGCACCGTCCATGACCGCTGACTCGAAGAAAAATTTTCGTCCCATGTTTTCAGCTAACCTGGTCAGCTCCTGATAGGCATGCACCACCGGACCCTTGTTCGCAGTAATGGTGTGCATACCTGCCTGCAGGGCTGCGCGCAGGTACTCCACTGCAGGTTGGCCATCTGAATAGTTCACCGGTGTATTTTCGAAGAGCACATCTGCACCACAGGAACGTATAAATTCAAATGGGTCAACATTCACACCCTGTTTAGAAATAGCACCAAGCCCACTCCCTTTAGAGATTAGCTCCAGGGCGTTCTCGATGTTAATTCCTTGCAGATCCATTGCAGTGCCATGCCGACCTGTAGCAATACCGGTTATAGAAAAACTGAGATCATGCTCCTTCAGGAGCAATTCTTTTTTACGTTCCAGCAATCGTAAAAATGCCTGTCCAACATTACCAAAACCAATCAATGCGAGGCGATAATGGATCATAGGATTAAAGGGGAGGCCATGGAAATGAACGCTGGTCGGGATCAGGGCGCGGAAAATTTTGGAGACCTATCAACTGTTCCGCACGCACAGCCAGCGCATTCAGTTCACGCAAGCTAAGCAAGGCTTGCAGCTCCAGGTACAATTTTGTACCAGGCAGCAATGAACGAAGAAAATCTCCAATATCTTTTTTTAAAGTTTCGGGGATAGGCTGGTCAGCAAAATCCCAGATGACTGTACGCAACTTATTTTCAGAATGAAAACTTATCCCGTGATCGATCAGCCATAAATGGTGGTCGTTATCAAACAACAGATGGCTGCCTTTGCGGTCTGCATTGTTGATCAGCAGGTCAAATAATACCACTGTGCGCAGTTCCTGAATATCATCCTGGCTGAGATTAAAGTAATGCACTTCAGGGTTATGGTCTATATAAAGCTGTAATGAGCCAGGACCGATAGGCGCTTGTTTTCGGTAAACGGTGGGTGGGACAAGCTCCCATCCCAGCGCATCACTTACCAGATATGCAGCAGCCTCCCGACGGGCCAGGCTGGAAGCAGGGAAATCCCATAAACGGCGCTCGCCTTTACTGGGTTTATACACACCCAAGGCTTTATCTCCATTTTGGTTAACTTCTGCCAGGAATGTATAATTTGAACCCCAGACGAATTCACCTTTAATCGTGATTTCGCCATTTTGAAGCAGGTTTAAAACTGTGGGGACCTTTTGCTCTGGCATATACGCCTTTGCAACAACTACCTTGAACCTTCCAAACAATAAATTTCTGTAAGTCGGTAATTATTTTAGTGCTTGTGACCATTCTTCTTGGGGCAGAAATGTCCTTCAGGATCCATAGGCTCACCGCATTGGGGGCAAACCGGTCGCCCGCGTGAGGCAACCTCAATCCCCCAGCTTGCCAATGCCCTCAATTGGTGACGGTTGCACCAAAAACGTACGACACCACCTTCTTCGGGAGGGGTTCCATCAGGTATTAATTCATGTGTCACCAAAACCATCAGGTCATTCTCTGCTTCATATCCCAAAGCAAACTCACCTACCCGGAAGAGTGGGTCAACTGGGGGGTGAATACGCATTTGTTCCTCTTCATATTCGGTGGAGGCTTCTCCCAGGCTAGAATCCTTTTCCTGAACTTCTGCCAGGAATTGCTCAATCCCAACTGCCAGGGTTTGAAGCTGGAGTTTCTCTATGATCAGGGTGATAGTACGCTCTCCTTGCCACCCCTGGAGGTAGAAGATGCGCTTGCCTGGCTGGCCTAATGCATCTGCCGTGATATGGTCCACTGGACGCAGGTCTATGTCGATAGTTGTCATATTTGAAGTATACCAATAATTTTTGACATATGAATCTATATGTTGATGGGTGGTTTCACAGTTGGATTCACAACATTTGAAGTTGGTATCCGAAAACCTTCCCAGGAGAAGGATGGATCGTAATTCATTAACAGCAGCCGGCTTCCATTCTCGGAAATTTCCAGCGCAGTGATGGAACCCGTGTTGATATTTAAACGTTGGAATTGGTCCAGGGACACACCAAGATAAAAAGCAATCACCTGCTTGATTGGATCGGAATGGCTGAAGCAGGTTACCAGGTCTTGTGGGGAATATTGCAGACGTAAAGATTCAACCACCTGCACCATTCGGTGCTGGCATTCAGCAATAAACTCGCCTCCAGGAAAATGGAATAGGGATGGGTGCTGCTGAACCGAGTGCCAGATTTTCTGGCGGCGGAGTTTTTTCACCGATTGACCCTGCCAATCTCCACAGTCCGTTTCAAGCAAGCCGGGTGTGGGGATGATATCCAGCTTCAATGCCTTGGCTAGCGGTCCAGCGGTTTCCATGGTTCGCTCCAAGGGGCTGGAATAGATGGCTTTGATCGGCGCACCCCCGAGCTTCTCGGCCAGTAATTGGGCTTGCCCTCGCCCCTTTTTGTTTAAATGCACGTCTGGGAGACGTCCAGGGAGGAGCATTTTTTTGTTAAAGTCCGTCTCCCCGTGGCGGATAAGGAGAAAAATTGGCATTTCGTTCTTCCTTCAGGTGGTTTTGTGCTTGCGTTTGATCTCCAGGATAGATTCCTGTGTCAGCTCGGGGATTTTCTCAGTTCTGGTGATCCCAAGTGCCTTGCGCTGGGCTTCACGCCAGCGTTCCAACCGACTAGTAACTTCAGCCTCGTATCCCTGGCTGGAGGGCGTATAGAAGTATGTACCCAACAAGGGGCGGGGCAGGTACTGCTGGGGTAGGAAGTGTTCAGGTGATTCATGTGGATACTTATAGCCACTACCATGCCCCAATGCTACTGCATCGCGGTTACTGTCCTGCAAGTGTTGGGGTACATCACCGGTGCCTTCTTGTTCGATCAACTGGAAGGCTTTAAAGTAAGAAGTGGCGGTGTTGGACTTGGGGGCGGTAGTCAGATAAAGTGTGGCTTCCACGATTGGGTAAACCCCTTCAGGTAGACCGATATAGTCAAAAGCTTGGGCGGCTGCATTGGCAACTACCAGTCCCATCGGGTCACCTAGGCCAATATCTTCGCCTGAGAGGATGATCAAACGACGCAGGATGAAGCGGGGGTCCTCACCAGCATACAGCATCTTTGCCAGCCAATACAAGGCAGCATCAGGGTCAGAGCCACGGACTGACTTGATGAAGGCGGAAATCGTATCGTAATGCGCATCACCATCCTTGTCATATAGTACCGCCCGGCGCTGGATGAAATCCTGGGCAGTGGTGAGGGTGATATGGATAATGCCTTGCTTATCAGCAGGAGTGGATTCAACAGCCAATTCAAGGGCATTCAGGGCATTCCGGGCATCACCCCCTGCAACATGAATGAGATGTTCGAGCGCATCTTCATCCAATTTAATCTGCCGCTTACCATAACCACGTTCTGGGTCATGGATGGCGCGTTCAAGAAGCATGTGCACATCCTGGTTCGCAAGCGGTCGTAGCTGGAAAACCCGCGAACGCGAAACCAGTGCCCCGATCACCTCGAAATAGGGGTTCTCGGTGGTGGCGCCGATGAGGGTGACTGCGCCATTTTCGACGTGCGGGAGCAGGGCATCCTGCTGGGCTTTATTCCAGCGGTGGACTTCATCCACAAACAGGATGGTCTTTTTCTGGTAGAGCTTGCGGCGCTCGGTGGCTGCCTCAAGCACATCCCTGAGCTCTGCCTTGCCAGCCAGGACAGCTGAAAGGGTATCGAAATGCGATTTGGTCAGGTTGGCGATGACCATGGCCAGGGTGGTCTTGCCAGAGCCAGGGGGACCCCACAGGAGGATGGACGAGAACAGGCGATCGGCCTCAATAGCCCGCCGCAGGAGCTTACCAGGTCCGAGAATATCCTCCTGCCCGACGAATTCCTCCAGGGTACGTGGTCGCATACGCGCAGCCAGGGGGGCTTCGGAATGCATGCGTTGTTCATGGGCATGGGTGAAGAGGTCCATGCGGGTAATTATACTCGGGTGGCAGTAGTTAACTTCATCAATAAAGATCGATTCAGTTTTGACTAATTCAAGGTGGGTTAAGGTCAGGTCTTACCCAAAGTGTCAATCCTTTATCTAATGGCTGAGGCTTGTAACCCTTACGGATAGCATACTGGATGATTGGCGCCTCTACCACCTGATCGAATCCCACCAAAATACCCTCTGGTAAATCCTGATCAAGGTAAGCTTCAAAATTCTCCTTTGAAACGATGCCCTGATATTGTCGTTGGTCTGAGTTTAACAAAGAACCTGACCGGAAGGCAAATACTCCGGTTGCCATCGGTGAATATATCTGCAGTCCACCTTCCAGGGGATAAATTGGTGCGATGGTAAACACTCGACCATCTGTTCCAAGCTGTTCCCGAATATCCACCCCCAACTGGTGAATTGCCAATGGTTTCCACAAATCCACGTAGCGTAGGAATGACATCCTACGGAAATCTTGAAGAACGAATAGATTTGCAAGCACAACAAGTTGGATCAGCAGAAGTAAGAACCAATTTCTAGACTGGCTTGTCCCTTGGGTCTTGTAAGCAAGCCCTAAGGCAATCGTCAGCAAAGCAAAAGGTAGCGGGGCATAAAAGTATTGATACCAGGTAGGGGTTGGTAAAAAACTACCCACTGCCACCCATAGAACTGCAGTGAAAAATAATATATTTCTAAAAGTTTGCTCATCCTTCCGTCTCAGGTGGGTGGCAAGGACCGACCATCCCAAAAAAACCAGACCAACCAATAGTAATAAATTGGGGGGCTGTGAAATCACTTCATTCCATAAATAGCCAAGCTTATCTGAAAAATTCCTGGTCCCATACACTGGGATATTCCCCTCATATGCCACCGGGACATCCAGTCGGTAGCTTGAATTGAGCTGGGCATATCCCAGATTGCCAAAGATAAATTGTTGAGGGGCGGTAATAAACAGCCACAGTAAAGGAAGTAGTGCCAGACAAAAACCCACTAAAAAGGGCAGTCCTAGTTGGAAGATGCGTCGCCATGAAAACTCACCTGGCAGCCAAGCCATAGCTAACAGATAAGCCGGCAGGATGGTGATGCTGCTTACACGAACCCCGACTGCGATACCGAGCAACGCACCACTGGCAAGCAACCAGACTCCAGGAGGCTTTTTATTTGAACCAAGCAAAAACAGCCATAGGCTGCCCAGCATGCACAATACCGAGAAAGTATGGTTCCAGCTAAAACCGGCTGTTGCTGCCAAAAGAGGGTTAAACAGGTAAAAGCATAGAATACTGATCGCAGCCAGGTAACGATATTTCAATGAGTGGTTTCGAAAGAAATATAAAACCATCCAAAAAACCAGCATAACACTTGCAGTAGCACAAACCGCTGAAAATATTCGGGCGGTCAAAAGGCTATAATTACCAGTAAAGGTGAATAGAAGAGCATAAACAAAAACCAGGTAAGGGGTATGGAAATAGGGATAATCGCGGTAGGGTAGGAGACCTTCGTCTAGCAGCAAACGTGCGCTGGCGATGAATTGGTCTTCGTCATGGTTATATTCTGCCCGCACCGCCCGGCTGAGGTTCAGGGCGAGGGCAAATAGAAACAGGAAGATGACAAGCAGCACCTGAACCATCCTCTGACCATCCCAACGGCCTCTCATTCTACTCATCCTGTCGGAAGTCATTTATTCCTGTTCTGTCTCCACTAAATCTATGTAATTCAAAATATTATGTAATGATACGATTAATCACGCCAGCGTACTAAAAAAAATTGGTTAGTGATGTTGTGTAGTTAAATCGGAGCTGCACTCAACATCATGAGTGAAAATACAGGGTAATTATAACTCTGATGGAAATTCATCAGAGTTAAGTGACCCGAGTTATGGCTTACAGAATATAAAATAACACTAGCGCTGTTTATATCCAGCATATTCTCCAGTAAAGGAGAAATCCCTAGAGTATATAATACGGGTGGTCGATGAGCCCGCCATATCAATGCAAGGTTGAAATCCACCAGATATAGGAGATAACGTGACGAACATTCGAATTTGTTTAGCTGGTGCGGGAGGGTGGCGGGGTTCTGCACTTTCCCAGGATATTTGAAGCTCCCTGATATGACCTGTGGCTGCTATTTTCTCGAGCTGATGCAGGGAAGGTACTTGGGGAAACGCTTGGAATTTCAAGGGCTTTACTGTTGGTTTTTGCAACTGCGCCGGAAGTGCTCGTATCCAGGCCAGATGTTTTTGTTGAATACACAACAAACATGATGTAGCAAAAGTTTCATATTTTGTCTGCCTCGAGAGTGGTGCTCATGTTGTCGTTGGTACTTCTGGGTTAAAGTGAAGACGACTACAAGGAGATTGATGAGGTTGCACAAGAAATCAAGCGGGGAGTTCTGGCTGTAGGAAACTTTGCTCTTACTGCAGTACTGCTTCAAAAATTTTCCGAAATCGCGGCAAAATATATTCCCCATGGGAGATTATTGACTACGTCATTGCACAAAAAGATGTTCCCAGTGTATCTGTACGTGAATTATCACTTGCTTTTATATATTCGAAACCACACTCCATATTTCGCTGGATTCGATCGATGGTCCAAAGGAGAGTTGAGGTGTCAGACTGGACCGGCTTCCATATTTTATGGTATGATTGCCAGGAGACGTCATTCTTTACACGTAATTTTCGGAATGCCAACACCAACTAATTTTACGGCACGAGTTAAAGGCTCAAGTGCAGTGCCATATGTCAACGGAGCGCTCTTGGCAATCCGAAATGTAGACAAATTAATAGGGGTGCATCGTGGGCTGGATAGCGTGATGGATTTTTGAGAAAAACGGAGCCTGGAATTGGTTTGCAATGGAGAGCACCTCAGTCAGTCCTGATGCATAAGTGCATCACACCGTGGCGGCATTAACCGCTCCGCGAAGAAACTCTGTCTCTGCCGAACACAATAGCTAAAGAGATTGATGATATATAGGCCGGTTTGTGATGACCTTCGCCAAGGTGGTGTTCCTGGAGCCGGTTGTACCTCACAGGAATGATGAGGATAATATCCGGTCTCATCAATGGCACGCTATAAGCAACACACCGGACCCAAGGATAACCTGCTGCCCAATATAATCCACCGGGGAGTGAGGACAGTATCTGGTGGTTTGGGTGCTTTGGAACACATGCCTTCCCACGGAATGATTAGAGAGACGGTTTGATTGGACGCAGTGGAGTCGAAGTTTTGTTCAGGACGACTGTTATATCTGGTGCTTGTCGCGAGTGAAAAAACCGTATATACTGGCTGGCATGGAACCTATTTTTAACTTATATTGAACATAATCGTCATATATTCATTGACCGGCTTATTGATTATCTTCGACAACCGAGCATCAGCGCTTCACGGGGTTGGGATGGATCTGGTCGCTGAGTATCTCGTGAATTGGTTGACCAAACTTGGCTTTGAAACCCATCTGATGCCTACACCCGGCTGGCCTTTGGTGTTAGGGCGTCGGTTTGATTAACCCAATGCGCCGACCGTTTTGCTTTACGGGCACTATGATGTGCAACCACCAGATCCGCTTGACGAATGGATCTCACCACCGTTTGAGCCAACCATCCGAAATGGTCGTTTGTATGCACGTGGGGCGGGTGACAATAAAGGTCAGCACTTGGCTCAGATCCTGGCGTTGAATCGCTCCTGGCTGTTCATGGACAACTGCCGTGCAATGTCATCGTTTTACTCGAGGGGGAAGAAGAAATGGGAAGCCCCCATATCGCAGACTTCATCCGGACTCACCGCGATTTACTCACAGCTGACTTGGTGATTACTTCGGACGGTCCCCTTCCTGATGATAGGCACCCAACGATCGAGTTTGGTGTGCGGGGTGTTATCGGTTTCGAATTGAGGCGCATGGAGCAAATCGCGATCTACATTCTGGGAACTTTGGTGGTGTTGCCCCCAATCCCTTATGGACGTTGGTACACCTGCTGAATACGATGAAAAATACACAGGGTGAAATCACCATAGATGGTTTTTATGACAATGTTGAACCACCAACTGAGTTAGAACGAGAGGTACTTGCACGTTTGCCAGTGGATGAGAATGCAGCCCTGCGTGATCTGGGGATCTATCAATTTTGACGCACCCTATGACCGTCCCTACTATGAACGGTTGGCTTGTTGGCCTACACTGACCATTAATGGTTTACATGGCGGTTATGGCGGACCCAGATCTAAAACAGTCTTACCCCATGAGGCATTTGCAAAGTGTGATATTCGTCTGGTGGAAGCACAATCTGCGGAGGAGATCTTTGCCAAGGTGGAGGCACATGCGGGTCAACATGCACCGGAGGTGGAGTTTATCCGCAGGGAGGGATGGAACCTTCCAAAACCCCGCTTGATTCACCCTATGTGGATCAACTCAGGCGGCTCTTCGTATTGCCACGGGTCAAGAACCACTGCTGGTTCCGACCATGGGAGGTAGCCTGCCGGACTATGTGTTCGCTTGAATAGCTGGGATCCCCGACTTCACCGTACCGTATGCCAACGCCGATGAAGCCAATCATGCGCCGAATGAGAACCTGGAGTTGGAACTTTTCATCCGGGGGATCAAACCGGGGCTGCAATGCTGAACAGCTGGGGCAAATGAAATATAATCGCTGAAAGCTGCTGTTTCTGAATGCACCGTTGATTGTCCGTTATCTAATGGTTGCCAACGACCATATTATCCAAACCAAACTGATTTTTCACCAATTCACCGATGAGGAAACTATCAGATTTCCGGCCGGACAGGCTGATTAATGAATCTATCCAATAAAAAAATCATACCAACCTTAAAATTTCTAAATTTATTTACATCTTCCTGGAGAAAGATCATGGACATGAAAAACATCCCGCTTTGGCACGACGAACTGGTCGCAAATCGAGCCCGTTGAGCATCCCGGGTGAGAAGTGGATTGGCTATCTGGCGGACACAGCAATTCGATACCATCCGTGTGCGCCTGGTTGAGTACACCCCCGGCTACCGGGCAGACCATTGGTGTAAAAAAGGCCATATCCTGTTCTGCCTGGAGGGCGAACTGCACACCGAGCTTGCTGATGGCAGGCAGTTCGTGCTCACCCCGGGGATGAGCTACCAGGTGGCTGATAACGCTGAACCGCACCGCTCCTCGACCCGGACTGGGGTCAGACTTTTCATCGTGGACTGATCAGGAGGTAAGTCTATGCAATATCGAGAATTAGGACGGACTGGATGGAAAGTTTCTGCTTGCAGCTTCGGTGCCTGGGCAATTGGCGCTGATTGGGGATCGGTCGATGATGGTGTCATTGGCGGCATTAAACCGTGCGGTTGAACTCGGGGTTAATTTCTTCGATACCGCCGATGTATACGGAGATGGACGGAGTGAGTGTCTGATGGCTCAGCTTCGCCGGCAGCACCGTGAGAGAATTTATATCGCCACCAAAGCTGGGCGAAGGCTGAATCCGCACAATGTTGCCGGATATAACCGTGCCAACTTGACTGCCTTTGTTGAGCGGAGTCTTAAGAACCTGGAGACGGATACCCTGGATTTACTGCAGCTCCATTGCCCGCCCTACCAGACTTACTATATGCCGGAAGTCTTTGAGGTGTTGGATGATCTCGTGCAAGCCGGGAAAGTACAGTACTATGGTGTGAGCGTGGAAAAGGTTGAGGAAGCCCTTAAGGCGATTGAATACCCGAATGTCCAAACTATTCAAATCATCTTTAACATGTTCCGCCAGCGTCCGGCAGAGCTCTTCTTTGAACAGGCAATGAAAAAAAAGGTAGGAATTTCGGCGCGTGTTCCACTGGCTTCAGGCTTACTCACCGGCAAGCTGACCGCCAGCTCACAATTTACCCGTGATGATCACCGGGCATACAACCGCCATGGGGAGTCATTCTGACAGGGGCGAGACGTTTTCTGGTGTGGATTACATCACAGGTTTACAGGCTGTGGAGGAACTCAAGGCTATTTGCCCATCAGGGATGTCTATGACCCAATTTGCCTTGCGCTGGATATTGATGTTTGATGCGGTAACTTGCGCCATTCCAGGGGCAAAGCGACCTTCCCAGGTGGACGCGAATTTCGACAGTCTTAGACCTGGAACCCATCTCTAACGAAAAGATAGAACTCATGTACGTTCAATTTATGACCGCTATGTCCGCACGCTTGTGCACCATTACTGGTAAGGTATCATCACTTGGTAAAGATGCGTGGCATGAAAATCAAGAGGTAAATGCTTGATGTAAAGGGAATCCAGGAGCAACCTCCTCCTGCTTGGTAAGAATGTTGGCGGGGTCCCAGGCACTCCCAACAGCTCAGGGTTCATCGTTGTGATCGTTTTGATGGTTTTAATTGTCTGGTAGAGCCATGGTATTTCACTCACAAAGGGTGGTTTGATTGAATGGGTTGGATGGCGCAACAAGGATATTATTGAAAGCTTGAATAGCCCTGGCTCTCAGGATGCTTGTGAAGGTGGTGTAAAATGCAAATCATTGGTTCAATCATTGCATTCCTAATAGTATTACTAATTTTGCTTCTAATAGGGGGCTTATTGTTTTACCCCGATTACACCAAGAAAAAAACCCAGGCTGGGTATGCGGTTAATCATAATCGTTACCTGAGTCTGGACGATAAAACAAAAGTATGGATCAGTGTATGGCTGCCAGGCAGACTGAAAGCCGGAGAGAAGATCCCCACCCTGCTAAGAATGGAACGTTATGTTGAGGAGGTTGAGAGATGGCTGGTTTGCAAAAGTGGCTAAAACCTATGGCTATAAAGATGAAGGCTTTAAGACAACCCTGGAAATATTGGATCAGGGATTCGCCTTTGTCTTCGTCCAATCCCCGGGTTCTTGTCAATCCAGTGGACCACGCTATTCTGATTATTCTTTCAGTGAAGTAGATGCCATGGGACTGGCTATTGATTGGGTTTCGGAACAACCCTGGTCCAACCAAAAAATGGGATTTTATGGTGGGTCCTATTCCGGAACCACGGCCGAAATGAGCTGTGCAGCTTTACGCCCAGAATTAAAGGCTGTCTATCCCATGAAACCCGACTTTGACGCCTTCAGAAGCGTCATCAACCCTGGTGGACTGGGCTCGGGGGCTTTTCTGCATGACTGGGCTAAGATGGTACGCGCCGGTGATATGGACGATATGATTGGATTGGGAGAAGTTATTTCTGGACACCCTCTCTCGTTTTTCGAGAAATTAAAGTTTCGCGCTTTGGTTAATGGTCACAAGCGCCCCAAGGGAGAAGATTTGGAGATCTTCCACCAGGCTATCCAGGATCACCATGCTAATCCGGATATTGAAAAGCTCTACGGTGGTTTGGAAAATAAATATAGCAATTCCACATTCCCCACCGCCTTTGGGGTGGCAACCTGGGAGGATATTGCCCTCTCCAGCTACAAGGAGCGCATCGAGAAAGCCCAGGTCAACAGCTACAATCGAGTGGGATGGATCGATGCCGGGACGGCCGAAGGGGTTTTGGAGAAGTTCCTTACTTTTGATACACCCCAGAGGATCGTCATTGCGCCGACCGGGCATCGTTTCGGTCAGTTTGTTGACCTTTACGGAACGCATCCCGACCAGGATCCATACCAGCCAGGTTTTAAAAGCCCGAACGATGATATGCTCGACTACTTCGCCAGTCATTTAAAGGATGGACCAGAGATCAAGGAACAACGGCAAATCACTTATTTTACTTATGGATCCAATGTCTGGAAGGAAACCAATATCTGGCCTCCGCGTGGAACTCAGATGCAGATCTTATACTTCGGTGAGGGCTGGTCACTCGTTCCCACAAAACCCGTTATCCCGGAAGGGTATGACACATATTCCGTTGACTACACGGCATCTTCTGGCGAGGAGAATCGCTGGATGGGTCAGATGGGACGTCCCGTGAAGTACGGTGATCGTCATTCGGAAGACGAAAAGTTATTGCGTTACACCTCTGCTCCACTCGAAGCAGATATCGAAATTACGGGGAGCCCCACCGTAACCCTCCAGGTTGTCTCAACACACACCGATGGTGCCTTTTACGTGTATCTCGAGGATGTGGCACCTGACGATCGCGTGACCTACCTGACCGAAGGGCTTCTTCGGGCAATTCATCGGAGAGTTGGGGATCCGAGAACAGCTCCGTATGTACCGTTGGGTGTGTATCACTCCCTACGCAAGGTGGATGTCCAACCGCTTATGCCGGGTGAAGTGGCCGAGATAAGTATAACGCTCTGCCCAATCTCGGTGCTGATATTTGCGGGTCACCGCATCCGCCTGGCCATTGCAGGGCACGACGCGGCGATGAAGACACGCTACCCGTTGGATGGGTTCCCGGAACTACGCTTCCAAAGGAACTCAACCCAGGCTTCATACCTGCAGCTGCCGGTTATGGGGATGGAAACCTCCGGGAGATTCCTGATTCCGTCGGTCTTCTTTTATTGGAGTACAGGCTATGAATGAGTTTGCTGGGGACAATGTTGCCGAGAAGCTAGTTTCTTTACGATGCAATTTTGACGAATTGTTTGACTGAGGGGCTCGATTTCATCAAGGAAGGAATAAGCATGAAAAGCAATCCAATCATTGAAAGCATGTTGAACCGCAAATCGATCCGCAAGTATACGGATGAGATGCCAACGGATGAAGTGATCCATACGGTCGTACGTGCCGGGCAGCAGGCTCCCTTTGCCTCACAGCTGTGCAGTGTATTACTCTCCCGAAAAAGAGGTGTCCCATTTGGGGCACCCCTGCTCTTCACCATTTGCGTGGATCTGCACCGCATGGAGTTGATCATGGCCAAGCGCGGCTGGCAGATGGTGACGAATGACCTGTCAATGCTGTTTTTTGGCATCCAGGACGCTTCGCTGCTGGCAGAAAACATGGTCAACGCTGCTGAAAGTCTGGGCATGGGCAGCTGTTTTTTAGGGGCTGCACCCTATAATGCCGATAAAATCGCCAGGAAATATAAACTGCCACCACGGGTATTCCCCCTGGTTCAGCTGGTGATGGGCTACCCGGCAGAGGACCTCCCACACGCCCGCGTTACCCCATAAGCTTTACGTCTATTCGAGGATGAATACCCGAACTTGGGTGATGCTGAGGTTGTACAGGCGATGAAGCAAATGGATGATGGATACCTGAAGCAGAATTATTACCGAAAAGGCAAGATTATGATCCACTTAGAAGGTGGACGGGAGGAAAACTATACCTACGATGATTATAGCTGGACGGAGCATATTTCCCGCAAGTGGGGGCAGTGGTATGATTCTCCTGATGAGATATTAAAGCAGTTATCCAAGAGGGGATTCAAGCTGGAACTGCCTGAGAATGGAGAGTTAAAAAAAAGAGTAAGTGAGTGATGTATTAATAGTCTTAAGAATACAGAAAGGCATTGAAAATGGTTGAGAATCGAAAAAATCCAATTCCATGGGTCTTGATGGGTGCTGGTGTGCTACTCTTATTGCTAGGTGCAGGATGGTTATTTGTAAAAAAGACCAGCTGCACCTGCAGCCACGCCGCTCCCTGCTTCGGTCAAGCAGGTGGAGAGGGTGTCTTTAGAGGATGCCAAGGCTGCTTTTGATTTCAAACTCCGCGATTTTTCTGGATGTACGATCGACTGAGGCATATGAAGCCTCTCACATTCCAGGGGCATTGTCTATCTCGATCAATGAATTAACCAGTCGTATGGGTGAACTTGAGCCAGATTCATGGATTATTCCCTACTGAACCTGACCGGCGGAAGAATCGAGTGCCCGTGCGGCACTGACCCTGATTGATAACGGCTTCTCCAATGTGACTCCAATCCTTGGTGGATTTAATGCATGGGTTCAGGCAGGCTATCCGATAGAAAGTGGAAAATAATGTAAAAAAGGTTTACGAGATTTATTGGGTAATTAAACCTCCATGATAGACTAATTGGTAAACAACCTCGCCATGTAGTTCGATCCATTCCCTACCTGTGAAGTATTGAGGGTCACCATCGTTCGTATCCGTGTAGGAAAATTCTCCGATGGTATGATGGAATCCGCCCAGGAACCGACCGGTCTGGTACATTTTCGTCAGACTTTGTTGGATGATCGCTCCAGCCTGGGCGGAAGTGATCTTTTCGGGGTGAATGATTTGCCCGAAATAATTCATACCCCACACAACTTTACTACGGTAGTATACGATCTCTTCACCGATGAAATCGCTCTCGCCGAGGTAGCTGTCATGGTAAGCCCAGTCATCTTTGAAAAACTGTAAGTCATGGGATCCCTGCCGGTATGGCAGGAGCTTGCTCCCTCCGCCCACATAGGTTGCTTGCTTGGCGAGTAGGATGAACTTGATCATTTCTTGTATGGAATTCTGTTTCATTGAAGTCTCCCAACCGGAATCTCTGTCCGATATTCTATAAACTGGATGGAAAAATTCTATCATGCCTCCTGGGTATTGTGCCAATAGCAGGCTTATGCTATTATTTCCCATGGTGAGCATCCAATGAGACAGGTGAAGCGCGTTTTTTACATTGTTTTACTCAATGTAATTATTTCTGCCATCACGGTGGGCGTGGTGCTTCAACTTTGGGAAAATGATCATCCAACTATACCTGTCAAAAACACGCCAGTTGTTATAATCGTCACGGCTACCCAACCGGAAAAATTACCCATCGCTGGAAATGATTTTCGATCAGGGACAGGCATGCCAGTAGATACGGGAATCCTGTTCACAGGAACGATCCAGGCAACGCCTACTTTGCAAATGCTTACCTACCGCGTCAAGGAAGGTGATTTCCTAGGTGCTATCGCAATCCAATTTAATGTAAGTGTTGCTGATATCCTGGCAGTGAATGGCCTGACCAACCCGGATAGCCTGATTATCGGTCAGCTTATTTATATTCCCACCGCCCCGCTACCAACCATCACTTCCACGTCGATACCTCCCACAATTATTGCTTCAGCCACACCCAGACCGTCTGCAACATTAACCCAGGGACCTAAACCGACTTCCACCGCCACCGTGATTGGGCAAGAACCTCAGGTGGTTATTGACAGCGTGATTGGGGCAGGTGTGTTAGCAAACGAACGTATTCTCATCCGTCGCACAGGCGATGGCGAGCTTTCCCTGGCAGGCTGGCGTCTTACGGATGGCGAGGGCAACCAATATATTTTTCCTCAATTGACCCTATATAAGGATGGTGCGATAAACATCAATACCCGCTCGGGTCAGAATACTGTTGTGGATTTATATTGGGGCTTAACCTCCCCAATATGGGGTCCTGGGAAGGTAATCTCCATCTTTGACCTTCAAAATAACCTTCGTGAAACCTATAAATTGCCATAAGTTATTAATCTCTAAGTATAGAAATTTTTATTGGAGAGCATCATGATTGGATATAAAACAAAGCTTATCCTTAATCCAAATGCTGATTGGGGACATGCCGGCAGAATGATTGCAGAGCTCAGACCGCTGGTGGAAAAATTGGGTGAAGCGGATTGGTCTGAAACAGCCTATCCAACCCATGCTGCAGAGCTGGCACGGCAGGCAGGTGAAGCAGGATACGGCCTGGTTGTTGCTTTTGGTGGGGATGGAACAGTTCACGAAGTGATCAATGGTTTAATGCAGGTTCCACCCGAGACCAGACCACGCCTTGGAATCGTCCCATTAGGCTCAGGAAATGATTTTGCCCACTCGATCGGTATCACTGGCAATCCGCAAGAGTCGCTCAAAAGTATATTTGCAGGGCAACCTAAGCGCATCGATGTAGGTGCATTCGATATTGGGCATGGTAAGCGCGAATACTATAATAATACTTTCGGATTGGGCTTTGATGCTACGGTAACAATCCGGACACGCCACCTCAGGTATCTCCGTGGTTTTGTGATGTATCTGGTGGCGGTGCTTCAAACGATCACCCTCAATTTGGATGCGCCCATGATGCATATCACGACTGACTCAGAATCATGGGATGAAGAGACAATTATGCTGGTAATGTGTAATGGACCACGCGAGGGAGGTGGTTTCCTGGTCGCCCCGGAATCGGATAGTTCCGACGGCTTTTTAAATTATGCTTCCGTATGCCGTGTCTCCCGAATGATGATGTTGCGCTTGATCCCGGAGGTAATGAAGGGCACGCATGGGCGTTTCAAGCAAATTAGGCTGGGGCAGTTTCGTAAGATGCAAATTCAATCTGACAAACCTGTAACAGTGCATGCGGATGGTGAGGTCGTAGCTGGTTTTGAGACAGATGTTAGGAACGTGACAGTTGAGATTGTTCCGAGCGCAGTGGAACTCATGATTTAGTTAATCAAGAAGTAGGAATATGCCCAATCTAGCTGAAAGCCTGCAAGGTCGCGACCTGGGGCATTTAATGATCATTGCAGAATTATGGGGGATCGAACTGGAAGGACAGGATAGTCGTGGAATCCTAAATCAACTAGTTTCCATGCTGTTAGGCTCCTCTCGGGTTGAAAATATGGTTGCAAGCTTAACTACAGCTGAAAAAGAGGTAATGGTTGATCTTATTCGGCATTCTGGAAGGCTCCCTTGGGCACAATTCACCCGTGTGTATGGCGAGGTGCGTGAGATGGGGGTGGCAAGGCGTGACCGCGAGCATCCACACAAACAACCTGTCTCTGTAGCTGAAGCCTTATGGTACCGTGCGTTGATTGCCAGGGCGTTCTTTGATACCTCCACTGGACCTGAGGAGTTTGCATATATCCCGGATGATCTGCTCGAAAAAATTCCTCTAACCGATAATGAACGGTTCCCTAGAATGGGGAGGCAAGCAGCCGCAGCGGAATATAGCCAGGTTTACCTGGCAAATGACCATATCCTAGATCACACCTGCACGCTGCTGGCAGCAATGCGCATGGGTATCTCTATACCTGGTCCGCTATCCATGCAAGCTGGAGAGGAACTATTTCCAGCAATCCTAAAATCCATATTGACCAGCGCTGGGTTTTTGGACAAGAAAGGACTACCACAGCCTGATCTTGTACGCGCATTTCTTGAATTATCCCGTCCAGAGGCGTTGGTTCAACTGGTTCAATCCTGGAGGAAGAGCATTCAATTTAACGAGCTACGCCTGTTACCCGGCTTGAGCACCGAAGGAAATTGGGAAAATGATCCCCTTAATTCGCGCCAGATAGTGCTGGGTTTTTTAAAGGGCATACCTGTTGATACCTGGTGGAGCCTGGGTTCATTTCTGGCTGCAATTAAGCTGCACCATCCAGATTTTCAGCGACCCGCCGGAGATTATGATTCCTGGTTTATACGCGATGTACAAACCGGGGAGTATTTACGTGGTTTTGAAAACTGGGACGCAGTGGACGGTCGCTTGATCACGTATATTCTCACGGGTCCATTATTCTGGTTGGGGGTACTTGACCTGGGGTGCCCTGAAGGGAGCAAGCAAGTGACTGCATTCCGCCTTTCACGTTGGTCGCGTGCATTATTAAAAGGCAATCCACCCATGGGGATGCCCGAAGAAGACGAATCTATAGTGGTTCGGTCGGATGCCAGGGTAAGTGTTAAAAGGTTGGTTCCCAGACGGGTACGCTATCAGCTGGCACGTTTTTGCGAATGGGGCAAAGAAACTCCGGATGAGTATCAGTATCAGATCAGTTCTGTGTCTCTCAGCAAGGCAAAGAAACAAGGGTTGAAAGTGAGCCAATTGCTGGCACTCTTGAATCGCAGTGCAAAAGCTGTCCCACCAAGTCTGGTAAAAGCTTTGGAGCGCTGGGAAAATGTGGGAAGTGAAGCCCGGTTGGAGAAGATGGTGATCCTAAGGGTGGCATCCGCAGAAGTACTGCAATCTTTGCGTAATTCACGCGCCAGCCGCTTCCTGGGAGAGCCGTTGGGGCCATCAACAATTGCAATAAAAGCAGGGGCAACTCAAAAGGTATTGTGGATTCTAGCTGAACTAGGCTATCTTGGGGAGATACGCGATCAGGTCGAAGATTCCTGATCGGGGGGTAAATCTAGCAGTTACCAGCTGCTCGATCAACTGAGCAGCCTCCGGCAGTGCTGATTCCACTTCTGGGCTGAGTGACTCTCCTAAAAGAAGATTGCCAGCTTCTATTCCAATCAGGATCAATTTTTTTGGCATACTGGAGGAGATAAGCTTGTGCCCAAGCGAGAGGGTTTCCGCCACGCCCCAACCATGCGCTGAGCCTGCCCCATCTGAAAAAGCTTCCAACTGATCTTCAGATAGTACATGGATTGTCCCGGCTTTTGCATTGGAATGTACGGCATCAACCAGGATGGCAATGCTGTTTTCTTCCAGCAGGTTGAGCAAACCGATACCGGGCAGCTCCGCTAATTCCACTTGTAGGTTTATTCGCTCGTTATTAGCCTGGTATCTCTGTTGCCAAAATCGAACAGCAGCAAGGCCGGCTGCATCATCTCCACGCAGGCTCTGACCCATGCCGATGATCTTGATGGTGCCAGGGGTTTTATCCCCGGCACCATCGGTTAATTGATTCATTTGTTTTCGATGTTGAGTTTTAGGAAGTGCGTTGCGCAAGAAATACACGGATCGTAGGAGCGTAAAAGATGCTCAAAGGATATAGATGCTTCTTCCTGTGGCTGTTTGATGGCAGTGGGAGCCAAGGCCCACAGGTCTGATTCCATTTGGGCAAAATTTTGGGCTGTGGGAGGGGTGATTCTGGCAAAGCGGATCAAACCTTGCTCATCGACAACATAACGATGATAGAGCAAACCACGTGGAGCTTCTGAAACCCCACAACCTTCACCAGGTTGTATGGTGAATTCTACGTGGCTGGGACCATTCGGTTGATACGAGTTGGCAAGTTCAATTGCCAGGTCACAGGTGTGCACAAGCTCGATTGCTCGTGCCAATAATCCCTTATAAGGGTTGCGCAGGGGAACTTTCAGCCCAATTTCCCTGGCAGCTTCCTTAGCCATGGTACGCAATTTCTTAAAATTAAGGTTGAAACGAGCCAGCGGACCGACAAAATATGTGCGATTATCTGCTGTGTGGCTGTGTAGCGCATTCGATCGTTCAACGTGGGTTTCGATGTAATATTTCTCAAATTCCAAGGGGCTGATTCGCTTCCCATTGGATGAGAGGATATCGCCATCATAGATGGCATATTCTTCAATCCGGTTGAGAGCAACAAATTCATAATCTTGCTCGAAGTCGGGATAGGACAAAGTGGCTGCCCACTTCACGGTGTCGAGCGAAGCCTGGCGTGCCCATTCCAGCTCTGGGATTAATCCATGAATCGCCTGTTCAGATGGCCAGCGATAAAATCCACCAACACAGGTGTTGACAGGGTGAACGGAGCGACCACCAATGGTTTTTAACAGGTCATTGCCGATCTTCTTCAGGCGTAGACCCTGCTTCACAAGCTCTGGTGCCTCAGCTGCTAAAGTCAGTGCACTTTCATGGTTCACCAAGTCTGGTGCTTGAAGGAGATAAATATGTAAAGTATGGCTTTCAATATATTCTGCACAGTATAGTAGTTGTCGGAGCAGACGCACCTCTGGGGAAATCGTTACCTTTAGGGCTGCTTCCAGTGCCTGCACTGAACTCATCTGGTACGCCACCGGGCAAATCCCGCAGATACGGGCGGTAATATCAGGCACGTCCTGGAAATATCGCCCAAGCAGGAAGCCTTCAAAAAAACGGGGTGGCTCATAAATGTTCAGAAGAATATCATCGATGGCTCCGTCCTTAAGACGGATGGTCAATGCACCTTCACCTTCAACACGAGCCAGAGCGGGAATATGAATATCCTGGTTCATTTATTTTCTCCTGCTGCCTGGTTAGGCTGAGTTGCAAGCGTTTCTGCCGCTGTACGGAAGGCTGGGGCATAATTGCTGATATTGGAGAACAAACCCCTTACCTCTCCAGGATGGCGTTCCACTGGGAGCAACGCAGCTATGACGGTTTTCATTTCTACACTTGGGGCAGGTCCGAAACAACCATAACAGCCACGACCGTTAGCGGGGCAAAGCGCACCACAACCTGTGCGCGTGGCTGGTCCAAGGCAAGCCACGCCATGCGCCACAACCATGCAAACAATGCCTCGCCGTTTGCAATCCAGGCAGACACTTTGGGTGGGCAGCATGGGTCGGCGCTTTTGCATGAAAGCCTGAATAACTTCAACCAGCTGGTATTTATTCACCGGGCATCCCCACAGCTCGAAATCAACTTTTACATGCTCGGCCAGTGGAGCAGACTTTGGTAGGGTATGTAAATATTCAGGGTGTTCGTATACAGCCAGGGCCAGTTCGTCCAGGTTTGCGAAGTTCCGCAATGCCTGGATCCCTCCTGCAGTAGCACAGGTGCCAAGTGCAACTAATATTTTTGCTTGCTTGCGAATCTCCTGGATGCGTTCTGCTTCGTGGGGCGTGGTAATCGAGCCCTTCAACCAGGGCGATATCATACGGACCGGGCAATATTCGACGACGTGCTTCCAAGAAATAGGCAATCTCGATCGCGCCAACCAAATCCAACAATTCATCCTCAAGATTTAAAATTGAGAGTTGGCAGCCATCGCAGGATGAGAATTTATAGACAGCAACGGTAGGCTTGCTCATTAGAATTCCTCCACATTGACGAATGGCTGCAGCTTATCAAAACTGAATACCGGGCCATCTTTACAGACAAAGTATGGACCTACCTGACAATGACCGCATGAACCAAGACCACATTTCATATTCCGCTCAAGCGATACGAGAATTCTTTCGGGTGGTACCCGTCTTGCCAGTGCTTCGAAGATGACGAAGCGGATCATAATCTCGGGACCGCAGGTCAGAATGACCGTGTTGCGTGGATCGAGCCGCGTGTTATAGAAAAGAATGGGAACCACGCCCACTCTACCATCCCAGGTTTCATCACCACGGTCTACAGTAACCTGGATCTCAATCCCGGCATCCTGCCAGGTTTTGTATTCTTTGGTGAATTGCAAGTCATTGGGTGTGCGGGCACCATATAGAACAGTCACCTTGCCAAAGTCATGGCGATGATTCATCACGTAGTAAATAACTGGTCGGATGGGAGGCAAACCGATGCCGCCAGCTGCAATCACAATGTCTTTACCAACACAATCTTCTATAGTCCACCAGCTTCCGAACGGACCGCGCACTCCCAATACGTCACCCACATTCATACGGTTGATTGTGGAGGTTACATTACCAATTGCTCGGATGGTATGACTGATTCGACCAACTTCTTCCATATCCGAGCTTATGGATATAGCTACTTCACCTAAACCAGGCACCAACAACATATTGAATTGACCTGCTTTAAAGTGAAATCCATCCTGGAGATGCTTGTCAATAAATTGAAGCCAATAGGTTGAAACACTAGGCGCTTCGCGTACGATTTCAACGATCTTCGCCCAATATGGTTGCATGGGTTCTGCTGGAGATATTGCATGGGGCATTCCGAGTGTCTCAATCATGATTGCACCTCCTCCCGGATAGCACGCAGCTCAGCAGTAACATCGATTTTTGCAGGGCACCAGGTGATACATCGCCCACATCCAACGCAACCAGATGTTCCAAATTGAGCATACCAGGAGCCAAACTTATGGGTCAGCCACTGGCGGTAACGTGACCGGGTATTTGGACGTGAGTTTCCTCCTACAATATAAGAATAATCAGGGTTGAAGCATGAGTCCCACACCCTTTCCCTGCGGGCAGTTTGACCATTCAGGTGAGCAGAGTCCCGCGTATCCCAACAGAAACAGGTTGGGCACACCAGTGTACAACTGGAACAGCTCATACAACGCTGGGCGACCTCATCCCACTGGTGTGCGTCCAGGTTATTTAGCAACAGGTCAGGTAATTCCTGTGGATCTGGCAAGTTTCGTCCCATTTTTGTAATGGCATCTTCCAGCCCTTTTTGAGCAGCCTGGAGCCAGAAGGCACTGGTGGGCAGGATGGATATACCTTCCATGACCATGCGCCCAGCTTCAGAACCGATCTCCACCAGGAAAACATCTTCCAACTCCGTTAAACGAAGATCAAATCCCGGGTTGGCTTTCGGACCTGTACCCATCGAAGCACAAAAACCAGTTCCACATGGGTGCAGGCAATCTACAGCCAGGATAAATGCACTCTGGCGGCGAGACCAATAGATGGGATCCTTCCATTCTTCACGCAGGAAAATCCGATCCTGCACTTGTATGGCTGCCAGGTCACAGGGGAAAACACCAAACAAGGCAAGTGGTGTCAGGTCTTTCTCGATTTCTTCCATCTGCCAACATCCATTTTCGTCACGGACTAAGCTGGCAAGCTCTGAAAACGGTGGGAAGAAGAACTGCTTCCAGGATTGTGCACCAGGGGTGACGTCAAAGTAGCGCCTGTGTCCGCTATATCGAAGGCGATAAGATGCTGGTTCTTGTTCACTGACGTAACCCCTTGGCAGGTCAGCTACCTTATGGAGTGTTTTGATCACAATAGCGCCGTCTTGGATCTGTGGACCCAGTACCTTGTATCCCATCTTGAGCAGGTTTGCAAGCAGCTTCTCCAGCCCAATCTTTGGAAGTGCAATCGTCGAACCAACAGAGATTTGGATCTCAGCCATGCTATTCCTCTTTATATTCAGCAGGATTGGCGAATATATCCAGCAGCTGCAGGCGAGTAGTCAGCAAGCGACCTGCAACTAAATTTGCCAACCTTCGCATGACGTAATAACCAAAGTCGTGGTCTTCTTCGCACGCCCTTCGCAGCTCACTGGCGTCGAACGCTACCAGGCGGCTGGGCAGGACAGCTCGTGCTCCTGCTGTACGCTGCCGTACCACGGGGGTTACGGCTGACCAACCAACTTCGTCCATGGCATCCGCGGTGAGGATACGCATACGACCACGCCCTGGGACGCTGATCTCAATTGCCACGCGTCCTTCCAGGACGACATAGAGAAAGTCTTCTTTATCTCCTTCATGGAAGATCACCTGACCAGGTTCATACTTGAAGATCTTGGCAATACTAACCATCTTTTTAAAATGGTCTGCGGTCATCACCTGGAACCAGGGGATCGCTTGCAGCGCTTTGACCAATTCTTGCTCACTCGTCATAATTTATTCACTCCTTCTTAAAGAGACGAAGAAAACCAGGAAAGAATACTCCTCTCCTAGTTTGACCTTGGTTGAATAATTGCGGTTATTTTCACAAAAATATCGAAATTTGTCAGGTGCATATGGTCATCAAGTGCTTGGGCAGAATGTCACACAATGGAAGAGTGAAAGTACTAACTTAAAGCTGTCTGATATAGGGAGTTTAAGGTATGGCTATAGGGTGATGTGGAATAAATATTATGAATTGCCCAGATTGGAGAGTGCATTTTTCTCCTATGGTGACAATACAACGCGGATTGCTTTGAATCTATAAAATATTACATGATTTAAGATAATGTAGATCACGCCTCCTTACCATTTTATCATTGGTACAACTCTCAGGCTTGCATATGATGAATGATTGCGTCACCAAACTCGGAGCATTTTAACAAGCTGGCACCATCCATTCGTTCGTAGAAATCGTGGGTGACTGTTTTAGCTGAAATGGTGGCTTCTATCCCTTGTATGATCAAGTCTGCCGCCTCATTCCACCCCAAGTAACGTAACATCATCTCGCCGGAAAGAATGACTGAGCCTGGGTTAGCTATATCTTTGTTGGCATATTGCGGATCTGTGCCGTGGGTGGCTTCAAAAACGGCATGTCCGGTTGAGTAATTGATGTTTCCGCCAGGAGCAATTCCAATCGCACCCACCTGTGCAGCCAGGGCATCCGAAATATAATCACCATTCAGGTTCATCGTCGCCAGCACGTCAAATTCTCGTGGGCGTGTGATGGTTTGTTGGAAGACGATATCCGCGATCACATCCTTGACCAGTAACTTGCCAGCCTGCAAGGCTGATGCTTGCTCCTGGTTGGCGGCATCTTCGCCCTTTTCATTTTTTGTTTGCTCCCACTCTGCCCAGGTGTATACCTTATCACCGAATTCTGCCAGTGCAAGCTCGTAACCCCAGTTCCGGAAAGCGCCTCGGTGTATTTCTGGATGTTACCTTTGTGAACCAGGGTGACCGAGCGGCGATGATTGGTCAATGCCCATTGGATAGCAGCACGAACAAGCCGGAAGGTACCCTCCCGTGATATGGGTTTGATGCCAATCCCAGCGCTTCCAGGGAAGCGCATTTTTTTATATTCAGCAGGGAATACATCTTTTAGTAAAGTTTTGAATTGTTGGTTAGCAATCGTACCGTTTTCAAACTCAATCCCGGCATAAATATCCTCCGTGTTCTCACGAAAGACGACCATATCTACAAATTCAGGGTGTTTTACGGGCGAGGGAATACCTTTTATGTAGCGAACAGGACGCTGGCAAACAAACAAATCCAGCGCTTTACGGATTGCCACATTCAAGGAGCGTATGCTTCCGTTGATTGGGGTGGTAAGTGGTCCTTTGATCCCTACCCGGAATTCCTCGAAGGCCTGCAACGTTTCGTCAGGAAGCCAGGAACCAAACTTATTGTATGCTTTTTCGCCTGCAAAAACCTCCATCCACTCTATCTTCTGTTTATCTCCATAAGCTTGCCTGACAGCGGCATCAATAACGCCCTGAGAGGCGCGCCAGATATCTCTGCCAGAGCCATCTCCTTCCACAAACGGCAAAATTGGGTGATCGGGTACAGATAATTTTCCTCCGACCATGCTGATCTTTTCACCTGTCTTCGGAATATTGATAGTTTGATAAGACATGTTTGGTCTCCTTTGGATGCAGGCACTGCAGGTATGAAAAACCATAGATTATCTTAGGTTTTTGGTCCCTTTCGGATTATAAATTTTATCACTCTTCAAATCCTCTGCTATAATTCCCGTACTCTGCGGCAAGAGTCGAGATATCAAATCTTGGAGAACCCGATGTCCATAGTAAATCCCCCGTCTTTAAAAGAAAACCAGGCTCAGGAAAACTGGCATGCGCTTTCATCTGATCAAATCCTAAAGCAACTCGCCACCCCACCTGAGAGTGGATTAACCTCAGAGGAAGCAGCCAAACGGCTGGAAGCGTATGGACTGAACCAATTGACAGAAGCACCGGGCGTGACCTTCTGGCAGATGCTGATTGATCAGTTTAACAACTTCGTGGTGATTTTGCTGATCGTGGCAGCGATCATCTCAGCCTTATTAGGAGACATGGCAGAAGCTGCGGCAATCCTGGCGATTGTAATCTTGAATGCCACACTGGGTGTTGTCCAGGAGAGGCGTGCTGAACAAGCGCTGGCTGCTTTAAAAAAATTAGCTACACCAGAAGCCCAGGTCGTGCGGGATGGGCAAAGACAATCGGTGTCTTCCATGAAGCTCGTACCGGGTGATATTGTCCTGCTTGAAGCGGGTAACTATATCCCGGCAGATATTCGCCTGTTGGAGGCAGCCAACCTGCGAATCGAAGAAGCTGCCCTGACCGGTGAATCCGTCCCGGTGCAAAAGGATGCCAATATTCGTCTGGAAGCGGACATCCCCCTGGGCGACCGGAAGAACACCACCTTTATGGGAACTTTGGTCTCCTATGGGCGCGGGCGGGGTGTGGTGGTCAGCACCGGAATGCGTACACAGATTGGATTGATCGCCGAGATGCTGTCAGCAGTTGAGAATGAGCCTACCCCACTGCAAATGCGCTTGGACCAGTTGGGCAAGCTACTGGGGCTGGCAACCCTGGTCATCTGTGGGGTAGTGTTTGCGGTGTCTATCTGGCGCTTTACTGACCTCAGCTTGCTGGCAGCGAGTAATGGTGGACTGTTGGTTTACTTGAAAGTGGCTAAGCAGGAGATTATCGACATGTTCATGCTTTCGGTGGGGTTGGCGATTGCCGCTGTACCGGAAGGTTTACCAGCTGTAGTAACAATCAGCCTGGCGCTGGGAATGCGCGAGATGATCAAGCGGCATGCTCTGATCCGCAAGCTGTCATCGGTGGAAACACTTGGATCCACCACGGTGATCTGTTCCGATAAGACTGGCACCCTTACTCAAAACGAGATGACTCTTACACGTATCTGGGTGGACGGCAAGTACCTTTCCATTACGGGTAAGGGACGCACGCTCAGCGGTGAGTTCCAGGAAGATGGACAGACAATCAACCTGGATGCCTACCCGGCAGCACGCACCGCCTTATGGGTGGGGGCTTTAAACAACGACTCTGAGCTGACCATATCTGGCTCGAGCGATGAAGAACAGACATACCGGATGACTGGAGACCCAACCGAAGGGGCTCTGGTGGTGGCGGCTGCCAAAGCCGGGGTACTGCCCAGGCCGCTGAACCATGCCTACCCACGCGTGCAAGAGGTGCCTTTCAATTCTGAGCGCAAGCGCATGATCACCGTTCATCAGGTCCGGGAATCCACTCCGGATGATTTCTCTCCTTTCTACCAGCATGAAACCAGCGGGTATGTGGTGGCGATCAAAGGTGCCCCAGATGTGGTTTTGGACCTGTGTACCCATTATCAACATACGGATGATTCGCCCATGCCTTTGACGGAAGAGCAGCGTATCCGCGTCCTGCATGCCAACGACAACATGACTTTGGATGCCCTGCGCGTGCTGGGTGTGGCATACAAGGTAAGCCCGAGCCTGCCCAACGTGGAAGAGCTTGAAACGCTGGAAGAAGGGATGATCTTTGTTGGACTGTTGGGTATGATCGATCCTCCGCGACCCGAAGTGGCACCTGCTTTGGTA
The DNA here is from genome assembly GCA_963736805.1 of uncultured Chloroflexia bacterium. GTDB lineage: Bacteria > Chloroflexota > Anaerolineae > Anaerolineales > UBA4823 > FEB-25. The sequence continues at coordinate 54,185 of CAVTQM010000067.1, forward strand.
AAAGCCTCCAAGGCGGGTATCCGCACCATTATGATCACAGGAGACTTTCCCAATACGGCTCGCGCAATTGCCGAGGCAGTCGGCCTGCTGAAACCCAATCACCAGGTGCTTAGTGGAGCTGAGCTTGATGACCTGACCGATGAGCAGCTCAAGCAGCAGGTGGAGTATACGGATGTGTTTGCCCGGGTCTCACCGGAACACAAGCTGCGCATCGTGGAAGCGTTGCGGGAGGATGGTGAAGTGGTGGCGATGACGGGCGACGGGGTGAACGACTCGCCTTCCATTAAACGTGCCAATATCGGTGTGGCGATGGGCATCACCGGGACAGACGTGGCAAAAGAAAGCGCTGACATGGTACTTACCGATGATAATTACGCCAGCATCGTTTCGGCAGTGGAACAGGGCCGGATCATATATGATAACATCCGTAAATTTGTCTTCTTCCTGATCTCGTCCAATATTGCCGAGGTAATGATCATCTTCCTGGCAACCCTGGCCGGGCTGCCAGCACGTCAAATTCTCGTGGGCGTGTGATGGTTTGTTGGAAGACGATATCCGCAATCACATCCTTGACCAGTAACTTACCAGCCTGCAAGGCTGAAGCTTGCTCCTGATTAGCGGCATCTTCGCCCTTTTCATTTTTTGTTTGCTCCCACTCTGCCCAGGTGTATACCTTATCACCGAATTCTGCCAGGGCAAGCTCGTAACCCCAATTCCGGAAAGCGCCCTCGGTGTATTTCTGGATGTTCCCTTTGTGAACCAGGGTGACCGAGCGGCGATGATTGGTCAAAGCCCATTGGATAGCAGCACGAACAAGCCGGAAGGTACCCTCCTGTGATATGGGTTTGATGCCAATCCCAGCGCTTCCAGGGAAGCGCATTTTTTTATATTCAGCAGGGAAAACATCTTTAAGTAAAGTTTTGAATTGTTGGTTAGCAATCGTACCGTTTTCAAACTCAATCCCGGTATAAATATCCTCCGTGTTCTCACGAAAGACGACCATATCTACAAATTCAGGGTGTTTTACGGGCGAGGGAATACCTTTGATGTAGCGAACAGGACGCTGGCAAACATACAAATCCAGCGCTTTACGGATTGCTACATTCAAGGAGTGTATGCTCCCGTTGATTGGGGTGGTAAGTGGTCCTTTGATCCCTACCTGGAATTCCTGGAGGGCTTGCACTGTTTCGTCAGGAAGCCAGGAACCAAACTTATTGTATGCTTTTTCGCCTGCAAAAACCTCCAGCCACTCTATCTTCCGTTTATCTCCATAAGCTTGCCTGACAGCGGCATCAATAACGCCCTGAGAGGCGCGCCAGATATCTCTACCAGAGCCATCTCCTTCCACAAAGGGCAAAATTGGGTGATCGGGTACAGATAATTTTCCTCCGACCATGCTGATCTTTTTACCTGTTTTTGGAATATTGATAGTTTGATAAGACATGTTTGGACTCCTTTGGATGCAGGCACTACGGGTATAAAAAACCATAGATTATCTTAGGTTTTTAATCCCTTTCGGTTAATAAATTTTATCACTCTTCAAATCCTCTGCTATAATTCCCGTACTCTGCGACAGGAGTCGAGATATCAAATCTTGGAGAACCCAATGACCATAGTAAATCCCCCGTCTCTAAAAGAAAACCAGGCTCAGGAAAACTGGCATGCGCTTTCATCTGATCAAATCCTAAAGCAACTCGCCACCCCGCCTGAGAGTGGATTAACCTCACAGGAAGCAGCCAAACGGCTGGAAGCCTATGGACTGAACCAGCTGACAGAAGCACCGGGCGTGACCTTCTGGCAGATGCTGATTGATCAGTTTAACAACTTTGTGGTGATTTTGCTGATCGTGGCAGCAATCATCTCAGCCTTATTAGGAGACATGGCAGAAGCTGCGGCAATCCTGGCGATTGTAATCTTGAATGCCACACTGGGTGTTGTCCAGGAGAGGCGTGCTGAACAAGCGCTGGCTGCTTTAAAAAAATTAGCCACCCCAGAAGCCCAGGTCGTGCGGGATGGGCAAAGGCAATCGGTATCTTCCGCAAAGCTCGTACCTGGTGATATTGTCCTGCTTGAAGCGGGTAACTACATCCCGGCAGATATTCGCCTGTTGGAGGCAGCCAACCTGCGCATTGAGGAAGCTGCCCTGACCGGTGAATCTGTCCCGGTGCAAAAGGATGCCAATATTCGTCTGGAAGCGGACATCCCCCTGGGCGACCGGAAGAACACCACCTTTATGGGAACTTTGGTCTCCTATGGGCGCGGGCGGGGTGTGGTGGTCAGTACCGGAATGCGTACCCAGATTGGATTGATCGCCGAGATGCTGTCTGCAGTTGAGAATGAGCCTACCCCACTGCAAATGCGCTTGGACCAGTTGGGCAAGCTCCTGGGGCTGGCAACCCTGGTCATTTGTGGGGTAGTGTTCGCGGTTTCTATCTGGCGCTTTACTGACCTCAGCTTGCTAACAGCGAGTAATGGTGGGCTGTTGGTTTACTTGAAAGTGGCTAAGCAGGAGATTATCGACATGTTCATGCTTTCGGTGGGGTTGGCGATTGCCGCTGTGCCGGAAGGTTTGCCAGCTGTAGTAACGATCAGCCTGGCGCTGGGAATGCGCGAGATGATCAAGCGGCATGCTCTGATCCGCAAGCTGTCATCGGTGGAAACACTTGGATCCACCACGGTGATCTGTTCCGATAAGACTGGTACCCTTACTCAAAATGAGATGACTCTCACACGCATCTGGGTGGACGGCAAGTACCTTTCCATTACGGGCAAGGGACGCACGCTCAGTGGTGAGTTCCAGGAAGATGGACAGACAATCGACCTGGATGCCTACCCGGCAGCACGCACCGCTTTATGGGTGGGGGCTTTAAACAACGACTCTGAGCTGACCATCTCTGGCTCGAGCGATGAAGAACAGACATACCGGATGACCGGCGACCCAACCGAAGGGGCTCTGGTGGTGGCAGCTGCCAAGGCCGGGGCACTGCCCAGGCCGCTGAACCATGCCTACCCGCGCGTGCAAGAGGTGCCTTTCGATTCTGAGCGCAAGCGCATGATCACGATCCATCAGGTCCGGGAATCCACTCCGGATGATTTCTCTCCTTTCTACCAACATGAAACCAGCGGGTATGTGGTGGCGATCAAAGGTGCCCCGGATGTGGTTTTGGACCTGTGCACACATTATCAACATACGGATGATTCGCCCATGCCTTTGACGGAAGAGCAGCGCATGCGCGTCCTGCATGCCAACGACAACATGACTTTGGATGCCCTACGCGTGCTGGGTGTGGCATACAAGGTAAGCCCAAGCCTGCCCAACATGGAAGAGCTTGAAAAGCTGGAAGAAGGGATGATCTTTGTTGGACTGTTGGGTATGATCGATCCCCCGCGACCCGAAGTGGCACCTGCTCTGGCAAAAGCCTCCAAGGCGGGTATCCGCACCATTATGATCACGGGAGACTTTCCCAATACGGCTCGCGCAATTGCCGAGGCAGTCGGCCTGCTGAAACCCAATCACCAGGTGCTTAGTGGAGCTGAGCTTGATGACCTGACCGATGAGCAGCTCAAGCAGCAGGTGGAGTATACGGATGTGTTCGCCCGGGTCTCGCCGGAACACAAGCTGCGTATCGTGGAAGCGTTGCGAGAGGATGGCGAAGTGGTGGCGATGACGGGCGACGGGGTGAACGACTCGCCTTCCATTAAGCGTGCCAATATCGGCGTGGCGATGGGCATCACCGGGACGGACGTGGCAAAGGAAAGCGCTGACATGGTGCTGACTGATGATAATTATGCCAGCATTGTTTCGGCAGTGGAACAGGGGCGGATCATATATGATAATATTCGCAAGTTTGTCTTCTTCCTAATTTCATCCAACATTGCCGAGGTGATGATCATCTTCCTGGCAACGCTGGCCGGGCTGCCTGCGCCACTGACGGTGATCCAGCTGTTATGGCTGAACCTACTGACGGATGGCGCGCCTGCCCTGGCACTGGCAATGGAAAAAGGCGATCCGGTCATCATGGATCGCAAGCCACGCCCACCTTCTGAGCCAATCATCAACCGGACAATGCAAACGGGTATCGTGATCCAGACCATTGCCCAAACCGGCGTTGTTTTAACAGCATTTTTGGTTGGGCTATTCTGGCACCTGGGAGCTGAGGTGATGATACCAGCGGGCACGAATCCCGTCCTCTACCTGTTGCAGTACAACTGGAGAGGTGTAGACGTCCAGACCGCGGAGACCATGGCGTTCGTGACCCTCAGCTTGTGCGAGCTTTTCCGGGCATACACGGTACGCTCGGAGAAGGTATCCATTTTCAAGCTTGGCGTGTTCTCGAATAAGTACATGCAGTATGCAGTCGCCCTGTCTCTCTTCTTAATGATATTGGTAGTCAGTGTCTCCTTCCTGCAGCCGATCTTCAACACCCATACCCCTGAACTGCGTGAATGGGGTGTGATCTTGGGTCTTGCCTTGATACCCGCGCTGGCGGAGGAGATCTTCAAGGCGTACTTGAGGTGGAGTGACTAGGCGTAAAGCCAGGTAGTCACGTGCTAACCAAGGCCATATCTGTTGAAAATCATCCTTTACCCTGCTCAGGAAATATTATGATGTGCAGTTGATTCAATAGCAATATGTTGATAAGATTGAGATGCTTATACGCCTTGGCATTATATTAAAAGAGAAGACCAATATACTTTTCACGGAGAAAAATTCTTATGTCACCTGAAACAGAGAAAGTAATTACTACAAAACCACAGCGAAATTCTATATTAATGATCCTCCTGGCAATGGCGATGTTTGTCCTGGTTGTTGATACATCTATGATGAATGTATCCATTTCAGCAGTGGTTGATGATTTGGGTGTAACAGTAAGCGAAATCCAATCTGCAATTGCCCTTGAAGCACTCGTGTCGGCCGCATTCATATTAATTGGAAGTAAGGTTGCTGATCTTATAGGTAGAAAGCGTGCTTATGTTCTTGGTCTTCTCGGATATGCCATTGGAGCGCTCGCCATGACCATGACCCAAGGTATAGTGCCGATTATCATATTTTGGGCAATTATTGGCGGATTAGGTGCTTCGCTTTTATTGCCTTCCATGCAATCGTTGATCCATGGTAATTTTGAGGGGGCTGAACAAAAGAAAGCATATGCATTGGTTGGTGCAGCAACCGGGATAGCAGCAGCTGTTGGTCCATTATTAGGTGGCTTTATCACTACCTTCCTTTCCTGGCGTGTTGGATTTTTCCTTGAGTTTGTCATAATCATGATCGTTTTAGCAAATATCAAACTGGTCAAAGATGTACCCTATACAGGTCCCAGGCAGGTTGATGTTGTTGGCTCGATCCTCTCTGTTTTGGGTATGGGTGGGATTGTGTTAAGCATACTTGTCTGGCAGGAGGGCGGAGACGCGGTGGCTGAATTGATGGTTATTGGGTTGGTTGCCATGGGCTTGTTTGCCTGGTGGTTGGTCCGGCGTAACAAGCAAGGCAAGCCGACCTTGCTTGATCCTCAGCTGTTCAAGTCCAAATATTTCAGGTTGGGAATAACCGAACAGATGATGCAAAATATTTCGCTGGGTGGCATTATGATCGCACTGCCCATCTATTTCCAGATGGTGTTTGAGTACACTGCCATGCGAACAGGTATTGCCATTGCACCTTTATCCTTAAGTATCTTCGCGATTTCCATACTGGCGGGACGTAGAGTCGGAAAACGGCGTCCAGCCCGAATCATCCAGGCTGGTTTTGGTATCCTCTTTCATTGGCGTGTTATTATTAATTCCATTAATCCCTCGTGCGGATTCTGGTTTGAGCTTTTTGATACCATTGGTCAATCACCGGATCAGGCATTGGTTTGTTGGTTTCACAGCTGAATAACTACACTTTATCCCCAATTTCCGAGGAACGCATCAGTGAAGCCGCAGGGGTTAATTCTGCCTCGGGTTCATTTGGTCTTTCATTTGGGTTGGCATTTGCAGGTGCCATCATGCTGGCAGCCCTTTCCCTTTCCTTTACGAACATGGCACAAGCGAGCACGGTGCTGACCCCTGAACAGCAGGAGCAGGTAGCACTGGCATTGGAAGAAGATGCCCAAATCATGAGCGACACCCAGCTCGAGACTCAGCTTGCCGGGCAACCCGTGGAGGTCCAGGAAGAGATCATGCGTATTAACACCGATGCAAGGCACTTCGCCCTACAGGTCGCATTGCTAGTACCCCTTTTTGCTGGATTGATTGGATTCCTAAATACGTTCCGCATGACCAAGTTACCTGACATTGAACCGTCCAGTGCCGTAGAAGGATTGCTTGCGGGTTGAAAATCGTAATAAGAACGGAGTTTAGGATGGTGTACAGGCAAGTAATTCAATAACCGATGGCAATCACTTGAATTAACCAGCTACTTTTTCTGGTGTTTAATTTTAAAAATTCAGGCACACACAATTCTTGTTGGTGCATAATATTTATAGATCGTATATAGGGGCGGGCTTGAAACCCGCCCAAGATATATATATCTTGATTTGCTTATTCTTTCTCGAGGAAAATTACGATCATGGCTGAATAGAATGAACAAACTCCCAATGATCTGTAGAAATGGTCATGCTGTTCATCCAGGAAAATGTACGCTTCTACGGCGGTCAGGACCGGTTCCAGGGTTGCCAGGAGGTTTGCATTGCTGGCAGGAATGTAATTCATCGATGTGTTATAGAGCCCAAAGCCAAATATGGTGGGGACAAAGGCTAGAACAATTAGAATTATCCACCCGTTAATGGGCAAATCTGGAATCAGGGAATTGATCGACCCTGCGGAGCCGGGTAATATTGGGATCAAATTGAAAATTAGCATAAACAATGTCCCAAAAGCGAACGAATACACCAGGGATGTCCAGGGGTTGAGCTTACGTCTGGCTGCTTCCTTACCCATCAGGCTATAGGCAGCAAAAAACAACCCCGAAAGCAAACCAACTGTTACTCCAATGGGGTCCAACTTCCACATCTCCAGGCTATAAGCGCCAGAAACCAGCACGCATCCACTCAAACTCAAAATGACGGCCAATATTTTGTGGAGCCCAAGTTTTTCTTTGAAAAGCCAATAAGCCAGGATGGCTGTAAAACCTGCCGAGCTATATGCGATCACCGTTGCAACTGCAGCCCCATTGGCTTTCACCGACAGGGACCAAATGGAATTAAAAATAGCCAAAATCAAGCCATAAAAAACAAAAAACTTTATTTGAGATACTCTGATACGCAGCAATGAACGGCGGATCAGAAATAATGCAGGTACCAATGCCACACATACGAACAGGTCGCGCCAAAAAGCAAGCAATAAGGCGGGAATATCAAAATTTGAGAGTAAATAACTGATCAGGATACCCGTAACAGACCAAAAGGTGATCCCAACAATAGCAATAACGTAACCTTTTGTAGTGCGCGACATATAATCCTTTCTCGTATACAAGCAAAGTATACCTACAGATTGAGAAATCGTATCTAGTAAATATTGTTTTAAGCCTAATATAACAAGGTAGGGGTGGGTCTCAGACTCACCCCTACACGACATGCTGGGTATGCAGGTTGCAATTATGAAGTTAAGAAATAACGCAGGCATCTTGTATAATATAGCTACGCAAGGCGATGATCAGCAAGGGTTGGTGATTATGGATCGTCACAAGGTCATCATTGACAACCTGCTCAAATGTCTTGATCCAATCATTTTGGACACAGGAAGATCCCAGGTAAAATAGACCATGTCGCTAGATTTCCTTCAGGTAAGCCAACAGGTGCAGCAGCTGGGTGAGAAAGCTGTGCAACATCAGCTTGATCTCAGGACCAGGCTGGTGGAAACGCGTCAGCTGCTTGAAGCACGCTCCCAGGATGTTGTGAACCTGCAGCAAAAAGTGCAGGAGGTGGTGCGTAATAACGACCCGACCCTGCGCTGCGCCATCCCAGTGAAGGAAGCCTTGAACGCCCATTTTCCGCTTCCAGCCTTGCCAGAACTTATAACGCTGATTGCAGCGGATGGATCGCAGATATTCACCGACCGGCACGCGGAGGTGGAATACTGCCTGGTTAACACCGGGGCGATCTGGATGCACTACGGGTCTTCTGGTGCGCCGGTCACCAGCATACAGAGCCAGTTAATCTTTGGCGAAAGTCTGGAGGGTATGTCTGATGATAAATTATCTCTGCAGCGTGACATGGCGGAGCGGGAGAGTCTGCTTGAGCTGGCTTCTCAGGCTCAAGCCCCGCTGATCACCCTCACTGACGGCCCGCTGGAAATCTGGACGACCACCTTGGAAGAAGGCAGGGTGGCGGGAGAGTTTAAGAAGAGTTTGGAACGATACCTGGAAGTGCTGGGCAATTTGCGAGAATTAAATGCGACCACTGCCGGTTACGTGGATAAACCTGGAGCAGACCTGGTGGTGCGGCTTTTGGAAGTAGCCCAGGCGAAGGATGATGACCTGGTTGGGATGCGCACCTACCGACCATTCAAGGGGGTGACGGATCGTGAGCTTTTCAGGGATATCCTGCAGCCAGGCGAACGCTCGGCAATCTTTGGGATCCAGTCACGCTCCTCCAAGCCTTACCAGGGAGAATTAGCCTTGCATTTCTATTATCTCAACGTGGGGAGAGCGGGTCACCCTTACCTGGCAAGGGTAGAAATCCCGGGCTGGGTGGTGGAGAATGACTCCATGCTGGATGACCTGCAGGCGGTGCTGGTGAGCCAGTGCGGGATGATTGGTGCACGGCGCTACCCTTACCTGCTGCACCGCGCCCACGAAACAGCTGTGGTCAGCCTGGAGGATAAGGAACAGGTGACAAACATGATCGTGAACGAGCTGCGCAAGCACGGCCTGGAGGTGGCGGGGCAATCTGCCAAGCAGTATCAACAAGGATGTATCTGGAAAAAGGACGAGGTACGGGACATGAGACAATACGAGATCGGACGGTTGTTACGGGCAGGCACAACCGGCTTCGTGGTGGGCTGCCGGGTGGCGCAGATCGACGCACCTTCGTTTGGGGCGCTGGTGAGGGTGGCATTGGATGGGGATTACCAGGTTTATGGGCTGATCCATGATATTCACATTGACGATGATGGGCTGGTGCGCCAGCTGGTGACCGCTGAAGAGGTAGAAGAAGCCATCATCGCGGATAACCGGGTTAACCGCAATGTACCCCTGGAGCTGAGCGTGCTGACGGTGGGATATAAGCTGGATGGGAAGGTCTCGCACTTATTACCACCCCGCCCACCCCTGAGCCTTGATGTGATCTACCTGTGCACATCCGATGAAGTCAGGCAGTTCACCAGCAGTGGCAGGTTTGGCTATTTCAGGCACCTTTTGCGGGCAAGCGACCTGCCCGTGGGGGAGTTACTGGCAGCGCATATCCAGCAGGCGGGTATGGCACATGCCGAGGCAGGCAATACCGAGTGGAGAAATGCAGCCACGCAGGAATTGATCACCCTGCTAAGGGATGATTATGCCATGCTGATGAGCGTGCTGGGTGCGTTGGGTGACGCGGGGTAAAGATCACCACTAAAGGCATAAATAGATTTACTAATGTCAAAGATAAAAAATAACACGAAGGACACAACGGACACAAAGGTATCACCCAAATATATAATTTAAAATCAAATTACGTAAAGGATTAAAAATTATATAGGTAGTTATGGAACAAGAAGATGCTATGAATATAAATAAAGGCGATAAGAAATTACAATTTGATCCAATTTCTAGTCGTACAGAAGAAATAACGAAGATCGTTCTAGATGCTGCATATCAGGTTCATACAGCTCTTGGACCAGGCTTGTTGGAATCTGTTTATGAAGTATGTTTGGTACATGAACTTCGTTTGCAGAATATACAAGTAAAATCTCAACTCAGCCTTCCAGTAATATATAAGGGGATTGAAGTTGATTCTGGTTTTCGCCTAGATATCTTGGTAGAAGATTGTGTTATCGTAGAAATTAAATCTTCGGATATCATTACTCCAGTGCATTGTGCCCAATTACTTACCTATTTAAAATTAACCGATATACGGTTGGGTTTATTGCTGAACTTTAATGTAGTCCATCTTACGCGATGGTATAAAAAGAATCATCAATTAATAGTTCCTTTGTGTCCTTGGTGTCCTTAGTGTCTTACTTCTCATTGGTGATTTAATATGGAAAATTCTCAACAAATAATAGGCTATATCGTCGGTGGGGGATTGAAGGAAAACTTGCGGGTGAGGTTGACCATCCCATCCCAGGCGGTACAGGAAGGGGCATTCGTGGTGATCGAGAGTGGCAACTGGCAGTTCTACGGGTTGGTTACCGACCTGCAGCTTGGCTCCACCGACCCGCGCTTTGCGGACGAGCAAAGTGAAAGCAGGCTGCCCTTGCAGATGGCGAGCTTGCTGCACGGACAGACCCTCTTCACCACCCTGGAAGTGCTACCAGCCTTGATGCTCGAGCGTGGACCTGAACCAGGTGCACCGGATTATGAGGCCTGGCAGGCCAACCACGCAGAAAACCCGGGTCCCATGCCGGTGAAGACCATCCCACCCCACCATGCCGAGGTACGCCTGGCAGAGGAGGGGGATATTGCTGAAATCTTTGGCAGACTAGAAGAAGAAGGTAATTTTGTCATCGGCTACACCCGCGAGCAGGGTCACCCGGTGTGCATCAACCTGGATAAGTTCGTCCAGCGCTCGGCGGGGGTATTTGGGGCAACCGGCACTGGGAAATCTTTCCTTACCCGGCTGATGCTGGCAGGCTTGATCCACTATAACACCGCCTCGGTGCTGGTATTCGACATGCACAACGAGTACGGCTTTGATGACACAGCTTCCGATACGCACACGACCGTCGTGGGGTTAAAGACACGGTTCAGCACCCGGGTGAGGGTGGTGGCGCTTGGGGCTGGGTCACTGATCCGCGGCTTGGCACCCGATTTCACAATTGAGATCGATGAGCGGGATATCCAGCCTGGTGATATCGAAATGTTGGGGCGCGAGCTAAATTTAAAGGAAACCACTTCCACCACGCTGGATGCGCTGGTATCTGAGTTTGGTCCGAATAGATGGTTTCGGGCTTTCCGGGAGATGAAAGTTGGCTCTGTGATCGAAAATGACGAGGGCAAGAAAATCCCCGCCCCCGATTCTGTGACAGCCTGGGCGAATTCTGCCGGAGTGAACGTGATGGCAGCTGAGGGGCTGCGCAGCAAGATGCAGCGCGTGTTCAACCTGGAATATATCCGTGAGGATCCAGCCGGAAATGGGATCGAAGAGATCATCAAGACGTCTGGAAGCCGGGCAGCATGTGGTGTTATCCTTTTATGACCACGAATCTGACCTGGACTACTTGCTGGTGAGCAATCTGCTCACCCGGCGCATCCGTGAGACCTGGGAGAAGAGCACTAACGATTTCCGCAGCAAGGGCAGCCAGGAACCCCACCCATTGGTGATCGTGGTGGAGGAAGCCCATAAGCTGCTCAACCGCGAGATGGCAGGGCAGACTGCCTTCAGCACCATCGCCCGCGAAATGCGTAAGTACTACGTCACGTTGCTGATCATCGACCAGCGTCCATCGCAAATCTATGACGAGGTGATGTCACAGCTGGGAACGCGCATCTCCGGTTGGTTGGGAGACGAGGATGACATCCACGCCGTGCTCTCTGGGTTGGCTGGCAGGGAGGCGCTGCGCGGCATGCTGGCACGCCTGCAACCCAAGGAGGAAGTGCTGCTTTTAGGATGGGGTGTCCCCATGCCCCTGCCGGTTAAGTCCAGGCGGTATGACAGCACCTTCTGGGAGGAATTATTGGGTAAAGACAGGGGCAGGATGTCGACTGCCTCGGCGGTCAGTGATCTGGGATTTGATTAGGAACAAGATTAAAAGATTATTTGAGAGAAGACGTAAGTCGACCTTGCTCACAGTGAATGCTCGCAAAGATTTGGGCAAAGAACGCCCTCGTTGCTTCATCGCAGGTAATGCTGCTCTTCATCGCTCGTAAAGAGCACTCGCGCTGCTACGGACAAAGAATCGTCCTTGATGACAAAAAGAAGGAGGAAATATGGATGTGATTGAATCTGGGATCGGTGAGATGATCCAGCCCCCTGATATCGAGGCTTTTCGGCAGTGGAACCGGACAAAAAAGACCCGCAAATTGGTGGACAAGCTGATGAGCGAGCAGGAGGCGATCAGCACTTTTGTCTACGATGGCTGTTATATCGGCACCGAACTGTACGGGACGGTACGCTGCCCGATGTCCCTCTCGCGCGAGCTCGTCCGCCAAAAGAAGAAAGACCTGCGGGTATGCGGGCAGGGGGTGTTAGAGTTGGACCTGTGGATGGCGGCTGGCCTGGTGAAAAAACTGGATATCACTTACATTGGAATGGAAGTGTATGGAACCTCGAATGCCTTACGGCGGGCGGTTGAATCCGGGCAAATCGTATCATGCGTGGAATGGTCCAATGCCTCCATCACCTGGCGCATGAAAGCGACCGCCATGGGGAGTGCCCTTCCTGCCGGCGCGCTCCATGCTTGGCACCGACATGATCAAATATAGTGCTGCCAAGGTGGTCGAGGACCCATTCACGGGAATGAAGGTCTGCCTGATCCCCGCCTTGATCCTGGATGTGGCTTTGATTCACGTCCACCGGGCGGACCGCTATGGCAATGCCCAGATTGAGGGAATCAGCGGTTTTGCCGTTGAAATGGCTCGTGCCTGTAAAAGGTTGATTATCAGCGCAGAAGAGATCATCTCCACCGATGAAATCCGAAAATACCCGGACCGGACGCTGATACCTTATTACCTGGTGGATGCAGTGGTGCATGCCCCATTTGGCTCGCACCCGGGTGAGATGGCATATATTTATGGGCGGGATGAACCGGTCATCAAAGAATGGATCGAATCCAGCAAGACGGTTGAAGGATCCAATGCCTACCTGGATAAATATGTGTACGGGGTGGCGAACCATGCAGGAATATCAGCAGCTGATTGGAGAAGTGCGCCTGGCTCAGCTGGTGGAAGAACGGGAAAAGCGCGTGTGAGGGGAGGAAAAATGACAGACCAATCTTATTCTAAGACCGAATTGATGATCTGCGTGGCAGCACGCCTGTTCCAGGATGGTACCACGGCTTTTATTGGCACTGGCATCCCCATGCTGGCGGCTATGCTGGCGACCAAGACCATCGCCCCTAACCTGGTGCCGGTGTTCGAGTTTGGCGGGACAGGTGCGATCATGGAAGACCTGCCACGCGCCGTGGGTGAGGCCCGCACATTTCACCGCGGGCTGGTGGCTTCAGGTATTTGCGAAAATATGGAGACCTCCCAGCGCGGTTTTATCGATTATGGTTTCCTGGGTGGGGCGCAGATCGATCCATATGGAAATTTAAACACCTGTGTAATCGGTGAGCACGACCACCCCAAGGCTCGCCTGCCAGGCAGTGGCGGAGGCAACGATGTGGGCAGCCAGTGCTGGATGACGGTGGCCATCATGCAGCATGACAAGCGCCGCTTCGTTCCCAAATTGGATTTCCTGACCACCCCCGGGTACTTGACCGGACCTGGGTCGAGGGAAGCTGCTGGTTTACCGGTTGGCACCCGTCCAATCAACGTGGTTTCCACCCTGGCGTTGATGGATTATGATGATGGACCTGGAGGCAGTTGCCGCATGCGATTGGCTGCCACCCACCCCGGAGTGAGCTTGCAGGAAGTGATCGACAATACCGGCTTTGAGCTGATCATTCCTCAACATGTACCTGTCAATGATCCACCCAGCATGGAAGAGCTGCGCATCCTGCGCGATGAGATTGACCCGGAAAGGTTCTATATCTAGAAGACTATGCCTGATTATATTTACTTGATCCATCCACTGCGCCATGAGTTCTTTGAAAACCCAACCCCACGCGAAGAGCAGGTGATGGGGGAGCACTATAGGTATCTAAAAAAGGCTACGGAAGAAGGAGTAGTCTTGCTGGCAGGTCCATGCCTGGACGAGACCTTCGGCATAGTGATCTTAAAGGCTGCGAATGAAGATTCGGCGCGAGCCTTTATGCTGAATGACCCGTCGATAGAAAATAACGTCATGATGGCAGAGCTGCACCCCTTGAGAATATCGTTGATGAAAGGGTGCTGAGATCATCCAAATCGGGAAATTATATTTTTAATTAGGCGGAAAGGATTTACTAGCTCAATCCAAATATCCCGGCAATGCGTTTTAATGCGTCGATATGGGCAGAGACCGACTCATACCCGCAGCCCATGGTGTTAACATTCAGGTGGGTAGCGCCTAATTTCTCCCAGGCAACCAGGAAATCTACCCATCCTTCCGGTTTGATCAGGCTCATATTTAAACGTGGTTCTATGCCGAAAGTGGATTTATCGCGCCTGGCATCGGCTAAATATTGAGACAGCTTGTCCAACAAGGGGATGGATTGTTCAATGGAACGGGTGGTCAGCATCCAACCGTCACCGAATAAAGCCATGCGGCGTAATACCCTGTCATCGGACCCACCGAACCAAATCGGGATCGGGCGTTGGACAGGTAGAGGGTTGATCCCCGCATCAGGGATGCAATTCCAGCAACCTTTGAATTTCACCAGGGGTTGCGTCCATAACAGGCGGAGAAGTTCCACCTGTTCCTCGATGCGCTTGCCGCGGTTGTGAAAGTTCTCTCCCAACGCGATGTATTCGACGTCGTTCCAACCGATGCCCACCCCCAGCCGTAAACGCCCATTACAGAGCAGGTCTAAGGTAGCGGCTTGCTTGGCGACCAGGGCAGTCTGGCGCTGAGGTAGGATCAGGATGCCGGTGGTAAATTCGATCTTGTGGGTTAAGCCAGCCAGGTAGCTGAACAGGCAAAATGGTTCAAAGAAGGGATCTTTATAGGTGTATGGTCCCGACAATCCACCTGGACGGTCCGGATTGGCACCCAGGACGTGATCATAGGCATATAGATGCGTGAAACCCAGACTTTCCATAGCCTGGGCAAAATCACGGATCGCAATCGGATCTGCATCAATTTCAGTTTGAGGAAAGACGACGCCAATCTTCATGGTAAACCTCGCATGGATAGGATATGATTGAGTTAATTTTACACGTTTATTGTTGGAGCACTGATGGCTTTAGATACACCTTTTCTGCTTTATGGTTCGTATGGCTACACCGGCAGGTTGATCGCTGACCAGGCTGCTAGCTATGGGATACGTCCCATTTTATCCGGGCGGGACCCAATCCGCCTCAAAGCACAGGCTGAGAGGCTTGGGCTGGAGTTTCACCCCATCACCCTCGAGGACCGCTCTTCGCTTGATACAGTCCTCAAGGAAGTACCCCTGGTTTTGAATTGTGCTGGACCCTTCTCGCACACATACCGACCAATACTGGAAGCCTGCTTGAAATTGGGTAAGCATTATCTGGATATCACAGGCGAGATCAAGGTCTTTGAAGCATTGGTGAGACATGATGCACAAGCCAGGCAGGCGGGTGTGATGTTGCTGCCAGGGATTGGTTTCGATGTAGTCCCCTCTGATTGCCTTGGAATGCATCTTAAACAGCGCCTGCCGGACGCCACCCAGCTTACCATTGCCATTAAGGGGTCGGGTGGAGGTTTCTCACGCGGCACCGCAATGACTGGAATCGAGGGCTTCTCAGATCGGGGTGTGGTCAGGAAAGACGGAGAATTGGTTCCTGTGCCATTGTTCGCCAAGACACGCCAGATCGATTTTGGGACCGGGATTCGAACGGTAATGAGTTTTCCATGGGGGGATGTCTCCACCGCCTATTACAGCACGGGCATCCCCAATATTGAGACGTATATGGTCTTTCCAGAGTCTGGATTGCGGATGAGGCAGGGGATGCGCCCTTTTATCGGACTGGCATCCAAACCACCCATTCAATGGTTGTTAAAGAAAATTGTGCACAGCATGCCTGAAGGTCCGACTGCTGAAGCGCGCAAGAAAGGGCGAAGTAGACTGTGGGGCGAAGTGGTCAATCAGCAGGGAGAGTGTGCGGTTAGCCGGATGGTAACTCCCGATGGCTATGCCCTGACCGCTGAGACTGCCCTGGTGGCAGTCAGGCGTGCCCTGGCTGGTGATACAAAAGCTGGATTTCAGACTGCTTCATTGGCATACGGACCAGATTTCATCCTGGAATTTGAAGGGGTGCAGAGAGAGGATATCCAATAACATGAAAGAAATGTACTTCACTGACTTATCGTTAGATCAGCAAGCTGGCGACCTTTATCAGCAGGTCTCCCAAATGACGCATATTCAAAAATTGGAGTTTAAGCCAGCCCATTCTGCCTTGTTGGTATTGGATCTGCAGGAGTATTTTCTGGATCCAGCCTCTCATGCGTATATTCCCAGTGCTGGGGCGATCCTGGATGGCATCCTCCAGCTGGTGGATGAATTCTCAACCCACCAACGGCCCATATTTTTCAGCCAGCATATTAACACGGCAGAGGATGCCGGAAGCATGTCCACCTGGTGGAAGGATCTAATCACGCCCGATCATCCACAGCGTGGGATCATCCCTGAAATTGACTTATCGGTTGGCAGCCTCATCCAGAAGTGCCAGTATGATGCCTTCTACAAGACCTCCCTGGATGAGATGCTGCGTGCCAGCGGCGTGACCCAGGTGGTGATCTGCGGGGTGATGACGCACCTGTGCTGTGAATCGACTGCCCGGTCAGCATTTGTGCACGGGTACGAGGTTTTCTTCCCGGTGGATGGGACGGCGACTTATAATCTGACCTATCATCGGGCAAGCCTGGTCAACCTTGCGCATGGTTTTGCATCGGTTATTTTTGTTAAGCATATTCTGGATTCGATGCGGGGTGGGCATGCAGGTTGAGAATGTCGTGATCATCGGGGCTGGACCAGCAGGGTTGGCAGCTGCCATCCAGCTCAGGCGCTATGGCATCCAGGCGCTGCTCTTTGAACGCGGTGAGGTGGGAGGATTGCTGCGTAATGCCAACCTGGTGGAGAATTACCCTGGATTTCCAGGCGGGATCCCGGGAGCCAGGCTGGTGAAATTATTTGCCCGGCAGGCCAGCCACGTGGGTGTCGTCGTGACCCATGCAGAGGTAACCTCGATTGCATACGAGCAGGGATTATTCCAGGTTGAGACCTTGCAGGGCAGTTATCAATCCCGCCTGGCGGTGATTGCCACCGGGACCAAGCCGCTGCGCATAGCCGACCTGTCCATCCCTGAGGAGCTGCAAAGCCGAGTGTTTTATGAAGTGCATGAGCTCGTGAAGGTTGAAGGAAAATGTGTGGCAATCATCGGGGGCGGAGATGCTGCCTTTGATTATGCACTGAACCTGGGAAAGAAGAACCAGGTCATCCTCCTGAATCGCGCTGAAAAACCCAAATGCCTGCCCTTACTTTGGGAGCGGGCACGCATAACCGATTCGATTGCCTATCATAAGCGTACCTTTGTCCAAAAGATAACAAAAGATCTGCCTACAGGGATGTTGATGGATTGCCAGACTCCCGCAGGTGAATTACAATTCCATGCCGATTACTTGATCATTGCTATCGGTCGGGAAGCAAATATGGATTGCCTTTCAGATCCATTCAGGCTGCAAACAACCATGTTAGAGAAAGAAAGTCTTCTTTACTTCATTGGAGATGTCAGGAATGGTATTTTCCGCCAGGCTTCGATCGCAGTCGGTGAAGGAGTATTAACCGCCATGAAAGTTTATCGGTATTTGAAGGAGATGTTATGATAAAAGTCCATGCGTCTGCCGGGAATGAAGACTTCGCTGTGGTGTATATCATTGAAACCAGCCCGGGCAATCTTGTGGAGTGTGTAGAGTCGGTCCAACCACCGCTACCGCGTGAAAAGAAATGGGTGCTGCTGGTATCGACCATGTTTGGTTGCCCGGTCGGCTGTTTAATGTGCGATGCCGGAGGGCATTACCTTGGCAAACCATCCAAACAGGAAATCCTGGATCAGATCGATTTCCTGGTGGACAAACGCTTTCCCGCACGCAATATTCCTTGTGAGCAGTTCAAGATCCAATTCGCCCGCATGGGTGAACCCTCCCTGAATAAGGCAGTTTTGGACGTCTTGGAGGAACTTCCATCACGCTACCATGCACCTGGGCTGATGCCCTCGATTTCCACGGTTGCCCCTGCGGGAGCCGAGCGTTTCTTTAATAAGCTGCTCGAGATCAAGCAAGAGCACTATTCCGGTGGGCACTTTCAATTCCAGGTTTCGCTGCACACCACCGATACCGACCTGCGCGATCGCTTCATCCCGGTGAAGAAATGGAGCTTTGCCCAGATCGGTGAGTATGGCGAGCGCTTCTATTCCCCAGGAGACCGCAAGCTGACCCTGAATTTTGCCCTGGCGCACGGCATGCCGGTGGATCCAGATGTCTTGCTGACCTATTTTGACCCGCACAAATTTCTGATCAAGATCACCCCGCTCAATCCAACTTACCGGGCGCATGAGAACGACCTGGTTTCATACATCGATCCGCTCAGCGCCGTTGAAAAATATGAGATCGTGCAAGCGCTTCAGGAGTCAGGCTACCAGGTCATATTAAGTATTGGGGAGACCGAGGAGAACCTGATTGGGAGTAACTGCGGGCAGTACCTGAGGCGCCACCTGATGGCAGAAGCACCCATCGAGGATGGCTATACCTACCAGGTGAACGAGAGTCCGTAAACTATCCATTACATTCCAGGTTGAAATTATCTTGTCCTGCCCATCATCCCACAAGTAATCGGTGAACATGAAACTGGCCACACTATGTTACCTCAGGCATGCTGGCCAGACCTTGATGATCCACCGGGTTAAGAAAGCCGGTGATCTTCATGCAGGCAAGTGGAACGGGCTGGGGGGCAAGCTGGACCCGGGTGAATTGCCCGAGGAATGTGCGCCTGCGTGAGATTTTCGAAGAGGCAGGTCTCAGGGTTCGCAATCCACAGCTCAAGGGCATTTTGACATTCCCTGAATTTACAAAAGGTGAAGACTGGTACGTGTTTGTCTATGTTGTAAAAGAATTCGAGGGTGAGCTGATCGATTCGCCCGAGGGTGACCTGCGTTGGATGCTGATGCCGACCTGACCTCTCTGAATCTGTGGGAAGGTGACCCGTTCTTCCTGCCGAGGCTGGATCTCCCGGGCGTCTTCTCGGGCAAGTTCATCTACAGGATGGTAGATTGGAATCGCACGAAATGGTGTTTTATGAGTAATTCCAAACGATGACCACCTATCCGCTTTCATCAGTCAGGACGCTTGTCCTGCTATTCTCAGGGATTGACCAGCGCCTGTCTTGATGACCCATGTTCAAGCCTGGATACCATCCAAAAAAGCGTTGAGCAGCTGAATTACGTCCAGATCGATACGCTTAACCTGATCCAGCGCAGCCACTATATCGCCTTATGGAGCCGCCTGGGCAACTACGCTCCGGCAGATTTTGACCAGCTGATCTATTCTCAGGAAAAGCGTACATTATTCGAAGGCGTGCACAGCGTTGCGGCGATCATCCCCTTGAAAGACTTCCGCTACCAGGTACCTCAATCGGATCACGGGCGGGAAGTTCTGATCCGCTGGTATACCCGCTGGCTGGAAGATGGGGGCAACCGTGAGATGGTGGAGTTGGTGTACCATCGTATACGGCAGGAAGGAGCGCTGAAGGCGTCAGATTTTGAGTACCATGGTCCCAAGCGCGGCAGCTGGTGGGACTGGAAGCCTGCCAAGATCGCCCTGGAATACCTGTTTGTAAAGGGTGACCTGATGGTTGCTGAGCGGGTGAATTTCCAGCGGGTGTATGACCTGACCGAACGGGTGCTACCCACCTGGGTGGATACCACCCCTCCGAGCCTGGAGGCAGCGCGACAGGTATTGGGTGGAGCAGGGCTTGATCGCACTGGGGATATGCCTGCCCACCCAGATCGCTGAATATGCCTTTCACATGCGGCGGGCTTACCCCAAAGCAATCGGGGCAGAGCTGCTGAAGCAAGGGATCGTCGTCCCAATTCAGGCAAGGCTGGCGGATGGCGAGACGCATGAGCTGGTGATACATCGTAACCTGGTTGAAAGCTTGCACCAGGTGGCAGAGGCAGAGATACAAGCCCAACGCACCACTTTCCTCAGTTTTTTTGATAGTTTATTCTGGTGTCGGGGAAGGGATATAAAATTCTGGGGGTATCAAAACTTGCTGGAAGCCTATCTACCTGCAGAAAAGAGGAAGTATGGATACTTTGGCCTGTCCATCCTGCACAAGGACCGGCTGGTGGGGCGCTTTGACCCCAAGCTGGAGCGCAATACGGGCGTGCTGCGCATTAAAGCGCTATACTTGGAAGCGGGCGTCGAACCGGATGAGCAGTTGGTGAGTGGGGTAGCCTCTGCCATGCGGGATTTCATGAGGTTCCACAACGCCAAAGAGCTGGTGATCGAGAAAAGCCAGCCCGAGGAGTTTGGGGAGGAGCTGTCGAGATCCTTATAACCTATTTTCAATCACCGTAGATGCTGTCTTGATTGTCAAGAGGAAGCATTCACATTATTGAGATAATTGGGGTCAAATGGTTGCCCAGACTTCAA
>CAVTQM010000068.1:0-15841 GCA_963736805.1 uncultured Chloroflexia bacterium
TAAGTGTGATAGTACGCTCTCCTTGCCACCCCTGGAGGTAGAAGATGCGCTTGCCTGGCTGGCCTAATGCATCTGCCGTGATATGGTCCACTGGACGCAGGTCTATGTCGATAGTTGTCATATTTGAAGTATACCAATAATTTTTGACATATGAATCTATATGTTGATGGGTGGTTTCACAGTTGGATTTACAACATTTGAAGTTGGTATCCGAAAACCTTCCCAGGAGAAGGATGGATCGTAATTCATTAACAGCAGCCGGCTTCCATTCTCGGAAATTTCCAGCGCAGTGATGGAACCCGTGTTGATAGTTAATCGTTGGAATTGGTCCAGGGATAAACCAAGATAAAAAGCAATCACCTGCTTGATTGGATCGGAATGGCTGAAGCAGGTTACCAGGTCTTGTGGGGAATATTGCAGACGTAAAGATTTAACCACCTGCACCATTCGGTGCTGGCATTCAGCAATAGACTCGCCTCCAGGAAAATGGAATAGGGATGGGTGCTGCTGAACCGAGTGCCAGATTTTCTGGCGGCGGAGTTTTTTCACCGATTGACCCTGCCAATCTCCACAGTCCGTTTCAAGCAAGCCGGGTATGGGGATGATATCCAGCTTCAATGCCTTGGCTAGCGGTCCAGCGGTTTCCATGGTTCGCTCCAAGGGACTGGAATAGATGGCTTTGATCGGCGCACCCCCGAGCTTCTCGGTCAGTAATTGGGCTTGCCCTCGCCCCTTTTTGTAATCCACGTCTGGGAGACGTCCAGGGAGGAGCATTTTTTTGTTGAAGTCCGTCTCCCCGTGGCGGATAAGGAGAAAAATTGGCATTTCGTTCTTCCTTCAGGTGGTTTTGTGCTTGCGTTTGATCTCCAGGATAGATTCCTGTGTCAGCTCGGGGATTTTCTCAGTTCTGGTGATCCCAAGTGCCTTGCGCTGGGCTTCACGCCAGCGTTCCAACCGACTTGTAACTTCAGCCTCGTATCCCTGGCTGGAGGGCGTATAGAAGTATGTACCCAACAAGGGGCGGGGCAGGTACTGTTGGGGTAGGAAGTGTTCAGGTGATTCATGTGGATACTTATAGCCACTACCATGCCCCAAAGCTACTGCATCGCGGTTACTGTCCTGCAAGTGTTGGGGTACATCACCGGTGCCTTCTTGTTCGATCAACTGGAATGCTTTAAAGTAAGCAGTGGCGGTGTTGGACTTGGGGGCGGTAGTCAGATAAAGTGTGGCTTCCACGATTGGGTAAACCCCTTCAGGTAGACCGATATAGTCAAAAGCTTGGGCGGCTGCATTGGCAACTACCAGTCCCATCGGGTCACCTAGGCCAATATCTTCGCCTGAGAGGATGATCAAACGGCGCAGGATGAAGCGGGGGTCCTCACCAGCATACAGCATCTTTGCCAGCCAATACAAGGCAGCATCAGGGTCAGAGCCACGGACTGACTTGATGAAGGCGGAAATCGTATCGTAATGCGCATCACCATCCTTGTCATATAGTACCGCCCGGCGCTGGATGGAATCCTGGGCAGTGGTGAGGGTGATGTGGATAATGCCTTGCTTATCAGCAGGAGTGGATTCAACAGCCAATTCAAGGGCATTCAGGGCATTCCGGGCATCACCCCCTGCAACATGAATGAGATGTTCGAGTGCATCTTCATCCAATTTAATCTGCCGCTTACCATAACCACGTTCTGGGTCCTGGATGGCACGTTCAAGAAGCATGTGCACATCCTGGTTCGCAAGCGGTCGTAGCTGGAAAACCCGCGAACGTGAAACCAGAGCCCCAATCACCTCGAAATAGGGGTTCTCGGTGGTAGCGCCAATGAGGGTGACTGCGCCATTTTCGACGTGCGGGAGCAGGGCATCCTGCTGGGCTTTATTCCAGCGGTGGACTTCATCCACAAACAGGATGGTCTTTTTCTGGTAGAGCTTGCGGCGTTCGGTGGCTGCCTCAAGCACATCCCTGAGCTCTGCCTTGCCAGCCAGGACAGCTGAAAGGGTATCGAAATGCGATTTGGTCAGGTTGGCGATGACCATGGCCAGGGTGGTCTTGCCAGAGCCAGGGGGACCCCACAGGAGGATGGACGAGAACAGGCGATCGGCCTCAATAGCCCGCCGCAGGAGCTTGCCAGGTCCGAGAATATCCTCCTGCCCGACGAATTCCTCCAGGGTACGTGGTCGCATACGGGCAGCCAGGGGGGCTTCGGAATGCATGCGTTGTTCATGGGCATGGCTGAAGAGGTCCATGCGGGTAATTATACTCGGGTGGCAGAAGTTAACTTCATCAATAAAGATCGATTCAGTTTTGACTAATTCAAGGTGGGTTAAGGTCAGGTCTTACCCAAAGTGTCAATCCTTTATCGAATGGCTGAGGCTTGTAACCCTTACGGATAGCATACTGGATGATTGGCGCCTCTACCACCTGATCGAATCCCACCAAGATACCCTCTGGTAAATCCTGATCAAGGTAGACTTCAAAATTCTCCTTTGAAACGATGCCTTGATATTGTCGTTGGTCTGAGTTTAACAAAGAACCTGACCGGAAGGCAAATACTCCGGTTGCCATCGGTGAATAAATCTGCAGTCCACCTTCCAGGGGATAAATTGGTGCAATGGTAAACACTCGACCATCTGTTCCAAGCTGTTCCCGAATATCCACCCCCAACTGGTGAATTACCAATGGTTTCCACAAATCCACGTAGCGTAGGAATGACAGCCTACGGAAATCTTGAAGAACGAATAGATTTGCAAGCACAACAAGTTGGATCAGCAGAAGTAAGAACCAATTTCTAGACTGGCTTGTCCCTTGAGTCTTGTAAGCAAGCCCTAAGGCAATCGTCAGTAAAGCAAAAGGTAGCGGGGCATAAAAGTATTGATACCAGGTAGGGGTTGGTAAAAAACTACCCACTGCCACCCATAGAACTGCAGTGAAAAATAAAATATTTCTAAAAGTTTGCTCATCCTTCCGTCTCAGCTGGGTGCCAAGGACCGACCATCCCAAAAAAACTAGACCAACCAATAGTAATAAATTGGGGGGCTGTGAAATCACTTCATTCCATAAAAAGCCAAGCTTATCTGAAAGATTCCTGGTCCCATACACTGGGGTATTCCCCTCATATGCCACCGGGACATCCAGCCGGTAGCTTGAATTTAGCTGGGCATATCCCAGATTGCCAAAGATAAATTGTTGAGGGGCGGTAATAAACAGCCACAGTAAAGGAAGTAGTGCCAGACAAAAACCCACTAAAAAGGGCAGTCCTAGTTGGAAGATGCGTCGCCATGAAAACTCACCTGGCAGCCAAGCCATAGCTAACAGATAAGCCGGCAGGATGGTGATGCTGCTTACGCGAACCCCGACTGCGATACCGAGCAACGCACCACTGGCAAGCAACCAGACCCCAGGAGGCTTTTTATTTGAACCAAGCAAAACAGCCATAGGCTGCCCAGCATGCACAATACCGAGAAAGTATGGTTCCAGCTAAAACCGGCTGTTGCTGCCAAAAAAGAGGGTTAAACAGGTAAAAGCATAGAATACTGATCGCAGCCAGGTAACGATATTTCAATGAGTGGTTTCGAAAGAAATATAAAACCATCCAAAAAACCAGCATAACACTTGCAGTAGCACAAACCGCTGAAAAT
This sequence comes from uncultured Chloroflexia bacterium, assembly GCA_963736805.1. Classification (GTDB taxonomy): domain Bacteria; phylum Chloroflexota; class Anaerolineae; order Anaerolineales; family UBA4823; genus FEB-25. The sequence goes on from CAVTQM010000068.1 coordinate 3,640, forward strand.
ATTCGGGCGGTCAAAAGGCTATAATTACCAGTAAAGGTGAATAGAAGAGCATAAACAAAAACCAGGTAAGGGGTATGGAAATAGGGATAATCGCGGTAGGGTAGGAGACCTTCGTCTAGCAGCAAACGTGCGCTGGCGATGAATTGGTCTTCGTCATGGTTATATTCTGCCCGCACCGCCCGGCTGAGGTTCAGGGCGAGGGCAAATAGAAACAGGAAGATGACAAGCAGCACCTGAACCATCCTCTGACCATCCCAACGGCCTCTCATTCTACCCATCCTGTCGGAAGTCATTTATTCCTGTTCTGTCTCCACTAAATCTATGTAATTCAAAATATTATGTAATGATACGATTAATCACGCCAGCGTACTAAAAAAAATTGGTTAGTGATGTTGTGTAGTTAAAATCGGAGCTGCACTCAACATCATGAGTGAAAATACAGGGTAATTATAACTCTGATGGAAATTCATCAGAGTTAAGTGGATTTTTGGCTGAATATACAATAAACATGGAATATTAGAGAGGCGGTTATTGACGCAGACGAAGTTTTGTTCAGGACGACTTGCTCCGAGTGAAAAAACCGTATATACTGGCTGGCATGGAACCTATTTTTACTTATATTGAACATAATCGTCATATATTCATTGACCGGCTTATTGATTATCTTCGACAACCGAGCATCAGCGCTCACGGGGTTGGGATGGATCTGGTCGCTGAGTATCTCGTGAATTGGTTGACTAAACTTGGCTTTGAAACCCATCTGATGCCTACACCCGGCTGGCCTTTGGTGTTAGGGCGTCGGTTTGATCAACCCAATGCGCCGACCGTTTTGCTTTACGGGCACTATGATGTGCAACCACCAGATCCGCTTGACGAATGGATCTCACCACCGTTTGAGCCAACCATCCGAAATGGTCGTTTGTATGCACGTGGGGCGGGTGACAATAAAGGTCAGCACTTCGCTCAGATCCTGTCGCTAGAGTCGCTCCTGGCTGTTCATGGACAACTGCCGTGCAATGTCATCGTTTTACTCGAGGGGGAAGAAGAAATGGGAAGCCCCCATATCGCAGACTTCATCCGGACTCACCGTGATTTACTCACAGCTGACTTGGTGATTACTTCGGACGGTCCCCTTCCTGATGATAGGCACCCAACGATCGAGTTTGGTGTGCGGGGTGTTATCGGTTTCGAATTGAGGGCACGTGGAGCGAACCGGGACCTCCATTCTGGGAATTTTGGTGGGGTAGTTCCTAATCCATTATGGACCTTGGTCCACCTGTTAAGCACAATGAAAAACGAACAGGGTGAAATCACCATAGAGGGTTTTTATGACAATGTTCAACCTCCCAACGGAGTTAGAACAAGAGGTGCTTGCAGGTTTGCCAGTGGATGAGAATGCTGCCCTACGTGACCTGGGAATCTCTCAATTTGACGCACCTATTATGGCCGTCCCTACTATGAACGGTTGGCTTGCTGGCCTACACTGACCATTAATGGTTTACATGGCGGTTATGGAGGACCCGAATCCAAAACAGTCCTGCCTCATGAAGCATTTGCAAAGTGTGATATTCGCCTGGTGGAAGCACAATCTGTAGAGGAGATCTTTTCCAAGGTTGAGGCACACGTGAGGCAACATGCACCGGAGGTTGAGTTCATCCGCCAGGGAGGGATGGAACCTTCCAAGACTCCACTTGATTCACCCTTTGTGGAGCCATTAACAGGCAGCTCTCCGGATTGCCACAGGTCAAGAACCACTGCTGGTTCCAGCCATGGGTGGTAGCCTGCCGGACTATGTGTTCACTAAAATACTTGGCATCCCCGACTTCACCGTACCCTATGCCAACGCCGACGAAGCCAATCATGCGCCGAATGAGAACCTGGAGTTGGAACTATTCATCCGGGGGATTAAAACCGGGGCTGGCAATGCTGACCTGCCTGGGGCAAATGAAATATAATCGCTGAAAGCTGCTGTTTCTGAAGCACCGCTGATTGTCCGCTATCTATTGGTTACCATTGACCATATTATCCAAACCAAACTGATTTTTCACCGATTCACCGATGAGGAAACTATCAGATTCCTGACCGAGACAGGCTGATTAATGGATCTATCCAATAACAAAATCATACCAACCTTAATAATTCTGTTGTATTAGGCACCTTCCTGGAGAAAAACCATGGACCTAAAAAACATCCCCTTTGGCACGACAAACTGGTCACAAATTGACGCAACTGAACACCCAGGTGAGAGTGGATTAGCAATCTGGCGGACGCAGCACTTTGATACCATTCGAGTACGCCTGGTTGAGTACACCCCCGGTTACCTGGCTGACCATTGGTGTAAAAAAGGTCATATCCTGTTCTGCCTGGAGGGTGAGCTCCACACCGAGCTAGCGGATGGCAGGCAGTTTGTGCTCACCCCAGGGATGAGCTACCAGGTGGCAGACAATGCAGAACCACATCGCTCATCGACACAAACTGGTGTTAGACTATTCATTGTAGATTGATCAGGAGGTAGATTATGCAATATCGAGAATTAGGACGGACTGGATGGAATGTTTCTGCCTGCAGCTTCGGTGCCTGGGCAATCGGCGCTGATTGGGGAGCGGTGGATGATAGCGAGTCGATGGCGGCATTAAACCGTGCGATTGAGCTCGGGGTAAATTTTTTTGATACTGCGGATGTTTACGGAGATGGACGGAGTGAACGCCTGATGGCACAGCTTCGCCGGCAGCACCGGGAGCAAATTCACATTGCCACCAAGGCTGGGCGAAGGCTGAATCCGCACAATGTCGCCGGATATAACCGTGCCAACCTGACTGCCTTTGTTGAGCGGAGCCTGCAGAACCTGGATGTGGAAGCCTTGGATTTACTGCAGCTCCATTGCCCGCCCTTCCAAACTTACTATATGCCGGAAGTCTTTGAGGTGTTGGATGATCTTGTGAAAGCCGGGAAAGTACAATACTATGGTGTGAGCGTGGAAAAGGTTGAGGAAGCCCTTAAGGCGATTGAATACCCGAATGTCCAAACTATTCAAATCATCTTTAACATGTTCCGCCAGCGCCCGGCAGAGCTTTTCTTTGAGCAGGCTATGAATAAGAAAGTAGGAATTCTGGCACGCGTCCCGCTGGCTTCAGGCTTACTCACCGGCAAACTGACCTCCAGTTCACAATTTACCCGCGATGATCACCGGGCATACAACCGTCATGGGGAGGCATTTGACCGGGGCGAGACTTTTTCTGGTGTGGATTACACCACAGGTTTACAGGCCGTGGAGGCACCTCAAGGCTATCTGCCCAACTGGGATGTCCATGACCCAATTTGCCTTGCGCTGGATATTGATGTTTGATGCAGTCACTTGTGCCATTCCAGGGGCCAAACGACCTTCCCAGGTGGACGAGAATTTCACGGTCTCAGACCTGGAACCCATCTCTGACGAAAAGATGACTCAAGTACGTTCAATTTATGACCACTATGTCCGCACGCTTGTGCACCATTACTGGTAAGGCATTATCTCTTGGTAAAGATGCGTGGCATGAAAATCAAGTGGTAAATGCTTGATGTAAAGGGAATCCAGGAGCAACCTCATTCTGCTTAGTATGAACGTTGGCGGGGTTCCGGGCACTACCAACGGCTTTGGATTCATCGTTGTGATTGTTTTGATGGTTTTGATTGTCCTGGTAGAGACATGGTATTTCACTCGCAAAGGGTGGTTTGATTGAATGGGTTGGATGGCGTAAGAATGATATTGTTGAAAGCTCAAATGGCCTGGTCTCTCGGGAAATATGTAAAGGTGGTGTAATATGCAAATCATTGGTTCAATCATGTCATTCCTAATAGTATTACTAATTTTGCTTCTTATAGGGGGCTTACTGTTTTACCCCGATTACACCAGGAAAAAAACCCAGGCTGGGTATGCGGTTAATCATAATCGTTACCTGAGTCTGGACGATAAAACAAAAGTATGGATCAGTGTATGGCTGCCAGTCAGACTGAAAGCCGGAGAGAAGATCCCCACCCTCCTAAGAATGGAACGCTATGTCGAGGAGGTCGAAGATGGCTGGTTTGCAAAAGTGGCTAAAACCTATGGCTATAAGGATGAAGGCTCTTAAGACAACCCTGGAAATATTGGATAAGGGCTTTGCCTTTGTCTTCGTCCAATCCCCAGGCTCTTGTCAATCCAGCGGACCGCGCTATTCTGATTATTCTTTCACTGAAATAGATGCCATGGGAATGGCTATTGATTGGGTTTCGGAACAACCCTGGTCCAACCAAAAAATGGGATTTTATGGTGGTTCCTATTCCGGAACCACGGCCGAAATGAGCTGTGCAGCTTTACGCCCAGAGTTAAAGGCTGTCTATCCCATGAAACCCGACTTTGACGGCTTCAGAAGCGTCGTCAATCCCGGTGGACTGGGCTCTGGGGCTTTCCTGCATGACTGGGCTAGGATGGTACGCGCCGGTGATATGGACGATATGATTGGATTGGGAGAAGTTATTTCTGGACACCCTCTCTCGTTTTTCGAGAAATTAAAGTTTCGGGCTTTGAGTTAATGGTCTCAAGCGTCCCAAGGGAGCAGATTTGGAGATCTTCCACCAGGCTATCCAGGATCATCGCCTCAATCCGGATATCGAAAAGCTCTACGGAGGTCTGGAAAATAAATATATCGATTCCACATTCCCCACCGCCAATGGGGTGGCAACCTGGGAGGATATTGCACTCTCCAGCTACAAGGAGCGCATCGAGAAAGCCCAGGTCAATAGCTATAATCGCGTGGGATGGATAGATGCCGGGACGGCCGAAGGGGTTTTGGAGAAGTATCTTACCTTTAATACTCCACAGCGGATCGTCATAGGACCGACCGGGCATCGTTTAGGCCAGTTTGTTGACCTTTACGGGACGCATCCCGACCAGGATCCATACCAGCCAGGTTTTAAAAGCCCGAATGATGATATGCTCGATTACTTCGCCCGACATCTAAAGGATGGACCAGAGATCAAGGAACAACGACGACGTCACTTATTTCACCTATGGTACCAATGGCTGGAAGGAAACCAATATCTGGCCTCCGCATGGAACTCAGATGCAGGTATTATACTTTGGTGATGGCCGGTCACTCGTCCACACGAAACCCGTTATCCCGGAAGGGTATGACACATATTCCGTTGACTATACGGCATCTTCTGGCGAGGAGAATCGCTGGATGGGACAGATGGGACGTCCCGTGAAGTATGGCGATCGCCATTCGGAAGACGAAAAGTTGTTGCATTACACCTCCGCTCCACTCGAAGCAGATATCGAAATTACTGGGAGCCCCACCGTAACCCTCCAGGTTGCCTCAACACACACCGATGGTGCCTTTTACGTGTACCTCGAGGATGTGGCACCTGACGATCGCGTGACCTACCTGACCGAAGGGCTTCTTCGGGCAATTCATCGGAGAGTCGGGGATCCGAGAACAGCTCCGTATGTACCGTTGGGTGTGTATCACTCCCTACGCAAGGTGGATGTCCAACCGCTTGTGCCGGGTGAAGTGGCCGAGATAAGTATAACGCTCTGCCCGATCTCGGTGCTGATATTTGCGGGTCACCGCATCCGCCTGGCCATTGCAGGGCACGACGCGGCGATGAAGACACGCTACCCGTTGGATGGTATTCCGGAACTACGCTTCCATAGGAACTCAACCCAGGCTTCATACCTGCAGCTGCCGGTGATGGGGATGGAGCCTCCTGGGGAATTCCTGATTCCGTTGGTCTTCTTTTATTGAAGTACAGGCTATGCATGAGTTTGCCCGGGACAATGTTGCCGAGAAGCTAGTTTCTTTACTATGCAAGTTTGACGAATTGTTTGACTGAAGGGCTCGATTTCATCAAGGAAGGAAAAAGCATGAAAAGCAATCCAATCATTGAAAGCATGTTGAACCGTAAATCGATCCGCAAGTATACGGATGAGATGCCAACTGATGAAGTGATCCATACGGTGGTATGTGCAGGGCAGCAGGCTCCCTTTGCCTCGCAGCTGTGCAGTGTGTTACTCACCCGTAAAAAGGGCGTCCCCTTTGGAGCACCCCTGCTCTTCACCATTTGCGTTGACCTGCATCGTATGGAGCTGATCATGGCCAGGCGTGTCTGGAAGATGGTAACCAATGACCTTTCGATGCTTTTTTTTGGTATCCAGGACGCCTCACTGATGGCTGAGAACATGGTCAATGCTGCTGAAAGCCTGGGCATGGGCAGCTGTTTTTTAGGGGCTGCACCCTATAATGCCGATAAAATCGCCAGGAAATATAAACTGCCACAACGGGTATTCCCCCTGGTTCAGCTGGTGATGGGCTACCCAGCTGAGGACCCTCCCACACGACCACGTTACCCCTTAAACTTCACGCTGTTCGAGGATGAATACCCAAGATTAGAAGAGGCTGAGGTTGATACAGGCGATGAAGGAAATGGATGATGGATACCTGAAGCAGAATTATTACCGAAAAGGCAAGATTATGATCCACTTAGACGGTGGACGGGAGGAAAAATACACCTACGATGATTATAGCTGGACAGAGCATATTTCCCGCAAGTGGGGGCAGTGGTATGCTTCACCTGATGAGATATTAAAGCAGTTATCCAAAAGGGGATTCAAGCTGGAACTAGGCTGAGAATGGAGAGTTAAAAAAAGAGTAGGTGATTGAGTATTAATAGTCTTAAGAATACAGAAAGGCATTGAAAATGGTTGAGAATCGAAAAAATCCAATTCCATGGGTCTTGATGGGTGCTGGTGTGCTACTCTTATTGCTAGGTGTAGGATGGTTAATTGCAAATAAGCCAGCTGCACCTGCAGCCACGCCCCTCCCTGCTTCGGTCGAGCAAGTTGAGAGGGTGTCTTTGGAGGATGCCAAGGCTGCTTTTGATTCAAACTCTGCGATTTTTCTGGATGTACGATCGACTGAGGCATATGAAGCCTCTCACATTCCAGGGGCATTGTTTATCTCGATCAATGAATTAACCAGTCGTATGGGTGAATTTGAGCCAGATTCATGGATTATCCCCTACTGAACCTGACCGGCGGAAGAATCGAGTGCCCGTGCGGCACTGACCCTGATTGATAATGGCTTCTCCAATGTGACACCAATCCTTGGTGGCTTTAATGCATGGATTCAGGCAGGCTATCCGATAGAAAGTGGCAACTAATCTAAAATGGGCTTATGGGATTTATTGGGTAATTAAACCTCCATGATAGACTAATTGGTAAACAACCTCGCCATGTAGTTCGATCCATTCCCTACCTGTGAAGTATTGATGGTCACCATCGTTCATATCCGTGTAGGAATATTCTCCGACTACATTCTGGAAACCACCTAGAAACCGACCAGTCTGGTACATTTTCGTCAGACTTTGTTGGATGATCGCTCCAGCTTGGGCGGAAGTGATCTTTCTGGGGTGAATGATTCGCCCAAAATAATTCATACCCCACACAACTTTACTACGGTAGTATACGATCTCTTCACCGATGAAATCGCTCTCGCCGAGGTAGCTGTCATGGTAAGCCCAGTCATCTTTGAAAAATTGTAAGTCATGCGATCCCTGCCGGTATGGCAGGAGCTTGCTCCCTCCGCCCACATAGGTTACTTGCTTGGCGAGTAGGATGAACTTGATCATTTCTTGTAAGGAATTCTGTTTCATTGAAGTCTCCCAACCGGACTCCGTCCGATATTCTATAAACTGGATGGGAAAATTCTATCATGCCTCCTGGGTATTGTGCCAATAGCAGGCTTATGCTATTATTTCCCATGGTGAGCATCCAATGAGACAGGTGAAGCGCGTTTTTTACATTGTATTACTCAATGTAATTATTTCTGCCATCACGGTGGGCGTGGTGCTTCAACTTTGGGAAAATGATCATCCAACTATACCTGTCAAAAACACGCCAGTTGTTATAATCGTCACGGCTACCCCACCAGAAAAATTACCCATCGCTGGAAATGATTTTCGATCAGGGACAGACATGCCACATAAATACGGAAATCCTGTTCACAGGAACGATCCAGGCAACGCCTACTTTGCAAATGCTTGCCTACCGCGTCAAAGAAGGTGATTTCCTTGGTGCTATCGCACTCCAATTTAATGTAAGTGTTGCCGATATCTTGGCAGTGAATGGCTTGACCAACCCGGATAGCCTGATTATCGGTCAGCTTATTTATATTCCCACCGCTCCGCTACCAACCATCACTTCCACGTCGATACCTCCCACAATGATTGCTTCAGTCACACCCAGACCGTCTGTAACATTAACCCAGGGACCTAAACCGTCTTCCACCGCCACCATGATTGGGCAAGAATCTCAGGTGGTTATTGACAGCGTGATTGGGGCGGGTGTGTTAGCAAACGAACGCATCCTAATCCGTCGCACAGGCGATGGCGAGCTTTCCCTGGCAGGCTGGCGTCTTACGGATGGCGAAAGCAACCAATATATTTTCCCGCAATTGACCCTATATAAGGATGGCGCGATAAACATCAATACCCGCTCGGGTCAGAATACTGTTGTGGATTTATATTGGGGCTTAACCTCCCCGATATCGGGTCCTGGGAAGGTAATCTCCATCTATGACCCTCAAAATAACCTTCGTGAAACCTATAAATTGCCATAAGTTATTAATCTCTAAGTATAGAAATTTTTATTGGAGAGCATCATGAGTGGATATAAAACAAAGCTTATCCTTAATCCAAATGCTGATTGGGGACATGCCGGCAAAATGATTGCAGAGCTCAGACCGCTGGTGGAAAAATTGGGTGAAGCGGATTGGTCTGAAACAGCCTATCCAACCCATGCTGCTGAGCTGGCACGGCAGGCAGGTGAAGCAGGATACGGTCTGGTTGTTGCTTTTGGTGGGGATGGAACAGTTCACGAAGTGATCAATGGTTTAATGCGGGTTCCACCCGAGACCAGACCACGCCTTGGAATCGTCCCATTAGGCTCAGGAAATGATTTTGCCCACTCGATTGGTATCACTGGCAATCCGCAAGAGTCGCTCGAAAGAATATTTGCAGGGCAACCTAAGCGAATCGATGTGGGTGCATTCGATATTGGGCATGGTAAGCGCGAATACTATAATAATACTTTCGGATTGGGCTTTGATGCCACGGTAACAATCCGGACACGCCACCTCAGGTATCTCCGTGGTTTTGTGATGTATCTGGTGGCGGTGCTTCAAACGATCACCCTCAATTTGGATGCGCCCATGATGCATATCACGACTGACTCAGAATCATGGGATGAAGAGACAATTATGCTGGTAATGTGTAATGGACCTCGCGAGGCAGGTGGTTTCCTGGTCGCACCGGAATCGGATAGTTCCGACGGCTTTTTAAATTATGCTTCCGTCTGCCGCGTCTCCCGAATGATGATGTTGCGCTTGATCCCGGAGGTAATGAAGGGCACGCATGGGCGTTTCAAGCAAATTAAGCTGGGGCAGTTTTGTAAGATGCAAATTCAATCTGACAAACCTGTAACAGTGCATGCGGATGGTGAGGTCGTAGCTGGTTTTGAGACAGATGTTAGGAACGTGACAGTTGAGATTGTTCCGAGCGCAGTGGAACTCATGATTTAGTTAATCAAGAAGTAGGAATATGCCCATTTTAGCTGAAAGCCTGCAAGGTCGCGACCTGGGGCATTTAATGATCATTGCAGAATTATGGGGGATCGAACTGGAAGGACAGGATAGTCGTGGAATCCTAAATCAACTAGTTTCCATGCTGTTAGGCTCCTCTCGGGTTGAAAATATGGTTGCGAGCTTAACTACAGCTGAAAAAGAGGGAATGATTGATCTTATTCGGCATTCTGGAAGGCTCCCTTGGGCACAATTCACCCGTCTGTATGGTGAGGTGCGTGAGATGGGGGTGGCAAGGCGTGACCGCGAGCATCCACACAAACAACCTGTCTCTGTAGCTGAAGCCTTATGGTACCGTGCGTTGATTGCCAGGGCATTCTTTGATACCTCCACTGGACCTGAGGAGTTTGCATATATCCCGGATGATCTGCTTGAAAAAATACCTCTAACCGATAATGAACGGTTCCCTAGAATGGGGAGGGCAAGCAGCCGCGGCGGAATATAGCCAGGTTTACCTGGCAAATGACCATATCCTAGATCACATCTGCACGCAGCTGGCAGCAATGCGCATGGGTATCCCTATCCCTGGTCCGCTATCCATGCAAGCTGGAGAGGAGACTATTTCCAGCAATCCTAAAATCCATATTGACCAGCTCTGGGTTTTTGGACAAGAAAGGACTACCACAGCCTGATCTTGTACGCGCTTTTCTTGAATTATCCCGTCCAGAGGCGTTGGTTCAACTGGTTCAATCCTGGAGGAAGAGCATTCAATTTAACCAGCTACGCCTGCTACCTGACGTGAGCACCGAAGGAAATTGGGAAAATGATCCCCTTAATTCGTGCCAGATAGTGCTGGGTTTTTTAAAGGGCATACCCGTTGATACCTGGTGGAGCCTGGGATCATTTCTGGCTGCAATTAAGCTTCACCATCCAGATTTTCAGCGACCCGCCGGAGATTATGATTCCTGGTTTATACGCGATTTAAAACCGGGGAGTATTTACGTGGTTTTGAAAACTGGGACGCAGTGGACGGTCGCTTGGTCACGTATATTCTCACGGGTCCATTATTCTGGTTGGGGGTAGTTGACCGGGGGTGCCCTGAAGCGAGCAAGCAAGTGACTGCATTCCGGTTTTCACGTTGGTCGCGTGCATTATTAAAAGGCAATCCACCCATGGGGATGCCCGAAGAAGACGAATCTATCGTGGTTCGGTCGGATGCCAGGGTAAGTGTTAAAAGGTTGGTTCCCAGACGGGTACGCTACCAGCTGGCACGTTTTTGTGAATGGGGCAAAGAAACTCCGGACGAGTATCAGTATCAGATCAGTTCTGTGTCTCTGGGCGAGGCCAAGAAACAAGGGTTGAAAGTGAGCCAATTACTGGCACTCTTGAATCGCAGTGCAAAAGCTGTCCCACCGAGTCTGGTAAAAGCTTTGGAGCGCTGGGAAAATGTGGGAAGTGAAGCTCGGTTGGAGAAGATGGTGATCCTAAGGGTGGCATCCGTAGAAGTGATGCAATCTTTGCGTAATTCACGCGGCAGGCCGCTTCCTGGGAGAGCCGTTGGGGCCATCAACAATTGCAATAAAAGCAGGGGCAACTCAAAAGGTATTGTGGATTTTCAGCTGAACTAGGCTATCTTGGGGAGATACGCGATCAGGTCGAAGATTCTGATCGGGGGGTAAATTGCGGTTACCAGCTGCTCAATCAAATGAGCAGCCTCCGGGCAGTGCTAATTCCACTTCTGGGCTGAGTGACTCTCCTAAAAGAAGATTGCCAGCCTCTATTCCAATCAGGATCAATTTTATGGCATACTGGAGGAGATAAGCTTATTCCCAAGTGAGAGGGTTTCCGCCACGCCCCAACCATGCGCTTAGTCTGCCCCATCCGAGAAGGCTTCCAATTGATCTTCAGACAATACATGGATTGTCCCGGCTTTTGCATTGGAATGTACGGCATCAACCAGGATGGCAATGCTGTTTCCATCCAGCAGGTTGAGCAAACCGATACCGGGCAGCTCCGCTAATTCCACTTGTAGGTTTATTCGTTCGTTATTAGCCTGGTATCTCTGTTGCCATAATCGAACAGCAGCAAGGCCAGCTGCATCATCTCCACGCAGGCTCTGACCCATGCCGATGATCTTGATGGTGCCAGGGGTTCTATCCCCGGCACCATCGGTTAATCGATTTTATTTGTTTTCGATGTTGAGTTTTAGGAAGTGCGTTGCGCAAGAAATACACGATCGTATGAGAGGAGATGCTCAAAGGATATAGATGCTTCTTCCTGTGGCTGTTTGATGGCAGTGGGAGCCAAGGCCCACAGGTCTGATTCCATTTGGGCAAAATTTTGGGCTGTGGGAGGCGATTTTGGCAAAGCGGATCAAACCTTGCTCATCGACAACATAACGATGATAGAGCAAACCACGTGGAGCTTCGCAAAACCCCACAACCTTCACCAGGTTGTATGGTGAATTCTACGTGGCTGGGCCATTCGGTTGATACGAGTTGGCAAGTTCAATTGCCAGGTCGCATGTGTGCACAAGCTCGATTGCCCGTGCCAATAATCCCTTATAAGGGTTGCGCAGTGGAACTTTCAGCCCAATTTCCCTGGCA
>CAVTQM010000069.1:0-13029 GCA_963736805.1 uncultured Chloroflexia bacterium
GGGGGGCAAGAGACCTGGCAAGTTATCACAACCTGCCAGGTCTGATAAAGGGGTGAATTATTGATATCAATTAATTTGCAATCTGCATCTTTCAGTTCTCATTCATAACTTAGCTTATGGCATTCTTCTTTTGCACTGTTACCGTATTTTTCTTTCCTTCCTTCATTACCTTCGGATTATCGGTAAGAAAAATGCTGGAACTCCTTCATACGCGCCCATATCATACAGAGGTCCAATCGGGCGTGGAGTGCCCAGTAGGTCATTTGCCAGGCCAGTTGTACACGCATCGATCGCTGGCGAGCTATAAATTGGTCTGAATACACCATCCTGCAGGAGATAGAACTGCGGATTAACCGCCGGTCCGGCTGTGCCACCCTGGTCTATATTGCACTCCGCAACAGCCAGCGGAGTAAACGCTGCCACCGTGTTCCCCCAGATAATTGTGTTGTAAACATTCGCTACACCGTTCCCGGTGAGAAGCCTGCTCCGCCGGTATTATGCGCCAGCGTAGCATGCCGTATCGTAATCGTTCCACCTGGCAGCACGAATCCCTGCACCGAAGGATAGAATGCTGGTATTTTTCGCTACCAGCACATTGGCGATCTCACTGACTGCACCGGCGCCTTCCAGGTAGATCGCTCCGCCGCGGTTGGCAGTATTTTGATCAAAGATCGTTTTCCCCACAGTCACGTTGCTGTTGTTGGAGTAGAGCGCCCCACCATCTCCACTGGCAGTATTCAGAACCATCCGACTGCAATCCCGTGTGGCTGGATTACAGACCGTTGCCAGCGGTGCATTCGGACATTCCGTTCATGCTAATGGATTGCTGGGTAGTCGTAGGGGAGATAGATGGGTACCACGTTTACCGTTGAAGCAAGCGCTGCAATCGCCCCGCCGTTGCCGCCAGTGCCTGATTACCATTGAAATACACAGTTATCTGCAGAGAAGGTGCTGTTATTCAAATAGAGCGCTCCTCCGCTACCGGCTGTGGCAATATTACCGTCCCACGTGCTGCCAAACAGTGCGCCATCGCATTCCACGCGTGGGCTGTTCAGGGCATAAATTGCTCCGCCGTTTACCGCACTATTGCCATCACAGATGGCGGTGGTAAAGTAGTCATCCATCCAGATTCTCGACCCGCCGCTCAGATAGAACGCCCCACCGTTTCCAGCGCACTGTTGTTATTAGCCCTCACGTCACCATAGATATCGAAAAACCCTCCCCCATTAGCATACAGCTGCACCGCCGTCTAGATCAGCCGTATTCGACTGTATTGCCAGCGTGTAACCACTTGTTGCGTAGAGTTCCAGGGTGGAGTATTTCCAAGATACAATGCACCTCCATTGCCACCGGCATGGTTATCCGAAATCAAGAATAATCCCGGGACCTTTCGTTGCCGAAAACCTGGCATCCCCGCTCCCCACAACTGCCAGCGCACCGCCATTTCCATTCGGCATCATTAGCGCTCATAGCCCAGGCAGCCATCGAAGGATAGCGTGCCTGCATCTAGATAAACCGCTCCGCCGCTTCCACTGGCATGGTTTTGTTGGAAAATCGAAGTCCTGTACATGTTGATATCAGGTAGTATTCGTCGCTGCAATTCCACCTCCATTGCCGGCTAAAGCCTGATTATTGTTAAACAGCGACCCATCCAAGATATTCAAGGTGCTGGTACCAAACATGCGTACCCCACCGGCAAAGTTTGCTGCCGTATTGTTGGCCACCACCGTATTGCTCATTGTGACCGTCGCATTATAAATATACATCCCCGCCCCACGCCCATCAAAAGCTGAAGGCAGCTTGTGCTCTTCAACCCGGCTGTTGGTCATCGTCAGTACGCTGCCTTCACGAATGTAAATGCCGCCACCGTAACCCGTGTTAATGTTCGTCAGCGTGTTGCTGAAGATGTCCGTCTGATCCAGCCAGGCGTGCGTGTTATTGATCAGGTACATGCCTGCCCCATTCAATCCGCTGGCTCCGATCCGGTTGGGTTCGTTGACTCTCAATCCACCCACCGTAGATTAGTGTCATCGTGATCGTACTGTTCGTTGCGTAAATTCCAGCGCCTGAATTCGTGGCGATATTGTTCAATAATCTTCCCATTGAAGGTCACCTGGCTGCTATCCACATACATCCCAGCTCCAAACACTGCATCGTTGCCCGCCATTGGTTGCCATGGATGTCCTACCTGGCTGCCTGTCACCGTTAGCTCAGCTGCCGTTCACCAGGTACAGCCCACCGCCATTGGTGGTCGCAGTATTGTTCATCACGGTTGAACCACTTGCTACGAAAATCTGGCTCCCACTGGCATAGATCCCACCACCATTCGCCGCGCTCTGGCAGCAGGGTGCTGTCTCGCCTACAAAGACCGAATTCGACAATTTCAGTATGCCGTTAACCAAATAAATGCCTCCCCCATCTTCAGTCGCCGTATTGGCCACCACATCCGAATTATCCAGTACCACCGTACCGCCGCTGATATAAATACCGCCCCCATCTGTTGTCGAACTGTTCTCATAAATATCGGAACTTGTCATGATATCCATACAGGCTGCCGTAAACTATGGCTCCGCCGCCCGCTGAGGCTGTGTTGTTATAAATGTCCGCATCATTCGTATACGTGATAATGCTACCGCCGCCAATATACAAACCTCCGCCTGAAGCACCGTTATTATCGTGCACATCCGTGTTGTCCAGTGTCACCTTCGAGTTGCCCAGTACATCGACCCCAGCACCAAAGGAAGCGCCTCCCGAAAGGTCAAGGTTACGCAGGGTGAGGTTGCTGCCAGCAGACACATCTACGACGCTACTCGCGGCGCTGGCTTGGATTTCAGTGATTGCACCTGCGATGGGGCTGGTGCAGGTCGCATCATAGCCACCTATGATGGTCAAGCACCTTGCCTCCACTGACATCAAAACTTTCTATGTAAGTACCGCTGGCTGCCAGCAGGGATGCTCCACTCGGAGCTGCATCGATGGCTGCCTGGATCGAGGAATAAACACACGGACCGCTGTTCACTGCCACCCAGTTAGCCGTGATTTTGCCGCCACTAACAGGTGCTTGCGGTGCGATTAACTCATTCTGAGCATCCCCCGCCGCTGCTACCAGCAAAGGTAGGTTGGGGTCCGGCTGGCTGGCCACAAACGCCAACACAGCCTCCGGTCCCTGCTTGACGAGCCTTGTCCAGCGCCACTCCCAAAGCGCTACTTCCGGTCCTGGTAGTACGGCTGCCGGAATGACCAATGGCAGCTGCTCGCTTTCATTTTGCGTAGTCAATTCTGGCGCGGGCGGTGTAGGTTCCTTTTGCAGTGGGTCTACCTCTACCCATTCATCCCCTTCACTATTCAATACCGCCCCAGGTGTTTGCGGTAGAACATCTGCAGCCATGATAGGGTTAGGAGTAAGCGAGATAACCAAACCGAATACGATTAATAAAGCCAAACCAATGGAAAATGTGATACGAGTCATGTTAGCCCTTCCTTAATTAGGTAATTTGGATACGAATAGTAGATATTATACAACAATATTTGGCTTTCCTTAGCAATATTATTTCTCGTATTTTAACCTGTTAGACGGTTAAACGCTTGTGAATTTGCTCCATGAGAGCCTCTTTTTTGGACCAAATCTATCATGGACTTCCAGTTCACTTTTCAAGTTTTATCGGTTCACTTTTCAGGTTTGCAGTCCACTTTTCAACTTTAAATGACAATAGAATTCACTAGACTTGACAAAAAAGCTCTAATTTGGTATATTTATAACTCTTCATGCATGTCAAGTGGCTTTTCTATTGTTTAATCCTCTATGACTGACTCAAAACAACTTACTCTCCCGATCACCGGCATGACGTGTGCCAACTGTGTCGCAACAGTCGAGCGTAACCTCAAAAAATTGGACGGTGTTCAAACCGCGGTGGTAAACCTTTCCTCCGAGCGTGCCACGGTTGAATTTAATCCGGCACAGCTAGGGTTGAGCGATATTATTACGCGGGTTGAGCGTACAGGCTATGGGGTGGCTACGGGTGAAGCAGAGCTGATGATCAAGCGCCTGGCGGATGATAACGATGCTCGAAGGCTCGAAGCAGCCCTGAGCAAGATCGAGGGTGTTCTCGATGCAAATGTATCGTACACGACGGAAAAAGCCCGCATCCGCTATGTCCCCACCATTGTAAGCCAGGTCGAATTACGTCGGGCGGTTGCCAGTATTGGCTTCGAAGCCATCGAGCTGGGTGGAGGGATGGAAGATGCCGAAGCAGTCGCACGCCAGCAGGAGATCGATAACCAACGCCGGTTGCTGATCATCGGTTTGGCGTTTACCATTCCGCTTTTCCTGCTCTCAATGGGTAAAGATTTAGGCTTGCTGCCAGATTTCTTTTATGATCTCACTGCCCCGGTTCACATGAACGGTATGCCTGAGGCGAAATGGTGGTTCAATTGGCTCTTGCTTGCCCTGGCCATCCCGGTGCAGTTCTATGTCGGCTGGCAATACTACGTCGGCTCCTATAAAGCTCTGCGCAACAAATCTGCCAACATGGATGTGCTGATCGTTTTGGGATCATCGGCTGCGTTCTTCTATAGTCTGCCGATCACCTTTGGCTGGATCGAGGGGCACGTCTATTATGAGACCGCTGCGGTCATCATCACCCTGATCAAGCTGGGTAAATACCTGGAAGCCAAGGCGAAAGGACGTACCAGCGAGGCGATTAAAAAGTTAATGAGTCTACGCGCCAAGACTGCCCGTGTGATCCGGGATGGTATCGAAAGCGAGGTACCGGTCGATGATGTGCGTGTAGGTGACCTGGTCATGGTCCGACCGGGTGAGAAAATCCCGGTCGATGGTATGGTCATTGAAGGGCGCTCCGCGGTCGATGAATCGATGCTGACCGGAGAATCTCTCCCTGTCGAGAAGAAAGCTGGCGATACCGTCATTGGTGCCAGCCTGAATAAACTTGGCTTTATCAAATTTGAAGCCACCAAAGTGGGCAGGGAAACCGCTCTTGCCCAGATCATCCGTCTGGTGGAAGAAGCCCAGGGATCGAAAGCACCCATCCAAAAATTAGCAGATCAGGTCTCGGCTGTCTTCGTGCCGGTGGTCATCCTGGTCGCTGCACTGACTTTCCTGGGTTGGTTTTTCTTGGGACCTCCCATTCCGATCAATTCTGATATCACCATCTTCACCCGGGCGATGATGAACATGGTGGCGGTGCTTGTGATTGCCTGTCCATGCGCCATGGGACTTGCCACACCCACAGCGGTCATGGTTGGCACAGGTAAAGGTGCGGAAATGGGGATCCTGTTTCGCAATTCAGAAGCCCTTGAAAGGGCTGGTAAGGTGACTGTGGTGGTATTGGACAAGACCGGTACCATCACCAAAGGGCAGCCAGCCGTCACCGATGTGATCACTGATGGCGTATTCGACTCCGCATACTTGCTCCACCTGGCTGCCTCGGTAGAAAAAGGCAGCGAGCACCCGTTGGGTGAAGCGATTTGGGCGGAAGCCACCAATCGCGGTCTGGACCTTTATGAACTCGCAGGATTCCAGGCTGAGGCTGGGCTTGGCGTGGAGGCTGAGGTGGATGGGCATCGTGTTGCGGTGGGCAGTCTGCGTTTAGCAAACTTGCACGGATACCCGCTCAATGGCCTCGAAGAGTCGCTTGAACGCTTGCAATCTGAAGCCAAGACTGCCATGCTGGTCATTGTCGATGGACAGGTGCGCGGGGTAATTGCTGTCGCTGATACGGTTAAAGATAGCTCAGCCAGCGCCATTGCGGACCTGCATCGCTTAGGCTTGAAGGTGGCCATGCTCACTGGTGATAACGCCAAGACCGCCGCTGCCATCAACAGTCAGGTCGGTACGGATCTGGTGCTGGCGGAAGTGTTGCCGGATGGAAAAGCAGCCGAGGTTAAAAGGTTGCAAGAAGAAAAAAATGTGGTTGCGATGGTCGGAGATGGGGTTAACGACGCCCCTGCTTTAGCCCAGGCTGATGTTGGCCTGGCCATTGGTACGGGCACCGATATTGCCATGGCGGTTGCTCCGGTCACTCTGATGAGCGGTGATCTGCGCAGTGTCGCCCGCACGATTCTGCTCTCCCGTAAAACGGTCGGCACGATCCGTTTGAACCTCTTTTGGGCATTTATTTACAACATCATTCTGATCCCGGTCGCCATGCTGGGCTTTCTAAACCCGATGTTGGCAGCTGGGGCCATGGGTTTCAGTAGTGTATTTGTGGTTACCAACAGCCTGCGTCTCCGACGGGTAAAAATTCAATAGGGCAAGGTGAGAAAAAATGAAATCTAGATATATATATATTGTTGCTGATATTACCTGTTGCTATCCTGGCTTTGAGTGCCTGTTCTCCCAATGGGAAAGAGATACCAACGGTTTCTTTACCAGCGGGAAAGGCATTTGCAGAAGGCAAAGAGATTTACTTTATCCATACTGAAGTTTCCGATGCTGAAATTGCCACGCTCTTAACCAATATGATGTCTTCACCGGTCCTGCTTGTACCTGGATTGGCTGATAGCCCAGAGGCTGCATTGGCTGAAGTATATGTTTTCAGTAATGGACTTGAAGGCATGGGTCCGCTTGGGTTTCAAATGGACGTGTTTGATAATCCCCCAGGGAGCGAAGGCTATTCCCCTCTTCGCCGCCTCAATGTGGTCACCTGGAGTGAACCTGCCAAAGCGAGGCTTCTCAAATCCTCTAATGAGGTGATGGTCGCTCGAGATGCTGGCGAGGTCAGCATTGAACAGCCGGGTGTCGTGGTCAACATGCCTTTTGTGGTTTGGGATGGCGGAAAGCGTTAGAGGGACCTGAGAAAAAATGGCGGATCCAATTCTTATCGCATTTGTAACGGGTTTGACTACCGGGGGGCTGAGCTGCCTGGCTATCCAGGGTGGCTTATTGACTGCATCGCTGGCAAATCAGCTCGAGCAGGATATGTTGAAACAGCCGATGACTGGCAAAAAACAATCTGGCTCACAGACGAAAAAGGCTTCCACCGCTAGATCCACCCATGAAATTAACCTTGGGCAAAAACGGACCCGTCCGAACACTGCCCTGCCGATTGCCCTTTTCCTGCTGGCAAAACTGGTCGCATACACTTTGCTGGGTGCCTTGCTGGGTTGGGCTGGTTCGTTCCTGACGATATCACCACTAAGCCGGGCGATCCTGATGCTGATCATTGGGATTTTCATGGTCGGAAATGGACTGAGAATGCTGAATGTCCATCCAATTTTCCGATATTTCAATCTCGAGCCACCCAAGTTCATCACCCGCTATATCCGCCGGACTGCTAAAAACGGCACGGAGCTATTCACACCGCTTTTCCTGGGTGCTCTGACAGTCTTCATTCCTTGCGGGGTGACCCAGGCTATGATGGCCGCGGCCTTGGGCACCGGCAGTGCAGTAGCGGGTGCGGCTTTGATGTTTTCATTCACCCTTGGCACCAGTGTGTTGTTTTTTGTGGTGGCTTATTTGGCCACGCAGTTGGGTGCCCGTTTAGAAAAATTCTTTATGACCTTTGTTGCCATCACCGTGTTGGTCTTTGGTTTTATTACGATCAACAGCGCTTTAAACCTGATGGGTTCACCCTTGTCGTATGAGAATATCACCCGGCGTATCTTTGCTGTCGATGAACCGTTGGCATCTACAGCTCCCACCGCTGCCACCGCAAGCGCGGTGGATCGCGCTGAATCTGGTGTACTCGAGTTATCTGTAGAAAATGGGGGGTATTTTCCTCAAACGCTGCACGCCAAAGCCGGTACAGCTCTCACCCTGGCGTTGATTACCCAGAACACCCGCTCATGCGCCCGTGATTTTGTCATCCCAGTGTTGAAATTTTACAAACTGTTACCTGAAACTGGGCAGGAGCTGGTCGAGATCCCACCCCAGCAGCCAGGTACGATCATGCGCTTCACCTGTTCGATGGGAATGTACACCGGACAGATTCAGTTCGATAATTGATCAGGTACTCCGATGCTCAAGAAAACGTTCCGCGTTAGTGATATGCATTGTAGCAATTGCGCCATGAAAATCGATAGCCTGGAGGATGACCTGCCGGGTGTGAAAAGTGTCTCTGCCAGCTACCAGAAAAGCCAGGTGGTGGTGGAATATGACGAGACTTGCCTGACTACTGAGGACATCATTCGGGCAATCAAAAAACAGGGTTATACCGCCAGCATCGATCAAAATAATTAAGCTAATCAAACCACATCCAGGTCAGGAGAAGGTCTTACCAGGCAAACTTCACAGGTTTCAAAACCTGTGAAGTTTTTTTTCATGGATCGCTTTGCCCGGAAAAAAACTCCTCCCCTAACATCGCCAACGATCTTTGTGAGCGATGTTGGGGGAGGGGAGGGGGGTCCATGTCGTCCGTAGTCCGTAGGTTGGGTTGAGTGAGGAGTGATTTGAGCGACGAAACCAAGCGAGCGATCGGTGCGAGCGAGGCAGTTCTTTGCGAAACCCAACATCTCGAGTGGGCGGGGCTCGGTCGCCGGGATCGTTGATCCCGGACAAAAACCCCTCCCCTATATCCGGATTTTGGATATTTTATCCCGGATGAATTTATCCGGAGTGGGAAGGTGGAGGGGATATCAGCTGCTGGGATCAACAACCCAGTTCCACCATGAAAGATGGCGGCTACAAACACTCAACCATAGGTGGATTTGCTCATTGACTGCGATGGTTAGCCGTAGTTCAGAACAATCCACTCTAATTGGGTCTATTAGAATCATCATTATAAAATAAAAGTAATTACTCACCCTGGGTGTCATCACCAAGCGGGTGGACTGAAGACACTCGAGATAAAGGAAACTCCGAAACCTGCTGAAGCAATCCCCTCTTTGTCCAACATTAAAATATCGACCATTTGGAATCCGATAGGAATTCTTGGTTATTTTTCCTGTCCTTTGCTCTTTTTTGCGGCACCGTGGTCCACATTTCTCTTGCAGTTGTGGTCTTTATCCTAAAAAATAATTTTATCTGCACTTATCTGCGTGTATCTGCGTGTATCTGCGGTCGACAGGTATTTATTTCATAATCGGGTGAGTAATTACAAATGAAATTGCATTGTCCGATACTTCAGCAAATCAAACCATGGCAAGAAGACATTAAGGATATGCTGATGATCTAGCAAGTTCTTTTCCAATTAAGTATTTTCAGAAATGATATACTGTCATCAGATATTTACCCATTTACTTATAAAGCATAAATCCAGCATATCGATGCACATTGATTGACGATGAGAAAATTTTTCATTGCAAAGAATATAAGAATTCATCAACTGTTACTCTTGATTCTACTTATCTTATGCTTTATTCAATCTGTTTTGGTTATTAATGAATATGCATTGCTTTATAGTAAACGGATTTGGCGGAATTGCTCATTGGATTCGTATGGAAGAAGTGCAATCTTATTCCTAGGCACTACTGGTGCAGATTTCATGAAATTTATAGCCAATAATACGCCGATAGATAAACCAGTTGTCGTTGCTGAACGTTCTGGACCTTTTGCATCCCAAAATGCCCTCCAATTTTACCTGTTACCCCGCCCGATCGTCTCGTGTGGTTGTGACAATCTGGGTGGAAAATGTAATCCCTGCTTGCAGTCCGTGGATAGTTTTGTTCCGGTTACCAAAAATTTTCCTCCACCCGAATCAATCGGAACAGAAAAGGAATTTATATCATTTTCCCTGGCCACAGGTAGCGTGTCTGATTATTACTTAGGGATCTATGTACCCAAGTTGGCGGATAGGCAATCTCTCAATTTCGAAAGTAAGTGGAATTTTCAGATATTTATTACAACTCTCTTCCTTGATCTCATCGTTCTATTCTGCTTTGGATTTATTGGCTTTATTGGGGTCCACTTGATATATCCTGAAGTAGATTTCCTCGATGCATTAAGCCTGGCAATTCCAGCCGGGGCAGCCTTGTTTACTTGGTTTGTGTTTTTAGCATCTTGGGCTGGAGCATCCATTACAATAATCAATATAAGTATTCTTTTTCTATTAAGTATAGCTTTGCTCCTGATTATCCCAAGAATATTTAATCAAAGGCGAATTTTCTTTGTAAATTTCAGCACACTTAAAAATAAATTTTCTCAATTACCTCAGCCTGACTGGTTTAGCATTGTTCTTGTATTCGGCATTTTGGCCATGCTTGTCCTTGCGTTTTTTATCTCAGTCGGACGAGGTTATTCCAATTATGATGATATTGCGATATGGAGCCTGAAAGGTTATGGTATTGCTGAAAAAAGTACAATTTTTGCTGGAAATTTGTTAGGAGGTCATGGACTTGCTTACCCACTCTCATTGCCTCTGTCTGTAACCATTTTTAAACTTGTTAGCGGAGATTTGTTACCTGGTTCAAAATTCTTGATCCCCATTTATTCTATTGCGCTTCTTTGGGGGTGTTTTAGATTTTTACAGCGCCAGGGTGTGGATTCTCAAATTGCATTGATGGGTATATTCTTACTGATAACTGTACCCCAGTTTTTTTACTATACTACCCTTGGTTACGCAAATATTCCATTTACTGCGTGTCTGGTATTAGGTATTTTGTGGGGAATAAACGGATTAATGGATGGTAATAAGCGTGAATTACTACTCAGTAGTTTTCTTTTTGGTTTTGCTGGCTGGATGCGTCCTGAAGGAATTCTCTTTGCAGGAATATTGATCCTGGCCTTGCTTGCCTGGCAACTCATCGTAACGGGAAGGAAAATCTGGAAAATTGGTTTTTGGCTCTTTCCCGGACTTATCATACCGATTATTTGGTTGGTATTTGCCCGTGAATTATATAATGGAAGATCAGGCTGGCGGTGCACTGGTGGCATTATTAAATCAGATCCAAAATGGTCATAATAATTATCTCGAACCACTCATAATGACTGCTCGTTATGGGATCGATGCATTTATAAATCCAAAAATCTGGGGGCTAATACTTCCAACGGTTCTTATCATATTCATCATTGCCTTGCCGAGAATGATTCAGAAACCTAACCGAGCGGTTTGGCAATTATTGTTGGTAACCCTGGTTTCATTTATTGTTCCTGCAGTACTTTTCTTTGTCGAATCAATCAACGAAACTAATTTCAACACTTTCTTGTCTGTTAGTTTCAACCGGGCATATCTCCCGGCAATTGTATTATGCGTTATAACTACATGGGTGGCATTGTTTTCAAGTCCAGATAAAGACCTGTTTGTTGGAAACGGACCCATTGATTTTCAATGAGATAAAGTAAATTAATCGTACTGTATCGAAAATAACGCTAAAACATTTTAACTAATCATACGAAGGCCATAATAATTAATAATAATAATCACTCTAAGAATCGACTTAAATATATACAAGATATTCAGGTTTACGCGGATTGGAGAAAGACTGTCCAACCCGTAATCAAGAATGAGAATAAGTATCCCCGACTTGTTGGGTTGAGTGAGGAGCGATTTGTGCGACGAAACCTAGCGATCTGTGCGAGCGAGGCAGTTCTTCGCGAAACCCAACATCTTCTTGAGTGGGCGGGGGCTCTGTTGCCGGGATCGTTGATCCCGGACAAAAACCCCTCCCCAAACATCGCCAACGATCTTTGTGTGGGCGATGTTGGGGGAGGCGGGAGGGGGTCGATGTAATCCGTTGGGTTGAGGAACCTAGCGAACACAGTGAGCGTGGCGTTCTTTGCGAAACCCAACAACACACTGGGATGCTGGGTCACTCCCTGGCGATTTTACTCACTATATTCCAGGGACCCAGGATGAGCCGCTCGGCTTCGCCGTCACCTGCCGTGCCCTTTGGCGGTCCCTTGCTTCAGCAGCTCGGCTGATGGATGATATTCTCACTCCAATTCCGGTGGATCTAATTCCGGTAGTTGATAATTGATATTTTGTCATTTATGGCCTTTATGTCAACAGGGGTTATATATGTCACCTGATGATAATTAATTACTCTGGGAAATGACATTCCGAAGGTTTCACAAATATCCGCTAACAGAGGGTAAAGTTGTGATCTTTTATATCTCATAATCGAAAAGGTATATAATTTTGTATAGAGATATTATTCGGAATAAAACTGAATAATCCCCGCAAGGGGATTAATTAATGATTCATCTTATGCATAGTTAGCCTGGAGACGCAATGATCAACTGTTTGAAAATCGTCGTGGTAGACACCGATCCTGATTATCTATATATCGAAATTTTTGCTTCGAGTTCCAGGTTTTCTGGAGCTACTAGAGTCTTTTCGGGATATGAACATTTCAAGGAGTTCGCTGAGGTGATTGCAGGTTTTCCAACCAGCCCGGCAGATCAGCGCAGCTACGTATTCGGCACGAAAGAGAAAGGCTTTGCAGGGGGATACTCGCGCGCTGAGGTTCTTCTGTCGAGATCGAGTAGGTCATGCTGTGATGGACGTCGAGCTAGAGGATGATGATGTAATGTATCCGGAGGCTTCGGTGAGATTCATAATCTCGGTTCTGCCAAGCAGCATAGATGAGTTCGTCAGAAGGTTGAGGCAGGTTCAAGAAATCCGGTCTGGAGAGGCAAGTCTTGAAAGCACCGATGAACAATTTGGACGTACCGCTACCCAAGTTATAAAGCTATGAAAGTCCTTGCCGTTACGCGCCACTGGATAAGCTCAGCGTCAGGTGCTGTAGGTTGGGTTGAGGAACCTCGCGAGCACCTGCATCAATTTTTCTTTTATTGATGCGTGAGCGTGGCGTTCTTTGCGCCTGCCCCGAGGATTTTCGAGGGGAAACTGCAACTATACTTCTACCGCATTACTGCCACAACTCTCATGCTCTCACACGGCATCCCCCGTGTAGAGACGCAGCATGCTGCGTCTCTACAGCATACTGGGTCACTCCCTGGCTATCTTAATAACCACTTATGCTCACATAGCTCGCTTTGTTCGCTACGCTCACTACGTCCGCGATATTCCAGGAACCCAGGATGAGCCGCTCGGCTTCGCCGTCACCTGCCGTGCCCTTTGGCGGTCCCTTGCTCCAGCAGCTCGCGTGATGGATGATATTCTCACTCCGATT
>CAVTQM010000070.1:0-73772 GCA_963736805.1 uncultured Chloroflexia bacterium
CAGCATGGCAGTCTTGGCTTCAGATTGCAAGCGTTCAAGCGACTCTTCGAGGCCATTGAGCGGGTATCCGTGCAAGTTTGCTAAACGCAGACTGCCCACCGCAACACGATGCCCATCCACCTCAGCCTGCACGCCAAGCCCAGCCTCAGCCTGGAATCCTGCGAGTTCATAAAGGTCCAGACCGCGATTGGTGGCTTCCGCCCAAATCGCTTCACCCAACGGGTGCTCGCTGCCTTTTTCTACCGAGGCAGCCAGGTGGAGCAAGTATGCGGAGTCGAATACGCCATCAGTGATCACATCGGTGACGGCTGGCTGCCCTTTGGTGATGGTGCCGGTCTTGTCCAATACCACCACAGTCACTTTACCAGCCCTTTCAAGGGCTTCTGAATTGCGAAACAGGATCCCCATTTCCGCACCTTTACCTGTGCCAACCATGACCGCTGTGGGTGTGGCAAGTCCCATGGCGCATGGACAGGCAATCACAAGCACCGCTACCATGTTCATCATCGCCCGGGTGAAGACGGTGATATCAGAATTGATCGGAATGGGAGGTCCCAAGAAAAACCAACCCAGGAAAGTCAGTGCAGCGACCAGGATGACTACCGGCACGAAGACAGCCGAGACCTGATCCGCTAATTTTTGGATGGGGGCTTTCGATCCCTGGGCTTCTTCCACCAGGCGGATGATCTGGGCCAGAGCGGTTTCCCTGCCCACTTTGGTGGCTTCAAATTTGATAAAGCCAAGTTTATTCAGGCTGGCACCAATGACGGTATCGCCAGCTTTCTTCTCGACAGGGAGAGATTCTCCGGTTAGTATCGATTCATCGACAGCGGAGCGCCCTTCAATGACCATACCATCGACCGGGATTTTCTCACCGGGTCGGACCATGACCAGGTCACCTACACGCACATCATCGACCGGTACCTCGCTTTCGATACCATCCCGGATCACACGGGCAGTCTTGGCGCGTAGACTTCATTAGTTTTTCAATCGCCTCGCTGGTACGTCCTTTCGCCTTGGCTTCCAGGTATTTACCCAGCTTGATCAGGGTGATGATGACCGCGGCGGTCTCATAATAGACGTGCCCCTCGATCCAGCCAAAGGTGATCGGCAGACTATAGAAGAACGCAGCCGATGATCCCAAAACGATGAGCACATCCATGTTGGCAGATTTGTTGCGCAGAGCTTTATAGGAGCCGACGTAGTACTGCCAGCCGACATAGAACTGCACCGGGATGGCCAGGGCAAGCAAGAGCCAATTGAACCACCATTTCGCCTCAGGCATACCGTTCATGTGAACCGGGGCAGTGAGATCATAAAAGAAATCTGGCAGCAAGCCTAAATCTTTGCCCATTGAGAGCAGGAAAAGCGGAATGGTAAACGCCAAACCGATGATCAGCAACCGGCGTTGGTTATCAATCTCCTGCTGGCGTGCCGACTGCTTCGGCATCTTCCATCCCTCCACCCAGCTCGATGGCTTCGAAGCCAATACTGGCAACCGCCCGACGTAATTCGACCTGGCTTACAATGGTGGGGACATAGCGGATGCGGGCTTTTTCCGTCGTGTACGATACATTTGCATCGAGAACACCCTCGATCTTGCTCAGGGCTGCTTCGAGCCTTCGAGCATCGTTATCATCCGCCAGGCGCTTGATCATCAGCTCCGCTTCACCCGTAGCCACCCCATAGCCTGTACGCTCAACACGCGTAATAATATCGCTCAATCCCAGCTGTGCCGGATTAAATTCAACCGTGGCACGCTCGGAGGAAAGGTTTACTACCGCGGTTTGAACACCGTCCAATTTTTTGAGGTTACGCTCGACTGTTGCGACACAGTTGGCACACGTCATGCCGGTGATCGGGAGAGTAAGTTGTTTTGAGTCAGTCATAGAGGATTAAACAATAAAAAAGCCACTTGACATGTAGAAGAGTTATAAATATACCAAATTAGAGCTTTTTTGTCAAGTCTAGTTGATCTATTTGGCATCTAGCTGTGTGGTTGAAACCTGACAGGCTGGAAGTGGATGACTATGAGTTGGTAGCAATGAGAGGACTCTCATGGAGCAAGTAGACACAAGCGTTTTGATCGCGTCTGCTAATCGTAGTGGCACCATCAAGCTACGAGAAATAATATTGCTAGAGGAAAGCCAAATATTGTTCCGTATAATATACTACTACTCGTATCCAAAATTACCTAATTAAGGAAGGGCTAACATGGACTCGTTTCACATTTTCCATTGGTTTGGCTTTATTAATCGTATTCGGTTTGGTTATCTCGCTTACTCCTAACCCTATTCATGGCTGCAGATGTTCTGCCAGCAAACACCTGGGGCGGTATTGAACAGTGAAGGGGATGAATGGATAGAAGTAGATCCACTGCAAAAGGAACCGACACCACCCGTCGCCAGAATTAGACTGCGCAAAATGAAAATGAGCAGCTGCGATTGGTCACTTCCTGCAGCCGTACTACCAGAACCGGAAGCCGCTTTGGGGGTGGCACTGGACAAGGCTCGTCAGGCAGGGCCGGAGGCGGTGTTGGCGTTTGTGGCCAGCCAGCCGGATTCCAACCTGCCTTTGCTGGTAGCAGCGGCGGGGGATGCTCAGAACGAGTTAATCGCACCGGCAAGCACCTGTTAGTGGCGGCAAAATCACGGCTAACTGGGTGGCAGTGAATAGCGGTCCGTGTGTTTATTCCTCGATACCAGGCAGCCATCGATGCAGCTCCGAGTGGAGCATCCCTGCTGGCAGCCAACGGTATTTACTTAGAAAATTTTGATGTCAGTGGAGGGCAAGGTGCTTACCATCGTAGGTGGTTATGATGCGACCTGCACCAGCCCCATCGCAGGTGCAATCACTGAAATCCAAGCCAGCGCGGCGAGCAGCGTAGTAGATGTGTCTTCTGGCAGCAACCTCACCCTGCGTAACCTTGACCTTTCGGGAGGCGCTTCCTTCGGTGCCGGGATTGATGTACTGGGTTCCTCAAAGGTGACACTGGACAACACGGATGTGCACGATAACAACGGTGCTTCAGGCGGAGGTTTGTATATTGGCGGTGGAAGCATTATCACGTACACGAATGATGCGGACATTTACAACAACACTGCCTCAGCGGGCGGCGGAGGAATCGTTTATGGTAGCTTGTATGGGTACCAATACCATTTCTGACATATATCAGAACAGTTCCACAACAGATGGTGGCGGTATTATATATCAACGGCGGCACGGTGGTTCTGGACAATGCAGACGTGGTAGCCAATACGGCGACTGAAGATGGGGGAGGCATTTATCTCCTCAATGGGATATTGAACCTATCAAATTCGGTCTTTATCGGTGAGACAGCACCCTGCTGCCAGAGTGCGGTGAACGGTGGTGGTATCTATGCCAGTGGGAGCCAAATATCCGTAGCCAGTGGTTCTGCCGTGATGAACAATACCGCTACCGCCAATGGTGGCGGGCTATACCTGGTAAGCGGCACTGAGCTGACCGTTACTGGCAGCCAGGTAGGACACTCTCTCAATGGCTCACAGGGCAGGAAATGATGCAGTGTTAGGGGGCAGGGATGTACGTGGATGGTAGTCAAGTCACCTTTAATGGGCTGATTATTAACAATATCGCCACAAATTCAGGAGGGGAATCTACGCCACGAACAGTACTATCACGATGACTCTAACCACGGTCGGTGGTTTAGGAGATCGAACGAACACAACCAGATTGGTGCTACCGGTTTGAATGGGGCAGGTATGTATTTAATCAACAATACCAACGCCTGGCTGGACAACACGGATATCATCAGCAACACGATGTCTAATATTAATACGGGTTACGGGGGCGGCATTTACATCCGCGAGGGCAGTGTGTTGACGATGACCAACAGTACGGTGGAGATCAGCACAAGGCACCTTCATCATCTTGATGGGCGTGGGGCGGGGATGTATATCTATAACGCGACGGTCACCATGAGCAATACGGTGGTAACCAACAATACGGCAGCAAACTTTGCTGGAGGGGTGCGCATGTTTGGAACCAGCGTCTTAAATATCATGGAAGGTTCGCAATTTAATAATAATCAAGCATTAGGCGGTAACGGTGGGGCGATTGCAGCGACAAATGCATCTGATATTAACATCACAGGACTTGATTTTTCAGCTCAACTATGCCAGTGGAAGTGGCGGAGCGGTGTATCTGGATGCGGGCACAATCTCTTTCAATGGATCCTGGTCTATGATCGAGAATTTAACTGAAGGAAATGGCGGTGCTCTGTCAATTATGGGAAGCGGGGATGCCAGCTTTTCTTCGACAACCGGACCAGGGGCAAGCTTGATTTCGAACAACCACGCCAATGGTCATGGTGGTGCAGTGCACCTTGGCAATTCTAGCACCTTGCAGTTATATGCCACAACGGGTTACGGTTTGGCATTTCAGGAAAATACTGCTGATCTTGATGGTGGCGCGGTATATGCTGGCGCGGGTGGGTTTTTTGATATTTATGGTGATGTGAGCCTATCCAACAACAGCGCAGACGGAAATGGTGGGGCAATCTACTTGAGTGCTGGATCGCGAGTGTGGATGGATGATTACTTCTCCACTTTGCCATCTGTGATGGGCAACAGCGCTACCAATGGTGGCGCAATTTATGCGTTGAATAGCCCGCGCGTCGAATGTGATGGAGTACAATTTGGTGGTATCGGGGTTGGGAATACAGCTACGGCAGGTAGCGGTGGAGCGCTTTATTTGAATACCAGTACCTTGAATGCGGATAACTGCGTTTTTAGTAGTAATCAGGCCTTGGGTGGTAACGGCGGAGCAATTGCAGCAGTTGATTCGATTGTGGACCTAATACCCTCTATACTCCCCATGGCTAACCATCAAGATGCTCAAATTGAGCGAGGCATATCTAATCTACCACTGTCAACAGGTTGTAACCCGTCTACACGGGATTGCAGTCACCTGGTTTTGAATACTGCCAGCGGTGATGGCGGAGCACTTTACTCCAATAACAGCACTCTGACTGTGGAAGAAACCACCTTTGACCAAAATACAGCCAATCGCGGTGGGGCAATCTACCAGGAAGGCGCTGGTGCGGTGAGTGAAATTGCCAACGTGCTGGCAGTAAAGAATACCAGCATTCTATCCTTTGGGGCGGGGATACGGGCTGCGGGCGGTACGATAACCCTTCGGCATTCTACTCTGGCACATAACATCGGCGGTGCAGGCTTCTCGCCTGGCAGCGTTGTTGCGAGTGTGTATAACACGATTATCTGGGGAAACACGGTGGCAGCCTTCGGAAGTCTTACAGATATAGAATGCAATATCGACCAGGGCGGTACCGCTGGTCCAGTGTTTGATCCCCTGTTTCTATCTCCTGCGGGAGGTTCATTCAGACCCATGACTGGATCACCAGCTATCGATGCATGTGCAACCGGATTACCGAATGACTTGCTGGGTAACCCACGTCCATTTGGATCCTTCTATGATATGGGTGCGTATGAAGGAGTGCCAGCATTTTACTTACCGATTATCAGTAGGTAATGAAGGAAAGGAAAATACGGATTGACATTTTTTTTAGGAAGAGTGCCAACCGTGAGATATGAATGCGAACTGAAAGATGTAGATTGCATTTTAAATGATATAAATAATTCGCCCCTTCATCAGACCTGGCAGGTGGTTATAACTTGCCAGGTCTCTTGTGTCCCCTTGACACCACCTATCCTTTGCGATAATATTTCAGCACCAACAAAGGCACAGGTACTCAACGAACATGACACGGTAAGCCCCTCTCACTGATCTTTTCCACCTCCCACCCCATCATTACGCAAGGTGGGAATCGCTGTTTTCTCTTCCAGATCAGAAACGAGGCAAGTATGCTTACCGTTCATTCATTTAAGTAAATCCTTCGAATTACAAATCCTTTTTGAACACGTATCCTTCAGCCTGAACCCAGGCGAGCGCATCGGGTTGGTGGGTCCGAATGGCTGCGGCAAGACCACCTTGATGCGCATCCTGGCGGGCATTGAGCCACCCAGCAGCGGGCATGTGAGCCGTGACCCGCACCTGCGGATCGGTTACCTGCCCCAGGGCTTTGAGCCCAGATCCCAAACTCACCCTGGAAGAGATCATCAACCAACACACCGGGGACATTGCCAGCCTGGAAGATGAGCTCACTACAGGTCGCCCAGGGACTGGTGCTCCAGCCTTCCGATCCAGACTTACAATCGCGCTATGATGACCTGCTCCGGCGCATCCAGATCAGCGATACAGGGCACACGCAGCACATCCTGGCAGGCTTGGGATTGAACGGATATTGACCCACACCTGCCGGCGGGCAGGCTGAGTGGAGGCCAACAGACCAGGCTCTCCCTGGCGCTGGTGCTGCTGGATGACCCGCAATTGCTGTTGCTGGATGAGCCCACCAACCACCTGGACATCGCCATGTTGGAATGGCTGGAGGATTGGCTGACCAACTCACCCTGTGGGGTGTTAGTCATCTCGCATGACCGTGTATTCCTGGACCGAACCGTCAGCCAAATCCTGGAGATGGATGGAATCAAACACAGCGTGCGCGAATATGCTGGTAATTACTCCGCCTATGTCAGCCAACGACAGGCGGAGATCGA
The DNA here is from genome assembly GCA_963736805.1 of uncultured Chloroflexia bacterium. Classification (GTDB taxonomy): domain Bacteria; phylum Chloroflexota; class Anaerolineae; order Anaerolineales; family UBA4823; genus FEB-25. Next base: position 6,615 of record CAVTQM010000070.1, read on the forward strand.
GCAGCAGTGGTCTGCTTATCCACGACCAGCAGGCGGAGATCCAGCGTATGCGGCAGGATATCTTCCGTGCCAGGGAGCAGGCTGCCCACACCGAGCGGGAGGCATCCTCCATCCGCATTGGCGGAGAGGAGTATAAGCAAAAAGGTTTTAAAGCCTACCAGCAGAGCATCGCCAAGAAAGTGGCTAAAAAAGCCAAATCGCGGCAGAAGAAGCTGGACCGATTTATGAATTCGGATGAACGGGTTGAAAAACCGAAAGAATCGCGCCCGATCAAGCTGGAGTTTGAAACCCATCAACACCTGAGTCACTCCGTGCTGTGGCTGGAAGATTTAAGCATCGGTTACTATCCCACTCGCCCCCTGCTGGAGGGATTAAACCTCGACCTGCATGCTGGCCAGCGCATCGTTCTGACCGGGCCGAATGGATGCGGCAAGACCACCCTGCTGCGCACGATCGCGGGAGAAATTCCACCATTGCAGGGCGAGGTTCACTTGAGTGCCACTGCCCAGCCAGGATACCTGACCCAGGACCAGAGGGGACTCGACTTAAACCTTACCGCTGTGGAGACGATCCAGGATTACTTCCCCAACGAGACGATGAGACGCAGCTTCCTGGCATATTTCCTGTTCATGGGTGATGAACCCACCAAGCCAGTTTCATTGCTCAGCTATGGGCAGCGCACACGCCTTCTGCTGGCAAAATTGGTGGCAGAAGGCTGCAACTGCCTGCTGCTGGATGAACCGATCAACCACCTGGATATCCCCAGCCGGATGCAATTCGAGCAAGCCCTCAACCGCTTCGAAGGGGCAGTACTGGCGGTGGTGCATGACCGCTACTTCATCCAGCAAATTGCCGACGAGATCTGGTGGGTGGAGAATGGAGGCATCCGACGGAGGTGGGAATTGGCAGATGGCAGGTAGGGCAATTATTAGCTTTGAGCCACAAACTTTCAGCGAAGAGGTGTGAGGTTTGCAAGGTCCTGGCAGGTTATGGAAACCTGTCGGTCTAGGCGCTAAGAAACGTAAGAACTACCCGAAACCAAAGAAATACCCCCACAGGAGGGCATCCAGCAGGACAGTCTGAATGCAGAAGAAGATACTGCCAACCAAAGCCAACCAATAAGCCCAGGCAGGTCGGCGAGGCTGGGTAATACAACAAAGCCAGTAACAACAAAATTGAAGCCGCAGCGACAACAATCAGATCCAACCTGGCCAGCCATAAGACCATTGAGTTATTATTCTGTACTGCAAGAAAGGTGAGGGGCAGCCAAAGCGCCGAGGGGATCAGAATGGCGATATACAGGAAATTGAAAATCGTATACCCGAAGCGGGAGTAAATGCGTGTATCGTCCGGATTCAACTTGAAGAGAATAAAGAAGCTATAAGCAAAAAAACCCAGCGCCCCCGTGAACATCCCAACCGTGGAGAATGATCGGATGATTGCAGGAACATCACCCCACAGAATTTGAGTGGCATTCTGAATGGCGAGTATTCCCCAGGCATAACTGCCCAGAACTGCAACACCCCCTATCAGGACGATTGCTAATAAGAATTTCTGCTGTTTATGCATATTCCTGCCTATTATTGATTTTACTGCTCCTGATCAAGAATCAGGATTTTCAGCCTGTTGGAGGAGGAAATCTCGTAAAGATGTCTCAGACTCTGGTGTATGCGGTCCACGCAATTGATAGAGCACTTGCCCCTGCCGATCGATAACAAGAATGTATATGTGATCCTCATCCGGGAACCCAAGAGCTTTTCGGAATGAGATTTTATTGAGGTAAAGCGTGATGGTGTGCTCGCGGGTTTTCGGATTTGGAATACCTGCGCGCATGCCCTCATTGAGTAACCATTGAAACATAGTATTCCTGCTCTGGATGGTGGGCAGTTCGTAATAAACTAAACCACTTACTTGCGCTTCCAATTCCTCAGCCAAGGCGATCCAGGAATCCACCTCCCTCTGCTGCCACTGCTCAAAGGCAATAAAGACCAGGTTGAGCCTGCCCTGAAAATCCTTAGGCAAGGTCAGCTGCTGGCGGAGCAGATTCGAACCTTTTACAGTGGGAAAAAATTTTGCAGACATTGTCAACTCACCCTCCCATCCCATTTAACAGACGGTCATACAACCTTTTAGTGCTGGGTAAAGGCTCAATGCTCAATTCATGTTGAAGCAGATCGTTTAGTTCCTGGTATTGGCGCATCAAGCCTGCCCGGTCACCCAGGGCGGAGTACACCCGCATCACCTGGCAATGCAATTCTTCCACCAAATTATCGATCCGCAGGGCACGGTGAAGAAGGTCCAACGAGCGTGTGTATCGCTCGCGTGAGAAGTGATAATCCGCCAGTTGCCTGAGGGCAGCCAGATATTCTTGTGATAGTCTTCTACGTTCGGGGAACAGCCAATCAAAGTATAAGTTACCCAGGTATTCCCCATGGTACAGACCAACTGCAACCTCAAGCCAGCGCGCGACTGTCTCGTCATGCGTAGCAGCACGGGCATTGGCTAGGGCAGCGTCAAATTCATCCACATCGATACTGAACCGGGCAGCATCCAAATGATACTCACCTGTTTCGACCAGCACAAAACGTGGGGCTGGCTCGATCGTCCGCAGGGCATTGCGTAACCTGGTGAGGGCAGTATGAAAAGCGGTCATCCCTCTGCCGGGTTTTTCCGCCCAGATGGCTTCAAATGCCTGCTCGGCAGGGATGCGCTCGCCCCTGAAGGTGACAAAATAAGCCAGGAGGTCACGGGCTTTGGCAGATACCCAACGCTCCTGGGTTAACTCTTGCCCACCCACCAGGACTTTAAAGTTACCCAAACAACGCACGATAATGGCAGATGAATCACTGAGCCAAATTTTTTGTGTGCGGGATTGGGGAGACAGATTCTCCAGGACCTTGCCAATAAATAGTGATCTCTCACCTGCCTCAAGCAAAGCGCTGCAGACCACCCGACTACGCTCACCCTGGTCAATGAATAGCTGAAAGGCACGGGTATACTCAATCAGATGCACTGACCTTCTGGCATACTCGATGCCGGTCTCATTTCGACCAGTGATTAAATGGATATATGCCAACCCCAGGTATACCAAAGCCAATGGGATACGGAAGCCCCGCCTCTCACCCACCTCAACCAACTCAATATACAGGCTCTCTGCCCGTTCAAACATGCCCTTCTCCAGAGCAGTATCCGCCAGAACACTCCGGCAGACGTAGACCTCATAGGCATCAGGATGCCCACGGTAGACCCAGAGTGCCCCCTCAGCCAACTGCCAGGCTTCCTCCACCCTGCCCTGGCTGCAAAGATTTAATGCCAGATAACCAGTAGCCATGATCTGTTCATAAGAAGCAGTACCCAATTGAACTGCTAACTCCAATGATTGCTTCAACACGGTTTCAGCGCGTGCCATCTCACCCACTCGGGTAAGGACATTTCCCAAAGCAGTGTATGCAGCCGGTAATAGCTCATTCAAGTGGAGTGTCTGGGCAATCCCTAATCCTCGCTCCGCGCAATGTAATGCCACCTTGAACTCGCGCCAATATAGATAAGGACTAACCTGCAGGATGTACGCCTGGGCTGCCATGGGAGACAACTCATCAGGTACCAGATGTAATGCTTCCTGGGCATGGCTTACAGCTGCTTGGGGATCACCTGACCACCAGCATATTTGCCCCAAGGATTGAAGGAAGTTCGCTCTGGAGAGGGGAGATAATCTCTCACCTGCCATGCGAGATTCTTCGACAGCCTGCTCTGCCAGGGATCTGCCCCGGTCCATCCCGGTAAGAAAGCCAGTGCTTTTTGCCAATGCCATCAGGGACTGAGCACGCGCCACATGGTCCTCAATAGGGGCTGCCTGTAACGCTTGTGAAGCCAATGACTCAGCTGAATGGTAGTTACCCTGTGAACGTTCAAGCTCTGCCAGGCGGGTGAGAGCCTGACTGATGCCCGAAGGCTGCCCTTGATCAGTAAAAGCCTGTTGGGCTTTCTGATAAGCTTCCACTGCCAGACCAATTTTACCCATACGCCAGTGCACATTGCCGTGTTGAATAAGCAGCTCAGGATACTGATCCATCACGTCTGGTGGCAGACTGGAGAGAAGGCGATGGAGTGCTTCTGACCGGCCACGTTCCACATAATCCGCTGCAAAATTACAAGCACAATGCGCAGCAGTAGCCGTATCTCCTGCCTTGAGATAATGCTGGAAAGCAGTATCCCATTCTGACAGACCAGCATAATACCTGCCTGTAGTAGTTTCCAACCTTTTGAGCTCATCAGGCAGATCGCGGCTTAGCTTGCTGAGCAGGAACTCACGGAACAGGTAATGGTAGCGGTACCACTTTCGCTGGCTATCCAAGCTGGTGACAAATATATTCCCCTCCTCCAGCTGTTCCAATGTCTGCTGTGCATCCTGTACCTCTGCGATGACGTTACAGGAAGACTCGTCCATCTGCGCCAAAACGGAAGTGCGCAATAAAAAACGCTGTCTGCCAACAGGCTGGGAACGAAAGACCTCCTCGGTGAGATAATCAAACACAAAACGTTGTGAGCCACTCAAGCCCGAGATCACGTTCGAAGCCAGCTCGACATCCCTGCCTGAAAGCGTTGATCGAACAATCTGTAGAGCTGCGGCCCAACCTTCCGTTTTTTCGTTCAACAATGCAAGGCTTTCAACCGATAATCCTGGTACATCCTGGAGCATCAGCTCAGTCACCTCACTTTCCCTGAAACGCAAATCATTTGTGCGCATCTCAGCCAGAGCCCCACGTGCTCTCAACCTGGCCAGAGATAGGGGCGGATCAGTACGGGTGGATAGGATGATATGCAGGTTGATCGGTCCATTTTCAAGCAGAAAATCCACCAGTTGATGCACCACAAGAGAGGTGGTGTAATGGTAATCGTCCATCACCAACAAGGTGGGACTGCTCAGCTGTTCACCGAGTTCGTTAATCAAGACTGTCATCACCTGAAACGGCTCATATCCGGATTGAGGACTATCCAGCAACGCAAGGGTATTTTGTCCAATCTTACTTTTAATGCTTTCATCCAAATCCTGCATCCTGCGCAGGGCTTCGATGAGGTATGTCATAAAGGTTGTAGGGTCTGAATCAGAGGAATCAAGCTGGTACCATGCAAAAGCTAAATTCGATTTCGTCAGGAATTCAGATAAAAGGCTGGTTTTACCATAACCAGCGGGAGCTGAGATCAGAATCAGCCTGTTCTCCAACCGATCCTGGAGCCACTGGATGAGGTGAGGTCGAGGAAGGTAACCCCGCACGGAAAGCGGTAAAAGGAATTTGGTCGAGAGCAGAAAGGAAGGCTTCATAAACTGCAAACTATTTGCAAACCGGTTATGGTAGGATTCTAACAGTATCTCAAACAAAAGAGAGGAGAAACTGTAATGAAACAAAATCGTTTGGTAATATTTATGCTTCTTGCTGTCATGTTCATGGTGACTGCATGCGGCGGACAGGCGGAAACACCTGTCACAACTGAGGAGCAAGTCCCAACTGAAGCCGTACAACCCACAGAAGCAGCTCCCACAGCTGTACCTCCAACGGAAGTACCTACCGCTGAACCTACGGCTGCACCTAAAGTGCTGCGGATTGCCAACACAGCTAACTTCACCACTTGGGACCCGATTAAGTCATTCTCCACTGAAGCAGCTTACATGGCAAATATGTATGAACAGCTGCTGCGCATCAATCCACCAGACTCTGCTGAGAGATTTACCCCCCTGTTGGCAGAGAGCTGGGAAGCCAGCGAAGATGCCCTTACCTGGACATTCAACCTGCGCCAGGGAGTGACTTTCCATGATGGTGAAATGATGAATGCTGAGGCTGTCAAGCTATCCATCGAAGCTGCAGCAGATCACGGTGGTGCCTCATTCATCTGGTGGATGTTGGATAGCATTGAAACACCGGATGAGTACACCGTTGTGTTTAACCTTACGTCTCCCGCCCCGATCGACCTGATCGCCTCATCTTTGTACGGTGCCTGGATCGTCAGCCCCAAAGCTTTGGAAGCTGTAGCAGCAGATGAGACGTATTTCGAAACTGGTGTTGAAGCAGGGACAGGTCCATACATGCTTGACAGCTACACACCTGACCAGGAAGTAGTGTTCAAGAAATTTGAAAATTATTGGGGTGGCTGGAACCCTGATAACTATGATGTAGTCTTGAACATGATCGTGCCTGAATCGACCACGCAACAGCAGTTACTGGAAGGTGGTGAAATTGACCTGGCGAGTACGATCCCCTTTGATAATGTGGATACCTTCAAAACCAATCCCGATTATACGGTTTATGAGGAGAAGTCCTTCTTCAATTATGTAGGTTTCTTCAACACACTACGCCCACCTTTGGATAATCCACTGGTGCGCCAGGCTCTCTCCTATGCCATCCCGTACGATGATATCATCACCATCGCCTTTTCAGGCCTGGGCACCCAGAGCCGGGGTCCTGTCCCTGAGGGAGTGTGGCCTTGGTCAGACCAGGTCAACCAATACACCTATGACATGGATAAGGCAGAAGATCTGATGGACCAGGCGGGTTACGGGGATGGAGGTTTTACCATCCGTCTGACGCATGCCTCTGAAAATGCGGCTGAGACAACATTCGCCCCCCTGATCAAAGATTCTTTTGCCCAGCTAGGTGTTGAAGTCACCATCGAATCTATGTTATTCAACCAGCAGTGGGAACTGGCGAAAACCGATCCAGCTAACGCCCAGGATATGTTCTTGCTTCTCTACTGGCCTACCTACTCCGATGCCGGCTCAGACAACCTTTGGTCGATGTTCTATTACACCGAAGCTCCATTCTTTAACCTGTCTTACTGGAACAATCCAGACTACAACGCCCAGCTGGACCAGGCAATCGCGGATACAGTGGTTGACCCCGCCAAATCCCAACAGGAATACATTGATGTGATGAACCTGCTGGTGGACCAGGCTCCAGGTGTGTTCTTCCTCGATACCAAAGCCCCATATGTGATACCCAATACCATTGCCGGATTTAAATATAACCTGAACTACCCATTTACACCATTCTGGTTCTATGAGTTAACACCAGCAAAATAAAATAATACCCAGGCAAGGAGCGGAACGGTATTCTCCGCTCCTTGCTTATCGTAATCATAAATCCAATCGAGTGGGTCATCCCCATTCTGGAATCCTATGCGCAAACTTGAGTTCATCATCCGACGTTTGCTAACCTCCCTATTAGTGCTAATTGGGGTATCGATCATCATCTTTATCGTAGCGCGTGTCATTCCCTCCAATGCAGCCGCGATGTATATCGGACCCAAAGCCAGACCAGAGGAAATCGCGCGGGTGACCATTGAGCTTGGTTTGGACAAGCCCCTACCCGTACAGTATCTTGTATATATGAGCGAATTGCTGCACGGTGACCTGGGGACTTCGATTGGCACCAAGCGCCCTGTTTTACTGGAACTCTCAAGCCGTCTACCAGCTACGCTTGAATTACTTTTCACCGGTATGGCAATTGCGGTGCTTGTCGGCATCCCCATGGGAGTGCTCAGCGCGCGCTGGCAGGGTAAACCAACCGATATGCTGGTGCGTATTGTTGCCATCATTGGGGTCTCCATGCCTGCTTTTTATCTCGGCATGTTATTGCAAATCTTTTTCTTCCGCAGGCTGGATCTATTTCCTCTGGCAGGACGATTCAGTACCGAACTGCGCTTCACCAACCCCATCGAGCTGGTCACTAACTTCCTGTTGGTGGATGCAATCCTCGGGAGGAATTGGATCGCATTTAAGGATGTGGTTTACCATTTGGTGCTACCCGCGCTTACCCTGGCAGCCTATCCCGCAGGATTAATCGCCCGCATGACGCGTGCCACCATGTTGGAAGTGATGGAACAGGATTATATCCGCACCGCGCGTGCATATGGCGTCCGGGAAACTGTCGTTGTATATCTATACGCATTAAAGAACGCAATTAGCCCCACCCTGACCGTGATAGGGCTGACTTTTGCGATTGCACTCACCGGTACCTTCTTTGTCGAGGTGATCTATAACTGGCCCGGGCTGGGTTTATTCACTGTCCACTCCCTGCTCAACGTAGATTACCCCGCCATTATGGGCATTACCTTGTATGGATCACTCATGTATGTACTCATCAACCTGACAGTTGACCTGCTTCAGGCCTGGATTGACCCGCGCATCTCGCTGAAATGACATGACTGCTATCCCCGTTATCTCGCTCGAACCCGAAATCCAGACCAGACGCATGGCACGGCACGTGTTCAATGTCATCCTGCGGGATCCGTTATCATTGATCAGCACGATTGTCATTATTCTTTTCATCCTGGTAGCCATTTTTTGCTATCAGGTGGCACCGTACCCGTTGGAAGGTGCTGGCAAAACCAATGTAGCCAACTCGTTACTTCCGCCCTCCCCAGAACATCCTTTTGGGGCTGACAAGCTCGGGAGGGATGTATTAAGCCGTGTTATTGTAGGTGCACGCCCGGCTTTAATAGTTCCCATCGGTGTGGTGGCATTCGCAGTGCTTCTCGGTGCCCCGCTGGGTGCCATTGCTGGGTTCAAGGGGGGAACGATCGATGAGACCATTATGCGTATTACCGACCTGTTCCTGGCTTTCCCTTCGCTCTTGTTGGCCATGGCGATTGCCGCAGCCCTTGGTCGTGGCATCCAGAATGCAGCAATTGCCCTGATCATCACCTGGTGGCCATGGTATACGCGCCTGGTGCGCGGGGTTACGATTAGTTTAAAGGAACGCTACTTCGTGGAAGCTGCGCAAGCCATTGGCGTGCGCGATTCAGTCATCATTCTCAGGCATATCCTACCCAACACCATCTCATCCATCCTGGTGCAGGCTACGGTTGACTTGGGTACTGTCATCCTGGCGATGGGAGGACTGGCGTTCCTGGGTCTCGGCACACAGCCTCCCTCACCCGATTGGGGTTTAATGGTTGCGGAAGGTCGTACGTACATATTAGAGCAATGGTGGATCTCTACCTTTCCCGGAGTTTCCATTTTTATTGTCGTCCTGGCATTCAACCTGATCGGTGACACCTTGCGCGATATATTTGATCCGAGGCAATATCGATGAGCACCTTGCTGGATGTTCGTGATGTGTATCTCGAGTTCAAAACCTCACGGGGTGACCTAAAAGCTCTTAATGGCATCAGTTTCGATGTACAGAAGGGCGAGGTGCTCGGTCTGGTGGGCGAGACTGGCTGTGGAAAAACGGTCACTGGGTTGACCATCCTGCGCTTGCTGTCACGCTCAGCGAGCATTACGCATGGGGAGATATTATTGGAAGGTGTTGATCTGCTTCAACTACCGAAAACAGAGATGGAGAAAGCACGCGGTAGCCAGATTGCGATGATCTTCCAGGACCCCAGCTCATCACTCAACCCGGTTTTCACCATCGGTGAGCAGATGATCCGGGTGATCCGCCGACATACCGATTTATCCAAAAATAACGCCAAGGCACATGCTACGGCTATGCTGGGTGCGGTCGGTCTGCCTGACATCCAGCGCATCCTGGAAAGCTACCCCCATCAATTATCGGGTGGTCAGCAACAGCGGGTGATGATCGCCATGGCACTTTCCTGCCATCCACGTTTACTGATTGCAGATGAACCGACCACTGCTCTGGATGTGACGATCCAGGCGCAAATCTTGAAGCTGATCCGCCAGCTGCAAAAAGAATTTGATATATCTGCCATTTTGATTACCCACAACCTGGGAGTGGTTGCTCAGACCTGTGATCGGCTGGTGATCCTGTACGCAGGACGGGTGGCTGAGATTGGCACCACTCGGGAGGTATTTAAATCTCCCCAGCACCCCTATTCGCGTGGATTGCTGAATGCTGTCCCACGCCCGGGCAACCGGGGACAGAAGATGGCCGTCATCCCTGGGGTGGTTCCATCCAACCCCGGGGCATTGATTGGCTGTCCATTCGCACCACGCTGTGAGTTTGCCTTTGAGCGCTGCGCTCGCGAGGTACCCGCCTTATATACGATTAGCGAAGGGCACGCCAGCGCATGTTTCCTGGCAGATAAAACCTCAACCCAGGCAGGTGTAAAACTATGACACCCCTGGTTGAAGTTCGCTCTCTCAAGAAGCATTTCCGCTTGCCGGGGGGGTGGCTGACAGGTGAGGCGCGCTATGTTTATGCTGTAGATGGGGTCGACCTGTCTATCGAGCAAGGTGAGGTATTTGGTCTTGTAGGTGAGTCCGGTTGTGGAAAAACCACGATTGGACGTATCTTGTTGCGTCTTCTTTTGCCAACTGCTGGACAAGTGTTATTTGATGGCAAAGACTTAAGCGAACTCAAGGGTGATGCCATGCGTCGCATGCGCCAGCAAATGCAGATCGTATTTCAAAACCCTCTGTCGTCCCTTAGCCCACGCATGAAGATCGAACAGGTGGTGGCTGAGCCGCTGATTACCCATAAGGCTGTCGAACGGAGTGGATTGAGACCGCGCGTTATCGAGCTGCTTGAACAGGTAGGGCTTGGTAAGCAGCACCTGGATCGCTTCCCGCATGAGCTTTCGGGAGGGCAGTGCCAGCGGGTGGCGGTAGCACGCGCCATGGCACTCAATCCACGCCTGCTCGTGCTGGATGAACCCACGTCTGCACTGGACGTGTCTGTTCAGGCACAGATCATCAACCTGCTGGACGATCTACGGAAAAGTCATGGATTAACATATGTTTTCATCTCGCATGATTTGAACGTGGTGCAGCACATCAGCGATCGGATTGGGGTGATGTACCTGGGTAAGATCGTTGAGCTATCTCCAGCAGAGGATATTTTTACCTCCCCGCTACACCCTTACACCCAGGCATTATTCGGTGCCATCCCCCTGCCGGATGTGGACAACCTGCGCGAGCTGACCATTTTGGAAGGCAACGTGCCCAGCCCGATCAACCCACCATCAGGTTGCCGTTTTCATACCCGCTGCCCGCTGGTTCAAGAGATTTGCTAAGCAGCAAGAACCATTATTGCGCCAAATAAGGCACAACCGTATGGTTGCTTGCCATTTCGTGTCTGAGGAGTGATTGTATGAGTCGATTATTTGGAATTGCTGCAGTACAAATGCACGTCGTGGCTTTCGATGCCCAGGCTACAGTGGATAAAATGGCTGAAATCGCCACCAACTTGACAAAATCATTCCCATGGGTGCAGCTGATTATGTTCCATGAGCTGGTGGTACCGGGATTGGACCAGTTCGTCACTTCTGAGGACAGGGATTGGCTGCTGAGGAATTCCGAGGCGGTCCCCGGATCATTATCGGAACGATTGTGCAACCTGGCGCGCAGCCTGAATCGCTGGCTCATCCCCGGCTCGATGTACGAGCTGGATGGTGACAAGTTGTATAATACAGCGCTGGTCATTTCACCACATGGTGAGATCGTACGCAAATACCGCAAGATGTTCCCCTGGCTACCTTATGAAGATGGCGTCACACCGGGGGATGAGTTCTGTGTGTTCGATATCCCCGATGTGGGACGCTTTGGTCTTTGCATCTGCTACGACATGTGGTTCCCCGAGGTAGCCCGTAGCCTGGTCTGGAAAGGAGCAGAGGTGATCCTGCAGCCCACCCTGACCCCGACCTCCGACCGTGAGCTTGAGCTGGTGATGTGCCGTGCCAACGCCCTTTTCAACCAGTGCTACTTTATTAGCGTCAATGGCGTGGGAACCTGGGGCGGTGGGCGCTCCACCATGATCGACCCGGATGGGCGCATCCTGCAGGAAGCATCGACCAACCAGACCATCCTGACCGAGATGATCGATCTGGAGCACACCACACGCACGCGCGAGTTTGGCACCATCGGTCTCGCACAAACACTCAAGCAATTGCGTGACTCTGACCACTCCTTCTTTCCCATGTTCGAGGATGGCAGGCTGGTGAAATGGCGACGGAAGACACTACTGGATGATCCTGGGTGAGTATTTTATTTGATTGCCTCAAATACCACCGCAATTTGGATGTTGGGGAAAATAACAAGAAATAGAACAAGCCGCCCTAACCATCCCCCACGGTGCCCACCTAAAGTTTTCAGGGATAGCGTTTTTCTCCTATAGTTAAACCAGAATACATTATTCAGTGTTACTCTGCATAATTAGAAAAGTCTTCACCTATGAGCGAATAGCAATTCTAAATATATTACTATAAAAGGCTGGATACATCATGAACATTCGAAATGTACGCCCTTCTGATTATCCACCTATCATCACCATGCTGGATGATTGGTGGGGTGGGCGAAAGATGAGCGCCATGCTGCCGCGCCTATTCTTCGAACATTTCTGTGATACCAGTTTCATTATCGAAGGTGATGAAAAAATCGTTGCTTTCCTGATCGGATTTTTATCTCAGAGCCGATCGGATGAAGCGTATATTCACTTCGTTGGCGTGCACCCGCTACCGCACACAGTGGGCAGCAACAACGCGGATATGGACGTCTTCTATATGAGCGTTTTTTTGACACTGTGCAACAGAACCAACGTTTTGTGGTCCGTTGTGTCACCTCGCCCATTAACACAGTCTCGATTGCATTTCACACCTGCCTGGGTTTCCAAATCGAGGCTGGGCAGGCTTTGAATGAATGTGTGGCTTATGACCCAGACCACGATGGACCCGGCGAAGCTCGGGTGTGCTTCATCCGTCAAGTTTACTCTAGCTAAGCCTTATTAATGCAAGTTGAAATGGAGCAACAGAAATCATTATTAATTCTTCTCGTCACAGCGCTGTTACTCATTACGACTGCTTGCAGCTCCGCTACCAGTACAGCCAACGGGACGAACCCTACCGCCACTTCCATTCTTAGCTCTCCTTCGCCCATCTCGAATGGCGCTATAACGCCAACCCTTCACCATCCATTATAACTAGCACCCCTACAGAGACCGTTAATCTTCCTACTACAACTCCAATCCAACTGCCAGCCAGGACTTGTTAGGCGCGATCTTGAATGGTTCGGATGGGGAAGGTCGAACGTACTCTGCTGACCTACGATGACCTGATGACCGGTTCAGCCAGCCAGTGGAGGTATGACAGTTTTTCCAACCTGAGTATGCTCAAATACCACCACATTTTGGAAGGGGGGGTAATAACAAGAAATAGAACAAGCCGCCTAAATCTTACCCTACAGTGCTCCTCCTCTGTATGTGCATAGACCGGGGGAGAGGTGTTTTTTTTTATTTTTGCGCCAGTCGAAAATAAAATGGAGCGGAGAATGAATTGCTTCGCTTCTAATTACCTCCATAGCGGATAATCTCAAGCTATTAATATCTTGACAGGTTTTAGAGCAAATATTATTTTGATTACGATCAAATAGGATAAATTTACTCATATATGGTATAATTGATGGAAGGATTGCATACCAATATTCTTGGATACGGATGTGAACGGACTTAATCGGGAGTTGGATTGGATATTAGTTTATGCTGATGGGGATGGATGAAGGATCAACGGAAACCACCCATCGCTTGAACGAGCTGCTTACAAAGAGAAACAGTTAAAAATAAGGATGATAAAAATGACACACCATACTGAAAATCATAATAACATAACCATCACACGCATCTTTGATGCCCCACGCCGAGCGCGTATGGCAACATTGGACCAACAGCGACCAGTTTACCTGCTGGTGGGGACCAAAGGATTTCACTGCGCCATATACCAATATGGATTTACGAGTGGGCGGCAGGTATCTGAATTGTATGCGCGGACCAGAAGGCAAGGATTACTGGAATACCGGCACGTACGTGGAGATCAGCGAACCAGATCGGATTGTCTACACTGATTCCTTTGCCGATGAACACGGCAATGTAGTGCCTTCCTCTTATTATGGGGTGATCTCGGATATGCCCTTGGAGTTGGAAGTGGAAATTACCTTCGAAGATGTTGAGGGGAAAGACCAGGATGACCCTGAAACATAACGGTATGATCGATAGGGATATGCGTGAAATGACAAAGGTAGGTTGGAATGAATCGTTTGATAAGATGGTTGAGTGCCTAGGATAATTTATGTGCCGGAGCATCCACACCCTCTATAATATCGATCCACCGGTGAGCGAGGAGGAGATCCATGCTGCCTCCTTACAGTTTGTGCGCAAGATCAGTGGTTTCAGAAAGCCATCTAAAAATAACCAAGCCGCCTTCAACCAGGCAGTGGATGAAATCGCAGCCATTTCCACGCGTTTACTCTGCCACACTCGAGACAAGCGCTCCACTTAGAGAGCGTGAGCAGATAGCCAACCTGGGATTGGAATGTAAGCAATGCGAAAAGTGATCCTGTTCAACCTGATCACCCTGGATGGTTTCTTTGAAGGAGCGGGGAGTGATATCAGCTGGCACCAGGTGGATGATGAGTTCAATGAATTTGCAATTGAACAGCTCAACTCGACCGATGGTCTAATTTTTGGTCGTGTGACATACCAGCTGATGGCAAATTTCTGGCCAACACCTGCTGGTTTCACTGAAGAACCTGAAACAGCCAGCAAGATGAACGCACTTCCAAAACTTGTATTCTCTCATACACTTGAGAAAGTAGATTGGAATAATACCCGGCTGGTTATCGGCGATGCAGTTGAAGAATTGAAGAAACTGAAACAACCATCGGGCAGAGATCTGTTCATTTTTGGAAGTGCCAAGCTGAGTTCAACATTCATTAAATATGGACTGATCGACGAGTACCGGTTGTTGTTGAATCCGATCGTGTTGGGCGGTGGTGTGCCTTTATTCAAAGATCAGGATGAAATGCTCAGGTTGAAGCTGCTAAACACCAGAACATTCAGGAATGGGAACGTGCTTCTAATTTACCAGCCGTCTTGATCATGAGCGAATGCTGATTTCGAGCTTAGTATTCCAACGAAGCTACTGAATCTCGAAATTACAGCTGGGTAAAGGTGTAGAATAAGGGTTGAACCATTCCCCAATTACCTGGTAAATCGATTATAGTAAGTCATCAGCCCGGTTGGGAGAAAGAAAATGACAAATCGGAGTAATATTCAGGCTCACAAAGAAAGCGCACAGGATTTCTTACAGCTGGTAGTAGCAGGGTCTATCGATGAAGCATACGAAAGCTATGTGAATATGCATGGAAAACATCATAATGTGCACTTCTCATCAGAGTTTGCCTCCCTGAAAAAGGGGATGCTCGAGAACCATGCCCAATTTCCGAACAAGCGTTTGATGGTTAAAAACGTGATTGGAGAAAGAGACCTGGTGGTAATTCATTCGAATATCATCTTGAAATCTGGTGAGCCCGGGATGGCAGTTGTGCACATCTTTCGATTCGCAGATGAAAAAATCGTTGAGATGTGGGACATCGGTCAGGCAATTCCGGCAGATTCGCCCAATCGATTGGGTGCGTTTTAGAAAAGGAGAGCAGAATGAAATTGGTTGTTACTGAATTTATTTCCCTGGATGGGGTGATTGAAGCACCCGGAGGCGAAAAAGGATACAAGCACTCCGGTTGGACCATCCCCTATTGGAGCGATGAGATTGGAAAGTTCAAGCTGGATGAGCTGTTCACTTGTGACGCATTCCTGCTGGGCAGGGTCACCTATGAAGGCTTTGCAGCTGCCTGGCCGACCAGGACAGATGAAATAGGCTTTGCCGACAGGATGAACAGCCTGCCCAAGTATATAGCTTCCACCACATTAAATGAAACAACCTGGAATAATTCAAGCATCTTAACCGGGGATATTTACGAACAGGTGAATACACTAAAACAACAACCCGGTCAGGATTTGCTGATCGCGGGCAGCTGCACGCTCGCACAATCGCTGATGCCGTGCGGTCTAATCGATGAATATCGGCTGCTGGTCTATCCCGTCATCCTGGGGAGTGGGAAGCGGTTGTTTGGTAGGGAAGAGAAAATCGATCTCAAACTCCTGGAAACCAGGGCGTTTGGCTCGGGGGTGACGCTGCAACGATATCTGACGGTTTAATCAACCAGGATTCCGCGTTCCAATATGCCAACTGGATCGTCAGCCTGCTTGCGGAATTGACTTACATCGATGCGCGATAGCATCCATAAAGAAATTAGCATTAGTGAAGCCATAAACAGGAATACAGCCACATAAGCCATGACAGGATCTTGTAGGAAACGGTTGAGCGCGTCCCTGATCGCACCGCCAATCATCGACCCAATCAAGCGTGAAATGGCATTCGCCATGCCCCAGATGCCGATATATAAACCGACTTTACCAGCGGTGGTCATATCCAACATGAGCGAAAGATTGGAAACCGTGGAAAGACCAGTGCCAATTCCCAGCACGATCAGACCCGCGTAAAAAACAACGCTTGATCCCACCACCCCGCTCGAGGCGATCAAAACAAAGCCCAGCATAGCGTTCCAACCGCCAATCCTGGCAAGGGTAATTTTCTGCACCCGACCTTCCAGAACTCCAGCCACGATCATGGCTATCAGGAAACATGCACCCCAAATGGAGGTAATCCGGGTGGTAGCCTGCACCGGCATGGAAAATGCCTCCCCAGCATAAGGCTCAAGCAAGATATCCTGCCCAAGGATGGCAGCTAGCAAGATAATGAGGTAAATAAAAAATGTCTTTACCTGCTGATTTTCTGAAACCAGGCGCATCATTTCTGACCAGGAATAATTTTTAGATGCAGCGGAGTCAGGCTGAACCTGGCGTTTCTCGAGGCGGATCAAACCAAGGATGCCCAAGCACCAACGCAACCAGCCCGATCACCCAAAATGAATCTGCCAACGCTTGGGGCGAATATGGATCGAGCATGCGGCTGAGTGCGAGGGATGTGAGGATAATGCCAGTAATCATCATGATGAACATGATGGCAATGGTGCGTGAACGACCCTTTTCCCCGGATATTTCAGAGGCAAGGGACATGTATGATACTGCTGACAGGTTGTAACCCATCCCCCAGGCACCAAAGGCTAAAAAGGCAACGATTAAACCGACCCACGAGTTCTCTGCCATGAGATAGGCGGCGTAGGGTGAAAGGATCACACCCAATACGCATAGGATTAAACCCAGGGCAATATAGGGTGTGCGTCGTAAACCCCGCACGGCATGGCGATCGGCAAATGAGCCGATGGCTACCTGGATGGGCGAGATCAGGTATGGAAGGGATGCCAGCAACGCCACCAGGGTGGCTGATATTCCCAGGTCCTTGATCATCACCCGGTTCAAAGTGCTGTTGATGGGCACCAGAGTCATGGCGACAGCCATATGAATCAGCCCCAGTTGAATGCGTTTATAAAACAAGTTTTCTCCATTGCATAGGAATATCATACAACTTTATCAGACTTTAAATCGATCTACAATGTAGATTTACGTAGAATTTGTATAAAGGATGCTAATAAAGATATCCGATGTTAGCGGCTGAATAAGGATCCCGAATGAGTCTCACCAACTTATTAAATTGGGAGGAAACAAACTAGATATAATAAAACCATACAGGTAGTTAGCCATCATGAAGCGATTTACTGGTAAGCAAAATACTTCAATACGTATATTCACAGGGTTATCCATTGGGCTGCTCTTGATCATTATGGTCACTGGTTGCAATCCAACGCGAGGCGGGGTGATCGTAAAAACCTCCAGCAGCCTGCCTATGGCAATAACCAACTTCCCTAAAGCCACCCAAATCCCAACAAGCACACCCCAACCAACAATTTCACCGGATCCCACTTCAACCAGCTACGCCTACAGCAATCGCGACCAGTACTCCAACCCTGCACCCGATGAACATCCTGGCAGCCCGGGAAACCCCTTACCCGGGCAGCGTGATCACCATCGAAGAAACCTTGGAACCAGGTGCCAACTATTACCGGTATATCGCCTGGTATGCTTCAGATGGGATAAAGATCTATGGACTGCTGACTGTACCCTTTGGCGATGCACCGGTGAATGGATGGCCAGCGATTGTCTTCAACCATGGCTACATCCCTCCGGAGGTATATCGGACGACTGAACGCTATATCGCCTATGTGGATAACCTGGCACGCAATGGATACATTGTGTATAAGATCGATTATCGCGGACATGATCGATCTGAAGGGGATGCAAGCGGTGCTTATGGCAATCCGGGATATACAAATGATGTGCTGAACGCAGTTTCGGCGCTACAGGCTTTTCCCCAAGCAGATGAAGAACGGATCGGCATGTGGGGGCATTCGATGGGTGGTTTTTTAACCTTACGCGCGATGGTCATCTCACCGGCTATCAAAGTCGGGGTAATTTGGGCGGGAGTTGTGGGATCCTACCCTGACTTGCTATGCTGCTGGCGCCAGCCAACCCCGGGTGTGCCAACCCCCACCGCGAATCCCAATTTCCGTTCAGGCTGGCGCACCCGTTGGCAGGATACATACGGTTCACCAGCAGAGAATCCTGAATTTTGGATGGGGATTTCTGCAAATTCGTATTTAGAATGATCTCTCAGGACCGATCCAGCTGCATCACGGCAGCGGGGATACAGAAGTACCCATCAAATTTTCTCAAGATCTATATCAACAGGTCCAGGCAGCCGGGATTCCAGTCGAATATTACGAATACGAGGCGGATGACCATAACCTGTCAGGCAATTTCACACTGGCAATGCAGCGCACGATCGAGTTCTTTGACCGCTATCTAAAAGGCGGCGGATAACGTAGATCCATATTTGTCAGGAGTTTTTAGCCGCCCTCGCTGAGTAGGGGTGTGGAATCAACGGTCCAGGCATCACTCACAATGACCATACGCGCTGATCGGGGAGGAATTTTTCAGCAGCAGGGTGCCCGCTATACGCTTGCATTCAGGAAATAATCTGTATATACTTATTTGTGAAATATTACCCAATCAAACCCAATACAAAACAAGCATGGAGGATTTTATGACAAAGCGGATTATCATCATCACCATGGTATGCCTAGCAATTCTGTTATCAATGACTGTCTCGCTCGGCATGGCTCAGCAGGAAACGGCGGGACAAACTGTCGAATCTACCAGTATCGTGCAAATCGAGGGTGATGGTCTGGAGAGCCCGGATGGAGATGTGTTGAACTATATCCCCGTCCAAGGCCGCCTGACAGATACTCTCGGCAATCCTCTGAATGGGAACCATACAATTATCTTCCGACTGTATGCAGAGGTATCTGGTGGCACAGAGTTGTGTTCAGACACGAACACGGTTGCAGTAACAAATGGCTTGTTTACCTCGGAAATCTGGGGAAATTGTCCGGCTGACATCAATGGACAGCAACTATACCTGGGTATACAAGTGGATGGTGATGGAGAGATGTCGCCCCGTCAGCCTATATATGCCACCCCCTATGCCTGGAGCTTACGGCCTGGAGCAGTGGTCATTGGGACAGTAAATTCAAATCCCATCTTGCACATTGAAAACTGGAGCACAACCGGGCGGGGATTGCGGGTTTATGCCATGTCGCAGACGGGCGTGAACTATGGTGTTGTGGGTGCCAGTCGTTCACCGGATGGGTTAGCTGGTTATTTCTACAACAATGGCGGCGGAATTGGATTGTCTGGCACAACCAGCACATATAACAATTTCGGTATCATTGGCATGCAATCAGATAATTACAGCAAGGATGATTACACTGACGCTTACAAATCGGGCGGTCTATTTGGAGGTGTCAACGGGGTAATTGGCATCAGCCATGAAACGGAACGCGTGGGAGCAGGCGTTTACGGTTGGGCGCAGGCTACAACAGGTACGAGCTATGGTGTGCGTGGCGTGGCAGATTCAACCACCAACGGTTATGGAGTCTATGGGCATGCCACGGCAGTCACCGGAAATACCCGGGGAGTCTATGGAATTAGTGAATCGACCGCCGGCCGAGGGGTGTACGGTTATACCTCGGCTACCACTGGAACTACCTATGGTGTCTATGGAGATTCGAATTCTGACAATGGTCGTGGAGTATATGGTGTAGCCGATAACGCAGCAGGTGGTGTCGGAGTGGAGGGAGAAAGCGAAGTTGGCGCTGGGGTATACGGCAAAAGCTCATCGGGATTTGGTGTATATGGGTTAAGTGCCAGTAATTTTGCTATTTACGGCGATACCCAAAGGGTTGATCACAACTACGGGGTTTACACATCCGATAATCTCTATTCGCTAAATTACCACACCAGTGGTGCTATCATGCAAGTTGTACAAAATGGTGGCAGCGAGCCCCTTGAAACCGGCGACGTGGTCGTCTTTACCGGTGTAGTTGCACCAGCGGATGCCAATGACCCACCCACAATCCTGGTATCCAAGGCTTCTTCCGCAAACAGCACTGCTGTGGCCGGAGTTGTATATGCCCGTTACGCTCTTGCAGGGGAAACCCTGGAAGGCGCAGCAAAGCCGGGTGAATCCCTATTGATTGTCGTGCAGGGACCAGCGCAGGTGAAGACGAGTGCTGCAGCAGGCGCGATCCAGGTCGGTGATCTGCTCTCCAGCAGTGATCAGGCTGGCATCGCAGCCTGTGCCGCCAGGATAACCATTGAAGGCATTCAGACCGTCTTACCCGGTACCGTGTTTGCAAAAGCCCTTGAAGCTCTGGAAAGCGGCGAAGGCTGGATTTATGTCTTTGTGACGCTACAATGATGCCAGGAGGCTATCCATGAAAAGAAAGGCGATTCTACTCACACTTTTGTTCCTTCTATTACTGGCCAGCAGCGCCCAGGCAATGAGCTCAGCCAATTTTGCCCTGGACTGGATGATCCCGTTGACCAGTGGAGGCGGAGGAGCGGCAGCCTCGACCAACTATTCGATCAACTACTCGGTGGGGCAAACCGCGATTGGAGATTCGTACTCCACCAACTATGCGACAAAACTTGGATTCTGGCAGGATTTCTGGCAAAGTTTCGTTGATTACATACATACCTGGCTGCCGTTGATCTTAAAATAATAAAACTCGACATTAGGTTCAATGAAGGTGGTGAAGGCGCAGGAGAAGGTTTCCAAGACTTACTATAAAACATTTCCCCTGCGCCTTTGCCCGATCAGCCAACCGCTAGCCACGATTCACCAGCTGGCTCACCAGCCGTTCAGCGATATCTCGTACAATTGCGTCCAGTACCTCTTCATAATAGATGGTTGCTGCATTGTGCACCTATTTTTCCACCTCCAGAAGTGAACCAGAACCTGGACTGTCTAAATACGGTCTCAATGATATAGATTGACAACCTCGTGACCTTCCTGAGGACGCATAACGACGGTTAGCAACCGTAAATATATTAAAATTTGGGACCAGGAGGATTTCATAGATGGGGTGAAATATTAGCTCCCTCCAAATCGCAGATACC
Organism: uncultured Chloroflexia bacterium; assembly: GCA_963736805.1. Taxonomy (GTDB): domain Bacteria; phylum Chloroflexota; class Anaerolineae; order Anaerolineales; family UBA4823; genus FEB-25. The sequence goes on from CAVTQM010000070.1 coordinate 27,881, forward strand.
CGTATCGGTGTCATTGGTCAACCGCCCCTAATAAAATTAAAGAAATCTTGAAAAAGGTCCAACATTGCTATTCCCCTTATAGATCAGAAAAAAGTAGAGACGCTTCAATGCAGCGTCTCTAAGTGTTCCTATCGTATTTTAATTAAAATATAGATTTGGTGTTTAAGTGGTTATGCCGTATTCCTAACCAGCCCATCCCTGCCGGGTGCCTTGCTGAGGGCAGACTGGATCATCAAAAATTCACGGACATTCTCAGAGGTCAGCATCCCAACTAATTTCCCCCGCATTGTGACCAGGATGGTGGTTGAGCCACGGTTTTGCATGCGCAGCAAGGCCGGTTCCAACATTTCATCGGCATCGGCTAATGGGAAATCACGGCGCATTACATCCTCCACCAACCCAAACTGCCCTTGCTGGGATAGCCCGGCCATGATATCACTCCGCCTCAACAGCCCAAGCACGATCCCATTTTCCACCACCGGGAAATCGGTCTGGGAGCCCCTTAGGATTAGGTCAACAGCACGACTCAATGGTTCATGCGGTGATAGGACCTGGAAATCGGTCAGCATCAGGCGTGATACCTGAATACCGTCCAGCGCCGATTTGGTCTGCACCATTGAGGCTTCCTGTCCTGCACCGGTCCACACGAAGAAGGCGATGAACACCAGGAAGGGATTATAGAATAAGCCGACGATACCAAATAATACCGCCATGCCCTGCCCGATGTATGCAGCGATCTGGGTTGCACGTGGATATTCCAGGCGCATGGCCAGAAGAGAACGCAATACACGACCGCCATCCATCGGGAAAGCTGGGATGAGGTTGAATAATGCCAGGAATATATTTACCGTGATCAGCTGTTCAACAAATTGACCACCAGTCAGACTGAAGCCAGTCAGTGCTGCCAGCGGGGCAGCTACCGTTTGCCAGGTGAAGAGCATTGCAGCGATGCCGATATTCACCGCTGGTCCAGCTATCGCCACCCAGAACTCCTGGGCAGGTTTCTCGGGCATTCGTTCCAGACGGGCGACACCTCCGATGGGATACAGGGTGATGTCGCGTGTTTTGATACCATAATGGCGGGCAGTCAGAGAATGCCCGAATTCATGCAGCACAACGGTGCTGAACAGTACCAGGGTGAACAGGATTCCTTCCAATGTACCAGCCAGAGTGCGGGTTTGCTGCCAGTTGGTGAAACCAACCCAGGCAATGATCAGCAGGAAAGTGGCGTGAATGAATACGCCAATACCTTTAAATGAGCCAATCTTCCAGGACCATTTCATAATTAACTCCTTCGTCAATAAACAGTAAAAATCTTATACAACTATTGAAGGAGATTTTTACACATCATTGTTAGAATTATGTTGGTGGTAGGTATGACAAGGGTTAGAATAAACTCACTTTTTTAATGCAGCTATTTTCCAGCTCGCTCAACTGATTTGCCAACACACTGATAGCAAAAACCTCAACGGGAAAATATGCTGGTCGAGGCAATGCTGGAGGACAGTCAATCAAGGGTCTTTTAATGTAGTAGAGTATTCAATGATTGACCATCAGGACAGTGAACAAAATAATTCGATCTGCGATTGAGTGGGAACACAAGGAAATATTAGTTAAACCTTCTTGCACCAATTTCTCGCCTACCGCAATTCACCAGCTGGCTCACCAGCCGTTCAGCGATATCGCGCACAATGGCGTCCGGTACCCCTACATAATGGGTGGTTGCGGCGGTATGCACCTTTTTTTCGACCTCCAGAAGTAGATTCCCAACTTATCCGATTTCTTCATCGAGACTATCAATTCAGATAATGACCACAATCAAGATAAGGAAATCAATTTGCCAGAAGGGATTACAATACAGGTATGAAAACAGGCATTCCTAGTCAGTTTGATTGAGCTTGGGTAGTGGTAAATTATTTCAAAAGCCCAAGGGCAACATTCCGAATTGTTCTAGGCGGTAAATAACCTAAAATAATTAGCAAACTTCACGATGTGTGATCTGGAGGGGAGCAATGAACGCAAAAATATTAATCCGATTGATCCTGTTGATCATACTGTCCCTGAGCATGGCTGGGGTCGTAAAAGCCCAGGCGTCTAAACCAGACCTGAGCTTGAAAGGGGAAACTCAGCCAAACTCGGTCGCCCCGGCAATTGATTCCCAGCAGAATATTGAGCGGCTGGGACGGAATGTGACCCTGATCAGCGAATTCGGTGGAAGCACCCTGGCAGTCGAAGTTCAAGGAGACTACGCCTACATCGGTGTCGGGCTGCGCCTGGCTATCCTGAATATCTCTGACCCAACTCTACCCAGCTTGATTGGACAGACCGAAGAGCTGGCAGGAGCGGTGTATGGGGTGGATGTAGAAGGGAATTATGCCTATGTCGCGGCAGGCGATGCCGGTTTGCGGATCATCGACGTGAGCCTGCCGGATGCCCCTGTTGAGGTCGGCTTTCTAGATACCCCGGGCTGGGCTTATGGTGTGGCGATTGATTTGGCAGGCGCCGCCTATATCGCCGATGGATTAAGTGGAGTGCGTATCATCGATATAAGGGTACCGACTGATCCGGTCGAGGTGGATTTTATCCCAACCAATTCGCATGCTTTTAATGTGAAATTTTACGAAGGCAAGATTTATGTAGCAGCTGCTGGGAGTGGCTTGCGGATTATTGGCACAAATTGGGGAAATTGGTTTGAAATTGGCTTTTACGATACACCAGGATCAGCCCTGGATTTGGCTTTTTACGCGGAAAGAGCCTACGTTGCAGATCTGGATGGTGGTCTGCGCATCATCAACATAGCTCTCTCCCCCTTTGAAGTGGGCTTTTACATAACCACAGATGCTGCCTATGGTGTGGCTGTGAATGGACAGTATGCCTATGTTGCCACTGGGTCTGGTCTGGAAATCATCGACGTAAGTCTCCCGGATGCCCCCGTAGGAGTTGGCTTTTACGATACGATCGAATTTGCATATAAAGTTTCTTTGGTTGGGGTTAACACTTTCGTGGCTGACACCGAAGGCGGGCTGCGTATTCTGGATGTCAGTGTGCCAGATGCACCCATTGAAGTGGGCTCTTATGAAACGATGGCAAATTGCGAAGCTGTGGAAGTAAGCGGGAATTACGCCTACCTGGCGGATGGCAGGAAGGGCTTGCGCATCATCGACGTGAGCACAACGGGTACACCCTCCGAGGTGGGCACCCTCGATACACCAGACTGGGCAAATGATGTCGCGATAGCCGGTGATTATGCTTATGTCACTGATCGGTTCAATGGCTTGCGGATCATCGACGTGAGTCTACCGAGTACTCCTTTCGAGGTCGGCTTCCTGCGCTTTACCCGCTTGGGCAAATCATGTGGCACTGGCCGGGGATTATGCCTATGTTGCCAATGGAGATGCCGGTTTGCGGATTATCGACGTGAGCCTTCCAGACAACCCGAATGAGGTAGGGTTCTTTGATACACCAGGTTGGGCTTACGATGTGGTATTGGTTGGAAACCTGGCTTATGTCGCCGATGAGCTTAGTGGATTGCGCATCATCGACGTGAGTACACCGGAAAATCCCACCGAGGTGGGTTTCATCGATACCCCGGGGTCTGCCAGGGGTGTTACAGTGGTCGAGACGCATGCCTATGTGGCTGATTACAGTGCTGGACTACGCATCATCGATGTGAGTCAACCAACTGCCCCGGTTGAGGTAGGTTTCTACGATACCGCCGAAGAAGCCGTGAGTGTGGCAGTGGTCGATAACCTGGCTTATATTGCTGATTCACGGGATGGCATTCGTATTGTCGACGTGGGCTTGCGCAGACTACCCTTCGAGTGGGGGTTTTACGATACGCCGGGGTTTGCGAGGAGTGTGGTTGTAGATGGTGATTACACTTATGTCGCTGACTACGGGGGCGGCCTGATTACCCTGGATTATACATACCCATTAATAACTCACTTATCTTTTATTGGGAAATCACCTCCGGCGGACATGTCCTTCGTACCTGCTGGAGAATTCAGGATGGGCTGTACTTCTGGTGGATTCTATGATGCTTTCCCAACCGAAATACAGCACAAGGTCTTCCTGAATGCTTTTTTCATCGATAAATTCGAAGTCACGAATGCTAAATACGCTCAATGCGTGGCTGCTGGGGTTTGCCTGGCCCCAGCTGCATACAGCTCACATTCACGTGCTTCTTATTATGATAATCCGACCTACAACAACTACCCGGTGATGCACATCACCTGGGACGATGCGCTGGATTACTGTCTGTGGGCTGGTAAACGCCTACCAACGGAAGCCGAGTGGGAAAAGGCTGCCTTAGGCTCGCTCGGTTATGCGCAATATCCCTGGGGGGATGAAGCTCCGGTATGTGGAATTGGAGCACCCAATGGAGCTCAATATGATATGTGCTCGCCCGATGATACCATCGGTGTGGGCAGTTTCGGTCCCAATACCTATGGATTGTATGATCTAGCTGGAAATGTCTGGGAATATGCCAGTGACTGGTGGGATTCGACCTATTATAGTTTTTCTCCTTATGAAAATCCCCAGGGACCGGAGGAAGGAACATATAAAGTGATGCGCGGCGGCAGTTGGAACTACAATCTTACCGGTCTTAGTGTGACATACCGCAACTATGATGCCAACCCCAATAACCTGGGCAATCACGATGTTGGTTTTCGGTGCGTCTTAGCCCCGTAAAGTAAAATTTCTAATAAATAATGAAGCTTAATTAATCCGGTAACAAAACAGACAAGCACGATATCAATGTATATTCCATGGATCATGATGATCCTTGTACCAGCTATATGGAGGCTACCTGAATAATCGCAGATTTTACGGTATTCGTTTTCGTTACTGACACAGCAGTCGTAGTAACTCCACTATACGTATTTGTGAAATATTACCCAATCAAAGTCCGCATAAACGGGGCAGGTCTCTAAAATCTTAATTTAACCAAAAGCCAGCACGCTTACCCAGACAGAAAGCAGTCACACACGATTCACCAACTGACTCACCAGCCGTTCAGCGATATCGCGTACAATTGCGTCCGGTACCCCATCATAATGGGTGGATTGCAGGCGTAAATCAATCTGGTCATTCACATAATCCACCACCATGAATTGCTCATCTGGGGTGAAAGCAATCTCGGTTGAAAATAAGTCCAACCCACACAGGCGGTAGATGATCGCCACAGTTTCTTCCAGCTTGCCCAGACCAAAACGACTCTTTTCTTCCGCAGTCACTGGAGCATACACATGGCTATCAGGATCCCACCAGCATGGGTAAATTTGACCGGTACAGTAGATCACCCGGAACCAGGCAGGGTGCATATCCAGCCCTTTAGGGATGATATGGGCTTGCAGGAGGTACTGATCGGTGGCGTGCTCCTGGCGGACGGAGAGCACCTGCTCCCATGCGGTGGCGTTGATCAGCACACCCACACCCCCACTGCCATGGGCTGGCTTGATGGTGAATTGTTCACTTTGGGTAAGCCAATCCATATCGAACAGTTCAGGTTGGTCAAAATAAGCCGGAAGGATGAGCGTATCGGGGACATCCAGACCTGCGCTGACCATTAGGAAATGCAGCTTCGCCTTATCCCAGGTGAGCGAGGCGCGTTCGTAGGAGTTTATGGTATAGATGCGGTTCTCGTGGAACCATTGGATAAGGGGCATAAACTGGGGGTCACTATCAGACGCCCGGTCGAAGAAGGCTCGGCAGATGATCTCCTGCTCGGCAAGGGCATGCAGCGCTTCGGCGAGATTCACAGGGGTTACCTGCAACATGGATAGTCCTTTGGACTTGCATCCCCCCTCCAACAAGGCTATAAAATCGGCGTCATATTCCCAATTCCAGGCTACACATAGGTCATAATCTCGCATGATATTACCCATAGACCTCATACCATGGCACACAGTGCGGATGTGGTGATCATTACGAATTGAGGTATTCGGAGTATAACATAGCAGATTATGAATAAATCCACAGCGAGCATGAAGAAGCCTGATGCTGAATATTTAAATCCATGCTATGATTCATCATCCTTCGCTTCTCCTTTTTGAATAGAGCAGAATGGCCGAAAACCAATCCAGCAATCAAATTTACCAGCGTGTGTACTACCTCGCCATCGGGCTGATCTATTTTGCGGTCTTCCTGCGCTCCATCCTGTTCTACCAGGGCACCCCCTACCTGGGCAGAATGCTTGGGTTGATGCTATGTTTCCTGCTGGTATTCCTGGTGGAATACGCACTGTCCAGGCGGGTCGGAAAATGGTTCAACATTTACCTCGTGGCGCAATCGTGCCTGGTTTTCCTGCTGTTCTTCTATTCAAACCACGAGGATTATGACTATATTTCACTCCTATTCGCCATCCTGGGAATGCAGGCAATGCAGCATCTCGATCGCAGGAGCGGAACGATCTGGATCGTGCTCTTTTTCATATTGTTTAGTTTCCCGTTCATCAGATTTGAAGGACCCCTGGAAGGCGTGATCAGGGTGGTTTTATTCGGATCGGTTATTATTTTCCTGAGTGCATACTCATTGGCAACCCGAGATGCCCAGGAAGCCCGGGCGCAAAACCAATCCCTGATGCAACAACTGCAAACCGCCAACTTGCAACTAGAATCCCATTCAGACACGCTGAAACAGCTGGGAACAGCCCATGAACGCCAGCGGCTGCGACGTGAGCTGCACAATTCGGTCACCCAGACCATCTTCAGCATGACCCTCACCACCCAGTCCGCCCTTCTGCTGGTAGACCGCGACCTCAGCCGGGTGGGCACTCAGCTCGAGCGGTTAAACCAGCTTGCCCAGAGTGCCCTGGCGGAGATGCATACGCTCATTTCGGAACTGCGCCCGGAGCGGCAAGCAGATGAAAGTTTGGAAGCACAGTTGCGCAAGCATATTGACAGCCGGCATATCCCAGAGGGGTTAACAATTTCCCTGGATATGGAAGGTGATGAAAGGTTATCCTCCCAGGAAGAGCAAGGTCTCTTCCGCATCACCCAGGAAGCGCTTAATAATGTGATCAAGCATGCGCGGGCGACCAAAGCCAGCATCCACCTGCACATGGCGCAACCGTTCTGGATCGAAATCGCGGACAATGGGCAGGGCTTTCCCCTGGATCAAACCCAGGGTAGCGGGCGACTCGGTCTGGCAGGCATGCAGGAACGGGCAAACGAGATCAGCTGGGAGCTGACACATCCGATCCGCACCCGGTGATGGAACATGCATCCGGGTGGAGAAAGATTATCCCTCAGGAGAGAAAATCTGATGGAACAAACCGAAATCATCAAAGTTCTCATTGTGGACGACCACCAGGTAGTTCGGCAGGGTTTACGCACCTTCCTGGAGCTGCATGAAGATATCCATGTGATCGGGGAGGCGGATAATGGCTTGAGCGCGGTCGAGATGGTCAATCAGCACCAACCCGACGTGGTTTTAATGGACCTGGTCATGCCTCACATGGATGGCATCACTGCCACCCAAAAGATCCATGCATCAGGCTCTCCAGCCAAAATCATCGCCCTGACCAGCTTTTCAGAAGACGACAAGGTATTTCCAGCGATCCAGGCAGGCGCGGCCAGCTATCTGCTGAAAGACGTCTCCCCGGATGACCTGGTGGAGGCGATCCGGGCAGTCCACCATGGAGAAGCCCGCTTGCATCCAGATATTACCCGCAAATTGATGGAGCAGGTCTCCCAGGCAAAGAATCTGCCGCCAGGAAGTTGCGGTGGAACAACTCACCGGGCGCGAAAGGGAGGTTGTCGGGCTGGTTGCGCTGGGTCGAAATAACCGGGAAATTGCCCAGGAACTGTTTATCAGCGAAAAGACAGTCAAGACACATATTAGCAATATCCTTGGAAAGCTCAACCTGGAACACCGCACCCAGCTTGCCGTTTATGCCATCAAAAACAAGCTGGTCGAACTTCCATAAGCAGGAAATTTACACAATGGCATCCAGGAAAGAGCACGCGCTGCACGCCCCACGAGCTAACCAGGTAGGCGTGATCGCACTGTATGTCTTTTGCGCTGCCATCGTTGTTCGTGCGTTGATCTACATCTATCTTGAGCTGCCCAGCATGTTCCCCTGGTATGCCGGGTTGGAGCTGGTATTTCTGTTCCTGTTCATCCTGGTCATGGTACGGCCTTTATTACCCGGATGGCTGCTGCATGTCATTTTTTTGGTTCAATCGATCATCATTGTCAGCCTGATAGCGCTGCCACCCCACCTTGACTTCCTGACCGCACAGTTCGTCCTGCTGAGTTACCAGATGGCATTAGTCCTGCCAGGAAAAAGCCGCTGGATCTGGTGTGGAGTTTTTTGTGCACTCATCCTGGTCTGCCTCATCTATTGGCTGGGATGGGTGGTCGGTTTAGCGCTCTCGATGACCCCAGTTGTAGGGTGTATCATATTTTTAGCTTACGTGATTGCCAATCGTGAGGAAGAGCATGCTAACATGCAAAGCGAAGCAATCTTAACAGAGCTTCAGAGAAAAAATGCCCAGCTGCAAGCATATGCCACGCAGGCGGAGCAGATCGCTGCCATCGAAGAACGCAACCGCCTGGCGCGCGATCTGCACGATTCAGTCTCACAGACCATATTCAGTATCATGTTGAACACCCGCACGGCACAGATCCTGCTTGAACAAAAACCCGAACAAGTCCGCTCGCTCCTTGAACAGCTGCAGGCGTTATCTCAGGAAGCGCTGGCAGAAATGCGCAACCTGATCGCCCAATTACGCCTGCAAAAAGACTGACAAGCCGGTTTCTAAGGGGATACAACCAGGGTCCTAGGACCAAAGGCTTAGACCCATACCTCCATTTTTGTACTTCAAAAATCAGCTGGATCGAATTGTATAATCCGCCCCCGGTCGGATGAAAAAAGCATCTGACTCCTGTATGATGATAATGTAATCATCCTGGAGCCACCGATGCTGCCATCCAATCACACCCTTGAACCTGAACAAAATCTCATCCATGTGTTGATTGTGGATGACATGCCCCAAGTGCGGGAAGATTTACGGGTCCTCTTACAACTCTCCAATGATATTGCTGTGGTCGGCGAAGCTGGTGATGGGCAGGAGGCAATCCGACTGGCTGAGCAACTTCACCCGGATGTGGTCATCATGGACATGGAGATGCCCGGGTTGAACGGCCTGCAAGCCACCGAAGAACTCAAAGAGACGGCAATTAGCCCACGGGTGGTAATTTTAAGCGTCCATTCCGAGAAGGATGATATCGAGCGTGCCTTTCAAGCTGGCGCGGATGCTTTCGTGCAAAAAGGCAGCTCGTATAACACCTTGATTGAATCGATTTATCCCCAAAAATCATAAAAAGGAGCAAGAAATGAACACGAAAAATATTTTACTCACCGGACTGGTCGGAGCTGTTATCACCCTGGTCTTGACCAATGTGCCTTTCATAAACCTGGTGAACTGCCTGATCTGCGCCGGCTTCTGGGTGGGACCACTTTTCGCCACCTGGCTATACAAGCGTTTGTCAGGCACACTCAGCATCAAGGAAGGTGTCTGGGTGGGCGTAGCTGCTGGAGTAATTGCCGGACTGATCGGCTTCCTGCTAAGTTTCTTGGGTGTCACGGGAATTGCCGGAATTGTTAACCAGCTCAATTCAATGATGTCCCCCGAAGACCAGATCGAAATGGGTGGTTTGGAAGGTACGCTCTTCAACGTCGTGGGGACCTTAATCGGGGTGTTCTTCGATGTCATTGTGGGAGCCATCGCGGGCTATATCGGGGCACTGCTCTTCAAAGACAAGACGCAAACCCAGATCTAGCGTTGTTTTTATATATCGGTGGGGCTTATCCAGATCCACAAGCCCCACCCATTATTCAGAATGGAGAGAATAAAATGAACCGAAAAATTGCAATCATCATCATGGTTATCGCAGCCCTGTTGCTGACCGGCTGCATGTCGGCCTCGTTCTCAGGGAATTATGTACTTAAAGAAGGCAAAACATTGCGTGGAAACCTGTTCGTCACCTCCGGGTCGGTAACCATGCAAGAGAACAGTCGGGTGACCGGCACGATCATGCTTACCAGCGGTGAGCTGCGCATGGGCAAGAACACCCAGGTGGGTGGGGATGTGGTGCTTACCTCCGGAGATATCTATATGGCAGAGGGAGCTACCATCCATGATGACTTGATCCTATCAAGCTCGGATATTGGTGTCCACATGGTCCCAGGGGCGACCGTGGAAGGCAACACCACCACCGATATCGCCCCATTTGCGATCGGAATGGTCACCAAGGGCTTGTTGCTGTATTGTGTGCTGCCCATCGTGCTTCTCATTGTGATCTTCCTTGTCCTGGGCACATGGTTGGGCAGGCAATCAAAAAAGCGTGGGCAGGTTGCCCAGTCAACCGAGCAGGCAGTCACTGAAGATGCCAAAACGAAACTCGAGAACCTCAAGCAGATGCTGGATGAGGACCTGATCTCCAAGGATGATTATGAGAAAAAGAAAGCCGAGATCCTGTCCAAGATGTAGCACTTCCAGCACTCGAATCTTTTTTATCCTGACATACCGAATTTCAACGAAAACAAATCTCGATCAACCAGGCGAGAAGGGAAGAAAATCATGAAAACGAAATACATTCTCATCGGTCTTATAGCTGTGGTAGTTGTCATCATCCTGGCTGTGATAATCATCCCCAAGCTCACCAAGCCGGAGCAAGCTTCTGAACCAACCTACTGGCCTACGGATGGCTGGCAGACCAGCACAGCCAGAGGAACAAGGAATGGACTCAGTCAAACTGGCTGAGGTGATTGAGCAAATCCAGGCTCAAAAGATCCCGATCAACAGCCTGCTGGTCATTCGAAATGGTAAGGTTTTGCTGGATACTTACTTTTATAATCCGTACGATGGAAAGTACCCGCACGATTTTGCTTCTGTGACCAAGAGCGTGATGACCACCCTGATTGGCATTGCAGCCGGGCAGGGAAAAATCGACCTGGACAAACCCATGCTCTCGTATTTCCCGAACCGGACGATCGCAAACCTGGATGAACGTAAGCAGCAAATAACCGTCCGGCACCTGACGGGCAATGTGAACGGCCTTGAATCAGGCTGCCTGGCTGGAGATGAGCCAACCATTCGAGCGATGACCTCCACCTCCGATTGGGTGCAGCATGCCCTGGATCGCAAGATGGTCCAGGAACCAGGCAAGCATATTCTGCTATGACAGCCCAGGAATGCACCTGCTATCGGCAATCCTGCAGGAAACCACAGGAATGACCGCCCTTGAATTCGCCCGCCAGTACCTGTTCGAACCTCTGGGAATTAAAGAAGCGATCTGGGAAGGTGATCCGCAAGGCTACACCCGCGGCTGGGGTGACCTGCATCTAAAACCGCAGGATGCAGCCAAGATTGGCTTCCTGTTCTTGAATCAAGGCAAATGGGATGGGCAGCAGATCGTTCCGGCTGACTGGGTGGAAGAGGCGGTCAAACCGCAAGTGAGCGCCGGTGAAGATGACTATGGTTACGGCTGGTGGATCACTGAAAATAGCTATGCTGCCAACGGGCGGGGTGGACAGCATATCTTTGTTGTTCCATCTTTAAATGCCATCGTGGTCACCACCGGTGGAGGCTTTAATTATGATCAAATCGACCCATATCTATCTGCCTCGGTCATCGATCCAGAAAATCCTTTACCAGCCAATCCCGAAGGTGTCGCTCAGCTTGAGGCGGCATTGGATACCCTGGTGAAGCCGCTCCCTACCCTGACCGGAGTAGATGCATCGGAAACCATCCAGGAAATCTCAGGAAAGACGTATACTTTTGATCCAAACCCGGCCATGCTGAAGAGCGCCAGGCTTGATTTCAGCGATCCTGCTGAGGCGACCATCTACCTGGACTTGCTGGGAAACGAAGTAACCTGGAAGATTGGACTGGATGGGCAATATCGCCAGTCACCCGAAGGTGCATTACAGCGTGGCTATTGGAGGGATGCCCAGACTTTTGTGATCGAAGTCTTCGATGTAGGTTTGGATACGACGCACATTTACGTTTACGGACGACTGGATTGCTGTGGATGCATCTGGGATGACAATCGAAGGCAGGATGGAAAATCCGTAGAAGCGGATTGTGAGAAGAATTTATGATAAAACGTTTTCCCTCTTCCAGGGATGGGAGAGGGAATTTATTTATTGGATGTAAAGGAGATTTTGTAGCCGCCATCAAGATGGCGGATCGGGATCACCGATCCCGGCTACAGAAGAAATTGAAGCGTCATCGGGATGGCGGAACTGGATCAACGTTATGTGTTGGAAGGCAGTAATTTTTGCCCATCTGCCATGTGAGCTTCCATTAAAGAACGCGTCCGTTCGATCATTCCATCCAGCAGCCCATCACCCATGCTTGCCAGGTCATCGGGGGTGAGTGGGTCGGCAAAAGTGACCCGGGGGATATCCGGTTGATATACGGAATAAATATGGATTGGACAACCTGCAGGAACTCAGCCACCGTGCGCTGTTTGAGCTCATCACCCATCAAACGGACCATGGGGTTCCAGCGCCAGCGGGCGGATAAAACATCACTGACCACGGTCAGCAGCACCTGGGTCTGCGGGAACTTGCTTTAACATCAGCTCCACACTATGCGACCATCTTCCCAGATCAGCTGCCGCTTCCGGTGATAGCGCTGGGTCGGGATCGATGCGCCCGCTGGGAAAGATCAGCACCGCACCCCCATCCTTGAGGTGGGAAATCGCTTCGCGCACCACTTGCATGCGCTCGTGCACGCCCTTCCTGGGGGTATAGATCAGGTGGTCAGCTGCGTTACACAAACCAGTGATGAATGGTATCCCGGTGGCAATAAGCTTTAAATCCGGGCGGGGAACACTGGCGGATATGACCAGCGAGTCAATCGTGCCAGGGTGGTTGGATGTGATCAGTAAAGGACCTTCCGGGGGGATATTCTCAGTATTTTGAGCTTCATAGCCTTGAATATATTTGGATATTATGCGCCGGGAAGCCTCACGGAAACCATAGTCTGCCACATAGCGGTCAAACGTGGCAGCCAATGAGGCAAAGCGATGGGCGGGTAAATATAAGCCTGGTCCAAAGGTGCGCCTCACCCATGATTCGGGTGATTGTTTGAACACCCGAAATACCTCATCCAGGATGTTCTGGGTCAATGAGTCAACGTCGACGTAATTTTCCATTATGGTTCGCCATCTTGCCAGCAGGCTGGTTTATTTATCGATGGAATACTATTGTATCAAATTGGTGAAGAAAATCAATCCCTTTCCCAAACCATTTTATCAATAAAGAAAAACCCTTCGTTATCCTTCCATGAATCAACCTGCAGGCATGGAATATATTTCCTGCATAATCGTTATACGCATTGATCCACGAAATGTTACCGCTTGGCAAAATACAAGCTCAATTTTTCTATTCGTATACCATATACCACTTTGGGTTTTTTACATGGATATGGTAATAATTCGCACGAATTCTCTTGAAAATTAACAAAATATGAATATAATATGATAAATAACGGATTGAAATTATCCACATAAATTCGGCTAAATCTGGGCAATTCTCAGCTTTAATCAGATACTTTTTAACAGGCTGCTATACCACGAACCACTTTTATGGTTTTTCATAGAAAACCTCGCTAAACAGGAAGTGGTAGATGAGTGAAAACCTCAATAAACCGCTTTATACCCGTATCCAGGAATACATTGCTGAGCTGATCCTTTCCGGCAAACTAAAGCCTGAGAGCAAGATCCAGTCTGAACGTGAGTTTAGCGAGGATCTGGGTGTGAGCCGCATGACGGTGCGCAAAGCACTGACCGAGCTGGTGAACGAAGGCTTGCTGGAGCGAAAACATGGCTCCGGCACATACGTGGCAAAACCCAAGATCACCTATGAATTGGTGGAATTGGTGAATTATGTCCAGGCGATGGAGCTGCGAAATATCGCCACTTCCACCCAGCTGCTTGAATTCAACGAGATGGTTGCCAGCCGCAGGCTAGCGGAAATCCTGGAGATCGAGATCGGAGCACCCATCTACCACCTGGTCCTGCTGCGCTTTGCCAACCGCGTTCCAGTTATCCTGGAACGCGGCTATTTTCCCTGTGATTACTGTCCCAAACTGGAAGATTGGAACCTGGAAAAAACCTCCACCATCGACCTGTTAACCAGCGTATATGGCATCCGCTTGGGACGCATCTCCCAATCGGTGGAAGCCGTTGCGGCAACAGACCAGGTGGCGCAGCAACTTAGGGTGGACGAGGGCATCCCTTTGTTAATGCTCTCAAGGTTGATCATCAGCCGAGATACCGAAAAACCGGTTGTATTCTCTCAAGATTTTTTACGCAGTGATTATGCACGCATCCACACGGATATCAACATTGAGGGGGTTACCCTACCCGAGAGAAAAGATGCACCGGGAAAGGAGGATGAAGCATAGAGGAGAGTGCCAGGATAATTGATCTATTCATTGGAATCTGCACATCATTGAAATTCTCATTCTAAGGAGGAAGTAATAATGGCTGAAATGGCTGCTCCTGCGGGGCTCAAGACAAGAAAGCTTTACGCCCGCAAGAGCTCCGGCCTGGTCCGGACGATTGGTGTCTTTGGCGCCATGGTCTTCGGCGTCCACTGCATCAGTCTGTCCTCCTCGGGCCTGATTCCGTTCTCCTGGGTGGCTGGTGTTTGGCCCGGGAGCAGCATCATCGGCGTGCTGACGGTGGCGATGTTCTTCTGTCTGTTCCACGCCTACACCTACTCTGTGATCGGCGCCACCATGCCGCGCTCGGCGGCGGACTACACCCTGGCCAGCCGCACGCTGAGCGCGCCGCTGGCCTTCGCCGCCTCCTGGACGCTGGTGATCTTCAGCGCCATGGTGGCAGGCTCGCTGATCGCCTGGATCCCCAAGACGGCCCTCCCGGTCCTCTTCCGCACCATGGGCATCGTCGCCAACAATCCAGGGCTTCACTGACTTCGCCACCTGGTGCGTGACCACTGCCGGCATCGTCATCGTCGGCACGATCTGCGCGGTCATCACCTTCGTACTGATGATCCTGCCGACCCGCACCATTCTGCGCATCCTGGAAGTGGGTTTCTTCCTGGGCCTGCTCGCCTGGGTGATCCTGTACTTCCAGCTTGGCACTGCGGCCAAGGATGCCTTCCCGGCTGCCTGGGATAAGTTCATGGGGGCAGGCAGTTATGCAGGCCGGATTGACCTGGCCAAAGCCAATGGCATGGTCATCAATCCCAATGTCGCCATGATGACCCTGGCTGGCTTGATCATGGGCTTCTGGATCTTCTACGGCTACTACATCCCGACCTTCTTCGCCGGTGAGGTCAAGCAGGCCGAGAAGACCCTGCTGGCTGGCTCCTGGGCATCCCTGCTGGTGACCTGGGCGATCTTCGTGGTGGCTGCTTGCTCCTGCAGCGACTGGTTCCGCTGGAGTGGATCGCGGCCGAGTTCTACCTGAGCAATGCCGGCATATCCGACGCCAATCCCATGCCGTGGATCACCTTCTACGCGGCCATCCTCAATCCGAACTATCATCCTGTTGTGGATCGTGGCCATCGCCTGGGTCTATACCCTGATCAACCTGGCGCAGACCTACTTCTTCTACTGCAGCCGCATCATCTTCGCCTGGTCGTTCGACCGCCTGATCCCGGAGAAGGTGTGCTACATCCACCCGACGCTGCACAGCCCGATCGTCGCCATCCTGATCATCACGCTCATTGCGGAGGTCGGTGTGATCGACTCCGGCCTCTAGGTGGCGTGATGGGCGCGCAGCTGAACTTCGTGTTCTTCGCGGTGTGCACGCAGCTGGTCCCGGTCCTGGCGATCACGCTCTTCCCCTTCACGAAACCGGACCTGTTTGAGAATGCCAGGGCCTTCGTGAAGCGCAAGGTCGGCAGCGTTCCGGTGATCACCATCGTGGGCGCCATCACCATGGCTTACCTGCTGTGGATGATCATCGCCTCGTTCCTGTATCCGGCCGTTGGCGGAGGCATCGGTACCGGCACGCTCGGAACGCTGGCTGGCTTCATCATCAGCGGCCTGATCGTGTTCTACATCGCGCGCTGCGTACCGCATAAGCAAGGAAGGCATCGACATCAACTGGACCTTCCAGTCGGTGCCGCCGGTATAATGATTATTCACTCCTTATTCAATAACACGATTTTTATGTAAACCAACCGGATAAGGAAAGGTCATCGTACCAGCAGGATAAATCTGCTGGTTCGACGGTAATGCTGGCAACTATCAGCGGAGAACATTAATGAAATTTGGTAAATCAGCACAATCTAGCACGCTGACCCGCATCCTGTACGGTTCGGATTTCCACGGTTCCGACGCGGTCTTTCGCAAATTCCTGGCCGCGGGCATCCAATACAAGGCGAATGTCCTGATGGTGGGGGGCGATGTAACTGGAAAAGCAATGATCCCGGTGATCCACCAGGGGCGGACGTTACACAGGCCAGCTGGTTCGGCAAGCAAGAAACGGCCAGCACGCCCGAGGAACTGGAAAAGATCAAGAAGTCTATCAGCAAGGTGGGCTTCTATCCCATCGTGCTGGAGAAGGATGAAGCGGAGGAACTGGAAGGCGATCCAGCCAAGATGGCCGCCCGCTTCGAACACGAAATGTGCCAGCGTGTGCGCGAGTGGATGAAGCTGGCTGAGGAAAAACTCGCTCCGCTCGGAGCAACGCTGTACTTCATGGCCGGCAATGATGACCTGGCATCCATCGACAAGGTTATCGCAGAGTTCCAACACGTCCGCAACCCGGATATGCGCCACTTCGAACTGGAGGGTGGCTACGAAGTTGTCGGCTTTCCAATGCCAATCTGACACCCTGGGCATGTGCCCGCGACGTTGACGAAGACGAATTGACCGCCAAGCTGGACAGCCTGGCTGGCATGATCCAAAATCCGGAGCAGACCATTGCGATCCTGCACGTTCCGCCCTTCGGCTCCGGACTGGATACCTGCCCGGAGCTGGACAAGAACCTGAAGATCATCACCCAGGGCGGCCAGGTGGTGATGAAATCGGCCGGCTCACCTGCGGTCAAAGCCTTCATCGACAAGGTCCAGCCGATGTTGAGCCTGCACGGGCATATCCACGAATCGCCGGGCCATGTGCGCAACGGCCGCACCTTGACGATCAATGCCGGCAGCGAATATGCCGAGGGCATCATGAAAGCTGCCATCATCAACCTGGAAAATGGCAAGGTGAAAGGTCACATGTTGATCTCTGGATAAACATTAGAGGCAATCCAATGGGTAAATACGGCGAGATTCTGGAAGATTTCTACAGCGAACGCACACGCATTCTCGATGCCTTGCAGGATACACCAACAAGCATGTCATCCTGCGCCTGATCGGCGCCCTGGCATTCCGCACGCATTGCCCGCAGTACGGCTATATCCAGGACGCTTGGAGCGCAAGTTCACCGATATCGACTTTGCTTCCTACCCACGTTATTCGAGGGATATCCGCCGTATGCTGACTGAGCTGGGCTACGAGGAAGATAAGCAGGTCACGCAGCTGTTTGGAGACCGGCGCATGCTGTTCCACGATCCTGTCTTCGGCCGCCATATCGATATCTTCTTCAACGTGCTGGATTTCTGCCATCCAATCTCCTTTACCGGCCGCCTTGAGGTTGAAGAGCTGACCCTGCCTCTGGCAGAGCTGCTGCTGGAGAAGATGCAGATCGTGCAGATCAACGAGAAGGATCTGATCGATACGATCATGCTGCTGCGCGAGCATCCGATCGGTGACAGCGACCAGGAAACCATCAACGCCGGACTGATCGCCCACACCCTGGCCAATGATTGGGGATTCTGGCGAACGGTGACCGGAAATCTCAGCCTGCTGGAGGAAGCCCTGCTGCGTTACCACCAACTCTCAGAAGAAGATCGAGACGTGGTGCGTAAGCGTATCCATGAGCTGCAGGAACGGATTGAGGCGGCTCCAAAATCGCTGATCTGGAAGGCACGCTCACGCATTGGCGAGAGGGTCAAGTGGTACAAGGACGTGGAAGAGCTGCACCGCTAGCATTTTAGATCTGGTAGCGCGAAAATACGTAATTGGAGAAAAGAATGAAATCAGCTGAAGATTTTATCGTTCCGTGGGTAAAGGCGGCGGAACCGTATAGTGACAAGCACATGGATATTGCCTGGGAAAATCCCGAGATCATCCGCATGATGTCCAACGAGAACTTGATCGCCCCGTCCCAGGCGGTTCTCGATGCGATCCTGGAAGCTGCCCGCCTGGGCAATCTTTACCCGGGTTCAGGACCCATACTGCGCGAAAAACTTGGGGAGGCGGCTGGTCTGACCGCCGACCATGTGGTGCTCGGCAATGGCTCGACGGATGTGATCAATTTTGTGGTGCACACCTTCGTCGCTCCAGGGGACGATGTCATGATCCCCATTCCCACCTTCCCGATGTACGCTGCGCCGTACCCGGGTGGCAGGCGGCATTCCGATCCATGGTGCCGATGACTGCGGATTTCTATTGGGACATGCAGGCCATTCTCAAAGCTGTCACCTCAAAGACCAAGCTGATATTCATTTGTTCGCCCAACAATCCAACCGGGAACCAGATCAAACAAGACGACTTGCTCAGGATCCTTGAGCTGGGCATCCCGACCTTCTTTGATGAAGCCTACTACGAGCTGGAAGATACAATCGTGAGCCGTGCTGCGCTGATGAAAAAATATCCCCACATGATGGTCAACCGCACCTTCTCCAAGGCGTTTGGCCTGGCAGGTTTCCGCATCGGTTATCTCCTGTGTGATCCGAAACTGGCCAGCTACTTCAATCGCGTGCGCATCCCATGGAATGTGAGCCTGATTTCCATCGCGGCAGCCCTGGCTGGCCTGGAGGATGAAGCGAGGACAGCAGGAAAAACGCCAGAATATCATTGAAGGGCCGTAATTATATCTTCACGGAGATCAACAAAATCCTGGGCTTGCGTGCTTTTCCATCCGAAGGCAATTTCGTGTTGATCGACGCCAGTATTCTAGGCCTCAGCTCGGCTGAAATTCGTGATCGGATGGCGGATAAAGGGATCTTCATTCGCCCGATGAGCGGTCATAACATGCCACGGGCTTCATCCGCATCACAGTGGGAACCCCGGAACAAAACCAGCAGTTTATCCAAAATTTAAAAGAGCTGATGGATGAAATCAATCCAAAATGAGTGCCCCTGATATCCGTTTGGAGACAACCATTGACCCCAAATAAATACATCCTGGCACATGACACCGGCACAGGCGGCAATAAAGCAGTGCTGTGCGACTTGCACGGCCAGGTGCTGCATTCTGCCTACCAACCCTATGGCATCTCCTACCCGCGCCCAGAATGGGTGGAACAGGACCCGGATGAGCTGTGGCGGGTGGTGGCTGCCACCACACGGCAGGTGATTAAACAAGCTGGCATCGACCCAGGGCAGATCCTGGGGGTGGGTGTCTCTGCTCAAATGTGGAACACCCTGCCTGTGGATGAAAAGGGAGAAGCGCTGACCCCAATGTTCAGCTGGCTGGACCTGCGCAGCGTGAAACAGGCAGATCGGGTAGGTAAGGGCGAGTTAGCCTCACTCATTTACCAGCACACCGGCAATATCCCCACTGCCAAGGACAGCATTCCCAAGATCCTGTGGCTAAAGGAGGAAATGCCCGAGATCTGGGAGAAAACAGCATACCTGCTGGATTGCAAGGAATATATCCTGTTCAAGCTTACCGGAAAGATTGCCATCGATTGGGTTGGGGCTTCGGTATATTTTCTTTCAATCCACACACCAAGCAGTGGTCGCAGGAAGTCTGCCAGGCATTGGAAATTCCCATAGAAAAGCTGCCACCGGCATTTCCGTGCACGGACGTCATCGGGGAGATCACTCCCCAGGCAGCCCGGGAGACCGGGCTGAAAGCAGGCACACCGGTGGTCATCTGTGCAGGAGATGTGGCGGTAGCCCAGTCGGGGGCAGGCGCCAACCAGGAAGGCAAGGTGCACTTATGCATTGGCACTGCCACCTGGATCGGCGTTTCGACCTCCACATTCCGCAATGACCCGGAAAAGCCTTTCTGGGGTTTGAATCATATCGCCCCTAACAAATATATCATTGCCGGTGAGATGGAAACCGGTGGCGGAGCCTTGATGTGGTTCCGTGATGCACTTTGTGATGCGGAAAAACAGCAAGCCAATGCATCTGGAACTTCGAGCTATGCCATGCTGGGAGCTTTGGCCGAAGTCACTCCCGCCGGGGCAGATAAGCTGATCTTCCTTCCCTGGCTTTCGGGAGAGCGTGCCCCTGTACTGGACCACTATGCACGCGGCGCTTTTATCGGTCTGAGCATGAGCCATACCAAGGGGCATATGGTTCGGGCAGTGATGGAGGGAGTGGCATATCATTTGCGCTGGATCTGCGAGGCCATGGAGAAAGTGGGATTTAATATTGAAAGCTTTAACAGCATTGGCGGTGGCTGCAACAGCCCGTTGTGGGTGCAGATCATCAGCGATGTGACCGGGCGGCAGCTGAATGTGGTGAAAAACCACCTGGAAGCCGGAGCAGCGGGTGCTGCCCTGGCGGTTGCGGTGGGCATGGGTGTTTACCCGAACATGGATGAAGTCGATCAATTCGTTGAGATCAGTCGGGAAATCCAGCCGGACGACACGCATTGGAAACGCTACGACGCCCTCTACCAGGAATACCGCCAGCTGTACCAGGCGCTCACTCCCATCCACAAGAGGATATATCAAATACCTTGAAAACATACATCGACACCAAGAAAGTCCGCAGGCGATCGCGTCTGTCTAATATCATGAGCGTGGGTGGGTTGCTCACCCTGCTTGCCAGTGTCATCTTGCCCTTGTTTATCCCTTCCACAGCTAACCTCGCTTTAGGCTTGATGATTGCGGGTTTAGGTGTATCGATGGTGGGAATCTATTTTGCCAACCGATGGGTCAGAAAGCCTCGCCCGGAGGAGCAGCTCAACAAGGCTCTGAAATCGCTCAGTGACAGCTGCCATCTTTACCACTACCCTGCCCTGCCCTGCGACCATGTCCTGTTAACCCCATCTTCAGTGGTGATCCTGGAAACGGTCGGTTTGGGAGGCGTTTTTTCATATCGCAAGGGGAAATGGAAAGAACAGATGACGATTGGTCGGGCGTTGCGCTGGATCGTTGAGGAGCATCTGGGGGACCCGGTCCGGGCAGCAAGTGAAGCGGAGGGGTACTTGAGAAACCAGCTTGACCGGCTGGAGATACCTGTACAAAAAGTCCCGATCAAATCGGTGATCGTGTTCACCCACCCAGCGGTGGAGTTGGATGTTGAAGGAGCTTCTCTACCGGTGGTGAAGGTTGAAAAATTGCGTAGACAAATCACCATTAATCAAAATAAAATCGAAGATGATTTGTACATGCACCTGGATGAGTATTTCGAATTAACTCAAAAAAGCTAGGCTGACCCAATAAATATCGATGCGGTTGACCACCGAAATTATGAGATACCTCGCAATTTCTGTCATTGCGAGGCAGCTCTTTGCCGAAGCAATCTTCAAACACATGATTGAATGGCATCTAGATGCCAAAGGTTTATAAAATTGGAAGTTGGAGATTGCTTCGGGTTGTGAAGATCACCCAACCCTCGCAATGACAAATATATTCATTCGTTTTATATACAAATGGGCGCCTATCGGTCAAGTAGTGCTTAGGTTATAAAGAGTTTCGCTCTTAGCCTCACTATCATTATTCACAACTTTTCAGATTCCCTTACGTGCAACAATCGCCATCAATTCCTGAGGGGAATCATCTCCCAACAACCCGGGTAGGATTTGAATATCACTAAAACCATGAGAAGCCAACAGCTCGCGATACTCATCATCGGAGTAAGCCTGCATACTCTGGGCATAAGGGGTAATTTCGCCTGATCCGACATCCAGAACGAAGTATCGCATGGTGGCAGTATTCGTTAGCTCATCCCAGAAGTTTTCCTTCAATACCAAATGCGGATCATCGGAGAATAATCCGCCAGGAGAAGAATACCAGGATGGAGGCGCGTCCCCCAGGCGCTTCACCACTGACCAGGGGTGAGGTTCCAACAGCAGAAGACCTCCTGGTGTTAATGCCTGCCAGGCTTTATCCAGGATCATGACTGCATCTGCTGGGCGGAAGACGTTGAATTCACCGTAAATGAGCATCACCAGCCCCATGCCATGGGGATATTCAGCCTTGCGGACGTCCTGAAAATCGTAGGTGCAGGATAGCTGCTCTCGAGCAGCAGTCGCCACGGCATATTCGATCGAGGCGGGGGAATAGTCGATACCGAAGATTGTGTGACCCAGGTGTGCCAGGCGTGAGGCGTAAAACCCGGGACCACAGCACAGGTCTAGGATCGAAGTGGGTTGTTGGGAAAGCAGAGTGGAGTGGATCCAATCCACATGCCGGTCGATGGTGGTGAAACGGCGGGAGGCAGCATCATGCGCCTGGGAGAGATGCTCGTTGAGCATACGCCGGGAGAAGCCGGGCTCGTTCCAGGGGATGTTGTCCCCTTCGTCCCAGGGGAGCGGGGATGAAGCGGTTGATCAGGTCAGTGATGTGCATAATGGATTCCCTCCGTTGGGGTAGGTATCTCGCAACCAAAAACGGTTGCAGCGTGCCCGCTCCTACCTTCTGATTACATAACAACTTCGTTGTTTATAAATCACCACGCAGCTTGACTGGTTGGATGGTGATTTCAACTGAATAAGACTCGACCATGTACTCTTCAGTGAAATTGATCTGGGGAAGGTATTTCCAGTACTTTTCCCGGTAACCTGGATTCGGTTCCTTGTTATTGTTACGTAAACGCGCTTCACCCAGGATGACTACCACATTATGACCCAGAACATCCGCCCCTTCCAGGTTAAGGCTCACTGTTGGGTTGTGCTGGATATTACGGATGCGGAATGAACCGGGCTGGCTATATACAATGATGAATTCCCCATCCCAATAGAACCAGACCGGGTTGGGCTGCGCCACACCCTGGGGGGAGACCGTGGTCAACCAAATTACTTCATCGTTATTAAGACGCTGGGCAACATGCTTTCCAAAGTCAGTCGTCAGGTTAATCATATTACCTCCATCAAATCATCTTTAGTTGAAGCCAATATACGAGTGGGTCGCGCCTAACCAAAAAAACGGTTGCACCATGCCTACGCTTAGATATAAAATTACCCAAGCAAATGCGTGATCAGCACCCGCAAGCCGATGCCGATCAGGATCACCCCACCGATGACCTCCATCGACTTACCAAAGCGCTGCCCAAGCCGGTTGCCCAGACTGAGCCCCACCAGGGAAAGGGCTGCAGATACCCCTCCGATGACCAAGGCGGACCAAAAGACGTTCACATCCAACAGCGCCAGGCTGAGACCAACTGCCAGGGCATCGATGCTGGTGGCGATGCTCAACATCACCAGGGTCATGCCACGCGAGGGGTCGGGTATAGACGGCTCTTCACCTTCCTTGCGCAGCCCGCTGCGGATCATGCGCACACCTACAAAAGCCAACAGACCAAATGCCACCCAATGGTCGATGCTTGAGATGTAGGTGACCACGGTCTTGCCTGCCAGCCAACCCAGCAGGGTCATGCCAGCCTGGAACAAGCCAAAATGGAAGAACAGGCGAAAGGTGGGTCGCGGTCCAGTGGCAGTGCCCGCCGTACCCACCCCAAGCGAGACAGCGAAGCAATCCATGGCGAGCCCAATGGCAATGAGGAAGATCGTCCAGATTGGCATGATTTTCTCCAACAGACCTCAAAGGTTTTTGAAACCTGTGAGGTCTTGCCAGGAGGAAAATTATAACATGGGGATGTTTAGCAGTTAGCTATTCGTGACTATCTGTAGCCATTTAAAATAGCAGTCGAAAGGAGATATAACAAGCATGGATGAAGAAAATATTACGAAAAAACTCCTCCTGGGGTGACCAGGAGGAGGGGCAAATCGAGATGCAAGCGTGGTTATGGTGTTCTTTGCGTGATGGGCAGCATGAATTTATAAAGAATGGTTGATATGGTGTACTCAAAGGAATTGTTAGCTGGATTGATCTCGATATCCGTCGGACTATCACCCCAGGCTTCGATCACGTTGAGCAATTCAGTGCCGGGCAGGATGGTTCCATCAATCTGGACCACCAGGTCGAAATCCCAGGTCGTCTCCGCCCACATTGTCCCCCAACTCCAGACGATTTCCTGTCCGTTAATACTTTCCGGATCAAACGTACCGCTAGGATCCCAATAGCCAATGGCTTTGACGAAGGTTAAACCAGCTGGCAGGGTTTCGGTAATGTGGCTGCCGTAATCCGGGTCACTGTTCCAGGGCCAGCGATTCATATTACCGAATTCCACCGTGTAGGTGATCAGCTCGCCAGCGCGTAGCTCACCCTCCTTCAGCCACTTACGCACGAACACATCCGGTCCAGTGTAACTGGTGACCAAATCGTGGTTATCCTGCGGGGTCACATCTTCAAAATCGGAGATCTCCGCCTGGTTGAGGAACTCTAAACCCTGCACGCCGACGTCTGCCGGCGCAAGATCCACACTGACCGCAGCGCTGGCAGTTTCACCCGGATCTAGCTTATCCAGATAGAAAATGACCTGGTGATCAATCACATCAACCGTCGGAGCTGAATCGGTCCGTGGTTAATCCAACCATGCATTGAACGTGGTCGAGATAGGGAAGGTGTCGACGACAATTCGGATCATCGATGAATTGGGTGCCGATGTTTAGGATACGCAGCTCATAATCCAGCGGTCTGGGTGACGTACAATTCCATCGCCCCAGTCATTCCACCACCAGTTGGTATGCTTATCCACACGCAGGTTGGGTCCATTAGGATTCACTAACTCAGTGTAAACCAGGATATTATCATCATAACGGTATTCAGTAGCCTCGCCCATGATTCGGTTCTCAACCACCAATGAGGAACCTGTTGGGGTGTCATCGGCTATCTTCAACTGTACCCCTAATCCACTGCTATAACCATTCTTGAAGTCACCCAACTCCCACCTCACGTATCCATCCCCGACGATCGTATCAGTGATCAGGTGCCAGCCACTCCAATCCCAAGTATAAGCCATGATGAACTCTGTACCTTGAGGAAGCGTGGTGGTGATCACTGTTCCGGGAATGGGCATGCTACCCCAGTTCGAGTAGTTGAATTCGAACGACACTTCACCCCCCGGCACGAACTTACCTTGCACCCAATTGGTGCTCAGGTGCAGGTTGTAATCCGGGCTGCCAACGGGATGCTTCATGGAGGCTTCGTTATTAGTGGGATTAACATCGCTGCTTGCCCCCACACGAGCTAGATTGATTAGTTCTTCGTCTGGTTGAGCTTGCGCATCCAGGAGTACGTTAATGTAAACCTCACTGCACCCGCCATTTCCTGAGATGGACGGGCGCTTCACCACCAGCTCGTGGGCTGCTGAGGAGACCTCCTCCCAGCCGGGGTACTGCCCCCACCAATCCACGAGTGTGGTAGCGAGTGGAAGTGTGTCGGTCATTAAGACTTCTGAGCTCGATGCCATGCCATTATTGCATGTATTGACAGCATAGACGAACTCCTGCCCGGGTGCCGGAGCCCAGGTCCAGGCCCATTTGTTGATGCTCAGGTCGCTATCGTTCTCCACCACCATCAGGAGACCCGACTCAGAGTGCTTTGAACCTTCATCCTGATAATAATCGACAGGTATGGTGCTGATGTTTACTGCTGTTGAAACAGCCGTGGGATCATCGATGCTTACAAAGACGAAGAACGAACTATCTGTATAGTGGTTGACCGGCAGATCGCCCACCTGCCAGGTGACCGGGTCGCCCATCGCACCCGTGCCCATATGTGGGAAACCGCTGGTATCGGAGAGGTATGTCATGCCTTCGAATGTCTGGGTAATGACAACATTGTTAGCGGTTGCCCATCCATCGTTGTTATAGTGCACGAGGAAGGCATAGTTGTTTCCCTGAGCTGGTTCTCCCTGATGTTCCACGTTGATCCACAGGTGCGGGGCGGGTACATTGAAGACGTTGTATACCCTACCTTTTTCCTGGTCATTGTAGCCAACACCAATGTCCATCCCTGGCAGTAGATCCTCAACACCAGCAAAGTCGCAGGTAAAATTACCCAATTCATCCGTCGTGAAACCAACCCCCTGTCCATTTTCGATCCACACCCCACAATCGCCCTCCACAGGGAAAGTTAACCAAGAAGCGTTTAAAGTACCCACCAATGTGTCTGTAGCTAGGTTTAATTCACCCGTGATCTCCCCCACTCGCAGGTCAGCGCTTCTCCCACCAATATCAAGATAGATATGGTCAAATGGTTGCAGGTCAGGAGTCAAGCCATCCCAGAACACATTGTAACCGGTGGAGAAGCCTGGTTCTGCCTCACCCCACCATGGGATGATGCTCGTCTCTCCATGAGCGGTGGCTTTCAGGTTGCCTGATTCATCGGTTACGGTGATGGCAACGGTATAGCCTACATCATACTGGCTCTCCACCCAATCATGGGCATAGTTCGTATTAATAAATGGTTCGAGGTCGAAGAATGGTCGATGGAAGATGGCATCCACATTCGTTTCGCCGAACTCCTTGATAAAGCGGATATGACCACGTCCCTGCGGTGGGATATCTGGTAGGATTTTTGTGAATTCTCCATCCAATCCAGTTGTGGCAGTGAACATTTCACCAGACCACCAGGCGTTGATTTCTACCATTGTCTGCTCCGGAAATCCAGTGTGTCCACTGACCGTGTTAGTGGCAGAATCACTACTCGACCATACATCCGGGATATCGATGGTTACCGGGTAGATTCCCTCTCCGGCCGTTACCGTGATGCTATCACCTGGCAAGAGCAGCGTGGAATGGTCGGTGCCAAAATTACCATTAATCGCCTCCGTGTAACCATACAGGGTATCACCACGCGAGGTCTGGATGACGACCTCACTGCTGGGTTGGGCAGTACCCCATAACCAAACCTGGTTGTCGGGCTGGATCCAGAATTCGACGCGGCGGATCTCGCCCATCAGCTTTGAAGTCCACAGGTAGTTACCGACCGGATCCTTGTAAGTCAGATTGACTGAATCGCCCCACCCCAGGTCGTAGCCGAAGAAGGTGGTGCTGATCACTGCTTGTGAGTTCCAGGTTGGAGCCATCTGGTCAAAGCTTTCCTCCTCAAACCCGGCGCTGAGCTCCACCATCCCATCTGGAGAACTACTTGATATCAGATCGAGTGCGGGGTCTCCATCCACCGTTACCTCCTGGTAGGTTAATTGCCAGTCTCCTGTATAATGCCACTGGTACTGCACTTCCACGGTATAACCAGGCTGGAGAGGTGGATTCGGGCAATTTGGAAATTGGTCACAGTCACCAAAATCAAAATAAAAGGAGGTCGGATCTTGATCCAGGTCGTTGGTGCTGATATAAACCGGCTCAGGATTGAATGGCTCATAGAGAGTCAGGGTGATGGCTTCCGTCGGCGTGGCATAACCCTGAACGGCTGAATTGCCTATGGTCCGGAAGTAATGATATTGGTCTTCTAGTTTGATAGCATAACCAGTCACTGGATCATAATAGTTGACCAGCATAAAAACACCGGCGCGTACATCAAAGCTATCAAATATCATCGTGCAAACATCAATATCGATGGAGCAACGGGCTTCGGATACAGTACCCTGGCTGAAGAAATCATAATCTGAGGCGTAAGCCTGAAGCGCAACTTCACCACCCAGCGGACCATTGACAATTCCCACATCCACTTCATTGTCAGGAGCCCATCCAGACACATGGATCTCCAGGAAGGTCACTTCCCCACTCCAGGTGTCGGTGTGCAGGCGTAAGATATCCCCGGGCACGAACTCCATGATTTCTCCATCATACCAAACAGCATAACAGAGACCATTTCCAGCTACCATGTTGCCCGGGTCGGAGACAATCGGGCGGTCTGGATCGCGTGGATAAATAATCCCATCCCGTTCGAGCTCAAGGATGACATCCGCGTTGGGTTTATCCACCCGGCCCCACACACAGTTCAAACCTGAACCGTAATTCTTGATAATTTCCACATAAGGCTGACCGGTCATCATGTAGGACCCAGAGCCGGATGGGTCCATGACTGCCACATCCACGCGCGTATCTGGTCGGATACCTCCACCAGGGAAGACGGCAATGAAATTTCCATTCAGGTCAGATGTAGTGTGGGTTTCCGTATAGGTGTAGGCAGACAGTCCGTCCCAGGTGAGGAAACTGACGCGCAGTTCGGTATCGGGATCGGTTAGCCCACTGACCGTGTCATTCGCCTGTAAAAGAGAAATTGGCGGCGTATACATAGGTCAACTCAGTGGTACCGCCCGGAAAATCCACTGCAACCCTGTCCCCGGGTGCCATTTCCACATTGTTGAAAACAAACCATCCATATGGATATTCCGCTTTTACATCCCCCTGCCAGCGGATATCGTTTGAACCACCAATGTACACAGTGGCTTGAAGGATACTATCACGGGGAGCGTATCCGGCGATGATCATGTTCTGCCTGAGCAAGAATACAGTCTGGGGGAACATACTCGTACGCTGGTAAATTCCTCCCACCTTGTAATCGAGCATGGCAAAGTTCTCAGGACCAAGATCTTGATCGAAGGTAATGCTAAAATTACCGCTTCCATTTGTGACTGCCGTATGGATTCCATATGCCAGGCTGGGTTCTCCATCCAACCCCAACGTAACGGTAACAACTGTGCCACCTACATCACCAGGAATGTACCCTGCCAGCGTGTCATTCAAAATATCGACGGAACCCACCGGTTCTGCACCTACGGTGAAAGAATTGCCATTGATATCCAGCTCATCTCCAGGAACGATATCCACCGGTGTGCCACCACCAGACCCCATCGATATAAGGATGTCCAGAAAAATCCCACGTCATCCGACTCGGACTGTACCATATGCCCCATCAGCACGCGTGTGATGGTGACAAGAGTCGTATGGAATGGAATAGCCGTAGATGTTAGTTGACGTAAGCATCTACTACGATGCCTTCGGAAGGTATATATCCCCTGTCTATGCCAAGAGGTGCTTTGGAATAGGAGCAGTTAATGCCAGCCTCAGCAGCGGTAACAGGATGAGTGTGAGTGCTGCAGCAGCGCTTGGCTCGCAGCCTGACTGTCAGCCATGGTTTGCAGGCGCATCTTTTCCATCAGCGGGTCCGGAGGTGATTGGACCACCGGTGGCGAGTAAGATGGCTGCATCGGCTGATGGGGGTAGAGACAATTCAGATTTTCCACCTACCTGATCTGGTGGCGTTGGCAGCATTCGTGATTGCTTTCCCAGCCTGACTTGCAGCTGCAGACGCCACACCTACGATGCTAAAAGAAACGACCAGGATAAGGATTACTAATAGGATGCGGTTTTTGCGGACGTATTGAGACTTCATGATCATCCTCCCCAGGAGAGCTGCCAGGCTGAGCAGCTATAAGAACCCCGATGGACCAAGAGCCAACCTGGAACGCTATACCTCTTCGATAAAATTCAATATCGAACGAGAGATTATTGCATTGCCCTTGGTGAAAGAAACGCTAATAGAGTATAGAGAAAATAGTTATAAATGTCAAATAAAACAGGCTTTAATTGATTAACAATTTTTGTGGGCAAGTTTTTCAACGTTAAATCGGCGAATAAAATCTATTTATAAATAATTCTCATCCACACAAATCGCTTGAGGCGATCTGGGCTTGGTATAATTTACAGATGCCCGAAATGATCGGCTTTCATCTTCCACCGGGCTGATTATTTTCCTGAGGAAAAACGATATGACCGACGAAACTCCCACCATCACCCGTGATTCTGTTGTATCCTTCCGCGAAATCAACGCCGAAACCGTGCGCACCATCTGCCGGCTGGATGTGAGCGAGGAGCAGATGCACTTCGTGGCTCCCAATGCCCATTCGATCGCCCAGGCTTACTTCGAGCCTAAAGCCTGGTTCCGTGCCATCTATGCGGATGAAACCCCGGTGGGTTTCGTGATGCTATACGATGACCCCGAGGTTGCCGGAATACTTCCTGTGGCGCTATATGATCGACGCCCGCTACCAGAAGCTGGGTTTCGGTAAACGGGCGATGGACCTGTTGTTGGAACACGTCCGCACCAGGCCGGGGGCGAGTGAGTTGAAATTGAGCTGCCACCCGGGTGAGGATGGTCCCGAGCCGTTCTACCGGAAGTATGGATACGCCCTCACCGGTGAGTGGATGGGTAATGAAGCCGTGATGAGGATTGATTTGTGAGGTTTGTGTTGGGTTTCACCAATTTTCTCTTGTAGCAGCCTCTACAACGTGATCACCTTGGAGGCACGGGATTGCGCTTCGAGGATGTCGCCCATCCCACCCACAATGCCCAGCTTAACTTTTTCCATCAAGCTATAATAATTCAGGCAGGTCGAGCACAAGATAAGGCGGACACCTTTATTCTCCAAAGATCGAAGGGTTTCAAGCACTGGAGAGCCTTCCACTGCCAGGTGCACTCCCTCTGCGTAGAAACAGATTGCCCCGGGTAGGATATCGTGTTCGTCCAGCAGCTTGAGATAGGTGCCGATCAGCCTATGTTGCAGGATCTGGTCGGCTTCACCCATGCCGTTGCGGGTAATGAGAATAATGGTGTCTGATGTGGGCATAAAGTCCTCCAATTAATATATGTATTTACACTCTTCAATTTTCTCTTGTTGGGTTGAGGAACATGGCAGTAGTGGGCTAGGTGAGGAGCATTATTTGCGATGAAACCTCTCCAACACAGAGAGCGAGGCAAGGTCAGAAACCCAACAGCTTGCCTCAACAATTTCAATAAGTTGAGCATAGATCACGCATATCATTGATTAAAACCGTTCGCGATACCAGAGTGACAGATCTATGGATTACAATTATAAGCCTTCCATTTGGATACCGTTATCGACCAGGTATCGGGTCACCTGCTCAAAATTGGTCAGCCCTTCATCCAGGAAGGCTTTATAGATGTAATATCCACTGTATACTGGGGTGCGCAGTTGAGGCGTGAGCACCGAGAGCTTGTAATTGATGATCTGTTCACGCAGTTCCGGGGTCATTTTGGTCTGGAAGTGACGCATGTCAGCCATCTTTTCCTGGATCACCTTTTCATCCAGCGACCAGATGTCGATCTTCCAGGGTCGACCCCAATCTCCATAATTGACGCGTGGTTTTAAATACAACCCGTTTGGCAAATGTCACGGGGTCATCCGTACGCTCGAAGACTACCTGGGTGACCAGCTCACAACGTGCAATCCGCGACCCGATCTGGAACAACTGTTCGAGGTTGATTTTGGTGATGTACAGGTCGATATCGGGATAAGCCATCACATCCAGAAAAAAACTGCCGGTCGGGAAAACTTTGGCATACAGGCGCAGGGCATCGTATACATGGATCAATCCGAGGACAATATTCGCTTCGTGTTTTAATTTGGCAGCACGTTCAAGAGGTAGCATAATTGATAATCACTCCAAGGTGATCGTCCCGATCCGCCCATATCGGGTATTTCCATTTGGGGTAATTATACCCATTTGAGATGTGAAGAAGTGATGAAGATTTTTTTATTCCCGTATCTTCATTCCCACCATACCGTCATATTATTTAGGAATATGAAATACAGAACAACCAATCCAAACATCTTGAAAGGAATGAAAATGAAAAAAATCACAGTCATCGCGCTCGTTCTCATCATGCTGGCAATTTCAGCAGTACCCGCATTCGCTGCTGGCGGTCCGCCCGCCGATCGTGGAGCAGCCAATGGCAATGGGAATGAAAATCCATCCAGATTTGGTGTCCGTAACCCGTATGCACTATCGGGCACAATCGCAGATATCGATGCAGTGGCGCGCACCGTTACTATAACTATTGTTTGTGGCAACCGTCTGGTCAAGCCTTATATCGGGCAACGATGTGACCTTGCAGACCACGGAAAACACACGTTTTCTATTGCGTAACCCTGATGGAAGCGTAACCCCAATCACATTTGAAGATCTTGTTGTTGGTGAGAACGTCAGCAGCCATGGGATATTGGCGGACGGTGTATGGACTGCCACGCGAGTCACGCTGGG
Source organism: uncultured Chloroflexia bacterium (assembly GCA_963736805.1). Classification (GTDB taxonomy): domain Bacteria; phylum Chloroflexota; class Anaerolineae; order Anaerolineales; family UBA4823; genus FEB-25. The sequence continues at coordinate 59,982 of CAVTQM010000070.1, forward strand.
TGCATTATTGACCTGTCTTCCATAAAATATACAGACTGCCACTTACGACCAGCGCTGTGTGGAGATCCACAGCGCTGGTTTTTTATTGTATTGCCATGGAATTCAGCCAAACTGGTATCCCCAGACCTGACTGGGATTTCCGACGAATGACTTTGGGTTGGATATAATAAATATATAATCTTAAAGCCATTTTGGTTCGAGTGCAGGCGGCTGGAGTGATGAAAATATTACCGGGATATCGTATCGATATACTGAAAAGCAATATAGAGGTATTATTAGAATTCTTGAACACCCATATCTTATATCACCTTTATGCGTCATAAAGAATAGGAGTAAGAATTACTCACATTACTATTTGTTCAACTTAAAGGAGACACAAATGAAAAAAATAACAGTTCTTTGCCTGGTCCTGGTCCTGTTAGCTGCCTCAGCAGTACCCGTATTGGCAGCCAATGGCGGCAACAACGGTCATGGAAATAGCCAGGGTCAAGGAAATGGAAATAATGGGGGAGATCAGGATCAACAGCAAGATCAAAATAGAGATCAAGACCGAGATAAGGATAAAGATAAAAATTCTAATCCAGGCTCAGCTGAAAACGGGAAACACGAACATAAGAACCAGCGCTCACCCTTCTATTTACAGGGGACCATATCCGCCCTGGATGCCGGTGCAGGAACCATCACTGTCACCCTGACGCACGGCAACGCAAAAGTTAAAGAGTATATTGGCACTAGTCTGACTCTGCAAACCAACGATAATACCATGATCTTCCAAATCACCCAGGGGAATGAGATATCAGGAACCCTTGGAACAGAATCAGGTGATGTAAGCGATACAGACGATGACGGTGAACCCTCCAACAGGATACCCATCACCTTTGATCAACTTGCCGTTGGTCAGAAAGTGGCTATCCATGGCAACCTGGTTGATCAGGTTTACACAGCCCGACTGATCACCGTTTATATCTGGGAGGCTCTCGAACCATAGATCGAAGTATGTTTATTGAATAAGTTTTATACAGAAGCCAGCGGTGAGGAGTAGGCTCCTCCCGCTGGCTTCTGATAATGAATAAACGCGATACAATCATTCTGAACCCAGTTTATGATTACCCGTTTCTAAATGCAATCCTTTACGTCATAGTATATGAACAATAGCCCAGACAAGGAAATTTTAGAGCGAGCAAAAAACTTTGAAGCCCAGGCACTCGAAGAAATCTTCGATAGCTACAGCCCAGGGATTTATCGCTACGCTTTACGCTTGCTGGGTGATACAGAATTAGCAAGGGAGTGTATGGCAGAGACATTCAGCCGCTTTTTAAATGCCCTGAAACGGGACGGCGGTCCGGATAATTACCTGCAGGCTTACCTGTACCGGATTGCGCATAACTGGGTGACGGACCATTATCGCAGCAATATCCCGATGACCTTGGCATTCGATTCAATATCTCTGACCGATTCCAAAGATAAGCCGGAGCAGGTTGTGGAAGAACAGTTGTCAAGTTACCAGCTAAGGCAGGCACTGGCTTTACTCACCCCCGATCAGCGCCAGGTGGTTACCTTGAAATATCTTGAAGAATGGGAAAATGAAGCCATTGCAATGGCATTAAATAAACCTGTCGGAGCAGTTAAATCACTCCAACACCGTGGCATCGAAGCACTTCGCCGGATCTTGAGCCGGCATGAGGAATAGAACGCATGACGAATGCTGATGATGAATTTGGAAAGCGAATACTTTCTCCCTTGAAGTCTACACCGCCGTTAGACCCGCAGGTTGCTGGTGAAGAAAAAACCAGATTTCTTCACCAGGCTGAAAGCCTGCGCCAGGCAGTCCCTCCAGGCTCTGCCAGAGAGGACACGCTGAATGAACGTGGAAGGCTGACTGGGCACTTGAGAAAACGACCATTACCCCTGTTCAAAGGTTTGGTAGCCATAATAGTGGCACTGATCTTCCTGGTTGGCAGCAGCCTGACTGTTTATGCTGCCCAGGCAAGCCTGCCTGGGGATGGTTTGTATCCTATAAAATCGATCAGCGAAGATATCCGCCTTAAACTAACCCACTCTCCCAGGGCGAGGCTGGAGCTAACCCTTGAGTATTCACATAGGCGGGTAAGTGAAATCAGCAAAATGCTCGCAATGGGAAAAAACATTCCAAGCCAGGTTTCGGACCGTTTCCAGGATGAGCTGGAGAGTGCCTTGCTAATTGCCGCCCAAATGGATGATCCACAAATGAAAAAAGCCTTGGAAGAGATCAAAGGCCAGGCGGAAAGCCAAGGGAAAACTTTTAATGGGTATATCTCCCATCTCACAGAACAAAATGAGCCTGCCTTTGTTAGGCTACAAGAGCGCCTGCAGGAACAGATTAAGCTAAGTGCATTCGGTGAGAGTGACCCACAGAAATTCCGATTAGAAATTCGCGAGCGCCAGCACCGTCGTGATGAGGCGCGTAAATCCACCCCCAATAATAATGATTCTGTCACCACTCCCAAGAAAAAATCGTCAACCCCCCACCCCTCTCAGGCTGAAGATGAGCATAACAACGGAAACGAACAGCCTACCCAATCTCCTGATCACGATTCTGGTAGTCCTGGCCAGGGCAACCCCGACCCGGGGAACGGCAATCATGGACCCGAGTCTTCTCGAACACCGAAACCGTGAAAGAGAACGTCACCGGCGATTAGCAATTAGTATTCAGCAATTAGCAATTAGCAATTAGCAATTATCCGGTGTAGTTAATAATATGTAATATCTGGCGTATGAAATCTAGCTGAAGACTCAATCCTTCTGATTCAAAAACGTATTGCGGTAGTAAAACACACCCAACAGCAGGATGAATTGGAATAAGACGATCAGCACGGTTGAAAATTGCTCGAAGTAAAACAACAACATGTCCAGCACCGTTAAGGATAAGAGCAGGCTTAAGTAACCCAGGTTGAAAGCGGTCTGTTTTTTACCAAACAACAGCAGAACCGCAGCGATCAACAGCATCAGACCCACTAGCACTTCCAGCCCCAACCTGAGGTTATAAAATCCCTGGGCTTCAAAAGCAGTAATCTGCCTGCCAGAATGAGCTTGAAGGAATGCAACAATGGCTGAATTGGGTAAATCCCGCTCCAGCCACACTTGGATTGGATTTTTAAGGGTGAACAAGCCCAGGATTGCCATTCCCACCCCGAGGAACACTTCCAGGCGTTTCTCGGTCAGCCAAAGTTTGACCTGTTCGGCTATGCGCTTCCACCAGGCCGGGGACTTATCTTCCACCGTGCGTGTGTCCGCATCGACCAATTCCAATAAATGGCGCGCCAGGTCTATATGGAGCATATTCGGATCTGTCGCCATCACCTGCTTCAAATCCTGCTCAATATGGGCTCTTTCCACTTGATCCAAGGGGCGGTAAAGCTGTTCACGCACAAGCTCGAGCGCCTTCACCAGCTCTGTGCGCCCATCCAATTTTTCAGGACGGCGGATCATTATCAGAAGAATGACCACCAGGAGAAAAAATACATACATGATTGGAGCAGCTGCCGGGAAGAAGTAATCATACTGGCGCGTAATGAATTTGCCCACTTCATCGATGAACAAGCCCACCCCCACCCCAGATAGGATTGCCCCAATGATATGCAAGCGCGGGCTAAAGTAGATCAACGGCAGGATGGCCGCAATGTACAGGATCAACCCGCCCCAAAGGACGTGGGCGATATGCAGGGTGCTGCTGCCCAGCTGCGGGTAACCGGTGAGCGCCAGAAAGCTGCGCACAATCGCGAGGGTAGCCACAAAACTCAACAATGAGATGAGCATATACCGGGAAGCATTCTCTCTTTCCACCAGCTTCCAGAAAATTAAGTTTTTTCGTTTTGGCTGCATCAAATCCTCCGGTTTTTCTGCCTGATAGGTAGGGGACTAAACCATTATACTTCTCTGCGTAGGGTTGATTTCTTCGAAATTCTATAAACCAGTGGAATAGCATAGCGCTCGACAAAGTCTATTCACCATGTGGTACAGGCCTTGGAAGTGCTCTCAAGAAATAAACCAAAAATATTCCTTTGTGCCTCATCAGGATTTTAAAACATGGCATGATTTAAATCGTAATATTATATGGAACAAGGCTGCCAGGATGTGCGTCTTATGCATGGATACCAATCATCGAAAGAAAGGAAAACAAGCATGTTCAAGAGAATTCCCCTGATGTTTTTCACCATCATCCTGTTTTTTTCAATGGCAGGCTGCACCCCTGAAGCGCAACCCACCTCTAAGAATGCCGAAACCCAAGAAAGCCAGGCAGGGAGCACCCCGCAGGCTTATCCAGCGGAAAATCAACAGTTGTTGCCGATCATTTCCGGGAAAAATATCAGCCTCCAACTCGACGAGGCTGCAGACGGAACCACCCAACAGCTTAAAGTTGGCGATGTGATTGCCATCACGCTCGAATCCAATCCCTCGACCGGGTTCGCATGGTCCGCCACATCCTCCAATCCGGAGATTGTGGCACAACTTGGAGAATCTCAGTACCAGGAAGCCCAATCTAGCTCAGGTGAAACCTTGCTTGGGGCAGCCGGGACCGAGACCCTCTACTTCGAAGCGAAGGGAGCTGGAACGGCAACCCTGACCCTGGATTATAAGCGTGGTTGGGAAAATAACCTCGCCCCAGAGAGGACCATCACCATCACGATGGAGGTGAAATAAGAGCAGCACATAGGCGTAGCTATGAGCGATATGCGCTTAGCTCTGGAGCAATTAGCCGCGAGCGATAAAATATCATTACCACCGGGTATGGAATTGTATCGATTCCCGGTGGTTGTTATATATATTATTTGATAATTAATCGATGCTATAATCAATTCAAGGTATTGATATTTCATATTTTCATATCGCATCCTATTGATCATAAAGTCATTCCTTATTGGATACATACTGGGATAGAAGGAATGTGAGCATATGCGAGAACTCCCCTGGAAAAGAATTATCCTATTCCTTTTGCTCCTGGTCATTTTGATCGGCATAACCGGGTGCCAATCCAACTTAGCGAAGGATTTGGATAACTTCATCCATTCATTCACTCATGCCCCCGATCACGTGGCACGGGTAGTCACCAACCTGATGGGAGGCCTGAGCAATATCGGTGATGCATTGGCGGACCAGGTGAAGAATATCGTCCAGGGTATGACCGGACGATAATCCGGAGGCTAAATTGAACCGATGTGCCTATGAAGATATTTATTTCCATGGAAAATATTCTTGGCAAATCTGGAAAGGTGATGACATGAACCCCCGACCCCTTACCGTAAAAATAAACCTGGTCGTTATCCTGGTCAACGCCCTTATATGGCTCGTACTTGGCATAATCATCGCCATAGATGCGCACCCCGGATTGCCAGATATGCCTCAAATGAAGGGGATCTTGGCGATTTTATCGATTGCCATCGCAGGAATCCTTCTGCTTCTGACCTTCTTCCTTTTTAAACAAATCAGGATCGCCTTCTACCTGACCCTACTATTCTTTGGGATTTCCGCTGTCCTGACCATTTTCGACGAGGTTGGCCTGGCGGATGTGGTTTTTCTCGTTATTTGCCTGATCCCGGTAGCTCTTCTCATCAAGGACCGGGCGTGGTACCTGCAAACGATGGCTCAAAGTGATTGAAGAACGAATTATCTCTTCTAAAAACAGCACAGCAGCTTGTTTGGCTAAACGATTAAAGAAACCCGTTCAATATGCACCTGCCGTCTAGCGCACTACAACAAAAACAGTTGTGTGCGTTATAATATTTACACAGATTTTCTTTGAATATTAACGCCTATTGCATCCTTGTGACGGTTACCAGTTAAGATGCTGATATTTGAGCAAATCAGTGAGCCCTTGCTTATCCAAACATGGCACATCTGCACTGAGAAGCAGTGTCAGGTGGATTATGTATGCCAGCATGCAATGATCGCAGCGCTGATCGGGGGTAAGCCAGATTTCATTTGCCCTTCGGAAGGACGCCTATGCCCGAATTAACCCCGGAGTATTCTCAATACTATAAAAAAGCTCAAAAATATCTGCTCGGCGGAGTTTCCTCGAGCTGCCGTATCAACCCGTTCACAGGCGTGCCCATGTACTTGAACCGGGCTGATGGCGCGCATATCTACGGGATAGATGGGCGAAAATATATCGATTTCTCCATGGGTCATGGCGCTTGCACCCTCGGTCACAACCGACCGGAGATTAAAGCCGCCATGCAGAAGGTGTTCGACCTGGGCTTCTTCGCCGAGTTCGACCATCCGCTGACTGCCCAGCTGGCAGAAAAAATTGTTGAGCATCTTCCTTGCGCAGAGAGTGTTCGTTACGTAAATTCAGGCAGTGAAGCCACCTTGCTCTCCATGCACCTGGCACGCGGATATACTGGCAAGCAAAAAATCGTACGCATCGACGGACACTTCCATGGTGGGCATGATTATGCCCTATCCAACAACCTGGCGGAATTCGTGGACCTCGCCAACCCCGGTGACCGGCTCTCCCAGATCACCAATCTGAGCGCTGGCATCCCCGAGATCATCCGTAAAACGCTATATCTCATCCCGTGGAATAACGCCAAGGTGTTTCAAAATCTCGCCCGCGACAAGGGGCATGAGATCGCTGCAATTATCATGAACCCGATCGATTTTAACAACGGATGCATCACCACCACCGGCGAATACCTACAAACCATCCGCAATATCTGCGACCGTTACCGGATCGTGTTCATCCTCGATGAGATCCTGTCTGGATTCCGTACCGGGATTTCCTGTGCACAGGGTTATTACGATGTGATCCCAGACCTGTGCCTGCTCGGCAAGGCTTTAACCAATGGTGTGCCCCTGGCAGCCATCGCTGGAAAAGAAAAGATCATGCAAAAGATCATCGACCCGGTGGACCCGGTGGTGGCGGGAGGTACCTTCTCGGGCAACCTGATGGGATGCGCAGCGGGTATCGCCGCCATGGAGATCATGGAACAGCCTGGCTTCTTTGAGACCTGGCTTAACCGGGTTGAGACTTTCCTGGATGAAGTCCAGTCTGTATTCGATGAAGAGGGCTTCCCTGCCATCATCCAGCACCTTGGATGCAGTTTTGGTATCTATGTAGGAACACGCGAGCCAGTGCGAAATTATCATGACATGGCAAATAAGACCAATCCTGAAATGCGCACGGCTTTCTTTAGAAAATGCATTGAGAAGGGACTCTATTTCCATACCGACTTTACCGTTTCAGCCATGCACGACACGGAAACACTCAATCGAGCGGTAAAATTGATCCGGAAGGCAGTTCGTGAAACCCAGGTGGAGATGAAGTGAAAAATGATGAGTGGACCTTGTTTTTATGGTGGTATTGAAGGTGGTGGGACTAAATTCATTTGCGCGGTGGGGAATGGACCAGGAGAAATCCAGGATGAGATCCGCTTTCCGACGACCACTCCGCAGGAGACCCTGGAAAGGGTGTGTGATTTTTTTACCCCATACGTGAAAGCAGGGCAGCTGAAAGGAATCGGCCTGGGATCATTTGGACCTGTGGATGTTGACCCGGCATCCCCGAACTTCGGCTATATCACCACCACGCCAAAACCCAACTGGTCTTTTACGAACATTTATGGAATGCTGCAGCAGGATTTGAAGGTTCCGATCAGGATGGATATGGATGTGGCGGCATCGGCAATGGGTGAATATACCTGGGGTGCGAATAAGGGTCTCGATCCGTCGATGTATTTGACGGTGGGGACAGGCATCGGGGGCAGCTATATCCTGGACGGAAAGCCCTTGCGCGGATTGGTGAGCCTTGAAATGGGGCATGTGCGCATTCCGCAGGATGAAAAACTGGACCCTTTCAAGGGGGCATGCCCATACCATGGGAATTGCTTCGAAGGACTGGCTTCCGGACCAGCCATCCAGGCTCGATTCGGAAAACCAGCCGAAACCCTGGCGGATGATGATCCATACTGGGAGCAGGAAGCAGGCTACATTGCCTATGCATTGGTGGATTACATTTTCACGTTGCCACCCAGGCGGATCGTGCTTGGGGGTGGGGTGATGCGTAAGGATTTTTTGTATGAGAATATCAGGAACAGGGTATCCAGGCTATTGAATAACTATTTAAATCACCCCATACTCACCAGCTCTCTGGAGGATTACATCGTCCCGCCAGCGCTCGGGTATCGGTCCGGTGTGCTGGGCGGAATTGCTTTGGCGATGGATATGGATCTATAACTCAGGCAGTGTGGCATATCCTGGGGATTCGACCCCGAGTGATAGCTGTTCACTGACCAGGAAACTGAAAAAAGGAGGGAACTGTAGATCATGAAGCAAATTCACACACTTCCAGAGATTCAATTTACACCTTTCCCGGAAATTCAGGAGAAGCGTCCCATCCTGCTGATCACTTCCAACCCCGCCTGGACTGCGGTCAAGAATAAATTACATCTCATCATCGAGGCGCAGCCCGAGCCAACCCAAGCCACCAAACCGCATTGGGATTCGTTCATTCTGCCTCAGTCCTCCGCAGCGGAGGTGGTTTACGCGGTGGGAGGCGGGCTCGTGGCAGATGCAGCGAAATACATGGCTTTCATGCTTGGGCTGCCCCTGGTGGTTCTGCCCACCGCCCTCTCGGTGGACGCTTTTTTTACCGCGGTAGCGGGTATCCGCGAGCAAGGCACGGTCAGGTATATTGAGGCCAGACCACCTGACCAGGTGATCATCGATTTTGAGGTGATTGCTGCCGCACCACCTGAAATCCGGGCAGCCGGCATCACCGATGTGCTTTCGATTCTGACCGCCAGCTGGGATTGGCAGTTCGCCCACCAAAAAGGTATGAATCCGGCAGGCATGCAGTTCAGCCCATGGGTGTATGAGACTGCCCAATCCATCCTGAGGGGTGTGATCGATTGCGCCGAGGCTGCAGGAGCTGGTGACCATGCTGGATTGAAGCAGCTGCTCGATTGCCTGTGCATGGAAGTGCAGCTAAATAACCAGGTGGGGCATGATCGTGCAGAACACGGCTCGGAGCACTATTTCGCCTTCTGCGCGGAGCAGTTTAGCGGACCAGCCTGGCCGCACGCCGACCTGCTCGGACCGGGTATCCTGCACATGGCCAGGCTGCAAGGACAGGAGACGGAGACCGTCGAAGCTGCCATGCGTGCCTGCCACATCCCACTGGACCATCTCAAACCCAAGCTGGTGAATAAAACACTCCGGGCATTACCTGAGTTCTGCGAGCAGCACGACCTGCCATTTGGGATTGCGCATACGCTGAGCAACGAGCAGTAGGGCAGGTATCTTACCTGCCAAATCGAGCGCCAATCCTGCCAGTAGGGGTGGGTCTTAGACCCACCCCTACGAAGAACACTTGGTCCGGGATCACCGATCCCGGCTACAAATTAAGTAGGGCGGGTTTCCACACCCGCCAGAGTGAGTGTTAACATGAAACGCTGGCAGTCGCAATTCAATTTTGATCCCATGCCACCCCTGCTGTCATCTGGGGATGCGGCACTGATCTATTTTGTCCAGCGTGACCTGCTGGACGAAAGCGTCGGACCGATAGATCAGCTGTGGCAGCTGCCTGGAGTGTTGAAAATCCTTAAAAAGCAGCTCGGGGATGGCAGCTGGCCACGCAGCGGTGAGGAAAAACACCCGGCAATCAATTACCAGCTCATCGAAACCTGGCGCTGGTTCAGGTACCTGGTGGAGATGTACGGTATGAACCGCCAACATCCCCAGGTAAGCCTGGCAGCTGAATTCCTGTTCTCATGCCAGACAGATGACAGGCGACTTCAGGGGTATCCTCGCCAACCAATACGCCACCTACTATACGGGTGCAATCCTGGCGCTGCTGATCCAGGCAGGCTATGCGCAGGATGAGCGGGTGGAAAAATGCTTCCAGTGGCTGCTGGCGATGCGCCAGTCGGATCAGGGCTGGTCCATCCCGATGATCACCCATAAGCTGGACCATGAGACCCAATATCGCCTTTCCAGCGAGTACGCTGAGCCGCTCGAGCTGGACCGCTCCAAGCCATTCTCGCACAACGCCACCGGCATGATCCTGCGTGCTTTTGCACATCACCCGGCATACCGGAATTCCCAGGCAGGCATTATCGCCGGGCATTTATTGAAATCCAGGTTCTTCCAGGAGGATGCCTATACCTCCTACCAATCGGCGGATTATTGGGTCAGGTTTGAATATCCATTCTGGTGGAACAACCTGCTTTCGGCGATGGATTCGCTCTCGCGCATGGGGTTCACCCGGGATGATCCACAGATCAAGCTGGCACTGGATTGGTTCAGGGAGCATCAACTGGTGGATGGATCGTGGAAAGTATCCTACATGAAACCGGACGAGCCGGAAAAAGATAGCCCAAAAATCAAGGAAATGAAGTTATGGATCAGCCTGGTGATTTGCCGGATCTTTAAAAGGCTGTATGAATAAATAGATGCACTGTGTGAGGAGCAGTTTGGCAGGCTAACCCGGTTTGAATAACCGGAACCGGCTGATAAGGGATCTAAGGAGGGATGGCGATGAAATCTTGGGATGCGTTAAAGCATGAAAACCCTGAGCTGGCGATGATCGGCAGGAGGCTGCTCTTCCAATCCCAGCCGCATGTTGGATTTGCCTTCCTGGCCACGCTGCGCAAGGATGGCGCACCACGCCTGCATCCGGTGAGCATCGTGCTCTACAACGACCATTTGTACGTGATGATCCCGACCAGCTCACCCAAATGCGCTGACCTGCTACGCGATGGGCGTTTCGCCATGCAAGCTTTTCCACCGCCAGATAATGAATCCTATGAAGAATTCTACCTTTCCGGCTGCGCAGTTGCCATTGAGGATATCTCCGTACGCCAGAGGCTGATCTCAGATACGCAGATCAAGGCGGGCGAGAATGAAGCGCTGTTTGAATTGCAGCTGGACCGTGCCATGTATACCAGGCTGATCAACCAGGGCACACCGGATGAACAACCGATGCATCAAAAGTGGGGAACTGACTCCACCCAACCCCCCTTTTTCCCCCCTTCCCTAAAAAAAAAACTGGGAAGGAGGGATTGAGGTCAGAAAAAGGATAACGCAGGAAAATCATCTGCGTCATCCTTTTCTGGATATACGCTTCAAAAATCGCCGAAGGTGACCTAGAACAATCGATCCGTGAATAATTACAAAAATGGCATGCAGAGGGCACATTCGAAGATCATGGCAAGATACCGGATGGGTAAACACAAGCGCTTTTTCCGGTTTGGGATAAAATTGCATCCTATCGATCATAAATGACTTTTCCGGAGGCTGGAATGTCCATCCAAATCACGACCATCCCTTTACCTTTGCCGCTCAAGATCAGTATCGTCAACAGCTACCTGGTAAAAAATGAGGCTGGCTTTTTCCTGGTCGATACGGGGATGACCAACGCCCGCCGGCAATTGGAGGTGGAGCTTGAAAGGCAGGGCTGTCCGCCCTGGGGAGCTGAAGCTGATCGTGGTGACGCATGGTGATTTTGACCACACCGGCAATGCGGTCTACCTGCGAGGGAAGTTCGGCTCGCAGATCGCCATGCATAGAGGTGATGTGGGCATGCTCGAGAATGGGGACATGTTCTGGAACCGCAAGGTCGATAACCGCCTGCTGAGGGGTGCGATGAAGACTTTCATGCCTTTTAAGAAGGAGAATCAAGGTACACCGGATATCTTCCTGGAGGATGGAGCTTCTCTGTCGGCTTATGGCTTGGAGGCGACGGTGTACAACACGCCAGGGCATTCCACGGGTTCCATCTGCATCCTGACCGCAACAGGTGAGCTGTTTTGTGGGGATCTGTTCACCAGCTCTACGGGGAAGCCGATGCTGAACTCGATGATGTATGACAAGGAGCAGGGGAACGCCAGCCTGGAGCGTTTGAAGAGCCTGCCGATCCAGACCGTCTACCCCGGGCATGGGGGGCCGTTTGGGTGGAAGGAGCTGGGTAGGGAATATTTAATAAAAAAAAGGGAAAAACGAAACGAAACCAATGTCCTTGGACAAGCGGAAAAGTGAAGTATGTGGTTGTTAAGGTACGGTTCAAAATCCAGCGGGGATGACCGCAATGACATCGAAAACTAGCTCTCGACGACGAGTCCAACAAGGGGTTTAAACCCCTTGTTCGGGAGGCGGGAGAGGTGTGGTGAGTAATTACATTCTGATGTAATTACTCACCCCTCCTCAGAAATCGCGAAATCTGGTAAGATGCGCGTGTGAGTAAAACAGATCTCGAAGAATTATCAAAAGAAGAATTAATCCAACTGATTTTGACGCTGCAGGATGAAATTGAAGCGTTGAAAATAAAATTTGAGAAAAACCAAAAGCCACCCACCTCGTCCAAGAACTCTTCTCAACCTCCATCGCGTGATCAAAAAGTCAGTCTACCCAAAGATCGACGAAGACGTCGACATGGACCACCCATTGGGCATGAAAAACACGAGCGTAAGTTTGTAGCCCAACCTGATCAGACCATCGTATTACGAACAAAGTCATGCTGTAAGTGTCACGCTGATTTGAGCAAAGAGGCTGGCAGCCTGGTCAACGTGAACCAGATCACCGAACTGCCTCATGCACCTGCACAAGTGATTGAAGTGCGCCAATATACTGTGACCTGCCCGGAATGCGGTGCGTCTCACGTTGAAGAACCACCCGCTGGATTGGAGATGAACCGCAGGTTTGGAAGTCGGTTGGAAGCGACAGTAGTGTATTACCGCCAAGAGCAGCATATGAGCTATGTTCGCACTCAAAAAGCATTGCTCGACCTGCATCAGGTTGAGATCAGCCAGGGTGGGATTGATGAGATCATGAAACGGGCTGGAAAGCGGGCGCTGGGCAAGATCACCCAGATCCAGGACCTTATTCGCCAAAGCCAGGTGGTTCATTGTGATGAAACCACCAACCGGATAAATGGAGCCAATGCATGGGAATGGGTTTTTTGTACCCTGACGAGTGTTTTGCATGTGATCCGTCGCGATCGCAGTGCAGAAGTGATCCGGGGTATCATGCACGATTTTGCGGCGGAAGTATGGGTGAGCGACTGTTATGGGGGACAGTTGAAAGCCCCTGCCAGGCAAAGACAGTTGTGTATGGCCCATCAATTGCGCGCCTTGCAACATATTTTGGATGCTCAGCCTCATTTGACCTGGGCTCACGCCCTACGAAAGCTCTTTCAATATGCCATCCAAGTTCATCGCCAACGTGGCCAGATGACACCTGCGCAGTTTGACAAACGAGTCGCTCATATTGAGCGAACCTGTGACCGCTTGCTGCACCAAGACTTAGCTCCTCCTGAAGCACAGAAATTACAGCGTCGCTACTTGAAATATCGTGCCTGTCTGTTTGTGTTCTTGCATCGAAACGATGTTGAGCCGACCAATAACGTCGCTGAGCGAGCCTTGCGTCACTCCGTTGTGCATCGTAAAGTGACGAATGGATTCCGTTCCCATTGGGGCACGAATACCTATGCCGCGCTGGCATCTGTCATAGACACCGCTGAACTGGCTGGAATTCGGGCTTTTGATGCCATTCTGTCTCTGTTTGGGCCACCGGCACTCCCATTTCCAATATCCGGTGAGTAATTACATATAGTGGGTAATTACTCACCCGTCTGTAATCGACCCCCTCCCCCAACCTCCCCCATTTATAATTCAAAATAGGGGAGGAGTAACGTGGCGGGTAAGGTACTTGCCCTACAGCCCCCAAGTATTTGTAGGTGATGTGAAAATGCGGATCGGTGAGTAGTTACGCAAGAGTTTATTCGCCTTCATCATAGATGTGGACCACGCAAAGATACTT
>CAVTQM010000071.1:0-31926 GCA_963736805.1 uncultured Chloroflexia bacterium
CCATGTGTTCCCTACTCCTTTAAAAGGTTTTACCGATTATGCTTCCAGTAACAAGAGCCCTCAATGGGATTTGAACCCATGACCCCATTCTTACCAAGAATGTGCTCTACCGTCTGAGCTATGAGGGCAACAAAAGTGGGCGGTGAAGGATTCGAACCTCCGAAGGCGTCTGCCAACTGATTTACAGTCAGTCCCCTTTGGCCACTTGGGTAACCGCCCAATTTGGGGCATCTCGTTACACGAAAATTTGTCAATTAGTCTCCTTGCCTCATAAAAAAAGAACAACGAGGCTAATTGGCTAATCAACATATAACGAAATGTCTGTTCCTGAAGCCGACGATGGGAATCGAACCCATAACCTACCACTTACAAGGCGGTTGCTCTGCCGATTGAGCTACGTCGGCGGGTTAAAATGTTAAAGTCCTGGTCTGAAAGCGGACTGCATTATACCAGACGCGCATGTTTGCAGCAAGACTAAAGAAATCCGGTTTCTGCAGAAAGCGGATTCGACTTGATTTTAGGCATGCGAGTCTATCAGGGAATGAATAAAACGTCAATAGACTAAGCAGAAAAGCCGCGTGCCTGCCAGGCAAAATACAACGCCACCGATCCAGCTACGGCAGCATTTAAGGATTCCACCCTACCCTGCATGGGTAGGTGCATTAATATATCACATGATTTCCGAACGAGCGGTCGCATCCCGTTTCCTTCGCCGCCTACAACCAACGCCAGGGGTCCATCCAATCGGACCTTTTGGAATGGTTGCGCCTCCATACCAGCATCCAGTCCGATGATCCAGATATTTTCCTCTTTCAGCTGCTCAATGGCTTGAGCAAGGTTAACCTGCGCAATCAGCAGGTGCTCCGAGGCACCGGACGAAGCATTCACTACCGCCGGGGTAATCGATGCTGTATGCCGGAAAGGCAACAGCACTCCATGCACACCTACCGCTTCAGCTGTGCGAATGAGTGTGCCCAGGTTCTGTGGGTCTTGGATCACATCCAGGATCAGGATGAACGCTTGTTCATTCTTCCTGGCAGCGGCAGCCAGGATTTCGGTCAGGTCTGTATACGGGTAACTGCTGGCTTCCAATACCACTCCCTGGTGCCCGATGGCAATTGAGTCCAGCGAAGCACGCGGCACCCGGTCTACCGGTAATTTAAAATCAGAAACCATCTTTAGGATGTCCACCAGTTGGCCTTTTTCTTCCATGCCTTGGGCCAGGCGAAGGCGCATGAAGTGCCGCCTTCTTGCCCGTAAGGCTTCATAAACTTCATATCGACCGTACAACCATTCTGTCATGTCTCACCAACATAATTCGGACTGCAATCCAACTGACGGATTGCGTCCGGGATTTATTTGTTTATTTCCAGCGCCAGGTGGTGCCGTCTTTGCCATCTTCCAATAACACTCCCAGCTCTGCCAGGCTGCCACGCAGCTTATCTGCCATCGACCACAACTTTTGCTGGCGCATCTCGCGGCGTAATTCAATCAGCAGATCAATAAAAGGTGTTGCCTCCCCACCCCCTTCGGTGTGCTCTGTACGCAAACCAAAAACAAGCATCAATTCCCGCAGCAGGTTCTGCCCTTCTGCCACAATCTCACCTGTAACCCCCGCATCTTTAGCCTGGTTAATGGCACGTACCAGCTCAAATAAATAACCCAGGGCGCCTGCAGTATTAATATCATCATCCATGCAGTCGTTAAAACCTTTGCGGGTGGCATCCAATTGCTGTTGCAAAGATTCCACCGCTGTTCCTTCCGATAAATCTCCACCGAACACAGGGCGTAAAGCCAGGCGCAGGCGTACCAGTGCTTTCTCGGCTTGAGCAATGATTTCATCGCTAAAACTGAGTGGGTTACGGTAGCTTGAGTTTAAGATCATCATCCGCAGCGCATCACCTTCATGCTTTGACAGGAACTCTTCGATCGTTACCAAATTGCCCGATGACTTCGACATCTTTTCACCCGCCAGCTGCATCATGCCGTTATGCACCCAATAACGGGCAAATGGTTTCCCAGTGGCAGACTCGGTCTGGGCAATTTCATTCTCGTGGTGAGGGAAGATTAGGTCATTCCCGCCCCCGTGAATATCGATCTGTTCACCCAGGTGGTGTATGCTCATTGCAGAGCATTCAATATGCCACCCGGGACGTCCCATTCCCCATGGGCTCTGCCAGGCTGGTTCTCCCGGTTTGGCTGATTTCCAAAGCGCAAAGTCCATTGGATTCTCTTTGCGCTCATCCAGGTTGCGTTCTCCTGCCTGCATGTCTTCTACCTGGCGGGAGGAAAGTTTCCCATAATCTTCATCCCGGCTCACCCGAAAATATACATCTCCATCCACCTCATACGCATACCCATCTTCACCCAATTGGGTGATCAACTGGATGATATAAGGGATTTCCTGGGTGACACGTGGGTAAATGGTGGCTGGGAGGACATTCAGACTGACCAGGTGTTTTCCAAACTCGTCAATATATTGCTCTGCCAGCTTGATTGGGTCCATTCCGATTTGGTTGGCCCGGATAATAACCTTGTCATCCACATCGGTATAATTCATGGCATGCCGTACTTCATAACTGCGATATTCCAGGTATCGGCGGATGACATCAAAAACAATGGCTGACATGGCATGACCCACGTGCGATTTAGCATATACCGTGGGACCGCACACATACATGGTCACCTTGCCTGGTTGAATGGTTTCGAAATCTTCTTTTCCTCGCGTAAGTGTGTTGTATATTCGTAATGTCATGATTACACCTGTACTTATCCTTCTTTTTCCATGCGTCCAAAAATCATCCGCCCTGCTGCCGTTTGTAGCACCTTGGTGACCGTCACGTAAATTTTCTTATTTAAGAAATTTCGTCCATCTTCGACAACTACCATCGTGCCATCATCCAGGTATCCGACCCCTTGACCTGATTCCTTGCCTTCCTGGATGACATTGACTTCCATGGATTCGCCGGGTAGAAATACCAGTTTGACTGCGTTGGCTAATTCGTTGACGTTGAGGATACTGACTCCCTGTAGCTCTGCGATCCGGTTCAAATTATAATCATTGGTCAAGATTGGACAGCGCAGCTGGCGTGCTAATACGACCAGCTTATCATCAACCTCACGTACCCCTTCAACATCCATGTCACTGATACGGAGCGGTGTGCTGGTGTCTTTTTGTAATTGCGAAATCACTTCAATACCTCGCCTGCCGCGCTGGCGTCGCAGGTTATCCGATGAATCTGCAATAAACTGAAGCTCGTTCAGCACAAATCTTGGGATGAGCAAGGTTCCAACAAGGAACCCTGTCCTGGCGATATCTGCAATCCGCCCATCGATGATTACGCTGGTATCCAGGAGGATTGTCCGGGAGGCTGGTTGAGCATCGCTAGAAGCTTCTTCACCAGAACGTCCGGGGGTAAGCCGTACTATTGAAGAAAGGTCTGTTTGGCGCATGACAAAAATGGCAATCCCGAAATAACCAAATATAAGTACCGCTACAAAAGGTAATATCTTGCCAAGCGGCGCGGGTAGCAGAGATAGTGGAAATGAGAGTAAGGCAGCAATGATCAGGCCTACCACCAGTCCGGTCAATCCAGATGTCAAGGTTTGCGTGGACACGCTCAACAAGGTCCGTCGGATCGCTCTAACGGGTCGGGTGGTAAAGTAGGGTGTCAGGATCAATCCAATAAGCATCCCAACCAGGCCTAATAACAATGCTGCAATAATCGGGGATTGATCCGTGGAATCTCCAATTACGGAACCCAGGTATGCCCCAAGAAACCCAAATACAAACATGCCGATAATTCGGAATATAAATTCAATACTCATAGCAGCCTCCGAAGATAATAATTTAAGCTGCGCGAGTCTCCATGACACGGAGTGTTTACATTCCGCTCTAGTTTATCTAAGTCTAGGACGGATTCTCAAATTTCCCCTCACCGATGATGCATATAACAAGAATAATGGCAATAAGTGCAAAAGTGAATGGTTATGGTAAGGGTCAATGATGCATGGAGTTCTCGTTTGACTCACTCTTTACATTATATCGCTAAATCGATGGATTTAACATCGCTGAAAAAGCTAACTTTGTTCTTCCGGTCAGCCAATAACCTCACCTGATATAATCGAAAGAATAATATGTAAACAAAAAGCTACCATTAGTCATTACCGTTCACTGCGTCCCGGGTGGTTGATTTATTCAGTATGGAACTTCACGAGAATCATCTGCGCTTAACACAACATCCTGTTCCCCGTCGTTTGATTATTGGAATTACGGGTGCTTCCGGTGCTATGCTGGGAATACGTCTATTGGAAGCCCTAAAACCAAAATCAATAGAAACCCATTTGGTACTTTCCGATTCATCACACCGCACCATTCTCCAGGAAACAGATAGGCAACCGGAGGATGTTCGTTCTTTAGCCAATGTGAGTTATGATTTCCGCGATATTGGCGCTGCAATAGCTTCAGGATCATTTTCTACCATGGGGATGGTCATTATCCCGTGTTCAATTAAAACTCTTTCTGCGGTTGCAAATTCGTATACGGATGACCTCATTTCACGTTCTGCTGATGTCACCCTCAAGGAAGGTCGACCGCTGGTTTTGGTAGTAC
Organism: uncultured Chloroflexia bacterium; assembly: GCA_963736805.1. GTDB lineage: Bacteria > Chloroflexota > Anaerolineae > Anaerolineales > UBA4823 > FEB-25. Next base: position 4,613 of record CAVTQM010000071.1, read on the forward strand.
GGGAGACACCTTACCATCCTGGTCATCTGCGCCTGATGACTGAAGCATCACAGATGGGAGCAATCATCTATCCACCCGTTCCTGCTTTTTATATTCGCCCGCGTTCGGTGGATGACATCATCAATAATACCGTTGGGCGGATATTAGCTCGCCTGGGTGTGGAAAATGATTTATACCAGGAATGGAGTGGAAAGCACGACGGTTAAAACGATGACTTCCCGTGACCTTGATAAAGCAGCATTACGCGGTGAACCATCATACGTTTGGCGTGCTGGTCAGGAGCGCCGTTTACAGATGATTTTATCTGCTGCACGAGGCTACCTCGATGGTCAAGTGCTTGAAAACGGTTGTGGTGTTGGCATGTACCTGGAACATCTGGCACCGCATGTTGGATCAATTGTTGGGTTGGAATATGATCCAGATCGGGCACACGAGGCGCATGCTCGTTCCCCACGGATTGTTATTGCTGCTGGGGAGGAATTACCATTTTTAGGGCTAACATTCAACTTAATTCTCAGCCATGAAGTTCTTGAACATGTCATTGATGACCGGCGCTCGATTGAGGAAATGGTCCGGGTTCTTAATCCTGGTGGGATGATCTTACTTTTCGTGCCCAATCGTGGTTACCCATTCGAAACACATGGCATGTACTGGCATGGTCGCTATTATTTTGGTAATATTCCGCTGATAAACTACCTGCCGGCGCGTTGGCGCAACCACCTGGCACCGCATGTTCGAGCCTATTCATCAAGTGACATTAAAAACCTGGTTCGAGACCTTCCGGTAAGAATCCTCCAACAGCAAATCATATTTGGAGCTTATGACAATATCATTATTCGTTATCCCACCCTTGGCCAAATCATGCGAAACCTGCTCCAGTGGATGGAGCAAACACCCCTGAAGGTATTCGGTTTATCTCATTTTTGGGTGATCCAAAAGAACTGAGCTAATCTACATCAGAACGAAAGTCAAAAATGCCTTCCCGTATCGGCCATATTCGCGAACATCCCTGGCAGATTAGTTTTGCAATATGTGGATTGAAGGTATCTGCCCCGCACATTGGGCACTTAAAGAATAATCCATCGGCTGCTTTCTGGCTGTCCCCTGTCGCGCGGCTACGAGTGAACACACTCGGAGAAAACTGGTACCACTTCCCGGTCGGCTGAAGCATCGCATCCATCCTGGTCAACAGGTTGAGTGGCAGGTGTTTTTTTAATCCCGCCAATCTGAAATATGAGACAGCCAGCTGATGTTCAAGAATGAACCCGGTTTCTTTCAACCAGCTTCGCACCATGGTAGGGTGAAAGTCATAGTTTAGTTTCTCGAATTCCACACTCTCCAAAGAAAAAGGTGACCAGGATTGTCGTTTAATTAAATAACGCATGATAGCTTTCAGATTCTGTTTATTCGCATATTCCAGGATAAAAATTGCCCCAGGCTGTAATGTCCGCCGTACTTGGCGAAGGGCAGACTGCGGTTCTGCCATGTGATGCAAGGTTCGGATCATGGTTGCTGTATCAAATAAGCCATCTACAAAAGGTAATTTATAGATATCTGCTGCAACATAAATATATCGTTGGTTCCTCCCAAGCCTTTCCATCGCCTGCTGCAGCTGGGTAAGAGAGTAATCCAGAAGAACTACCTGCTTAAATCCCACATACCTTTGTGTATTTCGCCCAGCCCCTGCACCCAGCTCCAATAATAAGCTTCCCTTAGGTGGTAATAATCGCCGTAGGGCTATATCCTCAACCTGATCCTCATATTGCCGGCCTCCAAGCTTCCAAAAGCTGACCTGATAATCAGAACCTTCGTAGTTAATGATGGGAGGATGGGAGTCTGGCACTTATTTATGACCTGTTAAATTAAATTGACTGAATTATGAGGGTTGTTTCGGTGATATTCTACCCTTAGGTCATTGTAAAGATGAAAATCGCCTTTACCCTGCACCAAGTGCTGGGTTTACAGTGCTATAGCCCCTGCCTACCCCACGATAAATAAACCCTGATTTAACCATTTCACCCGGTTCGTAAATATTCCGTCCATCGAATAGTACTGGCTCGCGCATCAGGTCATGAAGCCGCGAGCGGTCCAATTGCTTGAACTCATTCCACTCTGTGACCACAACCAATGCATCACAACCCTGCGCCATCGTGTAAGGATCTGGCATCATTTCCACGCCGGGTAGGAGAGGCTGAGCAATCTCCATTGCAACGGGATCATATGCTCTTACCACTGCCCCTTCGGCTTGAAGTTTTTGAGCGATCGTAATGGAAGGAGCATCCCGCATATCATCGGTATTTGGTTTAAATGATAGTCCAAGCAATCCGATAAGTTTTCCCTTTAAATCACCAACCATCTCTTTTATATGTGTGATAGCCATTTCACGGCGATCATCATTGATCTCCATTACGGTGTATAACAATTGCGGGTGGCGTCCTTTCTCTGCTGCCATATACGCCAGGGCTTTGACATCCTTCGGGAAACAAGAACCGCCATATCCAATCCCTGCATCCAGGAATTGTTTACCAATGCGAGCGTCATATCCCATGCCGACTGCCACTTCTTTAACATCGGCACCGAGGCATTCACATATATTGGCGATCTCATTTATGAATGAAATCTTGGTCGCCAGAAATGCGTTGGAGGCATATTTGATCATTTCGGCGGTCCGCAAATCGGTGATAACAATGGGGGCGCGTAAGGGTAGATGAAGTTGGGCTACTTTTTCAGCTGCAGCTGGATCGAGTGAACCTAATACAGTCCGGAAAGGTTGCATAAAATCCCCTATCGCAGATCCTTCTCGTAAAAATTCAGGGCATGAAACGACTGAGAACGGAATCGGGCTCTTCTGATGTTTATGAACAATATCAGCCACCCAATCCCCGGTCCCCACCGGTACAGTCGATTTATTGATGAGGATCAATTCACCTGTCATATTCTCAGCGATTTCACGGGCAGCCGCTTCAACATATTGCAGGTCGGCCTCTCCAACCACCCCCATGGGAGTGCCAACTGCGATGAAAACAAACTCAGTGCCATTAATTGCTTCTGGATATGATGTTGTAAATGTCAGTCGCTTTGCTTGAACGTTATGATCCACCATTTCTTTTAAGCCGGGTTCATAGATAGGAAGTTTTCCCTGCTTTAATCCATTTATTTTTTCCTCGGCAACATCCAGTGCAATGACACGATTACCCAGATCAGCAAAACAGGCTGCAGTTACAAGTCCGACATAACCAACACCCACCACGCAAATCTGTTTCATTAACTCCACCTCCAGTTTTCTAGATCAATGGACTATCTTATCATAAGCTTATCGAATTGATAAGTTTTGACCTTTTCACTTCAGCAAGGTCATTCATATTGTGAAGGATGTCCATCATATTCTCATTGTGACCTCTGTCACTTGTAATTTGGTCAAATATAGTCTAAAATATATGGAATAAATCATAGTATTCATATCAAATTATGGGAGTTTATCATGCAAATTACACGGCAGGCAGATTATGCAGTTCGAGCAATGGTTTATCTTGCCCAGCTCGAGCCCAACCATCGGGCGGCTACCGGTCAAATTGCCAGGGAGAAGGGTATTCCACCTTCCTTTTTAGCAAAAATCGTTTCACAATTATCCGTGGCTGGCTTATTACAGACCTCACGCGGCGCGCGTGGAGGGGTTTCCTTGGCTAAACCTCCCGAAGCGATCAGCCTTTTGGATGTTGTCGAAGCGATTGACGGACCTATCCTGTTGAATGACTGTGTGGCAGATTCTTCAAATTGTAAATTCGATGCTGACTGCCCACTTAAGCCAGTTTGGTGTGATGCCCAAAAAATGCTGGTTGATCACCTTTCGCAGGCAAATTTTGCTCAATTTAGCCAGGTGCCTGTAACGAACTAAACCCAACTGAATTCTAACCACATCCTCAAATTTACTCTTCTATCCCCTCTTGACGTTTAATCATTTAAGAGGGGATAATTGGTTATAAACCCATAACCAATCACCTTCAAATACGTTTGAAAACTAGAAACAGGAGGACTCATGTCAACAGCCCGCGTAATCCATGCTCCGCGTGGAACCCAGCTCACTTGCAAATCTTGGCTCACTGAGGCACCTTTTCGTATGCTCCAGAACAACCTGGATCCTGAAGTAGCGGAACGCCCGCAGGATTTGGTTGTCTATGGCGGTAGAGGGCAGGCTGCTCGTAATTGGGAATGTTTTGATGCTATTTTGGCCTCCCTCAAAGAACTTGAGTTGGATGAGACGCTCCTCGTTCAATCAGGCAAGCCGGTGGCTGTTTTTAAATCTCATCCCGACGCACCTAGAGTGTTGATTGCAAACTCAAATCTCGTTCCCCATTGGGCTACCCAGGAGCATTTTGATGAGCTGGTCTCACGTGGTCTGATGATGTTCGGACAGATGACCGCTGGTTCATGGATCTACATAGGCACCCAGGGTATTTTGCAAGGAACTTATGAAACCTTGGGTTCTCTTGCTCGTTTGCGTGGCTGGAAATCTTTAAAAGGCAAGTTTATACTCACAGCTGGCCTGGGTGGAATGGGTGGAGCCCAACCATTGGCAATAACGATGAATGAGGGTGTTGGACTCATCGTTGAAGTGGATCCAGCCCGTGCCCAACGCCGTCTCGAAAAGGGTTACATTGATATGGTTGTGGATACCCTGGAAGAAGCTATGACCCTGGTTGAAGAATTCCAAAAGAAGAAACAACCAAAATCCATCGGACTGATCGGCAATGCGTCCGAAGTATATCCGGAGCTTGCCACGCGGGGAGTTGTCCCGGATGTTGTCACCGACCAAACCCCTGCTCATGATGTGCTTATGTATGTACCCGCGGGTATGGATGTAAAGCAGGCGGATGATCTGCGCCAAAACAAACCGGAAGAATATCACCGACGATCGATGCAATCCATGGCAAGGCATGTCCAGGCAATGCTGGATTTCAAACGTCATGGCGCTGAAGTCTTTGATTATGGAAATAATTTACGACAAAGGGCGTATGATGAAGGTGTGACCGATGCTTTCGAATTCCCCGGATTTGTACCTGCGTACATCCGTCCCCTATTCTGCGAAGGTAAAGGACCATTCCGCTGGGTGGCTCTGTCAGGTGATCCCGAAGATATTTACCGCACGGATGAAGCCATTATGGAGTTATTTCCCAAGGATGCTCACCTGCATCGTTGGTTGATCATGGCACGTGAAAAAATCCAATTCCAGGGTCTACCCTCACGTATTTGCTGGCTCGGGTATGGAGAGCGCGCACAGGCTGGATTGTTATTTAATAACCTGGTGGCTGAAGGGATCGTAAAAGCACCCATCGTGATTGGGCGAGATCACCTGGACGCTGGTTCGGTTGCTTCACCCAACCGTGAAACGGAAGGCATGCAAGACGGAACCGATGCAGTCAGCGATTGGCCTATCCTGAATGCATTGATTAATGCGGTTGGCGGAGCTACATGGGTTTCATTCCACCATGGGGGTGGTGTCGGGATTGGATATAGCCAGCATGCCGGTCAGGTGATCGTGGCAGATGGGACGCCCGAGGCTGCCATCCGGATTGAGCGCGTGCTGACCACCGACCCGGGAATGGGGATTGTACGTCACGCAGATGCAGGCTACCCAATTGCCATCCAGGCAGCCAAACGGCATGGGATAAAGATGCCCATGCTCAAATAATTGTCCGCATGCATTGGATTGTTTTTCTATCGTTGAGCTGCTAAAGCAACCCAATCCCCCATCTGCGACTTTCTCACCAGGTGAAATCCATGCACGTCCAAAGCCGATTCTACCTCGGTACTTTGTTCTGCCAGGATACCTGATAATATCAGCCATCCATCTTTCGTCACCAAATCACCCAAACCTTGGTTGAGCAGTTCTATAAGGACGGGAGCTAGAATGTTGGCTAATACCAATTGCCCGGCTTGGAATCCAAAATCTCCAGCGACAATTTCCTTTACAGAGCCAATTCCTAATTCGATCTGGCTAGTAAGCTCATTGATGCGTGCATTTTCACCAGAAGCCTGGATGGCTTCCAGATCGATATCTACGCCTAATGCCCGTTCAGCCCCCAATTTCAGGGCAGCAATGGAAAGGATACCCGATCCACATCCGATGTCGATCACCCGCATGCCTGGCTTGTTTTCCGATTGTGTAAAATAGTCTTCCACAAGTGCCAGGCAGAGTTGGGTGGTTGGGTGAGTGCCAGTACCAAACGCCATTCCCAATTCAATCCGGATGGGAATGCGTTCCTGTCCTTCCGGATCAATCCAGGCTGGCAGGATGATTAATTTCCTGCCGATCGGAATGGGATGATAATGTTCCTTCCATGCCTCCATCCAGTTGACTTCCTTGATCAGCTTATATTCGGGTTCCGGTAAAGGGGAGATCCGCCCCAGGTACCATAATCCCTGCTCAATCTTATGCCTGGTATCTTCCAGCTGGTCATCGGCTGGGATATACCCACATACCCGTAAGGGACCAAATGCCTGCCCATTTTCATCTGCTGGACCCGCCTTCACAGCTGTGGATTCAATCACCACCCCATCCGGGAGATAACGTCTGAGTACTTCAGCCACTGCTTCAGCCATCTCACCATCGACGACCAGGCTGACTTCCTGCCAATATTTATCGGTCATAATTATTTTTTCATCCAGGGAGAAATATGATCCGTAATAATCTCAGGGGATACCGATTTATCCCCCCAAGGTATCTTTCAGCCATTCCAAAAAACCCCGCTCAGCAGGGCGGACTTCACTGCCCAGGCTTTTTGCCAGCTCTTCCATCAGCTTGCGTTGCTCACCAGTCAGCGTCTTTGGTATATCGACATTTACCACTACCATTTGATCACCTCGACCGTTGCCACGCAGGTGTGGTACGCCTTTTCCTCGTAATCGAAGCACTTTACCAGGCTGGATGCCAGCTGGAATTTTAAGCCGGGTAGGACCGTCGACCGTTGGAACGTCCACCTCCGCCCCAAGTGTAGCCTGTGCGATATTGATATCAAGGTCCATCAGGATATCATTTTCGCGCCGTCGAAAATACTTATGTGAAACTACCCTGACTACCAGGTAAAGGTTCCCGTTCGGACCCCCATTATCGCCCGGTTGTCCCTCACCTGCCAACCGAATCTGATTACCATTATCAACACCAGCAGGGATGGATACGACCTTTTTCCGATTCTTTCGCACCAATCCCCGACCATTACAAGTATGACAGGGCGAAGAAATTGTTTCCCCCTGTCCACTGCAGACCGGGCAGGTGGAAACTTGAACCATCGAGCCGAGCAGTGTTTGCCGAACCTGGCGCACTTCACCCGTGCCATTGCAGGAGCTGCAGCGTACCCGGCTTGTGCCTGGTTCCGCACGGCTGCCTGAGCAGGTTTCGCATACTTCGTCCCGGGTGATTTCTATTTCCTTGTCAACCCCAAAAATTGATTCCTCAAAGGATAAATCAACGTTGTATTGAAGGTCACCGCCACGACGGGGTGCATTTCGGGATCGCCGGTTGGTCGAGCGTCCGAAACCTCCAAAACCTCCAAAAAATTCCTCGAATAGATCAGCAAAGTCAACCGTAAAGTCAGGCACACCACCCATGTTCTGAACACCGGCATGACCAAACCGGTCGTATGCAGCACGTTTTTCCGGCTCAGACAGCACGGCATACGCCTCGTTGATTTCCTTAAAACGTTCTTCGGCGTTAGGTTCCTGGCTGACATCAGGATGGTACTGCCGCGCAAGCTTGCGAAACGCCGCTTTGATATCATCCGGCGTAGCTGTGCGCGGTAGTCCCAATACTTCGTAATAATCACGTTGAGGCATATTTTTTTACGTTCAAACGTAATTAGGTTTATTCATTCCGAAATTCACCATCCACCACGTCTTCATCACCACCAGGCTGTTGACCGCCATCTGGATTAGGTGCTTCATCGCCAGTGGTCGGACCAGCTGCCGGTCCACCCTGCTGGTACACAGAAGCTCCAATCTGCTGGACGACCTGGAATAATTGTTCGGTGGCACTCTTAATGGAAGCAGCATCGTCGCCTTCCAATGTTCGTTTTACGTTAGCAACCTCTGCTTCCACCTTGCTCTTTGTTTCCGCAGGAACCTTATCCCCAAAGTCTCGCAGCGCTTTCTCAGCCGTGTAGATGGCATTATCCGCCGTATTGCGAGCTTCGATCATCTCTTTGCGTTTCTTATCTTCATCAGCGTGCAGCTCAGCTTCACGGCGCATGCGTTCTACCTCAGAGTCATTCAATCCTGACGAGGCCGTGATCGTAATATGCTGGCTCCTCTGGGTTGCCTTGTCCTGTGCAGTAACTTTAATGATGCCATTCGCGTCGATGTCAAATGTCACTTCGATTTGTGGGAGTCCACGTGGTGCTGGAGGAATACCGTCCAGAATGAATTTGCCCAGGCTCTTATTGTCGGCTGCCATCGGGCGTTCGCCCTGCAGAACATGAATTTCAACTTGAGGTTGACTGTCAGCAGCAGTTGAAAATACCTGGCTTTTTCGAGTGGGGATGGTGGTATTACGCTCGATTAATGGGGTTGCCACACCTCCCAATGTCTCTACTGACAGCGTCAGTGGGGTTACGTCAAGCAGAAGGATATCTTTTACTTCACCACCCAGCACGCCTGCCTGGATGGCTGCCCCGATTGCCACCACTTCATCCGGGTTGACGCCTTTATGCGGTTCTTTATTGAATAATTTTCTTACCGCCTCCTGCACTGCCGGCATACGGGTCATGCCACCCACCAGGACGACTTCGTTAATCTTTGATGTATCAAGATCAGCGTCCTTTAAGGCAGTTTTTACTGGACCCAGCGATCGTTCAATTAAATCACCTGTCAGCTGCTCCATCTTCGAGCGGGTCAGATTCATGACCAGGTGCTTCGGACCAGATGCATCTGCAGTGATATATGGCAGGTTGATTTCTGTCTGCATCATGCTCGAAAGCTCGATTTTGGCTTTCTCAGCTGCTTCTTTCAACCGTTGTAGCGATTGCCTATCTTGCCGTAGATCTATTCCATTGGTCGTTTTGAATTCGTCTGCCAGGTAATCGATTAATCGCATATCGAAATCATCACCACCCAGGAAGGTATCTCCACTGGTGGACCGCACCTGGAATACGCCGTCGCCGACATCCAGGATGGAGATGTCGAATGTGCCTCCACCCAGGTCATATACTGCGATCACTTCATCTTTCTTCTTATCCAGCCCATATGCCAGGGATGATGCAGTTGGCTCATTGATGATGCGCATCACATCCAAACCAGCGATCTTACCGGCATCTTTTGTGGCATTACGTTGGGCATCATTGAAGTAGGCGGGTACAGTTATGACTGCCTGGGTTACCGACTCTCCCAGGTATGCTTCCGCGTCAGTTTTAAGTTTAGCCAGGATCATGGCTGAAACTTCAGGAGGTGAATACTCCCTTCCATCCAAAATCACCCGAATATCCCCATTGGGTGCCTTTGCTACCTTGTATGGAACGTGTGACAACGCCTTTTTCACATCCGGGTCATCAAATTTACGACCCATGAAGCGCTTGATTGAGAAAACAGTGTTCTCTGGGTTAACAACAGCCTGGTTGCGTGCAACGCGCCCAACCAGACGTTCATGATTTTTATTCACAGCGACGACCGAGGGCACAAGCCGCTCGCCTTCAGCACTCGGAATGACGGTCGGTTCCCCACCTTCCATTACTGCCACAACTGAGTTGGTTGTCCCAAGATCGATACCAATTATTTTTGCCATTCTTATACTCTCCTTGTTTATTAATTATTTCTATAAATTTTGATGATTCAATAGGGATTACCTGGCGACCCGGACCCGCGCTGGGCGAATTACTCGCTCACCCAGGGTATATCCAGGCTGCACGACTTCTATAATTTGCCCGCTCTCATGAACCGGGCTATCTTCGTTGGAGATTGCCTCATGCAGATTGGGGTCGAAGTATTTGCCTTCGATTTCAATCATCTTTACTCCATCGGCTTCAAATGCACTGACTAGTTTTCGATGAATCAGGTCAATTCCTTCCGCCCAAATTGCACCATTTCCTTCCGTAGGACGATTGGTGCTCTTTAGGGCTCTCGCTAGGTCATCTGCAATGTCCAGATAGCGTCGAATCGCGTTACCGAATGCGTTCTGACCACCCTGAGATAACTCACGTTCCATGCGTTTCTTGTAATTGAAAAATTCGGCTCTTTCTCGCTGCCAACCGTCAAGGTACTCATTTGCCTTAACCAGAGCTTGGTCTCGTTCGCAACGCAGCTGGATCAGCTCCTCTTCAACACTGACAACAGCTTCCTTAAATTCAGGCTCTGAATCCATCTGAGCCTCAGGGGAGCTCACCGATTTTTCTTCATTGGTGAGCTTTCTTTTATCTTCCGTTTTTTGTTTCTTCGCTGCCATGATCTCGCCATGCTCCTTATGATTCTTCCGCTAACATTTCAATGACCAGGTCGCTTAATAAACCTGAAACAAAGCGCACCGCCGAAACGGTCCGCCCATATGCCATGCGAGTCGGTCCAAGCACTCCCAGTGCACCGGTGGCTAATCCAGGCGCGCCATAACGCGCCAATACCATCGAGCAGTCCCGTAAATCTTCCCAAGTTCCTTCACCACCGATCAGCACCTGGACGTCATCGACACCACTGGTAAGCACGGTTCGGGAGAGTAAATCTTCAAGCATGGAACGTTCTTCCAAAACCCTCAATGCCTTGCGTGCTGATTCCGACTCTGCAAATTCAGGTTCAGCCAGGACGTTGGTCAAGCCATCCCTGAACACCTCGCCAGATACCACTTGCTTCATTCGTTCCAACTCTTCACGCGTGAGCTTGATCACATCCTGCTCGAGGGCATCAAATTGACCACTCAAGGCAGCAATCCCATCTGAATCCAGTCCCTCACAAACAAGATTGATATGATTGGCTGCAATCGAAAGCTGCTCTTGAGAGACTGGCTCTGCCAAAGTGAGCATTTGTTGGCGCACCTGACCGCCTGTCCATACCATAACCATGAGCACCTGACGTCCATGGGTGGAGATCAAGCTCAAATGCTTGAACCTCGCTGAATCTGGGCGAGGAGAGGTGACCAGTGAAGCGCCCTGGGATTGGTGCGCCAGGACAGATGCAGCCAGGCGCATCCAGTGGTTCACGTCCCGCCCGGCCTGGTAAAACTGATGCGTGATCGTTCGGCGGGTGTTCATCGGCAGCTCGGTCTGACCCATCAGCTGCCTAACGAAGTAACGATAGCCTTCCTCGGTTGGAACACGCCCAGCCGATGTATGCGGTTGGCGTAAATAACCTGCTTCAGTAAGTTCAACCATATCATTGCGAATGGTGGCAGAGCTCGTCTCAAGATTGTAACGTTCGATTAATGCCATTGAGCCCACTGGTTGTGCTGTCTCAGTATAGGTATGGATAACCAGTGCCAGGATAAGTCTTTGTCGTTCGGTAAGGTGATTCATGGAAGTTTCCTATAATTTAGCACTCTCAACCCGAGAGTGCTAATTCGAACCTTAAAATGATACCATGACGGGATAGGTACGTCAAGAAGCGTGACATGGTTCTTATAAAACTCTTATAAGCCAACCTGTTGACCTTTTTGTACAGTCTCGTTATAATCTGGATAATAATAAAATAACCTTCGGGGCAGGGTGATAACGAATCAATCGTTTATTCCCGACCGGTGGTAAAGCCCACGAGCCAATCAATTGGCATGATCCGGTGGAATTCCGGAGCCGACGGTACAGTCCGGATGAAAGAAGGTCGCGTCTCTGTTGAATCATATACCTGCACAAATCGTACAGGATATGTATGCAGCGCTTATCGATTACCCCGAAGCACCCTTCGGGGCTTTTTGTTCTATGAAGACAAAATACTGGCTGGTTTTCCTCTCATTATTCCTTCTCGTGCTGATATGGCAGCTTGCTACCTGGCTTGGGAGCTTTCCAAATTTTATTCTCCCTTCGCCCGGGCAAGTTGGCACACGCTTCGTTCAGGCAATATTGGATGGTAGCCTGCTCCGCAATGCTGCTGTAACCCTGGTGGAAGTTGTGTTAGGTCTTGCCTTAGGTGTCAGCATCGCGACCGTGCTCGGTTACCTTCTGGCGCGTTCTTTGCATTTGGAACGCTTGCTCTCCCCGTATATCGTCGCCAGTCAATCAATCCCGATTGTCGCCATCGCTCCCTTGCTTGTAATCTGGTTTGGGCCTGGCTTATCCTCCAAAGTTTTGATTTGTGCCTTAATTGTCTTTTTTCCTGTCCTGGTCAATACTGTTGTCGGTGTACGTTCCGTCCCTGAAGACCTGCGCGACCTGATGCGCTCGCTACAAGCCACACGCTGGCAGACGTTGAAAAGCCTGGAGGCGCCTGCTGCTCTACCCGTTTTCCTGGGAGGCTTAAGAATCGGTGCTACATTATCCGTGATTGGCGCTGTGGTAGGCGAGTTTGTGGGAGCAAAGAGCGGGCTCGGTTTTCTGGTCAATGTCGGGCGAGGTGTTTACGACACCGCGCTTGTATTCGTCGCTGTTTTTACCCTCATCGTTATGGCTCTCATCCTGTATGGGCTGGTAGCTTTGATCGAAAGGCATCTACTGAAGTGGCAGCAGCGACCTGAGACCGAAGGTTTGTCAAGATAACCCATAAATCATAAAAGGATGAACCTGTGAGGAGTGTTAAATGAAGAACCTGAGATTGATCATTGTCCTCTTGCTGTTGATTTCAATATCTGCCTGTAGCAGTCCAACAACGTATCCTGGACCCCAGGGCACCACCGATCTGCCAGGTCAGGATGCATATCCTACTCCAGCTGATACAAGCATTCCTGCATTGGTGCACATTCGCCTGCCATTGGGATACATACCCAACGTCCAGTTTGCCCCCTTGTATGTTGCAGTGGATAAGGGTTATTTCAGTCAGAATGGGATTGAAATCGAATTCGATTACAGTTTTGAGACCGATGCAGTCACTTTGGTTGGCGCAAATGAGTTGCAGTTCGCGGTTGTGTCCGGCGACCAGGTATTATTAGCCCGTGCCCAGGGGTTGCCTGTTGTTTACGTTCTCGCCTGGTACCAGGATTATCCAGTCTCTGTGGTATCAAAATCAGGGCAGGGTATTCTTACGCCAGAAAATTTAGCAGGGAAAAAGATCGGTCTGCCAGGTTTATATGGGACAAGCTATATCGGGTTGCGGGCTTTGCTAAGTGCGGGTGGCTTAACTGAAAGTGATATCACACTAGACTCGATTGGCTACAATCAAGTGGAAGCCCTGGTGAGCGACCAGGAACAGGCTGTGGTGGTCTACACTACGAACGAGCCAATTCAGCTGCGCAACATGGATTATCAGATCGACGAGATAAAAGTCAGAGATTACGACCACCTGGTATCCAATGGGTTGATCACCAATGAAACCACCCTCGCCCAGGACCCTGATCTCGTCCACCGAATGAACCAGGCAATCCTGAAGGGTATTTCAGATACGATTGCCAATCCGGGTGAAGCATACCAGGTCTGCTTGAAATATGTGGAAGGGCTTGCCCAGGCTGACCAGGCAATTCAAAAGGAAGTGCTAAACGCTTCCATCGAATTTTGGAAGGCTGAACGGTTGGGATATTCTGATCCAGTTGCCTGGCAGAACACCCAGGAAGTACTGCTGGAGATTGGATTTATCACCGAACCGGTGGAGTTGAACAAGGCATACAGCAATGATTTCCTCGGTAACAGGTAAGGAGAAGGCTCATCTAGCTGAATTGATCCCAATGGAAATACAGAACGGTCAACCTATTTTACAGGTCAGGCACCTCTCCATTATTTTCCCCGATGGCAATAGTGGGCTGAAAGCACTGGATGATATCTCGTTTTCAGTCAACGCTGAACAATTCGTCTGCGTGCTGGGTCCTTCAGGTTGCGGTAAGACCACTTTATTGCGCCTCCTGGCAGGGTTGCTTTCTCCCACGAGCGGGGAAGTGATCTTTGGAAATTCATCTCTAACAACCCCCAGGCCTGGGGTAGGTATGGTCTTTCAAAAAGCCAATCTGATGCCCTGGCGCACCGTCTTGGAGAACATCCTCCTGCCCTTAGAGATTCAACACCTCCCGCGTCAGGCAGCAATGGAAAAAGCGCAGGCTCTGGTCGAGCTGGTTGGTTTGACTGGTTTCGAGGACTCGCTCCCGCGCGACCTCTCTGGGGGAATGGCTCAACGGGTGGCGATCGCCAGGGCTTTGATCCATGAACCCGACCTGCTATTACTGGATGAGCCTTTTGGTTCACTCGATGCATTAACCCGTGAGCGTATGGGGACTGAGCTGACCCGTATATGGCAAGCCAGGCGTAAGACAGTGATCATGGTGACCCATTCCATCAGCGAGTCCCTGTTCCTGGCAGATCGTGTCCTGGTGCTCAGTCCACGCCCAGGCAGGTTGTGTTTGGACCTGGCAGTGGACCTCCCCCGCCCCAGGGTGGAAGATATTCGCTACACGCCCGGTTTCTCCGCCCTGGCGCGTCAGGTGCGTCTTGCTATAGAATAAATCCACCCGCCAAAACTATGTCTCAATATCATTCACCCCGTATTTGGTGAGAAAATCGTCCATTGCCTCACGCAGCAAATCAGCCTCATTCACCCCACGCTCCTCTGCCAGCTTTGAAAGCCGCTCCAGCTGGGTTTGGGTGTAGTGGGTGGTTTTGGGTACCATGCGCTCTTCATATGCCAGGCGGATCTGGTTCCGACCGCTCACTTTTGCGCGGTACAAGGCTTGATCAGCTTTCCGGAATAGCTCATTTTCAGTTCTGCCATCCATAGGGAAAGATGCCACCCCGCCACTAATATGTAATCCCTGGATGGTTTGTTTATCCTCAGCAACCAATTCCCTTTGGCTGAGGTCTTGCCGGATTTTCTCAATTTTAAGGAACGCCTGCTCTCGCTCTTCTCCTGGAAATACGATTACAAATTCGTCGCCACCATAGCGCCCAACCAATGCATTGCTTCCGGTATTTGCCAGGATGGCTTCCGCGACCGCCACCAATACATGGTCTCCGGTAATGTGCCCATATTCTTCGTTGATCTTAAAGAAATGGTCAACATCCAATAATGCCAGCGAGAGTGGGGCTTCATGGTATACTCACTTTTGCTTCAGCCAATGTCTCACCGAATCTTTCCAGAAGTCCTCTCCGGCTATACAACCCGGTCAGATCATCCTTTTGAGTTAGCTCTGCTTTGATCATCCATGCCTCCAATCAAATAATATTATTATATAATACTTCATCATATTATCATTATATATTATGTTTGTCAATGATTCGATTATATTCATGCCGATGGATTATGAAACCCGGGTCCACAGGTAAGTCGTATCTCAAAACCAGTACTCTGGCCGCATTCTTGTGATCATTGCGTATGTAAGCCTGATCAGATTGTTTGTTGCAACCCACTGCGAGCTATTCTTCAGTCCGCATAACGACCATCCCAGCCTGACGACTCTTTGAGATGTTCGTCCTGTCTGACTTCTACATGCAGATGGCGATTTTTCCCTCCGTTACTATGACCCAATGAATAGATTACCAGCTGTAGCGAACTACTGTGACAAAGAAATCCAATCTTAATCCAAAATTAAGATAATATCCATCCATTTAGTGTTAATATTATGGTACCTAAGGATATTCTATGAAAACGTTCTCCCCGATAAAGCGCGTCTACCAAATTTTGCTGTTGCTCGGAGTAATTTTCGGCATCCTTTTCCCACCACAGGTCGTCACCGCATCTCTGCCAACCCTCGAATGGCCTCAAGTTAGCGTTACTCCTTACCAGAGTGGCTTTACCTCGCCTGTTCACATCACCCACGCCGGAGATGCCAGCCAGCGTTTATTCATTGTCGAACAGGGCGGTATCATCCGTATCATCAAAGATAACATTGTACTCACCACCCCTTTCCTGGATATCGATGAACGCGTACTCTTCCCAGGATCTGGCGAACAAGGCCTGTTGAGTGTAGCCTTCCCCCCAGATTACGCCAGCAAAGGCTATTTTTATGTCTACTATACCCGCCTGGATGGCAACAACCAGACCTCGCGTTTCCACCTCAAACCAGGTAAACCCAATGAGGCTGATCCCCTCAGTGAACAACCGATCATCCTCATTAACCATCCTACATACAGCAACCACAACGGGGGTCAGCTTGCCTTTGGTCCGGATGGGTACCTGTACATTGGTACTGGAGACGGTGGTGGCGGTGGCGATCCACAGGGAAACGCTCAAAATCCGGCCTCGTTGCTCGGCAAGCTGTTGCGAATCGATGTTGAAGCGGGTGTGGATCCCTACCTGGTGCCAACAACCAATCCCTACACGCAAACGGTTGGCTATCAAGGAGAAATTTGGGCTCTGGGTCTGCGCAACCCATGGCGATACTCCTTCGATCGCCAGACCGGGGATCTATATATCGGCGATGTAGGCCAGAATACCCAGGAAGAAGTGGATTTCCAGCCCGCTTCCAGCCATGGCGGTGAAAATTATGGCTGGAATACCCTGGAGGGTAACCTTTGCTATATACCATCGATCAATTGTGAACCACCCGCACATTATGCGTCACCGGTTGCCGTATACGATCATGGGACAAATGACTCGAATGGCTGCTCGATCACAGGCGGCGCGGTCTACCGTGGTACCACCTATCCTCGCTTGCAAGGCATGTATGTCTACGGTGATTATTGTAGAGGTAAAATTTGGGGATTAAATATATTCCAATGGCTGGCACTACCGGCAATTGCTCGATACTAATCTATCAATTTCCACCTTTGGCGAAGATGAAGCCGGTAATCTCTATCTGGCTGACCTTGCCAGTGGTGTGATCTACCAGATTAGCGACACGATGACCACCCCGCTCAATTTCTTTCTACCCCTGATAACCATGCAATAGGCTAACCTTGCTTCCTCGTTCACTTCAGGTTGAAATAAGTCTCTCGCTCATCCCCACCATGAGCAGAACAACGTGCGAGACCGAGATGAAGTAACCTTGCTGCACACCTCACTCAGAATCCGTTAGCCTGCTTCACTCATGACAACCTAATCAAGGATTTTTTATGATTAATTTAGAAGACATCAGATCTGCAGCCGAACGAATTTCTCCATACATAGTCAGAACGCCTTTGGAGAAAAGTCAGACCCTCAGCCAAGTTTTAGGCGCAAACGCTTATCTTAAAATGGAACTCTTTCAGAAGACGGGTTCCTTTAAACCACGCGGTGCTTTCAATCAAATTCTGCAATTGAATAGTATCGCAAAGAACAAGGGAGTTGTCGCTGCCAGTGGCGGTAATTTTGCTCAGGGAGTTGCTTATGCCGCCAACAAGTTAGGCATCCAAGCCATTATCTGTATGCCAGAATATACACCGTCAAATTATGTGGAGGCAACTAAATCTTATGGAGCAAGAGTAGAGCTCTCACCAGATTTTCCTTCAACCTTTGCCAAAGCCGAATCATTCAAAGCAGACGGTTACGCCTTACTCCATGCATGGGATGATCCCAATCAAATGGCCGGTAATGGAACGATAGGACTTGAAATTCTAGATAGTCTCCCCAATGTTACGGATATTATTATCAGTATCGGTGGCGGGGGATTAATTACAGGTATCACAGTTGCCATCAAAGCCCTGAAACCAGATGTCAGAATATGGGGTGTCGAAACTGAAGGTGCGCAAACGATGGGTAAAGCATTAGAAGCGGGCAAGGTTGTGCACATCATACCAAACTCTCTGGCTAAAACCCTCAGCGCTACTTATGTTGCTGAAGATGCTCTGAGAGTTGCACAAAATCATTTAGAACAATACATTGTGGTTTCCGACCAAGACGCAATCGAATCCCAAAGATTTCTCCTTGAACGCACAAAGGTTCTTACTGAATTAGCCGCATCTTGCACATTCTCAGCCGCCCAGAAAATTCGCCAACACTTTGCTAAAAACGACCACGTTGTAATGCTTTTATGTGGCGGTAATGAATCATTATCGAATATGTTCGGATACAACAAACTAAATCAGGTTTGATATTTTGGGATTTTTTTATACAGTTTTGGCAATCAGACTCCCAACTTGGAACGGAATTGCGAAGCATATTCCCGGTACTCGTCCAGCTGTTGCGGGCTCAGCTCATCCTGAAATTGCAGATTTACCTGGGTAAGAGCATCAATGAATGTATCCGCATACGGAGCGATTCCTAACACGCCAACTTTGCTCCCGTATTCCAACTTTACTTTACCCAGCATAAAATCAGTCAGGAATTTATGCTCTTTGCGTAGGATGAGCTTCCATTCCTGGGGAGAAGCAGCCATGACAAATTCTGCTTTCTCTTTCGTTTCATCCTCGCTGAAAAAGCGGAGATCATTTAAAACACCTTGTGTAACTAAAGCCCCAAAGATGAAATCTGAATCTATTCCCCATTCAGATTCAGCTGTGACGCGATAGAAAACTCGTACGCTCACTCGTTTCAAAGCCTCCTGAAAACGCGGCGTTGCCCGGTAAATCCTGGCACTCTCCTCCAGCCATTCGGGGGTGCAGTATATACAGTCCATGTTAATTAGCTCTCCTTTTGAGCTTTCATTCTGGCAATTGCCTGCTCGCGCAGGACATTTTTGAATACTTTCTCGCTGACAGTCAGTGGTAGCTCGTCGCGGAACTCAATGGTTTTCGGGACTGCGTATGGCGGTAGGTTCTGCCGGCAAAAATCGCGCAATTCCTGCTCCGTGACCGAGCTCTGGTATCCAGCTTTCAGGGAGACAACCGCCATCACCCGTTCACTGCCCGGAATTTCTGCATCGGGGATTCCAAATGCAGCTGCCAACGCAATGGCAGGATGTTTATATAACACCTCATCCACTTCAGTTGTATAGACCTTTAAACCAGATATATTGACCATATCTTTGAGTCGGTCGACAATTAGGAAATAACCAGTCTCATCCATTACACCAACATCACCAGTATGTAACCAGCCATCCCCTGTCAAACCACTTCCAGGATCAGGCCAGTATCCAACCATGATCTGCGGACCGCGGATGACCACCTCGCCAGGTTTTCCTATCGGGACATCCTCTCCCGATTCAGGGTCCACGAGTTTACATTCCGTGTCGGGCAAAGGCACTCCGATGCCGGGTTTCTCCTTAGCCATAAATCCCATGATACGTGAAAAGGCGGATAGGTTAATGTGCGATACAGATGTAGATTCTGTTAATCCATAACCTTCTGAGACAGCCATTCCGGTTTTCCGTTTAATTTCCTGAGCAACCTCTGCTGGCAGAGGCGCAGACCCACTAAACAGCATACAATTGGATCGCTTCAACCCAGCATCCGCCAGGCGTATGAATTGCGTTGGAACTCCTGGGACAAGGAAAGGTCGATGATTTATGATCGACGCCAGGATCGCATCCGTATCACGCGCATCGGGTAATATCAGCAGGCGTAGCCCCAGATAGATCGCGGAGGTTTGAATAAAATTGCCATAAGCATGAAACATCGGTATTGACAGGAGTACTGAAGTCTTGCCCTTGATGCCACCGAGCAGTGGCTTCATGAACCATGGTAAGGTTTGCATAATGCTGGCGTACCGGTTAGCATGGCTGAGCATTACTCCCTTGGGCACTCCGGTTGCTCCACCCGTGAATGCCAGTTCGCATAGGTCATGGGGAGCGTCAATTTCCACCTTGGGCGGAGGGGAATCGTTGGTGGATATCAAGGTTGCTATGTCGTAAACACCCTTGGGTAGTGAGTATTGCACCGGCTTCACATCATACCCATTATCGGAGGCAATCAGGATTCCTTCCAAATTGCTTCGTTCGCGCACAGCCATCGCCCGGTCTAAATGGACCTCCTTGCAAACCATAAATCGACTCCCGGAGTTGCTCACCTCGTAGAATAATCCATCATCGGTTCGCAGGATGCTGGTTGGCACCACTACACCGCCAGCTTTGAGCACAGCCCAATAGGCTAAAACGTATTCCGAACAATTGGGGAGGAACAGGCACACACGTTCACCCTTCTCTAAACCTAAGCCTATGAATGCATTTGCCAGGCTATCCACGCGCCGTTTCAGCTGGTGGTATTTCAGTTCTCTTCCCTGGAATAGGATGGCTGTCTGGTTGGGGTGTTCTTGTGCAATCCGATCTAAGATCTCGAACAAGGGTTTTTGCGGGTATGGAGCCAGGCTGTGTTCTAGCTTATATGGACCAAGCGTATAACTCTTTAGCCAGGGACGGTCTGTGTAATTCATCCCCACCTCCTTATTGTGGCTCTCTATCCGAATTAATTATCCCAAAGTTGTGGGATTAAATAATCCAGGTCCAATTCTTGGAGCTTTGAGCGTGTTGGAACACCACTGGCCACATCCCACCCACGCAACTCATAATAGGCATCCTTCATTTTTTCCAGGGATGCTCGGTCAAGGACCATACCTTGGGCAGGGCCATCTGGCAGGGGATCGCTCATCAACCGCTCAGGTAGGATATCCTGTTCACGTCGCAATCCCTCCCGGACACAATACGCGCGAGCCATGGTCTGTAATCGGTCCCCACATTTGCGGAACTCATCCAGGTCAAAATCCCATCCAGTGGCTGCCTGCACCAGTTCCACAATCTCTCCCGCTGATATCAACACTCCCATGAATTTGCATCCCCCGAGAGCATCCAACACACTCAAGGCGTTTTCCATGTCAATCAACACCCGGGCATCCTGTGGATCAGCGACGAGGGGATTCCGAATCGTGCTGTCGTCCACAATCAAAAAAGGTATATCGATAAAAGTAGGGCCTTGGATGTAGCCGTTCATATGATCTCCTCCACGGTTGGCAGTGACGTACCCCAAACCGGTGATCTTGGCTGCCCGCGGGTCATATGCAGGCAACTCCAGCCCCTTGACATGCATCGCAAAGTGTTCACTACCACCACCCAGGCGCTCAGACATACGGAGAGTCCCCTCTGCCAGCAAGTCCCCAATACCTTCCCGCCTTCCAATCCGCTCCACCAGGTCTACCAAAAGGTCAGCATCTCCAAAGTTTAGAGCAATGCCCCCGGTTTGATCGCGGTTCAGAATACCTTTTTGGTAACACTCCATCGCAAATGCTATGGATGCACCTGTGCTGATGGTATCCAAGCCATATTCATTACACAAGTAATTCGCCATAGTGATGGCATTCAGGTCATCCACCCCGCACATCGCCCCCAATGTATCAGCCGTTTCATATTCCGGCCCCTCCCCATGCGCTCCCTTCCACTTCCCCTGGCGGATTTCTGTCCCTCGACCACAAGCCACGGGGCAGGCAAAGCAGCGCACACCTTTAACCAGAACTTGATCTGTCATCGCCTGGCCATTCACGTTTTCTATCTGTTCAAATGTTCCGAACTGCCAATTATTCGTAGGGTAGCCACCGCGCACATTGACCATATCAGCAATCATATTGGTACCAAAAGTGTCAAAACCTATTTTTAGAATCGACTCATCCATAAACTCACGCTGCCGCTGAGTGACTCGATTGAATGCAGCTGCGTCATAGAGCGGGATGCGCCGGTTTCCACCGCAGGCAATCGCTTTCAAACGCTTGGAGCCCATCACTGCCCCCATCCCGGTGCGACCTGCTGCACGGTTTTTATTATTCATGATCCCGGCATAACGCACCAGGTTCTCCCCGCCAGGCCCAATACAGGCTACAGTCACTGGGCGTCCGATTTCTGCTTGCAACCGGTCATCACATTCAGGCACAGTCATGCCCCACATATGAGTAGCGTTCCGAAGTTCAGCTTTTCCATCCAGTATCAGCAAATAAACTGGTTCCGGTGAGACGCCCTCGAAGATCACCCCATCGAAACCACTCCATTTTAAAGCCGGACCAAAGAAGCCTCCTGAATTTGATTGTCCCCATAGGTTTGTTTGCGGTGATTTGGCAACCACAGAATAGCGGCTGGCACTGGCAGATGGCGTCCCGGTCAGGGCTCCCGTCATGAATATCAACACGTTCTCGGCGCCCAACGGATCAATACCCAGTGAGGTGAGCTCAAACAAATAGCGCGTTGCTAAACCGGCACCTCCCAGGGTTTGCCTCGCCCATTGCGGATTGAGATGTCTCAGTGCTGAGCTCTCCTGAGCTAAGGTTCACACGCAGGATTTGGCCAACAAATGCGTTACTCATACGATAGCCTCCCATTCCAGGATATCTGGCGTTTTTTATGGTTGGTTATAGAACAAGAGTGTGTTGAAGTGTAAACCAATGTATCCCCAGAAAATAAGCCTCCAACACAGCGCTGCGGCTTAATCGAATGCAATCTCGTTAAGCCATCACACCAACTCTCCGCCATCGATTTTATATTCGGTGTATCAATTTATTATATAACAATTTTCTGAATAAGATTGTCAACCAAACTGCCATTTAGGACAATCGCTGTAAAGTGATCGCCATTACCAATGGGTGGTAGAGAGGCTCCCCCACTCACCTCATTTTTAGAATGCTTTCATATTCTTTCCATTCCCCCATTTTAAATCGCATGGTAATATATAAAAATATTTGAAAATGAGGTTTTTCTATGCGTAAATGGGCTCTCCCCTTACTATTGATCGTTTTGCAGCTTATTCCGCTCGGGGTATATGCTCAAACCCCGCTTACATTAGGTTCATTACAGGTCCAAATCTGGCCTGAATACGATAAACCCAGTGTATTAGTCATTTACAACATGACTCTTTCCGACACCACAACATACCCAGCCGAGGTCTCGGTGCGGATTCCCAGCACTGCTGGTCAGCCATCAGCGGTTGCAGATCGCCAGCCCGACGGCAAGCTATATAATATCAGTTACAGCCTTAAGGCGGAAGGAGATTGGGTGGCTATCAACTTTACAGCTACCTCTCCAGATATTCGGATTGAATATTACGATCCAGGAATAACTACGGATGGTAATGCCCGGCATTATCAATATGTCTGGCCAGGCGATTACGCAGTATCTCAATTCCTGATCGAAGTCCAGCAACCTGCAGGTGCCACGGATATGAGCATTTCGCCCAGCCTCGGCCCAGGAACCACACGTCCCGATAATTTGGTCTATTATACCCAGGATATCGGTGCGATACCCGCAGGACAAAATATCAGCATCACCATGGACTACAATAAAACCACGGATACACTGACTGCAGAAACTGCTCCTCTAGAGCCCAGTGCTCCCATACCACAAAGCACACCTCAGGATTTTAATTTGACTACCTGGTTGCCCTGGATACTGGGAATTTTGGGAGCTGGGCTCATCATTGGTGGTGTTCTCTGGTTTTGGCAGTCTGGCAAGCAGCGACCCGCTTCGGGTTCTCGTCGCAGGCATTCAAAATCCAGCACGAATAAACCAGGTCTTGCTGTGAACACAACCGAAGATTCGGTTTATTGTTCCCAATGCGGTAAGCGGGCTTCACCGGGTGACCATGTTCTGTCGCTCCTGCGGAGCTCAAATTCGTAATAAATAATTCCCACTCACTCATAACTGACCTAAACGGGACAAAATATCGTCCCGTTTGCCACTCTCATTCTCACCCTATTAATGGGAACATCTCACCTTGTATTAATCTAATCATGTAAAAATTCACTATGGTGTAACTTTCCGCCAACATAGCGAAGGAGAGGTTCTTAATGGAACAAGGAGTAGAAACGCAGCCCAGATCTGGGAGTCGTTTAAAGTTTATCATTGGTGGAGCTTTGATCGTTGTCGCGATCGTATACCTGGTTATTTCATCCACTAAAGCGAATGCTCAATATTTTTATACGATTGATGAGTTGAAATCACGCGGCCAATCCATCGTAGGCGAAAATGTGCGTATTTCAGGTGCAGTGCTCGGCGATTTTATTCAATATGACCCACAAACCCTGGCTTTGAGTTTTACGATTGCCAATGTCCCGGCAGACAATAAACAAATTGAAGCCCAGGGCGGTTTAGCCTTTGTTTTGCACGATGCCGTCACCGACCCTGCCCGTACACGCATGCAAGCAGTCTATTTTGGTCCAAAGCCCGATTTATTGCGCGATGAAGCACAGGCCATCATGACAGGTCATGTTGGTGAAGATGGTGTGTTTTATGCCGATGAGCTGCTGTTGAAATGCCCAACCAAATACGAAGAAGCAGTTCCCAGCCAGGCAGCACCGTAAAATCAGGTTTTTAAGATGGTTGCAAACCTAGGTTACGCCACCCTTATCATCACCTTCCTGGTTTCAATCTATGGTGTTATAGCTGCATATTTAGGGGCACGTAGAAACTCCTATGCCCTGGTCAATTCTGCGCGCAACGCCATGCTGCTCACATTTCCTCTGCTGACCATCACAGCTTTATCCATGATATACCTTCTCATCAACGGTCATTATGAGGTTCAGTATGTGACCGAAGTAACCAGCAATAGCATGCCCCTCTACCTGAAGATAACCTCCCTGTGGGGTGGACAGGCTGGTTCGCTGTTATTTTGGTCCTGGCTGATGTCTGCATTTGCATCCGCCGTCACCCTGCGAAAATGGGATCGAGACCGAGAATTTCTCCCCTGGGTGATCCTGGTCTCTTTAATCACCTTAGCCTTCTTCCTGATTCTGAGTATCTTCGTAGAAAACCCATTTATTAGCTTCTGGCATTCACCCACTGGCAGCATCACTACTGCCATGTTCCAGCCTGCTGGAACATCCCTCTTTTTTCCCCAGGATGGAAATGGATTGAATCCACTTCTTCGCCATCCGGGGATGATCATTCATCCACCTATGCTTTATTTGGGTTTTGTTGCCTTTGTTATCCCTTATGCATTTGCTATGGCAGCCCTGGTTACCGGACGCACGGATGCCCGTTGGATTCGCCTCACTCGCCGTTGGACAATTGTTGCCTGGGTTTTCTTGTCCCTGGGCCTGGTCCTGGGTATGCGTTGGGCATATGATGTGCTGGGATGGGGCGGCTATTGGGGCTGGGATCCTGTAGAAAATTCAGCCTTCATGCCCTGGTTGATTGGAACAGCCTTCCTTCATTCAGTAATTGTCCAAGAAAAACGTGGCATGCTCAAACAATGGAACATGGTCCTTATCATCCTGACATACGATCTGGTGATTTTTGGAACCTTTCTGACCCGTTCAGGAGTTTTATCCTCCGTGCATGCCTTTGCTCAGAGTGCCATCGGTCCATTGTTCTTTGGCTTCATAGGGGTAACCTTTATCACCTCAATGATCCTGGTGATTTACCGCTGGGACGAACTCAAGTCGGAAGTTGAGATGACTTCCTGGTTTTCTCGTGAAGGCTTGTTCCTGCTCAACAACCTGCTATTTTTTGGCCTCTTCATTGTGATATTCTGGGGTGTCATATTTCCAGTTCTTTCAGAAGCATTGGGTATCCTTGGTCAGAAAATTCCTTCCCTGTCAGGTATTTTCACCGGGCAGAAGGTAACCGTTGGTCCGCAATGGTATGAGGGCATCGTTTGGCTTCCATTTGCCGGTTTACTTTTATTGATGGGGATTGCACCGTTATCATCCTGGCAGTATTCAACCGCAAAAACCATCGGTCGAGCCATGTGGAAACCCGCTCTCGCCTCCCTGCTGGTGGTTATCGGCCTGGTATTCATTCGGATTTCGTTCGCTGCCGGCAATACTTGGTTTTTGGCTGTGTGCCTTTGTTGTCTTCGTAACGTTTTATGAATTTTGGCGAGCTGCCTGGGCACGTCATAACGCCCGAAATGAAAACCTGCTGGCAGCTTTCTGGTACATGATCGGAAAGAACCGGCGTCGATATGGCGGTTATATCGTTCACCTGGGCATGATATTAATGGCGATTGGCATTCTCGGGATCGAGCTATTCCAGGAAGAGACCCAGGGGACCATTCCACAAGGTGGTCAAATCACCCTTGGGCAATATACCGTTAAATTTGATTCCTTAGCAGTTTTCGATACTGCGGATGGACGCAATGTTGCCCGAGCAGTTGTCAGTGTCTATAAAGATGGGAAGTATATTGGCGATTTGTATCCACGCCGCGATTATTACTATGAATTCAACAGCCAATGACCATTGCAGGAGTGCGCAGTACTCCGGAAGACGACCTTTACGTGCTGTTGGTGGACTGGCAGCCCTTATCCACTTCTGCTGCCACATTCAAAATTTACCATAATCCACTGGTTTGGTGGTTATGGTTTGGATCGATGGTATTTATCCTGGGCTCTGTCGTCGCTGCCTGGCCTTCGAAGGAACCGGAAATGGTGATGTCCTCAAGGGCAATTCCAGAGACTACCAAGGCATAGCTGGTCATGAAGATTACAAAAATCCTTCTTGCATTGATCCTCACCCTGTTATTCGCTGGAATGCTTGTGGGGGCTGTTTCAGCTCAGCAGCCTACTCCTTCAGATGACCAGGTCAATCGGATCGCCAAGCAACTTTATTGCCCGGTATGTGAGAACATTCCCCTGGATGTCTGCCCGACGACTGCCTGTACCAGTCAGCACGAGTTAATCCGTGAAAAATTGGCTGATGGCTGGACTGAGCAGCAGATCAAGGATTATTTCGTTCTGCAGATAGTATGGAGACCGCGTCTTGGGTACTCCACCTGCAAAAGGTATCAATTGGCTAGTTTATCTTGTTCCACCGGATCGCGATTTTTGGCAGGTGTGTATATCCTTTTCCGAGCTTTCCGTTCCTGGAAACGCCCTGTCCAAGCTGATAATCTAAAGCCCAATGACTCCGAAGTCACTCAAGCTGTAGATCCCGACCAGGATGAATATATTTTCATCGCCTCGAAGAAATTCGGAAACGATAATCATCAGGAAAATTCATGGATGAGATAACCACCAATCCTATTGAGACACAAGCTCCCAGGGGTTCCATTCGCTGGGGGCGCATGCTTGCCTGGATCGCATTATTTGCCCTACTTGTGGTGGTTGCGCTTGCATTACTCCAAAGGCAGCAAGGTCCGGTGGCATTGGGTCAGAAGTACCCCCATTTACCCTGACTACCTTCGATGGGCAGCAAATTGGGCCCGAGGAAATGGCGGGCAAGGTGGTATTGGTAAATTTTTGGGCGTCATGGTGCAAGCCTTGTGAACAGGAAGCTGCTGACCTTAAATCGGTCTGGCGATATTACCAGCCACGCGGCGATGTCCTGTTTCTTGGGATTGCCTGGACGGATGCCAGAAACCGCCTCCCTGGAATATATCGACAAGTTTGACATCACCTACCCTAATGGACCAGACCTGGGTACAGTTTTCCCAGGCATACCGCACCACCGGGGTACCTGAGACCTATATTATTGATAAAAATGGCCTCTTAACTTCCGTAAAGCTAAGTCCATTTAC